>CAKZYA010000057.1 GCA_937883755.1 uncultured Flammeovirgaceae bacterium | reverse complement strand
CGAAAGAACTTCTTGTATTTTACCTTAACGAACATTTTAAAAATAGCTGGATAAACGACTGCTACCATAATAAGTAACCCGGCAATGACCGTAAGGGTGTACCACAGCAGGGCATAGAGTAGCGTGAATGCTTCATTGGGATTTTCACCTCCAATCTCCACGATCAGGGCGGCAATCAGGGCAAATACGCCGTAAGGTGCCAGTAGCATAATAAACTCTACAATCTTGATAATTACATCATTTAGCCCATCAAAAAAGGCGATAACCGGTTGCCCTTTATCGCGGGGCACGTGTAATAGCGCAACACCAATAATTAAGGCGACAAATACTACTTTCAACATAGCCCCATTGTCGGAAAATGCTTCAAATACATTTTGAGGTACAATATCTACCAGCGATTGTAACGGTCCGGCATCTCGCACATCTTGCGCTACTCCCTGTCTATTCTCTACATCTCCACTATATAGAGTCATTAGGTTTTCTCGGGTAGATTCGGGTAGCTTTTTGCCGGGTTGAACAATATTTACTAGAATTAGCCCGATGGTAATAGCAATTGTAGTGGTCGCTAAGTAAGTAATGATCGTTTTGCCGCCCATGCGGGATAGCTTGGACACATCGCCTAGGTTAGCTACTCCCACAATCAGTGAGGCTAGCACCAGTGGTACGGCAATCATCTTTAAGGAGTTGACAAAGATAGTTCCGAAGGGTTTGATGTACTTAGCTGTGATGGTGGGATCCCAGCCAAACTGGATGCTGGCCAGACCAAACAGTAGTCCTAGTACCAGACCAATAATAATTTGCGTGTGTAGCGGTAATTTTTTCATGTAGTATAGTTCAGATAGTCAGCCACCGAGCGTCGATCGCCGAAGAGGCAACCGTAAAAATGCAAAATACCGGAGGGAAATGCTAATACTTTACATTACTACCAAAGGAAAATTGGTTAACTACCCAAGTCATAACAAGAAAGCCAATGGTAAAGAGACTAAACCATAATATGTTCTATTCCCTATCTCTCAAAAACTCATCGGTGAAGTGCGCTCGCCGCTTAGGTTGAGCGAACTTAGTTGCGTTGTAGGTCTTAGAGCCGCCCTTGGGCACCGATAGGCTTTGCCATTGCTCTCCTTTAATCATTTTGCCCAAATACGTGATTTGCCCTACATGATAAGCATAATGAGCTAACTGCCGATTGATGGCTTCTACCACTGTATGCCCCATATTACGAATGTAAACTACTTCATTAAAGTTATCGATATTTACCGAGTCCAGCGCTTGAAAGAGGCAGTCCCAGCCTTTGTTCCACTTATCTAGCAGCTCTTCTCGAGTTTTAATCTGATCTTCAAACTCTTCATCACGCTGGCGCCACTCTTTTTCGCCATCGGTGGTGAGAAAATCAGTCCAGCGAGAGAGCATATTACCCGACAGGTGATTGACGATAATAGCGACAGAGTTATTATCCGCGCTGTATTCCCAAAATAGCTCCGGTTCGCTTAGCTGAGCGAAGGTTTTATCACCCAGGGAGCGATAGTAGGCAAACTGCTTCTTTACACTCTGCAAGTAATTTTCTATCATAGTTTTATCTTTTGGTTTTGCATAGAACAGATATGCTAGGCGTGTGAAATGTGCACCAGCAATCTGACCTACTAAATTTACGTTTTTTTCTTCCGTTGTGATACACGATCACCCCAAGCCAAAGAGTATTTGGTGATTCACAAAAATACTTAGTGCCGTCCCCGCTCGGAACGGTTGTGCTCAGAAGCGCATTTGTATATCGGTGTAATGGAGTACTTATTCCGTACTGTCGTTTTACGCTTTCCTCCGCCCAAATAATCACTCTACATCACCGTGTAGCCTTACTTGTTTTCTTGCTGGAAAGGTGAAATGACACGAGCCTCTAGAAGTGATCCAAAAGAAGTTGGATGAAAAAATTGTTGCACTTCAACTTTGAATGTACGACGATGAAAAAGTAAACCCGGCGTGGGGCGCAAAAATCTAGAAAGGTTTGAAACCGCTCCGGCAGACCGCCGCGTCCACGGTGGATCGCTTCGCCCAAATAGCAAACCTTTCCCTAAACTACGAAGAGATTTTTTAAACTGTAGTTATGTTGATTCAACGGCGAAATTAGTTCTCACTATTTCCTTCAAAATCTAACCATAATGCCTGTAAGCGCGCATCGGGTTCAGGGCTTAAGGTGAAAAATATCCGGATGTCGCCATTTTCTCCTTGCATCTTAAAACTTCCTCGTAATTGATTCAACGGCGATAGTTCGGTTACTGATTGAATGGTTCCGGCACTGTCCAGCAAGTTCATCGCCTCTTCCCTCCTTTTTGCTTTGGATCGATCGAGATAGAAATTTTCGGCTAGCAGTTGCTCTTCGGTTGGCTCGTCCCAGTCTTGAATCAACTTCACTACGTCTTCCTTCCGTTCGGCTAGGGTTTCAGAAACCGGAAGCATCCGAGGTTGAAGATCTAGTTCGTTGAATACCAGTTTCAGGATTTCCGTCCAGGGCCAGGGGGCAGTGTAGGTTCGGTTGCCAAAGGCCATAAAGCCAATACCTAGCTCGGGGTAGAACTTATAATTACTGCCAAAACCGGGGAGGGCACCTCCGTGCGACACCTGCACTGTACCTTTGCAATTTTCCGAAATGCCGAGACCATAACCGTAGCCTACCGTAGCCGGACAGGTTTCGCCGTTCCAGTCGGTGGCATCCGCTATTAATCGCACGTACTGAGGAATATGCATTTCTCGTAGCGTGCTTCGCTTCACTGGGCCATCATCTTCTCCGCTGCGGGGAGGCCAGGCCGATAAATGAAAACTAACGTATTTACGGAAATCTTCAATGGTAGTGAGTAAACCGCCCATGGCTCCGTAAATACCGTGGTGCAACATTGGCTCTAGTTTATACTCATCGTTTTCCCAGCGATAGCCAATCACCAGCTTGTCGTCGGGCACCCGATCAACTTCCCAGTAGGTATCATTCATGCCCAGCGGCTGGAAGATACTTTCGCGGATATACTCGCCAAAGGGTTGTCCGGATACCCGCTGCACGATCAGACCTAGCATGGCGTACCCGGTATTGCTGTACTCGTACTCGAAAGAAGGCACATTGCTGAAAGCAGGGACTTGCTGCAATAAATCCAGCAGCATTTGTTCGGGTTCATCCAGTTGACGATCGCCCCAAGGATTATCCTCGGGAAAGCCGGCAGTCATGGTGAGCAGATTTTCAATATCCATCACCGGAGCATCGGAGGTGAGGTACTCCAGGTTTTTCGCTTCGGGGATGTATTCGGTGACCGGATCGTGTAGCGATAGCTTTCCCTCGTCCCGCAGTTTTAGTATAGCCATCGCCGTAAAGCTTTTAGTCATAGAGGCAATCCGAAACACGGAGGAAGTTGTAGCGGGAATGTCTTCTTCCCGGTTAGCCAATCCGTAGGCATCGGCTACCACTAGTTCATCATCCACCACAACGCCCCAGGCCACTCCGGAAATATGTCGGTCGTCGGCATGCTGCTGCATCAGTTCCTTTAACCTCGGGGCAATAGACTGCAACTGTTCCTTACGGTTATCACCCTGAAAGGTAGGTGGAGAATAAGAGCTACTAACCGCCGATACCGAACCAACCGGGCTAGTCTCAGCCGGGGGCGATTCCGGTGACTGGCAGGCCACTGTAAATAAAATACAACTCAGCAGAAATAGCGATCGAGTGTGAGTAAGCATGGTCGAGTAGGTAAAAAGCCGGATACAGGTATTGCTAAATACGATACGGAAGGGTAAATTCCTATTCTTCGATACCTTACTTCAAGATTATTTGGGGATATTTCTGGAGTGATTGGTTTTTATCCTATGAGAAAGGAGGATTTTGACCTTCTTGCTTAATGACTCGCTTAATGACTCGTGCTCGCATATCCTTTGTGATTGGCTAGTGCGTTCATTGTCAGGTACCTATTTAAATTTTGGATACTTAGAAAAGTCAAAATTTGTATATACTTGATTGATCCGCTGTTTTATTTGGTAATTGGAATTTGATGCTTTTCTTCGGTCGTAAATCTGAGAGTTATCATTGATTGCTGATACAAGCAACTCCAATTCTTCATTATTGAAATTATTCAGATTAGGCAAAATTAAAGCATCAAATCGGCTATCTGCTGTATCATATTGGTCACTTCTGCTAAACATTTCAATTATAAACTTAAATGCCAAATCCCTTTTACCTTCATTAATTGACCTGTTAAAAATTGCCAAGATGCTTGAAGTTGAAATATATGTTTTTTCATAAGGACTGTTCCATCCCAGGTCTAAATCATATACTTTTTCAATATGCTCATCAATCTCGGTTGAGCAGAACGTTGAAAACGCTATTAAGTCAGCATCTTTATTTATCAGGTCAGAGGAAAGAACTTTAAAACTTTCATTTAGCTGTCGGTGTACCTCTGGAAATCTGTTAAGAAATTCTATAAAATCGGATAGAAGCGATATCTTAATATCACTGTAAAAGTCTTGCTCAGACAAGATGGTAGTAATTAAATCACTGTAATTTCTTTTAAATAAAATTGAAAGTGCTTCTAAGTTAATTCTTCTATTTTGATCGGCTTGTTGATTTTCCAGTTTGAAAGTGACTTTCCATAAGGATTTGAAAATTTTTTCAGTAACTGATAAGTTCAGCTTATCAAAATATTTATTATTGAGGTGCTTCTCAAGTTGAGGCACATTATTTATTAATGCTTTCACCGAGGATAGGTCTTGCAATAAGTCGTCAAACACTTTTCGAGATAAGAAGGCTGGCTTTGCTAAAATACCCTCTATTATATTGCGGATATGCGCTCTTGTTGTTTCTTTATTTGGACGATATAATTCAAAACTTTGAGTTAATACCGGATGAGCACAAAGATGACGATGTTGTTGTAAAGTGCTTAAGTTTAAATAGTCAGAGGGTTCTAAAAGATTTGTTTTTTGATTAGTTAATTCTATCAACTTCCTTTCCCAATCGGAAGATTTTGGATTCCTCCTTTGTAATTCGGAAATATCATCTAAAATTTCAATTGCACTGGAGTCATTAAAAATTTCTTTTAATTCCTCCAATTTGTAAAGTAAATCGGCAATCGCAATAGAATATAACATAACTACTGCAGATCTATAGCTTTCACTGTAGTATGACTTAATTACTTCTTCAAAGTAATCTTTTGTTTTTGGAGAATGTATTCTTTCAGAAAAACTATCTATCGAAAAATCTCTCATGTTCTATTATGCGTAACTATTGTATATACGCTACAGTAGCACTTACCGCTTTACAGTACGTTGTATTCACGCTATACGTCCCCAAAATAGTGACTATTCCTTAGGTCTATAAGTAACAGACGATAATTTATTGCTAGGGTAAATATTAACTCGCGTGCCCTTAAAGTAAGACTTGCCGTACAATACTACAGCAAGGCTGCTGACGGTGTCAGGAAGCAATCAAGTGTTCCAGCAAATGTGCTGACGACATCAGGAAGGAGTACTAGCTTCAGACAAGCGTGCTGACGGTTTCAGGAAGAGATCAAATGTCCTAGCAAGGTCACTGAAAATATCAGCAGGTTGTCCGAGTTATAAGTCTGCTTTGCTTATAATGTGGCGAGGTAATTATATAGCTAGACAATTGCATTTACGACGTAGCCAGACTGTCTATGGTGGCAGATTACTGGCGAGGCGGAGTTACGTCACCAAATGAATAGCCGAAGGGAGTAAAGCTCAGCTTCATTAACTTGAAGTGCTGCAAGCCGAAGGGTATTCCGATAATTGTGATACAGAGTACCAAGCCTAGTACTAGGTGCGTCAGGGTAATCCAGATACCGCCGAGCAGAATCCAGATCACATTCAGAATGGTAGAGATACCTGAACCCCGGTTAGGGGCGTCCTTCACATCGTTGCCAAAGGGGAAAAGGCTAGCTCCGGCCAGTTTAAAAGATTGTATCCCAAAGGGAATGCCGATGATCGTCAGGCACATCAAAATACCAGATACTAAGTACTCAAAGGCAATAATAAAACCACCTAAAATAATCCAAAGTAAATTGCCCAGAAAGCTCATAAAAGTGTAGTGTATTCTCTATTATCTACGAGAAGAACTGGCGAATAGTTGGCTACGCACCTATCACTGCTACCAACCCCTCAAACTTAGATACTTCGTAGTCAGCCATGAATCCAAGTTGCTCGGGGATAGTACCCCGGTTAATCCAGACGGTGGTGAGGCCGAAGGATTTAGCTCCGGCTACATCCCAAGGGTTAGAGGTAACAAAGGCGATTTGTTCGGGTGGCAATTGCAGCGCATCTACCGCTAGTTGGTACACTTGCGGCATTGTCTTAAAAGTCTGGAGCGTGTCGGCACTTAATATGGTTTCTAGATAGTTACCTAGCTGATTATGCTGTACAGCCTGTTCTAAGAAGGTCGGGTCAGCATTAGATAAAATAGCTAGTCGGTACGATTGAGATAACTGTTGCAAAACGCTTGGTACTTCTGGATATGCTTTTAATATTTCGTAGCGTTGTAGTAAATCTGTGCAGATTTCATCAGTAAGATTTACCTTAGCTAGTTGACAAGCATAAGCCAGTGCGTCTTGCGTAACCTGCGAGAAAGGAACGTAACGCTGCATCAACGCTCGTAGCCAGGTGTACTCCAATTGCTTTCGTCGCCAGGTAGCACTAATTTCCTCGGCTTGGTCGCCAAAATAGTGGGCTAGTCGCTCATCCAGCGAGTTAATATTGAACAGGGTTCCGTAGGCATCAAAGACGATAGCTTGAATATTTTTCATAGTTGAATATAGGAAGATTGTGAAGTTTGCTCGGCTGAGTAACGCAAATTTTAGTATTTTTTGGCACCGGAAGATTGACAGCACTCTATGGACGATTCTACCTTTAAAGATACGCTGGCGAAGTTGCGAAACCGTAGCTGGGAGATGGAGTTACTCATCTCCGGCTTTGTGCTAGTACTGTTACTTCCCATACCAGAGCTTCTCTGGCAGCAAGGGCGTCTTATATTGACCAGTATGAACGTCGGTGTCGTTCAGCAACTGTTTTCCGTTGCCTTGGTCATTGGCCTTTTTGGTTCCCGTATCCTAATTGTCAACCTAATCATCTACCTCTTTCTTCGTGGTTTCTGGATCGGAATTGTCGGTCTGATCAGTGCTTTTCCGAAGGGAATAGACTGGCCACGGACTTCTTATCAGGAGAGCTATCAGCAGTACCTAGAGCGTAAAACCCCCAAAGTAGAAACCTACGTTGATAGGCTTAATAAGATCACTAGCTCCGTATTTTCATTTTCATTTCTATTGGTTTTTCTCATTACCGCTGCTCTTTTTGCCCTATTGCCTGTCATCCTCACCATAATTTTGGTCAACACTGTTATTTCCGATTTGTCGGATACCTATTGGGTGAATCAGGTAGTTGATGTGGTTATTCCTGCCTTGTTCGCTGTCTATTTCGGATTAGCTACTGTCTTTCTCATAGACTTTCTTACCCTCGGACTGATTAAGCGTATTCGCTGGCGGCCCTTTGTTAAACTGTATTTTCCGCTGTACCGATTCTTTCGCTTACTCACGTTGGCTCCGCTATACACACCTATCTACTACACGCTCATTAGTAACGTACCTAAGCGAGTGATTGCCTCGGTGCTTATTTCTTATCTGGCAATATTTTTCTTTTTTACCAACTTTAGCTACAGCGAAGAGATTTTCATTCCTAATCAAGACGGTGCATTTAGGCTACACTACCGCCACTACGAAGATAAACTCGAGGCTTCTTCTTTGGCTCTGTTGCCGCTTATCCCGTCCGAATACGTAGAACATAGCCATCTTCGGCTTTTTCTACCCTACCTGGTGAGCGAAAATGATTCGCTTCAGCAGGTCTGCCCCGAAGTGGAGACTTTTCGTGAATCAGGTTTTACTACCAGTATGCAAGTTACGTTTGGCTTTAGTCCGCTTGATACTTTGCAATCAAATTCTCCCTCGGACAACGAAGAGAATGTGGTAGCGGCTCTGAACTGTCTAGCCAACGTATACCAAATCTACGTAGATGACTCACTCTATCAGCCTGCAACCTTCTACTTCTACCGCCGGGCAGAAAACAATCAACCCGGGTTACTCACCTACCTTCCAGTAGCATCACTGCCCTCTGGTCCGCACCAACTCACCGTGAAAAAGCGAGATTATAGCTCAGGGGTACCTGACGACCACGAGACCTACTATATTCCGTTTGTGAAGGAGTGATGAAAAGGTGTTTCTGTGTTCACATACTTTAGGTATAAGCAATCAGTTTATCCAGCTCGAAGATTACGCACATTATCGTCCTTTTTTTCAGCCTTTTTTACAATGTCCTGAAATTTCTCATCAATGTGGCCGTTGAACCATTCATCTACGATAGAGCGACGGAAACGCCATTCTTTACCAATTTTGGCAGCGGGAATTTTTCCACTCTGAGCCCAGGTGTAAATTGTTTGAGGTTTCATCTTTAGGTAATTAGCTACCTCTTCTAACGTCATAATATCGTGCATGGCTTTTGTATTAAGGATATACTATGGTATCATTAGGAGCATAAATTTCCTCATTTATTACGGCAGTATCCTGAGGTGTTTCGTTCGTCCTGGTCGGTATTTGGGCTTTTTGTATTTCAATCGGGTGATTAATTTGGTCAGTACCCAGTAAGTTGCCCGTGGCTCTTAGCAAGGTAGAATAAAAATTTCCCCGCGTTTCATTTCGGAATAGTTCAAACGCTAGTGAGGGGCTACCTAAAAATGGGCGCATGTTCCAGGCTAGTTGAATACCTACGAAGGCGAAAATAACGATCCAAATGCGGAATATTGTAACCCCAATTCTAGGGTAAACATTCGCCTGATCACAAGCATGTTTTAAGGCTTCTGCCACCAACCGCATTCCAAAAATGCCCGCAAACACAAAGACCGCTACGTGAAGTAGTTGCAAAAAAGCGTAATTATCGCCCGTAAGTTGAAAGAAGACAACGATAGGGGCAAACGCCAGCATAATGGCGGAGATGAAGACAAACCCGCTCAGGATAATAGTCAGCATATGACCTATCCGAATTTTAGAGCCTAGAATCAATTGCACAATATAGAACGAGGGGAAACAGATCAGAAGGGCTAGCCCGAATAGCAGGAAAAGTTTAATTCCGGAAGATAGGGACTGAAGAAAGCTGTGGTAACTGCCCATGACCGATCCGTAGCAAAAGGTAAATACCAGGATAGTCAGTACTTGACTAAGTATCATTCGGCGATACTGCGGCTGGTCATTAAGACGCTGAAAATAGGTATTTTGATTTTGAAAAACTTCAAAAGCAGGTGCGAAGGGGTTAGTCATAGGTGAAAGAGTTATAGTGATACCCAAAAATGCTGACCCTATTTATCAAAAACAATTATTTTACTGTTTATTATTGTTTTATATTGTTTATTATAATTTCCAATACTTAAAATTGCTTTATCGGAACGCCTGCGTGTTCATAAAAGAACATATAGATACGCACACTTCAGAAAATACACATAAGTACCCTAACTATTGTGCGATAACTGTCCGGACACTTTAGCATCTAAACACGGTACACTAAGAATCGCCTTTTTCATTCTAAGTAAGAAAGTGTAATTTGAGCCGATTGAACGTAGCCTGATTTTCTTTTGGATCAACTCAAGATTTTATTTGATGCGCTAATCGTTCCGCCTAACGAGCGATTTGGTTTGGTATGGGAAGAGAGTGCTCAACCGGAAACCGTAGTGGAAATGATCGAGCAGATGTTTCCCGCCCTAAAATCAGTGCCTTCGCTGGATATTGAAGGGAACGATGATTCTCTAGTTCACTACATTATCGAAGGAGATAATTACCATACGCTTTCGGCACTAACCATTACCCACGCCCGGCGGGTAGATGTCATCTACATTGATCCACCCTACAACACGGGGAATCCGCATTTAACCTATCACGACAACCGTAAAGACAAATCATCAGCAAGTCGGCACAGTAAGTGGCTGAATTTCATGTATCATCGGTTGCGCTTAGCACAGGAACTGCTCACGGATGACGGAGTACTACTGATCTCGATTGATGATCGGGAAATGGCACACCTCAAGCTATTGTGTGACGGCCTGTTTGGCTCCGACAATTTTATTGGCAACTTCGTCTGGGTAAATCGTACTACTCCTAACGACGCAGCTAATAGGTTTGCTACTGATCACGAATACATTCTGATTTACGCCAAGGATCGGCAGCACTTTCAACTAAAGGGAGTGCCTAAAGACTTTAGCAAGTACATTAATCGGGATAATGACCCGAATGGTCCCTGGATGCCGGACAATCCTTCGGCTGCCTCGGGAACGGAAAAAGATCGCTTTCCGATTAAAAATCCGCATACGGGTGAGGTATACTACCCGCCTGATGGACGCTACTGGGCTTTTGCTAAACGGCGAGTAAAAGAGTGGGCAAAGTCGGGTAAACTGGTTTTTCCGAAGGAGAAAGGAAAACGGTTTGTGCTGAAGAAATATTTATCAGAACTAAAAAGTGAGCATAAGCCCGCTTCATCAATTATTAACAACGTACTTACTAGTCACGGCACCAAAGAGTTGAAACAACTCTTCGGATCGGGAAGCCCGATCAAGTATCCTAAACCTACCGTACTGCTCAAATATATTTTGGGACTCATTGATAAGCCGGAAGGGGTGTTCCTAGACTTCTTTGCGGGGTCGGGCACTACCGGGCAAGCTATTCTGGAGCTAAACCAAGAAGATGGGGGAAGCCGACAATGTATTCTCTGTAATAATAATGAGAACGATCTGTGCCGTAATGTGCTGCACCCTCGTTTGCAAAAGGTCAGCGAAGGATACACTGTAGATGCCCCGCGTAAGGAAGTGCTGTACGAACGTAAGCTCACTGTGAATACGCTTAAGAAAGCAGGCACTTACTTACAAGAAATCACAGCCCTTGACGAGCAGTATAGCAATGCTTATGATGAACTAAAGCAGTCGCTAAAAGATAATACACTACGCTTAGAAGGAATCAAAAAGAAGCCGGTCACTATTGCTGGAATGCAGGCTTCGTTTAAGTACTTTCAAACGCAGTTTATTCCTCCCCAAGATACACGCATTCGGCAAGCTTGTGCTCATTTGCTTTGTCTTCGGGAGCAGACTTTTGAGCCAATCAATGTCACGTTGCACTATCAGGCCTACCGTAATTCGCAACAAGTAATGGTCGTTTGCTTTGAGGAGCCTTCTAGTTGGAAATCATTAAAAAAAGTATTGTCTCAAGCTAAGGTGCTAATAGTTTACGTATTTCGAGAAGACGACTACAAGCTAATAAAGGCTAAATTTTCTAAAGCTGAGGTACAATATGCCCCCGACAAAATAAAACGATTATTTACATCGTAAGCTTCTCAAGGCAATTCACCAGCAAATAAATGGGCTAAATGGTTTCTTGAGAGGCTATGAAGTCTCAAGGAACATCGTACCATCAAGATCGGACTTTTACGGATTTTGTCCATCGGCAAATTGCCCTTCCCGATGTTTATCAATCGCTAGGTTGGGAGCCTGTTCGGTTAAGCCATTCTGAGAAAGAAGAACTAGATATTCAGCATGGCATTGACCGGGTGTTCAGCCAACCCGACGGACGTTTAGTAACCATTCAGGAGCGATTTAGAATTGCTCGGTACGCCAATTATCAAGACGTCACCTTTCGGTATAGGCGCGATCGGCATCAGCACTCAGCTCGGCGTTATTCAGAGTTTTATAAAATCAAAGCAGATTATCTTCTCTACGGCATACTCGATAAAGATACCAAAGTACTCGAGCAGCTTGAAGGTGCAACATTCCAGAAAATAGCGTTACTACAGTTGGATTTGCTTTGGCAAAAATTAGATTCCGGGGAAGCCATTATTGATGAGGATGTTACCGGACGTAGCCACTGGAAGAGTGGAAAGTTGATCATACCTGTCAACCATAATCGGGATGGTTCATCCAGCTTTATTGCCTGGGATATTCCCACAATTATTCAGCAATGGCCAAGCATTGTGCTTTGGCAGCGGGGGTTTACTACATAAAAAAAGCCGACCTAAAAAGATCGGCTCATACAATATCAGAAATTCAGCGTTGCTTCACTTTCTGTTGCCAGTGCCCTTAGATCGAGCAATGTCAGGCGAATATTTTCTAGCTGCCCGGTCAATACTTGGTGAGTAGACTCTTTCACTTCGTACTGAGCTAATTTCTTTTTAAGTTCCTGTAGGGCGTTTACTTCTAGCCGTAGGCAACCACTCAGGGTTTTTTCAATAGTATTGAGTACCAACAGTAGGTGAGGCTGGGTAAATGCATCTTGAATAGGCCCATCTACCTGCCGAAAAGCCTGAGGAGTACCACCGAGACTTAAAATTTCTTCCCGAATAATTTTCTTGAAATTATCGCGCTGCTCAGATAAATTCATGAACAAGCCTTTAAGTGAAGGATCATCTAGCTGTTCAGCAGCCTTCCTGTAACCGCGCTTGGCATCGCAGTTTTCCTTTAACAGGTCATTTAGGGAATCTACTACGCTTTTTTGTGCTTCCATAACGATTAATCAATGCTGTTTCTGGTAAACTTTTGGTAATTAACGTAAAAAATATGATAAGGATTATAAATTTCTAAATAATTTTAGAAGAAGTTTAGTAGTTTTTAACACACTATCAACATAATATTATTCTAAGTAGTAATTGAACAAAATGATAATTGCTTTCATTTATGTTCTCCGTATCTTTTAGTAGTCCCCACAATTTCTATGCAATATTATATGCTTATTTAATATTTGCTTACTGAATCTGCTGTAATTTGTTTCAATTATAAAACAATTTTTTAAAAAAAGTCTTAATTACAATTTAAAATATTGCTTCATGTAATATTTTTAGTCTTTTCTACTGATTTTGTCAAAGTTTGATCTTTATTACGTAGTATTCTAGAATCTGAGGAATTTTCAACCACGATGGGTAATATTCTACCCTAACTGTTATATCTTGAGTGTTAGTCAACGTATTCTGCAGATATGTCAACTCGAGGACATACCTTTTCTCTAAAAACTAGGTATACTTTGTAGATACTCTTTTGCGACTTATGAAAAAGTACATACTAGCCATTGTCAGTTTAGTTTGTACGGCACATACTGCTTGGGCACAATGTTGCTCAGGAGGAGTACCTATGTCAGGAAATGTAGGGTTACCCGCTAGTGATGCTGGATCATGGCAATGGATGCTGAGCTACGATGTAAATGTGCTCCGCACTCTTAAAGACGCAAACAACACATTGGATGACGACACTCGAGAACGACTAACTCGATCGTGGTTATTTCAGATGGGGTATGCCATTAGCTCCCGCTGGGCATTGGATGCCTTTTTTTCTTATGTGAGGCAAGAACGTACTATCCAACAGATCGGGTTTTCGGAGAACTTCACATTTACTCAGGGCATCGGCGACGCTACAATTTTAGTAAAATTTAAAGCGGCGACCCTGAATGAAGGAAAAGGCGAATGGTGGGTTGCTGCTGGCCCTAAAGTTCCGCTAGGAGCTTCTGATCTTACCGATGACCGAGGGATTGCGCTCATCGCTGACCTACAACCGGGCAGCGGTGCTTGGGATGGAGTGCTGTGGACCCAGTTTTCCCACCAAATTAATTGGCGTCCTTCCCTTAGTTTTTCTTCGCGGATCATTGCCCGACTTACTGGAAAAAACAATAACTATTTGGGAAGTCAGGTCTACGAATTTGGTGATGAAGGACAGGTTATGGCTAGCCTGAGCGATCAGGTACTGCTAGGCAGGTTACTGCTGAACCCTGGCGTAACATTTCGCTTGCGGCACGCTGGGCGCGACCGTACCAATGGCGAATTCGTACCTAATTCCGGCGGAACATTCTTGTTTGCTGCACCATCTTTAGGGTTTCAACTTACCCCCGACTTATCGTTACAGTCTCGGGTAGATGTTCCCGTTTACGCTCAAGTGGATGGTACTCAGCTGGCTCCTACCTATCGGGTTAATGTAGGGATACTTTTTCAGCTCAACCGGACTAAACAATTTTCACCAGAAATCACTCCTTTATTTGAAGAATAAGTCATTATGCTAAATATTAACTGCATGAAACCACTATATCTCTCGATCGCTCTTTTCGTAACTCTGGCTGCCTGCCAGGATAGTGGCTCCCCTTCACCTACCCCTCAAACTCCGGGGCCAGGGGCTAACTCAGGTAATAATGCTAATCGAGATTGGCTTATTCCCCAGGCACAAGTATTTGACGGTGGACCTGGTAAAGATGGTATCCCCGCCTTAGAGAATCCCGAACGGATTCAACCCGCCCAAGCGTCGTATCTTGAGCCTCAAGACTTAGTAGTTGGCTATGTATCAGATGGCGAAGCAGTAGCTTATCCGCATAAAATTCTGGACTGGCACGAAATCATTAACGATAAGGTAGGTAGTGATGCCGTGGCTATCACATACTGCCCGCTTACCGGAACCGGGATTGGCTGGAGCCGGGTAATTAATAATGAAGAGACCACTTTTGGAGTATCCGGTCTGTTATACAATACTAACCTGATTCCTTACGACCGGGCTACGGATAGTAACTGGTCGCAGATGCGCTTAGATTGTGTAAATGGTGAACTGCAAGGTGAAAAAGTGGTTACATTGCCCGTAGTAGAAACCACCTGGGCTACTTGGCAACAAATGTATCCCAATACGAAGGTTATATCGACCAATACCGGCTTTAGCCGTAACTATCAGCGTTATCCTTACGGTGACTACCGTACCAACAATGCTAACATTATTTTCCCAGTTGATAATGAGGACGACCGCTTACCCGCTAAGGACCGAGTACTAGGTATAATTGTAGGTCGACAAGCTAAAATATACCCTGTTGAACTTTTCAACGGTACACCCCGTCTGGTTGTGGATTCTTTTGCCGGAAAATCACTAGTGGTTATAGGTAGTCAAGAGC
This sequence comes from uncultured Flammeovirgaceae bacterium, assembly GCA_937883755.1. Classification (GTDB taxonomy): domain Bacteria; phylum Bacteroidota; class Bacteroidia; order Cytophagales; family Cyclobacteriaceae; genus Tunicatimonas. Next base: position 300,011 of record CAKZYA010000057.1, on the reverse strand, counting down.
AGAACTTCATAGTGGCCTATGAAACAGACGGAAAAACCTTAGAAGCAGTAGATAATGCTCTCCCCATCATTATGCGTGATGAAGCTGGTAATGAATATGATGCGTTTGGTTATGCTATAAGTGGTCCGGATACAGGTAATCATCTCACCCCAGTTGTATCCTATATCGGTTACTACTTTGCTTGGCAAGCGTTTTATCCTGGCTCACCTATTGTTTTTGGATTAGAATAAGTAGAGAACACAGATCTTATTATTCGTTAACTACGCTTTAACGTTTAATAAAATTATGCTGGTGCGATTTGCAATCGGCAGGGCAAGTATCTATTTTGGAAACGGTTTATTAGCTACCATTTACTTAATCCAACTACTATGTCAACTACCGTTATATCTGCCGATGATGCCCTGAAAGAACTCATGGATGGTAATCGTCGCTTCATGGAAGAGCATCAAAAACACCCCCACGAAGATCGGCAATGGCGCTACTCGCTCACTGAAGGTCAGCATCCGTTTGCCGTGATTCTTACCTGTTCTGATTCCCGGGTTGCTCCCGAGATTATCTTCGATCAGGGATTGGGAGACTTGTTCGTCATCCGGGTAGCTGGAAACGTAGCTCGGGAGAAGGTTATTGGCAGTATTGAGTACGCGATCGCTCATCTCGGCACTAAGCTGATAGTAGTAATGGGGCACGAAAAATGTGGTGCAGTAGGAGCTAGCCTCGAGATTGATGAAAATGAAGGCCATATCGGCGCCATTATTCAGGCTATAAAACCTGCTGTGTACTTAGCCAAACAAATGGAAGGTGACCTGCTTACTAACTCTATTCGAAATAATGCCCAAATGGTAGCCGAGCAATTGAAGGAAGCTCAGCCTATCTTGACTCGTGAGATAAAAAGTGGTGGGGTGAAGGTTGTACCAGCCTACTACAAGATTAGCACAGGCGAAGTAGAGTTGTTATAAACCCTGCTTCAATCCTTTTAAGTTTACTTTGAAATATATCTCAATATTGAGGATAGGCTACTCATCAAAACTCAGATACCAGGCAAAGCTGTCCTGCACAATCTGGCTTTTATTGCTCTGCACGTAGGCTAAGTACGCCTGCGCAACGGGTGATAACTTTTTGTTCTTCAACCAGACTAATCGCCAAGTAGTGGTTATGGGTAATGATTTTTTCGGAATAATGTGAAGTTCTTTCCTTGACAGCTCATTCTTAATGCCAATCAGCGGAATAATAGAGTAACCTAAGCCCGCAATAACTGCCTGCTTAATGGCTTCGTTAGAGGTTAGCTCAATCCTTTTACGTCTTTTTCCTCCGCCCAAATATCGATCCATTGCCAGACGGGTTGCGGAGCCAGTTTCCCGAAATATTAGTGGGCGATCTTGGTCAAAGTGGGCAGTATTCCCTACCAGATATAATCGATTCTCAAGTAATGCTTCCTCTTCAACGTTGATATCATCGGGCACTACTGAAACTACTGCAAAATCAATCTCATTTTTTTTCAGGCTACTTACCACCTGGGTTTTATTGGTTACGTCCAGCACCAGGTCGACCCCGCTATGCTCTCGCAGAAATCCACTTAGAAAGTAAGGAATTACGTATTTTCCGGTGGAAGCCGATGCGATCTTTAACTGCCCGGTAAATAGCCCTTTGTACTCTTTGGTTTTGTATTTAATAGCGTCAGCCTCTCGTAATACATTTTCGGCCAACTCAGCAATAGAATGACCAAAATCAGTAACGTATAGCTTTTTTCCAACTATCTCAGTAAGCGGAATATCAAACTGAGTTTGGAAGTTTTTTAGCTGAATAGACAGCGCTGGTTGGGTCATATGCATCTTACGAGCGGCCTTAGTAATGCTCTTTTGCCGAACTACCTCTAGAAATACCTGAAGTTGATGTAATGTATAATTCATAAATAATTTTTATCTATTACATAGAAAACATAAATAAAAATATATGAAAAATTTGTATTTACTTTGCAATTGAACAAAAAAATAAAGTACCATTATGCAAAAAATCACAGTTGCCAAAGGAGACGGAATCGGTCCCGAAATCATGAACGCTACGTTAGCTATTCTGAAAGCAGCTAACGCCCGAATAGAATGGGAAGAGATTGAGATTGGTGAAAAAGTATATTTAAGTGGAAACACTAGCGGTATTGATAAGGCGGCCTGGGATAGCATCCGAAGAAATAAAGTATTCCTGAAAGCCCCAATTACTACTCCCCAGGGCGGGGGCTACAAGAGCTTGAATGTAACCATGCGAAAGGCACTGGGGTTGTACGCCAATGTCCGACCCTGCAAAAGCTTCTACCCGTATGTAAATACTAAGCACCCTAAGATGGATGTGGTGATTATCCGAGAAAACGAAGAGGATTTGTACGCGGGAATTGAACATCAGCAAACCGACGAAGTGGTGCAGTGTCTCAAACTGATTACCCGTCCCGGATGCGAGAAAATTGTCCGCTATGCCTTTGAGTACGCTCGTCTCTACAAGAGAAGTAAAGTGAGTTGCTTCACCAAAGATAATATCATGAAGCATACCGACGGCTTGTTCCATCAGGTATTCAAGGAGATTGCTCAGGAATACCCAGACATTCAGTCGGATAACTGGATTATTGATATTGGTGCAGCTCGTCTGGCGGATACCCCCGAAGACTTCGACGTGGTAGTACTACCCAACCTCTACGGTGATGTAGTTTCTGATATTACCGCCCAAATCTCTGGTTCAGTTGGTTTAGCGGGGTCGTCCAACATTGGAGAAAGCTGCGCTATGTTTGAGGCGATTCATGGATCGGCTCCTACCATTGCTGGACAAAACATTGCCAATCCTTCGGGCTTACTACGGGCTTCAGTCATGATGCTCAATCATATTGGTCAGCAGGATGTTGCTGAGCTGGTAAAAAATGCTTGGTCATGCACCATTGAGGAAGGTATCCACACCCCAGATATTTACAAGGAGGGAATCAGCAAGAAGCAGGTAAGCACTTCCGAATTTGCCGAAGCGGTAATTGAGCGGCTAGGTAAAAAGCCGCAGATGCTACCCGCTGCCGAATATGCTAAAGATGTGAAGCTAACCATTCCTACCTACCAGCGGAAAAAGCAGGCCAATAAAATGCTGAAGGGTGTAGATGTCTTCGTAGACTGGAAAGGAAGTAATCCGGATGAGCTAGCCGAAAAGCTAACAAAGCTCAACAGCGATATTAAGCTGACTATGATTACCAACCGGGGAGTGAAAGTGTGGCCTGAAGGTTTTGAGGAGACCTTCTGCACCGACCATTGGCGTTGCCGTTACGAGGTGGAGAACGGACATCCAGCGGCTAAGCATTCTATTCCCGAGCTTTTATCAAATGCTCTACAGGAGGATGTAGACGTAATTAAAACTGAAAACCTGTACGAGTTTGATGGGGTAAGAGGCTACTCACTCGGGCAAGGACAGTAATCCCGGCTAGACTAACCACTCGCCGAGTGGGAAGCAGGGGCATGGAGAGGAGTGATTGTATTTTAGCGAGAAACTCTTATTTTTCCTCTATGAAATATATCTACTTCCTGCTCGGTGTTTTAGTTTTAATCACCACAGCCAACCCATCCTATTCCCAATTAGCTAAAAAGATTTTTGATGGTAAGAGCTTCCGTGGTTGGGAAGGTGATACCACCCACACCTGGCGAATTGAAGATGAAGCTCTAGTTGGTGGCTCGCTTACCGAAACTGTGCCTCACAACGACTTTCTGGTAACCACTCAGCCCTACGCAGACTTTGTGCTCCGGCTAAAGTTTAAACTTCTGGGTGATGAGGGGTTCATTAATGCAGGTATACAGTTTCACAGCCAGCGACTGGATGACCCACCCTATGAAATGATTGGCTACCAAGCCGACTTGGGAAAAGATTATTGGGCGAGTCTCTACGATGAATCACGCCGCCGCAAAACGCTAGCCGCCCCTGACTCCACATTAGTAGATAAGTTACTCAAACCCAATGAGTGGAATGACTACGAAATTCGCGCTCAAGACGGTCATATCCAACTATTCCTGAATGGTGAGCGTACCGTAGACTATACTGAACCCGACAAAGATATTCCTCAATCGGGCTACATCGGCCTACAAATTCACGGCGATGGTAAAGCCCAAGTTTATTATAAAGATATAGTATTGGAGGAGTTGCCTTAATTCGGAGGAAACTCACGCAGCGTAAATAGTATCGTTCAAATAGGCATTCCGCAGTTTGCCCTGGGGATCATAAGTTTTCGTCAACTGTAAAAAATCCGCTAGCTTTTCGTAGAGGGACTGCAAAACTTTTGCATCAAGGGTGAACAATTTACCCCAGTGGGGACGAACGCCGTAGGGCGAAAGTTCGGCCTCGATCTTGGGCAGCAGCTTTTGCACCTCGGCCCAGTTTTGCTTCCAGGTGAAATGAATAGCTACCGAATCCTGCTGATAACAAGGACTCATCCAAAAACTATCTGCCGCAATAGTGCGGATTTCGGAAATCAGCAGTTGCGGAAAGATCTGGTCGCCCATTTTTTCTATTGCCATAATAGCATCTACCGCATTCCGGCGAGGCACAAAATACTCAGACTGTAGTTCTTCACCACTGCTGGGCGTGAAACCCATTTTGAAGTGCGGTAATCGCTCATACCAGGGCCCAGGTACGCCTAGCTGTTCGGTACAATGCTCAGCCGAAAGGCGAGTAATCGGATGAAGGTCGCGAGTAGCAGCTTGTGCCCCGTAGAAATCATCTTCCATATCCGAAGTATCTTCTTCCACCCGACGTTTAATCCAAATCTGACTCACCTGATCATTCAACCAGTCAGTGAATAAGCTTACGCTGTAGCCACTGGACATAATCTCATCAAAATGGTCTTGTAGCGATGCCAGCGGTAGCTCCTGAAACAAATCTTGCCGTACTATAAAAGTCTCCTGAATATCCAGCGTTACCTTAGTGATCAGTCCGATGCTTCCCAGGTTTACTACTGCCCCGTTGAACGCGTCGCCGTCCTTCTCCCGATGCAAAGTAACTACTTCGCCCTCCGGGGTAACAAATTCCAAAGCAGCGACGGCAGTAGACAAATTGCCATTGTTGACTCCTGAGCCGTGGGTGCCCGTTACACATGCTCCGGCGACTGATATATGCGGCAACGAAGCCAAATTATGCAGCGCGTAGCCCCGCCGATGAAGCTCAGGAGCAAAATCGCCGTAACGAACTCCGGCTTCTACCTTAATGGTTTTTGCTTCTTCATTGATCTCTACTATTTGGTTAAGATGCTGAGTAGAAATCTGGTTAAGTGGGCTGTCGGCAATATTGTTGAAGCAGTGGCGGGAACCTAAAGGTTTTTGTAGTTCTAGTTTTTTGACCAACGCCGGAATTTCCTCTACACTGCGAGGTTCGTGAAGATGTTCTGCTTGGTAGGTATAATTACCCGCCCAGTTTTTACGTACCATTTCTTTTGATTGTGCTGAATGATGAAGTGGCGATAAAAAACTCCCGGCTACTAGCGCCGAAGATGTTTTAAGAAACTCTTTTCTTTTCATACCTAGGTCGTGTAAGTAATTAACTCTACCTATAAGTATAAAAAAGAAATAGCAGTTTTCCTTATCGAATACACAGCTCAGTAATTTAACCCACCTCGTTGCTGCATTTGGTAGGCTATCCCATCCGTACTATTGATGAGTTATGCTCTCGGCTACTTTATTTACACCTTCAACCTCTTCAGCACCCTCCCAAACCATTGCCACTTTTCCTCGCGTTCGCATCGCTTCAATATAGCCTATGGCTTCAGGAATTTTATGGTGAGGGTAGGTCTTTTCAATGTGAACGTTAACTTTTTTGTCTCGTATCAAATCTGCTAATGTCTCTAAATCTTCGGTATTGGCTGCAGCAGTGAATTGAGCCAAAGGAAACTTACTAAAACCAGCACTAATAAGTAGTTGCATCATATGCTTTAGAGTGGTGAAACCGACTACCACCCCTCGTTTCCCCATACGCTTAAAGTCTTGTAGAAAAAGATTCCCGTGAGTGTCGAGAACTAGATCATATTGACCCTGATGGTGATGAATATTCTCTTGATCGTAGGCAAGTGCTTCATCAGCTCCGAGGATTTTTACAAATTCTTGGTTTCTGCTTGAACAAACTCCGGTGACTTTGGCTCCGTAGGCTTTAGCGATTTGTACCGCAAAATGACCTACCCCACCCGACGCACCATTGATCAATACTGACTCGCCTTCTTTAAGCTTTCCGTGCGTAACAAGTGCCTGTAATGCCGTAAGCCCCGCTATGGGTGTGCTGGCCATTTCAGCGAATCCAGCTCCTTCAGACATCCGCCCACAAACCTGGGCGGGAGCGCAGATGTATTCGGCAAAAGCCCCACCTTTTAGTGACTCACCATATACTTGATCTCCGACTTTAAAATTGGTTACGTCACTGCCCACTTCTTCGACGATACCAGCAAAATCAGCCCCCAGAATGTTATATTTAGGCTTAAACAAGCCAAAACTAAAGCGAGCAAAGAAAGGCTTTCCGCGAAGGATATGCCAGTCGGCTGGGTTCGCCGAATTTGCTTTTACTTTCACTAAAAGGTGATCGCTTTTTACCACAGGCTTGGCAACCTCTTCTAACTGAAGAACTTCCGGCCCGCCATAACGATGTTTGGTGATGGCTTTCATATTTATGTATAGGTTAGAGTAGATGTTCGTTGCGTCATTTTCTCGAAGACAACTCAAACCTCAATAAGTTACACCCCTAAAGTATTTTATTAGAATTTAGGCTATTTTTTACGGCTAATTATATAAGGGGCAACGTTTGTATGCTCTCTCAGGCGAGTTGAGGAAATATCTTTCTAAACTTTTGAGGAAAATCATCTTCTACGTAGGTCGCTTGACTAGTAAAGGGATGGGTAAAGCGTAGCGAATAGGCGTGTAAATACAACCCTTTACCGTTGAGGATCAAACCCTCTGTGCCATAATCCTTGTCGCCCAATACAGGGTTACCGATGGCTGACAGATGTTTACGCAGTTGATGCCTTCTTCCGGTTCGAGGGGTTAGCTGTACCAAGTTGAGTTGACCAAACCGTTCTGACCGAACCGATTCCTTTACCGTATAATCTGATCGTGACTGTTTACCATCAATGTCGGTGGTGATGGTTCCGCTGTCCTTCATCTCGCCAATGGTGACAGTATAGTAGGTCTTCTCAATCTGTTTAGTCTCAAACATTTTGTTCAAAGCCCGAATGCTACTGCTTGTTTTCCCAACTAATAACACGCCCGTAGTGGCATAATCCAGGCGATGAACTGGCTGAGGGATAGTAGCATCAGCCAGGGAGCTGGGTTTAATATTCTGAGCCAAAGCGTTGGCTACTGTTTTAAAGCGATTACCACTTACTAAAATACCCGCTGGCTTATGAATCACTGCTAGGTGCTCGTCTTCGCATAGTACGTTCAGTGGTAAGATGAGCTTTTTCTTGAAGCCAGTTTGTTCCGGAATAGATAGGCTGACAGTTTCACCACCCCGGATAAACGTGGCCGAAGAAGCCGTAGTCCCATTTACCCGAACGTACTGTTTCTTCAATGCTTTCTTCCAGGCCGATTTGGTTACAACCTGACGAAAAATACCTACCCCGTACTCTTGAAGGCGAACCGGATTAGGCAGCGCCGGAACAATATGAGTTTTAGTTTGACTGATAGATTTTTTTAGTAATCACTAGTGAATGGCTTCCCCGCCAATTCCAACACTTGAATAACTTGTTCTTTAGAAACTGTTGGGTAATCATCTAGAAATGCGTCAATGGTAATACCACGCTCTAAATGGTCGAAAAGTGTTTCTGTCGGCACTCTGGTTCCTCTGAAAACAGGGGCTCCTCCCATTATCTCAGGATTGATATTGATTGCATCGGTTTTCATATCATCAAGTACGTAAAATCTTTCTAGTAGTTCTTTTCGCTTGCTGATAACGATATATGCATACTCTGGCCGAATCAGAGCGAAGGTCAGATATAATGTTGTATGCTGTCATTTTTCATCTGCTATTTGTAGTTTGACAACAAGTTCGTTAGCCTCACTACTCTCTTCTCCAGATTTTTTGGCTACTTCTATTGCCTCTCTTGCTGTTTTCAACGCCTGTTTATCTTTACCCACAGTGTGTTGAAACTGCGCGTACAGATTAAGATTTTTATAGCTTTCTTCTAATTTGATCACCTTTTCCATTATCTGTACACCTAATTCTAAGGTCTGAGTATCTTTTGCAAAGTGTTTCAGATATATCGCAGTTTCATACATGGTTTGCATGTCATCTTTGCCTTGCCCTCTACTGTATTCCAATGTTGCAGCTGCATATTTTGACCAATTCCTCTGCCCTTGATGGTAATAAATTCTAGCTAACGTAGTAAGCCTACTTTTATCCTTAAGATTAGCAGATATAGATTTTTCTATTTGATCAAGTAGCTGGATATCACTGTTGCGCCCTGCTATTGAAGAAGTTCTTGTAATAATTTTCTCAGCCTTTCGCTCTACTGCATTATCTTCAAACGAAGGAATAAACTTGTTCTGGTTTTTAAGAAAATACTGCGTGGCGGGAGAGTTAAAACTAAGATGCCTTGTAAAAATGTACTTTATATTTTTTGTTGACTCTAATTGTTGAGTTGACTGTGTTTCTAAATATTCCTTCACAACTTTTTCCTCTGGGCTATCTTTATGATGATATGATGTTAAGGCGACGCTATAGTTGTAAAGTAAATCAGGTGATCTGTCTCCATTATCATACTGTCTTTTAAGTGTAAATAGAGAAGTCTCCGGATTGAGTGCATTTTTACCATCAAATATGAATTCTTCAGCAGGCTTGGCTGAGCCACTCTGATGTACCTGCATACCGTTTTTGTCGAAGTATAGGTAAGTTGGGAATCCAACTATAGCATACTTCCCAGCAAGAGCTTCTCCCTCAGCACCATCTTCAATGTCTATTTTATGGCTAATAAAATTAGAGTTATAGAAATCGGATACTTCCTTATTGGAGAATACTTCTTTCTCCATCTGTCGGCAAAAGCGGCAAGAAGAAGTATATGTATAGAGGAAAATAGGCTTGCTCTCTTTCCTTGCTCTATTAAGTGTTTCAGACCAGGATGAACTAAAAAACTCTATGTTTTTTTCTTGTTGAGATTTACACACCATAATGGTGGAGAGAAGAATTAGAAGTGTCAGTAGAGTCTTCATACAATAAGTTTTACATAGCATATAACAACTATATAAACGCACCGGTACTTTTATTTGTCATATATCGGTTAGCTGAGTTTGATTGATAAAAGCAGTCTTTGAAAGGAAGTGATCTGCCAATCACTTATTTCTAGGCTATTTCGCATCATAAATTAAGTAATTTAAACCTAGCACTTCGCCAACAGCACAAGATAGTATTTAGCAGTAAGAATATAAAAAGCATTCATAAAATTAAACGTTTATCAAAAGCTTGAGTAACTACCTGCGGGGCGGCCTCTTTGAACCAAGTTCGCCGTCACTGTGCCTTCGTATAAAGTCTGGAGTTATAGTCTTTTCCGTTAAAGAGTTGGCACACATTTGGGTAATCTAAAGGGGTATAACATTATTTGAATGAGATCGATATTTTTCGTAGTACTTTTAACGCTCTGTTGGACTAATACAACGTTTGGACAAACACCATTTCTGGATGAACTGGTAACCTCAGCCAAATCTTTGACAAATGACGAGGTAATTTACGATCCCAGTTATTTTTCAATAGAATATCCAAACGGGGATGTTCCGAAGGATCGAGGAGTTTGTACTGATGTAATAATTAGAGCTTACAGAAAATTAGGAATTGACCTTCAAAAGGAAGTACACGAAGATATGTCGTCTAATTTCAATCTGTATCCTAACATTTGGGGACTTTCCACCACCGACAAGAATATTGACCACAGAAGAGTCCCCAATTTGATGAAGTTTTTTGAAAGATACGGACAGGTTTTACCAATTACCAAGAATTCAGCGGATTACAAACCGGGCGATATTGTATGTTGGAACTTAGGTGGAGCAACTACCCACATTGGGATTGTTATAGATGATAAATCCAGTATCGATACTGAAAGGCATCTAATTATACACAACATTGGATCCGGGCAAGTAATAGAAGATTGCTTGTTCAATTTTAAAATAATTGGGCATTATAGATACGTAAAATAGAACGTATGCCAACAATGGCGAGCAGCTAGAAGCCCTGGATATTGTAGTACCTTCTTAAGCATATGGTAAAATCAAATTGCCAAGTTGATTTACTAAACTACTTCTATACTTTACTTATCAATTGCAAAGGCTTGCTGAGGGTTAACAACAAGCAGTTGATCAATCTCTTGCTGGGTGAATCCATTTTCTTTAAGCATCGGAATAAAGCGAGTAAAGATGGCTTCGTAGGGACGAATAGCTCCACCCCGAGGAAAGGAGTTGCCATCGTGAGAAACCAATACCCTTGGTAACAAGCTTTGTTCTTTCAGGGCGAGTAAATGCTGAAGGTGCTTGTCTAGCACCAACTGATCAGCACCTCCGTAGTATCCTTTAATTCGTAGCCCATCTAGTGAAATCCACATACCTTCTTTTGCCATCGCTATTAGTTCTTCGGAGGTTTCCATCTGGTGGGCGTGCGTCCAAATCCAAACGGAAGGTTCTATACTCTCTTCATTCATCAACTCCAAAGCAAGCTTCGGCACTGCCGGATTATCGCCAGTATGGCAGGCAATGGTTAGCTCCGTAGCCTGACTAGTTTTTAATGCTGCTTGCATCAGCTTTTTATCTATATCAGAAACTCCACCTCCATCCGCGGCAATCTTGATAAAACCCGGGCGGATGTCGGTCTGATCAATACCCCGTTCAAACTCGTTTATCCATCGCTCAGCCAATTGTTCGGTAGTTTCCTGATAGGCATGTTCGGGCACGTAGCGATCGTTGGCCGCCCCATAGTAGCCAGTGTTAGTGATTAGGTATATTTCACTTTCTTCCGAAAGCTCCTTAAGTAATTTTACATCTCGCCCAAAATAGGCGGTAGTACAATCCAGAATACTATCTACTCCTAACGATTTAATTCGCTTCAGATACGGTAGTACCTGGGCTTTCAGAGCAGTGGCGTCATAATTAGGCTGATAGCTTCGCTCCGCCCCAAAGTTAGACATAATATGTTCGTGACTTAGGCAAACGCCCAGTTCACTCGCGTTGATAGCTCCGGTAACAGTATAAATCTTTGCCGTCTTACTTTGTGCTACTCCAATGCTTGGAGAAAGCATACCCCCTAATGAAGCCAGACCAAGTTGCTGAATAAACTGACGACGGGAAGACATAGGCATTTATCTTATGTCTGGAAGATACAGTTTAAGTTTTAGTATCACTACCCGAGTAAAGTAATTTGCCCAAAATTGTTACTCCTGAAGATCAACAATAAAAAAACCATCGCTGCCTTCTTTCTGGTAAAGTGGCATAAAGATGAGTCCATCCTGAGGGGCTACAATGGGTCCGTCTTTATCTTTGGCAAGCACTTCACCCTTATACACAGGTTTAAAATTGAAGTAGCCTTCTTTCATACTAAAGTTAGCCCCCTCGTGCACTACGTGCATCGATTTGGCCGTGACCCGATTTGGTAAGCCGGAAGCTAGTTGTTGTAAATAACTAGCGCAATCTTCTTTAAAATTCGCAGGAGCATCTTCTATAACTCCGGCCTCTAATAGTATTGACCAGATGCCAGCTTCGTGCAGATCAATAGCGTCGAGAGAGCCAATTTGTCCACCTTCAAAGGCAAAGGAGATAAACCCTCGTTCACAACTGTAGTTGAGCAAAGTTCCTCGAAGAAAGTATTCCATATTGACCACAATCGGAATATGTAGTGCTTCAACTACTGGGTGATTGGCAAAATACTCAGGTACAATAACAAAGCTACCCTTTTGCGCCGATGTGGTATGCAAGTCTGCTATGATCTTAGTAGAAAATGACTGTTCGGCATAGTGATCAATAATTTTCAGCAAAGCAATGGCTTCCTGGTCTTCTGGTTTGGAGTGCTCGATAGCACCAGACCGTAGGAAACGTAAGTGTGCTTCTGTCCAGCAACGGTTTAGGTCATACGCCAGGTAGCGACGATGTTGAGCGATAGCTGCAAGGTTGCCTCGCAGACCAATCACCTCTCCGTTAATGGTATAATTCTTTAGTTGTTCAAATACTCGTTCGGTCGCCCGCACTCCCTCTATTTCGTTTCCGTGCAACCCTCCAATCAATATTACTAGCGGCCCAGGTCGCCCCTGAGTAAAGTGACCGATTAATCTATCCTTCATGCTGTTCTTCCAATACATTCAATAAGCTTGCTGTTACATGTAAAAAGTTACCCTCCGAAATGATGCCAACTAATGCATTATTCTTTACTACTGGCAAACAAGGTGAGTTATGTTGCTTCATTAGTCGCATAGCTTCCATCACTGTTCTATCAGGCGATATAGTAATAGGGTTGCTGATCATTAAATCTTTCACTGATTTTTCGGCACATTTATCGTCACCAGCCCGATCTACCAAATAGCGAATCAGGCGACGCGCCGTTACCAATCCGCACAGGTGCCCCTTCTTATCTTCTACTGGCACAAAGCGTACCCGTTGCCAATCCATAATATTCGCCACTAGTTCGGGAATATCATCTTCCTCTACACTGAATACATCCCGCGTCATAAACTCTTCAATCAGTAGGGAAGTAGCCGACCATTCTCGAGAATCCTGCCGAGCAGCCAGCTCCCACTCGTGAATAGGCTTACCCGATTTCTGGTTTTTTATCATTGCTGAGGTAAGTGTAGATGATCGTTCGTCGCTCAGCACCTCCTTACCTAGTTTACTGAATGACTGTAGAATCCAGTAAGAGCCAGTACGACGTAATTTATTCCTAGCTTCAATAATACCCATATAGTAGTCTATATCTTCCGAATTCACCTGGCGTTTTTCCAACCCTTGCCGAGCCAGCGGTAGTAGTTCCTTAGCAATGAGTTCACTAGTACTAATTTTCTGCCCATTCAGCCAGATCAGATCAGTATCATGTCCGGCAAAGGCAGAGGAAATGAAATTAGACCGAACATCGTCAAACTCTGTCTGCTGGGTAATATCACCATACTCTTGGTGGGCTCCTTCCATCAGCCCTAGCCAGAAGGCGGAGTTAGCTACCTCATCAACAATACTAGGGCCGGAAGGTAATAATCGGTTCTCAATCCGTAAGTGAGGCTTTCCGTTAGGACTGATTCCGTAGCAGGGGCGATTCCAACGGTATACGGTAGAATTATGGGTCATCAGGCTACTCAGATTGGGAGTCTTTCCTTCTTCCAGCATCTTCGTGACATCACCATCAGGTTCAGTCATCAGCATCGGACGGAAACGAACGATATCCTCCCGGTACAATTCAATAATTGAATCTTGCATCCAGTGATTACCAAACGTTACCCGTGGGCTACGGTCACGAAGATGCTCCGATACCACTCGAGTATCAATCGACTGTTGGAAGAGCGCAATGCGGGTCTCGCTCCAGAGCCGTTTCCCGAATAGGAACGGAGAATTAGTAGCAATGGCGAGTGTAGGAGCCGCAATGGCTAACGCGATATTATATTTTTGTACGAAATCTTTCGGAGCCACCTGTAAATGTACCTGGAAACTAGTATTACAGGCTTCCAGCATGGCTGAATCGTGCTTAATGTTTAACTCATCAATACCCCGAATGCTTAGTTCGTATTCCCGCCCCCGCAGTTTACCAAGTGCCTCCATCAGGGCGTGGTAGCGGGGCAGAGGAGTACAATTATGATCCTCCATATCAGTCTTTCGTAGCGTAGGGAGGATGCCCGTCATCACCGGATCGAAACCCATTTCGGAACCTAATGCGTAAAGTTCATCCATATTCTGGGCAATACTTTGCGCCAGATCAGAAAAGCAGCTACCCTTAAACTCCAATGGATCAAGATTGATCTCAATATTAAACTTGGCCAATTCGGTGGTAAACCCTGGTGATTGAATACGATCCAGCACTTCCAGCGAAATGGGTTTAGGTTTACAGTGAGAATCGACCAGACATAGCTCTTGCTCGGCTCCAATATGAATGGGAGCTTCGTTAAACCACGACTCCTCCAGCATTGTTTCTAGTGCTTTTAGGTCTTGTAAGATATTTCGGGTATTACGGTTAAGATCATCCCGACTTGAAACCAGCTTGACGTTTAGTGTGCCCATATGCTAAATTAGGTTGCTTGCTCAATATAATAAATGATTTTTGCTTCGCAGGGTTTGAGAAGCTTAATCTAGTTGATATGACTGCACTGGTTTTGGAGTCAATGTATACCGAAACCTTACATTGTAAGATCAATTACTAAATCATTCATTTGTAGAATGAACTAAGAGCGATCTTAGCTCGGTAACTTTCAAAGCTAAAATACCAATTAATTAGATGGCTAAAAAAGTAACTTTCCTGAAAGGAAATAGTATTCTACTATTTATCGGCTTTATTACCTTATTGATTTTCGCTAGCTCAGTTACCGCTTTTTATAGCCGGATGGGAGCTACCCAGCACCAACAGAAAAAAGATGCTCTGCTGAAGGCTCGAAATTCTCTAGAGAGGGTATGGAACCACGTACACATTGCAGATATGAGCTTTCGGGGCTATGCCATGATACAAGATGAAAAGTTCTTGGAGCCTTACGCCAAAGCTGTTGAAGGACACCAAGCATACCTAGATTCATTATCCTACTATTTATCAGAACAAGATTATTCTGAGCAGGAGTTGATAACTGCTAATGAGCAATCTATCAAAGGCTATATTGATCTGGTAAGCCAGATGATAGATTTAGTTAAGCAAGATAGAAAAGAAGAAGCATTAGCTATTTTTAAAAGCGACCCCGGATATAATGTTTGGATTACCTACGACAAGTTTAGTAAAGATGTACTAAAATACGTCAACCAGTCAGAGGCAGATGCCCAACAGCGATACGATACCATTCAGCTTTACACAGCAGTAGTACAAGGAATGCTACTACTCATTGGAATTCCTATTTTAGTGGTAATAATCTTCCGATTGTGGCACGATAAAAAAATGCGCTGGCAACTATTAGAACAATTAGACAATAGTAACCGAAAGTTTGTCTACAATGACGGACATACGCGTGATAACCAAGAAGTAGGAAAAATCATCGGACATTTAACCCAAAACCTTGAGAAGGTAGTGGGTTTTATTCGGAATTTGGGTAGAGAGAAGTTGGATTGGACTGAGCTAAGTGTTGAACAAAAAGGGCTTAATGAGAACACATTGGTAGGTGAGTTGCTCAAGATGCAGGAGAAACTTGACCAGATAAAGCAAGAGGATGAACTTCGTTTATGGGCTACCGAAGGAGAAGGCAAGGTGGCCGAAATTGCTCGTGCTCACCAGACCGATCTGAGCACTCTTGGCGACCAGCTACTGGCGTACATTATCAGATACATAAAAGCTAATCAGGGTGGTCTTTTCATTATTAATGAAGATACTTCTGACCCTTACCTGGAAATGGTAGCCTGCTATGCCTACGACAAAAAGAAACACGAAGAGAAGATTGTTAAACCCGGTCAAGGTTTACTTGGTCAATCCTTTGTAGAACAAAAGACCATCCGTCTTAGCCAGATTCCTGATGATTATGTCCAGATTACTTCGGGATTGGGTGAAGCTACTCCATCACAGCTAGTTATTATTCCCCTAAAGTTTAATGAAGAAGTGCTAGGAGTATTGGAAATAGCTTCTTTTCAGGAGCTAAGCGACTTTGAAGTCGATTTTCTGGAAAGAATCAGTGAAATCGTAGCGTCCTCTATTTCCGTAGTACGGACCAGCCAACGTACCCAAATATTGCTAGAAGAGTCAAAGCAGCAAGCCGAAGAAATGCAAGCACAAGAAGAAGAGATGCGCCAAAATATGGAGGAAATGCAGGCTACCCAAGAAGCGGCTGCGCGCGATAAAGAAAAAGTACAAGCTATCTTTGATAGCGCCTCAGATGGTATTATCGTACTCACTGCCCAAAAACAAATAGAAATGTTTAATCCGGCAGCGGAAGACATATTCGGTTACTCTGCCGATGAAATACAAAACCAACCCTTCGATAAGCTATTAGCATCACAAGCTGATAACAATGTTGATAATCAACTAGACACCACACTAGCGGTAGGTGAACTACAAACAGTGGAAGCTAAGCGCAAAAGCGGAGATGTATTTCAGGCTGAACTAAAGATGCAAGAGAGCCAGGTAGGTAACCAGCGGATGTTAATCGGCGTAATCCGTGATCTCACGCAAGACGAGCGACAAAAAACCAACGAAGAATTAATGCGATCGCGCATTAAAGAGGTAGAGCAAAAAGCTTATGACCGACTAGTGAAGCTACGAGAGAAGTTCAAAGGCGAAATTGCTGAACGAGATCGGCAGATTGAGGTACTACAGGCAAACCATGACTCAAAGAAATCGGCATCAAAAAGTAAGTAATCTTTCCATTAACCATAAAGTAAAATTACCATGATTGACTTACAAGAAACCGCCCGTCTTAAAAAGGCTCTAGATGAAAGACCCGAAGACTTTGAGCAAATTATTGAAGACACTGATTTAGCCATCTGTATCACTAACGAAGAGGCAAAATTTGTAGCAGTCAATAACAATTACACTAAGTGGTACGAGTACGATCGTAGCGAACTCATTGGAGAAAATTTTCTGAAAGTAGTTCCTGAAGAAACTCAGACTGAGCTATCCGATCTGCACGAAGAATTTATGGATATTCAGATTGAAATGATACGTGACTGGGAGGTAGTGAGTAAAAGTGGTAAACGACTTAAAATAAGTGTAGACGCGGACTACTCCGATAAGATAAACAACGCCCCCCATAAAATCACCTTCGTAAAGGTAGAAAATGCCTAACATATCCTGAGAAACAGCATAGTTTCCTTATTAGTCAGAAGAAGTTTGATCTAAATCCATCCCAGCGTAGTACTGCGTGTCTACATTGAGGGTGGATTTAGTGTAATAAGTAATCTGCCCAGTATGGTAGGAGAAATGTTCGGTTACGTGAATCAGAATAGACAGTACGCTTTCTTCAAACCCCTGCACATTCCGCTTTTCAGTTAGGGCTTCGGAGGTAATCCGGTTGAGGGCTTGATCTACTTCAGTCATCAGGCTATCTAAGTCACAGATGAGCTTTTGAGTAGGCACCGGATCGATTTCAGCAAACTCCTGTGATCGCTGGCGGTGGTCAGGTTGACTGTCGATACCGCTCAGTACCCATTGCCGCAAGTTACCCATCAAGTGCAACACTAAGTTTCCCGCACTAACAGTTTGTTCATTAGGGCGATACCAAATCTGCGACTCATTCAGTAGGTTGAGGCATTTTTTAATCCGGGGTACCGATTCTTCAATAATACGCCGCCGCACTTCGGCAAGTAACGTCTGGGTGATGTCTTGAGCTAGATTGTTCATGGTGTTTGAATGTCTAGAATTGGCTTATTGAGTCGTATAAAGATACTAGTACTTTCACACATTGACACGCAAACGAACTCGATATTAAAAATCGTAATCTACGATTTGGTGAAGGTGATGCTCTAAATGGGCTACATAATCTTGGTATAGCCACCGCATGGTTTTTAGTTCGCCATTACCAATATCACATAGTTTGTAGAGAGCTTCTTCTGAAGCTACTTCCATTAATACAATAATCTGGTGCTGATGCGATTGCCAGCAGCGAACTAGCACTTCGGTATTCCACTCCTGATATTGGTGTAGTCGCACCCAATCATCTTGAGCGTACTTCTCAATTACCAACAGTTGGGGTTCAATTTGTATCTGTATCAGCCGGGTGTGGTTATTAATAGCTGAATCAATCAAATGCCCCAATACCTCTTTTTTTGACCATTTATTCGGAGTTGGCTTTTCTATCAGTTCTGCTTCGGGTAGGGCAAGTATTCGCGAAGGGATTTGCTTATAAAGCTGTTGATGACGATTCGTAAGGGAAGCGTTCATGAAGCAGTTGACTTAGTTTGGGAAGCTACCCACTGTTCGCGCAGCAATCCATAGGTTTTTACGTCTTTAAACTCGCCCCACTTTTTAATCAGTTGCGGATGATAACCCTCTTCTCGCATACCTAGTTTGCGAAGTACTTTGGCAGATACTATATTTTCTACCATAGCGTGTGCCTCTACTCGGTTAAGCTCTAGCGTTCTAAAGGCATAGTCTACTACTAAATAGCCCGCTTCCGAAGCATAACCATTACCCCAGTAGGGCTTACCAATCCAATAGCCTAACTCCGCTGATTCATACTCGGGATGAGTTGCTAGCTTCATAGTTCCTATGAGCTCGTTAGTTCCAGTGAGACATACCGCCCAACGTAGCACTTTTCCTTCTTCAAGCTCCTGCTGTTGCAACCGAAACCAATTGTTAATTGCTTCTTCAGTACAAGGGTAGGGAATGGTAAGTGTAGTAGCAGCCACGTCTTTATCTTGCACCAACACTAATATATTGGGCAGATCTTCTTGCACAAACGGGCGGAGGATTAATGGTTCACTCTGTAGTGTAGGTAACATAGCCTCTTTTTCTAAGAATAATTGCTATTGTTACGTGGTAATGAGCATATAGGTTTGTATGGCAATTATAAATTACTTGTCTGAAAAGATACCATTGTAGTAGACCTGCCAGAAATTATCTCCTAGCTGTTCTTTCTAACTAATAAGTTACCCCACATGGCTATATACAGATATTAACTTTGCATTTTATTGAAAACGGTGTAGACTTTACTTTCAATCACCTTTATAGCTTTGTTAAACCCTATCTCGGCAAGATTTTATTTACTAATGCCTTAATTGCATATCAATAATACCTTACTGCAGTACAATTACACATTATTTTCAACTTAGGATCACTATCCCGTCCATTCACCCCGGCTTTCCGACGGTTCACCTGATCTTTCCAGTGCAGTGGTAAGTAATCTTACACCTTTGTAGCGTACCAAATCACCAAAATGCATTACGCTATGAAAAAGCTATTTTTTACCTTTGTCATCATCTTCGCCTGGATCAGCATATTTGTCTCATCTTTATACGCCCAGAGTCCCGCCACCCAAACCCTTCGCGGGCAAATCGTTGATGCCCAATCCAAATTTCCGCTGGTGGGGGTTAATGTTATCGTGCTGGATACCGAACCCATGATCGGCACGGCTACCGATACCGAAGGGTACTACACTTTAGAAAATGTACCCATTGGTCGGCAGGCACTGCAAGTATCGTTTATCGGCTACACCGCTCGTACTATTCCTAACGTGATGGTGACTACCGGTAAGCAGGTAGTGCTGGACGTGTCGCTGGAAGAAAGCATACTGATGGCTGACGAGATCGTCATTACCGCTGAATCAGATAAAACCGCTACCAATAACGAATTAGCCACCGTGAGTTCCCGCTCGTTCAATCTGGAAGAAACCGGGCGCTACGCTGGTTCCCGTAATGATCCCGCCCGAATGGCGGCTAACTTTGCTGGAGTAGCGGCAAACAACGACGATCGTAACGACATCATTATCCGAGGAAACTCTCCATCAGGATTACTCTGGCGTTTAGAAGGTATCAACATTCCTAACCCCAGCCACTACGGTTCACTAAGTTCTACCGGCGGGCCAGTGAGTATGCTCAACTATAATGTGTTAGATAAATCAGATTTCCTGACCGGGGCCTTTCCAGCGGAATACGGCAATGCCTTAGCTGGAGTATTTGATTTACAACTACGTCGGGGTAATACCGAAAAGCGGGAATTTCTGGGTCAAGTAGGTTTCAATGGATTTGAATTTGGCGTGGAGGGGCCATTTAGTAAAAAATCTAAAGCTTCGTACATTGCTAACTACCGTTACTCTACGCTAGGCGCTTTTCAAGCTATCGGCTTAGACTTTGGCACCGGAGCGGCTACCCCGGAGTATCAGGACTTAACCTTTAAAGTAGATGTGCCTACCAAAAATGCAGGTCGTTTTACCGTGTTCGGAATTGGCGGGGTGAGTAACATTGACTTGCTAGGTAGCGAGGAAGACCTGGAAGCTAATAGTGAGAATCTATTTGGGGACGAAAACCAAGATAGTTATCTAAACTACCGAACCGGAATCGTCGGGCTATCTCATCTATACTACTTCAATCCTACCACCAGCTATAAACTGTCATTAGCCGCTTCTCGTCAGGAAAGTCATTTTTACAGTGACTCCCTAAGTATTGAGGATCGCTCTCCTATTCCAAATGAGGAAGCTGATTTTATCAATAATAAACTGTCAGCCCATTTGATGCTGAATAAAAAATTCAGTGCCCGTAACAATGTGACCGTAGGCTTAATTACTGACTTGTACGATTTTGATCTGGTCAACCGACGAATTGTACCCGGCGACGAGCGACCGCTACGCGATAGCCAAGGCCAGAGCTTACTAACGCAGGTTTACGCTCAGTGGCAACACCGCTTCAATGATCGGCTAACGTTGAACACTGGCATTAACTACCAAAACTTTGAAGTAAGCAGTAGCAACAGTGTCCAGCCCCGGGCCGGTTTGCAGTACCGCGTAAATGATCGTCAGACAATTGCCGTAGCCTATGGACGCCACAGCCAGACCCAACCGCTAGAGACCTACTTTACCCAGACACCATTAACGGATGGAAGTGTAGTAGAAAGCAACCGCAATATGGATTTCACCAGCAGCCAGCACTACGTACTTTCCTACGACCATTCACTATCCCCCAACCTGCGATTTAAAGTAGAAACCTACTACCAGGGTATTAACAGCGCACCGGTAGAAAGCCGTCAACCCTCTTCCTTCTCTATGCTGAATGCTGGAGCCGACTTTGCGCCCATTGACAATGGATTCTTAGTGAACGAAGGCGAAGGCCGCAACTACGGGGTTGAGCTCACATTAGAGCGATTCTATAACCGCGGCTACTACTTCCTGTTCACTACTTCGCTTTATAGTTCAGAATATAAGGGCAGTGATGATGTATGGCGCAGTACCGCTTTTGACGGTGGTTACGTGACCAATCTGTTAGGTGGAAAAGAGTTTAAAGTGGGCCGTAAGAATAATACCCTAAATCTGGATCTTCGCTTGACTGCTTCAGGAGGTAACCGCTACACCCCCATTGACTTTGAACGTTCGGCTGAATTAGGATACGAAGTACGTCGGGATGATCTAGCCTTCTCTGAACAGTTTGACGATTACTTCCGCACGGATCTGAAGATTTCTTACCGCATTAATGCCAAAAGGGCAACCCACGAATTCGGAGTGGATATTCAGAATATTACCAATCGGGAAAATGAGTTTACTCGTATTTACAACCCACGAACGAATACCGTGCAAACGCAAAATCAGATTGGCCTATTTCCTGTGCCCCAGTACCGAATCACATTTTAGTACATAGTTAACAGACAACAGTCCACAGTTATGAAAAATAGATCTAATTATGCTCTGTGAACTGTTGACCGTGGACTATAACTCTTAAACTTTATCATCTATGAAATCTATATTCTTTCTCTCAGCTATTTTACTGACAATTGGGTACCAGAATAGTGCTGCCCAGAACCCACTATCGCAAAACACCCAGGTAGAAATCAACTCCGGATGGGTAACCCCCTTTTTGCAGAGTGGTAGTGAACTGATGCGTGCTGAAGGCTTACGCAACAATGGGCAGAGCTACTTTGCCGGTTCTGAAGGAAATCGCCGTCAGGTAGGTGATTATTCCGGCCTAAGTGGCTTCAGTTTCGGAATAGGCTTTTATAAACCCGTTCGCTGGGCAAAAGGCCTAATGTTGGGTGCCGTCGTTCGTAATTCCCAAACGGGTTCTGAGCCAGAAGAGGGAGGTTACGAAGAAGGGTATTTCTTTAACTTCCTTACGGCCGGGGCCGCCGCTAAGTACTATCCGTTTGAGGCAAACAACGTATTCCTGCTGGCCGACCTCGGACTGGGTGCCGTATTTACGAAGAATCGCTTCCTGAATGAGAGCAATGAGCAGGAGTTTTTCCATCAGTTTGGCATTGGTAGTTCGGGCAGTATCGGTGTCGGCTATGCATTCACCCCCTTCAGTAATAAAGAAAAAGCTCTGGAGCTAAGAGTAATTTACCAGCAGTTGAGCACCCGAGTAGAAGTAAACGGAATTGGCGATGATCAGTGGCAGTTCGGTGCACTGAATGTAGGAACAGCGATCGTATTTTGATACTGCGAGCCATGCCTAAAAACATAAAATCCACTGCCTGGTGGCTAATTTGTATTTCTAGTCTTACCGTTTCTCTCTATCCACTGTATTACCTAGTAGCTGAACAGCCGGTAGGTATACTAATGCATAAAGCGAGCGAACTACTAGCGAGCACTCAGTGGAATGTCGCTTTCTACAGTCATATTTGCTTAGGAGGATTAGCTCTAGGCATAGGCTGGATACAGTTTTCTAAAAGCATACGCCAAGAGTATCCGATAGTTCATGTTGTTATAGGCAGCGTATATGCTGTAGCTGTTCTAATTAGCGGGTTGGGTAGTATATACCTGGCTCAATTGGCCGATGGCGGGATAATCAGTGAGATTGGATTCACTATTTTGGGCACTTTGTGGTTAGCTACCACTGGCGCGAGCTACTACCATATTACGCAAGGAAAAGTAGCTCAACACCAGGCTATGATGACCTACAGCTACGCTCTTTGCCTGGCCGCCGTCACACTAAGAATTTTTCTACCGCTTCTGATAATACTTTTTGACGATTTTATCACGGCCTATCGTATTGTGGCTTGGCTGTGCTGGATACCCAACTTAGGGGTAGCCTACCTGATACAAACTCGATCAATTGCTCTGAAATCTACCCCAGTGACCGCTAGCTGAGAAAATCACTCATGTAATCCTTTTTCTAATGTAAAATAACTAACTGATGAAAACGAATATTTTAGTATGGTTAATACTTCTTTCATTTGCCTTTGTAAGTTGCTCTGATGATGAAGACGACTTCGATCGCTCAGAGATAGATTCTATCGGCGATGTGATTACCGCATTGCAGGGTACCTGGAGTAGCGATGGTGTGCTGGAGCTACCCATTGATGTACCGGGGTCACCGTTTAGCGAGGTGTATCAAACCGAGACATTTACTTTTGCGGATACGCTTAATACTATAAACGTTACCATATTCGCCGACGAAGGCCTGACGACTCCTATATTGAATTATCGATCAACCGGGCCGTTTACGATACTGGGAACGAGTTTGAGCTTTGAGAAAACCTGGGAGGCTGACTTTGCTAATACCGAACAATCACTGGAGATCCTAATCGACAATCAACAACTACTCGATGCCCTAGGCTTTTCAGCTTGTGGCATCACTGAAGCCAACGTCGTCTACGATATCACCAACGGGTGTAGCATTTTTCCTGGAATTGACGAATGCATAGAGCAAGATATTATTCAACTGAAAAAGAATACGCTACGCTTTGGGTCGCGGACCGAAAACCTTTGCGAAAATCGGGCTAGTAATCTGCAAGAGATTATCTACACTAAAGATTAGATGGATGATAAGATAAGTTGCTCAGCATTAGAGCAGCCTATCTTGGCTTGCTAGGAAGCAAAAAGTTAAATTTTACAGTGTATATCATCCTTTAAGGGAAAGAAAGACTCTCCCTTTGTTCATATCCTATAAATTATCCGTATCTTTTAATTATGAGATATTCCTTTTCTACTGAACGTATCATACGGCTGATCGGGGTACCTGTCATCTCATTCATTTCTTTGGCTATCTACTACGATGGCCAAGCCGGTGACTTGGCTGATATGAGCATAAGCTTTTTAGTCTCTTTTACTTTTACGCTTTCACTTTGGGAGGGTAATCGGGCCATTGTTATGGGGCTACGCCAGGCGTATCCACATAGCGAGCAAACGGCCCGGCGGCTGTTCATTGAGGTAATCAGTTGTGTGGCATTTACCGTGGCGGCTACCTATGCTATAGATATAATGTTTGGCTGGGTAGGTCACACCGTTTGTGAGGAGGGTGAGCACTGGGCTATGGCAATTTCTAATCTCATTCCTACCGCTATTGTAGTTTCTATTTATGAGGGCGCCTACTTCTTTAGCGAGTGGGTCAAAAACCTTAAACGAGCTGAAACATTAGCCAAAGAGAATATTCGCTCCCAGTTTGAAGCCCTGAAAAGCCAGCTCGATCCTCATTTTCTCTTTAATAGCATGAATACGCTGGCTGCCCTGATTGAGCCGGATAATACCGATGCTCAGAAGTACCTGGAGCAGCTTTCCGATGTGTATCGCTACGTACTGCTAAGTCGCCAGAAAGAAACGGTTTCTTTAGAGGAAGAACTGGATTTCGTGCAGTCTTACATTTTCTTAAACAAAACCCGCTACCGCGATAACCTGATTGTAGAGAATGATATTCCTGAAGAAAGCTTGAATCGCCGAGTAGCCCCACTAAGCTTACAGATTCTGGTAGAAAATGCACTCAAGCATAATGTCATTTCTAAAGATAAACCGCTTACCCTGCGTATCACGGTAGACCGACACGGCTACGTAGTAGTAGAAAATAACGTACAGAAGAAGAACATTCTGGAGATGGAAAAATCCACCAAAACTGGCTTGCAGAATATTGTAAACCGCTACGCTTTGCTCACTCCCAATCCGGTGGAAATTAACCAATCGGCCGAGTTGTTCTCGGTACGTATTCCGCTGATCGCTTCTTGATAGTACAGTATGGATATACTAATTATTGAAGACGAGTACCCAGCAGCTGAGCGTTTACAGCAGCTACTAGGCCGCTTGGATGAGCCAATCGAGGTTGTCGATGTACTGGATAGTGTAGAGAGTGCTATCCGCTGGTTTGCTGAGCATCCTGCTCCGGATTTGATACTGTCAGATATTCAACTTTCGGACGGATTGAGCTTTGACATTTATGAGAAAGTAGTGATCAAAAGCCCCATTATCTTCACTACTTCCTACGACGAATACGCTATTCAGGCATTTAAGGTAAAAAGCATTGACTATCTGCTCAAACCTATCAAGTTTGAAGAACTGGATAAAGCGATTGCCAAGTACAAGCAGCTAAAGAGTGAATTTTCGGAAGAAGAGAACGCCAGCAAAATTGAACGATTGCTGGATAACTTGCAACAGAGTGGGCAGCAATCTGCCGGACGCCGCCACAAAAAACGATTTCTGGTAAAAAAGGGAGAGCAGCTGGTTCCCATCTCTGACGATGAAATTGCTTACTTTTACACCGAAAACGAACTAGTTTTTTTATTTACTCCCGAAGGCAAAAAGTATGTGGTAGACTATACGTTGGAACAACTAGACGGACTAGTAGATACTGAAAAGTTCTTCCGCATCAATAGGCAATACCTTATTCACCTGGAAGCCATTCAGCAGATTCATACCTACTTCAATAGCCGCCTCAAACTCAACCTCCAACCTGCCCCCACCGACGAAGTAATTGTCAGCAAAGGAAAAGCCAAAGCCTTCAAGCAGTGGCTGGAGGGGTAAGAAGTTCTATTGGCTTCTCTAGAAGATCCGGTTAGGGTAGATAATCAATTGGATGAAGTTGAACTCAATGTTGTTGAAGGAAATAGACTGCCGATCGTCCACTGCTAATTCCAGGTTTGGAAACCATCTCAGATTTGTCCTCAAAATCCAGGATTGCAGCCGATTGGGGCGAATATCCCAACCAAAGGTGAGTCCGTAACTAAACTGAGTTTCTGACAGGCGATGTACTGACTGCCTCTCGAACGATTCGCGAAAACTCAAATTCTCGTAGCTAATAGCAGGACCAACAAAGGGAACAAAGCCGTGGTAATCAAACAGAAATTTCGTCCCTTCCAGTACAAAAGATCTTCTTCTAACTACCTGCGCTGCACCGTAAGCACTGGTAGAAGAACCATAGCTTCGGTAGCCGAGGGCAATATTTACATCGGGATTGTGCAAATAGTAACCAATGCTAAAGTCGGGCATCAGTGATGTACTGTATTTCTCAATATAAGGACGAGTGTTTTCATTGTAGCTACTTTCGCCAATCCAAAAAGCCGAAGACATGCCTACACCCAAGAAAAAGCCATTAAGCCGATTTTCGGCGGCTAATTTATCCGTAACTTCCTTGGTCTTACCTGATTCCCAGTTGCGTTCGTCACTGATTGTAGTCTCTAACATATATCGATACGATATATTCAGGTACAGCGAAGGAGTTTCAATTGTCGACACCTCATTACGGGAAATATAGTACTCTTGCGAGTTAACGTAATTCCAAGTCAAACCAGCCTCGATTAGGTGGTTTCCAATATTAAAAGTCAGTCCGGTCATTAGTGGCAGTGACGTATGGTTAAGCTCCGGGCCATTACCAAATTCCAGATTATCATTACTCTGCTCGTAGTAAAACGGGGCAATGGATACTCCCAAAAATGGTCGAACCTTCTTGTGCTCAATGCGCCAGGGGTAGTATTTAAAAACCGTTTCTACCCCAACCAAATAATCAATACGCTGATTTTCCTGATTGAGAATAGGACTTGCTACCGGAATAGCTATATAAAAGTCAGCATGTCCCCAAAAGTGCGTACCGCCTATAATAATTCTCGGTTTACCCAGACTAGTAAGATCAAGTGAATTGAGATTACCCTCTGAGTCTAGGTAATTAGTAGTGCCCCCCAAACTTGTTTGATAATCCAATCCTAAGTTAAGCTGAGCAAATCGGTGGCGGGTCTGTTTTTCTGTATAAACTTGAGCAGTTGCCGATGAGGAAATTAGAAACAAGGCAAGAATAAGAGGTTTGTACATTAAACGAGAGGCAGTAAAGTGATTGGATTTCGATCTGGATACCTTCCTAATCACAATAAGCAATTAAACCAGTATTTTTAGATTGGGCCTTGTTAAGCAATTTCGTTAGTCTTTTTATATCCGTATCATTCTCGAGTTTACTCAACTTAATTTTTTCATGCTGCTGTTCAATCACTTCTGCTGACCATCTGAAATCCGAATAATAATCGTAGTGACTGGCTATTATTCCTTTATTCTGCAAGTTAGCAAAAGTAGTGGCATCAAGTCCACCAGCAAATTCTAGTTTTGCCTGTTCTGGGTAATCAGGCTTTGGCTGATCATCTTGTATAAGATAAAGGTCTAACACTACTTTTCTTTAATGTGAAGCGTAATGATAAAGAACAACCTACTCAATATTTGTATACACCGCCTGCACGTCGTCGTCATCCTCTAGTTTGTCCAGCATCTTTTCAATCTCTTCTAGTTGCTCCTCACTAAATTCCACCGGGGTAGTAGGAAAACGCTGAAGGGTGGATCTTTCTACCTCGATACCCCTTTCTTCTAGGGCCTGCGAGAGTGAGCCGAAGTTGGTATAGTCGCCGTAGATATAGATTTTTTCGTCGTTTTCCTCAATTTCCTCTAGTCCAGCATCAATCAGTTCTAGCTCCAGTTCTTCCTGGTCAAAATCATCCGGGGGAATAAATTCAAATACTGCCTTACGGTTAAACATAAAGTCTAGCGAACCCGTAGGCACCAGCGAGCCTCCGGCTTTGTTGAAGTAGGATTTTACATTAGCAACGGTGCGGGTAGAATTATCAGTCGCACACTCGACCACTACTAGCACCCCGTGCGGACCCTTACCTTCGTACAGTACTTCTACATAGTTGTCGCTATCTTTACCCTCCGCCCGCTTGATGGCTGCCTCAATATTGTCTTTGGGCATATTCTGCGCCTTGGCGTTCTGGATGGCCGTCCGCAGTTTAGCGTTCATATCGGGGTCAGTGCCACCTTCTTTGGCAGCAACAGTGATAGACCGGGCAAGCTTGGGAAAGATTTTAGACATCTTATCCCAGCGTTTTTCTTTGGCGGCTCGGCGGTATTCAAAGGCTCTTCCCATAAGTTCTGTTGCTTTAGATTGAGGAGTAAAATTATGAAGGATGTTTAAGAAATAAGTGGGAAAGTAAGGAAAAAATTAGATGTTGCTGTATTTTTCGGTTTCTCACGAGAGACTGTTTTTCAACAACAACCTTGTAAACTGTGACAAATCCTTTCTTTCTACTAGTGCTTATGGGGTTGCTTTTCCAAGTGGTAACTCTACTAAGCCAGCCTGTCAAAATTATTTACGATACCGATATGGAATCTGATGTGGATGATGTGGGAGCGACGGCAATGCTCCATGCGTTAGCCGACCGAGGAGAAGCCGAAATTCTGGCTACTATAGTCTCATCCGCTAACCCCTGGAGTGCCCCCTGCTTAGATGCCATCAACACTTTTTACGGACGGCCTAATTTGCCAATTGGGGTACCGAAGGGGGAAGCTGTCAATCGAAAATCGGGCTATGCCCAGTCCTTGGCTGAAACGTATCCGCATTCCATCACTTCTGCCGATTCATTACCCGAAGCAGCCCGGCTCTACCGAGAAATATTGGCTAGCCAGCCAGATAGCAGTGTGGTGATTGTAACAGTAGGGTATATGACTAATCTATCTCGACTGTTACACACTCCATCAGATGATATCAGCTCACTAAGTGGAACAGAGTTAGTCAGGCAGAAGGTAAAACACTACGTTTGCATGGGAGGGCGATTTCCAAAGAATACAAATACTCAGGTGAACGGTAACTGGAAACCCGACCCAGCGGCTACGATTGATGTGGTGGAAAATTGGCCTACCCATATTTTATTCAGCGGGGGTGGCGACCAGCTGGCTACTCTTTATCAGACCGGAGGCACTCTGCCTGAAGTAAAGGAGAATCATATCGTTCGCCAGGCTTATGAGTGGTTTTTTGATCGTGTGGGTTGGGCAAAAGGTCCTACCCACCATAGTGCCGACTTATTAGCAGTACTAATTGCCGTGCGAGGTTTGAGCGACTATTTTGATCAATCATGTGAAGGATTTAACGAGGTTTTTGAAGACGGAACGCATGAATGGCGATCCTCTCCTGACAAAGACCAGTGTTATGTTCTGCCCAAGCCGGAGCGTATAAAAGCCGTTACTCAGGAAATGAACAAATTAATGACTCATCAGCCCTGATGATAGCCAGCAAGAGAAATTTATTTATCAAAAACTTATCATTCACCCGGCAGATCAGCTTATCATGAAGAAATCTGGGCATTTATATGGTAAAAATCACTGTAGATGATTAGCAGTTTGCTGAGAAAATGATAGTAAACTAGCAGAAAAGTCTATATCGGTAGACTCTCTATCTTCAGAAATGGAAGATTCTCTTTAGGTATTGTTAACTATCCGTTAACCTTGGTGTTCGGAGACGGATATACTATCGAGATACCTATATGTTGAGAGACATGTCTAACTACTTATTTCTACCAATCCTGGTACTTTGTGGTCTACTCGTAGCTTGCGACGCGACCGACGAACAGATTACGCCTGACTTAGGAGCGACTTTGCTGGGCAATCCTGACCCTTCGCTGAATGAATTTCTACTGGTGACCGTAGATGAAGAAGTCTACACATTAGACCCTAATACTGGAAGCGGTCGCCGAATATTTGCTTTCGAGAACTTGAATGACATTGAAAGTTTGCCGGAGTATCACGACGGAGTGCTTTATTGTGTAACTCAGGATAATGGCCTAACTGCCTATGATCTGAGAACTGATGAAGTGCTATGGCAGACAGGTATTCCGGATTACCATTACAGTAGTATCAGTAAAATGTCACCCATCTATGCTGATAACACTATTTATGTGGCTGGCTTACGAGGCATTTTGACCGCTACTGATGCTACTACCGGGTGTATCCGCTGGGAGTACACTTTTCAGCTAGATCCGGACGATCCGTTTAAGAATATGTACGGTCGGGTTGTCTTACACGATAATGCGCTAGTACACGGGACTTCGGGATTTATAGATGATAATTACCTACACAAGATTAATGCTACCGATGGAAGCCCACTCTGGCGAGTGCCTCTCGCTGAAGAGGGTTTAACCGGCAGTACTGCTATTGCTGATGATATTATTTACGTGCCCGCTGAGGATTTCGAAGCCCGTGATTTTGCTACAGGTGAGCTACTTTGGCAACAGCCACTCAACGATTTTGATGGAGCCAGCACTCCGGTAGTTACGGGCGATAAGGTAGTATTTCAAGGAGGCTCAGGTTCGGTAGAATCCAGCCTGTATTGTTTAGATCGTCGCAGTGGAGAGTTATTGTGGACGGTAGATACTGGCCTCGGAGATGCTGCTCAAATTAGTCCGGCAGTAGCGGGTAGCGTAGTGTTTGGCGTGTATGAGCGGGGTACCGTTGCAGCAGTTGGTGGCATTAACGGTCGCCCGTTTGCAGTATCGCTAGAAACAGGTGAGCTACTTTGGGAAAACGATCAGTTGAGTGTAGATACTTCTCCGGTGTACGCTAATGGCAGGCTGTACTTCGATGGTCAGAACCTCGAGATTGATGACTTTGATAGTGCCGTAGGTATTGTGTGTTTAGATGCTGCCACTGGGGAATTTTTATGGGTGAACACGGACTTTCAATTTAATCGAACTTCCCACCAATTGTTGTGGCTCAAAATGGCGTATTTAAGCGGGGTGGGTGGTAGTGCTATACCAATCTGGATATTAAAAAAGCAGTTGATGGGCTTACCAACATTGACCATGATGGCTTACCTATCAACTGCTTCCCTGTGAAACAACAGTAGTTGTTTTCAGAATATGTCTGCTTACATCAGTAAGCTAAGCGTTTAAGCTGATGCCTTAACTTCGCCCAAGTACTTAACTTCGTACAAGTGCTCGTAACGACGAATGGCGGCTTGAATTTGTGGGTATGTATCCCGTCTGATTTTGATTCCTTTCGGCTCTCCTTTTTGCCGAACTTCAATGTAATAACCGGACTTTAGAGTGATACTTCGAGTTGTGGGTCGTGCCAAAAGCTAAATATTTAAAGGTGAATAATAAAACAATCCCTGCAGATCATGATAAAAAATTTACCAAATTTGCAGATACAAAAACACTGTATGCTTAACGAAGCGATAACAGACTTTTGTTCGCCAAGCAAAATAGTGAAGTTCACAATATAAGTATTTTTTTTGAATAATCCTTATTATTCAGTCGGTTAATTTCAAAAATCAATAATAAATACCACTTATATTCAATATACTAGTATTTTGCTGTTCCGAGGAACTGCTTATGATAAGATGTGATTTAGGAGCATACCACTTGATATTAGGCGTGAGTAATTACTCTAGAAAGATCAAAGAGTACATGGTAGATTGGGGCAATCATCTACTATCTCCGTAGTATGAAAAACGCTCGCTCATTCCCGCCCGAATGGTATCCTCAGAGTGGAGTTCAACTGACCTGGCCTCACGCTCAAACCGATTGGCAAAGCACCCTAGACCAAGTTATTCCCTGCTACCAGCGTATTGCCCAAGAAATCTCACTTCGGCAAAAACTACTGATTGTCAGTCCCAATATCGATGAAGTAAAAAATCACCTGACTCATTGCGATCCAGCGAACATTATCTACTGCGAAATTCCTACTAACGATACCTGGGCTCGCGACCATAGCGGGCTTACAGTGTTAGATAACGGTCAGCCTGTACTATTAGACTTTCAGTTTAATGGTTGGGGATTGAAGTTTCCAGCTAATTTGGATAATCAGATTACCCGTCAGCTTTACGACCAGCAAGTATTTTCTCCAATAGTTGGATATGAATCAAGAAAGAATTTTGTATTAGAAGGTGGCAGCCTGGAGTCAGACGGAGAAGGAACATTACTAACGACCGAAGCTTGTTTGCTGTCGCATAACCGAAATGAGCACCTGACCAAAGAGCAAATTGAGGAGTACCTACAAGTAGCTTTAGGAGCTCGGTGTATTCTCTGGCTCAAGAACGGCTATTTAGCTGGCGATGATACTGATAGCCACATTGATACCCTCGCCCGATTTTGTAATCTACAGACGATTACTTATGTACAGTGTACTGATTCTGACGACGAACAGTACGAGGCACTTTTTCGTATGGAGGATGAGTTGAAGCAGTTTCGTACCAGTGAGGGTAAACCTTACCGATTAATTCCCTTACCAATGGCGGATGCTATGTACGATAAAGATGGTAATCGGTTACCAGCTACCTATGCGAATTTTTTGATCATGAATGAAGTGGTTCTGCTACCGTTCTATGGTTTGCCTCAGGATGAACTTGCTCGGGAAGTGTTGCAACAAGCGTTTCCTAATCGGGAAATTATTGGCATTCCCTGTGAAGCATTAGTGCAGCAGCACGGTTCTTTGCACTGTATCACGATGCAGTACCCAAAAGGAGTATTAGTATAAGCTGATTCTAAAAGCTCGTTAATTCCACCGCCAGACAATTTCATGGTTGGTTATCCCCAAAATTTGGGATCATAATCTTGTGGGTGTTTCCTATTTCATCTACTAATTTCCAATCGTCGGATTCTATCAGATCGATGAATTTGAGTTCTTCTTTTTCGGCAAATTCAATCCACTTAGCTTCATCTTCATTCATTAGCTTGTTGGCTTTCACCGAGTAGTTAATGTACTCCGCTATCGGATTTTCTTCAGCTAGCTGGTGAAGCTCATATACTCCGAAAAGGTTGGGAAAGTCCTGTTCTACTAAGGTTACCTTTCCTATCATCTGATCTTGGTGATATAGTGTATAGTTCATGCTAGCTTTGTTCGATCAATTCTTTAGCTAAGAACGTATTCTTTTTTGAAAACAAAGACAGTTGGACTATCAGCTTGCTGCCTGCCTTCGTAAGAGAAAAGCTCTTGATTGAATCCGTTCACTCCAGCTTCACCAAACATAAACGTAATAGCGTTGTAATTACTTAATTCTAATTTAACCAATACCTTTCTTAGATCATCGAAAAAATAGTTGGCGTGGAGTAACATCTCTTGCTGCTGATCCAAGAATTCCAGTGTTAGGGGGTTAGCCCACCAACTTTCCACGAAATCTTCATCGTAGTAAGTCAATAGCGCATCCTGACCAAACGGAGAGTTTGCGTGGTCTTCGTCGGTATAGTCAATAGCCAAGTGCTTATCGTAAAAATGGTCTTCTGAAGAATGCTTCCCTAGCCAGACGCAAATAACTTGGTGTTTCATAGTAGTTATGCTTTCTAATAAGATCAGACCAAACTTTTCGCCAAGCCTTTATCGTTGTAAAGTGCCTGTAAGGGCAACAGAAAGCACTCTAGTCAAAACTTTTATGGAAGAAGATAATGCCAGATATTCAGGATCAGCAACAGTGAAACGTTCTTACATGAGGGAATTTCTAGTGGAATGCCCAAAATGTAGTGAATTAGCGGTTATAACATCGGATTTATCATACGATACAAGTAACGACAAATTGGTCTGTAGTAGTTGTAATCATATTGAAAAAGCTGACGATCTGGTTCGTTACAATGTAGTTGTAAAGAGAGTCTGCGACAATTGTGGTAAGCCATTTGAATCAATAGTTCCTAACAATAAGCATAAAGTTAATAGATTAATTGTGCCTTGTCCGAATTGCGGAGTAGTTAGAACTTACAAGCCTAGAAATGATGCTTACAGAACGGCCTACAACAATTCAAAGGTTGGTGATCCAATATTCAATCTTCCGTTATGGTACCAAACGAGTATCAAAGGAGAGGCTTTTTGGGCCTATAATAGAGAACACCTTAATGAAATTAGAAACTATGTGTCAGCGAAACTGAGAGAACGCCAGACCACAACTCATACTACTATGGTGGAAAAGCTACCAAATTTCATTAAGAGCGCGAAGAATAGAAAAGCGATTCTTAAAGCTATCGACAAATTGATGAAGAAATAATTCCAATCCAATATTGGATGTCAGTAGCAGCTATGATTGGTGATAGAAATATAAGAAACATGACCGTAGGATTAGTACAGCAGCAAAACAGCGCAGATATTACTAAGAACTTACAGAAGCTCGAGCATAACATTCATCAGTGTGCTCAGCGGGGAGCCAAACTGGTGGTACTACAAGAGCTGCACAACAGTCTGTACTTTTGCCAAACTGAAGACACTAACAAATTCGACCTTGCTGAAACAATTCCAGGGCCATCTACCGAGCATTTTGGCGCTCTAGCTCGTGAATTGGGAATCGTACTGGTCACTTCCTTATTTGAGCGACGTGCCTCTGGTATTTATCACAATACTTCCGTGGTGCTGGAAAAAGACGGCAGCATTGCCGGAAAGTACCGCAAAATGCATATTCCCGATGATCCGGCCTACTACGAAAAGTTTTACTTTACCCCGGGTGATTTGGGGTTCAACCAGATTGAAACTTCGGTAGGCAAATTGGGCGTATTAGTGTGCTGGGACCAGTGGTACCCCGAGGCCGCTCGACTCATGGCTTTAGCTGGTGCGGATATACTTATCTACCCTACCGCCATTGGCTGGGAGTCTACTGACTCGGCGGACGAACAGCAACGTCAGCAAGATGCCTGGGTAATTTCGCAGCGAGGACACGCCGTGGCTAACGGCCTTCCGGTAATCTCGGTAAATCGAGTAGGTCATGAGGTTGACCCTTCCGCACAGACTAATGGAATTCAATTCTGGGGTCATAGCTTCGTAGCCGGTCCACAGGGAGAAATATTAACTAAAGCTTCCTCAAACGAGGAACAAAACCTAGTGGTAGAAATTGATCTGGTTCACTCCGAAAATATTCGGCGCATTTGGCCCTTCTTCCGCGACCGACGTATTGATGCCTTTGGTGAACTTACTAGGCGGTATCGGGATTAGCTTAGAATTAGAAGTAGTAGCTAAAGCCCAGACCTGGCGAGGCCGTACTAGCACCTAAAAGCAGGGCAACCGAGGGGTCTTCATCAAGACTGATGAAATTTAAACTAAAACCCGACAGAGTAAAATCTAAACTCCACCGTTCACTCGGAAAATAGATAAAGCCAGGGGCAGCATTTAAGCTGATGGAAAAAGTATCTTCCCCCGTCACCTCAAGTCCACCAATGGAGTAACTACCGTAAGCGAAAACGATGCTTCCGTTCAGAAAGAAGAAAAACTTGTCCTCTACAATGGGAAAATACCGTCGAATGAAAGGAGCTAAGGTTAGTGAAACATTATCGCCGTCGCCAATCGAAGAATATGCTACTCCCACTGATCCACCGACGGCAGTTTGGTCACTAATAAAGTAGCCTAATTGCGGGGCAAGGACGACCTGGGTGATGTTTTCCCCCAAGAATAAATTGACAGTGCCGCTAGCGAACTTATTGCCCTCAGCTACTTGAGCCTGTAGCTGTTGAATGAACAATAAAGAGATAAAGGCGAGGAAAATATTTTTCATAGGAGGTTGAGGTTAGAAGGTACTATGAGAAAAGACAGAAAATATGCCAATTTGGTGGGTTAGTTCAACTTCTACTAAACTTTATAGTATTTCCTTCCAGACTACCGATAAAGCTCTAATTTTGTGCGTCGCTCACTATCTTGACTATGACTGTATTTTTAACTGGTACCAGCGGATTATTAGGCAGCAATGTGCTGATTGAACTACTGAAGCGAAACTACACAGTAAAAGCTCTTTTTCGCGATAAGAACGACGCTCGGCGGCATCAGCATCGTAAGGACATTGAGATATTTCTAGGTGATATTACCGATGCCAACGCTATGAAAAAAGGAGTACAAGGATGTGATGTAATCATCCACGCCGCTGCCGATACCGGATTGTGGCCCGCTCGCTCACCCGAATACGTAGCTACCAATGTGCAAGGTACTATCAACCTGATTGAAGCTGGAAAGAAAGCAGACATAAAACGCATGGTTTCAGTAAGTACTGCCAATGCGTTAGGTTTTGGCACCAAAGAACAACCCGGTGATGAAACCACTCCACCGAAGTTCAAACAATACGGTTTGGGTTACATGGAAACTAAACATTTGGCTCAGGAGATGATGCTGAAGGAAGCAAAAAATGGCTTTCCCGGGTTGGTGGTAAATCCCACCTTCATGATTGGTCCTAATGACCATAAGCCTAGCTCAGGGCAGATGGTGCTAGCGGTGTACCAAGGGAAAGTGCCGGGCTACCCTACCGGAGGAAAAAACTATGTGTACGTAGGCGATGCAGCTACTGCGATTGTTAACGCTATCGAGATGGGTAACCCTGGTGAGTGTTACATCCTGGGAAACGAAAATCTGACCTACCAAGAAGCCTTTACTAAAATTGCGAATATCATCGGGGTGAAGCCACCGCAATTGGCTATTCCTCCGTTGCTAACCAAAGCTTTTGGTGGACTAGGAACTTTTTATGGTAACTTAACTGGAGCTGCGCCTAAAGTAAGCTACAAAATGGCGCGGGTTTCTTGCGATGGTCACTACTTTACTGCGGCTAAAGCTGTGCGCGACCTTAATATGCCCCAAACACCGATTGACACTGCCATCAGTGAATGTTTTACTTGGTTTAAAGAAAATGGGTATTTAGACCGGAAATAAGCAAGTTAGACGGATAGCGACTTAGCATATTTCTTTTTTCGCTGTTGCCAGATTAAGAAACCCGTAATTGGTAAGGAAGCCGCGATCAGGGAAGAGAAAAATACCAGTAGCCGTCCGGGCAGCCCCCAAATGGTACCGAAGTGAACGTCGTAGACCAACCCGTGTAGTGTGTGAAAAGTGCTAGCCTTAGCGTACGACCCATTCTCGAAGTTTCCGCTGAGTTGCTCGCCACTGTATCGATCAAAATAGTAATGATCAGTATTGTAGACGAGCATATCCGGTTCAATAAGTACTACGCGAATAGGTTTATCTGTCTGATGGGGGTTGCTCACTCTAACAAATTTGGTAGGATATTGGGCTTGGTAGGTAATTGCCAAACTATCAATTAAGACCCATTTTTTCGATGAATGCCTGACATGTAAAGTATCAGATAGAGGTCTGTCATAAACCCTGGCTGTTCCCTGAGTAACCATTTTTAGTGTATCTTGAACTATTTCAAATCCCCAAAACAAGCCAGTAATAGTACTGAAGATAGCGATCCAGGTCATATAAAATCCGAATACATTATGTAAATCGTAGTTTAGTCGTTTAGGCGAGGCCGTCCACTTAATGGTGAACTTATGATTTCGTTGTGATTTACGGGCGGGCCACCAAAGTACTAATCCGGTAACCATCATTATCAGAAATACTAAGGTAACCCAATGGACAATCTCCTGCCCAATATCCCCCAAGAGCAGATTCCGGTGAAGGGCTTTCAGGTAATAGAGGGTTCCTTGTCGCATGTCCTGAAGATGAATCAACTCTCCGGTGTAGGGGTTTAAGAAAGCATGAAAATAAGTGCCTCGTCCGTAGAGTAAAACCTGCGCCGTCTTTGTCTCATCCCGAAACAGGACTGTTCGGAAGTCTAAGTCCGGATGCTCTCGGTCTAAAGTGGCTTTCAACACAGAAACTGGTACAAAAGGCTTGTTCTGAGGCGCTACTGACTGTCGGTAAATAACATTCGCTATTTCAGGCTCCCAGGTATAAATAGCCCCCGACAATGCTACTAAAAAGAAAGGTATACCCACCGCTATGCCCAACCATAAGTGTACTTGCCCGACGAATTGTTTAAGATTCATACCCTGAATATAATTCTTTTCAAAAGTAATTGGCTGTTGAGCTGTGATAGCTAAAATTTAGCCATAAGTCTTTGATTCTTATTATAAGAATATCGAACTTGCCATAAGTAACTATAAAAATATGGAGCAGCTTCTGAAAAACGGTGTATATCTAACTACCAAAAAAACGCTGGTAGAATTTCATGACGGTCAGTGGTACCAGCTACAGCCTGTAAGGACAGAATACAAACGTAGTGAAAAGCTTGCCGAGCCTCCTAATTTAGAAGAAATGATTACTACCACCGAACACCATCTCACCATTGACGGAGTAATCGCCGATGCCATGACCAATCCCAGAAGTTTGTATCGGGTGGAAGGATAAGCGTATTTGCGAAATTGCGCCTATTGAGAAGGTAATCAAGGCTGCATCACACTATGAATTATGATATTATCGTTGTAGTGTCATTGACTTCTACTGGAGAAGTTTCAGCTTTCTATTACCAAAAAGATGATACACTTCCTGCTCCCATTAGCTTTTCTGATTATCCCTTACCAAAATGACCAGCCTGAATACTTTGAAGGTAAAATAGTTTACGAGTCCTTATAATAGGGATGATCATGGAAAGCTGATACCAGCAAAAGTTCTCGGTAGGCAAGAGCATTTTTTCATGGACAGTTTCTACAAGTTTAATATGGAGGTAAAAAGCAGCGGGGTTAACCTTAGTTTTCAGGAAGTTATCGCAAATACACAAGACACCTCCCTGTACAACGTCGATCACTTCAAAAAGCAAGTAGCTTTGTTGGGAACCGAAGAGGCTTCCACTGCCTATTTACCTCTTGAGATAGAGCTCTTACACGCCCAAGACACAATATTGGGTTACCCTTGTAAGAAGTACAGAATCCTTCAACTTGATTATTATACTCAAACCCCTGTTAACAATTACTTATGGGTATCTGAAGATTTACCCATTAAAAACCTGCCGCTATTGGCAAGAATTTTTGGTTATCGGAATACTTTGCTTAAAGATGGATCACTCGGTGGAATGACATTAAAATGCGAATCAGAAGGTACTCCTCAGTCACCAGCACTAGTGGTTCAAGCGATTGGAATAGAACGTAAAGATTTGAAGGAGTCTGATTTTGAACTACCAATTATGTACTTATCAAATTGATATGAATTTAGACTATGTTATGTTTGTAATTCTACTTAAAGGCTACGATGAATATCCTACATAAGATAAAAGAAGTAGTTTACGAAGTCGATCCTCAAGCCGAAGTAATTCTCTTTGGTTCAAGGGCAAGAAATGAAGCGAAAGAGGACTCTGATTGAGATATACTGATATTAGTACCCTATGCTGTTAATCTAAAAGTTGAGCAGAAATTCCGTCACAAACTATTTGATATTGAGTTAGAATATAGGCAGACGATTTCTACTTTTATTTATTCCAAGTCCAATTGGTATACTCGCCATAAAATAACTCTACTATGTCAGAACATAGAACAAGAAGGTGTAGCTTCATGAAGTCACCTAAAGAAAGATGGAGAAAGTACATAGCCTAACAACCCCATTCCATAACTACGTACCGAAGGCGGCGGAAGCATACTGTGTGAGTTTGTGGCGGCAATATGGGTTTCGTTTGAAATTATCTAACCACCGACGAAGCAAGTGGGGTGATTATCGCTACCGCAAGTCAGCAATTGGTCAGGAACAACATCAGATTTCGGTAAATCGTACGCTGCCCGCCGAAGCTTTTCTGCTGACCTACTTGCACGAAGTGGCTCACCTAATCGCTTTTCAGAAATATGGATTCAGAATTCGCCCGCACGGGGAAGAATGGAAAAACTGCTTTCGAGAATTATTACAACCCGTATTAGCGCAGCCAATGGTTTCGGAGGAGGTGCGACTGCCTTTGCAACACTACGCTCAAAACCCTAAAGCTACTGTTCACGCTGATGCAGCTTTGCTACGCGCCTTGCTACGGGAAAGACCGCTGGATGGCAATATTCCTCTTTCATCAGTAGCGGAACGGGAACAGTTTGTGTTTCAGGGAAGAAAATTCTTGAAGGAGCGGGTACGTCGTACCCGCGCCCTATGCCTAGAAGTAGCCAGTGGCAAACGCTACACCATTGCCCAAAGTGCCTATGTTAAGAAAGCTGCTTGTAACGTGAATAACGGATTGAGATGACGGGCTTGCATTAAGACCTAGGGACTTGATTAATCGCGCGGCGGGGCCGCCCCGGCGCACCGTCAAGTCCCTACGCTGTTACTATAAAGAGGTGTCTTATAGCTGAACCTATTATTCGTATTACTAACTATTATGAAGGCCACGCCAGCCGACGCATAATTAACTCATCCACTAGCTTGTGAAACACCTGGGGTTTCATGGTGCGCCAGTTGTCAATCTGTAAATTTCCGCCGTAGTTTAGGTAAGAATCAATGTTGTACTCGGTCATTTCGTTTAGTACGAAATCGCGGAAGCCGACCAGAGCAATCCAGCCATCTTCTACATCCTCAAACCACTCTTCGTAGTAGCAGTCGTCCGAGCCGTGAAAATTCATCACATTCTCGCCAATCAGAATAAACTGTTTGATACTGATTTTCTGTAGATGATCTACGATATTGCGTTTGAGGTGCATAATGTCGTTGTGCAGCGCATCGTTCCACTCTCCAATCATCTCAATAATGACGAAGCCTCGCTGATAGTCGGCGTACAGAATCTTGATATATAGCGTTTCCGAACCTATAAAATCCCAGCCTGGGTCAATGTAGTAACCGTAGATGGTATTCGTATACAGGTCATAATTATACTCCTTACCAAAGAATGGGGATCGGGTGTCTGAAGACACATCGTACTCGCTCAACCAGCGATGGAAAGGTTCAATGTTATGCATTCTCCGCTATTTTTGATAAGCTGCTACCGCTTTTCGTACTGAACCGTACTCTTCTAACAGTTGCTTAGCTTGTTCTCGCTCTATTCCTAACTCGTCCATAATCATCCGTTCGCCCCGGTCAACCAGTTTGTTGTTACTTAACTGCATATCCACCATACGGTTTCCCTTCACTCGCCCAAGGCCAATCATGGTTGAGGTAGAAATCATATTCAGCACCAATTTCTGAGCTGTTCCAGCCTTCATGCGGGTACTTCCGGTGACAAACTCTGGTCCAACTACTACCTCAATCGGAATTTCAGCCGCGGCAGCCAGGGGAGTTTCCAGATTACAGGTAATACATCCGGTCAGAATTCCATTAGCGCGAGCGGTTCTTACTCCACCAATCACGTAAGGAGTAGTACCCGAAGCAGCAATTCCTACTACGGTATCTTTCTCATTGATATTGTATTCTTGTAAATCTTTCCAGGCTTGTTCAGGATCATCCTCAGCAAACTCTTGAGATTTTCGGATAGCCACATCGCCCCCCGCCATAATACCGATGACCCAATCAGCAGGTACACCGTAGGTTGGTGGACACTCTGAGGCATCCACAATGCCCAGCCGACCACTAGTTCCTGCGCCAATATAAAACAACCGCCCACCCTGCTTCATTCGGGCTACTGTGCCTTCCACCAGTTTTTCAATCTGTGGGATAACTTCCTCTATCGCGTAGGCTACTTTTTTGTCTTCATTATTGATACCCGCTAGTAGTTCACGCATGGGCATCTTTTCTAGATCATTATATAATGAGGCTGATTCAGTGGTAGACATAGATTTCAGTTGATAATTGAGAATGGATAATTGATAGTGATTGTACCTAGTAGCAGTAACGAATTAAGTAATTTGGTAGACCAAAATATAACTTTAGTTAGGGAGAAAACGATCGGATAAAAGTAAAATTTTCATTTACCTTGATGAAATAACGTGAGTCCCGCAATCGGACTTTCCAGAATATTTTGCACCCTTACTCCCCGGTCATTGGCTACCTGACGAAGCAGGTTAGAGTAGTAGAACGCTACTCCTCCCGTGAAATGTATCGGCTTCTGCTGATAATCAGCGTACTGGACGATATTTTTCTCAAAAAACGCATTGAATCCATCGTAAACCAATTTTGCTACCCAGGGGTGCTTCAACTGGTGAAAAGTAAAGCGGGAAAACTGCGCCAGATAGCGATTAGCTTGAGGCTGACGGTAAACATTTTCCAGCACATCGCTTACGGTGGGGGAAAAACGCTTATTGAATGAAATTTGCAAGTCTTCGGGCATCCATCGCTTAAAGTAGCTATTCAGCAGTTGTTTACCCAACCAGGTAGCACTGCCCTCGTCGCCCATAATGTAGCCCAAAGGAGGAACGTTGTCTGTAATTTTTTGTCCGTCGTACTGGCAAGAGTTCGCTCCAGTTCCAATGATGCAGGCAATTCCGGGCTGATGACCGCAAAGTGCCCGGGCCGCTGCCAGCAAGTCGTTGTGTACCTCAATCTGGTCAGCAGAAAAGACCTGCTGTAAGGCAGTTTTTACCGTTTGGCAAGCCGATTCAGTAGAGCAACCTGCCCCGTAAAAATAAATGGATGTAATCTCGTCAGATAGCTGCGGAAGAAGTTCTTGCTGTAACTTTTGAGCAATGTCTTTCGAAGATTGATGATAAGGGTTGAAACCTACCGTTTTAGCCTGAGAAATTTCCCCCTCAACGTCAATTAACCGCCAGTCGGTTTTGGTAGAGCCACTATCGGCAATGAGCTGCATATTTGGAAAACTGCGTTGGATTACGGAACATTGAATTCCACAAAGGTAGACAAGGCAATGGGCAAATGGCAGGATCAGCGCAATTTTTTATCGAAGCTCTCGGTACACAGGGTAACCAATGCATCCAAAATTTTGGCAAGTTACTATCGGTCGCGATTCAATCAACAGCCGACTATTTCCGGCTTGCCTATCAGTTTATCAGTAGAACCCACTACCGCTTGTAACCTGCGTTGTCCCGAGTGCCCCAGTGGTTTGCGTTCATTCACTCGCCCTACTGGAAAGCTTCCGATGGAATTGTACCAACAGACAATTGATGAGTTACATCCGACACTGTTGTATCTGTTGCTTTATTTTCAGGGTG
The DNA here is from genome assembly GCA_937883755.1 of uncultured Flammeovirgaceae bacterium. Lineage (GTDB taxonomy): Bacteria > Bacteroidota > Bacteroidia > Cytophagales > Cyclobacteriaceae > Tunicatimonas. Next base: position 257,513 of record CAKZYA010000057.1, on the reverse strand, counting down.
AACCGTATCTGCATCCGCAGTTTCTAGAGCTGGTGGAGTATGCTGCTCAAAGAAATATTTACACGGCAACTTCTACCAATGCTCACTTTCTGACCAATGAAGCGGCTCAAAAGACAGTAGCCTCGGGCTTGGATCGCCTAATTATTTCTATTGATGGTACTACCCAAGAAACCTATGAATCGTACCGAATTGGCGGTAAGCTAGATAAAGTATTGGAAGGAGCGAGTAATATTATTCGCTGGAAGAAGAAGCTACGTTCTCGTACCCCAAACGTTATTTTTCAGTTTTTAGTGGTGCGACCTAATGAGCACCAGATTGATGAGGTGCAGCAAATTGCTAAGAAGATCGGGGTAGACGAAGTACGCTTTAAAACTGCCCAGATTTATGACTACGAACAAGGCTCGCCATTGATTCCTAACCAGGAAAAGTACTCCCGCTATCGACAGCAAGCCGATGGAAGCTACGCGATTAAAAACAAATTACTAGACCATTGCTGGAAGATGTGGCATTCTTGCGTAATGACCTGGGACGGGCGCATCGTTCCCTGCTGCTTCGATAAGGATGCCCACCACGTACTTGGCTCAGTGCAGGAAAAGTCGTTTAGAGAGATTTGGTACGGCGAGGCTTACCAACAGTTCCGAAGTCAACTATTACAATCACGCCAACAGATTGATATTTGCCAAAACTGCACCGAAGGCACCAAGGTGTGGGCGTGATTTGTCGCGGCGAAGAAGTTTATAGGGAACTTCTTACCTACAAATAAACGAAGTCAGAATTTTCTACGTTGTATGAAAAATGCTAAAAATATCTTAACTTTTTGGCGAATAGAATTTTCTCTAAAAAAATTACGCTTATCCACAAACGACAGGTCGTATGAAATTGCTTAAGTTTACCATTGCCATTCTTTTCTTAGCTGCTGCCAGTAGCTGCTCGTATAAAACATGCCCTACCTATTCTAAAATAGACGCACCGACTAATCTAACAGTTAGCACGCAATCCGTAGGTGAGGTTACTTCTGCTCAGTAGTTTCTACTCCAGCACTTCTTAAATTTTCCCAGAAGCGTGGGTACGATTTCTGCACCACATCGGGATTCTCTAGTGTGAGTGGGGTTTTTATCACCAGCGGGGCGAATGCCATTGCCATGCGGTGGTCATCGTAAGTATCAATTACTAGTTCCTCAGGCAACTTTTCTTGTTGAGAGGGAATCAGTTCCCAACGATCGTTTTCTTCTGTAAGCTTGGTGCCAATTTTTGCCAGTTCATTTTGCAGTGCGGCAATCCGGTCGGTTTCTTTAATCCGTAAGCTTTCTAAACCAGTCATAGTGCAATGTATTCCTTTAGCCGCGCAAGCAACTGCTACCGTCTGCGCCAAATCGGGGCAATCGCTAAAGTCGTAAGAAAAGTCTTGGGTGTTACCCTGCTTTATCAATCGAGCGCCATCTGCCTCAAAGATCGTTTCTACTCCTAGGTTTTCCATAATTTCTACAATGGCCTGATCACCCTGAAAAGAATCTTTTCGTAACCCCCTAAGTACTACTTCTCCCTGTTCAGCAAATGCTATTATGCTATACCAGTAACTAGCCCCCGACCAATCGGACTCAATAGTATAACTACCTGATTGATAAGAAGCTGGTTTTATTCGGATTATCTGCTCATTCTCCCAGACGCCCGAAACGCCAAACCGATCCATCAACGCCAAGGTCATATTGATATAGGGGCGACTACCGATCTTACCAATTAATTCTAGTTGTAAGCCTTGCTCAAAGCAAGGCGCAATCATCAATAGAGCCGAGATGTACTGGCTACTTATGTCGCCCCGCATTCGCACGTGCTTCATCTCTTGACTGAGGGTCATGCCCCGTACGTGTAAGGGAGGGTAGCCCTCTTCTTGTAGGTATTGAATATCTGCCCCAATTTCCCGTAAGGCATCAACCAGAATTCGCACTGGGCGCTGGTGCATACGGGGGGTACCTTTAAGTATTTTACCTAATTTTCCCACTGTGCAATAAGCAATCAAAAAGCGCATGGTTGTTCCGGCATCTAGTACATCTAACTCAGGTTCGTTAGACCGTAGTAGCCGTTGCATGGTTTGGGTATCGCGAGCCTCCGAAAGATTATGCAGGGTAATTTCTTCTGAGGTAAGTGCCTGAATAATCAGTGCCCGATTGCTCTCGCTTTTAGAAGCGGGCAATTGAACCGTAGTTTGAATAGTAGGTTCGGGTTTATGAATATGTAATTGTTGCAAGATGTAGGCAATTAGATGATCAATACACTGAGTAGTGTTGGTATAGGCAAAAATATTGAAAATTTGGGGATAGGGCGGCGGGCATTTCCCTTATTTTTCTGTAATTTGATGTACTAACTATTTTTATTCTACCTAATACTTTTTTTATGGACAATGAAGGAAAAACTTTAGTGGCATTTGTGCTTGGCTTAGCAGCGGGAACATTGTTAGGTCTTACTATCTCTCCGGATAGTGGTAAGCGTAACCGCAAGAAGATAAATGACTCGGCTAATGATGCTCTCTATGATCTGGAAGATGCCTGGGAGGAAGGTGTAGAACGAATTAAAGAAATTGCAGATATAGCTGTAGAAGAACTGGAGAAGTACAGCAAAAAGATGACTAAAAATATGTAGTCTTCACCGTTGAGTTGGCAGCTACCCAACTGAAAACAGTATAAAAAAAGCGGTGGCCACACCGCTTCTTCATCAAAACTATTTTGAGGAATGCCGCTGTCGCTCCTTGATTCGTGCCGCTTTTCCTTGTCGGCCTCGCAAGTAATAAAGGCGGGCACGCCGTACTTTACCTTGGCGGATCAGTTCAATTTTATCAATGCTGGGTGAGAGCAAGGGGAAGATTCGCTCTACTCCTACCCCATTAGAAATCTTTCGTACTGTGAAAGTCTCGCCACTGCTACTTGGGTTTTTCCGTTGGATAACAGTTCCCTGGTATTGCTGAACACGCTCTTTATTCCCCTCCTTAATTCTTACGTGCACGTTAACGGTGTCACCTGCCTGGAAATCTGGGAATTTTGACCGAGTATCCTGGGCTATTTCTTGTTCTACAAATGTCAGTAGATCGCTCATGGTATTATCGTTAGCTATAGTCTTCTCAAAAAAGGACTGCAAATATAGGAAACACTAAATGATAATCAAAGTTCATACTTGCTTAAAAATTTGCCACAAAGAAAGCAAAAGAGCCGAAACCCATACATAAAAAGCTTGACTACTAAAAGCTCTCGAATTCTTCACTTAATTACTGACAGAAACTGTCTTTGAACTTCTTACCCCTCTTTAGTTCTATAGCTGAGCGGGAAACAAAGTTGAAGCAAACACGTATTGCTAAAAAAAACACACGTGTTATGCCTACTAAGTTAACATTGACTTTAGATAAGACGATCATTGAAAAAGCAAAGCAGTATGCAAAACATACCAACCGAAGTTTATCGGATCTGGTGGAATCGTATCTAGAGAGAATAACCTCTTCAGAAGAGACCATTGAAGAAGTTCCTAAAGAGTTTGAAGGGCTATTTGGTTCAGTTGACCTTCCTACTGATACGGATGATAAACAGATTGTTCGTACTATTCTAGCCGAAAAGCACCGTCGATGAAGGTCTATTTTCTAGATACCAACATTATCCTAGACTTTTTGGGTAACCGAAAGCCATTTGGCAAGTTTGCTTTACAAATTTTTAACCAGGGGCGAATTAAGCAATGGGAGCTATGGACATCTGACAATTCGGTAATAACTACTTACTATATTCTGGAGAAGGAGGTTGGTAGGGATGCCGCCAAGGAAAAAATAGGGAGGTTGCTTCAGTATATTGACGTTCAGCCTATTCATAAGGAAGATTTGTCAGCGGCCATTTCTTCTAAATTTAAAGATTTTGAGGATGGTACTCAATACTTTTGCGCGTTACGACAGGGAAAAGTAGATGCTATTATTACTCGAAACAAAAAAGACTTTAAAGCCAGCCAAATTCCTGTACTAGGATCAGAAGAAGTAATTCTGTGAAACACCACCCAATAAAAAAGCGCAAGAGCCGAAACCCTCACGCTTTTGTAATTTTGGCTAACTAATTATTTCTAGTTAGTGACTTTTACTTCTATCTCGATTTCACCATTTGCGCCATCGCCAGGGGTTATCTCAAGAATACGAATGATACCGTAACGGTTATCTACTGTTCTGAACGAGTATAGTTCACCTGCTGCCAAGTTATTTATCTCTCCGGTAGGATCTTCAGTAACGACTTCATATTCCTGTACTAAACGAGCTGCATCAGCTGCTCCAATAGCGTTAAAATCATCTAACGTAAGATTGGTAGTACGGAATGTGGTTGCATTAAGCGCACTCCAGTTAGCTCCACTAGATGTTAAGTCTTGTATATTGGTAGGGTAATCATTTGGGGATGCGATGGATGCCTCATTAGTTTGACCGTAGTAGTATCCAAAATCTATATCTGCGGAAGAAATATCATTTCCATCAATAACTTCTTGAACGGTATATGTCATACCATTCTTTGAATTAAAGAATGTTTTTGAAGTGCGGTCACCAAGAGGAGCTTCTAATAATACTGCTTCATATTCAGCTACAGTTTGAGGCAAAAGAACTTCATCAATGATATGAACTACGCCATTACCGGTGGTAATATCAGGTGTAACAACTGTTGCGCCATTGATCATAACTGTACTTCCATCTACTGAAGCTAATAAATCAAAGTCACCATTTCGCGTTGCGATAATCTGATTATCGGTTAAGTCACCCGAAAGAACGGCACCTGCTTCTGCTGCCACTACATGATATAATAGTATATCTTCTAAGTCATCTCGAGCTAATAACTCCTCAGCAGTTACCCCTAGTTGAGTGAGCAATGCCGTGAAAGCGGCATCAGTTGGTGCAAACACCGTAAAAGGGCCACCACCTTGTAGTGTAGTTACTAATTCAGCTTCTTGCAATGCTGCCACCAAGATACTAAGATTAGGGGTAGCTAGTGCCGCATCAACTACAGTATTAAAACCAACTTCAATAATTAACTGCTCATTTATGCCATCTGCACTGAAGGTTAACGTAGCTTCGTCACCTAAGCTAGCCGAGGCACCTATTGTTACGGTGATGGTATCGCCAGAAGTAATGGTATTTGTGCTAGGCACGCTTACTACCGAGCTATTGTTAGTTACTACGCTGATTGTTTCAGTACTAGTTGCTCCTAATGAAGCTGCAATTTTAACCTCTGCACCTGGAGCAGCTAATAACGTATCACCAGATATTGCGCCATCTGCAGTAGAAAGAGTAATAGAACCACCTGGAGCGGGATCTTCGCTATCCTCACCACAACTGGTTAGGAATAAAAAGCCTCCCACGGTGGCGAGCCATAAAAACGAATACAATACTTTCTTCATAATGTTTGAGTTTGTTTAAGTGAAATAATTGTGGTTAAATACTATTTGATGAGTAATGATTAATGGGTAGGCTATCATTCATTAATCATTACTCATTACTCATCAGTCATTACTTATTGCTCTTTTCAGGGAATTTTTCAGGTCTTTTCTAGTTATGAGTCCGGATTGGCGCCATAATATTTTTCCTTTTTGAAATAGAATTAGCGTAGGTACACCTTGGATGTTATACTTCATGGCTGCTGACCGATTTTTATCTATATCTACTTTTATTACTTTGAGTTTCTCCTTAAAGTCACGAGCAGTATCGCTAATAACTGGACTGAGAGTCTGACAAGGACCACACCAGGTTGCGTAAAAATCTACTAGTATTGGCACATCCGATTGGGTGATTAGCTCCGAAAAATTTTTCTTTTTAGACGCCATTTAGGTCAATATTACCTGTACATAAACTATACCACTGCTAGAAGGTTGCTAGCCTTATTTGTAAGAAATAATAGTTTTAGTGACGAGTTGTTTAGAAGGCAAGAAAAAAATCACTTAAAAAATAAATACCTCTACCAAAAAAATCACATTTGTTATTGCCTAGTGTATATAATGCTTGGACTAGTAAACTGTTCTCCTTTCAACTACTTTTATCAACGAAACCGTTATTTTTGGCTTTGGAATCACTGACGTGTAAGAAAATGAGCAAAGAACTAAAAATTCGAGGAAGATTAATCTTTTCAACCCTTTTATCGCTATCCCTACTATCGCAATCTGGTCATAGCTGGGCGCAAACCCAGTCACTCATGTTGGAAGATATTTATGAACGAGGGCTATTTGCCCAAAACGACGTGCAAGGAATTAATTGGATGAATGACGGACAATACTACACTTCACAAGTTCAGGAAGAAACCGAGTACTACCAGCATATTATTCAGTACGATATCACGACTGGAGAAGCCGTGGATACACTGGTTAATGGGCGCAATCTGGTGCCGGAAGGCGAGCCAATTGCCCTGGCGTATCAGCGGTATTCCTTCAGTCCCGACGAGAGCCGAGTGCTAATTGCTACTGAGTGGGAGCCAATTTATCGCCGCTCTTCTCGGGCTTACTACTATGTATATGACCGTAGCGATGGCTCTTTTAGCCCATTAGTCGATGGCGGAAAGCAATCCTATGCTACCTTTTCGCCCGATGGCAGCAAAGTAGCTTTTGTCCGGGACAACAACCTATTTTATGTAACCCTTAGCGACGGTTTGGTCACCCAGATAACAGATGATGGGGAAAAGAATAAGCTCATTCACGGTAGCACGGATTGGGTATACGAAGAAGAATTTTCAGTAACCCAGGCCTTCTTCTGGTCACCGGAAGGAGATAAGATCGCCTACCTCTCGTTTAACGAATCTCAGGTGCCAGAGTATAATATGCAGCTGTGGAATGGGCTGTATCCTGAAGATTATCGATTCAAATATCCCAAAGCCGGGGAGACTAATTCTACGGTCAGTGTATCTATTTACCATCTGGCTGACCAGAAAACTACTCCAGTAGACATAGGTGAAGAGACTGATGTCTATGTACCCCGTATGCAGTGGACGACTGATAATGATTTGCTCTCAATTATTCGGATGAATCGTTTGCAAAATAAGCTAGAAATTATCCATGCTAATGCTGGGAGCGGAAAGGCTGAAGTAATACTGAGCGAAGAAAGTGATACTTACGTAGATTTAGACTTTAACGATCAGTTAGTATATCTGGAAAATGGAAAGCAGTTTGTGCGAACCAGTGAGCAGAACGGGTTTAAGCATATTTATTTGCATAATCTAGATGGTTCAGAAGTGCGACAAATTACTCAAGGTGATTGGGAAGTAAGCCAGTTTTTAGGCGTGGATGAAGATAAAAAGCTGGTCTACTACGTTTCTACTGAAGTATCTCCACTACAACGCCATTTGTATACCGTTCGGATGGATGGGAAGCGGAAGAAGCGACTAACCGAACAGCCGGGTACGCACCGTATTACCCTTAATCCTGATTTCTCTTACTATATTGATCGTCACTCATCGTCAGCTCAGCCCCTTCAGGTGAGTTTGCACCAAGCCCCTAGTGGTAAACTAATAAAAGTGCTGGAGGATAATTCTGAACTAGAGGAAGAAGTAGCCTCCTACCAGATGGGTACCAAGGAATATACGCAAGTTCCGGTAGGCGACACCTTGAAACTAAATGCCTACATCATTAAATCTACTGATTTTGACTCGACGAAAACCTATCCGATATTGATGTTTGTGTATGGTGGTCCCGGATCACAAATGGTGATGGATCGATGGATGGCAGGGCATGAACCTTGGTTCCATTATTTAGCAGAACAAGGGTACTTGGTGGCCTGTGTAGATAACCGGGGTACCGGAGCCCGAGGAAAAGATTTTCGGACAGTGACTTATAATACATTGGGTAAATATGAAGTAGAAGACCAGATTGCTAGTGCTCGTTACTTTGGCGATTTACCCTATGTAGATGCTGATCGGATTGGTATCTGGGGCTGGAGTTACGGTGGTTATATGACACTATTGAGTACACTATTAGGAAATGATGTTTTTTCGCTGGGAGTATCAGTTGCCCCAGTCACTAACTGGCGCCTCTACGACACAATTTATACCGAACGCTACTTGCAAACGCCACAACTCAACCCCGAGGGCTACGATCAGTATTCGCCGCTCACCCACGCTGAGAAGCTGGAAGCAGACTTGCTTCTAATTCACGGTACAGGTGATGACAATGTACACTTTCAGAATGCAGTAGAAATGCAGAATGCGCTGATTGCTGCGGGTAAACCCTTTGATTCATTTTACTATCCCAATCGCAACCACGGTATTTACGGCGGTAACACTCGCCTGCATCTATTCACGATGATTACTGAGTTTATTACCGAAAATCTTTAGACGGAGACTGGAGCTTCTGGATATTTTCTCCCAAAATTACAGCCACCGTGTATTTTTTTGATTGGTTTTTAAATATAGACATTCAGCTAATTTTATATTTTCCGGTTTCTGTTCCACAGCGGCCCGTCTCCGGCTAGTGTGCTTGCAGCCAGTTCTCTCCGAGTCCTGTTCCTACTTCCATCGGGACATCTAATGGTAAGGCATTAATCATCAGTTCACTGATTTTTTCTTGTAGTTTTTCCTGCTCGTCGCGGTGGGCGTCGAAAACCAGTTCATCGTGTACTTGTAGGATCATGCGGGATTGTAGTTTTTCCTTCCGCATCCACTCAGCAATATCTACCATCGCAATTTTAATCATGTCGGCAGCCGTGCCCTGAATAGGCGCGTTAATAGCGTTGCGCTCGCTGTAACCGCGCAACGTGGGGTTGCGAGAGTTAATATCGCGTAGATACCGCTTACGTCCTAATACAGTTTCTACATACCCAGCCTCTCTAGCTTGCTGAATTACCTTATCCATGTACTGCCGAACGCTAGGAAACTGTTCAAAGTAGGATTTGATGATGGCGGATGCCTCAGATCGGGGAATACTTAACCGTTGTGCCAGACCAAAAGCAGAAACGCCGTAGATAATACCAAAGTTAGCGGTTTTGGCCTTGCGTCGCATATCAGGAGTCACCTCGTCTAGTGAGACATCAAATATCTTACTAGCCGTAGCCGCGTGAATATCTTGCCCATTCTGAAAGGCATTCATCATGGTTTCGTCCTGGGCAAAAGAGGCCATAATTCGCAATTCAACCTGGGAATAGTCCGCTGATAATAATATGAATTCATCACTTCGTGAGACAAACGCCTTACGGATCAACTGCCCCTTCTCGGTACGGATAGGAATATTCTGCAAATTAGGGTTGGTAGAGCTTAGTCGTCCGGTAGCCGTTACTGCCTGATTGTAAGAGGTGTGGATACGGTTGTCTCTTGGACTAATTAGCTTGGGCAGGGCATCAATATAGGTATTCTTGAGTTTGACTAATTCGCGGTAATCCAAAATACGACGCGCAATATCGTGTTCGGTCGCCAAATCAGAAAGAATAGCTTCGCCAGTAGCATACTGACCTGACTTGGTGCGTTTGGGTTTCTCTAGCAGTTTTAAATGATCGAATAGTACCTCGCCCAATTGCTTGGGAGATCCAATATTAAACTCTACTCCGGCTATCTCATAAATCTTCTTCTCAATCTGAACGATGTCTTGTGCCAATTCACGCGAAAGCTCTTCTAATACAGTTGGATCCACCTTTACCCCTTCGTATTCCATTGCAGCTAGCACCGGAACCAGTGGCATTTCCATCCGATTGAATAGCTTCAGTAACTTTTCATCTTTGCCTAGTTTTTCCTCAAAAGTTTCTTTTAAGCGCAGTGTTATATCTGCATCTTCCCCAGCATATTCAGTGACTTGCTCTACCGGAATATCCCGCATACTTCCCTGATTCTTGCCTTTTTTACCGATAAGGCTCTCGATGGAAACGGGCTTGTAGTCTAAGTAATTTTCCGCCATAGCATCCATGGCATGACTGGTTTCCGGATCGATTAGATAGTGGGCGATCATGGTATCAAACATGACCCCGGCTATTTCTATGCCGTATTTTTTCAGTACCAGTATATCAAACTTGAGATTTTGTCCAATTTTCAGGATTTTCTCATTCTCTAGTAAGGCGTTAAATTCATCTACCACTTGTTGGGCTTTATCTTTATTCTCAGGGATCGGAACGTAGTAGGCCTCTCCAGTTTTGCAAGCGAAAGCCAACCCCACCAACTGGGTTTCTAAGGCATCCAGGCCATCAGTTTCAGTATCAAAGCAAATAGCCGATTCTCTAGTCAACTTACCAATTAGATTAGCTCGCTTCTCGGCGGTGTCTACCAGCTGGTAGTCGTGCTCGGTATTCTCAATAGTATTCTCAAAGGAAAAGGGTAGCTCGTTGTGGTCATTGGCTGGTTCTTCTGTAGCAAATAAGCTGCCTTGTTCGGCTGAAAGATTTGGATGCTTATCTAGCACCCGGCGGGCAAGGGTACGAAACTCGAGATCGTCGAATAACTTTCGTAATTCAGCTTCATTCGGGTCATCCAGTCGTAAATCTTTCTCATCAAACGGAATGGGCACATCAATCTTAATGGTAGCTAATTCTTTAGATAGTAAACCCTGCTCGCTAAATTCAATTACCCGTTCTTTTTGCTTACCCTTGAGTTGGTCAGCATTGGCAATGACCCCTTCTACCGAACCGTATTCCTTTAATAACTTAGAAGCCGTTTTTGATCCCACTCCTGGAATTCCCGGAATATTATCGGACGAGTCGCCCTGCAATCCTAGCATATCGCATACTTGCATAACTTCCTGAATATCAAACTTTTTGAGCACTTCCGGAATGCCCAATATTTCCACACTATTGCCCATGTAGGCCGGTTTATACAGAAAGATACAATCTTCCACTAACTGCGAATAATCCTTATCAGGGGTCATCATGTACACCGTAAAATCCTGACGAGCCGCCTGCTTGGCAATGGTTCCAATAATATCATCAGCCTCAAACCCATCCATCTCCAATACTGGAATATTAAACGCCCGCACAATATCTTTCACAATTGGAATCGCTACCCGAATATCCTCAGGTTGAGCTTCCCGATTGGCCTTGTATTCTTTATATTGTTCATGGCGGAAAGTAGGGGCTGAGGTATCAAAAGCTACGGCAATATGGGAAGGTTTTTCTTTGTTGAGTACTTCTACTAGTGAATTGGTAAAACCCAACGCAGCTCCCGTATTCATACCTTTAGAATTGATACGGGGATTTTTACTAAAGGCAAAATGCGCCCGATAAATGAGCGCCATAGCATCTAGTAAAAATAATTTTTTGGTAGGTTGGCTCATAGTACGAAGGTGCGGACAAGGGAGCGGATTTCCAAGCTTGCTTGAGGGATAAAGCGTTGCTTGTTAAAAAAATGAGTGGAACTACAACAAACCTTAATTTTTGGTACGATGTACAAGTTCATCCTATTCACCAGTTTTATTGGATGCCATTACTGAGCAAGGCTTACACTCACTTACTTATATTTTATTGTTTAATCAGATAATACTATTCGCTCGGTTTTTTCCGTTTCCATAAACGAATATAAATAAGTAAGATTTTTTATTTATGGCGTAATTTTTGACTAGTTATTGCCAGTCAACACAATATCACTATTAGGGGCCTTCGTCCCTGAACTTAGCAAATTAACGTCGGTGTTTGTCAGATAGTTAGAGTATATGTAGTTTTGCACTTGAGTGAACTACCCTCAGCGAATAAAACTGACTCTTTAACGAGTTCACGCCGCAAAGTACTATATGTTGAAGAAACGCTATTTTTCCTTTCTTTTCTTACTAATAATATCTGCCCTAACCGCAGTTTACGGACAAGATGCGGCGAGCTTACTTCGTCAGCAAGACTGGAGTCGGGTACGGGTAGATGACTATTCGGATGATCAAATTCGCCGCCTTATTCAGGTGGCTGAAGAACGTAACATCAGTATTCAAACTATTCAGGAACAAGCGGTTATTCGAAGAATGCCCCAGACCGAATTGAACAAGTTATTACAGCGCATTCGGAATCTGCAACGCAGTTCTCCTCGTAGCAATCAAAACGGTGTATCTTCTTCTTTGTCCGATACCGAGACTGATAGTTTATCGCAAATGTCCCAACGGGATACCTCTTTGGATGATATAACTGCCGAGGAACAAAAAGTATTTGGCTTTGACTTATTCAATAGCCAAGATTTAACGTTTGAGCCTAATTTAACAATTGCTACCCCTAATAATTATCAATTAGGCTCAGGAGATGAACTTTCTATTAACATATGGGGTGCCTCTCAACAGGATTATCTATTAGAGATAGACCGAAGCGGTGCTATACGTATCGATAATCTCGGGCCAGTCTACGTGAATGGCCTTACGATGGAAGAAGCCGAACGGCGAATCATCAATCGGCTATCCGAAATCTACGCTGGATTACGAGGCAACCGGGAGCGTCCAGCCAACACTTATGCTGAAGTAACTTTAGGTGGAGTAAGGAGTATTAAGGTGACTGTTGTCGGGGAGATTCGTAAACCTGGCACTTATACTTTACCTTCATTAGCCAGTGCTTTCAATGCCTTGTATTTATCGGGGGGACCTTCCTTCATTGGCTCGTTTCGTAACGTAGAAATTGTACGAAGTGGCGAAGTAGTAGAAATCTTGGATATGTACGACTTCCTGGTTGGCACCGAGGAAACGTCAGCTACGGCTCAATTACAAGACCAAGATATCATCCGAGTAGTACCTTACGAGACCCGTATTGAACTGGAAGGACAGATCAAACGGCCGGGTTACTACGAAATGAAAAAGGAGGAGACCCTAGCCGAAGCAATTAAGTTTGGGGGCGGGTTTACCGACCGAGCTTATACCCATCGGTTAAAAGTAACTCGTAATACCCCTCGGGCTAAAAAAATTATGGATGTTACTCAGCCAGAAATCAGTAGCTTTCAGCACGAAAATGGCGACGTAGTTTCCATTGATTCTATTTTGGATCGGTACGAAAATCGGGTAGAAGTATTAGGTGCTGTTTTTCATCCGGGTGAATATGCTCTAACCGAAGGGCTTAGCGTTCGGGAGCTGATTGAAAAGGCTGAGGGGCTGAGGGAAGATGCTTACGTAGGGCGCGCTCAGCTTTATCGTAAGGGTGCCGACCTAACTCCTCAAATGTTACCGATTGACTTGCGAGATATACTGAGTGGTAACCACCCACCGATTTTACTACAGCGAGAAGATATACTACGGGTATATGCAATTACCGATCTCGAAGAAGGCTACACTGTCCGTATTGATGGAGAAGTGCCTGACCCTGGCTATTATCCCTATATGGAAGGGATGACATTAGGCGATATAGTAGCGATGGCTGGTGGGGTGAGAGAATCAGCATATAGTTCCAAGGTAGATGTTGCTCGCCCAACAAGGAATGCTGGTGCTGGCACTAATGGAACTTACACAACTAAAACATTCCGGTTTGACATTAATACAGCTTTAGTTTTATCTGATTCGGCTAAGAATTTCGAGCTATTACCCTCGGATCAGGTATTTGTCCGTAAGTCACTAGACTATGAACCAGAGCAAACAGTATATGTTAGGGGCGAAGTAGCCTATCCGGGTGAGTATGCGATTACTAGTGAAGATGAAAGTATTGCCGATTTGGTACAGCGAGCTGGAGGATTAACTCCTTATGCTTATCAAGAGGGTGCCCGACTGATTCGGCGTAACCCGGCCTTCTACGAAGAGAAAGCCTTAAAGGACGAAGCTCTGCGTGATTCCCTACGTTTTTTACGCTACCAGCAGTATTTTTTAAATGAGTCCCAGCAATCGTCCACTCCTCGTCAAAATACTACGACTAACCAAACTGCTCAGCTATCGCCAATTGTTATTGATAAGGAAGATTTAGAGGATATAGAAGTTCCCCGTTACCAATTAATCGAGACCGAAACTCATAGTATTGGCATCAATTTAGACAGAATTCTGAGTCGCCCCCGTTCTAAATATGATATTAGATTATTAGCGGGAGATACTTTAGAAATACCAAAGCAATTGCAAACCGTTCGTATGGGTGGCGAGGTTTTGTACCCAGTATCATCGCGCTACGATCGCTCTAAGCGATTTAAAAATTACATAGCCGAATCGGGAGGTTTTACCCAAATTGCTGATAGAAAACGCTCGTATATTATCTACGCTAATGGTTCCGTAGATCGCACTCGTAGCTTTCTGTTTTTCAAGAACTATCCTAGTGTAAGACCTGGAGCTGAAATTATTGTGCCAGAGAAACCACCAAAAGATAGTCAATCGTTTCAGCAGGCAGCAATTATTAGTTCAACTTTGGCAACACTAAGTCTAGTCCTAATCCGAGTACTGGATGTTATTGAGTAATGATTATGACAATTGATATGTACTGAATGTGAAAGCCCCGGAAGAATATATCGAGACCAAGCCCCAGCCTAAAGATATGACGTCCGAAGAGCAAAAAGCTCACTATAATCGTACGGACTCTGTGTTACAGGAAGAGGACGAAATCGATCTGCTTGAGCTTTTCCAGCAGGTGTGGAGTAGAAGAAAGGTTGTATTGATAGCTATTGGTACTTCATTTATGCTAGGGTTGTTTATCGCTATTGTTAGCCCCGCTGAATATAGTGCCGAGATTGTGCTCATGCCTCAGTCTAGCAACACAAGTTCGATGGGAGGTTCTTCCAATTTACTTCGGCAATTAGGAGGGTTTGCCGGAGTTAGTCTAGATGGTTCTTCTGGAACTCTAGATAAGACTTTGTACCCAGATATTACTCAGAGCACATCATCTTATCTAGCCATTATGGAAGAGGAGATGCACTTCTCTACACTAGATACTACTATGAGCCTGTACTATTATTTCACAGAAGTTGATACTCCTCCTGTTACGGAATACATAAAGCGGTATACTTTAGGTTTGCCTCGTATACTAATTCAACTGCCAGTTCGCTTGCTGTCTTTATTTGACAAACCTACACCAGATGTACAGAACTTAGCTTCCTCTACTTCTGAAGATACTTCATCTCAGGTAATTTCTACTCCCGTTTTAGGTAGAAAAGATACCCTCTATCAGCCCATTACGCTTAATGGACGTCAACTGTTGGTAATTTCTAAGCTCAAGAATCGAATTACTACCACTATAGAAGATAATGGCATGGTAAAGGTAAGTGCCACTATGCCCGACCCGATAATTGCCGCTAAAACCACTGAGCTTTCTGTAAATTATTTGACTCGATATATTACTGCCTACCGAATAGAGAAGGTACAAGCTGACTTAGTATTTATAGAAGAACAGTACGAGGAGAAACAGGAAAGGTATAGGCAGGCTCAGCAAAATCTTGCCGCTATTCAGGATAGAAATGCTAATATCGTAACCGAGCGAGGGCGTATTGAGTTAGAACGGGCTGAAACGGAGTATAATTTAGCTTTTAGCTTATATCAAAGTGTGGCTCAACAACTAGAGCAAGCCCGGATCAAAGTACAGGAGGAAACTCCGGCATTTAAAGTGTTAGAACCTATTCAAGTTCCTCTGCGAAAAAGTGAACCCAATGAAGAGTTAATTATCATACTATCGTTGTTTGCTGGGTTGGCCATCGGCTTTGCTGTTGTTATTGTTCAAATCATCTATGGTAACCTTAAATTAAAACTTCAATGATTGAGCATCAGGCACTGAGTGAGCGAACAATCGCTGTAATTGGTTTAGGCTACGTAGGCCTGCCATTGGCAGTAGAGTTTGGTAAGAAGTTTATGGTTGTTGGTTATGATATTAATCAAACCCGTATACAGGAGTTGCGAGATGGATTAGACACCACGCGGGAAGTTACCTCCGATGAAATTGCAGCTGCGGAAGGGTTTAGATGCACCGATAACCTAGAAGACATTCGAGATTGTAATGTATTCATTGTTACAGTCCCCACTCCTATTGATGAATATAAAAAACCCAACCTGACTCCACTTTACAAAGCTAGCGAGAGTGTAGGTAAGGTGCTAAAACCAGGCGATTGGGTAATTTACGAATCTACGGTGTATCCGGGATGTACCGAGGATGATTGTGTACCTATTTTAGAAAGAGTAAGTGGGCTGACATATAACCAAGACTTTTTCTGTGGTTATTCGCCCGAACGAATTAATCCGGGAGATAAAGAACATCGGGTAAATACCATTAAAAAAGTAACCAGTGGAAGTACTCCAGAAATAGCTGAACAGATAGATCAACTGTACGCATCCATTATTATAGCGGGTACGCATAAGGCATCTTCCATACGAGTCGCTGAGGCAGCTAAAGTCATTGAGAATGCCCAACGCGACATCAATATTGCTTTTGTTAATGAATTAGCATTAATCTTTGACCGCTTAGAAATAGATACGAAAGAGGTATTGGAAGCAGCGGGAACGAAGTGGAATTTTCTGCCGTTCCGTCCGGGTTTGGTAGGTGGACATTGCATTGGGGTTGACCCATTCTATCTGACACATAAAGCTGAAAGTGTAGGTTATCATCCCCAGGTAATTCTAGCTGGGCGGCGGATTAATGATAACATGGGGATCTTTGTAGCAAATAAACTGGTGAAACTTCTATCGCAAGAAGGGAATGCAATTCGTGAAGCCAAAGTACTCATGCTAGGTATCACCTTTAAGGAGAATTGTCCTGATATCAGAAATAGCCGAGTGATTGATATTATTCGGGAGCTACAAAGCTTCGGAATTAATGTGGAAGTCTACGATCCTTTGGCTGATACTGAGGAAGTTCTCCTCGAATATGGCTTATCGCTCGTAGAAAATTTACAAGACACCTATGATGGCATTGTGGTTGCGGTAGGGCATGATACATTCCAAAGTATAGATTGGCCGAGATATCGAGAGAGTGGTACGATTATTTACGATGTAAAGAGTTTTCTAAATAAAGAGTTGGTTGACAATCGATTATAAACATGGGAGAGAAGGTTTTAATTACCGGTGTAGCAGGTTTTATTGGTTTCCACTTAGCGAATAGGCTAGGAAAAGAGGGTTATCAGGTAATAGGCATTGATAATCTTAATGATTACTACGATGTTAAGCTAAAAGAAGATCGTCTGGCAATCTTGCAGGAAAGTCATTCGGATTTCATTTTCCAGAAGGTAGAACTAGAGGATAAACCAGCTATTGATCAGTTATTTGAAGAATACCGCCTTGATTACGTAGTAAACTTAGCAGCCCAAGCCGGAGTACGGTACTCGCTGCAAAACCCCTATGCTTACACCGCTTCTAATGTAACGGGCTTCTTGAATATTCTGGAAGCCTGCCGCCATTTTCCGGTAAAGCACTTATTGTATGCCTCTTCCAGCTCAGTATACGGAGCTAACACTAAGATGCCTTTTTCGGTGCATCATAATGTGGATCATCCGGTTTCATTGTATGCTGCTACCAAAAAAGCCAACGAACTAATGGCTCATACCTATTCCCACCTTTACGGAACTCCAACTACCGGATTACGGTTCTTTACGGTCTATGGTCCCTACGGCAGGCCCGATATGGCGCTATTCCTATTTACGAAAGCTATTCTGGAAAATCGCCCCATTGATGTATATAACTACGGTAATATGAGACGGGACTTCACCTACGTAGACGATATTGTAGAAGGAATCGCAAGACTACTACCGAATGTAGCTCAGACCAACCCCGACTGGAACGGTGAAGAACCTGATTCAGCTACCAGTTTTGCGCCCTACAAAGTGTATAATATTGGCAATAACCACCCAGTAAAGCTATTAGATTTTATCAAGGAAATCGAGAAAAATCTAGGAAGAGAAGCTGAGAAGAATCTGATGCCCATTCAGGATGGAGATGTGCCTGCCACCTATGCTGACGTAGAAGACCTAATGAATGACGTAGGGTTTAAACCCAAAACTAGTATTCAGGAAGGAATTAAAAGTTTCGTAGATTGGTACCGAGCGTATTATAAAGTATAACGAATGCCCAAAACCATCATAGATGCTAATAAAAGTGCATTATCGCTTGACTTAAAAGAATTAGCTGATTACAGAGACCTGTTTTATACACTGTCTTATCGCGATTTTAAGGTAAAATATGCTCAAACTTTCTTAGGGTTTATTTGGGCGTTTATTCAGCCTTTTATGACGTTAGTAGTATTTGGTTTAGTATTCAGTCGTGGTTTACAGTTAGATACGGGCAATGTACCGTACGTACTATTTGCCGCTTGTGGATTGGCTTCTTGGACATATTTTTCTACTGTAATGAGCCAAGCAGGCAGTTCTATTATCGGTGCCCAAAGTATGGTGCAGAAAATTTACTTTCCCCGATTAGTTATTCCTCTTTCCAAAGCAGTCGTTGGCTTGATTGACTTCGGTATTGCTCTTCTAATAATTCTGGGGTTAATGATAGTTTATAGCTTTTCACCATCTGCTAATATCCTCTTCTTGCCATTTTTTATCATATTGGTAGTGTTAGCTGCTTTGGGAGTTGGAATTTGGCTAAGTGCGCTCACAATTAGGTTCCGGGACTTTCAAAATATTGTTCCTTTTCTAGTGCGATTTGGAATGTTCTTGACACCAGTGGCATATCCATCTAGCCTATTAGTAAATCGAATTCCAGAATGGGCATCGATTATCTATTATCTAAATCCTATAGCTGGAATCATTGATGGTTTTCGCTGGAGTATTTTAGGCAGTAGCCCCCCCAATGAGCTATCTTATATTTCGTTTGGAGTAGTTATTTTACTATTCACCAGCTCACTCTTTTATTTTAAAAAGGTAGAACGCATTATTGCAGACATTGTGTGATTATGAGTAACGTAGCAATATCCGTTGAAAACATTTCTAAACGCTACTCGATTGGTGATACCTCTAGTGGAAGTCTGCAGGACGCATTTAGAAGTTTAGTTGGCCGTAGAGGTGCTCAAAAAACCGAAGAGTTTTGGGCACTGAAGGATATTTCTTTTGAGGTGAAGCAAGGGGAAGCGATTGGTATTATTGGAAAGAATGGTGCAGGAAAAAGTACCTTGTTAAAAGTTCTGTCTCGTATTACCGAACCTACTACTGGGCGAATAGAAATCGATGGCCGGGTTTCTTCTTTATTGGAAGTAGGCACTGGATTTCATCCTGAGCTTACCGGGCGAGAGAATGTTTTTCTGAACGGGACAATCTTAGGTATGTCGCGTGACGAGATCAAGGCTAAATTCGATGAGATTGTAGATTTCAGTGGAGTTGAGAAATTTCTAGACACTCCCGTTAAGCGCTACTCATCAGGAATGAAAGTACGCTTAGCGTTTGCAGTAGCAGCTCATTTGGAACCTGAAATTTTAATTATTGATGAAGTACTTGCAGTAGGTGACGCTGAATTCCAAAAGAAATGTTTAGGAAAAATGCAAGATGTAGCAGGAGAGGGTAGAACCGTACTATTTGTAAGTCATAATATGGCAGCGGTAAGCCATTTATGCAAAGGTGGAATATTCTTAAACAACGGTTCAGTAAAGATAGCTGGTGATATCAATCACGTCATAGATCATTATCTCCAAGAGAGTATCAGTGCTGCCGACATATCTCTGAACAGCCGTAAAGATAGAAAAGGAACACAGATGCTCAGATTTAGTAGCATTGAAATACTGGATATAGAGCAAAGGAAGTTGTCCTCGGTTATGAGTGGACAAAACTTTACTCTAAAACTAAAAACAGAGAGCCATAGAGCGAGCTTCAACGATATTAGAAGTATAAAAGTATCTGTAGGTATTAATGACTCGAAGGATAACAGAGTTTCGTACCTGAGTAATGAAATCACCGATCAGGTATTTATGAATCCTGGTAAATTCGACAGCATTGATATCGCTATACCAAAACTTTCCTTACAACCAGGTACCTATAGCCTTACACTATTTTGTAAGGTCAACAACGAGATTAGCGATTGGATTCAGAACGCTTTCTACTTTAAGGTAGAGCCGGGTGATTTTTATTCCACTGGTAAACTACCACCTGATAATCAAGGTGCTTTTTACCTAGACCACACGTTTAGCTTATCTGAGAATGTTGTGTTTGAATAGTGCTTGAATAAATTCATCCTATATGTTAAGTAAAATTTGGTCTTCATCTATCCGCTTTTTCCTGTTTAAAGTACTCGGGAAAAAGAGGATTATAGCGCATTTACTAGACGATGAGGAAAAAAAAGCATTGTATTTTGCAAAAAATGGCTACCTCCAAAAGGTAGGTTGGTTTAATTCTTACAAAAACCAACAACCTCTTGATGGAAGCAACAATCCAATCCCTTGGGTTACTTATCCTTTTCTGGACTTTATCGGTGAAAGAATCAAGAGTGGCTTTACTATTTTTGAGTATGGAAGTGGTAATTCTACTTTATACTTTTCTAAAAAGGTTGAGAGCCTAGTGACTGTAGAGCATGATAAAGAGTGGTTTAATCAACTAAAAGAAACGGTTCCAAACAACGTTAAGCTGATCTATGAGCCGCTAGAATATGGTGGCAGATACGCTGATACTGCGAATCGGGTGAAACAAAAATTTCATGTGGTAATTGTAGATGGAAGAGATAGAGTAAACTGCTGCCTAAGATCAGTAAGTGCTTTATGCCAAGATGGAGTCATTGTTTTAGACGACTCCGAGCGCCCCCAATATAAATCAGCTTTAGAGACTTTACAGGAAAAAAAGTTTTACAGAATTGATTTCTGGGGGATTGCTCCGGGGGTGTCTCACAAAAAGTGTACTTCTATATTCTACAAGAATGAAAATTGCCTTGATATGTGAATGAAGAGGTAATGTAGATCTAACCCAAGGCAGAATAGAAATTCTTACCAATATACTTCTCTTAAAGTAAAAAATTCTGTTGAATGATGAGGGAATTTAATGAAGAAGGTTAAGAAGGTACAGTCAGAGAAATAATGGTAGTAGAGTAAGGTATATTTCACTGATAATAGATGCAACTAAGAGATAATAATCTAGCTCCTATCGCCCTATTTGTTTACAACCGTCCAGACCATACGCTAAGCACTTTAGAAGCTCTATCGCTGAATAAACTAGCCAAAGATTCTGTACTGTACATATATGCCGACGGCTCTAGACCTAACGCTAGTAAAGCAATCCTAAAACAAATTGAGCAAACTCGGAAAGTCTTACGTCAAAAAAAATGGTGTAAGGAGGTGTTTATCATAGAAGCTAAAGAGAACAAAGGGTTAGCGGACTCTATTGTTGATGGTGTAACGGAAATATTGAATAAATACGGAAAAATTATTGTCTTGGAAGACGATATCGTTACCTCACCTAGCTTCCTCAAATATATGAACGATTCTCTAAGTTTTTACGAAAATCAGGATAAAGTGATGCATATATCGGGCTATATGTTCCCGGTGGAAGCCAGCCTTCCCAGTACTTTTTTCTATAACACGGCTTCTTGTTGGGGATGGGGCACATGGCAACGTGCTTGGAAACTATTCACCCCCGATGCAAAATTCTTGGCCGAGAAAATTAAAGAGGGAAATCATATAACAAAATTCAATATAGGAGGAACGTATCCTTTCTTTTACAAGACGCTGGTAGACAATGCCGAGGGCAGACTAAAAACGTGGGCGGTGAAGTGGTATGCTTCTCTTTTTCTCCGTAATGGTTATTCTTTACATCCGTATCCGTCGTTAGTAAATAATATAGGTAATGATGGTAGTGGAATAAATAGTACCAATACTAGTAGATTTAGCTGGAGCAAGCTAGCTGATGATATTAGAGTAACAACAATTCCTATTGTAGAGTCGAGAAAAGCTCGCCGTGCCATGCAGCAGTATTATCGAAAGCATTTTCGGAAAAAAAGTAGAGTTAAGACAGTAATGTCAAATACGGTACCCTATACTATCAAACACTCTTTAAAAAAAGTATTGAATCCTGAGTATAGAAAGAAATACAATGAGAGACAAAGACTGCTGAACATGCCTAGATATAAGGAGACATCAACCGTACTACTGGAGAAAAATATAAAGGTACCAGATGCAGCATCTTTTCTGTTTATGAAGAAGGAGATATTTGAAAAGGAAATCTATAAATTTCGTACGGATAATTCTGCTCCCTATATTCTAGACTGCGGAGCTAATATTGGATTGAGTATTATTTATTTCAAAAAATTATTTCCCAATGCTAAGATCATTGGTTTTGAGCCAGACGAAGAGATATTTAGCATGTTAAAACATAACCTAGAAGTATTCAAGCTCTCTAATATTACCCTCAAGAAACGAGCGGTTTGGAGTAGTGAAACTACGTTAAGATTCTTTTCTGAGGGAGCGGATGCAGGGCGAGTGACAGAAGGTGGTCATAATATGACGCAAAAAGAAGTAAAAACAGTCAGGCTAAAAGACTATTTACAAGAACCCATTGATTTTCTAAAAATAGATATTGAAGGGGCTGAAGTGGAGGTGATTAAAGACTGTCAAGATCAGCTACATCATGCCAAAAATATATTCATAGAATACCATTCTTTTAGTGGTGTGAATCAGTCTTTAAGTGAAATTCTAGCAATTCTGAAAAATAGTGGTTTTAGATACTATATTAATTCTCCTGGCTTACAATCTGAGCAACCTTTTGTCGGCACAAAAGCAAGTCTGGGAATGGACATGCAATTGAATATCTACTGTTTACATCAATAGATATTCACTGTATTCCAATCTGTAAAAGTTCAGATAAAACAAAGTGAAAACATTATATCTAAAATAAGGCCATTGGTTGGTATTAGTCAACTTTATTGGTATTCTATCTGAGCTTGATGTAAGTAATGAGTAAAACTAAAATACTTGGCGAGGAAATTGTTTTAAGGAAGCATCCAATTAACCTTTGCGAAGAGGATCAAGAACTTTTCTCTCATGAATTTAGTAAGAACATACCCAGTATTTTTATGCAAGAAGTATTGGGTGCTGTTATGACGCCTGAAGGAGTTTTTCTGAGATGGGGTAAAGTAAGTGAGTCCTTAACGAAATATAGCAAGGTAAAATATCCAAACTTTTCCTTGAGCAAGGATTACTTAAGGTTTATAAAAAAAAACTACTGGGACCGAAGACGCATTAACGTTAATAAGAAAGCATTATGGATTACTGACAGGGTATCCCACAATTATTTCCACTGGCTATTTGACGTTTTACCAAGATTGTGGCTTTTTCACAGTACTATTGCTAACGCCCAAGACTATACTCTACTATTGCCGAAAGCGTACGAAAAGCTATCTTTTGTAAAACACTCACTAAACGCTTTTGATATATCAGAAACAACATATTTATCGGACGAAGCCACTTACGGAATAAATTCTCTTCTAATTATTGAACATACAGCACCTACTGGTAATTATCGCCCGAATATTATTCAGGAGGTTCGGCAGAAACTTTTGGCTAAACTAGGAAACCAAGGTCATTTTCAACAAGAGAGAATCTACATAAGTAGAAGTAAAGCTAGCCGCCGCAAGATTCTTAATGAAGAAGCATTGATTAAAGTATTAGATGCTTATCAGTTTTCTACAGTACATTTTGAGGATTTATCATTCCAAGAGCAGATTAGCATCACGAGACGAGCTAAATACCTCGTCTCTAATCACGGGGCAGGCTTGTCCAATATGTTATTTATGCAGCCAGGTAGCTGCATATTTGAGTTAAGACAAGAGGATGATAGCCGTAATAATTGTTATTTTAGTTTAGCTTCAGCTAATGATTTAAACTACTACTATCAAAATTGCCCTCCGGATAAAAGCAAAGTCGTTAACTCTCATTCTGATGTATATGTAGATATTAGCAAGTTTAAGAACAGTTTAAACAGAATGTTGACCGATTCATAAGGCAAAGGCTGTCGGTGTAGCTTATCAATATATGCAATAGCATGTCTAATACTGTACAGTCAACTTTTAGTTTTATCGTAATGAATATAAAAGTTTTACATGTTGGTACCAAAGATACTGGAGGAGCTGCTGTGGCGGGTATCAGACTTCATCGAGGTTTACTACAACAAGGGATAGAATCTAAATTCTTATTTCAGGAAAAAAAGACAACCGAAATAGAGGAAAGCTATTATTGGAAACCAAGAGGAAGTTCCCTAAAGCAGCAACTTATTGATAAGTTCACTTTACACCAAACTGTGCAACAAAAAAATAGCAAGAGGCTTCGTGACATTCCCAAGAACTACGATATGTTTAGTTTCCCAGATAGCGAGGCAGATATTACACAGAGCCCTCTCTATCAAGAGGCTGATGTGATTAATTTGCACTGGGTTCCCCGCTTCCTTGATTATGCTTCCTTTTTCAGGAACTGTAAAAAACCGCTTGTTTGGACACTCCATGATATGAATCCTTTTAGTGGAGGGTTTCATTATCAGCGTGACTTGGTTCGCAACAAAGGGCGTATTATACATTTAGATCAACAGATACGGATTAAGAAGAAGGAAGCCTTTTCTCAAAGTAAGCAACTTACATTAGTAGCGCCTTCGTACTGGATGTACGAAAAGGCTAATAATAGCGAACTGCTTAGTGGATTCTCTATTCAACACATTCCTTACGGGCTTGATACCTCAATTTTTAAATTGCATAACCAGGCTTTTGCTCGTCGAGTATTTAATTTACCAAAAGATAAAAAGATTCTACTATTCGTTAGTGATGTATTGAGTAACGAACGTAAAGGCCTCGACCTTCTGTTAGAAGCTATTTCAGCGATTGAAGATGATTCACTTTGGTTATGTGCGGTGGGTAATACCAAAGAAGAAAACAGCTCGCTAAGAAATGTTAGTTATCTAGGGCGAGTAAATGATGAACGTCTCATCGCTTTAGTTTACAGCGCGTGCGATGCGTTTGTACTACCTTCAAGAGAAGATAATTTGCCTAATGTTATGTTAGAATCTATTGCTTGTGGCGTTCCAGTTATTGCTTTTCCAGTCGGTGGTATTCCGGATGTGATCCAGAGTGGTAATAATGGTGTTTTAGCCGATGAAGTTTCAAGTGCTTCATTATACAACTCAATAAAAAGATTTTTGGATTCTAACTATCATTTTAGTAGAGAAGAAATAAGGAAAGATACTATTGAAAACTACTCGTTTGAAGTTCAGGCAAAAAGATATATCAGGTTATATAACGATATCGCTGAGAATATCCCTCAATGAAATTATGAATATCCCATCTGATAAAAAGCATATCTTAGTGACAGGGTCGCATCGCTCCGGTTCGACCTGGGTAGGTGAAGTTCTGTCCTCCTCCCGACAAATCAGCTACGTACATGAACCTTTTAATATTGACTTACATCAATCGTCGCCACTTCAGTATTGGTTTGAGTACATTTCATCCGAAAGCAGTGAAACATATCAAATAAGAGTAGCTCACTCCATTCAAAATCATTTACAGGCTAATTATCAAAAATTATTTCCTTCTTATAAAAGTAATGGTTTTAGAGGAGCACTCGCCACGATTAAAGAAGTGGGCTCATCTATACAGGCAAACAAGCGCGTTATTAAAGACCCAATTGCTTTTATGTCGGCAGAATGGTTAAATGAGAACTTCTGCAAATATGTCATTATCACTATTCGTCACCCAGCAGCCTTTGCTGCGAGTTTAAAAGTCAAAAATTGGACATTTGATTTTAATCATTTTGTACAACAAGAAGAGCTAATGCAGAAATATTTAGAGCCATACCGTCAGCAAATTACGGTGTTTGCCCACAATCCCCCCGACATTATACAGCAGGCCTGCTTATTATGGAACTGTATTCATCACATCGTAATAAACTATAAGTCAAAATTTCCAGAATGGCTTTTTGTAAGACATGAAGATCTATCGTCAAATCCCATTAATGAGTTTTCAAAAGTATTCAACCATATAAATGTCCCTTTTAGTAAAAAAGTAAGAAATTATATAAAGCAGTCTACTCAAATCGTCAAGTCATCTGGCCAAAACCTTCCAGCTAAAGCAAATATTAAGAACTGGAAAAATAGGTTATTTAGTGAGGAGATTGATATTATTTATAAGACCACAAAACACATAGCGGATGAGTTTTACTCAAGTGAAGAGTGGTGATCCCTATGAGGTTATACCTGATTATGGCCGTGATTGGGTTTGGGAAAAACCCAGTAAAAAGGATCTGTACGCCATGCAAAAAGATTGGCCCAGAATTTCAGTGGTTATTCCTAGTTTCAACCAAGGTAAATTTATTGAGAAAACTATTCGCTCGGTTCTACTGCAGAATTATCCAAATCTAGAACTCATTTTAATTGATGGAGGGAGCACTGATCAAAGCATTAGTATTATTAGAAAATATGAACCCTGGATAGATTTTTGGGTAAGTGAAAAAGACTCGGGACAAGCAAACGCAATCAACAAAGGGTTAGATCGTGCTACAGGCGATGTCTTATATTGGATTAACAGTGATGACTATCTGCTACCTAATGCACTTTTCTATATAGGGTCATTCAACTGGGAAGATGACATCGGAGCGATCGTGGGAAGAGGTCATAAGGTAGATCTAAATGACCAAATTCGATATACTCCGAAAGTGCCTGAGTTATCTTACAATGCTTTTGTTCGCTGGGTCGGATATGGCAACTTTATGCAACCAGCCTGTTTTTTTTCAGCAAAGGCGTGGAAGGAGTGTGGTCCTCTAAACGAGAAATTACACTTCTGCTTGGACGTTGATCTATGGATAAAGATTTCGCAGAAATATAAGTTTAGAAAAATAGAAAACGACCTGGCTCATGCCTACATTCACAGCAACGCAAAGACTACCGCCGAGAAAGAAAAAATGAAAATAGAAACTGCACTCCTAATAACCTGTTATGGTGAATTTGAGATAGCTCGGGATATGCTCTTTAAATTAGCTGATGAATATCAGTCTCTTAAAAGAGATCGTCGGAATGTATTTCGCAATACGCTATTCAAGGTATTTAAAAGGATTACGGGTAGAAATTTGGCATAAAATGAAAGTTCTTTTTGCTTTCTATGCGATGGAGTATAATACCTTCCCCTACGAATTAGCAAAGTCTGTAGAAGTTGAAGGTGTTCAGGTTCAGATAGGTATTGAGGCATTTTGGAGCTGTGATCTGCAATTTGATATTATACACATTCACTGGCCAGAATCACTGTTCAAATGGCAAGAGCCTGACCGTGAAGAGTTGATTAAAATAGAAAGCACGCTACGCAATTGGAGGGAGTTAGGTAGTAAGATCGTTACCACTCGTCACAATATCACCAAGCATAATAATGATACTCGTAATTTCGATACCTTATACTCATTAGTTTACAAATATTCTCAAGCGGTTATTCATCTCGGGAAATATAGCATAAAAGAGTTTGCCGTAAGATACAAAGAAAAGGAGTTCGTAAATCAGCAAAGACATGTAACTATTCCTCACGGTATTTACACCGAATATCCTGACGATATATCTAGAGATGATGCTCGAGAAAAACTTAAAATTAATTTTTCAGATTTTGCGCTACTGGCTTTTGGCCAAATTAGAGCCAAAGAAGAGAAAGACTTATTGAAAGGGGCGTTCGAGAAGATTCATATATCCAACAAAAAGTTAATAGTACCGAGGTGGTCTCTACCAAAGAAAAGATGGAAAAGAGCTTTAGAAAAGGTATACTACAAGTTACATCCAGATTATAGATTTGATTGGCATATGGTTCCATCAGAGGATATCCAGTTATTTATGAATGCAGCAGATGTGGTCATTATTCCCCGAATTAAAAACCTTAATTCGGGAGTATTGATATTAGCCTTCACTTTTGGAAAAGTAGTCGTAGGAACAGACTTTGGTGTCATTGGTGAAATATTAAGTGAAACAGGTAATCCTACTTTCGCCCCTGATGATATTAGCTCAGTAGTCTGTGCTATTGAGGATGCTAAGGAGTTAGCTGAAAATGGCAAGGGGGAAGAAAACAGAATCTATGCTCATAAAAAGTGGAACTGGGGTAAGATAACTCAAGAGCACCTTGCGCTCTACAAGACATTAATAAGTGACACACAGAACAAATAAAGTGACTCCAGTATTTGCTATTCTCATACCCACTGCTGGCGAAGAGACAAAACTATCCGAAACGTTAGCGTCGTTAACTCAATGTACTACCCCAGATAATTACCTACATACTATTGTCGTAGAAAATGGCGAAAAGTATGAAGCAGAGACCATTACTCGTAAATACGAATTGCAACTTCACACTCAGTATCTTTTCTTTCATAAGGGAAATAAAAGCGCAGCACTAAATTATGCTCTATCTCATATCTCGGACGATACCCTAATTTTTTTTACGGATGATGATGTTCGACTAGAACCTCAAGTATTAATGGCTTATGAGCAGACTTCTCGAGAGAGAAATAAGAAATGCTACTACGGTGGGCCTACATTCGCCATTTACGAGAAGAAACCTCCCTTATGGCTACTAAATGCTATGCCTGCCTCGACTCGAGGATGGCAACCAGATGGAAATGATGATTATCTACGAACGCCACGCTTTTTAGGATTCAACTGGGCTGCTTATGCTGGCGACATTAAGGCACTTGGTGGATTTAATGAAAATCTTGGGCCTGGTACAAAACCAAAACGTACCGGCCAGGAATGGAATATGCAGGAGAGAATGCTAGCTAAAGGTTTTACCGCAGTCTATGTAGAGGATGCTAGAGTTTGGCATCATGTGCCTAAAGATAAAAGCTCATTAATCTGGTTTATTATTAGGCGATTTCAGGGTGGACTAGGAGCAGGTATGTGGTTTGTAGAGAAGCATGGAAAAGGTAAGTTCCCAATGAATTTGATTAAGTATTTTACAAAGTCATGCTTACTATTACCTGTACGTTTACTATCGCTATCAAGAACAAAGATGGTAGTTGGAATTGGTGATTTCTCGGCTGGCCTGGGGAGAATCAAAGGATATTTTACAGCGGTTTTTTCTTGACAAGCTTAAGTAAATATGAGTCAAGCACCTCAAGTATCAATTATTGTTCCACTGTATAATCGGGTTGACCTAATAGGCGAAACAATTAATTCGGTACTCAAACAAACTTTTAACAATTGGGAGCTTATTATAGTAGACGACGGTTCTACAGATGGGTCGTATGAGTATATAAAAAGTTTATCGGAAAAAGAGAGTAGAATAAAGCTTTCCAAGCGCGACCGCGCTCCAAAGGGGGCTCCCACTTGCCGTAATATCGGTTTAGATAAGGCTCGTGGGGATTATGTCATTTATTTAGATTCTGATGACTTACTAGCTTCGCATTGCCTTGAACAACGAATAGAAGCTATGCAACAATACAGCGATCACGATTTTATCGTTTTTCCAATTCAGTACTTTGAGAAAGAGGCTGGTGATCGCCAGGATATTTTCTTTCGCTACTTTTATCAAGATTATATCACAAGTTTTCTACTAAAGTCGCATTGGATTACTATGAGTCCTATCTGGAAGAAGAAAGCATTACTGGAACTAGGGGGATTTGATGAGCAACTAACATGTATGCAAGATGGTGATCTACATTTACGAGCGCTCATTGCTGATATGAAATTCCAGGTTCTTCGTAATGCGCCTGTAGACGGCTATCTTAGATCCGCGAACAACTATGATCGGATTAGTAATCGAGTAGATATCAACAAACTGCGTTCAAAAGTATTAGCCAATGAGAAAATGTACGAACTGCTTTCAAAGAAGAAAATGCTCACTCCGGTCAGAGAGCGGATGATTACTGCTCATTTTTTGAATATCAGTTGGAACTACCAGTTAGAGGGTAATGTAGCTGATGCTAAGAAACTATGGAAAAGTACTTTGGATCGAGGTATGATAAACCGATGGTCATACTATGTGGGTCAGTCGTTTATATGCGTGCGTAGCCTACCACTCATCCGCGATTTCCGTGTTTTAGCTGGTGGTATTAAACGTATACATCAATTACTACTACCTAAGTTTTTATTGTGGTTATGATTAATACCGACGTGAATTTTAGTGCATAAAAGATCTATTTTATGATTGTCCTAATACCAAATGCCGGATTATGCAATAGAATGAGAGCTATTGATTCTGCTTTGGCATTAAGCCAGAAGTACGGCCACACGCTTAAAGTATATTGGGAAAGAAATGCTGGCTTGAATTGCCGATTCAATGAGCTATTTCAAACTCTACCTGAGAAAACAGTATTGATGAGAGAAGTAAATAGCAAACCCTATCGCTTTTATAATCCTCGAGATATGAAAAGAGAATGGGTTGCGAGCTTACTACAGAAATATCAGCAAAATACTTTTAATAAAACAATCTATATTGAGGATGTTAAGAAGATGGTTAGAGATGGCTATGATTTTTCAAAGCTAGGCGAGTATTCATCTTTATTAATAGAATCAAGTTCACGTTTCTTTTATCCCCCTAATGGAACCTTATACCAGCATTTCAAGCCTCTTCCCGAAATTATGTCGAGAATAGATAAAATAAGCTGTAGCTTTTCTAATGACACGGTAGGGGTTCATATCAGAAGAGCAGATCATCTTAAGGCAATTGAAAATAGTCCGCTAGAGCTTTTTATTCATATGATGAAGAAGGAGATAGAAATCAATACTAATACTAATTTTTTTGTTGCATCAGATGACCTTACGGTTAAGACCGAATTAAGCAGTCTATTTGGAGATAAGATTATACTATCATCATCAAAAGATGGTGAACGGAGCACGAAAGAGGGCGTGAAAGGCGCAGTAGTGGATCTGTATTCTTTATCGAGAACTAAAAAAGTTTTAGCTTCGTACGGAAGCTCCTTTTCTCATACGGCTTGTCACCTCTCCAGTATAGAAGAAGTAGTAGTAAAAAGATCACATACAGTACGTTAAAATACAAACTTATTATCATTAGCTAATACCTGAATTATTCCGAATGAAGAGTACAATTAAGAGTATTTTAAAGTCTATAGTGCCCAAGAGTATTTTAGAGCAACGCTCAAAAAAACAACTTGAAGAATGGAAAAAGAAAGGTTGTCCTGTTCCACCTCCTCACATTGTGAAACAGGTTACTATCCAAGAGTACCAAAAACAATACGGTCATACAATCTTAGTAGAGACAGGTACTTACTTAGGTGATATGGTTGAGGCACAGAAGAGACATTTTAATAGCATTTTTTCTATTGAGCTATCTCCTGAACTATTTGAAAGAGCGAAAAAGAAATTTGCGAGAGATAAAAACGTGACGATATTGCGAGGTGACAGTAGCAAAGTCTTGCCAGAAGTGATGAAGACCGTTCGAGGCTCTGCTATTTTCTGGTTAGATGGGCACTATTCAGCAGGAATAACTGCAAAGGGAGAAAAAGCTTGTCCAGTATTTGAAGAATTGGATGCTATTTTCAGTGATAACTACCAAGAGCATATCATTTTGATAGATGACGCTCGAAGATTTATAGGTCAGGGAGAATACCCTACAATTGAAGAGTTAACAGATTATATTAAAAGCAAGAGTAAAAACTATCAAGTTGATGTAAAACATGATATTATTCGGTACACAACGTAAATAAAAATATGGCAAACATCATTCAGCTAATAAGTATAAGATGAAACATGTAGCATCTTAACTCGGAACCCATGCCTTTTGATGACGATTATTTTGATGTTATCTGCTCTTTTAGTTCTATTGATCATGTTAAAGACCTTGGAAAAACAACAACTGAGATATACCGAGTTCTGAAACCGAATGGTACTTTCTTGCTTCTGATAGACATCTATGAACATCCTACGGTATGTGAACCTCAAACTATCACTTGGAATTTTATGCCAACTCATCCTC
Source organism: uncultured Flammeovirgaceae bacterium (assembly GCA_937883755.1). Lineage (GTDB taxonomy): Bacteria > Bacteroidota > Bacteroidia > Cytophagales > Cyclobacteriaceae > Tunicatimonas. Next base: position 225,866 of record CAKZYA010000057.1, on the reverse strand, counting down.
CAGACTTTAATACACAGTAAGAAGAACATTACGAAAAACCCAAGCCCAGTATCTTTGGAAGCATAGAGAGCACATTTCTTTCGACCATCAAGACACCAAAACCCGATATGGTATCTTATCAATTATGGCTACAAAAATAAAACTGACAATACTATTTTTTCAACTTAAACAGTATCTTCCGTATATTTATAGCAAAAACTAAATCAGACCGGCTTGCTATTGAAAAGTTTTTACATTCCTCTCCTCTTTCTTATATGTAATACATCTTGGTCTCAGATTCCCGCCTTTCCTGGGGCTGAGGGTTTTGGTGCTAATACCATTGGTGGGCGAGGTGGCCAAGTAATAAAAGTGACCAACCTCAATGACCACGGTTCAGGTAGTCTAAGAGCAGCTATAGAAGCTGAAGGGCCGCGAATTGTTGTGTTTGAGGTGGGCGGAATTATTAATCTTGAAACCGAGTTGTCAGTATGTAACCCATTCATTACCATAGCCGGTCAAAGTGCTCCTGGCGATGGTATCTGCTTACGAGGTGAGTGTTTGCGCATATACACACATGATGTGGTAATCCGCTACATACGTTCTCGTCCAGGCGATATAGATTTTGGATCTCAGAACGATTGGGAAGCGATAGATGCTATGTCGGTACAAGGGGATGCTTATAACGTAATTATAGATCATTGCTCTTTGAGTTGGGCAGTAGATGAAAATATTGATGTTTGGCAAAGGGCTCATGACGTAACCATCCAATACTGTATTCTTGCCGAAGCATTAAAACACAGCAATCACCCCAAAGGGGCGCATAGTATGGGAATGATTATTGGTAGTAGGGCTACTCGCGTTTCAGTACACCATAATTTATTCGCCCATAACAATGACCGTAACCCCCACATGAATGGGCGATCCATAGTAGATTTTCGTAATAATATTGTCTATAATCCAGGTGGGATAGCGGTAGATGTGGGAGCAGCTCGTGGTCAGGTACTGAACTATGTCAACAACCATATTATAGATGGACCTAATACCGACTTACCGGGTGATATGGTTGTAAGAAACTTAGAAAGGGAACTCCCTAAAATATACACTAACGGGAATATTGGTGTTAACACAGAATTTAAGAAAGTGTATAGCTATAGTAATTCTGATGAAGATGTTCTCTCCCCCACTTTGCCAGAGGATCGGGATATCATTAACCAAGTTGAACTTCAGCAACCTTACGCAACCCCTGAAGTTACTACGGTATCTGCATCAGTTCTAAAAAACTATTTATTGGACGATGTTGGAGCAACGCTGCCTCGTAGAGATCCGGTTGATGCAGAAGTAGTACGTGATGTACAAAAGCGAGGGCATGGTATGGTGAACAATAAAAACAGTCCATTAGCCTGGCCTCCTTACGAAACAGGTATTGCTTTTCTAGATAGTGATAATGATGGCATGCCTGATCATTGGGAGGAAGTTTATGGTCTTAACCCTAATAAGCAAGATCATAGTCAAGATCCTGATAGTGATGGTTACACGAATATAGAGGAGTATTTAAACCAAACAACTCCAGCGTTTATCCAGACAAGTGCTTCTCCTAGTTACAATAGCCCGTTGAGCGATAATAACTCATCTTTTAGCTCTTCATCTCTTAATCTCGAGTTTATTCAGTACTTTCCTAATCCTTTTAAGGATCAATTAGATATGAAGTTCTCAATTGATCATCCTTCCCAGGTCAAAATTAAAGTGTTTAATATGTTGGGTAAGGAAGTGAGCGAATTAGTGAATAGTTTTTTATACGAGGGAAAGTATGAGGTCATTTGGGATTCCACTAATATGAAGCCTGGTCTTTATCAGATAGTTATAGCATCAAAAAATCACAGCGATGGGATCAAAGTAGTTTTATCTAGATAACATGTATTTAGAGAATTTTAATGAAGATAACACTATTTATTCCCACAGTAGGAGCTGGCGGAGCGGAGAGAGTAATCACCCTGATGGCCAACTATTGGGCAGAAAGAGGTCATACTGTGATTCTTCTATCATTAGATCGGTCAGACAGACAGCCTTTCTTTCCAATACACCCTCAGGTGACCTACATAGCCCTTAACCTCCTCAAAGAGAAAAAAAGCTATCTCGCCAAGAGCAAACACACAATTAGTCAGATACTCTCAGTGAGAAAATGTATTGTTCGCCGTCAGCCAGACGTGTTAATTGCTCAGTTAGACATTGCTATATTCCTTGCTACCTCAGCTACATTAGGACTACCTGTCAAGGTAATAGTATACGAAGGCACGAATCCTTATCTTAGTAAGACAAACAGATACTTAAAAAAACTAAATAATGTCTTATATCGGTCAGCAGACCATCTTGTTTTACAAACTCATCAAATAGCGAGAACATTTCCAGCTTACCTTCAGGCAAAAATATCGGTTATATACAATCCAATAGTCCAATCTGAAGCTCCTTTGGATACTAACGACTATAGTAATAACCTACTCAGAAAAAGAGTAGTTAGTGTAGGCCGGCTCGTTTATCCGAAAGCATATGAGATACTGATAAAAGCATTCCATACGTTTAGTCAGGAAAAACCAGATTGGTCACTACTAATTATGGGAGAAGGTGAATTGCGACCCGAATTGGAAGCTCTCTGCAAAGAATTAAATATTACTGATCGGGTATCGTTGCCAGGAAGTGTAAAAAATCCCATCAACGTGTTAAAATCTTGCTCCATTTTTGTTCTCTCGTCTCGTTACGAAGGTCTTCCTAATACACTTTGCGAAGCAATGTCAGTAGGAATGCCAGTAATTGCTACACGCTGTAAATTTGGCCCTGAAGAGATTATTCAACACCAAGAAAATGGCTTACTAGTTCCTGTAGAAAATGTTGAAGCTATGGCCAATGCTTTAAAATTGTTAGCTGATAGCCCTGATTTGTGTGAACGCTTAGGTACAAACGCTGCAAAAATAAGTGACACTTTGCATATTGATAAAATTATGCAGCAGTGGGAAGATGTTATTAATTCTCTGTAAATCCTCGATCCATTGAAGGTTGCTCTAATTTCCTCTTCTTATCATCCTTATTATCGAGGGGGTGGCGAGTACTCGGTAAAAAAATTGGCTGAAGGACTTGCGACTCAAGGCCATATTGTCACGGTAATTACTGCTTTCCATAATGACGAGCAGGAAACAGTGGAAGGAGTGGCGGTGTATCGTATCAAACACCCCAATATTTACTGGTCATATACGTCTGACCAGCAACCCGCATACCTTCGTCTAATCTGGCATTTACTGGAAGGGTATAACATTAGAGTAAAGAAACCCTTACAACATTTAATCAATCAGATAAAACCAGACATAGTACACATCCGTAATGTGGAGGATTTTTCGCCCTACGCTTGTAAAGTAGCCTACAACTTAGGTATTCCAGTGGTGGTTACGCTCAATAGTTACACCTGGCTTTGCCCCCGAGCTACTATGTTCCGTAATGGGCAAAACTGCTCGCGGCAGTGTTTAGATTGTAAACTAATCACTTATTCAAAGAAAATTGCTAGCCAATATGTGAATGCTGTAGTAGGTGTTAGTCGATTTATGGTAAACCGTCACACGCAATATAGCTACTTTCCCAAAGCCTCTCAGCATGTGATATATACCTCTATGGAGTCCAGCTTTACCAAGTTAGCCTTCATAACTAATAACTATAAAACGTTTGGCTTTATTGGACGGATTCACCCATCAAAAGGGGTGTTAGAAATTATTAAGGCGTTTATCAACGCTAACCGCGAAAAAAGACATCGCTTACTTATTGCTGGCACTGGCTCCGACGATTATATAAAGCGTTGCCAGGAGTTGGCTCAATACTCCTCTGAGATTGTTTTTCTTGGGAAAGTTGATATTGATGATTTTTATCCAAAGGTGGATATAGTTGTAATTAATTCACAATGGCATGAACCATTTCCCCGAGTACTAGTAGAGGCTTACGCCTACGGGCGTCCAGTTATCGCTACTGATACTGGAGGTATACCTGAGATGGTTAGCAAGGAAACTGGCTATATTGTAAGTCATAAGCAAAAAAAGCAACTCGAACGTACCTTAATGCATTTCATGGAAATGGTTGATAAAAAGCTACTTAGTATGCAGGAAAATGTAAAAGCCTTTTTCACTCAGAATATGCATAATGAGTTTCAGTCATATAGTAAACTGTACGAATCTTTATCCTTGCAAAAAGGTAAACAACTAAAGTAAGTAGCATCTAAATTGTCAGGCACTTTTGTATTTTTCTAAAATCAAGATATTTAATATCTTTTCGTGAATCGTAAAAGTACAGATTTGATAAATTACCTTAATGTCAAGCAATTTGGGGCAGTAGGAGATGGTCAGAAAGATGATTTTTCTGCTATTAAGAAGGCTGGTCTAGCCCTAACTGACCAACATATTCTGTACTTCCCTGCTGGTACCTACCGTATCCAAACAAGGGGAAATTTAATCGAGATAGAAGGAGTCTCTAACATAGCTATATTTTTTGAAACCGAAGCGGTGCTTCTCATGGATAATTTGAATGATGAAGGGGCAGGATCTGGACATGCTTTTTACTTTAAAGGACCGGCTGAAAATTTAACTTTAGAGGGAATCTCTATCAAATGGAAACGCCCAAAGAAGCGAAGCCATGGCGATGGAATCCGAATTGATGGGCCTTTTAGTAATCAGGGGCCTTCAGCAGATCGAACTTTTAAGCATATAACTATCAAAAACTGTAGTGTTGAAAACAGTCCGCAGACTGGTATGATACTGATGGGCTGCTCTCATATACATATTGAAAATATTGATCTCAAGAATACTCATGCTGACGGTGTTCACCTCAACGCCTGTCAACACTTTACTGTTAGTGGAGTCAGAGGCGAAGGTTTAGGGGATGACAATGTAGCCTTAGTTACTTACTACAATTCTGATACTGCTAAACATACGTTAAATAACCAGTTCGGACCATACTCTCGCCCCTCCTTGGGGGAATGGTCAAACTACAATGGTTTAATAACAAATGTGGAATCAGTGGATCGGCGTGGGGCAAACGGTATCCGAGTGGCTGGCGCATTGGATGTAAAGATATTTAATGTTCGTACTCTTCGGCGAAAAGCAGGTATTATTGTGGATGCTGGCCGAAGAGGAGGCACCTTCGGCTGGTCATACCAAGCTTCCCGATCAATAGATATTACCAACGTAACAACGGAGGATTGCCACGTAGGAATTCATATTATGAGCTTTAATGTGAATACTACTGACAATCTGTTTTGGAACTTCGACGTAACAGTCAGTAATGCATTTATTAAAAATTGCAATCATGATAATTTACTGGTTGAGAAATGTAGCGGAATAAATCTCTTTAATATTAACAGCCAGGGTTATCGGATTCGCTTAATTCAATTGAGCAAACTAACAGTTAGAAATTTACAGAATAGTAACGGTTCAGTAGTTATTCATGGAACAAGAAAGAGAAAAGGGCAAACTAAGCCTTTAAATGAGGATACCATTGCACTAGATGGGATCATAGTCTTCCAAGGAAACTTACAGATAGAAAATGCTACTCAGATAGATGGTGGGCATCTTCATACTTATGACAGCCCTAATCATGTAGGCATTGTACTAGCGAATATCAATAATATGCAAGTTGATTCCTTGATAAGTAAAAATGCTCAACGCAGGGGTATTCAAATTACCAACTGTCAGCATCTTTCTATTGCGTCAGTTTTTATTGAGGCAGACCGAAAGCGCTTCACATCCCTAGAAATTGGGGGAGGAGATGCTTCATCAATATCCGAGGATATTTCAATCATCAGTGGGATATATAAGAATATCGAAGGGCGTTCTGATATATTACTACAAACTGGAGAATATGCACCGAAAGATGTTTCCATTCAGATGTCCTATAATACTCTGAAGAAGAATAAGGTTTGGAAGAACTATCGGTTAAATCCTGATAAGGCTCGTTTTAAATCTATAGAATGATAAAATATTGCTTGCCTATCATCTTAGGAATAATGACCCTTACCATAGCCGCTTGCACGGATAATACTCCCGAAATCACTCAAGAACAGTCGGCTCTGATAAATATTCTTCGGAAAGTTTGCGATTACCAATTGGATAGCCCTGTTGCTCGAATTGATAGGCCGAAGGAAATGTGGGAAAGAGCCGTATTTTATTTGGGCGTAATGGCTACGTACCAAGCTACTGATGATCGTAAGTATTTGAGTGCTGCACTAGAATGGAGCGAAAAACAGGAATTTCAAATTGGTCCTAGAAAGCTTCATGGCGACGACCAAGTGATGGGACAAGTATATCTTGCTCTATATGATGAGCTGAAAAATCCTTATATGATTCAGGATATACAAGCTAGTTTTGATAGTTCTATGATGAACCATTGGCAGGGACGTCTAGTTTGGAATTGGTGCGATGGGCTTTTCATGGCTCCACCAGCACTAGCCCAATTAGCTCGTATTACTCAAAGTGAAAAATATATTACTTATATGGACTCTTTGTGGTGGGAGACTTATGAGTACCTGTACGATCCCGAAGAGCACTTATTTTATCGAGATGCTCGCTATAAAGATACTTTAAATGTAAATGGTCAGAAAATCTTCTGGTCTAGAGGAAATGGCTGGGTAATAGCTGGTCTTGCGCGTGTTCTTACTTTTCTTCCTCCAGATGATCTGCGTAGGTTAAAATACATAGAGGTATTTCAGGATATGTCGTATACAATAGCAAGTAGGCAAGGTATAAATGGTCTCTGGACAACTGGACTCAACGATACTGAAGAGTTTCCCGAACTGGAGACTAGCGGAACTGCTTTTTTTACTTATGCATTTGCTTGGGGAATTAACCAAGGATACTTAGAGCGCGAAATATTTATGCCAGTAGTGCAGAAAGCATGGGATGGATTAGTTAATAATGTTGATGATAATGGTAGATTAGGTAGAGTACAACAACCATGGGATAGACCTGGAGTAGTATACAAAGATGGTCATCAGGAATACGGAACTGGAGCGTTTTTAATAGCAGGCTTAGAAGTAGCTTTGTTGTACCAAAATAATTAAGTATTGCAGATGAGGTTTGGTAAATATAATATCACGGCTATTCAGCAGTCACTAGCGCAAAAATTGCTAAATGCTATCCTTAAACCTCACTGGATTGTCTTATTTACTCTTTCACTTAGTGCTTTTTGTTGGGTTCTTCCTGATTTCTTTGGCTTCTACAAAGGGTTTGAAGAATATGAGGCTATTGACGGAGTAGGAATCATTTTTGTATTCTCGTGGTATTTCCTATTTATTTTTCTAACCTATCTCGGGTTTTCTTTAGGAAAGCGTTTTCCGAAAATAAAAGACACAGATCAGATAGTAAGTATAGAGACTGGCAAAATTTACTACATATACTCATTACTTGCGTTAGTTGGATTTTTTTACACAGTATACGTAACTTTAAAGGTACTTGGCCTATCGGGATTTATCTACTCTATTGTCTCATTTACAACTAATAGGATTGCTTACGCAATCTACCAAGATTACTCAATAGGAATATTCTCATTGAGGTACATTATTATTATTTCGTTCGGTTGGGCTCTTTATCGTCTACTTATTCTAGGGAAAAGAAACTGGGTAGATCTACTGAATATTGTCTGTTTTGTATTCTATATTGCCTTCTTCGGCAGAAGGCTGCAATTGATTTGCAGCATCCTGGTTTTTATTGCTTTAGCTAATCGCCATCAGTCCCTTTTCTCCCATATAAAGATATCACGTTTTTATTGGCTCATGCTTTTTGGATTTGTGATGTTATCTGTAGCCACTTTATTAAGAAATTATGGATCATATTCTGATATGGGGTACAGTAACCCTATAACTGCTGTCCTATCTAATATCATATCTTACCTGGCAGCTCCTTTCCAAGTGTCATTAGGGGTCGGCAATAATGCTTTTGATGCTTTCCGGGGGATAGAATATAGAACGTACACCGATGTAGATACCACGCTTACTGCCAATGCGGCTTTTTCGGAAATGATAGTTAGAGAAGGTGTAATCGCTCTATTTAAGGTAAATATCTGGGCCACCTTCTTCGGTTTTTTAGGTGGTTGGCTTGCTAGTAATAAAAACAATTACTTATATACAGGGTATCCAATAATTTTATATGCTTTTGCCGAGTTATGGCGAATTGATTTATTTACTAAAGGTATATTCTTTACTTTATTAGGTACTTCTATTGGGGTTCCCTTATTCTATTTTTTAGCAATTTTTCTATTCCGAAAACGATACATCCGTTATACTTAACGACTTATAGTTTTCCTAAAGTAACAGATACTACCTTCAAAGAAAACACAATATTACAGTAAGCATTATTTAACTTTTGCCTAATAGGAATGAATGAGCTAAAAAAATTACGAAAAGATACTTTTAATCAGAACTACGTACTTGATCAAGAACTTATTACTTTGGCTAAACAAGAAACAAGTCACTTATTCTTAGCCAATCATTCTATACTACTGATATATACGTATCTCGTCCACTATATTAAACAATCTACTGAAAAGTGGCTAGGAACCACAAATAACTTAAAAATTTTAGATTGGGGAAGTGGAAAAGGGCATATCACATATCTTTTAAAAAGGGAATATCACAAAACTAATACAGAAATACTTAGCTGTGATATTGCTGATACTAAGTTAGCTAACAGCGACTCTTCTTTCCGCCAAAATACTCCAATTATTAGGTCGGAGAATATACAAGTTACCCCTCTCACTCACGCGTACCAATTGCCTTTCTCTGATGAATACTTTGATGTAGTTATAAGTATGGGAGTACTCGAGCATGTTCCTCAAGATACAGAGTCTCTCAAAGAAATTTTTCGAGTCTTGAAGCCAAAAGGACTCTTTTTTTGTTTTTTCCTTCCTTATCAATGGTCTTGGACCCAAAAACTGGCTCATTGGCGAGGAAATTTTTACCATGATCGTTTGTATAGTAAGCGACAGGTAAGAGAAATGATGAACGATGTGGATTTTACGCTGTTAGATCTATGGCATCGCCAACTATTTCCTAAGAATTCACTTCGCTACCCCAACTATCCGATTTTTGAGAAAATAGACCAGGTTCTATGCGTACACACGCCCTTGAAATATCTAGCAACCAATATAGAGTTTGTAGCAGTGAAGCCTACTTAAATAGCATCCATGGTTAGTAATATATAAACTTATCCTATGAACCTCTGCGTTGATGCTCGTATGTACCTAGCTTCGGGCATTGGAACCTATTTACAAAATCTGCTACCCACCCTAGCAGATAGTTGTGATCTGACTATCATAGGAAAGCCCGATGAATTAAAGCTCAACAGAGGTAAGGTACTTCCAACTAATATTCCTATCTATTCTATCTCTGAACTTATTAAGCTGCCACGGAAAATCCCTACCAGTGATATATTCTGGTCGCCTCACTACAATGTACCAGTTCTGCCAATCCGGGCTAAGAAACGATTGGTTACTATTCATGATGTTTTTCACTTAGCTCATGCAAATACACTTACACCAAAACAAAGATTATATGCTAAACTGATAATGCGAGCAGCAACTCAGCTAAGCAGTCGTATCATTACTGTTTCAGAATTTTCTAAAGCAGAAATTGTTAAGTATACCCGAGTTGACCCAGAAAAAATTATTGTAATACCTAACGGGGTTAACTTACAGCATTTTCACTCTAGTTATTCTCTTTCAAGCCAAGAAGAAGTTAAGGCTAAGTATCGACTTCCGGAACAATACATCTTGTACGTAGGCAATGTGAAGCCTCACAAGAACCTGATAGCTTTAATAAAAGCCTACGAAGCTATTGCTCAAGATATACCGCAGCAGCTGGTAATTGTAGGAAAAAAAGAAGGTTTCATTACAGGTGATTCTTTGCTTCGCGATAATATCCAGCGTAGCAAAATATTGAAAGAAAGAGTTTCATTCACTGGATTTGTTGTTAATGAGGATCTACCCATCATTTACAATTTAGCTAGCCTATTTGTATTTCCTTCTCTGTATGAAGGGTTTGGCTTACCACCATTGGAAGCAATGGCTTGTGGTTGTCTTACACTAACTTCTGGCAGAGCTAGTATGCCAGAAATTTGCGGTAAAGCCACTACCTACTTCGTCCCCGAAGATAAGTCAGAGCTTTCTACTAAAATAGTTGAATTACTCAGTCTTAGTGAACCGTACCGTCAGGAAATCATTCAGCGGGGAATAGCCAAAGCTAATACTTACACCTGGGAAGATTCTATTAAGAAACACATTAAAGTGATTAGTTCACTTAGCTAAACTATTTCCATCTTAATAGCGTTTCTGGGGTCACTGTGGTATTTTTGGCACAAAATTTCCAATAATGAATAGATGAGCTATATTAAAATGCATTCATGTCTTCTTTTAAGGTAGCGATAGTTCACGAATGGCTGGTAGACCACTCTGGCTCGGAAAAAGTATTGGAGCAGATACTAAATATTTTTCCTGATGCTGATTTATTTAGTGTGGTAGAATTCCTACCTGATGACTTAAAGCATTTCATTCAAAATAAGACTGTTCAAACGACATTTATCCAAAAGTTACCTTTTGCCAAAAAGAAGTATCGCAGTTATCTACCTCTTATGCCATTGGCCATTGAGCAACTAGATGTATCAGCTTACGATATTGTTATTTCAAATAGCCATGCTGTCGCCAAAGGTGTAGTTACTCACAATAACCAGTTACACCTTTGTTATTGTCATTCCCCTTCTCGTTATGCCTGGGATTTATATCACCAGTACTTACGGGAGTCAGGCTTACATCAGGGATTAAAAGGGGCAATTGCTAAAATTTTTCTTCACTATTTTCGTCAGTGGGATTTAAGTACCATTAACCGAGTTGATGCTTTTGCAGCTAACTCCCACTATATTGCTGATCGGATTTGGAAAGTCTATCGCCGTAAAGCTACGGTCGTTCATCCACCGGTTAATGTGCAAGACTTTACCCTTTACCACGAGAAGGAAGATTTTTACTTAACAGCTTCTCGCTTCGTTCCTTACAAAAAAGTGGATCTGATTGTAGAAGCCTTTACTGCCATGCCTGATAAAAAACTAATTGTTATCGGTGATGGCCCCGATGCTAAGAAAGTAAAGGCGAAAGCGGGAGAAAATGTACAAATGATAGGGTTTCAGCCGTTTGAGGTTTTAAAGCATCATATGCAACGAGCGAAAGCGTTTGTTTTTGCGGCAGATGAAGATTTTGGTATTGTTCCCGTAGAGGCTCAAGCCTGCGGTACTCCAGTGATTGCTTACGCTCGGGGAGGTGCCCTGGAAACCGTAATTCCAGGTAAGACTGGCTTATTTTTCGAGCAACAAACGGCACCATCCCTAATAAAGGTAGTTAACCAATATGAGGCAATGTATCATACCTTTACTACTACACTTGTTCGGGAAAACGCTGAAAGCTTTAGTGTGTCAGCGTTTAGAACTAATTTCTTGGCATTTGTGGAAGAGTTCTTTCATAGAAAAACTGAGCGATATGTGCAGCCTTTATAAAGTTTGTTTATTAGTTGTTAGTTTATCCATCGTACCAATATTAGGTATTGCTCAATCCGACTCACTTGCCTTTCAGGTTAGCACATTGGTCGGTGCGTCTAATCAATCTTATTTGCCTCAGTGGCTAGTTGCTAATCGTTTTGGTATTCTGGATTACAATAACGATCAAGTAGGTCTAATCCGCGCTAAGGCTTTTTCTCATTTTCAATTAGGGGAGAATCTTCAGCTTGAAGCAGCGTTGGATGGCGTTGCGCGAACTTCGTTCTCTGGTACTGACAATACGGCATTTCTGCAGCAAGCTTATGCGAAAATCAGCTACCGGATGTTTGAGTTTACAGTTGGACAGATAGAAAGGACTTTAGGAACTCATGCTCCTGGTATATCCAGTGGTTCTTTATCTATTAGTGGCAATGCCCGACCCATACCACAGCTACTTCTTGCCGTACCTGAGTATACGGCTGTTCCTTTCACCAAGGGGTATCTGGAGTTTAAAGGCACTTTTTCTCACGGTTGGTTGGGAAAAGATCGTTATGTGAAATCGCCACTACTACACGAAAAGTCTCTTTTTCTTAAAGCAGGAGGGAAATTTAAGTTTAATATCTCCGCGGGGCTAATTCATTTAGCTACTTGGGGTGGTCAGTTACCGGATGGTTCCCAATTGCCTGTAGGTGTCGACAACTATCTCAACGTAATTTTTGCCCAATCTGCTGTGAACATTGATAGTACTAATGGTTTTCAGATTGGAGAAGCCGCTAATGCAGTAGGCGATAATTTTGGTGTGTATGACTTTGGAGTGCATGTCAAACTGAAAGAATACGATCTTACCGCATATCATCAGACTCCGTTTGAAGACTGGACCGGCAGTCGGTTAGCTAGAAATAAAGATCGGTTGCTAGGAGTTACATTAAGTAGTAAGCGAAAAAAACATTGGTTACAAAGCATAGTCTATGAGTTTCTGTATACCAAATATCAAAGCGGTCCAACTCTACCAGGTGGTCCTAATGACTCCCCAGGTGATAGAGATCAGTATGGCAATGAATTCGGAGGTAGGGACAATTACTATAACAACTACTTGTATAGAACAGGGTGGTCTCATCGAGGTCATATCATTGGCACACCTTTATTTTATACCAAAAGCCGAATGAGACTATATGAGCCTACCTTTGTAGACCCCGATGAGGGCAGATTCAACTTTAGTATAGTGAATAATCGGGTAGTAGCTCACCATATGGGTATTAATGGAAATTACAAAGATTACTGGAAGTACAAGTTTCTTGCTACCTTTTCTAGAAACTACGGAACATACGGTGGTATTAATGGAGGAATTAACAATTGGGGCAGCATAGAAAACCCAAATGCTCCTTATGCCTTCCGGCCACCTAAGAATCAGCAATATTTTTTATTAGAGTTAGAGAGAGAAACTCTTTCTAAAATGACATTCTTTGCGAATGTTGGACTAGATACTGGTGAGATATACCAGAGTATTGGCTTCTTAGCAGGACTAAGATGGCAGGGTTTTCATATTATCCAACAGGGAAAAAAGTAGTAAGTACTTGTATATAATTAATATGAATAGTAAACATATTGAGAATGACACATCGTATTCAGACTAGATTTCAATTAAAAAGGAAGTAAATACTAATTGATGATACTTTGTGGATTTTATGTCGTAAAATTGCAGCAAAGTTACATCATTAATATTAATTGATACTTAGATATTTTTTTGATAGTCATTTAGAACATCTTTGCCATTATTTTTAGTAACATCGCTACAACCATTTCTTTTATAATATTGTCTTGGCAGTAGATAAGTACTAGTTTTATGATTTGGCATGATTCCTGTTCGTCGATTGGGGAGTCTGCAATACTAACTAACGCAATACGCAAAGTAAAGTACGAACATGCAACATCGGTTTTCAAAAAATATTCGGCTTATCCATGTTGTCGTCGATTTCTTACTTCTGAACCTATCCTTTGCTGGCTCTTACTACCTAAGATTTCAAGAGATTAGCAGTCTGTTTTCGGCACCATATTCAGGGCTGCTGTTCTTTATCAATATTGCCTGGTTCTTGGCTATACTAGCAATTCGCCCGTATCGTATATCTCGAGTTTCCTCTACTGTACCACATATCTTAAGTAGACATTTCACATCCATTTTCTTACATGCATGCTTAGTTGCTATATTCTTTATCATATTTAGGGTATACTACTACTCCAGGGAGCAACTTTTTATTTCGTACATTATTCTGTTTGTAGGTGCCTCTTTTTGGAAAGGGATTTTTACTTATTTTCTGCGACAGTACCGCCTTCAAGGTTATAATAACCGGAATATTATCATCGTAGGGTATGGTGAGACTTCTGAAGAACTCAGAAATTTCTTCGTACGCCATCGGGAGTATGGGTATAAGTTTCTAGGGTATTTCTCCTCAAAGAGCCAAGATAACCCAAATATCATTGGCAGGCCTGAGCAAATTGAGCAGTATTCTTCCCGCAATGCAGTAGATGAAGTATACTGCTGCCTACCTTATGTAGAGTATGATGTTGTACGAGATATCATTGATTTTTGCGAGCGAACAGATCGGAAAGTTAAGATAATTACTGATTACCGTAGCTTTTATTCTAAAGGGGTCTCTTTTGAGAGATATGATAATATCCCTGTACTAAACATATCCCCCTCACCAATTGAAGATAGCAAGGCAATTATCTTTAAACGAGCTTTTGATATTTTCTTCTCCTCCATTGTTTTACTATTAGGCTCACCAATATTTCTTCTCACCGCCTTGATTACTAAGGCTACCTCTAAGGGACCAGCTCTTTTTGTACAAGAGCGTATTGGAAAAGGGGGAAGACCCTTTAGTATGTATAAATTCCGTAGTATGTATGCTGACTCAGAGGTTTGCGGACCCCAGTTAGCTTGTGATGATGACCCAAGAGTGACTCCTTGGGGACGGTTTATGCGAAAGTTTCGCCTAGACGAGATTCCTCAATTCATTAATGTTTTTAGGGGTGATATGTCTATTGTTGGTCCCCGTCCTGAACGGCAGTTTTATATTGATCAAATCGTCGAGAAAGCACCTCGATATCGTTACCTTCACTTTGTAAAACCAGGTATTACTTCTATCGGGCAAATCAAGTTTGGCTATGCTTCTGATATTGACGAGATGGTGAAGCGTTTGCGCTATGATTTGGTTTATTTACGAAATGTATCTCTGCTGGTTGATCTCAAAATTATTCTGATGACCGTAGTTATTGTATTTAAAGCCGAAGGAAAATAGTTATAAAAGAATACCTAAGGTCAATCCTACTAAAATGATAATTGGTGCAGGAACTTTAGTAAACTGGAGTAGCAGGGCAGTTCCAACCACGATACTAATATTCAGATAGGATAGTTCTATTGGTTCTAATAACAGCAATGCTGCCGCAATCACCATTCCTGCGCTGGCGGCTACAATTCCTTCCAGAGAGGCTTTAATTACCCGATACTTTTTGAGTGAATCCCAAAAGCGGAGCATGAAGAAAATAAGAAATGTCCCGGGGAGAAAAATCCCCAATGAGGCCATAAAAGCCCCAATAACTTCGCCTCCCACGCCATAATCTCTCATAGCTAGTGAGCCAATAAAGGCACTAAATGAAAATACTGGGCCAGGGATAGCCTGAACTAGGGCATACCCTGTCAAAAATTCTTCGGAAGTTAAATACGCTTTAAAGTTAACAAACTCAGTATACAGCAATGGAATGAGAACTTGCCCGCCCCCAAAAATCAAACTCCCATTCCGGTAGAAGTTCTCAAAGATGCGGGCTGGTATGGCTTGGGTAATTCCTGCTGTAATAGCAGCTACAACTAGGATAGAAATCCAGAGCGTTAAGTTGCCCCATCTAACTGATAATTTTCCCTTTTCTTCCCTGGGGTGCTTTCGATACTTGAGCGCAGTGACTACTCCGGCTAGCAGCAATAATAAAGGGTAGATAAATGGCTTCCGAATCAGGAAAGAGACGATGGTAGCAATCACCATAATAATAATGCCAGAACGTGTATTAACCACTTTTACGCTGAGAGTATAAGCAGCATAAAATACAAAGCCAACGGCCATCGGTTGGATGAAACGGGTGAATTCTAGCGAAAGATCCTTTTCCTGAATATTGGAGAGAATAATAGCGGCTATCGTCATCAGTGAAACAGCTGGGAGCATCCAAACTAGTAGGGTGAGAAAAGCCAGTTTGGGGCCACCAATCCGATACCCGATACCCGTAATGGTTTGGGTAGAAGATGGCCCAGGTAAAATCTGGCAAAGCGCATATAGCTCCATTAAATCTTTCTCGCTCAGATAACGGCGCTTCTCTACCATCATCTTTAAAAAAAGCGTTAAATGAGCTTGAGGTCCACCAAATGCACTAATCGTTAAAATGAAAACATCCCGCAAGAATATAAAATACCGCACCCGACGGATGGGTGTGATAACTCCTTGCGAGTACCAGGGACGGTGGCGGTGATGATCCAAAGCGGCGAGCGTAAATGGCTATTGCTTCAATCCAATTTCCCGAAGACGTTCTTCCAGAAACTCTCCGGCGGTCATATCCTCGTATTGCTTTGGCTGATCTTCACCCACGCAGGAGTCGAGGCAAGTTAGATCCATGTCGGCGCGGGGGTGCATGAAGAAAGGAATAGAGTAGCGAGGCATACCCAATAGTTCGCGCGGTGGGTTCACTACCCGATGAATAGTGGACTTTAGCGTATCATTAGTCAGACGGGCTAACATATCACCCACATTGACAATAATTTGATCAGGCAGAGCGGTAATGGGTATCCAGGCACCATCGCGTCGGAGTACTTGTAGCCCATCGGCACTGGCACCCATTAACAACGTAATAAGATTAATATCACCGTGTTCGGCGGCTCGCACGGCATCATCGGGCACTTCCTCAGGATTTTTGATTGGGTAATAGTGGATTGCCCGTAAAATGCTATTACCATTATGTACGTACTGATCAAAGTAGCTTTCTTTTAGATTCAAGTATAGCGCGATAGCTCTCAATAGTTGTTGTCCGGCAGCTTCCAGGGTTTGGTAAGTTTCCTTGGCAATAGCATGCATACTTGGAACCTCTTCTTCTGGCCAGATATTGTCTGGGTAATTTTCTTTGATGGGATCGCCGTCATCTACAAATTGACCAATTTGGTAAAATTCTTTTAGGTCGGCAGTGGTACGTCCTTTAGCATGTTCTTTTCCTTTGCTAGTATAACCCCGTTGCCCGTGCAGCTCGGGACGATCGTACTGCTTTTTCGCTTCTTCGGGTAAGGCAAAAAATTCCTTTACTGTGGTGTATAGCTTCTCAGTCAGCTCATCGGTTAAACCATGATTCTTGATAGCTACAAAGCCAATTCGATGAAAAGCATCACCGAGTTGATCCACAAACTGCGCTTTCTGTTCCTCGTCTCCTTGGGTGAATTGATGTAAATCTAGGCTAGGAATAGTGTCAAACAAATCAGCCATAAATAACTTATTTTAAGTAAATCGAGTTAAAAAATTAATTAACACAAATTTTGCGATAACTTCGCGTTATATCAAACTTAACACAAACCCACTAGACCATGAGAAGACAATTTCTTACGATCATAGCCTTTCTTTCTGCCTGCTTATTTTATGCCTGTGGCCCCGCTGGGGAATCTACTCAAGAAGCTGCTGAAACCGAAACGGTAGAAGAAGTAGCTCCTGCATTGAGCATTTCACCTGCTCCGGCCTCGCCCGAATACGCAGATGCCATGTTGGAAGCCACTGGCCCAACTGACGGATCAACCCTAACTAGTGGCGACTCGGTAGAATTTACCTACGGTGTAACCAATTACGAACTAGGTGCACCGACTCCCGATGCTGATCAGAAGCCATTAGCTGCTTCGCCAAAAGGGCAGCATGTTCACTTGATTTTAAATAATAATCCTTATCACGCAATTTATCAAACCGAAGGTTTTAAACTGGCACTAGAAGATGGGCATTATGTAGCTCTATCTTTTCTATCGCGCTCTTATCATGAAAGTGTGAAGAACCCCGAAGCGTACAAAGTTTCTCAGTTTACTGTGGGCGAAGGCGAGACTGAAGATATCGATTTATCGCAGCCCATGCTATTTTACAGCCGACCTAAGGGAACGTACAGTGGTGCTGATGCGGAAAGTGTATTATTTGATTTCTATCTGGCCAATACCGAGATCGGACCCGGAGGTAATCAAGTAAAAGTGAGTATCAACAGTGATACCACATTTATGGTGAATCAATGGCAGCCCTACGTAATTCAGGGAATGCCAATGGGTGAAAATACTATTTCTATTGAATTAGTTGATAGTGAAGGGAACTTGGTTGATAGCCCAATGAATAGCGTATCGCGTACTTTCACCTTGAAGGAAGCTGATCCAGCAATGTAATCCTTAGTAATATTGTTTATACTTGAGAAGCCTGGTTGAGAGACTGGGCTTTTTTGCTTTACTGCTTGTTTTAAAACCATGGTAACTTTAAAGAGAGTTAAGCACTACAAAGTGACTCTGCCTTTTTTTTAATCTCTTCATTTATCACTGCAAAACCTTCATTAGCTCCTTTCATCATAGGGAGCTGCTGCATGATTGGCGATAATAGACCTGAGTAAATCTCAAAATTGTCTAGACGAGAGCGATTGTATCCTAAGTTGTGAATAACGAAATGGTGCTCACCATCGAACAACCCCTTAAAACCCGTTCGGGCTACCCACGCAAACTCGCGTTCTGGCTCAAAAGCAATGATTTTCGGTTTAAATTCGTAGCCTTGTTGCCCTAGTGGGGTCAATTTTAATTGGATGGTTTCACCTAATGCTAAGGCGCCTCCCAAATAATGTAGTTGACTGTTCCAGTCAGCATATTCATCCATCTGAATAATGGTATTCCAAACAGCCAGAGGAGGTGCGGCTATCTCAGTTGAGGCTGATACTCTAAACATAATTCAATAGATGAATATTGATGAGCTACGATAGCAGAAACCAAGTATTTGATCACCACTCTCGATAATAATTTGTTCAAACTATAATTGCATACGCAATGAAGAGAGTAAAAGTTTTATCTCTCAAAATTTTCTGATGCTTTCTTTAACAATTGGTGTAATTCTTTTCGCTCACTTTCGCTAAATCCTTCAGTGATTTTACTCAGAACAACTTGAGCACAACTAACTGCTCCCAATTGAATAGATCGCCCTTTCTTAGTTAGATAGATATTATTGATTCGCCGATCATTTTTATCAGCAACTCGCACGGTAAACCCTTTATTTTCCAGTATATCTAGCATTCGGGTAATACTGCCCCGGTCTCGCCCAGTGCGCTCGGCTAAAATGATCTGGCTAAGGCCATCTTCTTTCCATAAATGAGTAAGTAACCGGAACTGCTCGCTGGTAACATCTACCTTGGCTCTCTGTAATTCTTGATTTAATGCCATGCTCAGAGCCGTATTTAACTGACCGATATACCTCCCTAGAGTATTATCAAAATCCATTTGTTGCATACGCAATACATTTAGTATTTACTCATAATCCTACTTACTAGTATCGGGTGATTTCTTATCGCTCGTATAGTTCAATCGGCAAGCCGTCGGGATCTGCTAGAAAGGTGAACCGTTTTCCAGTGATTTCATCAGTCCGGATTTCTTCCACCGCAATTTGCTGATCCTCAAGAAGTGACTTAGCCTGCGCTATATCATCTACTTCAAATGCTAAGTGGCGTAACCCCGCAGCTTCGGGATACGAAGGACGAAGAGGTGGTTTGGGGAAAGAAAACAATTCTATCTGTCCACCTCCATTTACTCGTAAGTCTAACTTGTACGAGTCTCGGTCGGCTCGGTAGGTTTCTAATATAATTTCCAGCCCTAATATTTCTGTATAGAAATGCTTAGAGTACTCGTAATCCGAAGCAATGATAGCGATGTGGTGTATTCTTTGTATGTTTATCATACCTGTAGGTAGTTGTCATTCTCACTTCTTGGGGGGCATAGGATCACTCTACCTCAACTACTACTCTTCGGTAGTCGTGGAGTGAAGCAATTTCATGATCATCGGTTACTTCCAGGATCAGGTGTATTTCTTTACCGTGGCTGTCTTCAGGGACCTGCAAAGACATCACAGCTTGGTCAGCACCGGTCAAAGCAATGTGATTGAAATAGGTACTCGCTTCTTTGTATACCCACCAGTTGTATTGGATTTGATCTCCGTCAGGGTCAGATGAAGCGGAAGCATCCAACTGCAAGGTTTGTCCTACTTCTGCTCGGATGGTATGAATCTTCTCCTTGCGATCGCCATTAATAGCCGCAATAGGATTATGATTAGCATTTTCAAAATCTTCTACGCACCAATCCATTCTACACTGAAAATCATTGAAGAATGCCTGCCGCCAGCGATATACCGGTGCAAACACATTATCGTACACGGAATCGGTCGCAGGATCAACCCAGTGGTCGGCTACTTCCGTATATAATTTGAATCCACCGTAGCTTTCTTCGTCCTGCTGAATATCCTGATGGCGCGACCAAACATTTGGAACTTTCTCCCGACTAAATCGCCCACTCCATCCGCCCCAACTGGGATGATCAATGCTTGCCAACCCCCGATGAATCAGCCCCAGCCAGGGAATAGTGCCTCCACCCTCCAGGAAAAATAGTCGATTATTCATCATACGCAGCGGGTAATATGCCCCTAATGAACCATGGTAGGCCATTACGTGCTCTAATGTCCATTGGTGTTGACCCAAATCAGAATACGCGTAAGGCTGCCAGGTATGCGGTCCTTTCTTCAACCCTTTCACCTCTAGCTTCTCCGCTGTTCTGGGCATAGGGCCTCCGTAGCAGTAAGTCTGATAATTACTTCGTATCCAGTGTATGTCTGGGAACCGTGAGCATATCCAGGCTCCGGCATTATCTTGAGCGCCATTTTCAAACACTCTAAGTTTGCGGATCACTGCATCCAGTTCATCCTGAGAGTACTTGGCCTCGAAATCAATAAGCGCCTGAGCTAAGGTATTTGATCCGGCGTTTACCACGATATAAATGGGTCGGTTGTCATCCTTCAAAAAGCTTTTTATGATCAATTCAGACCCTGGTGAACTTTTACCTCCTCCGGTACCGGCAATACCGTATTCAGGTTGACCAGTAGCTACAATAGAGTGAAGATACTCAACCTCGGGCCAGCCAGTGGCATGTTTTTTTAGGTTCTCGACAACTTCACTGTAAGCATCAATGATTCCAGTAAATAGTTCTGGATGCAGAACTCTTCGGTAGAGTCTTTTCTGCTGGGGATTAAGATACTTACCCGTGACGGCAATTAAACCTTCTAAGTCAAATTCATTGCTGTACATCATCATATGTACCATCTGCTGCACTTCGTCTGGCTCATTGCCCATATCAGCTAGAATGATTAGGCGATGATTATTATCCTGAGCAAATAGTAGCTGAGCTGTAAAGATGAGCGCAACTAACAAGGTTGTGGTTGTAATAGCGTTCACTAGATATTTTTGGTTAGAGCAGGCTGTCGCTTAATGTCCGTAGTGTATCCGCTTTTGCCATCTCAATATCCTGCCTAATTCAGCTAGTTGTTTTAATCCGGTTGATCCAAATCGGATTAATATTCTTTTGCATGGCAAATTCTATATACTAAAGTAAATTTAAAGTTTTAGTTGGGAAGGTTAGAATATTATGATTGCTTTTTTAGGAGAATGAAAAAGTGTACACTCTTCAACGTTGACTGTTTCACAAATTGGTTTCGTAGTCAAAAATAGCAATCATCAGTCTTTGCTCTTTGTCTAGGAAAGCCCAGTACTGCTTGAGCATCATAGGCGATTGCTCTAACAAGGTAGGTAGCTATAATTACTCGTTTCGTAAAGAATCTACCGGATTTACCCGAGCAGTACGAAAGGCTTGATAGCTAACTGTCAGCAAAGCAATGCTCAAACACAGCAATCCGGCTACGACAAATATTATTGGACCGATAGATACGTGGTAGGCAAAGTCTTGTAACCATCGATCCATAGCGTACCAAGCAACAGGAGTAGCAATTAAGAATGCTATTCCGATAAGCAGTAGAAAATCCTGATTGAATAATAGCAATAGCTGTTGCACACTGGCACCCAAAGTCTTACGAATGCCCATTTCTTTGGTACGGCGTTCCGCGATGTAAGCAGCAAGTCCGTACAATCCTAGGCAAGCAATTAGAATGGCTAGAACGCTGAAGGTTAACATAATGTCGCCAAGTCGCTGCTCGGCTTCGTAACGCATCTCTAAATCTGCATCTAAATAGGAAGCCGCTAGTGGTCGATCGGGAAACACATTCTTCCAGGTATCTTCCAGATTGCTTAATACCGACTGATGTGCCCCACTGATTTTTACTAGTAAGTGGCGAGTGTAGTAGCTATAGGCTCCCTCACTACTCATAAATACTGTAGGGACGATACGTTCCCTAAGCGAAGCACTGTGATAATCTTTTACTACGCCAATCACCGTACCCGTTAGGTCGCCGTAGGTTTGTCCATTTTCAGATACATAGGTTCGCACTTTTTTACCAAGAGCAGTTTCAGGCGTGAATCCGAAGTTCTTAGCGGCAGTTTCATTCAGAATGACCGCATCGGTAGCATCCGTACCGCTTTTGACGGAGAGTGTTCGCCCACTCAATACTGGAATATCCAATAAATCGAAATAATCATACCCGATGTGCTGCCGCCATACCCGCTCTTCAGGACCTACTTCTTCGGTTTTACCCTCCACTTCACAGTCCTGATCCATACCGTGTCCGAAGCCTGGTCGTGCATAAACTCGACTCACACCGCTTACGTCGGCTAGTTGCATAAAGGCTTGTTCTAGAGTTTCCAACTTTTCGGCCTGTAGGTCACTGTTTACGGAGGGAACTGGTACGGTAATTATCTGCTCCTTCTCAAACCCTAAGGCTGATTCCTGTAAAAAGGTGAGCTGCTGGTAGGCAATGAGCGTACCGGCAATCAGGGCAATAGACGCTACAAACTGAAAGACAACCAAGCCTCGTTGTAACCACTGTCGGCTTCCTATTTTTTGCCCGCTACTACTTTTAAGTACTTGAGCTGCCCGTAACCGGGAGAGTACCCAGGCGGGATAGCTCCCGGATAGTAAGCCCGTTAGTACTACCGCTGAGAGTAGTAATAGCCAGAACGGAAGCTGATCTTGTACAGTAATCTCTAACTCTCGGTAAGCCAAGTCATTGAAGTAGGGTAATAGCAATTCAGCCAGTAAAAATCCTGCGCCTAGTGCTAACATGCTCAGCAAAAATGACTCACCCAAAAACTGACGAATTAACGTCCCCCGGGCTGCTCCAGCCGCTTTTCGTATTCCTACCTCCTTTGCCCGCTTTACCGACCGGGCTAATGACAGATTAGTAAAGTTAACACAGGCAATTAGCAAGATAAGAAGTGAAATGGCGGATAAAACAGCTACATACATGATGCTACTGTTTGCCCCAGGCTCGCCAATGGCATTAATAGAATACAGATGAATATCGGTGATAGGTTGCAATTTGGGCACAAATTCTTTGGCAACATCGGCTCCTCGGTACTGCCCAACTATCTCCTCCATTCGGGTATTGACTGAGGCTACTGAAGATTGCGGTTGCAGTTTTACAAATGTCCACAGCCAAGGCCACCAGTAGCTTTCAAACGGCCCCGGATTATTATAGTATTGCTTAAGAGCAGTGATTGATGTGAGAAAATCCATTGAGAAATGGGAGTTCTTCGGTGTGTCTTCCATAATCCCCTGCACTTCTAACGATAGACTATCACCAATAAGCAGGGTTTGTCCTAGGGGATCTTCGTTACCAAAATACCGCTTAGCAGAGGACTCAGTAAGAACTACCGCATTAGGAGAAGTAAGCACATTTTTTTCTCCCACCACTAACCGGAAGCTAAACACATCAAAGAAATTGCTATCGGCAAAATAGAACCGTTTTTCATTCAGTCGCTCGGCTCGGGATTCATCCAGTTTTTGTACTTCAATAGATGTTCGAAATAACCGTACAATCTCCTCAAACTCAGGAATACTTCTGAGAGGAGTGATATGAGCACCACCTGTACGGGCAAAAGGCTCGCCTCCATCAGTTTGCTGCTGGATAACCCGGTAAATGCGATCAGCGTCGGTATGAAAGCGATCGAAGCTAAGCTCATAGCGTACGTAGAGCGCAATTAGCGTAAAGCAGGTGATTCCCAGAGCTAGTCCGGCAATGTTGATGATAGAAAAGCTCTTGTGCTTTACCAAGTTCCGGTAAGCCACAGTGAAGTAGTGTTTAAACATCATAGTACGATAGGTATTTGAATGATAATTTCTTCGCAGTGCAAAGGGGCGGAAAAATTTAATCGTATGAAAAAAGTAGAGTCGATTGGCTTTTTGTACTCCAAACTCAGCCACCCACTCCCGATATAGTTCGTGCAAATCGCCTTCTATTTCTTCTAGAAAGACAGGATCACAGTACCATCGGAGCAGGCGTTGAGTAATAGAAGGTGGCTTCTTCATATAGTAATTGGGCAAACTATTCGTGCTTCAATGTCTCAGATGGATTGGCTACCGCCGTACGGTATACTTTATAACCCACTGTAATTCCAGGAACTAGCAACATTACTAGCAGAGCGAACCCAAACGTCTCAATACCAAAGGGAATGTGATAAGTATACATCTGGGCAAATAATACCTTTTGAATTACTATGTATCCAAGCACTGAACCAATCATAAAGGCAATTAGTACAAACCTGATAAAGTCATTCATGATCAATCGCATCATTTGAGAAACCGATCCGCCTAAAACTTTCCGGATACTAATCTCTTTAGTTCTCTTTAGTACTCGTAGCGATACCAGAGAAAAGAACCCTGCTGCTGACATTAGCAGTGTAGCTATTGCCAAGAAGAGGCAGAGGTTACGAAGAATATTATTCATATAGATTTGCTTAAAGATCAGCATCTCTTGGAAAAACCCTTCGTAGGGAATCATTGGATTCACCTGGAACCAACTCTGCCTCAAATACTCACTCACCTCGGTCAGTTGGTCTTCAGTAGCACTCACACTAAGGTATTGGAACTGATCAGGATCAGCCAACGTAAATACGCAGGCGGGTTCTTCTCCCCGTAAACCAAACTCTTTGTGATTCTCGACTAATCCGATGATCTGGTAAAGCTGTTCTTCTATAAATATTTGCTGGTTTATGGGATCGTTTTCCAAGTCCAGGGCTTCTACTGCTTTTTTATTCACAATCACTGCCTGTTCTTGGTCATGTCTGGAATCGGATATAAAATCTCGTCCAGTAATTAAATCAACCCCTACTGTAGATAGATAATTGCTGCCTATGTCCAATCGCCGTACCTCTAGACTCATATCATCTGGCTGAATCTTTGCAGGAACTTCATATGATTGACCTATAATTTGAGCTGATCCTGCTAGCTTTTCTATCTGCGGGTGTTGAGAAACAGTATTTTGAAATACAGAAAGCTTTTGAGGATCATTGATTGAGGTAACAGCTACCTTGTGCATATCGTAACCGAAATCAAGCTGATTCTGATAGGTAGCATTTTGGGTAAGAATTATACTTCCAATTAAGGCGAAGCAGGAAAAGCTGAACTGGGCTGTAAGTAATACTTTACTTAGGCGACCCATACTAGCAAAACGAGTTTTCCCTTTCAAGATTAAGGCAGGCTGATACTTACTTATGCGCAAGGCGGGGTAAGATCCTGCCAAAATAGCAGTAATTACGGGTAGACCAACTAGAAAAATTAGAACTCGAGAGGTAAAAATATAGCTCATGTCCAGAGTCTGTTCGAATAGGCCATTGTAAGCGTCAATCAGATACTGCGCGCCAGCCAATCCGATGACAATACTGAAGAAACAAAGTAGCAGATTCTCTACCATAAACTGCCCGATGATCTGCTGTCGGGCTCCCCCCATTACCTTCCGAATACCAATTTCTTTGAGACGATTACTGGAAAAGGCTATGGAGGTATTGGCAAAATTGAAACAGGCGGTTAGCAAGATTAGCAGTGACAGAAAAAGAGTAATACCTACCAAAAAGCCGACTGCATTTCGATTCAGTGCTCGTCCCCGCACCCAACCTGGAAGATCGATATCAGAGGTAAAAGCCAATTCAGAAAACGGCTGTAGATAGAAATCAGCCACTTCAAAATCATCCCGAAAGGCGTTGTTATCCGCTACGTAACGATCGAGTAGTATGTTGATTTCTGCTGGATCAATCTGTGGTGCCAACTTCACAAATAAGCTAATCTGATCAGTTGATCTCCAATCACTCTCTGGTAGTTGTTGAGGCTCGAAGAGATGATGGATTGGTAGCATAATATCAAACAGAATACTGGTGTTTTCTGGTACCCTTTGAGTCACTGCTCCTACAATCAAGCTCTTTTTCCGTTGAAAGGCATCGATAACCACCATCTCTTCACCCACCGGATTTTTCTTTCCAAAATATTTAACTGCCGCATTTGTACTCAATACCAATTTGTTGGGATTGTAAAAGGCAGTAGTATCACCGTACTGTAGAGGAAAGTTAAATACATTTAGTAATTCCATATCCGCATAGTGGATGATTTCACTAAAGGTTTTATCATTAGCGTTGGCAATTCCGGAGGCTGAATGCAAGCGTATGGTAGCCTGCAAACCAGGTATGTCCTGAGATAGTCTAGCACCCAAGGTGAGAGGAGAAAGTCCCCAGGCTTCTTTCCCATTATCTGTAACCCGGATGGTGTTCACCCGGTATACATTTGTTGTTTTATCACTGTGATATTCATCAAAACGAAGCTTATAGTCTAGGTTCAGAAAAGCAACGATACAGCAGGCTAGGGCAAAGCCCATACCCAACAGGTTGATGAATACATATGTTTTGTGCTGGGATAAATTTCGGAAAGCAATCTTAACGTAATTCTGAATCATAGCGAAAGCATTGGTTGGATAAACGTTTTTGGGTTGTTTTAGAGCGAAGAGTCGGAAAAACTTGATAGTATGCCACATGTAGAGCCATTTGGCTTTTGACTTCCCGTGCTCATCTGCCCACTCACCGTATAATTCATGCATATCTCCCTGTACCTCTTCCAGCAGTTGAGGAGTACAGAAGCTTTCCAACAAACGGTCAATCCAGCGGGGAGGTGAAGGTGCTCTTCTATTCATTTCGTAGTGAATCTACGGGGTTGGCTAGTGCCGCGCGAGTGGCATGCCAACCGGTGGTTAAAAATGTAAGTATCAAGGTTGCTACCAGCAGCACTCCGAGCATGTGATAACTGATGTCAGTCCGATAAGCAAAGTTTTCTAACCATTCCTGCATAGTATACCGAGCTAATACAAACGAGGGTATTGCCGCGATAACCACCAGCAGCAGGAAGCGGTGAGTCATTAGCATAACGATACTTCCTAAGTTGGCTCCCAGTACTTTCCGGATACCGACCTCTTTGATTCGCTGCTTGGCCAAGAAGGCGGCCAGTCCGTAGAGACCGGCAAAGGAAATAAAAAGGGTAACCAAAGATAATAGCAGAAAAACCCGTCCTCGTATCTGATCGGCAGTGTACAGATTTTGTAGGGTGTCATCCAGAAAAGAATAGTCAAAAGTGACATTGGGAAATACACTAGCCCAACTTTCTTCAATATGCTTTAACCCTTCAGCGGGATCACCAGTAAGCTTTACGGCCAGGCGATTGGTAGTACCCATCCGAAAAAGCTGAGGTTCTAGGTCGGAATGCAATGAGCCTTGCTGAAAATCTTCCACCACTCCAATCACCTCCAGAAAGTTGGGATTTCCTTTATCGCCAAAACGGATTCTTTCTCCCAAAGGCTGGTCTAATCCAAAAAGTCGGGCTAATGCCTGATTAATGATAATGGATTGAGTACGATCCGCCGGACGTTCTGCCGATAAATTTCGGCCTGCTACCAGATTAATGTTCATAGTCGTCAGAAAATCGGAATCGATTCTGCCCCGACGAACAAATTGCGGTCCCATGTCCGGGGCCCTATCAGCGACTACCGGGCCATTAACCATGCCGTAAGCACCAGGAATAAAATCAGCTGCACCTACCGATGTAATTAATGGGTTTTGTAGCAAGGTTTCCTTAAGCACCTCACTTTTTTCGCTTTCCCCTTGATTAGAAAGAGCTAACATTACGATATATTCTTGGTCAAAACCTAAGTCTTTTTGCCGCAGAAACTGTAGCTGATCATATACCATTAGCGTACAACTCAGCACAAACAGTACCACTGCAAACTGTACCGACAATAACACCCCTCGCAGCGGCTTACCTTGTACTGGCTTCGCTTTCATCACTGAGATTGGCTGAAAGGAAGAGAGAAAAAAAGCGGGATAACTTCCACCCAGTACTCCCAAAACGAGTAAAACTCCCAACATACCTAGCAACAAAGATGGTTGCAACAGTGCCATAATATCCAATTGCAGCCCCAGCGTAGTATTCAAAGGGTCTATTGAAACCAGTAGTATGGTTAGCCCCACAATTAGGGCCAGTAGCGCAAAAAAGGTAGACTCAGTAAGAAACTGGTAGATCAACTGGCCGCGCCTAGACCCCATTACTTTTCGGACTCCTATCTCGCGAACTCGGCTGCTAGCTTGAGCCGTGAGAAGATTAACGTAGCTGATAATTGCTAGGAATAACAGCAAAATGCTCACCGCGCCGTAGATGTACACGTAAGTAAGCCCTCCACTTTCCTCTAAATGTATATCGGTGAGTGGGGTAAGCGTATGCTGAGCACTCACCAGCACCGGCTCCCGTTCTGAGTTTAAATAGCTAGTATATATTTGGGAAAGTCGGGGAGCTAAACTCTGCGGATCAGTATTACCCGGAAGCAATACGTAGGTAAACGTGCTGAATCGATTAAAATAATAGTCGTTAAGGTGAGGGTCAGTAGCCGAAGAGACTAAGGCTCTTACTGGCAAGTGCGTATTCTCGGGTAAGTCCTGGTATACTCCAGTGACCATTAATGTGTACTCTTCTGGAGTATCGGGAAAGATATGCGCTAACTTACTTTTTACTAGCTTACCAACCGGATTCTGCTCGCCGAAAATTTGACGAGCCAGACTTTCTGATAAAACAATTTTATTGGGTCCGGTGAGTGCTTCCTTGGTATCCCCACTAATTAGAGGAAATGAGAACACATTGAAAACAGAAGCATCTACCGCAAAAATATCCTCTTGCTGAAATACATCATCCTGGTACTGGATCTTTACCTCTTCATTCTGCCAGAACTGGTAAAACCGAACGGTAGCCTCTACTTCCGAATAATCTTGTTCTAGGAAAGTAGCCAGATTAGCCGGCGTAGTAGGCCAATCCACTTCTCGCAGTTGATCGCGAGTTTGAATACCTTGGGTCTCTATCCGGTAGACTCGATCAGCCTGCTGATGAAACTGATCGTAGGTTAGCTCAAAATTAATGTAGAGAAGCATCAGCAACGTAGCCGTAATGCTCAATGCCAGACAAAAGAGATTCAGTCCGCTTTGAAATGGCTGTCGTCGGAAGTTTCGGTAAATAATTGTCAGATAGTTTTTGAGCATAGCTGAGGATAGTAATGATGAAAAATGGTATTTCTTGATAGCAAAAGGCCTTAGAAACTTGATCGTATGCCACCCATAAAGCCACCTCGCTCTTTTCACCCCGTATCTCTCCACCCATTCTTGGTATAGTTCGTGCAAATCACCTTGTATCTCTTCTAACAAATCCGGAGTACAGAAGCTTTCTAGCAGACGGTCAGTCCAACGAGGAGGTAATAATCTCTCACTCATTTCGCAATGAATCTACTGGATTTGCTAAAGCCGCTTGCCAAGACCGAATACCCACCGTGAGTAAGGCTAGTATTGAAGCTGATGCCAGCGTAGCTACGAAAACAAATAAGCCAACATCTACCCGATAGGCAAAGTCTGAAAGCCAACGATGAGCAAAGTACCAAGCCAGCGGAGCGGCAATTACAAAACTGATGACAATCAAGCTTACAAACTCTCGAGAAAATAGAGCAATTAATTGATTTACCGAAGCCCCCAGCACCTTCCGAATACCAATCTCTTTTACTCGCTGGTGAGTCGTAAAAGAGACTAGTCCAAGTAAACCTAAACAGCTAATGAAAATGGCTAACCCAGTAGCGACGTTGATCAGTTTAGCCGTTCGTCGTTCGGTATCATAGAAGCTGGCTATGGTTTCATCAAAGAATTGGTAATCGAATGGCTGGTCAGGATAGAATTTCTTGAAAGCCTGTTCTATCTGCGCTAGTGATGCCTGTATATCTGAAGCTTGTTGGCCCGCACTAGATAGGCGAACATTGAACTTATTAAAATTCCTTTTTTCGGAAATCAGAGCTAGAGGGTTTATCTTCTTATGCAAAGGGCCATCGTGAAAATCAGCTACCACCCCCACTATAGGAACCATCTTATTTTTACGATACTGAAGAAGTTTGCCCACTGCTGCAGAGGGTGTATCAAACCCAAAGGCCTTGGCTGCCGTTTCGTTTATCACCAATTCGCTGATTGTATCGCTGAGATGGTAATTACGCCCGGCTAATAGTTCTATTTCATACACCTTTAGAAAACTGGTATCGGCAAACAACTTGTGTAGCATAACTTCAACCTTAGAGGTATCGGTTAGATAGCTCACTCCCTGAGAACTGCCGCCCTCACTAGCCGGTGGCATATTACTGAAGCTAATGGCTGATACACTACTGAGTTGTTGGAGTTCTTTTGCTAATAAAAAGCGGCTCTGCGTAGCATCACGCCACCAGTGTGGAGATGCAAAATTCACCACTGCATCTTTATTGAACCCCATATCTTCATTGAGTAGATAATGTAATTGGCTTCCAACAATCAATGTTCCTAGAATAAAGGCCTGGGCAATAGCAAACTGGAACACGATTAGCGTTTTTCGGAAATAGGCTTTTCGAGTGGTTCCTCCGGTTTGAACAATTTGATTTTTTAGTGCAAATACTGGTGAGTAAGCTGATAATACCCAAGCGGGGTAAGTTCCAGCCAATAAAGCAACTACACCAACAATACCCAGCAACACTAACCAACCTTTACCTTCTATCAGTACATTTAGTGACAAGTCAGGCGGTAAGCTCTCGGCAAAGTAACCCATCCCGAATTTTGCTACTACAATCGCTAATCCGCCAGCAATTAACGTAATCAAAAAGGTTTCACTCAAGAATTGCTGAACAAGTTGCTTCCGACTGCTACCCAGTACTTTTCGTACTCCCACCTCCCGAGAGCGTAGCACTGCTCGAGCTGTTTCCAGGTTGATGAAATTGGCTGAAGCGATTAGTAATAAAAATAGGGCTACTATTATTAATCCATAAAGCGTAGGCTTATGCGCTACCCGTTGACCGAGCATTGCGTATTCGGCATTGAAGTGCACATCCGAAAAAGGTTGCAGGTTAAATTTACGTTTAAAAGCCTGCTCTTCTTCGCTCAGGTATTTCTTTGATATGTTAGGAAACCGTTGCTCAACATCTTCAATTTGAGTTCCTTCTGATAATTTGACAAAAGCCAAAGACCTATCATTTGTACTTAACCAACTCTCAAGTCCATAACTTTTTCCTAATCCTGTATTTTCCCATAGGGTAGCAAAAGATAGATAGTCGGTAAACGGAAAATCCGTATTATAAATGTTATCAGCTAAAATGCCGGACACCACAAAATTCATTGAATCGTAGTAAGCGATAGTTTGTCCAATGACCTCTTGATCTCCGAAATATTTTCTGGCTTGGCTCTCGGTAAGCACTACTTGGTACGGTTGAGAAAGTGATTGCTCAGGACTACCTACTTTCCACTCAATACCAGAAAATATTTCAAAGTAATCTGGTTCAGCAATCACGATGTTCTTCTGTTCGCCCAGACTAATGTCATTACCCAGCTTTACTTCCTTAGGGTCTAGAGTGTGAAAAGCAGCTACCGTCTCTATACCAGTAAAATCTTCCCGAATAGCGTGAGGGACTGGAGCGGATACGCCTCCTATATACGTCCATTCATCGACAAATTTTATTTGAGAAGTAAGTCGGTAAATCCGGTCACTATCAGCGTGGTGGCGGTCGTAACTGAATTCGTGCTGCACGGTGAGCGCAATTACCAAACAAGCAGCTATTCCTACTGCTAAACCAAAGACATTGATTGCAGTGTGAAACTTAC
The DNA here is from genome assembly GCA_937883755.1 of uncultured Flammeovirgaceae bacterium. GTDB lineage: Bacteria > Bacteroidota > Bacteroidia > Cytophagales > Cyclobacteriaceae > Tunicatimonas. The sequence goes on along the minus strand of CAKZYA010000057.1, from coordinate 194,166 downwards.
TTTTCTGTACTTGTCGCCAGGCGGTTAAAAAGTAGTTGTGAAGCATAGCCAAAGAATAGTTAGGTGGTGTATTTCTCTTTATGGCAAAGGGTCTAAAAAATTTAATTGTATGAAAAAGGTAGAGCCAGTTTGCTTTTCTCTCTCCGTACTTCCTCTTCCATTCTCCATATAGCTCTTGCAAATCACCTTGCATCTCTTCCAGCAGGTGCGGGGCGCAGAAGCTTTCTAGTAGTCGATCAATCCAAGGAGGAGGAGTGAACTTATTCATTCCGAAGCGAGTCTACTGGGTTAGCTAAGGCTGCTTTGATAGATTGCCAGCTAACGGTTAGCCCTGCCACCAGCAAAGTAAAAAGTCCGGCAGTAACGAAAATTCCGACTCCAATTTGGATGCGAGAAGCGTAAGAACTCAACCACTGATTCATTGTCAGATATGCCAGCGGAATGGCAAGTCCAATAGCGATCAAGATTAGTTTGGTAAAGTCTCGAGATAGTAACAAGACAACGCTACCTACTGAAGCGCCTAGTACTTTTCGAATCCCAATCTCCTTGGTGCGCTGCTGAGCTGTGAAGGCTGATAGACCTAATAACCCTAACCCTCCGATAAATAGTGCCAGAACTGCAAACACTTGGATAAGCCTACTAAACCGTTGCTCGTTCTGGTATTGCCGATTGAAGTATTCATCCAAAAAGAAATACGAAAAAGGGTTACCAGGAAATACTTCTTTCCAAATATCTTCTACATAGGCAATCGTTTGTGATAGGTTTTGAGTACTCACTTTCATAGTATAGTACTCGGTATTGGAACCCGATAGTAAGAACACCATTGGTTCGGCAGCCTCTTTGAGAGAAGCCTGATGATAGTCGTTCACAACTCCCACGATATTTAAAGCGTCTTCAGGCGAACTCCAGTTGATAGCAATAGTCTCCCCAATTGCATCTTCGGCATTATCAAACCCTAGTAGCTTAACTGACGACTCAGTAATTACGGTGGCTGTGTCCCAATCGGTTGTATGGGTTTCAGAAAAGCTCCGACCAGCCAGTATGTCCATCTCGAACATATCAAAGAAGTCATAATCTACTCCATTCACCCGGATTGACTGGGAGGTCTCAGGGGCGGAACTGTACTGACGAAAGTTGAATTTAAACTTACGAGCATTTCCTGGTACGAAATCGATACCACTTACCTGCTCAATGGCAGAGCTTCTCAACAGCTCAGTTTTGAACTGATCGACGTTATTTCTGTTAGTTTCCCAGTCTCTGGCGCGAATACTAGGTCGCTCCAGTACTAGTGTTTGCTCCATATTAAAGCCTAAATCTTGTTGTAACATATACTGCATCTGCTGATAGACAATGACGGTTCCCACCACCAGCGTAATTGCTGCTGCAAACTGCACTACCACTAAGGTTTGGCGTAAGCGTGTACCGTGCTTAGAAGCTCGCAACTTGCCCTTCAGCACTCGCGTGGGTCGGAAAGAAGCTAAGATCATAGCTGGATACAAACCTGATAGTAGCGTACCGATAAGGAACAGCCCAGCTAATACCCCCCACAGCCACGGTTGGCTCCAAAGGACAGCTACTGAGAACTGTAATCCGGTCAGGTCATTAAATACTGGTAGTAACAGGCTTACCAAAATACCCGCAATAAATAGGGCTAGTAAGTTGACCAATAATGATTCAAAAAGAAATTGCTTGATTAATTGGTACCGAAAAGCTCCTAAGGCTTTTCGTACTCCTACTTCCCGACCTCGTTCCATGGCTCGAGCAGTAGACAGATTGATATAGTTGATCCAGGCGATAATCAAAATAAAGGCTGCGATAATGAGGAGAAAGTATACTACTTGCCCATTTCCGTTGGCTTCCGCCTCATCTGCCAAATCAGAGTACAAATGAATATCTTGCAAAGGCTGTAAAACAAATGCGTCTTTTCGCTGCTTCTCAGCTAAGCCCGGATTATACTGATCGATAATGGCTGGGAAGTTGGCTGCTAAAACCTTAGGGTCGATACCTTCCTGCACGCGGATATAAGTATAAAAGTCTTTACGGGCCCAGGTTAGATCATAACGATCTCGGGCATACTCTCCTCGATTGTAGAGCGTCTGATACGAAAACAAAACATCAAATTTCAAATGAGAATTTTGTGGTACGTCTCGAAATACTCCAGTCACTTTGCAGTACTCGTCATTAAAATCATCGTCCTGCAATCGTAGTGTTTTGCCAATGGGGTCTTGGTCGCCAAAAAACTTTCTTGCGTAACTCTCTGATATCACTGCAGTGAACGGTTCAGCCAACGCTGTTTTCGGGTCACCTTGAACTAAAGAAAAAGAGAAAAGTGAGAAAAAAGACGAATCAGCGTACAGAAACCTATTCATCTTAAACTGTACTGATCCGCTAGGCGCCTCTTCGTAGGTAATGATAATATTATTCTTATAGCCCATATTGTACAGGCGAGTGTACTCTACCACTTCGGGTAGTTCCTCTTTCAGTGCTGGGCCTGCCCCCGGATAATTTTCGGCGCTGGCTAATGTCAGTTCGCCATTTTGGTATTGATTTAATTGTACTCGGTAAATCTGATCACGGTGGATATGAAATCGATCGTAGCTCGTCTCAAAGAAAACGTACTGAGCAATTAGCACGAAGCCCGCCATCCCGACAGCCAGACCAAGTATATTAATAAATGAGTAGAACTTATTTTTGCGTAGATTACGCAAGGCAGTGTATAAATAGTTTTCAAACATATTTGTAAGGTTGAATGATAATAGGTTCTGGTGTTTTTTGATAATACTTGCCCTAAAGAACTTAATTGTATGCCACAGATAAAGCCACCTTACCCGCCGTTCTCCGTGCTCTCTCCTCCATTCTCCGTACAACTCGTGCAAGTCTCCCTGCACTTCTTCTAGCAAATGTGAAGCGCAGAAACTTTCCAACAGCCGATCAATCCAGCGGGGAGGGCGGTGTTCCGACGGTCGGCGATCCGAGGGCAATTGTTTACTCATTTCGCAGGGAATCTACTGGGTTGGCTAGAGCCGCTTTAATGGATTGCCAGCTAACAGTTAATCCAGCGATTAGTAATCCTGCAAAGGCAGAAATAGCAAACATCCACCAACTGAGGTCGATTTTATAGGTAAAGTCGGCCAACCACTGTTGCATGAAATAGTACCCTACTGGCGCGGCTATTGCGAAGGCTATCGCCACGAGTACCACAAAGTCTTTGGTAAGCAGGTATACGATGTGGGATACGGTTGCCCCTAATACCTTGCGGATACCTACTTCTTTGGTTTTCTGAGCAGTGACGAAACTAATTAAACCGTACAAACCTAGGCAGCCGATGAAAATGGCAATACCGGCAAAGAGTGAAAGTAGATCAGAAGTTCGTTGTTGTTGCTCGTACATTGTTGCCAGATGATCGTCTAAAAATTGGTAAGTGAAGTAGTAGTCCGGAAAGACTGCTTTCCACCGTCGTTCTATTTGTGCAATAGCGGCATGCGCTTCATTCTGGTTGATTTTGAAGGACGCTTTTTGAAACATATTGGGAAATCGCGTCATAATAACCGAAGGAATTTCATCCTGTAGCGACTGCGAATGAAAGTTTTTTACAACTCCGACGATAGATCCGTTCAATCCCCAAAACTTGATCTCCTTTCCTAGAGCATCCTGTGGATTATCCAGATTGTTGTCTTTCAAAAACGACTCATTCACCAGTACTTGGGTAGTGTCACCCTCACGTATATTTCGACCAGCCAGCAGAGGAATATCAAATAAATCCAGAAAGTCATCATCAATAAATTTTTGCTCAGCCCGTCCTTTTTCATCGGGAGTAGCCTCATAGTTATAGCTCGTCCACCAGTTGTCTGTCACTGCTGCGGGGGTATTTACAGAAAAACTGATCGCATTAATATCTGCATGCTGTATCAACTCATTCTTTAGTGTTTGCAGCTTTTGGGGATCACTTTCGGGTAGGTCTACCGTAACAATCGCCTCCTTGTCAAAACCAAGAGAAGCCGTGTTAAAGTAGTGCATTTGGCTTATTACCACGATAGTACAGATAATGAGTACTTGGGAAAGTCCGAACTGGAAAATAATCAGCCCTTTACGCAGTATTAGACCGCCGGTTTGCCGATTGGTGAAGGAGTTTTTAATGGTGGCTGAGGGCCGAAACTTGGAGAGAACAAGCGCGGGATAAAAGCCGGCTAGAATACTTACCAACACAACAATGCCTAAGGTAAGCAATACTATGAACGGTTGGTACAACAGTGCCATGTCTAATGGAACGTCTAACCAACTTGGCAAATAGGGAAATGCAATAATTATAAAGAGGTAAGAGAGTACCACTGCTACGAGAGTAAGGAGTAGTGTTTCACTCATAAACTGTCCGGCCATTTGCCGTCGGGTGCTACCTAGTACTTTTCGGATGCCCACTTCTTTAGAACGTCGCACTCCTTGAGCCGTTGATAGATTAACAAAGTTAATGCAGGCGGTCACTAGCAAAAATAGCCCAATTAGTGAGAGGCTAGTAATCGTTGCTCGGCTAATTGAGTGTTCCGAGATGTTATTCCACCCTACCGTTACATTAAAATGAATATCTGCTAATGGTTGTAATTCATGCGCCCAGTAATTATCGGCCACATCTTTACTGAAGTACTTCTCAATCATTCCGTAAAACTTCGCTTCGGTTGCTTCCGGGTCAGCCCCTTCTTCAAGTAGGACGTAAGTGTGATACAGCGAACTGTAGTTAGCGTTATACTCTGGCTGGAAGTCTTCTCCTCGTCGGAAGGTAGCGTGTGAAATGGCGATCTGAATAGGAAAGTCCGTATTGGCTGGGGCATTATGAATAATCCCGCTGACAATTAAATCAAATTCATTGTTCAATCGGATCGATTTCCCGATGGCATCGCCCTGAAAATATTTTTGCGCTAAATCTTCATCAATCACTACCTGCCCAGGCTGGGAAAGTGATTTTTCTGGACTTCCTACCTTCCACGAAAAGTCGAAAATATCAAAGAATGAGGGCGTAACGAAGCAAATATTAGGCTCTCGGCTGAGTTGATTGTTAATCTTAATCTGGGTGCTGGCAGTACTTAGTTTGTAGGCTACGGCTACTTCTTCTATTTCAGGAAACTCATCTTCCAGCACTTCCATCAATCCATGAGGGGTACCCGTATCTTCTACTTCCCCTGGCCCGCCGGAAAGAACACGGTAGATACGATCCGCTTTACTGTGAAATGTATCAAAGCTAAGTTCAAAGCGAACTAGTAAAAATATCACCAAAGCACTGGCAATGCCTAAGGTCAGTCCGGCAATGTTGATCACTGCAAAGCTCTTGTGCTTACTGAGGTTTCTGAAAGCAATGGTGAAATAGTTTTTAAACATATCAATAAGGTTTGAGTGATAGCTATGTCTTCTTCTCATAGCAAAAAATCTAAAGAATTTAAGCACGTGCCACAGATAAAGCCACCTTGCCCGCTGTTCTCCGTGCTCTCTCCTCCATTCTCCGTACAACTCACGCAAATCCCCCTGCACTTCCTCCAGCAAGTGAGGGGCACAAAAGCTTTCCAGCAACCGATCAATCCAGCGGGGCGGTCGGTGCTCCGACGGTCGGCGTTCCGATGACAATCGTTTATTCATTTCGTAATGTATCTACCGGATTGCGCTGAGCAACTCGTAAAGTTTGCGACCCAATCGTAAGTAGCCCAAGAACTAGTAGTACTAATGAACCGCCACTAATCATTGCTACACCAAAGTCAACACGGTTGGGAAAGTTTTGCAACCATAGGTTGTTTATGAAATAGCTGAGCGGTGCCCCCAGGGCTACAGATACTGCCAAGGTGGTGAGAAATCCCCGTGAGAGTAGCAAGGCTAGGTTGAACTCTCCCGCCCCCAACACCTTGCGGATGCCCACTTCTTTAGTTCGTCGCTCGGCAGTGTAGGTAGCCATTCCCAACAGGCCTAAGCAAGCAATAATAATAGCTAATGCCGCGATAAAGCCAATAATCGCAACCAAGTCGCCTAACCACTGGTTAACCTTCACTAGTTGATCGTCGAAAAACTGGTACTGAAACGGATGCACTGGATCAACGCGCTGCCAAGCAGCCGATAGTTTGGCTAACGTTCCAGCTACGTCACCAGCGGCAATTTTTACGTTGAGATAGCTAAACTGCTCTGGCTGGTAGCGAAATAACAGCGGGCCAATACCATCTTCCATCACTGGGGTTTGAAACTTAAAATCTTCTAGCACGCCTACTACTTCCATCGACTCTTCGTAAGCACCTATCTCCAGTAACTCACCAAGAATATCAGACGGATACTCGTAACCTAATGCTTGTACTGCGGCTTCGTTAACCACTATCTTGCGGTTAGAATCGCCTTCGTCACGTAGATTTCTTCCGGCCACCAGACGGAGCCCTAGATTGCTAATAAAGCTCGTATCTACACTCATGCGCTCGAAGGCCGGATCAGCTTCATTCGGTTCGTTTCCTGCCTTTCTGACTCGCGTGCTGCCTAGCGACATAGCAGTAGCTGGAATATAAGCACTGGCTGAAATGGTTGAGACTTCAGGCACCGAACTCAGTTCGCGGTATAATTGCTGGTAGTCATTGCCCTGAAGCGGAATGTTAACTAGGTTCTCCGAATCGAAGCCATACTCAAAATCCAGGTAATGCCGAAACTGATGGTACACTAGTAGCGATGTAACAATGAAAAACAGGGAAATTACAAACTGACTGATACTTAGCATTTTCCGCACTCCAAGTTTCCCCGGCTTCTCACTACTCAGGTTTTTTAGCACCCGCACGGGCGTATAACGAGACAAATGTAAAGCCGGATAAGCTCCAGCCAGCAGGCCAATTAGTATGGCCAGTCCTAAAAAAGCGAAATAGACCAGAGCATCACCTTGCAAATCAAAGTCTAGATACTGGTTAGCCCACAATCCCATAAAAGCCGATTTGACTAGGGTGAGCAACAGGTAGGCTAGCCCAAGTGCGAATAGCACGGTGAGCACTGACTCACTCAAAAATTGATAGATTACATCCTTTCGCTTGGCTCCTGTCACTTTACGAACCCCTATTTCTTTCGCGCGGGTTAGAGCGCGGGCAACAGATAGGTTGGTATAGTTCAACCCTGCTGATAATAGGATAATTAACGCCAGAAAGCCTAGAAAATAATATGCCTCAATTGGCAATCGCAGACTGAGTGGATTTCCAGCAAATTGCCCTACCGCAATATCGTCAAGCGACTGAGGAACCAGCTTTAATCCCACTAGTTCTTCAAAGTCGGCGTACTTATCGGCGACGAGAGTATTTAATAAAGTCGTCAAATCTACCTCATTGCTTTCTGGTTTCAGCAGCGCATAGGTATAGCATTGTGAGTAGTGGCGCCAGTTGTTAGTCAAGTCCGTTACTTTTTCCTGGTGATGCAAGGCGGGAAGGGACACGGCAGAAATCAGCATATCAAATTTGATATGAGATTTATATTGGGTAAGGTCAATCACTCCCGTAATAGTAAAGCTTCCCCAGTCCACGGGATTGGTACCCGGATCGCTCACAAAATCAAACTTTAGCAAGCGCAGTCCACGGTTCGCAAATTCTACTCGTTTGCCTATTGCCTCTTCGTTACCAAACAATGCCTCGGCTCGCTCGCGGGTAATCACCATTGCGTTAGGTTGGCTCAGTGCCTCTCTTTTATCGCCCTCTACCAAGTCAAAACTGAATACATTGAAAAAAGAAGAATCACCAAAAAAACCGCGCACCTCCACCGACCTCTCACCGTAGGTAGCATCGCCACCAGCCCCGGGAACCAAATGGGTCGCTTCTTCTACTGTCGTGTATTCCGGTAAGGTAGCAGCCAGCGGAAATGGACTGGTAGCATTTGGTATCGCCGAACCTTTGGCGTGCGATAGTACCCGATAGATCTGATCTTTTTTTGTATGAAACTGGTCGTAGCTTCGCTGATCAGCCAGCATGAGGATAATTAGCATACACACTGACATGGCGACAGCTAATCCAAACACATTGATAAAGGAAAAGACTCTGTACTTGAGGATATTCCGAACGCCTACTTTGAAGTAATTTTTAAACATAGCTGACTGATTTAAGGGTCGTATCGTATGGTTTCGTCTTATCACAAAGGGTCTAAAAAACTTAATTGTATGCCATAGATAGAGCCAGTTGGCTCTTTGTTCTCCATATTCCCATCTCCATTCTCCATACAGTTCCTGCAAATCCCCTTGCACTTCTTCTAGCAAGTGCGGCGCGCAGAAATTTTCCAGCAGACGGTCAGTCCAGCGGGGTGGGTTTTGGTTCTTTGGCATAATTGGTGACGATTAGTGAGTAACATCTGCCATTAATCGTTAATCATTATTCATCCATCATTAAAATATTATAGCATCTTCCACTGTAGGGCTTGGGCGGGTATTTGCTGCCACAATTGCTCGCGGGTCTGCTGAATATCATGGAGAATCCGACTACCGGCTGGAGTTACCGTAAAGAAGCGTTTGCGTCGCCCACCCCGTTCGGCAGTAGCCCCTCCCATTCGAGAGTTTACGTAACCCTTTTCTGAGAGCCGATGTAGCGTAGCGTGTACCGCACTGATGCTGATATTTCGTCCGGTCTGAGATTTGATTTCGTGGGTAATGGCTACCCCGTAGGCTTCATTGTAGAGTAGAGCTACTGTAAGCAACACCACTTCTTCTAGTTCGCCGATATAGGTCTTTCGCATGGTTAGGTGATTAATTCAAATTTTGTAGAACAAACCTCTTGCCAACGCTCAGAATAGTATTTGAGGGCAAATTTGACTAAAATGAAGTGTTCGTGAGCGGACAAAGTTGTACGCAGACGGACAAATATGACAATAGTTTGGAGAACTACTTCTTGATAGGGTGGTTACTTAAGCAGTTAACTAATCGGCCAGTGACGAAAGTAAAACACTTCTCTACACTTCAGGAGTATTGCCGGGGCATCAATATCGCACCGCCCCGAAATGCCCACTTTGATATTCGTAGTTTCGAGGAAAATATGAAGACCGTTCGACCCAAGATGGAACCATTCAAGCACGAGTTTTACGCCATTGCGCTTAAACTGGAAGGGGGAGGATTCACAACTACTGGAAGCTATAATACTAAAGACACTGGGGTTACTATCTTTTTCAACTCACCCTACCAAATCATTCATTGGAACATTGCTCCCGACTGGAAGGGTTACTACATTATGTTTACCGAAGATTTCTATCGACGAGCAGGAAGTCAAAAGCGGATTACCGAGCAGTATCCGTTTTTGCTTAGCGATAATACTTTTCCTCTCTCGGTAGCACCTGATCAAGCCGAACTGTTTTATAAAACATTTGCCGATATATACTTTGAGCATCAAAGTCGGCTGCCGCATCAGGAAGACATTATTTTTCACTACGTAAATATTCTGTTGCTCAAAACAGCTCGTCTGTACTATAAACATCCCAAATCAGAAAACTACACTACAGAGCAGCGGGACTCTGACCTGACTATCGTCTCGCGGTTCAAGACTCTGATTGAAACCTCCTTTTATCCTCATCAGGTGTATAAACAGCTTACTCCTCACCAAGTGCAGTTTTACGCGGAGAAAATGAACCTGCACCCTAACCATCTGAACGCAGTGGTAAAGCGGATTACCGATAGCCCTGCTTCCAAACTCATTCAGCAACACGTACTATCACTTGCCAAATCCAAACTGCAATCCACTGATGCTTCGGTGAAGGAAATTGCCTACGGACTATACTTCAGCTATCCTAACCATTTCTCTACTTTCTTTAAAAAACAAGCTGGGATGACCCCGGCCGCCTTCCGCAAACAGTAAAATTTTCCGGTCACCTTTCAATTGTATAGGTCTTGCTTTGAAATGCGTAGTTCCTGCAGGTTGGTACGCCCGTATCTTTGTAGTGTACTTGATAATCTACATTACAAGAGAATCTTAACGCCAAAAAATATTTGCAATGAAGAAATTAATGAAAACGGTAGCCTTAATTCTGATTAGCACTGCTGCCACAGCACAGTCAAATTCAAACCTCAAAAATACAAATGCAATGAAACGAGTAGAATTTATAAGCGACGGATTGGTATTGGTTGGTAACCTTTACTTTCCTGAAAACTTTGACAAAAACGAAAAATATCCTGCCGCAGTAGTAGGCGGGTCTTTGACTTCCGTAAAGGAGCAAATGTCGGGAACCTATGCCACTAAATTGGCTGAACAAGGCATCATCGGACTAGCTATTGACTACCGAAACTACGGAGAAAGTGAAGGGCAACTTCGTCAGTACGAAGACCCTGAATTGAAGTTGAAGGATTTAGAAGCAGCAGTAACTTATTTATTGTCGCTAGACTATGTAAAATCTGTGGGTGCTTTGGGAGTGTGTACTTCCGGCGGTAATGTAGCCTATTTGGCAGCAGATGATCAAAGAGTAAAAGCAATAGCAACCGTAGCCGCCTGGCTGCCCGATGAGGAGACTCTTCCTTTGCTCTACGGTAGTGCTGAAAATGTAGCGTCTCTAAGGAAAAAAGGTGAAGAGGCAAAGAATAAACATGCATCTACTGGCGCTAACGATATCATCCTTGCTTATCACAACACCGATCAAACAGCGTCTCATGTAGGACCTATGGAGTATTATATGGATAATAATAGAGGTGGCGGTGTAAAAGAATGGAAAAACGAGTTTGCCGTAATGAGCTGGAATACCTGGTTGGATTTTGATCCGATGAGCAAAGCATCCGAGATTACTACTCCTTTCATGATGGTACACTCTGATAACTCAGCGTTGCCCGACAATGCCAAAAAGTTTTACAATGAACTAAAGGGTGAGAAGGAACTAGTTTGGGGAGAAGGCTATCACTTCGATTATTACGATCAACCCAAACAAGTTAATGCTTCTGTAGAAAGTGTAAGTAGTTTCTTTATCAAGCATTTGAATTAGTCAAATGAATAAACAAAAATATATCATTAACCAGAAGCCATGAATAAGCAAACACTTATAATCGTTTTGATCGGCCTTCTTACTGTTCTTACCAGTTTCATTCTTTACACTGATAAAAATCAAGAAATCATGCAAGGCACTATAGTAATGTCCACCGAAACCGAAAACAAAGAAGCTATCAAAAACCTGATGCTTACACTGTTTGAAGCTACCGACCAGCGCGATTGGGCAGCCGTGCAAAATACAATGGCCGACTCGGTATACACCGACTATTCAGCACTGGGTGCGGAAGCAGGTTTTGCCACTCCCGAAGAAATCGTTAGCGGATGGCAAGCTATGTTACCCGGCTTTGAAAGAACCGTACACCAGCCTCACAACTTTGCTATTTGGGTCGCTAACGACCGGGCAACTGCCACGCTGGACGCCATTGCTACCCATTACCTGAACGGAGACTACTGGACGGTATTTGTAGGTTACGATACTGAATATATTCAGGAAGACGGTAATTGGAAATTAGCCCGAATTGATCTTAGTCTGTACAACCAAGCTGGCAACCAGGCGCTTCCGCAACAAGCAATGGAGAACGTCAAGAATAACAACATCCCGAAGTTGGTAGAAGCTAAGAACACTGCGCCGTTAGAGAAATTCTTTACCGGACTGGAAAATCAAAATCTGGAAGAAGTACTGACTAGTTTGACTGACGATGTAGTACAGGAAATGCCCTTTGCACCCGAAAATTTCCCCAAATCATTAGACGGTATTGACGCTATGCGTCAGCAGTACACCGGAGTGATAGATTACACCCAACAGTACGAACGAGAATACTTCGGAACAACTGACCCGAACGTCATCATTGCCAAATTCAACGGAACCATCACTACCAGTGAAGGTAAGCCTTACAACAATTCTTATGTAGGAATTTATACCCTTTCCGAAGACGGAAAAATCGCCCGATTTGTAGAACAGTTCAATCCTAATATCCTACTAAACGGCTGGCCCGGCCTACAGCCCGAAACCTACTCGGTACACCAAGCAGGAGCTGAACGAGCTTCAGGAGTAGACATGCAAAACGTAACCTTTGCTAGCAATGGAGTAAATCTCAAAGGGCACTTATTTTTACCGCCTAACTTCAAAAGCAACCAAAAGTACCCTACCGCCATTGTGACCGGTAGCTGGACCAGCGTGAAGGAGCAAATACCCGACGAATACGCCAGCCTTTTAGCCAAAGAGGGCTTTATTACCTTGACTTTTGATTTCACTGGTTTTGGCAAGAGCGAAGGGCAGCCCCGGCAGGTAGAAGATTACAATCTGAAGATTGCCGATATTAAAGCCTCAGTAGATTTCCTAAGTAGTCACCAAAATGTAGATATCGAACAGCTATCTGGACTAGGCGTTTGTGCCAGTTCGGGTTATATGGCTCACGCTACGACCCAAGATACTCGTATCAAACAACTGGTGCTGGTTGCTCCTTGGTTACATAATGCTGAGATTGCCCGCTCTATTTACGACATGCGTCCCGGTGGAACCGATGGACTGTTGGAAGCCGCCCAGAAAGCCAAGCAGCAATACGCCGAAACTGGTGAAATGGACTACGTACTAGCCGCTAGCGAGCTCGATCCGCTCAGTGCGATGTACGTACCCGAGAATGCCTTTGACTACTACCTAAACCCAGCCAAAGCCGCCGGTGCTCAGTATGATAATCGCTTTGCCGTGAGCAGTTGGGAACCCTGGTTAACCTTTGACGGCATCAGTGCGGCTCAGGAAATTTCTCAACCCGTATTTATCGTACATAGCGAGAGTGGGGCGGTACCCCAGGGAGCTAAAGACTTCTACAATCAACTGAATGGTTCAAAAGATATTGTTTGGCTAAATGATTATAACCAGCAGCAGCTCTACTTCGAGCCGGAAGCAGTAGAAGCAGCCATGAATGCCGTGGTAGATTATCTTCAGCCATCATCCGCTCGTCAATAAAAAATGTTAATCATGCTTTCTGGCAAAGCTACGTATTGTAATAATGCGTAGCTTTTTGTTTGTATTCTCAGTATACTATTGATAATTATCTGACATACGGGACATTATCATGCAATGTACCCAGCAAGCAGTGGGAGAAATAGAATCGCCGAACTGATTTTTTTCCAAATTCTCAAATACCTATTTTGGTAATTTAGAAGAACGTCAATCAACAACCTAATGCCTATTTCTCGTAAAAAGCCGTTCGCACTTACCCTACTGAGTGTATTATCATTGCTGACTTTAGCTTCTTTGAATATAGCTGAAAAAGACAAGCCAAAAGCCGAGAAACCTAATGTAGTACTAATCTTTCTGGATGATGGAGCCTTTGACGATTTTGCCCCTTTCGGAAATCCCCGCTATCCAACTCCTCACGTAGAGACCTTGGCAGAGGAAGGACGCAGCTTTTATAATTTCTACGTGCCTCAAGCGATCTGTTCGGCGTCTCGGGCGGCTTTACTGACGGGCTGTTATCCCGGACGAACTAAGGTGTTTGGGGCGCATGGTCCAAAAGCCCGGGGCTTGGAACTGGAATTTGCTACGCTAGGCGAAGTACTGCAAGAGAACGGCTACCGAACGGCTACTTTCGGCAAGTGGCATATTGGCGATCAGGAAGATACCCGACCTCATAACCGAGGTTTTGATGAAACTTGCGGGTTGATGTACTCTAACGATATGTGGCTACACCACCCCGAAAACCCTGATTACTGGGGACAGTGGCCTCTGCAATACTGGGAAAACGGCGAAGTTACCATTGATACGGTACAGGTTGAAGACCAGAAGATGCTAACCACCTGGTATACTGAGCAGGCGGTTGATTTTATTAAGCGAAGCAAAGATGAGCCTTTCTTCGTATATGTACCTCACTCCATGCCTCATGCCCCTATTTTTTGCAGCGATAAGTTTGCCGGAAAATCCGGCACCGGACTGTACGGCGATGTGATGATGGAGATAGACTGGTCCGTCGGTCAAATCCATCAGGCAATTAAAGATCAGGGATTGGAAGATAACACACTTTTCATTTTCATTGCTTCCGATAATGGTCCCTGGCTAAGCTACGGCGACCACGCCGGCATCACCCGTTTCCGAGAAGGTAAGGGCACCACCTTTGATGGCGGTCTGCGTAATCCCTGCATTATAAAGTATCCTACCAACATTGACCCTAATACCATCTCCCATCATACCTTCAGTTCTATCGACGTGCTACCTACAATCTGCTACTTAACTGGCACGGCGTTACCAGAAAATGATATCGATGGCAAGAATGTGTGGGGGCTGATCACCCATCAGTACGGAGCGGAGAACCCGCATGACTATTATCCTTTCACCAATGGCAAGGAGTTTCAGGGAGTTATTTCCGGCGACGGAAAGTGGAAGTTACACTTGCCCCACCAGTACCGCACCGTAGCCAAGGGAGGGAAAGGTGGTATACCCGGCAAATACGTACAAGCAAAAATTGATACCGCTCTGTTCGATCTAGTCCACGACCCCTACGAGAAAAGCAATGCGCTAGAAATCTATCCCGAGACAGCCCAACAAATGATTGAGTACGCTGAGAAGCATAAGGCGATGTTTTTTGCGGAATAATCTCTTAGTGTGCTGTGCGTCTTAATATGGTGTATACTCACTCCTTGCCTCACCTCATGTATTCAGCTCTTTACTGTTTACCGGAGCTAGTTCGTGTCCAAACATCTGAAGAACCAGGTTCACTTTACCCATATTCAGATTCGTTTTACCCTGCTCTATTTTACGCACTACGGTGAGTGCCACTCCTGCCCGTTCAGCAAATTCTTCCTGAGTGAGATTAACCTCTTTTCGCCGCTCCTTAACAAACGCTGCTAACTGCTTTATTATACCTATTTGCATATAGTTTAGCGTTAGAATACTCTTTTATATGCTTTGACGTATAATTAAAAAATGAAGGTGTTTGCTAAGGTCTTTGAGTGGTATACGCCTCCTACGATAAGAGTAATGTCCTAGGAATTTATCCTGACGTAGACCAACAGATGATTGGGTACGCCGAAAAGCATAAGGAAATGTTTTTATGGAGTAGAATAGAAGGCCTAAATTGCTTTGTAGTTTGATTTCTGGCGAAGTCAGGAGGATTATTGACGGTTAGTATGTGAAGCATAGTCTGCTATAATTTCATATACAGTATTATTAGCTTTTTTTAATAATATTTCCCCTCTTCACATTTATTCCTATCCCAGTGTTTCTTGAGAAAGTCCATAAATAGCTTGTTGCTTTTTAAGTTCTTGCTTGGTTTGTATTCTCCGCCATATTGATGTTCACTTTTGCACATAACCATAGACGAACCCCTTAAAGCATATTTCGTACTATCTTCATACATTATAATTTTCATTACTCCAGGGTCCATTCCACCACGACATATTGAAACATAGGGAAGTGATACTTCAGTTACACCATCATCATCTAAATCAGTAATAGTCGTTGCTTTTGGTATGAAGCCCGTAAACCAATCTACACCAAAACATTCGGTATAGTCATAGACTCTCCATTTTCTTTTAAACTCCTTTTCTGAGTTCTTCTTTTGAAATAGATATGCATAAAGTTCTGATTTGTCTTGAATCATATAATTAGTCGAGTCTTTATCATAGTCTTTCCAAGTGAAGTGACCAGTCACAGTCTGAATTAGGATATTTTCCCCATTAGAATCAGACCACCTGAGAGTTTCGACAACAGTTCCTCTAAAATCAATCGTTTTAGGAATGTCATCATAACTTAAAGTGTCAACTTTTATTGACTTATCTGAATTTTCCTTATCCCAAATCCCTAACCAAATGTCAGGCTCTAATTGTCTAAACTTTTCCTTATGACTTTCAGTCTGTCCAAAAGATAGATTGACTATTATCAGGATCAATATTGTTGTTAGATATTTCATTCTTTTCTAGTTGCTGGAAACGTAGGTATAAACAAACCTACGATATTTCGTACAGGTAAAAACTGATACTGACATATACTCAAGTTTGAGTAACCACCCAGTAAGTAGGTTATTCAAACTTTTATCTCTTATTAACTCGAGAAATATCTTTTCTTTCTCGTATTATCAGCTATTTATCAGCAACCACCTCCCAAGTAGCAAGCGCCCTTTTCTCAGCACCGTCTTCATTCATAATCCCGTTGCTAATCCATATTTTCCCTAAGTCCTGAACTTCTTCCGGGAATGTTTCCCACAATTCGTTATAATCCCGGTGTGCCCACCAGATAACGTATTGGTAGTTTTGCGCTTGGGCATTGGTGAGTAATGTTTCCAGGTAGTCATTCTGTTCGGCTTCGTTACCCGCAATGAATAGGTCGAACGAATCTACGGTCAAATCTTCAGATAGATGGCTGGTTTCAGCGAAGACAATGGGTTTATCAATTTTTTGGTGCAGAAAATCGAAAGCCTCCTGAAATTCCTGTTTAGTCTTTAGTCCTTTGAAGAAGGGGTAGAAACTTACTGGAACAAAATCTAATGCGTTGGCATAATCAACTATTTCATCAATAAATTCTTGAGGATTGGCTACATCGGGTTTATAAAGATTATGCAATGTGATTGACTCAGAGATACTCAGTGCAGGAAAGCGTTGTTTGATTCGATTTCTCACGTTTGCCATTAAAAGTTTGTATCCTTCCCATTTTTCTGGGGCATGTATCAGCAACTCGTTTACTTCAATGGCGATTAGCAAATAATCGGGATTGAGTTGATTGGTAATGTACTCCAGATGTTTGAAATAGGCATCTTCAATTTCGGTATCATTCAAGGCGGTGTACTCAGGGACTGTTCCGTCAAAATCAAACGCCAGTTCATCGCGGGCACTATTCAGCAGACTTACCGATACGGTTAGTTCAGCCCCGGGGATTTTCCTAGCTGCTCTTCCGGCGATTTCATTAGTGAACTCCTGAGGCAGTGGCAGGTCATTCATCCAGGCATTCCAGGGAATGTTAGAATCAATATGTTCGGAGTATATATCAGCGTTATTGCTGATAAATTGATACGTGTCATTGACTGACTCCAGTGTGGGAGCGTAAGCCCAAGTGCTAAACCCCATCGCAAAATTCCGGGAACTGTGTTCGCCGAAGAAACCACTGTTGGTGGGATTATCGGGTGTAGTTTCAGTATCCTCCTGGCAACCAGAAAATAGGGTAATTATCATACTGGCTAAAAACCAATAGATGCTAGACTCTTTTGCTATAATCAAGCCTTTGAGCACAGGTTGAATGGATCCCACAGTATTTCTCTCTTTCATAGATGATAGAGTTTAGTAACGACTTTTGTTAAATCTACCGTGTATAGCATTAGAAATAAACCGTATTTACAGATGAAGCTTACTCAAGTAGGGTCTTGTTGTTTTACGGAAAACTTCTCATACCCTTCTTGCTCGTGCCTATTTATCTTTTTAGTAGGTTGGAAGTATTTCGTATCTATGCAATAATATTGAGTAGCTATGAACCAGATTAAAGTAATTGCCTTCGACGCTGACGATACGCTGTGGGTAAATGAGCCTTACTTTCGGGAGACGGAAGATAAATTCTGTGATATGATGGAGGACTTCCTGCCCCACCATAGCGTAGCCCGGGGGTTGCTGGAAACAGAAATTAAGAACCTGGCACTCTACGGTTATGGTATTAAGAGCATGACCCTTTCAATGATTGAGGCGGCTATTCAGATTTCTGATAAAACCGTTGGTCTAGAAGCCATTGAGCGGATTATCCAGTTTGGTAAAGAGATGCTCCAGAAACCCATTGAGCTGCTAGACGGAGTGGAAGAAGTGCTACAAGCCCTGCAAGGAAAATACCGCCTGGTGATGGCGACTAAAGGCGATTTACTCGATCAGGAACGAAAACTGATAAAATCAGGACTAGTCGATTATTTTCACCATATTGAAATCGTATCGGAAAAAAAAGAGCCTAATTATCAGAAGTTAATCCAGCACTTGGATATTCCGCCTCAGGAGTTTCTGATGATTGGTAACTCGTTGAAGTCTGATATTATGCCAGTATTAAATCTGGGCGGACATGCCTTTCATGTTCCTTACCATACCACCTGGGCGTATGAAAAAGTAGACCACACCATTGAGCATCCCAATTTCCAGCAGCTTGCTAGTATTAAAGAAGCCCTTCAGTATTTATAGTCATGCCCCAAAAACTCAACTTAGCCACCTGGAACCGTAAAGAGCACTTTCAGTTTTTTCGCCGCTTTGAGGAGCCTTTCTTCGGAGTATGTGTAGAGATAGATTGTACCCAAGCCTACCGCCGAGCTAAGGAATTAGATACCTCTTTTTTTCTCTATTACCTGCATAAATCCCTAGTAGCGGTCAACCAAACTGAACCTTTTCATTATCGAATAGAGGGTGATGATGTTATTGTACACGAACACATTGGAGCTTCGGCGACAATTAATCGTCCCGACGGTACTTTTGGGTTCAGCTATATTGCGTACGCTGAAGACTTTCGGGAGTTTGAGCAACTGGCTCAGGCTGAGATTCAACGTATTCGCAACACAACGGGGCTGGAACCGGCTACATCGTCGGAAGGGGTTATTCACTACTCCTCTTTGCCCTGGATAAAATTTACTTCGGTTTCACACGCCCGAAGTTTCAGTCACGTGGACAGTATCCCCAAAATCTCCTTTGGTAAAATGACTACGGTGAACGATAAGCAAATGATGCCCGTATCGGTTCATGTGCATCACGCATTGATGGATGGCTTTCACGTGAGTCGGCACCTAGAACTATTTCAGGAACTATTAAATCAGTCCTAAAACTAATGCAGATTTGGCTTTACTTGTTGTTTAAACAATTAAATACCTACTCATTTTCAATTGTCAATTATCCACTTTGAACTAGTATAATATGGCCAGTGTACCCGAAGGATTGAAGAAAGCTGCTGTACTCTGCGTGCTACGCCACCAAGCGAAGGGTCGCTCCCAAGAATTTTTGTTGTTGAAACGCCTGAAAGAGCCTAATCAGGGGCTGTATACCCCAGTGGGCGGTAAGCTCGATCCTTACGAAAACGCCTTGACCGCAGCCATCCGCGAAACTAAGGAAGAAACGGGTATTAATGTTTCTACTATGAAGTACTGTGGCACACTGGTGGAAACTTCCCCCACTAAATACAACTGGATCAACTTTGTGTATTTGGCTGATATTGACCGGGTACCGCCCCCGCCCTGCAATGAAGGTGAACTTCGTTGGATTCCTTTTTCCGAAATACTCAGTGTGCCTACCCCCAAAACTGACTGGTTTATTTACGACTATATTCTTCAGAACCGTCCCTTCGCTTTTCACGCTGATTTTGACGAACAAATCAACCTAATAAAGATGATTGATGCTCTGACGGGAGAAGTAGTTTATCCTAAACCCGATAATGGGTAATGGATGGTAGAGTGGGATCATTCCAATTTAGCGGCACTGTCCTTTGTTCCATTCCATGGCAAATTCAGTTTTACCTCGTTGCCAACTGCCGCCCATTACTAGATTTAGTTCGTAGACAGCTGTTGAGCCATCGCGATAATACAGTACCAAATAAGACTGTCCCTGTGCTTCCTCAATCTTCCAGGTACCTGTGTACTGATTGGCACTGGCTATATCTACTTCAGAAACATACTGCCCAGTGTTATAATCATAAGGGCCACCCTCTACTTGTAATGACACTTCCGAAAAGTTAACAAAGTGCCCGCCTGGACAGAAATCTAATCGGCTATAAGCACCACCGTAACTGGAGAAAATACTGGCGGGAGTATAAATATGTAGTACCGAGCCAGCAATACGGTCAGTAGCCTGGTTGGGTTGGTTCGGATTTACCTGATCAGGGTTACAGGCGAAAAGTAAGACAAGGGCTAAGATTCCAAGTAAAGCTTTCATAGTCACTCTTGGTTGGGTTAACAATAAATCAGTATCAAACTTATATCCCTGGTAACTGCTCAAGGTTAATGCACTGCCATCATTTTCTTATCTCAAAATTATCGTTTAGCAGCAATTACCCTAAAGTGGCAAAACGTCAATATTGTATTGATTAAAAACTAATAGTACATTGTGGTGCGGGATAATTGATGATAGGTAATATGCTGTCAATCAATGGTTTGCACTGATCATAAAATACAATTTATAAGATTGCATTAGTATTAGTTGTAGCGTAAGAATCTATGAGTAATGAGAGGAGGTGATCAATCTAAAGCTTGCTTCAAGAAGCAAATCAACTGTGGAGTAAGTTAATGGGTCAGGCATAACAGTATGCTGACTTTCAAAGAAGCTCGGATAATCTTGAGAAGGTACTGAGAGAAGAGTGGCCTTATTTAGTTATTAGCCAGCGACGGCAGATGACGAGGCTAACCTGATATAATAATATTCCCAACGGAACTGCAATGAGTAGCCAGGCAACCACTGCGGCGAGGTTAGTCATCCAGATTTGTTGAAAAAGTCCCCAGCCTGTGGTCTCTAACATTACCATAATCTCTGTCGGAGAGAAGGGTAGAGGTGGTAATTGAAACAGCAACTCACCCATCCGTAAGAAAGGAACAAATAGCAATAGTTGCAGAGGCAATGCCAGAAATAGCAAAGCTAATACCAATGGTACATTGAGCCTCCAGCGTACCGCCAGGGCAGTTACCAGTGGCGTGATAAACCCAAACAACGGCACAATCCCGATGGGTACCGAGAGTGCAATCGCCAACGAAAGCTCGCGGGGAGTGGCACCTCGGGAGAGGATTTGCTTAAATTGTTGAACAGGCTTATGGTACATCGTTTGGTCTATAGAAAAGAGTAAGTTTACTATAACTATAGTATTACAAATCCTATACCAATAATACGAACGATGTACTATCCTACCATGAGTTCTTCTTGAGGCAACTTGTAATTTTGGGAAGTTGCCTGAGTACTTAGGGCAATGGCAAAGGTGAGCGTGCCTACCCGCCCCAGAAACATGGTAGCGATGATTACCATTTTTCCTACATCAGAAAGTGAAGTGGTAATTCCTCGGCTTAATCCTACTGTCCCAAAAGCGGAAACTTGTTCAAAAGTTAGATCAGTGAGCGATAGCTGCGGTTCGCTGATGCTAAGAATAAATACTCCGATCAGGTTAATGGCTATGCCGTAGAAAAAAATAGATAGTGCTTTAAAAATAACGCTTCGGGAAATGTGCCGCTTGCCTACTTCTACCTGAGAGCTTCCCCGGCTAGTAGCAATTACGGAAGCTACTAGTAGAAAGAAAGTAGAAGTTTTGATGCCCCCCGCCGTAGAACCAGAAGAACCCCCAATAAACATCAAGAACATCATCAACACCAATGCGGGTATCGTGATCTGTCCAATATCTACAGTACTGAACCCCGCGGTGCGAGCCGTAGCCGACTGAAAAAAACTGGTGATCAGCGACTCAGTCAGATTCATATCAGCCAAGGTATTGTCTTGCTCTAACCAGTAAAAACCTAAGGTGCCGATAACTAGTAGCAGTATAGTGGTATTCACCGCGATTTTGGTGCTCAGCTTCCAGTCAATCCAGGGCTTTTCCATGCGTTGTCGTAGTTGCCGGGGCGAGAAAATATTATTTAGCGTGGCAAACCCCAATGACCCCAGCACAATAGCTACGGAGGTAAGAGCATGAAGGACGTACATTTCCCGGACGATAGGCTCGTAGAATCCCTGACTAAATAAGCTAAATCCCGCATTACAAAAGGCCGAAGCAGCGTGAAAGAAGGAATAGAATACTCGCTCTCCCCAACCAGAAAAAGGATAATCACCCCAAGAATACATAATCACCAGAAAGGTGCCTGCTTCAATAAGAACAGTTAACAGAACAATACGGATAAGTAATGCTCGGGCACTACCGAGAGTTTCACCGTCGAGATAATCGGGAATCATCCGAGTATGATGATGTTGTAATTCAGCGTTGAGTAGGGCAGCGAAAAAAGTGGTAAAGGCCAGTATACCTAGTCCTCCAATCTGAAAGAGCACCAGAATTACAACTTGTCCGGCTACGGTTAAATCCTGAGCGGTATCTACCACCGCTAATCCAGTAACGCAACCCGCACTGGCAGCCATAAATAATGCATCAATAAATGATAAGCCACCCTCTTGCGTAGTGGTGAAAGGTAGCATTAGCACTAAAGCGCCTATCCCAATGAGTACTAAAAAGCTCAGTACAAAGGCAACGGAAGGCCTTATTTTTACTGAGGGGCTAGAAGGCATATGAGAGCAAATTTAAGTAGTGCTGAGGGTGAGGTGCTGGTTAGCTTCCTGGAGAAGGCGCGATACATCAATAGGAACCACTCCGGTATACTCACACACAATTCCGCCACCCAAATTGGCTAATGAAGCAGTCAGTGGAATCGGTAATTGTAGAGCTAGGCACAGAGCCGCGATGCTAATCACAGTATCACCCGCCCCCGATACATCCGAAATTTCCCGAACGTGCGCCGGAATAAACACTGACTGCTGAGTATCATCAATAAATACTCCTTTTTCGGACAAAGTAATAAGAGTAATCTGGTGCTGAAGACGTTGCCGTAGGGCATCAGAAGCCTCCCGAATAGTAGGTTGTAAATCGTATTCTTCCTTATGTAAAGCTAATGCTTCCTGCTGCAAACCCTCCTTTAGTTCTTTCAAATTGGGCTTAAAGAGCGTAGCCTGTTTATAGTGAAGAAAATTTCGTCGCTTAGGGTCAACTGCTGTAAGAATCTGATGTTGATCAGCTTGTTGTTGTACCCACTGAATTAATGGCTCACTCAGTACTCCTTTATCATAATCTTGAAAGATAATAACATCGGCTTGAGGTAGCAAAGGTGTAATGGCTTGTTGCAAACTTTCTTGCTCTGTTTCCGAAAGCACATGGCTATGTTCAGCATCAATCCGTAACATCTGCTGACCACCCCCGATAATTCGTTCTTTCACAGTGGTAGGGCGATCAGGGTTACGAACAATCCCAGCAGTAGAGATTTGGTGTTGCTCTAGCAGTTGATTGAATATATCCCCAGCTGAATCTTGCCCCGTTACCGCACATAGAATTGGTGTGGCTCCTAACGATTGTATGTTCAGTGCTACGTTAGCCGCTCCGCCTAAACGGCTTTCCCGCTTTTTTACATTCACGATTGGCACCGGAGCTTCAGGTGAGATACGATGTACGCTACCCCAAACATAGGCATCCAGCATTACATCACCCACAATCAATACCTTTAGGCGGCGAAAATCCTCAAATAATTTGGGAAAGGATGAATAATTTGGCATCCGATTAGTATCGGAGGCTGGAGACCGGAAACCAGAAACCGGGTTTTCTCCGGTCTTCGAACCGCGCGGCGACCGCTCCGGCCTTCGACCTCCGTAAGTTAATTTAGTTTAGATAATACTTCTTTAATTCGTCGGATGGCTTCTTTCAACTGCTCATCAGATGCAGCAAACGACATTCGTATACAGTTAGGTGCTCCAAAGGCTTCCCCGGTTACCAGCGATACATGTGCCTGGTTAAGAATGTACATACAGAAATCACTAGCATTCTCAATAGTGGTTTCACCATCCGACTTACCAAAGTATGCACTAACATCAGGAAATAAATAGAACGCTCCGGTAGGTACGTAGGTTTGCACACCGGGTACATCCTTCAGTAGCTCTAATACTAGGTCACGACGCCGTTTGTAAGCCGCCTTCATCTCTTGAGTCACACTCATATCTCCAGTCAAGGCAGCAATGCCGGCTCGTTGAGCTATGCTGTTAGTGCCAGAGGTAAACTGTCCCTGAATCTTTCCGCAGGCCTTAGCAATCCACTCGGGTGCGGCAATATAGCCCAGTCGCCAACCCGTCATGGCAAACCCTTTAGAGAAGCCATTTACGGTGATGGTATTATCATACATGCCAGGCATAGCAGCAATACTTACGTGTTCATCTTGAAAATTGATATACTCGTAAATTTCATCGGCCACTACGTAGATATTTGGGTGCTGCCGAAGCACTTCGGCCATCGCTTCCATTTCTTGGCGGGTAAAAACTGCTCCAGTAGGGTTGCAGGGCGATGAAAAAATCACCGCTTTGGTACGATCAGTAATAGCTGCTTTCAACTGATCAGCAGAAGCTTTGAAATTATTCTCTAGGCTACCCATAATTGACACGGGTACTCCTTCGGCCACCTTAATAATCTCAGCGTAGCTTACCCAGTAAGGAGAATAGACAATCACTTCATCACCCGGATTTAGCAAGCACATAAATACATTAGCAATAGACTGCTTGGCTCCGGTAGAAACTACAATCTGATTAGGAGTATAGGTCAAGCTATTGTCGCGTTGGAGTTTATCGGCAATCGCCTGGCGCAAATCCAGGTAGCCCGGTACGGGAGAGTATCCAAAGTATTTTCCTTCGTCGATGGCTGCTTTGGCGGCATTCTGGATATGCTGCGGAGTTTTGAAGTCGGGTTCGCCCAGGCTCAAACTAATCACATCGAAGCCTTTGGCTTTAAACTCACGGGCTTTCTGCGCCATGGCGATGGTTGCCGATTCGGCCAGCTTCTGAATTCGCTCGGATAATGGTTGTGCTACGGCTTGTTCCATAATGAATAGGGTAATTTAAACGGGTGCAAAAGTACGTAAACTTTTCAAAACGGAGAAGGGAAAACTGGAGACCGGAATTTGGAAACTGAAAGCTGAGGATCAAAAAAATAAGAGTAGGAGTAATTCTAGATTATGACTCTTAATTAGTGTAACCTATTTCGGCGTTCAATTTCTTAACTTCGTGTTCCATCTTCCGTTTTCCAATCTCTGTCGATACTGAGAAACTTTTTGTAACTTCTGAACGTAGTTATTATGCACTGTAAAAAATCTGGGGTCGACCGGATTTGACAGGATGAGTGATTACGTGTGTAAGCATGCAGGCGCTTAGGATGCGCGCCTTAACCCTGAGTCCTAAACCATATTTGGCGAATCTAATTACGCCATGGCCGCCTAATTTTAGTCTAGTAGACTAGAATAATGGGCATAATCGGTTGAGCCAACGGCTCCCGAGCCACATTCTGCCAACCGCTGTTCCGCTCGGTTGGGTTACAGAGTGTCGACTCAGTAGAACTAGCTAAAGCAGCACTGCGATGCTCTAGTGAAAATTTAGCAGGTAAGGTTGCTAGTAGGTAGGCTATTTACCTTAGGTAACCCGACAATTTAAACAATAGCTAAGCATGTAGAAGACGCGATAGTGGCCTTCTCTGGACGAGGGTTCGAATCCCTCCGACTCCACAAGTCTGATTCAGACACACATAAAACCCTTTAAATTTTAGAATTTAGAGGGTTTTTTCTTTCGAGACCCTTCACTTTATTCGTAAATTCTCATAAAAGTGATTTAAACTTTTCAGAAAATTGATAAGGTAAATCTCTGGCTATCAGTATATTAAAATGAATAATTTACTCAATTTTTTAGCTTAGCTTCTATCGTTCTCTATGTGACTTAAACATACTGAAGATGAGGCTATTCCTATGGATCTGATACCAAAAGCTTAAATCACTTCATAAATTACGTGAGTAATTCGGTCACCTAATTCTGAAAATGTCTATAGGTGACCGAATCTCAATCTGATGACAAATCTTCATACTATGCATTATTCTTTCTCATTACTCTTTTGGTTGTACAAGTATAAAATCAATAAAAGCGGAGAGGCTCCCTTTTATGCTCGAGTGACTGTAAATAATAAACGGGCTGAAATTGCTACTGGCGAGAAAATCAGTCCTGAGCGATGGAATACCAATGCGGGAAGTGTAAAAGGTAATTGGGAGGATACCCGCCGAATTAATAACACCCTAGACCGAATTAGCTTGAAGATCAGGGGCATCTATCATGATTTATTTTTTGAAAATTTGATTATCAATCACTTAAATGGCAAATTGAGGAACCTCCGACTCCACTGAAACATCAGTGCGGAAAAAACCCCTCGAGATGAGGGGTTTTTTCTTGATCACCTTTCCATTCAGGGAAGCTTTATCATGTTAGTAAGTTACTTTAAGATCAAACGTTGCGACTGACGCTGACCAGGTTGAGTAGTGCTCACTACGTAGATACCCGGACTTAGCTTAGATACATCTAAGGCAGACTGACCAGGCTGTAAAGCTACTTGTTTCATTAACCGTCCCATGCTATTGTAAATCTGAACCGTGGCTTTTTGGGGGACCTGTACTTGTATGGTTCCGTAAGCCGAGTTGGGGTAAATCTTCAGGCTTGCTATTGGTACCTCAAACTCTGATAGCCCCGACGATTTTTCCTTAGTAGCTACTCGCGCATTGGCATCAGGATGATATTCAGCATCATCGGTTAGAACGATTTTGTCCAGTTGTATTCCATCTTCACGCATGTAGATACTAAAGGTACGATTACCAGCATCCAAGTTGAAAATTTTGTGCTTCTTCCACGTCCAATCAGCCGATGTGCCAGTATGCCATACTCCTAGGCTACTCCCATCAATAGCGGGTATACAGGAATCGTCTCCCGGGTTAGGCGCGATCACACGTACCCACAGGTAATGGGCGCCACTTTGAGTAATATTGATGGAGTAGTCCAGATGAGGGCCGGTTAGGCTAGAGTACGCATTCTGGTTGTTATCGTCAGGAACTATCATATACTGGCCGTTACTAGCCTGACCATCATTGAAAGCTTGCCAATTGGAACTACTGTAGTTACCACTACCTGCTGACTTACTGGTATACTCTTCCGCTTCCAGCGTGATGGGACCATCAGTACCATTATCGTCAGGGGGATTGTTATTGCCGTAAGAATAAGAGCCAGGACCATTTTTTAAAAATCCGTATAGCATAGCAGCCACTCCG
Organism: uncultured Flammeovirgaceae bacterium; assembly: GCA_937883755.1. Classification (GTDB taxonomy): domain Bacteria; phylum Bacteroidota; class Bacteroidia; order Cytophagales; family Cyclobacteriaceae; genus Tunicatimonas. The sequence continues at coordinate 167,444 of CAKZYA010000057.1, read as the reverse complement.
TTATTTTGGTGTACGGTAAATTCACTATTAAATGGTGAAGATCGTAGATCGTACCAGCGTTCATGACCGGGCCACTGGTTTACGTTCGTGGGAGTTAGCGTTTTGCTCGCCCACTTATGGTTCCAGGGACCTACCGGACCGAGCGACATATTATCGTGCCAGGGGCCGTAGGGAATAATACCTTTGCGCGGGGTATCGCTACCACTGTACCAGGAATCAAGGTGAAAGATTTCACCGGGGCTACGGTCGCCTACTCCAGTGAGCCAAGTCATATTGAGCGGATTAGTTCCTAAGAAATAATCGGCGGTGGTGTGCATAAATATCTCATAGGCCGATAGCTTACCAGCATCACCGCCCATCTTATCCAAGATAGCGTATCCCATAATACCTTCGTTTACCATCGGGGTAGTACCTTGCCCTACCAGCATCGGAAAGAAGTAGTTACCTGCCCAACGGCAGGCTCGCTTATCTACATAGTTGAGCATCATAAAATCGGCCGTGTAGACGACAGCATTTTTAGCCAAGTCAGCCGTAGTTACATTCTTAGGTTGATTGTCAGTCAAAGAATAAATCCAGGCAGAGTAACGCTGATCCTTCTCGAGCACAGTAGAAGGCGTCCAGCCTTTGGTAGATACATCCGCTACAAACTGCGTTTGGTAGTTGGCTTCTCCGGTAAGCCGATATAAGGCCGTAGCGGCGTACATGCGGCTGGTGACCAAATCTAAATTGCCATCAAATTTCACCGTCTCATCACCGGGCAGTGTATTGTTTTGTGCCCAGGTCCAGGCTTCTTGAGCTTCATTTCTCCAGTCGATACCTTCGGGGTCGGTAAACCCTCCCTGCTGTAATATCCAAGCGTACTGAGCCGCTAAACCCGCGTAAGTATATGTCATGTGCGGGTCTTCCCCCGATACTACGTACAATCGTTCCGTATCTTGCCAAGAGCCAATGGTCGTTCCATCTTCCAACTCGTCACCTCCCCAAAGATCACCGAACACTCTAGCTCCACCTACACCACCTGTACCGTACCCAGCATCCAAGATCGCTTTTCGGGTACGATGATAAAAGCGAATCAGCCAGCGGGCTTCATCCAACAAATCGGGAAGTCCATTGCCACTTTCGGGGATATTCAACTGCCCATCATCAAAGTTCTGGGCAGCTACTTCGTAGAGAAACATCAGGTTGGTGGGGATGCGAGCGTGAGTAGAGTAGCCATCCCAGTCACCCGCATCTTGGTACCAGCCCCAGGTGTTAATATCACCCTTAATACCTGCTTCCCACTTTGATTTGTCTTCTTTAGCATTGTCGCTTTTGGTCGCATCGTAGTAGCGAAAAGAAGTGTACTTGAGCTGACCTTGAAAACCAGGAGTAATGTTCGGATTGTGCGGGGCGGGACGAGGCTGATCAGTATACGGTGCCTCTAGGGCGATACCACTGCGGTTTTGGTACAAGCCCTTCATCGTCCAGTAAAATACTTCATCGTAAACATTATTGTTCACTTCAAAGGGGAAAGAGCAGCCAATACCATCAACCGATAAAACGTACGTTCCTGAGCCTCCGAAACCGGAGAAGTCACATTCGTATACTTCGGCTCCCAGGAAGTTACCGTTCGGAGTATGGTCTTGGTAGGGAGTTTCTTGATTATCAGCTGCTTTTCTAAATTTCAACGTTCCACTAAAGTCAGACTCGCCCGTTTCCTGGTTGATGAGCTGAAATGAGGCATTCGCGTAAGAGGATAAATCTAATCCTCCTTTCGTACCCATCCAGTGGTATACGTAGCCCCACTTACCGTTAGCACTCGGCTTATAACCCACGTTGTTAACGTGTACCGCTTCCGAACGAGTAGTATTGTCGTTGTAAGTCAGCGAAAAAGTACTTCCATTGGCCGCCAAGTTACCTACGTTTATGGTGTAAGTTTTTCCGTTCTGCATAGGCGAAGGCAGAAAGAGATAAATCCAGTGTTCTTTTGCGTGATCGTCCGAGGTATTGGTACAGCCCACTCCATCAGCATACGACTCGCACAGCCAGAGATAAGCTGTGCCCTTAGATTTTCGGCTTAGATCGTTAGGGGTTTTACTGCTAGAGTAGGCTGGGTCGTCTGCGCTACTGATCGTGTAGCTATTCAATTGGTCAGCTAAACCTACGTTAAGCGGTACATGGAAGAGTTGATCGTCTTCTCGCTTCTTGCCCAGATCATGGTAATCTACGTATCCGTCATCAAAGTGTACCATGATGATCTGATTAGTTAGCGGGTGTACTTCTACTACATCTGATGCTAACGTTGACGTTAATGGAAACGCCATGAATAGTAAAATCAGCCAACTGAGAAACGTAGCTGAGAAAGCTCTTTTTTGCAGTTGATGCATTTTTTTACGGGTTTTTACTTGTGTCATAATTGTTGAATAGTAAATAATGGTCATAGCACTCCCTGGCGATAACCCGGTATTTTTTCGATTATCGTAGCTCAATGAAGAATGCCGTTACGTGATACTGATAAAGTCCGAAGGGTACCTGTAGAAGGATTATTTTGTCTACAGCAAATTTCACTGATAAGCAGTGTGACTAGCGATGACTAAGGGAAGATACCATCCTGCCTCAGTACATTTCTAAGAGATTCGTTGATTGAGTGGGTTATGAGTAGTCCATAGAATAGAGGTTTAAGGGATAATAATTTTTTGCGTATGCGTAAGTGCTTCAGTTACGATTTGCAGGTTATACACTCCCGAAGGAAGGTTGTGCTGAGATAGCGTGAACTGGGGAGATGTAAAGACTTTTTGTAGTACCTCCTGACCAGCTACGGTACTTAGAATAAGCGTACCGTTTTCTACTTTATCAGGTAGAGAGATTGTGAGATAATCGGTGCTAACCGGGTTTGGATACACTTCTACTAACTCATTTTCTATTTCTTCGGGAAAAAGAGCGTTTGCTTTTTCTGATTGAGAAAGTAGACGGGCGTTATTTTGCTGTGGATATAAACGGTTCTGTGGAATGATCTGCTTGTTTTGACTTTTGCTGCTCCACAGTAGCTTGCATACTGCTTTGCCTCGGTTTTCATAGTACTCCAGTTTAAGATTGTACTTCTTTCCTGCTTGCAGCGTGATCTTACCCGATTTTTCTCGAACGGGGTGGTCAGCCCAGTCATCAATCAATAGTTTTCCATTGACCCACAGACGGGTGCCATCGTCAGCGTGGGTGTAGAAGGTGTAGGTTTCACTGTACTTCGGTTGTACTTGCCCCGTCCAACGAACTGAGAAGTTATCTTTGGGTGATTTGGTTGTCTTACCATTTCTCTGCCAGTTGAAGTTTACAGTGGCATCTACGCCAGTCTCTGCCGGGTTACCGTTTAGGCGGCGATTGTTGTACAGTGTGTATTGTAATCCACTTCCGGCAGAAATAGGTGCCTGCCGGGAGAATTTTACTACCTGTACATCTAGCAAGCGGATACTGCCCGAAGCGGTACCATTTTGATTAGCGATGCTCGTGGGATAGTCAGGAAATAGGTTTTCTGCCTTTCTGCTGGTATACCCTGATGGTAGCTTCCAAGAAAAGGAGCGAGTATCAAATGTATTTTGGTCAGGATCGAAAAAAGATCGATATTCTCCGGTATATACTACGGTTGCTACCAGTTCATTCTGATATTCCCAACTAGCCATCCATAGGTTATTTCCTAAGTTCTTAAACCGTCGTTTGCCGTAAAGCAGAAAGGGGCGAAGAGTTTCTATTTCACCTACGGATGCCTGCGCTGCTTGCCATAATACAGGATCAGATTCTATTCCTAAATTTTCTTTGTCATACGTGTAGTAGATTACTCCCTTTACTCCGGCTACCAGAGCTTGGTAGAGCATATTGCGAAACTCAGACGGTGTGGGGAGACGTTGTGCGCTCCCTTTATCCCAATTGAACGTTTGCAACAATCCTACTGGTGATTGCCCAAGTTGCTTCGATTCGGTCACACCCCGCTTCATACCTTCGTAGACAAAACTGAGGGGTGAGCCACCGTTAGAAGGATACGATTGATACCCGCCTACGTCCCAACGACGCTGGTCCCATATTGTAGAATCGGTGCCGCCTCCAATAGCCACCATGGTAAGATGATCGGGGTCAGTTTGCTTGAAGGCATCGTGAAACCGTTTAATATCCCGTGCATCAGTAGGTTGCCCAGTCATTTTACCATCTCGAACATCATCAGCCAAATTGTATCCGAACAAACTGGATTCATTCTGAATACCGAGAGAGGAAATAAGATTGACCAGACTGTCTAGTCCAAAATACTCGACAATGTACTTGGCTGGAGTGTAGATGAGCTTTACATTCTGCCGTTCCGCCTCATCAAATACTTGACTGATTCGAGCATTATCGTTTGGCTCAACGAAAGCAATATTGAACCCTGCTTCCCCGATAGTCTTTATGTTTTGTCGCAAATCTGAAAAATCTCTCTTCTCTTCCAGGTAGAAGCCATAGGGAAAGAAGCGTTCGCCATTTAGTCTAATAAACCCTTTTGCATCGACGGTTGTCTTTGTTGGTAGTGCCTGTTGAGCGATAGGTTGGGGAACAGTACCATTAAGAAATTCTTCAATATTGGTGTAACCATCGCCATCAGCGTCTTGGTTACCGTCAGCAGCACTGTTTGTATTAAACCCATAGGTAGTTTCCCATACATCCGACATACCATCGTGATCGTTGTCAGGATAGGGGGTATCTCCCTGTAGATCAGGAAATCCACCTACTTCAGACTCGTGACTGGGAATGCCTCCGGTACCCTTTAGATAATCGTTGATAATGCGGTCATCGACTTCGTCCCTTACGAAAACCCAATTGCCAGAAGCATCGAGACGTTGAGAAGCACCAACGTGTTTTACTAGCTCACTAGCCAATGTATTGACCTTTTGTACGGTGATGGGTGACCCAACAGCTTTCATTGGACTATTGCGTCGGAAATTTTGATTTAACTGCTCATCGGAAGGATCCCATATAGCACATTTCTCAACCATAGCCCAGTTGTCATCGGAAGGGTTTTCTACTGACCACCCCTTGTTTCCAGCAATATAAATTGAAGGTGGGCCACTGGGGCCGCTATTGGGACCGTCGTAGTCGGAACGCCAAGCTACTTCGTTGCGTCCTCCAGCCATATTAGTAGGTCCTTGCTTGTACTCGTTGCCAATAATATCAATTGTTACCCCTCCAGCAATTCCGGTAGCATACCAACCGGGATTATACATGATGTTGTTGATCACTCGGCAGCTTTTGCCTTTGAAAAGAGGGGAGCGATGAGAAGAATTTCCGAAAAGGTTGTGGTGTACGTCTATATTCTTAATCCCTTCGGCATTGGTATTTGATCCAAAGATCAAGTTAGTACTATGTACGTCTAGTGCCTCGGCAAAAATGTTGTTCGAGAAGGTATAATGATATACGGGTTTATCTTCTGACCAAGCTCCCGCCAAATCATTCATCCCCCAGCTGAACGAACAATGGTCAATAATTATATTATACGATCCATTTCCCCCATTGTAGCAGCCACCAGCTTGTACCTTTACACTATTGTTAAATCCGTGTCTAAAGCGTAGGTAACGAATGATGATGTCGTGCGCTTCCCAAACTAAAAAAAGATCTTCTTTGCTATTCGGGCCGATAATCTGAATGCCATTCCCAGGAGCCGTTTGCCCAGCAACAGTAAGGTAGGAGTCAAATACTCGGATAGCACTTTTGAGGTTGATGATTCCTCCTACGCGAAATACTACGGTTCTTGACCCGCTGACTTCGCAGGCTGCTCGTAAGCTACCGGGCCCACTATCGTTGAGATTAGTAACTTCAATAATTTCTCCCCCACGTCCTCCTATGGAAACTGCTCCAGCTCCTTCAGCCCCCGGAAAAGCGGGTATCTGAGCTTGTGAGAAATGATTGGTCAGTGCCCAGCACCCAGCGAGTAGGTAAATTTTCGTTTTCAGGTTCATAGCTCAGTATGTTAAATATTCGTCTCAATACTTATTACTGTGCAAGTGCCCCTTAACTTCTTATGCTATGCGACTGAGTGTCCGGTTGCTCCGGGAAGTATATTAGCGATTGTTAGTACCCAGGATTATTACCCGATTGTCCTATAATTTGGTTGGTTTCAAGTTCACTTTGTGGTATCGGATACAGTAAATGCTTAGGCAATTCAAAATCAAAGCTAGATGGATCATGCGGGTAGCCAAACTCTTCTATCCCCCAGCTACCTAGATCAAGGTATCCTGCTGCATGCCATCTTCTTAAGTCCGTCCAGCGGATACCCATTTCGCCCGCCAATTCTACTAATCGCTCGTTGGCAATGTCTTCCAGTGTAACTGTGGTTAAGTTAGCCGGAGCCGCAGCCTCAGTACCATCAGCGGTAGACTGACGAGCCCGGGTTCTAATATCGTTTACCTGCTGAAGGGCAGCACCAGTATTACCCGTCTGCAAATACGCTTCGGCAGCTAGTAGTTTCACATCGGCGTAGCGTAATATGCGAGGGTTATTGATAGAGGTTGCTCCGAAGCCGGTGATTTCGTTCCGGTTGGGCAAAACGTATTTAACAAACCAGTATCCGTTAAGTGGCCCCTCGCCATTGAAATAGCTAGAGAAGTTTCCGTCTGGATCAGGATTTTGCGAGATGGTTTCTTCTTTCCTTGGGTCACCATCTTCAAACGCATCAATAAGTTTTTGAGTAGGCCCTACGCGGGCGCCCCCTGACCCCGATGCCCAATGGCGGGTGCTGTAGCTGTAGTAAGCCGACATCTGCGCTACTCCTCCCCCAAAGTCATTTGCCAGAAACGGGTTTTCCTGAGTAGTATTATTGCTAGCCTGGTATTCAAATAATGACTCTACATTATTTTCAGTATTCACATCAAAGTTATCGCTAAACTTATCGGCTAAGCGAGCCGTGGCAATTCGCTCAAAAGCGGTGATAGCATTTTGGTAGTCTTCGGTACTTCCCCCATTGTAACTCGCCCGGAGGGTGTACGCTTTAACTAGCATTCCATTGGCACCATCGCGGGTTACCCTACCTTTCTGGTCGGCATCCCACGACTCAGGCAAAAGTGTAGCGGCAGTCTCAAAATCAGTAATGGCCTGGTCAAGTAACTGAAACTCTTCGGAGGGGGGCTTAATGGCATCGTCTAGGCTGGTGATTCTTTCGGTAATAAGGGGAGCTTTGCGAAACCAGTCCCACAGCCACATATTTGCCCAAGAGCGCAGAAAGAGTGCTTCGCCTTGGTTGATACCCAATAGTGCTTCATTATTATACACTTGCTGTACCTCAGGGTCATCTAGTTTTTCTAATACAAAATTAGAGCGAGCGATGATTTCGTATAATACGCCCCACACTCCATCAACTCGACTATTAGTACTATTAAGTGTCTCGAAAGCATCAAACGGAACCCCAGCGTTTTCCGCCGATAAGTCGTCGGCAGGTAGTACCCAAGAGATAGGTTTGGTCACGGAAGCGAAGCTACCTCCGTAGAGCTCTACTACTTTCCCGTAGATAGCCCCGACAGATTGCTGCACTCGTCCCTCACTATCAAAGTAAGCCTCCTCAAATTCTCGGGTAGGCTCTACGTTATCAAGCGTTTCCTCACAGGCAGTAGTCACAACGAACAAAGCAGTGAAGATGAAATATTTTTTTAAAGAATTCATATATGTAGATTTTATAGTGAACCTTCGTTCTTGAACTAGAAAGTAATATTAAGACCAGTAAGTAAGGTGATTGGTGTAGGGCTATCATAACTTTCGGGGTCTAGGCCAGTGTATTCCATAGCGGTAAATATATTAGAACCTCCTACGTAGATTCTTGCTCGGCTCATGCCTAGCTTTTGAGGATTCGGCAACGTATATCCCAGCTCCAGATAATTCAACCGGAGGTAAGCCCCACTCTCAATAAAACGAGAAGAAAAACGGTTGTTTTGAGCCGGATCATTAGCGATAATCCGAGGAATAGTTGAGTTAGGATTACTTTCGCTCCAGGCATTAAACACCTCCCGAAGGCGGTTATCGCCGTAAAACCCAGTGGTAATCAATTCGCGGCGTTCCAGATTATAGCGACTCACATCACCTACCCCTGTAAACTGCATGCTTAGACTAAACCCTTTCATATTCACCCCCAGATTAAAGCCATAAAAGTACCCTGGAAGGGTGTTACCCAAAAAGGTTTGATCGAAGAAATTGATCACGCCATCAGGCTCAGGTGAAATGAACGTACCCTCTTCGGCGGGTGCCCCCGCTACGTCTACAAAATATAAGTCGCCTGGAGCTACTTCCGCAGATCGGTAATTTTCGTCTTCGGTACTAGCAAGAAAATCATCTACCTGTCCTTGATCGGTAAAAATTCCGCCTAGCTGATAGCCCCGAATAAAGTTAATTGGCTGACCTTCTTCTAGTGTTAGCCCTCCACCGTACACGGGTATTCCATCTTGCAGTTTGGTGACTTCATTGTGTACGGTAGTAATGTTAGCTCCTATATCAAGATGTACCGGACCTACCGAAAATTGATAATTTGCTGCTATTTCAATCCCTCGGTTAACTACTTCCCCAATATTACCACTAGGCTGAAGAGATACCCCTACCGAACTAGGTAGAGGTACAGTCTGGAGAATATCTTCGGTTCGTTTATTATAGTAATCGAATGAAATGCCTAGATTATTATTCAGCAAGTAAGCATCAAAACCGATATTCGTCGTTGTCGTTCGTTCCCACTGTAAATCAGGGTTAGGAATGGTAAATACGGCGGCTCCCGTACTCACATTACCTTGTCCGTTAGATCCGCCAAAGCTGTAGGTAGGCTTTTCTTCTACCGGCGATAGATACGCCAGTTGAGCCACATCGTAGTTACCTAGCTGCCCCCAACCACCCCGAATTTTGAGGTCATTAAGCCAGCCAGTTACCCCGCTCATGAAAGGCTCATTGGTAATACGGTAAGCCGCTGAAAATGCCGGAAAGACCCCAAAGCGATTCTCAGGGGCAAAGCGAGTGCTACCATCTCTACGAACTGTTACATCAAGGTAGTAAGTATTGTCGTAGTCGTAACCCGCCCGAATGAACTGGCCTACCAGTGCTTCTCGCACAATCGCTTCCGATTCAACAGTAGTATACTCATCTTGTGTGGCTGGAATAAACCGTAGGTCAGGGTCGGAACTAGAAGTTTGTTCAGTTTCCACTCCCAGATACTCACCTTCCCAACGCTGATCTTGCACGGTAAGTAACAAGTCTAAATTATGCTTTCCGAACGACTTCTGATAGTTCAGCGATAGCTCCCTCATTAAGTTCGTAGATAGATTGTTTCGGTAATTGTACCGACCTTGTGAGAATCCATTTCCTAGGCTGCGCGGATCCTCTCCCGTAATACTGAATACTTGCGCATCAGCATCTCGCCAAAGAAACCGTTTGTTACTAGACTGATCGAGATAGAGCCGACCCGTCAAGGTTAGGCCTTCTAATGGCTCCACCTGTAAGTAGGCATTACCTAATCCCCGAATAGACTGAAACGTAGTAGTATTGAAGAAGTCATCGGCTAGAGCATTGGCTCGGGTACCCGAACCCCACAAGCGAGTATCATTCCAGTTACCGTTATCATCTATCCCAACAATTGTTTGGGCAAACCCACCCGGACCATCGCCGAAGATGGGCTGCCAAGGATTGGTTGTAGCAGCTCCTAATATTTGGTTAGTAGCATTAAACTGCCGATTCCGTCCGTCTACCGTAGCTACTCTTGCGTTTACCCCCGTCCGAAGCCAGTCGGTAATGTCAAAATTAACATTGAATGAACCACTGATTCGTTCTAAGTTCGTACCGATAGATACTCCATCGTTAGAAGCGTAATTAAAGCCTACTTTATAATCAGTATCGGCTGAGCCTCCCGACAAAATCAAAGAATAGTCTTGAAAACTAGCTTCATTATTTGTCACCGCATCCTGCCAGTCGTAGGTAGGCCCACCTCCTAAATAGCCAGTGCTGTCAGGAAAAATAAGCGGAGCATGATCCGGCGGAAGATCAAACGTTGGATCTGATTCGTAAACCAAACGTTGATAGCGAGCAAATTCTTCGCTATTCATCACATCATAACGCCGATTCTGTCGCCGTATACCCGCTCGGGCTCCCACTTGAACTTTGATTCCTTCATTTCTCTTTCCCGATTTAGTAGTAACTAGAACCACCCCATTACCTGCGGCTACTCCGTAAATGGCCGCGGCGGAAGCATCCTTCAGCACTGAGATAGAAGCAATATCATTCGGATCAATGAGGGTCATAATATTGAGTGGCCCTCGGATGTCTTCAAAGCGAGCATTATCCAGACTAACTGTTCCTGCGGTAGGCTCCCGAATAGGCACCCCGTCAATTACATAAAGAGGGTCGGAAGCCCGCCAGGTATTTTGCCCGCGAATGCGGACAGTCGGACGAGTAAATGGGTTTCCGTTATTACCCGACACCTGCACTCCCGTCATTCTACCTTGCATTGCCAGTTCAGGCGATAGTGCTACGGTTTGAGTAATCTCTTCGGTTTCAATACTAGAGATAGCCGTAGTTAAGTCACGACGCTCTTTGGTACCGTACCCGATTACAACCACCTCGTTCAGTGAAGCTATATCAGGTACGAGCACAACATCTATGGTACTACGGTCATTTATACTTATCTCTTCGCTTATGTAACCAATGGAAGAAAATATGAGAGCAGTTACCTCATCGGCCACGGTAATATTATACTGCCCCTCTACGTCCGATACTGTCCCCTGGGTGGTACCCTTGGCTAAAATATTCACTCCGGGCAAAGGCTCGTTCGTCTCGCTATCAGTCACAGTACCCGAAATAGTTTTTTCTACTATAGCTCTTTTACTATTTAGCGGCCTAGCCATTTGTAGCCGAATTTTAGGAATGAGGCTGCTCGAGGAAATAGATTGAGCTTTACTTTTTTCTAATGGCTGTACTTTCTTGAAAGAAGATTGCTTGGGGAAAATATAGAAAAACCCACTTTCCACCTCACTATACACCAATCCAAGAGGATCTAGTACTTCAGTTAGCTCTTTCTTTAAGTTACTACTCTCGCTTTTTTGGTAATTGACAAAACGATTATCTACCACTTCATTAGCGTAGCTAAAGTGTATCTCGTATTTCTTTTCCAGTTCAGATAATTTGGACTTGAGTGACTGACGTTCTTGATAAGGGAATGCGTGGGACTCTGATAGAGCGATTGGCTGGGCTAAGCCAGCAACGCTCATACTCATCAGCAACAGAATAGTGGATAGTATAAGAGGGTTCATAGATAGAATTTTAGAGTAATAAATAGCGACGTAGAAATATCAAGGCTAAGGCTCCTTTCCTTTTTCGTACAGCGTAATTGTAGACTGTTCTTGATGTATATCGTAGGAAGATGCCAGCATGGTGAATAGTATGTCTACCTGGTCGGCGGGTAACGTAGTAGTAAAGTGCTCTTCCCCAATCTTGGGGTCATCAAAACGAATTACGTATCCGTAGCGATCCTCTATCGTGCGCGCAATCTCGCGTAGGGGTTGGTTTTTGAAAATCAGCAAATTATCCTTCCACGAAGTGTAAATTTTCGTATCGATGGGTTGCTTTACGTACCGCTGGGTTTGCGATGAATAAGCTACCAGCTCGCCGGGCTGCATTAAGACTTTCTCTTGTTCAGGATTATCTAAATTGAGCTTTACTCGCCCAGAGGTTAGCACCACTTCGGTTGTTTTCGCTCGTTGATTTACGTTAAATGTTGTCCCTAGCACTTCTACAGCAAGCCCTTCCGTATGCACCAGAAATTTTCGGGGAGTATTAACGTCTTTCACTACTGAGAAATAGGCTTCACCTTCTAACCAAACTTCTCGCAGACCTTGCTTCCACTCTTTATGGTAGCGAAGCGTAGAGTTTGCATTTAGTACTACGGTAGACTTGTCGGGTAGAGTAATCTCTTGGGTTACTCCAAATCCGGTGGTATACTGAACCGTATTATCACGTGAAACTACCCAATAAGTAATACTCCCTATAAGTAGTAAGACCACAGTAGCAGCAACGCCCGACCAGTACTTTAGAAATCGACGACGAGAAGTAGACGCCTGTTCCTCTTCTTCAATGTGACTAAGAAGCTGCTGTCGTGCCTCCTTAACTTCTTCGGGCGGTAATTGCCGATGTCGGAAATCAAATTCCTCTGATAAATCCAGCTTTTTGCCAAACAAATCGTCGAAAAGTCGGCGAAGAGAAGAACGATGATCAGGTGAATCGTGGGACATATCGGTTAGATTGTTGAGAAGATGCATACTTCTCATATACCAGACATCACCCAATCACAATTATACCCACCTGACTTAAAAAAAATTAAACTTTTACAAGAACAGAGAATTCAGAGCAATCAGAAGAGTAGGCAACGCGGTTTCTATTTGAGAAAGAAGGTCTTTTTTAAGGTTACCCAGTGCTCGCCTCAGACAATTAAGCACTGACTGATAATTCAGATTCATGGATTCGGCTACTTCAGAGACGGTGAGTCCGTTGACGTATCGCAAATAGACCGCTTCTCGCTGCCGGGGTGATAAGTTGTTTAGTGCTTGTATCACCTGTTTATGGCGTTGAGTAATGGTTTCTTGCTGGATAATAATATCTTCCGTAGAGAAGGAAAAGTGAGAAAGGGTAGCGTCAGATTGCAGAAAGCGATGCTGTTGTTTTTCCTTTTTAAGTAGCCGGAAGATATGGCGACGTAAGGAGCAAAGTAGATAAGGTTTAACAGAAGTTACCTCGTCTAGTTGGCGTCGGTTCTTCCACAAGTAGAGAAACAACTCTTGAATGGCATTTTTAGCCTGATATTCGTCTTGGGTAATTTTAAGGGCGTAAAAGTAAAGCTCATTATAGTAAGTATCATGAAAGTAGGTGAAAGATGCTTGATCACCTTGTCTAAAACGGAACCAGTGTTGGGCTTCGTTCTCCATATTTGTAGTAGGTAGTTGACCTCGCATAAACTAGCCAAATCTTGTATTAGTATATTGCTAAAAATAGCCCTCAATAGAGAAGAATATTTTCGCTAATTTTAATTTACCTCTCTGCCTATGCAGGACAAGGTAAAAAAAGTAACTTGTACGTACAAGCTATTTTCTTCATATTTGTTTCACTACCTAAGTCGCTTATTATGCTAAAGTATAAATCGCTGTATCATTCCTTAAAGAAGGAAATTCAGCAAGGTACTTTTATTCCGGGTGATCTACTCCCTTCAGAAAATGAACTGTGTGACCAGCACCAAATTACCCGCACCACCGCCCGCAAGGCGTTAGATGAACTTCAACGGGAAGGTTTTATTGAGCGACTTCACGGCAAAGGCAGCCAAGTACGCGAACGTCGTAAATCTTTAGGGCTACTAAACGTAAAGGGCTTTTCTGAAGCGGTGGGACAGCAAGTTGATGCCATTATGTTACAAGCACCCGATTACCGAGGCTGGAGTGATCGTATTCAATTTCCTGTAAAAGAAAATGAGCAATCTGCTTCTTGCATCCACTTTGAGCGGCTCCGCTGTGTAAATGAAGAACCTGTGATGTTGGAGAACAATTGGTTCGCCAGTACTGCTTTGCCTAACTTTTGTCAGCTCGGGTTTGTCGATGGCTCTTTTTTCAAAACGCTAAGCCAATGCTTTTTCATAGAAATAGTAGGTTCAGAGCAGGAGATAAGAGCTGAAGTAGCTTCCTCGGAGGTAGCCCGCTTGCTGCGTATTTTGCCGGGTGATCCAGTATTACATATTTCTATCTGCTTTAGTACTAGTCATTCCTCTCTTACGATCTACAGTGAGTTATACTGTAATACTACGCAGTATCCCATTGGTAATAGCTATCATTTATGAAAGACCACTTAGGTTATCACTGAAAGGTAGAACTAGCATAAATACTTGATTCTCCCTAAAGAAATAAAACTTCAGTTGGGTTGATAGGTCAATAGGCTTGTTGGCTCGGGCGATGGGTAGTATCTTTCCAAAAGGGAAATTTGGATTGATTTCTCTTAAATATTTAATAGGACATATACTATCGATTTACACTACCTATCAACCATGAATGCTTGCACTAAACATTTTGACCAAAAAAGCCAGCTTTGCTTCTCCCAGCTCCTGGTCACCCTGCTACTTATACTTGGGTTTAATACCTCAAGCTTTGCTCAATTTAATCTGGAGCAGGTTACTTCGTACCCTTTTCCGAACGAGTTAACTGTCGGAGGAGAAAATCAGATGGCGTGGGCCGTCAACGCATCTGGGCTTAGGAATATCTATGTCGCTGAAGTACCTGATTTCGAGGCGCGTCAACTAACCTCTTATCAGGAAGATGATGGGCAGGAATTATCGTCAGTGACTATCTCACCAGATGGACAGTGGGTGGTTTATATCCGCGGGGGGGATTTTGGCAGTAACTGGGACGATGCGATCCCGGTGAACCCTACCTCTAATCCAGTAGCTCCAACCGTAGAGTTGTGGAGTATTCCTTTTGCTGGAGGCAAGCCAGTTTCATTAGGTGAAGGGATTTCGCCAGCTGTATCTCCAGATAGCAAGAAGGTAGCTTTTGTGAAGAATGATCAAATCTGGATAGTACCTATTGATGGACAGGAGGAAGCACAGCAGTTATTCAGTGCTCGGGGTGAGATTGAGTCTCCGGTATGGTCTCCCGATGGTACTAAGTTGGCTTTCCGCTCTGACCGGGACGATCACGCTTACATCGGTATTTACGAAAACGAAACCACCCCTATCCAGTGGATAGATCCTTCGTTTCACCTGGATAGCGACCCCCGCTGGTCTATTGATGGTCAGTCCTTAGCCTTTATTCGTCAACCCATCCGGGCGGGTAAACCAGACTCTATATTGGCCGCTATTCCTCGCCTTTGGTCGGTGATGCGAGCGGAGGTTACTACTGGACAAGTTCAGGAACTTTGGAAGTCACCTAACACTATGCGAGGATCAGTTCCCACTACGCAAGGAAGGTTTAATCTGCACTATGCTGACGGACGGATTGTATTCTTGTCTTACCACGACGGCTGGCCTCACCTTTACAGTGTGGATGAGCAGGGAGGCGATCCTTTACTGCTTACACCTGGTGACTATATGACCGAATACATTAGTCTTAGCCCTGACCGAAAGTCACTGGTTTTTACGGCTAACACTGGTCCCGATGCGCTAGACATTGACCGTCGCCATATCGTAAAAGTGTCGGTAGATCAAGCCGATGCTGAAGTATTAACTCCCGGAACTGGCAACGAGTGGACTCCCTTCCTGACTCAGGATAATGAAAATGTAGTATTTATCAGTGCTACTGCAAAAAGACCACCCTTACCAGCAGTTGTATCGTTAGCAGATAAGAACATCAACCTAATCGGCCAAAACCTGGTGCCGAATGATTTTCCTACTGAACAATTGGTAGTTCCTGAGCAGGTAATCATGGAAGCCCCAGACGGGCAAAAGGTGCACGGCACACTATTTCAGTCTAAAGGCGGTGCGGATCAGAAGCCAGCGATTATTTACGTACACGGTGGTCCGCCCCGACAGATGTTGCTGGGATGGCACTATTCTTCGTATTACTCCAATGCTTACGCCTTAAATCAGTATCTGGCGAGTCAGGGCTTTGTAGTGCTATCCGTCAATTACCGCCTCGGAATAGGCTACGGTTACGAGTTTCATAAGCCAGTGGATGGGGGTTCTCGGGGAGCATCTGAGTATCAGGATATTAAAGCGGCTGGAGAATGGTTGGCTAAACAGAATTTTGTAGACCCAGATCAGATTGGCATTTATGGTGGTTCTTACGGTGGCTATCTTACCGCTATGGCGCTGGGTCGTGATTCTGAGCTATTTGCGGCGGGTGTAGACATTCACGGAGTGCACAATCGGGTGGGTGGCAGATATAAATTTGACGCAGGAGAGTATGAAAAGGCACCGGATCTCAAGCAAGCTATGGAAGTAGCTTGGCAGTCTTCTCCGGTATCTTCCGTAGATACCTGGACTTCTCCGGTGCTAATTATTCACGGCGACGATGATCGTAATGTCAATTTTCATCAGAGTACTGATTTAGTCGGTCGGTTAATGAAGAAGGGAGTTCCGATGGAAACTATGGTTATTGTGGATGATACCCATCACTTCATGAGGCATGCCAACCAACGGAAAGTCAACCAAGCAGCGGCTGATTTTCTAATGAAACATTTAGGGTCGGAAGAGACAGATGCCCAGGTGTCGAAATAAGCTAAACACTTGTCATATCAGAGCGAAGCTAGAGCGGAAAGTTAGCTCCAAGCTTCTCGGTAGAAGCGAATCCAGTTTTTGGAACAGATGTTGGCAATATCCTGCTCTGAATAACCTCGGGTGGCGAGTATGGTCGGTATTTTCTGAAGGTCAGCAATGGTATCTAGATCATGGGGAGACTGTTCCTTCCCAAAAGCTCCGTCCAGGTCGGAGCCGATGCCAGCGTGTTGGGAGTTACCTGCCAACTGGCATACGTAGTCAATATGATCAACCACCGTTTCCAGGCTAACATGCTCGCTTTGGGGAGTAGACTTACCTCGAACCCAGGTGGGAGTCAGCATCCAGTCATCAAGTGCCGCTCCGATAACTGCCCCTCTCTCAATCAGTGCCCAGAGCTGCTCATCAGAAAACTGCCGGTGGTGGGGTACCAAAGCCCGACAATTATTATGACTAGCACAAACCGGACCGCGAAAGTGATCTAGCGCTTCCCAAAAGCTCTCATCGCACAGATGCGTGGCATCGAGCACCATATTAAGCCGTTCCATTTCCCGAAGTAGATCACGACCTTGTTGGCCGATACCGCCATTAGCATCCGTGCCCTGGGCGTAGGTTCCAGGACCGTAGTGAGCCAGGCCAATAGCGCGCAATCCGCTTTCGTAAGCCTGCTCCAGATGCTGGAAAGTGACGATAGAATCTGCTCCTTCCAAGCTTCGAATCATGCCAATGGGTGTCGCCTGTGGGTTCTCCTCCCAGTTGGCTAAATGAGCATCTAATGATTCTTTATCAGTAATGGTGGTGATCTGTCCATCTTCTTCCATTGCTCGATACCAAGCTAGCTGTGCCTGGGTTTGTGCCCAGGCCTGTTCGGGTGAGTTCCAGCTAGCACCAGGCATTACGTTGTTCTTCTTGGCGTAACGAGCGATCTGAGTGCCGACTACTATCCCAACATTTCCTTCGCGAAGACTAGGGAAGGTCACCGTTCCGTGAGTACGGTCAGGTTTATCGGTCATCCCTTGCTCCCACTCCCGGATTTCAGGTACGGTCCACCGTAGGTCTCGATTCCACTCCATGGCGTTCATAGACAGATCGAGGTGAGCATCAAAGATAAGAGGGGACGAGGAGTCAGTTTTCATTATTGGTATATTCGGTGGCGGGCGGCAATATTCCAAAAGCTATTGAGGTGATGGTCGGTGACAACTCCAGCCTGTTGGTGCAGTGCTACCGTAGGGCAGATATGCCAGGGCCAGCCGTACAAAACGTCCCCGATATTCCAATGCTCCGCCTGAGCCGTTCTAATCACCATATGTTCTTCGCTGTGGGTCGTGATTTCGGCATCATCTATCTGAGGGAAATATATCGGAGCTCCTTTCGTCTCAGACGCTACTGCCTTATGACCCAAGTCCAGACAAAGCAATCCCTGATCAGGCTTGCTAATCACCCGGGTAAAGAGGCAAGCGGCAATCTCAAACGGAAGATCCGTAAAGCGAGAGTAACCGTAGTCCCACAACAGTATAGTACCCGGCGATAACTGCCGTTCAGGGTAGCGAGCGTGGATGGGAAAGGAAACACTACCTCCGCAAACGATCTCTACCGATTGCGTTTGGGTTTGTTCCAGTAAAGTATCTAATCCGACCGTTCCGGCTTGAGCGGCTTCAGTTCTTTGCTCCACATCAATTTGACGCAAGTGACCATCGTAAACGTGCCAACCACGAAACGTAAGATCGCTTTGTTCTACCTTACTAAAAAGTTCGGCAGCCGCTTCTATGCCAATACCCGTTCGGTGCATTCCTACGTCCAGATCAATAAAAACTGACATAGCAACTTCGTGGTGGTTCCAATGTACTATTTGCTCTTCGTGATCAACCAATACAGCAAACTTGGTTTGAGGATACTGCTTATTGAGTGCTATCAGCCGGGCTTGTGCCGGACCTATTAGCGGATAGGCGATCAGGATGTCTGCTGCTCCACTGTCCGCTAGCAATTGGGCTTCGGACAGAGTAGCACACTTAAACTTGCGGATACCTCGGGCGAGCTGCATCTCAATGATCTCACGGCATTTGTAGGTTTTGGTATGAGGACGAAGCCGCTCCGCTGATCCAGCAATACTAATCATCCGATCAATATTGGCATCAATACGGTCAGGGTAAAACAGTAGGGCTGGCGACAGTAAATCGTCTGGGTTGGATATTTCAAACCACTGATTCATAGGCTAGTAAATTTCAAAGATAGCTTCTACTTCTACGGCGATGTTTCCCGGCAAGATCATGCCCACCGCACTGCGGGCACCCTTCCCAAGGTCTTCCCCCCATAGTTCTACCATTAGATTGCTAAAGCCGTTGATAACCTGGGGGTGCTCATAAAAATCGGGTTGGCTGTTAACCATTCCCAGGGTTTTAACCAATTGCTTTATAATGTTTAGTTCACCCAACTGGGCTTTAATGGTTGATAGCATCGTTAGCCCCACTTGCCGGGCAGTCTCGTAGCCTTCTTCGGTAGTCAGATCCAGCCCCAGCTTTCCCTTAATTAGCGATTGGTCGCTTCTGACGGGTCCCTGCCCCGAAACATACAGCATTTTATCTACGATGATTACTGGCTTATAAACTCCCCCCGCTGGAGGGGCCGGAGGAAGTTGTAATCCCAGTTCCTTGATTCGTTCTTCTACATTAATCATTAGTTCAAATAATTTGGTCAAGAATAAGAACTCCAATCAGCCCGACGATAGACACGGTGGTTTCCATCACTGTCCAGGACATCAGGGTCTCTCGGATACTTACGTTAAAATATTCTTTAAACAGCCAAAATCCACCGTCGTTGATGTGCGAAAAAGTGATACTTCCTGCTCCGGTAGCCAACACTAACAGTTCGGGCGACACACCTTTGGCACCGACCATCGGCAGCATAATACTAGCCGCAGTCAGGGCCGAAACTGTAGCTGACCCTACACTTACCCGGATCAGGGCAGCGATTATCCAGGCGAGGATCAGCGGAGACATGCCTAGTCCGCCCAGTACTTCTCCAATTTGTTCGCTCACCTGAGTGGCGACCATAATGGCTTTGAATGCTCCGGCTCCAGCGATGATTAATAGTACGACCGCAATGCTGGAAATGGCAGATGCCAAAGTTTTTGTCACTACTGCAATGCCGCGTCCCGTCCGAACTCCCAGAAAATAGATAGCGGCCAGCACTGATAACAGCATGGCGATAGCTGGATTACCCAAAGCTGTAATGACGGGATGAGGGGCGAAAGTGCTGACCAGCGAGGCTCCACCAATTAGAACGACGGGTAGCAGGGCAACCAGTAGGCAGATAGTTAGTGATGGAACTGGGTAGCGATTATCGGTCTCCACCACATATTCTTTGAGCAAGGGAGGCTGAATGCGCTGCATAGTCTTGCGCAGCAGGAACTTAGCAGCTAGTATAGCGGGAATTCCAGTAATGATTCCGTAGATCAGTGTAAGTCCTAGGTCGGCACCGTACATCTCAGCAATAGCAGTAGGTGCCGGATGAGGAGGCAGAAAACCATGGGTTACCGAAAGGGACGCCAGCATCGGAAGGCCTACGTACAGCAGGGGCAGCTTGGTATTGGCAGCGATAGCGATGACCAGAGGTACCAGAATAACAAAACCCACTGTATAGAACATCGGAATGCCTACAATAAACCCAGTGACGATAAGCGCCAACTGAATATTTTTGATACCAAAGGAAGCTACTAGCCGATTGGTGATTTTATTCGCCGCCCCACTTTCAGCTACCAGTTTGCCCAGCATAGCCCCAAAGCCTAAAATAATTACTAGCGAGCCCAGTGTATCGCCAATACCGTGCTGAATAGCATCTACCGCCTCCGCTACCGTTAGCCCTCCGGTTATCCCTACAAAGAGACATACTAGCATAAAGGAAATGAAGGTATCCAGTTTGACTACGGTTACCAGAAGGACGAGCAGGATGATACCCAGAATAATAGGAAAAAAAACCATTTGGCTGAATAATGTGCTATTAAGGGGTGCTAAAGTAGCGAAACCGAGCGGACGCAGCAAGTAGATGTTTTTCAATTAGGCTTTACATGTGGAACCGAAAGGAACATCAGGCTATTAAGAGCGCGCAGTCTGGTGAATGCTTGAATAAGGGACTCTTAATTTTAGAGAGCTAGCTTTAGCTCAAATATGTTGTCATATTCAAAAAACGTAAATACGTTCACTGAGGAGTTACAATATCTGGATTATCATCGTGGAATATTGTAAACAGAACCCTTTTACTGAGTACAGCACATCTTTCTACTTACCAGAAGACCCTCTGACATTCAGTTTTCCGTTTAGAACCACCGTTTTAGGGGTAGCAAAACCATCGGCTTCAATTTGACGCAGTAACAGTTCCGCAGCAGTTCTCCCTATCTCGAACGTAGGCTGACTGACACTAGTAAGGGGTGGGTCTACCACCTCGGCCATCTTCGATTCAGAGAAGCCGACTAAGGCAATATCATCCGGTATTTTCATCCCCGCTTTTTTAATAGCTTTCATGGCTCCGATAGCGGTGGGGTCATTCGTTGCAAAAATAGCATCCGGGATATTCCCTTTAGCTAATAGCTTCTCCATAACTGTCTGCCCCTCCTCCATGAAAAAGCCCGTTTCGATGATGTAATCGCTGGTATATGGAATAGAGAATTTATCCATTGCCTTGCAGTAGCCCTTAATCCGGTTGCGTGACAGGCTTAGGTGTTGGTAGCCCGAAAAGTGATATATCTTACGGTAACCTTGCTTAATTAAATGTTCGGTAGCAAAGTACGCCCACTTATAATCGTCGAAGATTACTTGGGAGGCCGGAATATCTTCATCTACCCGGTTGAAAAAGACAATTGGGTAGCCCTTTTCTATCATGCGAATGTAGTAATCATTATTATGAACCTCTGATGATAGCGAGATGATTATTCCGTCGACCATACTGTCCTCTAAGGTTTTAATGTTTTTCAACTCAGTGGTGTAGCATTCGTTCGACTGCATTACCAAAACCTGGTAGCCCCTAGCGAGCAGCACCTCTTGAATGCCAATAATCACCTCGGGAAAATAACTGTTGATAAACTCCGGAACCACTACCCCTACGTTGAGCGTCTTCTGCTGAATCAGTTTTCGGGCAATAGGGTTAGGTCGGTACCCCATCTCATCGGCTACCCGCAGAATTTTGGCTCGGGTTTCTTTTCGGATGTCGTACTTGTCGTTGAAGGCCCGAGAAACAGTTGATACTGAAACGTTAAGCTGGCGGGCTACATCCTTAATGGTAATGTGTTTCATACTAATAGGCATTGTGTACGGTAATTTCGGAAACGTTTTCGGAGTTCGGAAACGTTTCCGAAAACGTTTCCGAAAACTTTTTTCTAAAAATTTACGCTGATCAGAGTTCGTAAATAGTAGATTCACAATTACTAACAACTACAACACCTTAAAAACTACTTGAAACCTCTCGATACCTGGACGCTAATTATCTTCTCGCTGATTGTCTTTCTGATCGGTATTTCGTTTACCAAAACCGGGAAAGACATCAAATCCTTTTTTGCAGCAGGCGGAGCGGTTCCTTGGTGGATTAGCGGCCTTTCGCTTTTCATGAGTTTCTTCTCAGCGGGCACCTTTGTGGTCTGGGGTTCAATTGCCTATTCTAGCGGATGGGTATCAGTTACTATTCAGTGGATGATGGCAATAGCGGGCTTACTCATCGGTCTGTTTATTGCGCCCCGTTGGCGAAAAACTAATTCAGTAACTGCAGCAGAGTTTATCACTCGACGGCTAGGCTACCGTACTCAAAAAATCTACACTTATCTGTTTCTGTTTATTTCCATGTTTACTACTGGGGCATTTTTATATCCGGTGGCTAAAATCGTGGAAGTGTCTATAGGTTTCCCGCTAACCGGATGTATTCTGGTGATTGGCGGGCTGGTCACCATCTACACCGCAGCGGGTGGTTTATGGGCAGTTATCGTTACCGATGTGCTACAATTCATCGTGCTCACCGCTGCCGTGCTGATCGTTATTCCCCTGTCTTTTCAGGCAATTGATGGGGTAGATAATTTCGTAACTCAGGCACCCATCAATTTTTTCAATCTGGTTAATGAAGAGTACACCTTCGGGTTTATGTTAGCTTTTGGTCTGTATAATCTGGTATTCATTGGAGGCAACTGGGCGTATGTACAGCGGTATACCAGCGTAGCTCGTCCGAAAGAGGCTAAAAAGGTCGGTTGGCTTTTTTCGGCTTTGTATGTTATCAGTCCAGTAATCTGGATGCTACCCCCCATGATTTACCGAATTTTGAATCCAGGGCTAGAAGGTTTTGCTGACGAGGGAGCTTATCTGATGATTTGTAAAGCAGTACTTCCCGCCGGAATGTTAGGGCTGATCCTGGGTGGGATGGTCTTTGCGACTTCCAGCTCAGTAAATACGACTTTAAATATTGCTGCCGGAGTTTTCACCAATGATATTTACCGTCACTTCTTTCCTAAAAGCTCTGATCAGCGAGTGATGTACGTCGCTCGCCTGGCAACGATTTTATTCGGGGTAATCACGATTATAGTGGCACTACTGATTCCTCAATTAGGAGGTATTGTGGAGGTAGTTTTATCTGTAGGTGCCATTACTGGAGCAGCTCTGTATTTGCCCCCCATCTGGTCGTTATTTTCTTCTCGCCAGACGGGACAGAGCGCACTCGTCACCACTATTATCAGTCTGGCAATCAATAGTGGGCTCAAATTCTTTGGGGATTTTGTAGGAATCTCACTCAGTCGGGCTGAAGAAATGATTACGGGAGTTTCCGTACCTATTCTCATCCTGGTGGGCTACGAGCTATACTACCGACTGCAAAATCAACCAAAAGCTGTCATTTTTCCCGCCAGCCCTTCGGAGGACTCTTCAGAACAAGAAGAAAATACAAATGCTAATAACCAGCAGGGCACTCGCGTGATTGCCCTCGGCATTTTAGCCGTTGGCGCACTGATTACTGGGCTGGGATTGCTAGCCGGCCACGCTCAAATGCTGATTAGCGTCGTGGGATTTACGGTGCTCGCACTAGGGGCATTACTGGCGAATAAAGTAAGAAAGGATCGAAAATTATTTACCGAAAAGAATCATGATTCAAGAAAAGTTCACTGAAACGGGGCGGTCATCTCATTGTAAGATTATTGAGGCTGATTTAATTATCACTGGAGGTGGAATGTCGGGAGTTTGTGCAGCATTAACGGCTGCCCGCGAGGGTCTAAAAGTAGTATTAGTGCAAGACCGTCCGGTACTGGGCGGAAATGCTTCCAGCGAAGTTCGACTCTGGATTCTGGGAGCCACCTCGCACATGGGTAATAACAATCGTTGGGCACGGGAAGGCGGAGTGATTGATGAACTACTACTAGAAAATGTTTATCGCAACAAAGAAGGCAATCCGCTAATATTAGATACTATTCTTCTGGAAAAAATACGCGAAGAGCCAAACATTACTTTGCTGTTGAATACGGCGGTTTACGAAGTAGAGAAAACGTCGGCTCGAAAGGTTAGTATGTTGCGAGCTTTCTGCAGTCAGAACAGTACACAATATGAGCTGAAGGCACCATTGTTTTGCGATGCTTCTGGTGATGGTATTGTTGCTTTTTTGGCAGGGGCGTCATTCCGTATGGGCGCCGAGCCAGCTCATGAGTTTGACGAAGGTTTTGCCCCTGATGTTGAGGACTACGGCGAGTTGTTAGGACATTCTATCTATTTTTACACTAAAGATGTAGGACAGCTGGTAAATTTTGTAGCACCCTCTTTTGCTTTACAGAATGCCGGAGAGTTACCCCGCATCAGAAATTATCAGTTGCAGAATGATGGCTGCCGCCTGTGGTGGGTAGAGTACGGCGGCAGAATAGACACCATTCATCAGTCTGAAGAAATTAAGTGGGAGCTATGGAAAGTGGTTTACGGTATCTGGCACTATGTAAAGAACAGCGGAGAATTTCCTGAGGCAGAAAACCTGACGCTAGAATGGGTCGGCACCATCCCGGGCAAGCGAGAAAGCCGAAGGTTCATTGGTGACTATATGCTCAATCAGCGCGATGTGGTAGAACAGCGAACCCACGCAGATGCAGTAGCATTCGGGGGTTGGTCCTTAGACTTACACCCGGCAGATGGTATATATAGCGATAAAATGGGCTGTAATCAGTGGCATAGCAAGGGCGTCTATCAAATTCCTTACCGCTGCTACTATAGTAAAGATATTGAGAACCTATTTTTAGCTGGACGCATCATTAGTGCTTCCCACGTAGCCTTCGGCTCGTCTCGGGTAATGGCTACCTGCGCCCACGGAGCCCAGGCGGTAGGCATGGCGGCGGCTATCTGCCATCAACAAGGTATAATGCCTAGTCAATTGCTGCTACCCGACCGAATGCTGGAGCTCCAGCAACGCCTGAATGGGCGAGGGCAGAGCATTCCGGGGGTACCTATTATCAGTAAGGAAAATCTAGTTCAGCAGGCCAGGATTACACCGTCTAGCACCTACCAAATAAAAGAACTACCCTACGACGGACCGTGGATCTTTTTAAGCGACGGCGCCGCCCAATTGCTTCCATTACCAGCAGAAACGAACTACCAGTACCGGCTACTGGTGCACGCTAGTGAAGCTACTACGCTGGTAGCGGAACTACGGATCAGCGAAAAATCGGAGAACTACACTCCCGAGATCACCCTGCGGCAGCTAAGGATAGATTTGCACCCCGGCGAGCAGTATATCACCCTGAATTTTGAACGAGAGTTAGAAGCAAATCAGTACGCCTTTATTACCCTGCTGAAAAACGAACAGATTCAGGTAAAAGGCAGTCGGCAGCGGGTAAGCGGCGTGCTTTCGGTATTCAATAAAGTAAATAAAGCAGTTTCTAACTACGGCAAGCAGGAGCCTCCCGAAGGGTTGGGCATTGATGCCTTTAAGTTCTGGATTCCCGAACGCCGACCCGGTGGGCACAATATCGCTATGCAGATTTCTCCGGCACTAGAAGTCTTTTCAGCAGATCAACTTATCAATGGCTTTACTCGCCCCTACCGACGCAGCAATGCCTGGGTAGCCGATCCACTGGATGCTACTCCCACATTGGAATTTCGGTGGAACCAACCAAAGACCATCAAAAGCATTCAACTGCACTTTGATACTGACTTTGATCATCCTCTGGAGTCAAGCCTGTTAGGGCATCCCGAAAATGAGATGCTTTTTTGTGTAAAGCACTATACGCTGTACGATAGCAACAGTAAGGTACTACACCGAGAAGGGAACAATCATCAGACAATTAACCGAATCGTGCTGGATGCGGCAGTTACTACCGACCGAATTACCCTGGAACTACAACACCCTTCAGCCGATGTACCCGCCGCCTTGTTTGCTGTCCAATTCAATTAACACCACAATGAACCTGCGACAAACTGTTATACTAGTTATTCTTTTGGTCGTAACGATCGCTTGCGACAGAGGCCCCTCACTGGTTACCAAAAATATGAACTTGCAATGGGAGGAGTCTGAAAGTGGTTGGCAACTCTCTGAGGTATCACTAAAATCAGGAAAAGACGATTGGCAAAGCTTTGGTCGTGCATTGGGTAGCTACACATTCTTGTACGCAAAAGAGCGCCCTGCCCGAACTAACGATACCACTATTTATACCAACAAAGGCACTGCATTTCCTGAAGAGATTTATACCTACATCCCCAGAACCTGGGAAAGGGCTATAAGTCCGGTATCACTGAATACTGCCGGCGAAGCTGTCGTTTTCTTTCCTACCGATGTGCAAGAAAAAGGTGACACCATCAAGTTTTGGCAGCAAACCGATAAAGCTCACCTTGAAGCAAGCTGGTGGGCAGATAATGCTCTGGAAACTATTCATGTCAGAATAAAGCTGCTTGCCAAGCAAGCAGGATGGTTCTCGCTGGCTTCGCCCACGGTATCCACGTTGCCTTTACCGGAGTTAGAATGGGGAATTGTGCCCGGGTACTTTCAGGGCAAAGATGTTCAACTCAATCTGGTTCAATCGGTAGCTTACGGACAGGGTCTACCTGATATTCCGTATGTTGCCCAAGACCGCACGGTCACTACGCCCACTGCTATTCTTGAAGATAATAATAAAAACACCTTAAGTGTTATAGCCGCACCTGGTCAAACCCGCCGCCTTTGGGCAAATGATGGTGATAAGCATTCACACCGAGATTCTCGCACTGGGTTCTCTCACCGTAACCGACAAGGTGAACTAAGCCCTACTGCCTACATTCCTTTACTAGACCACCCTGATGCGCAACTAGAGGTAGGTGACAGTCTCTCGGCTACGTTTATTTATCACTTAGGATCCGATGGATGGTTCCCCGCCTTGAGGCTGGCTATGGACAGCGTATATGAAATCAGCAAGCGTCTCGCTCTAAAAGAAAATACACAATCACTGACCACTCGAATACAGCGCCTTTTACAATATTCCCTTAGTGATCAGACATCCTTTTGGCAAAAGATGTCTTTTCAAAACCAGCCGCTAGGAGCTCAGTCATACATGGGAAAAGTAGTAGGAGCAGAAGGCGATGCCACTAAGAACTCAGATATTGGAGCTATGTGGATGATGGCAAAAATTACTAATAACAAAGAGCTAATCGCAGATCGGTTACCACTGGTACGCAACTTCAAGCTATTACAGCAAGAACCGGATGCAGACTTTTTTCAGGGAGCGGCCCGGGGGCAGTATTACCTGAGCAAGAGGCAGCGATGGGTAGAGGAATGGGGTAGCCATATTGAACCCATCGGGGTAACCTATTACACACTGGCAGACCTAAGTAATATTCTGCTTTTTGACCCTGATGACGTAGAAGTTAGAAAAGCTGTTCAGCAAGGAGCCGAACGATTGTTGAAATGGCAACAGGAAGATGGTAGTTGGGTGATAGGTTACGATCATCAATCTTTAAACCCAGTGTACACCGATCTGCAAGATCTCAGGCCTACCTTTTACGGGCTTATGATAGCCTACCAAACGTTAGGTGAAGAAAAATATCTTGAGGCAGCTAAGAAAGGTGCCGACTGGATTATTGAAAACAGCATTAATAAAGGACATTTTTTGGGTGTTTGTGGTGATCTACGGTTTGTCAATGACTTTGCAACCGCCCAAACTGCCCAGGCCTTACTTGATCTGTGGGAACTTACTGAGGAAGAGAAATACCGGGAGGCGGGCATAAAAACCGCAAAGATGTATGTCTCTGCCATCTATAGTCATCCTATAGCCTCAACAGAAACCCGGACAATAAGAGGAAGAAACCTGAAAGGTTGGCAATACACTCAGGCCGGGCTGGGTTTCGAGCACGGGGGCAGTATCGGTTCAGCAGCCTCGCATGGTCCTATTCTACTTTCTTCTCATGTCGGCATGTTTGTCAGGGTTGCCCAGTTGACCGGCAACAGATTCTTTGCTGATTTAGCCCGGACAGCTACCTGGGGGCGGGATGCATTCGTGAATCCCGAAACAGGGGTGGCCTCCTATTACTGGGTAAGAATGGATCAGGGAGCTGGGAACTTTCCGCATCACGCCTGGTGGCAGGTAGGTTGGATCATGGATTATCTGATGGCGGAAGCCAGCTATCGGAGTGATGGGTTAGTTCATTTTCCGGCAGGCTTCATGACGGCCAAAGTAGGTCCTCACAAGCCCTATGGATTTACCCAGGGCACTATCGGCAATGATAGTGTATCGCTAATCTTTCACCCGAAAACTGTTCAGGGATTACCCCCCTCTACTGACTTGCTCATGGCTAAGAGTACTGATAATACAAGTTGTTACCTTATCCTTTTGCAAAACGATACCGAGGCGACTGATCTGTCACTTCAGTTAAATCTGCAAGATATTCTGGAGAGCAACAACTGGACATCTTCAGTCTGGGATGATGAGGCCAAAACGTTCAATCCGATAGTAGAGAATAAGAAAAAGATCAACCTAAGTATACTCGGAGCAGGAATAAGAATTATCAAGTGCCAGCAGCAAACCAGCTAAGTGAAACACTTGTCTCTTGATACCTTTCCCTGCTACTCATTCAAAAAATTAATCCAATTGCCTAAACCCTATTCCTCAAAAGGATATCAACGTAAACGAAGTCTTGAAATAAAACCCTAACTTCTAGCTAAAATCAACAATGCTCAAGCAACCAACTACTTTTCTAATTCCTTTTCTAATACTTTTTGGTTCGGCGAAGATGGTCTTCGCCAGCCAAATAAGAGCCACTAATCTAGCCCTACACCAGACTGTAAAGGCTTCATCTGAAGAAGAGCCTGCGGCAGCGGCGGTGGACGGTAGTCCTGAAAGCTACTGGCAGTCGGCAGGTATGGTAGGAAGCCACTGGCTGGAAATTTCCCTGGATGAAGCGCACACCGTTGACCAGATTGTGCTGCCTTTAGTAAAAGGAGCTGACAGTCTGGTAGCTGAAGCCTGGGTGAATGAGCAGTGGCAACAGGTGGGACATCTGCCTGTTGATAATCCGGTCATTGCCTTTGAACAGGTGAAGACTAATAAACTGCGGCTACGAAGTATTGATGGCCAGCAGTTACGCATCTACGAAGTACAGATTTTCGCTCATGACTCCCAACCAGTGCTAGTAAACCAGGTGGGATACGACCTGAACCGACCTAAACGCTTTACAGCTCCACTGGCTCCTGATGGCACCCCGTTCCGGGTGGTAAATGTCGAAGACGGGGTTTCGCGGTTTGAGGGAAGTATTCAGAAAAACGTTGGAGACTTTACCGATTTTCGTCCCGAAACCTGGGGCACCTATCAGATTGTGGTAGAAGGTATAGAGCATATCGGTCGTTCGGTACCCTTTTGGGTAAGTCCGGGCTTGATTGAACAGGTGGCTTATCAGCCTGCTATTGATTTCATGGTAGATGTTCGCTGCTGGTTTGGCGATTCTCAAAACTATTCGCCTACTGATAGTAGTGCCGACTGCCCCAATCTGGGTGTAGCCTGGCGCGATAGTCATCAGTTTTCTTTTGAGATTCCGTCGCTTCTGAACCTATACTTCGCCAACCCCGCAGCCTTCTCTACCGAGCGCATGCCAGTGCAAGGTTTATATCTCGGAGTGCGAGAAGAACTGCCGGATAATACTCCCGAGATCATCCGACTCATTTACTGGGCGGTGGATATTTATTTGCGTGGAGAGGTAAATCACACCTTGCTCAAGGAACAGCTAGCTTATTTTCTTTACGCCTATCCCTACCTGGAAGAATACATTCCCCGATCGGTATACAACGAAACGCGTGACTATCTATTTGGTATCTGGGGGAATGAGGCCATCAATCGCTGGCAGTGGCACGATATTGAGCATACGGGCAACCTGTTTCAGGCATACAATTTCATTGGAACCGGTAAAGGGCAATTTCCTCCAGGTCATAGTATTATTCCCAACCTGATGATGTACGAAGTAGCCCAACGAGAAGGGCGCGATGATGCAGATAAGTACTTTCAGGCCGCCTACGATCAAACCCAGTGGTTGATTAATAATCTGGATTGGACTAATCCCCGCACCACTAAAGGGCAACGGCAGGGTGAACATGTTACGGTTGCCTCATTAGCCTATTTTCAGAAGAACTATCCTCGACAAGCTCCCAAAGGTATTGACGAAAAAATATCGGCCTGGGCTGATGAGATGATCCGCCGCTCAGACAACCTCTGGGACTACCGTCGCTACTCCGACGAAAAGTGGATTATCCCGTCAATTCGCCCCGAAAACGATCCTCGTTTTGATTCTAAGACCGGGTTTAACGAGGTGGGAAATATTGCCGGGTTTCCCGCTCCGGCTCTGGCAGCAATCCCTTACGTGAATGATAGCCAGAAACAGCAGCGATTGGAAGAATTGGCCATTGCCTACGTAGACCATATATTCGGGCGCAACCCTGCCGGAAGGCACTTTGGCTTTGATGCCACTACCGACTTTGCCGGGGTAGAACTGGGTTGGTACAAAGAGTGGCAGGGTGGAGCTGGTATTTTACAAACCGCCCGGGGAGTGCTCGATGGTTCCCCCAAAGAAACTACCTATCCTTACCATCCCGAGGCGGGTGACCCGGGTCATACCGAAGGCTGGGTAACCTTCAATACCGCCTGGAATATAGGGCTGGCCTATCTGAGCAGCAATAGTACCTCGGTGAAAATTTACGACGATCAGTTTTCTTCGGAGATCAACCAGACCAAAACAGGTGATGTGATTGGGATAGAATTGACAGCACCGCTAAATTTTGATCCGAAAGAGGTTGAGCAGGCTACCGTAACATTACGCTGGAACGATGAATTAATACCACTTCAAGTAACTGAAGTATCCGGTATGTCCAATAAGTTTCGGGCTACTTTTTCGATAGGGGAACAGATCCCGAAGGGACAATTAAAGATAAGCTACGGACATGCGTGGCACGAAAAAATGGGTAAAATCAAGGTTAAGTAAAATATAGTGGCAGAACAGCAATTTGGTCTAAATTAGCGGGTATGAACAGAACGACTCTTATTATACTACTTACCACGATTAGTTTGTCTTGCAATACAACGGCTAATACTCAGGAGGAGGGTAACCAGCCATTAGAACGGCAAAAGTCTAACATTCTCTTTTTACTTGCAGATGATTTAGGATACGGTGAGTTAGGTTCTTACGGACAAAAGATCATTCAGACCCCAGTGCTGGATAGTCTGGCTCAAGTGGGCATGCGGTTTACCAATTTTTATGCGGGCAGCCCGGTTTGTTCTCCTTCAAGAGCAGTATTAATGACCGGTATAAAATCTTCCTACAGCAGTATCCGGGGAAACAAGGGTTTATTAGAAGATGGCCAATGGCAGCGGATTGCACTAAAAAAAGAAGAGATTACTTTGGCTGAACTACTCAGCGATGCTGGTTATCAAACCGCTTTTATTGGCAAGTGGCATTTAGATCATCCCGACGACTTGAGTACCTGGGCTTTCAATCGCGGTTTTCAGTACGCGGTGCAAGAACAGTGGACAGGGGGCCAGCGTAATTTTGA
Organism: uncultured Flammeovirgaceae bacterium; assembly: GCA_937883755.1. Lineage (GTDB taxonomy): Bacteria > Bacteroidota > Bacteroidia > Cytophagales > Cyclobacteriaceae > Tunicatimonas. The sequence continues at coordinate 136,252 of CAKZYA010000057.1, read as the reverse complement.
CGGCCCGATGGAATACATCAACGGAATGCGGGATTCCATCAATTTTGATTATACTCAGTGGAATAGTCACGATGAGTTTCGTACTGAGCTTGCCCTCGAATATTTGGATAATCAGTTAGCTGATGATAAGCCTTTCTTTCTGTTTATGTCTTACCGAGCTCCCCACGGCCACGAGTGGGACATTGGTAATCAAGATTTATACTCGGATCAAGGCTGGCCGCCTCAGGAGCGATTGCATGCGGCCAAAATTACGCTATTAGATCAGCAGATAGGTCGTCTGCTCCAAAAACTTCGCCAGATGGGTAAGCTAGAAAACACCTTAATACTATTCAGCAGTGATAATGGTCCCCACCACGAAGGAGATAACCACGATCACGAATACTTTAATAGTAATGGAACGCTTCGGGGGTACAAAAGAGACCTTTACGAAGGTGGGGTACGGGTACCTATGATTGCGGCTTGGCCGGGATATATTGAAGCAGGTTCGGTCAGCGATGATATTGCTGGGTTTCAAGACTTTATGCCCACGTTGGCCGAAATAGCTGATGTGGCCGTTCCTGGGCAATCTACCGGTGTTTCTATACTTCCGGTGTTGGCTGGCGAACAGTCAGAAGAGCGCGAGTATATGAACTGGGAGTTCTTCAAAGCAGGTAAAGAAGGATTTCGACAGTCGGTACGGATCGGCCCTTACAAGGGGGTGCGGTACGGCACCGACTTGCCTACTGAACTATATCATCTGGAAGAAGACATTTCGGAAACGAACAACATTGCTGCCGAGCATCCGGAAATTGTAGAACAGATGAATCGAGTTTTTGAAGAGGATAGAACAGATACTAAAGGATTTCCTTACGGAGGTGAATATGAGTCGAATTAGATAAACAACACAAATCAATTGATGCTCATATTATTGGCAAGGAGTCCGAGCAGTGCATTTAGTGAGCTTATGTTATTTCATCTTTTGTAGTAGTTATGATATTGGCAGAAAAACTTCTTTCCGTGTTAGCTATCACTCTGTGGTTAATCTCCTACTGTGTCTACTCCGTATTAGCTCAGTCTGATAAGGTTTCACGACCCAACGTTCTCTGGATCATTGCCGAAGATCTATCTCCTGATTTGAACTGTTACGGTAATACATTGGTAGAAACTCTGAACCTAGACGCGCTGGCTCGTCGCGGTATACGATTTACCAATGTATTCGCCACCGCTCCGGTTTGCTCCCCTAGCCGAACCGCTTTAGCCACCGGCATGTATCAGACGACTATCGGGGCTTATCATATGCGCTATCTCGAAAATTTGAAACCGGCTTTACCACCAGGAATAAAAACCATTGCCCAACTAAGTCAGGAAGCCGGTTACCTAAGTGCTAATATCCGGGATGATCCGGGCAGGGGTAAAACCGATTGGATGTTTCAGGCCGATGTAGACCAGCAGTTTGATACCTATCACTGGAAAGATATTGCCCGAAATGAGCAACCCTTTTTCGCCCAACTAAGTACTGCTATGACCCACCGCAGTTTTGAGCCAGCCACACCCGGCCAGTTTCCCCTGGATAGTATTTCTATTCCTCCTTATTATCCCGATCATCCGGTTAGTCGGCGCGATTTTGCCGATTACTACGCTAGCATTGAGAGGCTAGATAAAGAGGTAGGGCAGATATTAGAAAGTCTTAAGAAGTACGATTTAGATAAAAACACGATCATATTCTTCTTCTCCGATCATGGCCGCCCCATGACCCGAGGAAAAAATTACCACTACGATTCAGGACTGATGGTTCCGCTCATCGTCTCGATACCGGAAGGAATGGATATGCCAACTGGCTATGAGCTAGGCACAGTCTCTGATAAATTACTAAGTACGCTGGATATTACGGCTACCACGCTATCTCTACTGGGTATCAACCCTCCGGATGATATACAGGGCCGGGTATTTTTCGGAAGCAACCGGGACGAACCCCGCAAGGTTGTATTTAGCGCGACCAACCGCATTGGTGAAACTAACTTCCGCAGCCGCAGCCTGCGTACCCTACGCTACCGTTACTCCCGGCACTACCATCGCGATTTTTCGGTCAATAGCTCGGCTACCGCCTACCGTAAAGCCAATCATCCAATCTATCATCTACTGAATATCCTGCATGAGCAAGGACAGCTTACCGAAGCTCAGCAAAACCTGGTGACTACGATACCCTACGAAGAACTCTATGATACTCAGCTTGACCCGTTTGAGACTAAAAATTTGGTAGAAAATGCTGATTATAAAGTGGTTTTAGATAGTTTACGAGGAGTAATGAACCAATGGATTGAAGAATCCGGTGATCAGGGACTAGGAACAGATTCTTCAGCTATTGAAGAGGCCTTTGCTACCTACGGAAAGGAGTCCGCTGCCCGGTACGCCGAGAAAATAGAATCCCTACATCAGCAAGTAGAGCAGGTTGTAGGAGAAAATTCTGATATACATAACAATGAAAACAATTAAAGTAATTTTCGCAGCATTACTTACCTCATATGGCTCACTAGCTCAAATAGCGATTGACACCAAATTTGCTGGGGGTAACGTGATTGTTGAGCAGATTTTAGGAGATACCGTATACTTCAAGCCCGACCTGAGAGATACCGAAGGGGAGTGGTTTTACTGGTATTTTCGCGCAGTTAGCAATGAGCCTAAGACCTGGTTCTTTAAAGCAATCAAGCCCAATGTACTAACTAATATGGGTGCGGTTTATGCTACTGATGGCGGCCTGACGTGGCAATGGATACCCAGAGAGCAACACCTGAACGACGACCTTTTTAGCTTCACTTTTACGGAACCCGACCAAGCAGCGCGTTTTGCCTTGGCACCACCTTACATCCAGGCCAACTTTGAGAGGTTCATTGAGCCTTATCAGAAGGACGAAAGGGTAGAAATTTCTACCCTTTGCCAGTCTAACCAAGGACGGGATGTGGAGAAATTACTCATTAGTGATTTCGAACGTGAGCCAACCAGCAAGATGGTGATTCTCGCCCGAGCCCATTCCTGCGAAATGATGAGTAATTATGTACTGGAGGGTATCATGAGTGCCCTGTTAAATGGTTCTACCAAAATGGAGAAACTACTTTCCCAGTCAGAGCTGATGATTATTCCCTTCTTAGATAAGGATGGAGTAGAAAACGGCGATCAGGGTAAAAACCGCCTCCCGAGAGACCATAATCGCGATTATCGGGGAGAAAGTATTTACGCTACTACCAAGACGCTCAGAGAAATAGTGCCTGATTGGACTGAGGGGTTGCCTTGGGTAGGCATCGATCTTCACAACCCCTGGGTAAAAGGAGAGGGACATGAGTGGGTTTATATTGTGGGAAATGCCAACCCGAAAGTGGAAAAAGCTCAGAAACGATTTGCGGAGATCCTGGTGGCTGAAAGCCGGAGTGATATTCCACTCCGGATGCAAGATCTCTTCCTGGCCTACGGCTCTTCTTGGAATACCGGGAATAATTACGAGAAGGGATGGCCATTTAGCAAGTGGGCTGCTTCCTTTGCCGATGAAAATATGCTAATGAGCACTACCTTGGAGTTTCCTTATGCCTTGGTGTACGATGAAGTGGTTACCCCCGAAAAAGCCCGGGCCTTCGGAAAAGATTTTATCTATGCTTTAGCACTGTTTATGGAGGAACAGACACCCTGATGTTGATTCCTGGTTCGCCACTTTAGAAAAAAGAAAAAATGGCTAGTGAACTAATTCAGTAGATTATACAAAAACTACTCATGAATAATATCTCAGTCAGATTAAATATTGTTCTTTTCGGGGTGTTTCTCAGCTTTTTGAGTAGCTACGCCCAACCATCGCTTAATCGCTATATTCCCTACGAGGCTCTCGCAAAAAGTGACACCTTCCAGGTGAAAGTAAATGGACAGGAAGCTTTTGTGGCTTGGGAAGAGTGCTTTGGCGACAGCACCCTGCACACCTCCCAGTTTTTTGTTGACGGACTTACGCAGATAGAGATTATTTGTTCATCACCAATTAAGTCGTACGCCATTCGGCCTTACCACAAGAATATTGAGGGGCAGGTATCGGATAATACCCTGAAGTTTATGATTTCGGAACCGGAGATGCTTATGGTTGAGATCAACGACCACCAACCGCTATGTTTGTTCCAAACCCCACCGGAAACGAATATTCCCGATCCCAATGATCCTAACGTGCTATACTTTTCCGCCGGAACCCACGAGGTTAGCTTGCTAGAACCGGAGAGCGGACAAACCATCTATTTGGAACCAGGTGCTTGGGTAAAAGGGCGCGTGTACGCTGATGGAGTGGAAAATGTGACCATCCGGGGAAGAGGGGTGATTGACGCTCGGGGGTACACCAGTAAGCCGAAGAAAGTCTGCGGGCTGGAGTTCAAAAACTCCCAAAATATACGGATTGAAGGCATCGGGCTAAGAACTGGAGAATGGTGGCAGTCGCTATTTCTACTGTGTAATGATGTGGAAGTCAAGTATATGAACCTGCTAAGCTTCGGAGTTAATAATGATGGAATTGACATCGACGGAGTAACCAACTTCCGCGCTAGTCACTGCTTTATTGGCTGCGGTGATGATGGTTTCGGCTGGCACGCGGTAGATGCTGAAGCCAACGGCGAACCGCCCACCCGAAATTGTCTGGCCGGAGACTGTGTGATCTACAATGGCCACGCCGGTAACGGACTGCGGATTGGAGCTTCTATGGAAACTCAACTCTTTGAGAATATCACCTTCCGTAATATCACGGTGCTAGCTCACGCCAATGCAGGCATTCGCAGCGACCATTCCGATTGGGCCACGGTTAAGAATCTGTGGTTTGAGAATTTTTACATTGAACAGCCGGGCCGCCCGGTAGAAATTCGGATTGAGAAGACCCGCTACAGCAACAGTACTGGCTTTCGCGACGAGCGAGGTCACATTGAGGGCTTACACTTTAATCAAGTCATAGCTTCTGGCGGAGAAATTGTGTTGGAGGGCTTTGACCAGGATCACTTAATCCAGGATATACATTTCGCTAACTGCTACAATGACGGTCAGAAGATTACCGATTTGAATGATATTTCTACTAATCAGTTTGTGAAAAACATCTCGTTTGAATGATTGTACCTCGAGTCCCCATTCTACTGCTGATACTTATAGCTTGTCAAAGTCAAGAGCAAGAAGCATCCAAGCAAAATACCAAGCCTAGCACCATCGTGATTCTGGCCGACGATATGGGTTTTTCCTATCTGGGCTGCACCGGTTCTGAGATTGAAGCTCCCAATCTGGATGTACTGGCAAACAATGGTCTATTATTTACCAATTGCTATAACACTTCTCGCTGCTGTCCTACCCGGGCTAGCTTACTTACCGGCGTTTATCAGCATCGGGCGGGTTACGGGCATATGGAGCGATCTGGGCATAACCACGTATCAGGGACACTTTCGTCCGGGTGTGGTAACTATCGCACAATTACTCTAGCAAGCTAATTATTGCACTCTGATGGTGGGTAATAATTAGCTTGCTAGGTGGTAACGCCGTAAGAAGTACGCAACTGGCTCCATACTTCTTAATAAAAGGTGAGTCAGCAATGTGTTATCCAATCGCCTGGGACACTACGAAACTGTACATTTTTACAGCACTTCGTCATTAACTGGTTCAAGCCGGGAAGAATACGCGGACACTCGCATTACGTGCGTTTGTTTGAGCGAATAATCCCGTTCGCCTAGAGTATTCAGGTATTTCCATCGAATTTCAGCAGCTTGTGGGGTCAGTCTCAGTTCTACATAGCCATGATCGCTTAAATTAGCATGGCGAACATGCGGGTTATATTTGGGCGAAAGATAGACCTGTCTAATCTGCTCAACTGTATCAGCCCCTACCCACTCGTTGATGTTAGACGCATTAACGCTGTGTACAACGAACTCTACCCCCAGCCGTTGCCCATTATCTGCCCGACTGTAAGTCGCCGGACGAAATGGGTCATTGGGAATTTCCATCCCTAGGGAACTATGAAAATCGCCAGTGCCAACAATGAGATTTTCAACGCCTTGCTCCTTCAAAAAATTAATGAGCTTCGCTCGCTCTATGGGGTAACCGTCCCACATATCAGTAAACTTATCCGGAGTATTAGGCAAGGCAGAAGCATCCAGCCCACTAAAAATTACCTGATTGCCTAGCACTTTCCAGGTAGCTTCAGTGGCCGCTAACTGCTGCTGTAACCATTCCCGTTGAGTGGCACCTAGCATAGTACGGCTGCTATCCAGTAGCACTGCCAGCGAATCGGCATCAGCCTGGGCAGTACGTCCGGCTAGCCGACCATCTAGCACCATCAGTTGCGCTAACGGTCCAAAGGAAAAGTTCCGGTAAAGCGGGTCGCTGGGTGTACCTCGCACGGGCAGCCATTCGTAGTAGGCCTGAACGGCTGCCTGGCGACGATCCTGGTAACGCCCCTCGGTCTCATCGTGGTTTTCGGCTCCCTCAGTGTAAGCATCGTTACTGATTTCATGGTCGTCCCAGATAGTAATCCACGGATGACTGCCGTGCGCTGCCTGTAATTCAGGGTCAGCGCGGTACAAAGCATAACGAGTACGATAATCTTCTAATGTCACAATCTCATGAGCGGGAACGTTAATGCGTCCGTACTGAGCAGTATCACCGTATACCCCCGTAGCGTACTCGTAAATATAGTCGCCTAAATGTACTACTGCGTCGAAAACGGGTTGGGCGGCCATATGTCCGTAAGCATTGAAGTGACCGAATTCGTAGTTACTACAACTAGCGAAAGCCAATCGCAAGCTATCTTGTGCTGTGTCAGGGGCGGTTTTGGTTCGTCCGATGGACGAATTAGTATCCAATGCTCGAAACCGATAGTAGTATACCTGATCTGGCACCAGACCAGATACATCTACTTTTACAGTGAAGTCCTGATCTTGCGAAGTAGTCAATTCTCCGGTTTGCACCACCTGAGTGAACGCACTATCGGTTGCTACTTCCCACGACACATTTACTGAATGAATGACTTCAGGCGTAACCCTGGTCCAGATAATTACCCGATCCGCCAGCGGATCCCCACTAGCTACTCCGTGGTAGAAGGGTTTTAAGTTTTCGTTGTAAGCAATATCGCGAAGCTGATACGCCGGGCTACCCTTCTCCTCTGAGGGTGATACACGCTGGCAAGCTACGAAACTTACGAGTAAGCTACTTACTAAAAGAAGACTGCGAATAATAACCGTTAGGGGGGATTTAAAGGAAGGTAGTGGTAGCATAGAAAGCACAAGTTTCAGTGAGAAATAGTAACCGGAGCTATGTTGTTATTTCTGATAAAATTACCAAGGGCGTAATCTTCATTGACCAGGAGACTCGCGCTGAGATCATTAATGAGAGAGATTCTCTCAGTTAACTAACCAAATAAAGGCGATCTGCCATCAATAAACAAAACTACCATAGTATATGTAGCCAAACAGGGCGAAGATAGTGCTCAGTTTGTTTGGCTACTACATACCGGGCTTTATCGAATTGTTACTAAAATTTCCAAGACTGTTTTGTGCTTCATAAACAAGATTACCTTTGGTTAGAATGGTTCTCCGTGGGTGTACTGCATAATGCTACGGGCCGCTGAATGCCAGCGTTTTACGAGCTGTACCCCAATTTCTGAACTAAGTTTGGCTCCAAATAATCGTTGGGCGTTACGACCTACCCACAAGCGAGCCGCAAATTGCTTTTTCCAGGCCGAAGCATACTGGTCTTCCAGGGCAGAACGGTTGAATTGAGATGGGTGGTAATGCTGAATGATCAAGTCTGACAGGATCTTGGCAGAATGGATTGCCATTGCCATACCGTTGCCGCAAAGAGGTGTAATAAGCCCAGCAGTATCGCCGGACATCAGAATATGATTGACAACGGGCTGTTTGGGAGCAAACGATATTTCGTTAATTACTTCGGGTTGATCAAACAAAAACTCGGCATCGCGCCATAAATTTCGTAGAAAAGGATTTTGGTGCAGCACCTTTTCTTCCATTGCTTCAATTGAGCCATACTTACGGAGTTGTGCCCGACTGCCCAGGTAGCAGACATTATATCTTCCATCCTCTACCCGGGAGATACCGCAGTAGCCACCTGGGAAATTATGCAGCGCAATTACATCATCAGGGAAATCGACTCGCACGTGGTGCTTTACTCCGATATAGGGAGAACGCTGTTGGATGAACGGGCGGGCTAGTTGCTTATCTAAGCGGGCCCGTTTGCCGTAGGCCCCGATTACTAGACGAGCCTTTACTGTTTCATTTTGCGGAAGGGTCACTTGAAAGTGATCGTCTTTGAAGCTCACCGATTGAACTGACGTCTGCTGTCGGATTTCAGCCCCGGCTTGCTGGGCACGGTTGCACAAAAAATGATCAAGCGCGTAGCGACTGACTCCAAATCCTCCTAAATCTAGAGGCATAGTAGCTGATGCCCCAGAACAAGCAGTGAGGGTAAACTCCCGGATGGAAGAAGGCTCTAGCTCGTACGGAAAAGCGTTTATCGATTCCAGAAACGGAACCACCTCATTAGAAATATATTCGCCACATACCCGATGAAACGGGTAGGCTTTTTTCTCCAGCAGCAAAACATCTAGCCCAGCTTCAGCCAAGCGGATAGCATTTACTAACCCAGCTAATCCTCCTCCGATGGTAATGATGTCTTTCAAGATAACTAGGTATTAGGGGTTAGGCGACCGCCGCGCGGCTTTAGGGAATAGCGTAGGTACAGTAATTAGTGTGTGAATGCTAAGATATGGCATTCTTCTCTAACATTACGCGGCGACCGCCTAATTCCTAAGCCCCAATTCCGGTCTACGAAACTACTTCTTTTACTTCTGGTCTTTTCTCTTCAAATCGGATGACCCGCTTGGCCATACCGGGGAAAACGAAACCGTGCAGAGGCCATACCGACCACCAGTATAATCGTCCGGCTACACCCTGCGGGCGATAGGTTGCCGTTTGCAGCAGGTAGCATTGTTCCCCCTCATCAGTTACTTTAAACTCTAGCCAGGCATCGCCCGGAAGCTTCATTTCAGCGTAAAGTAGCAAACGACCCTTCTCTCGGTCAGCTACCAGTACTCTCCAGAAATCTAACGCATCGCCCGGTACCAATTCCGTATGGCTCCTTCGCCCTCGCCGTAAACCAACTCCACCTACCATCTGATCAAGGATGCCTCGAATCTCCCAGAGAAACCCTAAGTAGTACCAACCCCGTTCGCCGCCAATGCTAAAAATATTCTCAATAACCTGCTCCTTCGGTTTGTTAAACGGTACTTTACGAATATCGCGGTATACGCCGTGCCGAGGTACTTTTACGTAGTCTAGCAGATTAATATCCATCTTACTGCTATTGAGTGAATCTTTCCAACTGGATACCACCTCATCTTGAGCAATCCGCTGAAACGCCCGGCTGACCGCCTCCTTATAGGGGATTAAACGCTTTAACTGTACAATCTCATCAATGCCGTGTTTCATCACGATAACCTCATTTTTCATGCTATCTACCAGGCTTCGCGACAGATTAAATGAGGTGCTAGTGACAAAGTATAACCAGAGCGATGATAAACGGGGTGAAAGCACGGGAACTGAGATAATGTGCCGGGTCAAGCCCCGAACTTCAGCAAATTGTAGTAGCATTTGCTTGTACGTGAGAATATCCGGGCCACCAATGTCAAAAATTTCCTGATAGGCCTTTTCCTTTCCCAGTACTCCTTCTAAGTACTGAAGTACATTACGGAGGGCGATGGGCTGACAGCGGGTGCTAACCCACTTAGGAGCTACCATTACCGGAAGCTTCTCTACCAGATCACGAATGATCTCAAATGAAGCCCCACCCGATCCGATAATAATGGCTGCCCGCAGTACGGTAGTGGGTACGCCACTATTGAGCAGAACATCTTCTACATTTCTACGTGATCGCAAATGTTTGGAAAGGTTGTCATCATTAACAATTCCACTGAGATAGATTATTTGCTGACACTGCGTTTTAGTGATCTGCGCCACCAAGTTGTCTGCTGTCTGCTTCTCCATTGTCTCAAAATTCCCCGATCCACCTGCCCCACCCATAGAATGGACTAGATAATACGCCGCATCAATATCTTGGGGGAGGTTTTCTAAGGTTTGAGGATGCAGCAGATCAGCCTCGTAATATTCTACAAATTCAGACTCATCTAATGATTTATCTATATTCATCCGACGTCTATCCCGTACCAAGCAAACTACCGTATGCCCAGCTCGGACTAATACGGGTAACAATCTCACTCCAATGTAGCCGTTGGCTCCAGTTAACAGTATTTTCATAATCCCCTCAAGTTTTTCTGTTGCCTATACAACTAGCTAGCCTCAATTGTGTTAGTTATTACCTCTTCAGCGCGCTCGAACTATATCTCTGCTGCACGTTTGAAACGCGTAACGGAATCGTGCTAGATTGCCTTTTCTGAAAAAATACGTATTATGCACGTCAAATTTTACACCTATGCTACGACCACTCAATTATCTTTTTTTAGGCTTTGCCACGCTACTTGCCTGTTCTCCTTCCACTCAAGAGTCATCATCTGAAACAACCGAAGAAACGACACCTTCTTATCCAACGGTTGGCTCAGTTGATCGCCTCGATGCTGAATTGGATCAGATCATCTCAACTGATGCCCAACTTGAATTACTAGCTGAAGGGTTTGATTGGTCAGAAGGTCCAGTGTGGGTCACTGAAGAAGGTGGTTATCTATTATTCTCAGATATTCCCCCCAATCGAATTTATAAGTGGAAGGAGGGTGATAGTATCTCGTTGTACCTAGAGCCTTCGGGCTTCTCTGGAGAAGATTTTACGGGAAGAGAACCGGGTTCTAATGGCTTACTGATTGATGATGAAGGTAATTTGGTACTTTGCCAGCACGGTAATCGGCAAATGGGTCGGATGAATGCCCCGCTTAGTAATCCTCAACCTGAGTACACTACTATTGTGGGGCAGTACGAAGGGAAGCGGCTTAATAGCCCGAACGATGCAGTATTTCATAGCAATGGCGATTTGTACTTTACCGACCCGCCCTACGGCTTGCCCGGTGGTGCCGATAGCGATGCTAAAGAACTGGATTTTCAGGGAGTATATCGTTTTTCAGCTTCGGATAGTAGCCTGACTCTACTTAGCCAAGAAATGAGCCGCCCAAATGGTATTGGGCTATCACCCGACGAAAAAACGCTCTACGTGGCTAACTCTGATTCGGAACGAGCGGTGTGGATGGCGTTTGATGTGCTAGATGATGGCAATGTAGACAACGGTCGGGTTCTTTACGATGCTACCGAGCGGATGGGGCAAGAGAAAGGTGCTCCCGACGGAATGGCGATTCATAGTCAGGGCTACATTTTCGCTACTGGCCCGGGCGGAGTGTGGATCTTCAATGCCGAAGGCACACATTTAGGAACTCTGAAAACCGGACAGGCTACTGCCAATTGCACATTGACTGATGATGAATCCTTCCTCTACATCACCGCTGATATGTACCTGATGCGGATAGCACTTTCTTCTTAGACCAAGTATCACAGATACTACTGCGCGTTTCAAACGCGTAGCAGTGTTGTTTTTTTTAGAAGCTATTCGCCAAATCATCAATAAACGCTGGCACCGTAGGCTCACCTTTAAAAAAGTCGCCTTGCTTACCCTGCGTGAGTGCCCAGCGATGAATCCAAGAAATACCACCTTTTCCGGTAAAAGTATCTTCTTGGGTACGGTAAGCTGTATCCTCTAAGGCTTCGGCTAATGAGACGAAAGTATAACCTCGTTCCCGAATCATGTTAGCCAGGTCATCAAATGTATCAGCATTCAGGGCATTGGCGTGTAGCAGTAGAATCTGGGCAATCTCCCGCCCGAGTAGCATCTCCGATTGTCGCTCATAGTAAGCAAAGTAATCTTCCATATACTTTAAATAAGCCTCCCGCACCTGCTGTTGCATTGCAGTATCTTCATCTATAATGGTTCGCTCGTAAGCCGCGGCAAACCAGTAGTCGGCATTATCAACACTAACTGGGGCTACCTGATAATCGTGTTCATCTAGGAAGTGAAGCAGCGAATCGCGAATCTCAACGCTGCGTCCAGTATGCAAAAACGGGTGACGAAAATACACTGGAGATTTACCGTAGGGTTCACAGATTTCCCGAGTAATTTTTTCCCCCCGTAAAATCTCCTGCTGATATTCAGCGAGGCTAATTTTATGCAAACTGGGGTGGGAGTAAGTATGGTTTCCCAACTCTAAACCAGCTTCCAGCCATTGCCGTAGCAAGTCAACTCGGGCGGAGTTTAGTCGGTTGAACTTGTAAAGTTTACTCTCATTAACAAAGCCAATGGCAGGTACTTCATTTTCTACCAAGGCTTTCACCAGCCGTTGGGTAATATTCTGCCTTACTTCGGGAGTTGGTCGCCGGGTTACTACGGGCAAATCATCAATCGTAACAGCTACTTCTCGCTGGTTATACTCAGATGATTGGGCAATAGCAACATGATGAATTAACAGCAGGATAAAAATTTTCAGAGGCTTCATGGGTGACTATTTACAGGAATGATGCTCTAATAGGCAAGTGTAGTAATAATTAGAGTGAATTACCTTTAGGTGTAGAGGATATTAATCGTATAACTAAGCTAAAGGAGAAAATTGACATAACAGCTTCCATTGGTTATTACAATTTTATTGACTCATGCAGCATAAATCAATTTTGTGATAAATAAGATTATCTATATAAAGATTAGATAAGTATGCTTGTAAAAGATAAATTATTCGGTATATTACCCAAAATAACACCTGAATATTAAGTCAGCTGGAAAGTATAACTTCTTATCAAAAGTCAAAAAATCATTGTAAAAGACAATTTGGTAAGTAAAAAAACTCACATAATATGAGTTAAAAACCTTCTTACTATTTAAGAAAGAAAGTCAAAGTGTCCATTTATCTACTAAAGAGATGGAAGATTATTATCTCTTAAACGCTATTGTTATGCACCACCACTAAACCAATAAAACTATCCCTTAAAATGATCGCTTATTACGCAAACCTAATCTATGCCAAATACAAATTTCTCTCACACATTGATGACCATTACTTAGAGTTAAGTGACCGCACTATTGACCGTATTCTAGAAGACAAAAAGTTGATAAAAGACTACCATTCTACCTTTATGCGACTTACCGACCGAGAAAGAGAAGTTATTCCACTCATTGTGTATGGCTATACTAGTGCTCAGATTGCTGAGCAGCTCTTTATTGCTCGCTCTACTGTGGAAACCCATCGCAAAAATATCAATCGGAAGCTCAAGATAAAGTACTCATACCAACTGGTACGCCTCGCCCAAGCCTTTGATTTAGTCTAAAATCTACGTATTTCTTCCTTATAGTAGATGCTAACATTATATTATAATAATACTATTATATCTATATTATAACATATTTCTATTATGCCAACAACTTGGGGGCTGTCTACCACGTAACAATAGCAATTATTCTTAGAAAAAGAGGCTATGTTACCTACACTACAGAGTGAACCATTAACCCTCCGCCCGTTTGTGCAAGAAGATCTGCCTGAGATACTAGTTTAGGTTAAATAGATGGTGTCTGCTATCGAAATGGCTGCGAGGCATTGGTATTATCGAAGTAGATAATACGATCGTACAGATTAGGGTGAAAGCTGCGATAGTAATCTTGCGGTTGATTGTTAAACACCGCACCTATTGACAAGTACCGCGTGCCCTCTTTGAAAAAATCACTCCACTCGGTATGCTTCTGTAAATCGCCTACACCAATAGTGAAAGTCGAGCTACTAGCGTTGTGGAAGACTTCCGTTAATGATTCTTCTTGAGGCTTTTCAGTAATCGTATGCTGATCTAGCTCGGCAATTTGATCGTTTTCAAACCCCCTTGCCATAAAATCGCCCTGTGAGAACATGAAACTTACGGTTGAGTAATCATTAGGTAGCTCCTGTAACAAGTAGTGCCCAATGGACCCCGATCCGTAGTTTGGATCATTCGCAATATGAGCATTATGTGCCCACAGCACCACTTTATCTCCTCCGAAGTAGTCCAGCATCCAGGCGGTATTCTCAGCCATGTACTTATCGCGATAATTCACTGAATAATCCTCAATGCTTCCGTAGTATCTTACCTCTGAGACTTGTCGAGCCAATCTTAGTAGCCTCAAATTAAGCTCAAATGCTTTTTCGGAAGTTGCCACAGTAAGAGCGTCTTGATGAGTAATCATTGAATCTTGCAGCGCGTCGATCTGGCCAAGATAGGTGGTAAATTCCTCGGGCGAATATCCTTGGAACCTATCTTCAGAATCAGTTTTTACTTTTGAAAGTACTTCATCCGAAAGCTCCAAAAAGGAAGCATTGGCAGCATGTAAATACTGATTGAGTAGCTGAGGGTGGTAGGTATTAAACTGACAATCTACTCCCATGTAGTGTACTTTATCTTCTTCTGATTTTCCGGCATTGTATTCACTCATCCACTCCAGCAGGTTACGAACTTCCTCGGTGCGCCACGTCCAGAAATGCATTTTTTCAGACATTAGAGAGCGAATCTGACTCTTTGATCCTTGTTGAACAGCTTTCTCCAAAAACAATGATTCACCAAAATCAGCTTCAAAAGCAAATACTTTATAGTTATGATTTTCAACCAAATACCGAAATATGCGACGTTTGGCATTAAAGAACTCAGCTGTTCCGTGGGTAGACTCGCCTAAGCCAATAATGGGTTTTTCGGCAACCGGATCAAGAAAAGTTAAATCATCATCGGCCCAAACCAATGGATTATTATCCAAAGGCACTAATTCTTGCTCGAGCGAGGACAATAAAGAAGCTACTTCCGGATCTAGTTGAACCTCATCGTCCGATTGGCAAGAGAATAATAATACTGTAAGCAAGCACAAATAATAACCATAATACCTATGGTGTAATTTTAGGTGGCATAGCATAGTTGAACGTTTTAGAACAAAAATATTACCACCCATAAACTACAATGGGTAGCTATTTAAATATAGCAATTTCTCAATCAAGTAGGCAATGTGTTGAGACTTCTTTAGGCCAATTTTTTCTAGATAATACGTCTCTATGTTAACGCGCAATAGTAAGCCTGCATCTATGATCTGCGCTACTACTCATTCTGAATAACAAAGCTCACCGAAAGGCTAAATCCTAGATTATCTCCGAGGGTATAATCAAATGAACTTTCGGGGGTAGTAACGGAGTAAAAGCCCAACGGTACGTTTACGCCTAAGGACAGTTTGAGAAATTCTTCCCAAATGTAATGATAGGTAACCCCAGCTCGGGCTAGAAAAACATCAGTAGATGCTACCTCGCGAGCCGGATTATACTCTAGCGAAAGTGAATTGAAGCTAGCTATTCCCTCCAAATAGCTGCTACGGCCTATTACTTGCCATACCCTCAGTTTTTCTGGAAAAATCAACTCTACCCCTCGTTTTCTATTCTTGATTTTTACGTTTACGATAGGTGATAGTAAAAACCTGTTTTCTAGTTTATTGATAAAGGCCCCTACGCCGTAGGAGAAGCGCTCACTTTTTATCTTCTCGATATACGTAGTGCTTACCCAAGTGAGATTACCTGGCAGATCGGTTCCTGCTAAGTCGTCAGTATAATTAAGAGAAACTCCCGTAAAGCCACCCCAGTTGTTGCCAAAGGGTACTGATATTCCGGTAATAAAACTTATTTGAGAAAACTGAGGGGTTCGGTAATAATATTTGGGGATTGTATAAAAGGTAGAGTCATTCGTAACTTCTGAAGCATCCAGCGTTTGAGAAAAATGCTGATACCCCACCGCATAAGAAAACTCAACCCCTTTATTTCCGATAGCATGGCCGTACTGAAGCATTAACTCAACTACGCTAGTGGTTATTTTTGCCTGGTTAAGCGTTGGAAGATCATTGGTGGTGAGTAATGCGCCGCCATCGTGCTGATAGGTCAGTCGAATAATCTCGATTTCATCTTGTGCCAATATGAAATTGGGCAATAAGATGCCAAGTAAACCTAGTAACAGGCTGTTGGTTTTTATAGGTGTTCTCATATGAAGAAGGAAAGTGGGAGACTGAGGGTAGTTTCTGCTAGCTGCTAATGCTCTCCTTTATTAAAATATTTGGGTTGCCAGGTTAACCCACCGAAGATAACCTTGAAACGGTCTTTCCAACTCCGGCACTGCTTAACATCTTTCCAGATATTAGCATACTCAATAAAGTTGATCGTTATGGGATTATTGGAGTTAATATTTTTAGTTAGTCCGTACACCACTTTTTCCTCTTCCCGCTGAAATGTTCCGAATAGTTTGTCCCAGATCATCAAAACCCCTCCGTAGTTTTTGTCCAAATATTTAGGGTTGGACCCGTGGTGAACCCGATGCACCGAGGGTGTATTAAATAGCTCATCTAGCCACCCGAGTTTCACAATACGCTCGGTATGAATCCAGGTCTGATACTGTACCACAAAAATCAGTGCCACTATTGCTTGAAAGGGCGTAAAGCCAACCAAGATCATAGGAATAAAGAATACCCACTCAATGGCACTTTCAACAATACTGAGGCGTATAGAGACCGTTAAATTGTAGTCTTCTGAAGAGTGATGCACACTGTGGTTAGCCCAAAGTATTCGGTGTTCGTGCTCGAGTCGGTGCATCCAGTAGTAGGTAAAGTCGGCAGCAAGTAATGCTAGAACCCAAGTCCATTCATTGATCGGAATTTCTAGCGGGGTTAGCCAGTGAAAGGGCATTAGACACACAATACCAATAGCTCCAAAAGCTGTTTTCTCTAACAACTGCCCCATTACAAAGATGGCAATGTTGGCCCCGGAGTCTCTCCATCTTCTCTCTTTTGAGGTGAATACATCTAACAAAATCTCAAAGAAGATCAGTGCCAAGTTGAAAACGAAGAAGTAACCTACATACTTCATTACGGGGGCACCTTCAATTAGCGCGGTAAATTGGGTAAGGCTCATGGTGTTAGCTTTTGAAATGAATCTTTAAATACTGAGCATCCTCATCAGCCGGATTATCTATGATGAGAACCAGTTCGTCATCGCGTAACTCGTCTATGATAAATACTAGCTCGTCTTCTGCACCTTCTTGTGTTAAGTAGATTCGTTTACTTTCAGTGTCAAGCCGCCAACTACCTTCTTCGTACTTACCCTCCGAAACAGACTCAAAAAACAGGTTTGATTTTAGTAGGAGATAGTCATTCTTTTCTACTGCTTCGGGGGCCTCGGAAAAGACGAGATAAGCATACTTTTCTAGCTTCCATTTTTTAGAAAGGGCTTCAACAGATACTGGAGTCGAGCCAATATCGGTTGGCAACTCAGTAATTAGCATTAGAAACGCTAGCGTGTTAATTAGTCCGGTCTTGAACATCATTCTATATTTGTTTTTGGATAAGAAAGACGTAGAAATAGTGGTAGAACCGTTGGATCAGATAGAGCTCCTTTCGGTTCTGATCTGCACGAAACAAAGGTCGGGAGCGTGACAGAAATAGAGTTGTCCGTTTTAGACAATACTGCTTAAAGAAGATATAATTTTTGGAACAGAATTATTGATTGTTGGCTAGGATAAAGGCCGTGATGTCGTCGAGCACCCCGTCTACAAACGCCCGCTTTCCGTACAATCGCATCTTTAGCCAGATCCATAATCCGGGCGTAATGGCGTTGAATTTGTCGCTCTGGAGTAACCCGTGGGTTGCATTTGGGTAGATTTTTACCTGATAGTCTTCCGGCATGGTTTCCGATAGTATTGTCTGATACGTATCAAAGGATTCTTGAAAATCCACATTTAGGTCGTGCTCGCCAAACATACCAAACACCGGACATCTAACCTTTTTTAGGTCTTCGGTAGCATCAGCATTCGTATTTTTCTGCACGAAACGAAAGCGGTCGCGACTCATGGGAGAGCAGTCTGATTCATCTGATTCTTTACATTTTGCTTCTATGTAAGCCAGATACTCAGTGTAAGACTTCTCAAATAATATTAAAGTCTTTTCATTTTCAGCAAGACCTTGGGCTACGTCGGTATCGCTTTTTCCTAGTCCTTCTAGTCGTTTTCTGGTTAAGTAATTACTTTGGCGTTTCCAATTGATAGCCCCAGAAACAGAAATCATATAATCGGGATAATCTGAAATGGAAGGCACCTGGGGCAGTACCCAACCCGCCTGACTAAAGCCAATAAGGCCAATAGATGAAAACGAGTGGTTGCTATGTATTCTAACCGCCTCAATAGCTGATACCACTTCTTGGGCGCGGTCAAGCATAGATTGGTCGAGCCAATTTCCAGTACTACCTCCAACTCCTTTTTTATCCCAAGCCAGCGAGGCAATTCCGTGTTCAGCTAAATGATCCCATATAGGAATATAGTAGCCAAAGTTGTCGGCACTCATCTCACTATCACCGTGAACAAACACGACGAGAGGAATAGAGCTTTTCTGGTCAATGTCTTTAGGAATATTGATCACCGCCTGTACGTCATCCCCATTATCATTGAAATGAAAGACTTCAGAAGTGTAATTTTTTGCCACACACGAAGGCAGAAGGATGGGAGCACACACCAGTATGATTGCGATAAAATATATTGGTTTAGTCATGATTGCTAGAAAATGGTAGTACAGCACCGGCTACTGACGGCGCTATTCAATAGGAATGTATATCTCGGTACGTAAATCGGGAGTGGCCGTGTCGGCTTCATCATTGAGGTAGAACTCAAGAACGGGGGCATCAGCCATTTCCAGCGCAACATCAGTCATCCAGTGACTGTAAATTAGGTGGTAGGTATCGGGGCAGGATTCGTGCGAACCTTGGTGCAAAAATTTCGCATATTTCCTGCTCCCTACGGTTCTAGTAAAAAAGAAACCTTCGGAGTCTATTGTGAGAGAGTCCTCCAAAATGATGGCAGCGGTATAGCGGCATTTGATGTGCTCGCTAATTTCATCATCGTCTAGAATCTCAGCTAGGTATATAGTCTCTTCGGTTAATAATTTCTTTTTATGGGCATACTCCACCAACTGATGCCAAGTCTTTTTAATAGCAGTAACGTCTTCGTAGGCACCTCGGTACTCCAGGCCTAGCAACTGGAAATCGGGTAGTGTTTCTATCTCAAAGGTCAGCACATCCGACCGGGTTTCCTGTGAGTGAGAAGCTACTTGGCGGTTGATATGCTGAACTAGCTGAGTTCCACTACGGTAAGCTGAGGGCGAACAATTGAATTTATTCTTAAACGCTTTGCTAAAAGCTGCGACATCGCCAAACCCAACATCGTGGGCAATTTCGGAAATACTCGCCTCAGAATATCTCAAGTACTGAGCGGCCCTCTCTAATCGTACCCGTTTGATGTACTTACCAATGGTCTCATGATTTAACGCCTCAAAAATCCGATTAATATTTCGGTAAGAATAGTGACAGGCCTCTTCTATCTCGGGAATATTAATATCTTCTTTAAATCGTTCATCAATAAACTGTAGCAGCTTTTTGTAACGTTGCAGTTGCGTTTCATTACCCATAGTAATTTGTTTGTTACAAAACAAGGGAGATATTCTCTAAGTGTATTGTCCGTTTTGGACAAGTACGCTACTGTTAAACTAGCGTCCACTTCTACTCTCTGGTAAATAGAATCTCACCCCCGACAATGGTATAATCTACTTCAGTAGTAAGAATTTCATCTTCGGGTACCTGCATAATGTCTTGAGAGAAAACCGTAAAATCTGCCAATTTGCCCACTTCAATAGAGCCCTTAATTTCTTCCTCAAAGGCTCCGTAAGCTGCATTCCAAGTATAAGTTTTTAGAGCTTCTTCCCGACTCATGCGCTGATCGGGTTCGTAGCCACCTTCAGGTTCACCCTTCAGGGTTTTACGCGCTACTGAAGCGTAGAAGCTAGCTAACGGAGCAATCGGTTCTACTGGGGCGTCGGTACCGTTAACGATAATAGCCCCCGAGTCAATCAGCTTACGCCAGACGTAAGCACCTTCCTCAATGCGTTCTTTCCCTAGCCGTTCAATTGCCCAGGGGCGATCAGAAGCCATATGGACGGCTTGCATAGCTGGGATTACGCCTAGTTTACCAAAGCGGGGAATGTCGGCAGCACTTATGTGTTGGGCGTGCTCAATTCGGTAACGGTGGTTACCTGCCATTTCGGGCAGTTGCTCAAAAGCCGCTTCGTACTGGTCAAGTACCTCGCGATTAGCCCGGTCGCCAATAGCATGGGAGCAGACCTGAAAGCCGTGCTGTAATCCTTTGAGGGAAATATCGTGAATAACCGGAACCGGAGTGGTTTCATGACCGTACTGCCCCGGCATATCGGAGTATTCTTCTAGTAGCCAGGCACCACGTGAACCTAATGCTCCATCGGTATATAACTTAATGCTACGAAACGTTAGAAAATTATTTCCTAATCCAATCTCGGGGCCCTTCTCAAAATACTCTTTCAACAGCGTACTATCACGCCCACTGAGCATAGCGTACAGGCGCACCTTTAGCTTGCCTTGCTCAGCTAATTGCTTATAGAGCTGAACTACATCTTGGGTAACACCCGCATCTTGAAAGCTGGTAATACCATGCGTCAAACATTCTTCCATCGCCAGCTCGGCAGCCCGCAGATAACCTTCTAAGGTACGGGTTGGAATATGCTGGGTGACTAAGCCCATTGCGTTTTCATTGAATATTCCGGTAGGATTTCCCAGTTCATCGCGAAATACTTCGCCCCCGGCTACTTCCCCAATCTGGGCTCCTTCTTGCTTAATATTTGCTACACCCGCCAGTTCCATCGCCTTTTGGTTGGCAATAGCCGCATGACCGCTGGCGTGACGCAAATACACCGGGTTATCCGGCGCAGCCTCACTCAATAGATCATGAGTGGGAAAGCCTTGGATCATCTCTCCAGGCAAAGAGTCCCATTTGTCTTGATGCCATCCCCGTCCGGTAATCCACACCCCCGGGCGAGCCTCAGCAGCTGCTTCGGCTACCATAGTGGCTATTTCTTCAAAGCTACGGACAGCTAGTAAGTCCAGGTTCATCTTATTCTCGCCTACACCTAGAAAGTGAGCATGTCCTTCAATGAAACCCGGTGTCATAGTTTTTCCGGCTAAGTCTAACACTTCCGTTTCATCGCCAATCCATTTTTCTATGTCGGCTTCGCTACCCACAAAGGCAATTTTATCGCCTACTACTGCTATGGCCTCAGCCTGGGGTTGAGCATCGTTTACGGTATAGATCGTGCCATTTCGTATCACCAGATCCGCCGGTTCTTGGGTTTGGCAACTTAAGTTGAAAAGAAGAATAAATGAGAGCAGGTAAGATAAGGTTCGTAGCATAGGTTAGTAAGTTAGATCGCTAAATTTACATGCTACAGATTGATCAGCAAATTTTTATTGACACAAACTATTTTCTGCCTTTTGAAAAAATAGAAAAATTTTGTGACGTGAATGTGGATAAAACCACACCTAAATCAGGTATTTCTATCGTTTTTCCAAATACTCGTTAAGTGGCTGATGAGATTTCTGTCAAAAAAGTAATATCAAAGAAATATTGGACGGGCAATGTACCATTCTATGCCATAGTACTACGCAAGGTTTTTGACCCATTTCTCAGTTTTCCAACAAGGTTTGTAAGCGTTCTTTTGAATATAACTCTATCTCGTTCATTTCCGTCGCGTAGCTGCTCAAATCTTTCATGTAAAATTTAGCGGATAACACACAAAAAATGAGGTGGAAATCACGCTAAAACACGTAATAATAAGAGAGAGTTTGGGTTATATTTATTATATAATTAATTAAAATAGTAATATTTTTGCACCTTCAAATTTTGAATTGAACATTCTCAAAAAGATGAACAAAAACATGATAAGAATGAAGAAGTTAGCACTGTCGTTTATAGCCGGATGCATAAGCTTAGGTGCAGTAGCCAGTAACAACCCAAATATTAGCGATGCTGATGTTTCTATCTCACTGAATGGTCAGCACGCTATTGTGGTGGTTCGGGATTGGAATCTAACCACGAGTGACCTAGCTAGTATTAAAGTACTTGATAAATCAAATAAGACTGTGTACAAAGAGACCGTTAGCAGCGAAGAGCAGTACGCCAAGCGTTACAATTTCTCTCAAATGAAGCCAGGAAAGTATACCTTGGTATTAGGAAGCAAAAATGGTGAGGTACGTAAGCCTTTTATTGTTGGGCTAGATGGTTCGGTTCGCGAGGATAAAAGTGAAGTATACCAAAATTTTGCACCAATCGTTGTGCAACCAAGGGCAGAGCGCACTTCTGTACAAGTTACTTTTAAGAATGTGGCTAATGCACCACTAAAATTGGCAGTCTTAAATGTTAAAGGTAAAGAGCTTTATTCAGAAGAAGTGTCTGGCCAGCAAGATTATAACAAAAAGATTAATCTGAAAGAGTTAAAACCCGGTAGTTATACCATTGCTCTGTATAACGCCGATTACTCTTACTACAAAAACGTGAACAACTACTAGTTTCCAGAAATTATAATTGCTTTTGAAAAGCCCGATCAGCCTGCTGATCGGGCTTTTTTGTGCCCCACCATTTGTAGGAGGATGTTCAACTCCGAACAAATGCGTCCGATTACGGACATTGTATCAGTGATCAAATCGTCAATACGCTGTAAAAACGCCTGATTTTCACTTGGCACAGTATTTCAATATGATGAATAATGATATATGAATAATGATTAGAAGACAGCATTATTCATCATCACCCATCAATCATTAGACATTATGCTAAAAAACTACCTCAAAATCACTTTCCGAAACCTGGTCAAGCAGCGGTTCTATTCTATTATTAATATTCTAGGACTGGCCATTGGTTTAGCTACCTGCGTACTGATTGTTGCTTACGTACTCAATGAATTAAGCTACGATCGCTATCATTCTAAGGCTGATCGGATTTACCGTGCTTACATGGATTTTCAAATGGGTGGGCAGCAAGGTATGTTTGCCGTAAGCCCTGCCCCCATGGCTGGAGTATTTAAAGATATATATCCCGAGATTGATGAAGCGGTTCGCTTTCGCACTCAAGGAGAGTTCACCGTATTTTATGATGACAGACCCTATAAGGAGTTGGAGGTGGCTTTCGCTGACTCTACCCTTTTTAATGTATTCGATGTCCCACTTTTATTGGGCGATACCGCTACAGCACTCACCGAGATAAGCTCGGTGGTTATTAGTGAAACATCAGCTGAAAAATACTTTGGTAGTGATTGGCGCGACAGCGACCCTTTGGGGAAAACCCTACTCTTAGGTAGCCAAAAAACACCGTACCAGATAACAGGCGTATATGAAGACTTTCCTACCAACTCGCATATACCGTTTACCATGATGCTGTCTATGGCTACTCGCGGGGAAAGCCGTAGTGAAGAGTGGCTCAGTAATAACTTTCATACGTATTTCCTACTACGGGAAGGAACCGATATAGACAACTTGGGGAAAAAGATTCAGGAAACCTACGTATCTTATGCAGCCCCTCAACTGGAGAAGTACGCCAATGCTAGCTACGAAGAGTTTCTTGAAGCGGGTAACTATTTTCGCTACTACCTGCAACCGCTTACCGATATTCACCTCCACTCCGATTTAGATGTAGAACTAAAAGCCAATGGCGACATTCGCTACGTATATATTTTCTCATTCATTGCCTTATTTGTCTTATTAATTGCCTGTTTCAATTTTATGAACTTGGCAACCGCTCGTTCCGCTGGGCGGGCGAAGGAAGTTGGTATTCGTAAGGCATTAGGTTCCGTTCGGAAACAGCTTGTTCGTCAGTTCTTGCTAGAAGCGGTGATTATCAGTTTGCTTTCTTTGGCTCTGGCATTACTTTTAGCCGAGTTTGCTCTTCCTTATTTTAACGATTTAGCTGACAAACAGATTCAGCTGGATTATATTGGTCAGTGGTATTATTTGCCCATAGCTTTACTTGTAGCCTTAGGAGTCGGTTTGCTGGCGGGCAGCTATCCTGCCTTTTTCTTATCAGCCTTCCGTCCGGCAGTAGTGCTGAAAGGAAAGCTCAGTGGTGGTGCTAAGAGTAACTGGTTACGTAGCACCCTAGTTGTGCTACAGTTTAGTATTTCTATCATGCTAATTATCAGCACCGTGGTAGTCTTTCGGCAGCTTAACCATATTCAGCAGCATAAACTAGGTTACGACCGAGAGCACGTACTGGTACTACACAATACTTTCCATCTGGACGAGCAGATTGATGCATTCAAGAACGAACTACTGCGCCAACCCACAATTATTAATGCCGCTATTTCAGGATATTTGCCCGCTCAGTCATTCAGTATGAATAGCAACGCCGCTTTTCCCGATAATAACGTCCAAAGCGAATACACCACCAGTTTGCCTTGGTGGAATGTGGGCTACGATTACATTCCCACACTCGGCATGAAGATCGTGGAAGGACGCAACTTCTCTCGGGATTTTTCTACTGACTCAACTGCCCTCATCGTTAATCAGGCCACGGTCAAGCAGTTTAATTTGGATAAAGACGGAGAAAGCCCTCTCGGTAAAGTAATAAGTTCTTTTACTGGCAACGGACAAGAAATTCAGAACTTCACTATTGTTGGCGTAGTAGAAGATTTTCACTACGAGACTTTGCGTAGACGTATCAGTCCGATGGTAATGGTATTAGGTGGTGAAGGTCAAGTACTAGGGCGTAGCACCGCCGCTATATCTATCCGAATAGCCTCTGAAAATATTAACCAAACCATTGCCAAGGTAGAAGATCAGTGGAATCAGTTTCTGCCTGACTTGCCGTTTGAGTACTCATTTCTGGATGAGCGGTTCAATAATATGTATCAGTCAGAACAGAAAGTGGGGGAGATATTCACGCTATTCTGTGTATTGGCCATCTTCGTAGCTTGTTTAGGTCTATTCGGATTGGCCGCCTTCATGGCAGAGCAGCGTACTAAAGAAATTGGTATCCGAAAAGTACTAGGTGCTTCCGTAGTAAGTGTCGTGGTGATGTTCTCTAAAGACTTCACCCGACTCGTACTCATCGCGCTATTGATTGCCGCTCCCATTGCCTATTTCGCTATGAACGAATGGCTCAGCGACTTTGCCTATCGGGTTCCGCTTAGCATTGGCATCTTCCTAATTTCGGGTTTCTTAGCTTTAGCCGTCGCCTGGCTCACCGTCAGCCTACAATCCTTCAAAGCTGCTATCGTAAATCCCGCCAAATCATTACGAAGCGAATAACTTAGTGGGGAGCTAGGGGCAAGTGGTTAGGTGCACCACTGCTTACTCCTCGCTCCCAGCCCCAACCTCCCAGCTATATGATAAAGAACTACTTAACTATCGCTATTCGGACGCTGACTCGCAACCGGGTGACTACTGCTATTAATTTGGTTGGCTTAGCGGTAGGGATTGCCTGCTGCTTGGTAGTATACGTGATGGTGAAACACGAGTATACCTACGATAACTTCCATACCAATGCAGACCGTATCTACCGGGTGGTAACCCAAACCCAGGAACCCAGCGGTATTGACTACGACGGTGCGGTTTGCTTTCCGATGGCGGAAGCCTTGCGGGAAAATTTTCCAACTGTAGAAAATGCTACGCAGGTATATGCCCGCAACTACGGGGTGGTAAAACGATGGGATGACGAAGGTGAAGAAAAGCGATATCAGGCATATCATTTGGTATACGCTGATGCTCACTTTCTAAAAACCTTCAGCTATCCGTTATTGGCCGGACATCGCCCTTCACTGTTACAAACCCCTGACGAGGTAGTACTAACTCGCGTACTGGCTGATCGCATTTTTGGCTCTGACTACCAAAATCGTTACGAGGAACTAATTGGGCAAACGTTGGAGATTAATCAGCGAAACTATACAGTGAGCGGTATTTTGGAAGACGTACCCGATAATACCAATGTATATTTTCATTTACTTCTGCCGATGGAAGTGTTTATGGCAGAAAATCCTAAGTGGACGAGTAACTGGGCGAGTGTGCCCGGGGGTGGTAATGCCTTCCTTACTTTACCTGAAGGATATAATCCAACGCAGTTAGAAGCAGCACTGAATCAAATTAAGCATAATTACCTAAACGAAGATTTGGCTGAACGCCGAACCTATTATTTGCAAGCCCTATCGGATATTCACACTGAAGCCCGCTACGGGGGCACGTTCTTCGCTACTCCTAAGCCGTTACTCTTAGCACTCATTAGTATGGGACTGATTGTGCTGGTGGCGGGAGGAATCAACTTCATCAACCTTTCCACTGCTCAAGCCATTCGCCGCGCGAAGGAAATTGGTATTCGAAAAACACTGGGCAGTCGCAAGCGACAGCTTATCTTTCAGTTTCTAGGCGAAACGACCCTGCTGTGTACTTTTGCGGCTTTAATAGCCGTGGGGCTGGCCGATTGGTTTTTGGCAGCCGCTAATCAGTATATGGCTCCATTCGCCCGCTATGCACCTATGACCTTTGCCTTAGATACAACTATCATTTATTTTCTAGCCGGTTTAGTTGTTGCGATTACTATCATCGCTGGATACTACCCTGCGCGAGTACTGTCAAGTTATCAGCCCGTACAAGCCCTCAAACAATCAATTCGGGAGGTGAATGTGGGATTTAAGTCTAAGTTCTCACTGCGGAAGGCATTGGTAGTAGTACAATTTACCATTGCTCAATTTCTGTTGCTGGGAACCATCGTGGTAGCTACCCAGATGGATTTCTTCCGAGAGCAGGATATGGGTTTTGTAAAAGAGGGAGTGATTGTAGTCGACCTGCCAGAACGTGATCGTGCTCCTCGCGAGCAGTTCCGTCAAGAACTAATGAGCTTAGCATCTATTGAGCAAGTCACCATTTGCTCATCAGCCCCCAGCTCCCGCCGAAATAATTATAACGAAGTATATGCCACCGCTTTCGGGAGTGCTGAAAAGTACCAAATGAATGAGAAGTGTGTTGATCCCGACTACGTTCCTACCTTCGGGCTAGAGGTTATTGCCGGACGCAATTTGCAAGAAACCGATTATGCACCGGATAGCGTACATCAGCGCAGCATTTTGCTAAATGAAACCGCCGTAAAAACCTTGGGTTTTACCAATCCGGAGGCTGCACTAGGACAGTGGATAAAATTTGGAGATAATCATCCTATTGAGATGGAGATAGTAGGAGTACTGCGCGACTTTGTAAACAAAACATTAAAAGAAGAGATTGATCCTAGCTACATATACTATGGGGATCGGGTAAAGGAGGCTAACGTGAAAATAAGCGGTCAGAATGTTCCTCAGACCTTACAGATGATACAAACAGCCTGGGAAGCAACTTACTCTAATGCCTTCTTTCACTATGAGTTTCTAGACGATTACATTGGTATACTGTACACCCTAGAAGATACACTTTACCGCTTCTTCCGCATTATGGCAGGGCTAGCACTCATCATCGGCTGTTTGGGATTGTACGGACTGGTATCATTCCTGGCGTTGCACCGACAGAAAGAGATTGGTATTCGCAAGACGTTGGGAGCTACGGTGCAGCAAATTCTGTATCGCTTTGTGCGGGAGTTTACCACGCTCGTGTTACTAGCCTTTGGCGTAGCTGCCCCGCTGGGTTATCTTGCTATGCGAGCTTGGCTCAACACCTTCGCTTACCGAATTGAATTACACCTTGGATATTTTATCGTCACCTTTTTAGCTGCCATCATAATCGCCTGGCTAACGGTCGGCTTCCGGTCAGTACGCGCCGCCGTAGCTAATCCGGTTGACTCATTAAGGAATGAATAACTTGGCGGGGAGTTGGGGGCGAGGGGCTTGAGGCTCTTTATACTCCCAGCTCCCTGCCACAAACCCCAACTCCATGCTAAGAAACTATCTCAAAATCGCCTTACGGAATCTGGCTCGTTATAAGCAGATGACGCTGATTAATATTCTCGGTCTAGCTGTGGGTATGACTGCCTGTATCTTGATTCTACTATTTGTCCAGTATGAACTCAGCTACGACCGCTACCACGAAAAGGCTGATCGTATCTATCGCATCTCCCGCCAGTTTCTTAATCCTGACGGAGCAGTCAATTTACATCTGGGACACTTGGCACCTCCTTTTGAACCGCTGTTAGCCGAAGACTTTTCAGGTATCATTCAGCAGTCGGCCCGGTTATTTAGTGGCAACCCATTGATAACTTACGAAGTGGGAAATAAGCAAATTATTGAAAATGACTTTTTCTTCGCTGAGCCTGAGTTCTTTAATATTTTTACATTCCCCTTCATCGAGGGTGACCCTATAACTGCTCTGAATGCCCCTAACTCATTAGTGCTTACCGAGAGTACCGCCAAAAAATACTTTGGCAACGAAGACCCCATTGGTAAAATTCTGAATTTCGATAATGAAATAGATATGAAAGTAACCGGAGTGGTCAAAGATGTTCCCAATAACTCCCACTTTCGTTTTACTATGCTATGCTCATTTGTTACGCTAGAGAACTATTTTGGACAAGAGTATATGACCAGCAATTGGGGCAGTAACAACTTTTCTACCTATATTCTTCTTCCCGAAGGTTACAATTCTGAAGAGCTTCAGGCGCAATTTCCTAGTTTTATTGATAAGCACTTGACGGGTAACTCCGACGTACCTGCTTCACAATGGACCGCACTTCAACTATGGCCACTTACTAATATTCACCTATACTCCCAGCTTGATACGGAGATTGAAGCTAACGGTAATATTGCCTACGTATATATCTATACTATCATCGCGTTATTCATTCTGGTGATTGCTTGCATCAATTTCATCAATCTGACCACCGCCCGGGCTACTCGACGAGCTAAGGAAGTAGGAGTCCGTAAAGTAATGGGTGCCGAGAAATCTTCATTGATAGGGCAATTTTTATCTGAATCTGTATTAGTTTCTTTATTTGCGCTGACCTTAGCCGTCTTACTGGTTACACTAGCTTTGCCTTACTTTACCGATTTTGTGGATAAGCAACTGTCCTTTGATATACTTGGCAATCCATTTCTATTACTGTTGTTGGTAGGTATCATTCTAGCCGTTGGAATCATCGCTGGTAGTTATCCGGCATTCTATTTATCGGCCTTTCAGCCCGCTCGCATTTTACGAAGCAGTCGGGGTAGCCAACTAGGTAATAGTCTTCTAAGATCAGGGTTAGTGGTAACCCAGTTTGTAATCTCTATTGCCCTGGTGATCGGCGTAATTACGGTAGAGCGGCAACTGGATTATGTAAAGAGTAAGCCACTAGGCTTTAATCAAGAGAATCTAGTAGTGCTACCTGTAAATGAAAAAATTTACAATCAGTACGAAGAACTAAAGGCACAATTGCTGAATCAACCGGGAATCTTAGATGTAACCCTCTCCAGCCGCGTGCCTTCCGGACGTTTAAATGATTCTCAGGGAGGACAAGTAGAAGTAAGTGGTGAGATGAAGAATCTCGATTTCCGCTTGGCTGACGTAAGTGTAGATCACGATTTTGTTAACTCGTTTGGCATCGAGCTGACTGCTGGTCGTAATTTTGATATCACTCGTGCCAGTGATTCTACCGAAGCTTTCATTGTTAATGAGTCAGCTGTTCGAGCTATTGGCTACGCTTCGTCTGAGGAGGCTATTGATAAGAAAATCAGCTACGGTGGTCGGCAAGGTTATATCATTGGCGTTACAAAAGACTTTCACTTTGAATCTCTGCATCAGTCTATTGCGCCAATCATCTTTTACATTACTTCTCGCCAGGTCTACAATCTGACTACTCGGGTACACGCCAGTGCGATGGACGAAACTATCAGCTATTTGAAAGAACAGTGGAGCTACCTCCGTCCCGGTTTTCCGTTTGATTACTACACCATCGGCGACCGGTTTCAGGGACAGTACGACGATGAAGACCGTTTAGGGCAAATCGTACAATTCTTTTCTTTACTGGCAATCTTTATTGCTGCCTTAGGTCTAATTGGCCTAGCATCGTACACTGCTGAGCAACGAGCCAAAGAGGTAGGTATTCGAAAAGTACTGGGAGCGTCAGTAAGTCAGTTACTATTGTTGCTCACCCAAAGTTTCTCCAAACTTATTTTCGTAGCCTTCTTAATTGCTTGCCCTCTAGCATATTTCGTGATGAACTACTGGTTAGATACCTTCGCTTACCAAGATACGTTGAGCGTTTGGAGCTTTATTTTAGCTGGAGTTGCTGCCTTGCTAGTAGCTGGTGTTACCGTCGGGTCTCAAACCTTCCGCACCGCTACGCAAAACCCAGTAGAATCACTACGGGATGAATAGTATTGACGGTAGAAGGTAAACAGTATAGGGTAAAGATGATAGACAAACAGTATCTTTTGTGCCTCATACATTCTACCCTTTGCCCTCTACCTTTTCACCCTCTTCTCTTAACACAAAAGAAACATGGCTTCTACGGTAAGTTTGGCGAAAGAAATTATCTTTGCCGATCAAACTATTCTACTATCCTATGATTCGTATTTTCATCTTTAGTTTTTCCTTATTATTACTAGCGCAATGCCAGCCCAAAGAACCTGAAGTAACGGCTACTAACGAAGAAGAGACAACTCGACCGAAAAATATCATCTTGCTGATTGGCGACGGTATGGGGGTTACTCAAGTAACAAGTCGGTTCTACTATGGCGAAGGTGAGCCTAACTTCCAACGCTTTCCCTACATTGGCCTCATTAAAACTTCATCTTCCCGCGAGAAAATTACCGATTCGGCGGCCGGAGCTACCGCTTTTGCCACTGGGCATAAATCGTATAATGGTGCCATTGCCGTAAAAGATGATACTGCTTCAGTAGAAACCATTGCAGAGTTGGTGTCAGACAAGTTGAGCACGGGGTTAATAGCCACCTCTTCTATTGTGCACGCTACTCCAGCATCCTTTTACGCTCATGTTCCCGCTCGTAGCCAATACGAGGAAATCGCGGCTCAATTGACTACCTCTTCCGTAGATTTCTTTGCGGGGGGTGGCACGCAGTTCTTCGTGGATAGAGAAGATGACGCTAACTATTTAGATAGTTTAACTGCCAACGGATTTGTAGTAGATACCACTCAGCTACAAAAACCTGCCAGCTTCTCTATGGAACAGAAATACGGCTTTCTGCTAGCCTCCGACGGTATGCCTAAGATGCAAGAAGATCGGGGAGACTTTCTCCCTCAGGCTACGCAAATGGCACTGGAGTATCTTTCACAGGACGAAGACGGTTTCTTCTTGATGGTGGAAGGATCACAGATTGACTGGGGTGGCCACGCTAACGATGCCGAATACATCATTGAGGAGGTGAAAGATTTTGATAAAACCTTGGGAGTTACCCTGGACTTCGCTGAGCGTGATGGTAATACATTGGTGGTAGTAACCGCCGACCACGAAACCGGTGGCTTTGCCCTATCTTCAGGTGAGTCTTACAACGACCTAGTAGGAACTTTCTCTACCGGAGGACACACTCCCGACTTAATCCCGGTATTTGCTTACGGGCCAGGTGCTGAATCTTTCGCAGGTATCTACGAGAACACAGGTATTTACGACCGTATGGTAGAGGCTACTAACTGGGCTTCTGGCTCACCCGTTGCTTCAGCTAAATAGCTGGCACTTATAATTCCAGATTAATACCTATATTAATTGTGCGCTGCCGCAGGGGAACATACAACCCATCGCTGCTTAGAGGGATGAAGTAGGTTTCATTGAGTACGTTCTGTACCTGTAAGTAAGCTACCAAGTTCGGGAGTAACCGATATGTGAATGCCGTGTTAACCAAAAACTGGCTGCTGGTAGCTACCTCCTGGTTAACAATTAGATTCTCAGGTAAAACTCTTTCACCCCGGTAGTTTCCGGTAACATTTAGGTTTATTTTGTCCCAGTGCATATTCACTCCACCATTAATATAAGTTGATGGTATATAGTACGTCTGGTCATCTGTTAACCCGTCTTGACTATCTTGCTGAGAGGCATTCAAGAAAATGTAGTTTTGCTTTTTCCACTCATACTTAGTAGTTACTTCTACTCCTAGCACACTAACCGAACCGCTGTTAGAAGCCACACTGCTAGTAGTATCAATGAGAGAGGGCACGTAGGCGATACGGTTATCAAACTGGGCAAAGTAAGGGTTTACTGTAATTTCAAACCGATCGGTACGGTACTTAGCACTTAACTCAAAGGTATTGAGTGACTCAAAATCAAGCGTTTGATTCCCGTATAACTGCGGCAAGAAGTTATTACCCTCTATCTCATACAAAGAAGGTGGTCTGACGGCCGAAGAATACTGCGCTTTAAGAATAAATTTCTTACTAGGTAAATAGGCTACGGCTATCCGGGGGTTAAGTGCCGATATTTCGTTATCTCCAAAATTGTCATAGTAATCGTACCGAAACCCAAAGAGCAGTGATAGATTATTAGCAATATTCCAGTTATTCTCAGCGTATAACGCCGCAATTGTCCGATTATCATTAGGGAGATCCCGCGCAAATTGTTCTAACTGCTGCTGGGTTACGTCAATGAAATTATTCTGATCATTCAACTGACTGATAGCGTGACTACTTTGCCCTTCCCGCTCAATTTTTATCCCCGCATTAATAGTATGGTTGCCCCATAGCGTATAGTCCTTCAAGTAATCTACTTTTAGATAGGCATTATAGTTAGATAGCTCAGTTCTTGAAGGAACATTAATCCGTTGGTTAACTCCTATCGGAATAGGCTGATCCAGGTTAATGGTATTAGAGACATCAAACAACGACACTCCTGCTGATACCTCGACACTATTAGTCGCCTGAATATTTAGGTAATTATGCAGGGTAGATGCTTGAAAGTTGTACAGCTCAGAGCTGGCTGATATGTTTAGGTTAGAAAAAAGTGCATCCCGGCTTACGTTTTTGTACCATGATCCAAATTCTACTACCTCACCCGGTGACTTTACATTTACTAGAAAATTAAGCGAACCTTGCACACCATCCCGTAACTGGCTTTCGTTATTGGTGAAACCAAAGTTTTGCTGGTCAGGGTGGGCTTGTCCCAGATCGTCGAAATACTGCAAGCTGGTGCCTAAGTGCCACTCTTTTAGCCGTACTCCATGGTTAACGGTGAACCTTTTTGACTGAAACCCATCTTCGCCATTAAAACCAATATTGGCAAAAGCCTCCGTACCGTTAAGATATCCCTCGCGAGTGATAATATTAATGGTAGTCAGAGCGCTACCCCCGAGTAGCGGGGCTGGACTGGTGTTAATCTCAATGCGCTCCACGCTTTCTAAGGTGAAAAACATACCCGGATAGGGCGAACCAAAAGTAGACTCATTAAACTTATTCTGACCATTATAAAGAATCAAGATTTGCTGGTTAAAGTCAGAGAGAATACCCCTTGAATAAATCCCTGAGTTTACCATATTACCGTAACCAAAGTAGGTAGGTACAACATCCATACCCGGCACCCAGGTATTCAGAACATCGCGCAATGAGCGAGCTTGTATCTGCTCCAGTTGTTCATGACTAATCACAGTAATTGCACCCGGAATCTGATCAGGATTTTTCACCGTCTTTGAGCCTACCGAGATGTCTAACTGCATCAGTTCCTCTAGGCTCATCTCAAAAAGATCAGTTTCTTCCTGAGCCTGAGCATAACTAGCGACAAGCAATATAAGTAGTATACTGCCGAATACTTTTTTCATGTTGGGTTATTGTTTAGTTATCGTAAAATCTTGATCCATCCCAATGTCCAGTTGGCATTAGGGTCAACGGCTCCGATGTAGTCAACTGAAGAGAACCAGTTATTAAGCGTGATTGGGTCAAAGCCTTCGCCCGCTACAATACCTACAAAACCGTCTAGTGTAGGTTGGGTAGTAACCTGATTAGAGCCATCCTGCTCGAAGGAGGTAGCGTTGCGATAGTTTACTCCTTCATTACCCGAGAGGTTGTTGCTAAACACTCGGGAATGGCTAAATACTAATTCATTAGATGATATAAACCCCTCTGAGCTTTCGTCTACATCTACCCCGTCCTTAGGGAAATTGCTCACCAGGGCATTGTAAATAAGTCCTCGGGTACCATTTCTTAGCTTAACGCCAGTATTCTCTCCGTCACCATCATCAGCTCCCAACAAAGTAAGGTTAGAAACAATGGGTTGAGAAAATGGACTTGCCAGAAAATCATCTTCATTATTATCGGCTTCAATAGCCCGATCACCTCCAAAGGGGTCTTGCTGCACTACCCAGAATTGTCCCAGACCCGACCAGCCATACGACCAGTCAAAGGAGTCATCGGCATTGCCTAACGACAGAGCATACTTAATATTTACAGTTCCACCAAAAAACTCTATTCCATCATCTTTACCATAGATAGCTTCTACGTATTCAACAGTAGTGCCCCGACCCACACCATTTAGTGAGAAACCGTTTAGTTCGTTATCCGGCCCAAGCTGCTTGCCTGCGTAGGCAACTACCACATACCGCAGTACTCCTGAATTATCCTCGGGGTCAGAGCCGCCGTAAGTACCGGTTCCTCCTTCGCCTTCGCCTTCACCTCCTGCCAGATTCACCGGGGCTTTCCCGTTAATGATGATACCTCCCCAGTCGCC
This sequence comes from uncultured Flammeovirgaceae bacterium, assembly GCA_937883755.1. Lineage (GTDB taxonomy): Bacteria > Bacteroidota > Bacteroidia > Cytophagales > Cyclobacteriaceae > Tunicatimonas. Next base: position 101,738 of record CAKZYA010000057.1, on the reverse strand, counting down.
AGGTTGGGGAATACTAGTCAACTCGCGGATGGTGGTAAAATTGATGGGGGTATCGGCAGTGCCGTCAGCAATAATCTTTCCCCCGCGTTGTACTGTCAAGTAACTAGTTGCCTCGTTAAAGGCAGCGTAAATAGTAGCACCTGCTTCAATAGTCAGTGTAGCTCCGTCTTCAACGGAAAGCCCACCGTTAAGTATCCATAACTCATCGTTGGTAATAGTAAAGTTAGTGGTAACTTCGCCTTCAACTTGATTAAATTCCAGTTTTCCAAGTTGAACCGGGGTGATGGTCAGATTGCCTACTTGTTTTTGGGCAGGCGGGTCTTCCGTATCGGTACAGCTAAATAGTAGGCTAAATAAAAGGATTACGTATGTCGTACATCTGATAAATTTAGTCATCATGCTACTTATTTTAGTGTATTCAACGGATTGCATAGATAGAAATATCTTACTTTTCAAAATGCTTACTTTTCCTACTTTTAGTACACTAGTGCGTTTCTAAGCAAAACTATGTTTCATACTAATACCATAGATACTATGTCGTTTCCACTTATTAACACTGATATTCCTTACCTAACTACCGAGCAGATGGTAGAAGTAGATCGGCTAATGATTGAGCAATACCGGATTGAGCTCATTCAAATGATGGAGAACGCCGGGCGATGCCTGGCATTGGTAGCCAAAGAGCGTTTTCTAGAGCATAATCTGGCGGGAAAGCAAGTAGTGGTGCTAGCCGGAACCGGAGGCAACGGTGGTGGAGCAATGGTAGCCGCCCGCCGCCTATCATCCTGGGGAGCTACGGTACAAGTATATATTACTAGTATTGAACGGGTTACCGAAGTACCTCAGCATCAGTACAATATCTTACAAAATATGAAAGTGTCGGTACAGAATTGGCCGGAAGAAGAAGATACCTTACCAGAAGGAATTGACCTAATCTTAGATGGTATTATTGGCTACAGTCTATCAGGTAACCCTCGCGGAAGTGCTCGCGCCATGATTGAGTGGGCCAACCAGTCGGAAGCAGCCGTTCTATCACTGGATACACCTTCGGGTATTGATTTGACTGAAGGAAAAGGCTATCGGCCAACTGTTCGGGCGGAAGCTACGCTTACTTTAGCTCTGCCTAAACAGGGGTTAAAAGAAAGTAGCTTACGGCCTTACATTGGCGAACTGTACTTGGGCGACATTAGCGTGCCTCCAACCTTATACGCCGAGCCGAGCCTAGGCTTAAACGTCTCTCCTGAGCTATTCGCCCAACAAGATATTGTGCGTATCTATTAGTCTAATACTATACAGTACATCTTCGGACTCATTTTGGCATCTCGGATATGCGCCTTATGAGTATGAAATTCCTGGGGCGATCCAGCAAGATATTGATACTCACTATAATATTCGTGGCTATTCCAGGATATTCTTTCTGTTAGATGTAGACTGATTTCGAGTTAATAATGCGCTCTTACCGTCCGATCATTAAATCCCCATGCCCCCTTTTTCAAAGCCGACGCGGCGCGGGGGCATGTGTAGCTTGCTTTTGTCTTATTGCTTATTTACTGGTAAATGTTATTAATCCTATACGAATGCTACCGAACAGTATTTTACCTAAGTCTTTTTATCTGACAATTAGGCTACCAACGGCCCGTCGTTCTCAGCGTCGGCCTTTCGTCGTTCTACAATTTGGTTGAAGTGCTCAATATTCTCATTCAGATGGTCAATAAACAGTAAGTATTCTACCGAGGGGGTCAGCGTAGCGTGAGCCTCTATGTGTTTAGTGAGAGTACGGTAAGCTTCCGATGTGATCTGGACGAGTTCACGCGTACTTTGAGTTTCTTCCCGGCTAGTTTCTTCCAACCGCTGAATAAATACTTTTTCAAACTCCTGATTGGCCTTATTCATCTCTTTCACTACATCCTCCAAATGCATATCCTGAATAGCTTTTGTACAGTCTGGCGAAGCCTGCAGGTCACGCGCAATATTATTTAATACGGTAGTTTCTGCACTGTAGTTTAAGCTATATAACCGAGTACCGTACTTATTAATGCACTCCAACACTTGTTCGCCAGCCGCAGCTAGGGCAGGTTGAGGGTGTCGAGCATATCCTTCACTGATCATGCGTAAACAAACAATAGCCTGATCGCGCCGGGCATCTAACTCTAATAACTTAGTACTAATTTCACTCTGGTTTTCTTGCTTGTACGTTTGTTTTAGCTGCTGGAACTGTTGGTTTAGCTTCTTATACTGAAATTTAATCTTCAGCTTATCAGAGCCATGTTGGTCGATAATCATTAAAGAGTTGCGGATAAACTGAATAAATTCCTTAATACGGTATCTACCAAGAGTAGCGGACTTAATCATATTTTTGTGGTTTAGTTTTACGATATACTCCAAATTTGGCATAGCCTGATTCAGAATAAAAGCTAGTCCACCAGCATTCGGTACATACGTAGGAAACTTATTAATATGAGTGATCTGCGTTGCTAGTCGACGAGCTGCTGACACGGGAGTGTACTTGTCGATCATAAACGATGGGCTGCTGACACAGGAACCTAGCTGTCGATCGCAAACGACGAGCTGCTGACACGGGAATTTAGCTGTCGCTTGCAATCGACGAACCGTTGACGCGAGAGTTTGTCCGTCGACCGTTGACGATAGCTCGCTGACGTGGAAATCTAGCTGTCTATTGTAAATAATGGCTTACCGACACAGGAACTGCCTTATCTTACTAGACAAACAGTTCTATCTCTATGTAACCTATTGTCTCAACTAAGGAATATAGTAGTAATCTGCTATTTGTCAACTAACCTCTCTATCAACTGGGGTATTACCGTCACATCACCTCAATGCTGATGACTCATACAGTAGTGAATACCGTATCCTCTGCATCATTTCAATCAACTAAAAACAGTCTCTGAGCGAAAGGCTCTCATTACCAAATACACATTTACCCATCAGATCTTGGCTCCAGTCATTGCGGCCAATAGATATGTAAATAGTGTAATAAAAGCTATTAATAAAAATAAATTGAAATATTAACAATAAATTCATATATAGCTCTTGTTTTTATAATTATTTATTTTTTTATTTTAATATAATTAATTTTTACAGCTGTAATACTTAAATAAACCTTAACTAATTTTTATTACTATGAGATTCTTTTTAGTATTTTTCCTCGCTTTTTGTACTATCCAAAGCTATGCCCAGCGTTACGTGCCCGATCAAGCGTTTTCTTTGGATGGAAGAGTCAGTGCCTTGCAAATAGAAGGACGCCAGGCCATTGCCACCAGTGAAGGCACAGCTTACTTTTTTGAACAGCAAGACGACAGACAATGGGTGCCCGTAGACACAGTATCCTCACCTGTTGAAGATGAGTTTTTTGGTAGCAATGTTTCCTTAGCTGCTAACCGAGCTATGATTGCCGGGGGTAACAGTGCTTATATTTATGAGAAAAGAGGTGGGATATGGACGCTGATTAGCCAATTAGACGATTTAGGCGAAGAGGAGGCCGTCCCTACCGTAGCCATTTCGGAAGACTATGCTTTTGCTGGATTAAGTCAGGAAGATGGTGCTAATGGCGAGCAACGGGTAGGAGTAGTTATTGTCTTTGCGAGAGAAATTCAAGATTGGCAAGAAGTACAACGACTACGAGCTTCCAATGGAGGGACAAACGAGTTTTTTGGTAGTGCTGTAATAGTACAAGGGCGTCAGTTGGTGATCGGTAATTCCACTTTCCTTGATAGCAATGCACCAACGAATGGCGCCTATCTATTCTCGATAAACGAAAGAGGCGAATGGTTAGAAACAGAGACGCTTGAAGGGTTCTTTCAATTTGAGGATTCTGCTAACCCTGCCTATGCCTTTAATCAAGGCAATGTTGCTATTGGTAACTCAGGGACTTTTGCTAGCGGTTTTAACCTGCCCGGAGAAGTAATTATTTATGAGCAGCAGAATAATGCTTGGCAACAGACTATCATCATTAGACCTTCTGACTCAGAGAATAATGATAATTTTGGTAGAGAAGTGGTACTGTTCCGCAATCTGCTTGCAGTGCAAACGCAGAACAAAGGAACTTACCTGTATGAGAACACTAAATTTAGTGAATGGGAAGAAATCCAAATCTTACAAGACTACTACATAGCTGATGTATCAAGTAGAGGAGCTATCGCCTATGGCCCCGACCCTAATTCGGTGTACTTCATAAGAAGGTTAGATAATCCGTCAGATCCTGTATTTGTGCCCAGTCAATCGTTTTCCTTAGAAAACTCTATGCGCTTTGCTACTACTGCTCAACTGAAAGATGACCAAGCGATCGTTAACGGAGGACGCGAAGCTTACATATTTGAACAACAAGCTAACAAGCAGTGGCTTCGCACCAGTACTTTGCGAGCGCCTATTTCTGGTGAATCCTTTGGGAGCCGTGTGGCAATCAGTAAGGATGTAGCTATTGTTGCTGCTACGGCAAAGGTATATATCTATGAGAAAGGCAGTAATGGTTCGTGGAATTTGTCCCAACAACTAGATAACCTTATTTCAGACAATAGTGTCCCTCAAGTAGCTATTGGTCAAGACTATGCATTTGCTGCCTTTCGGCTTGAAGATGGACCGAATGGGGAGCAACTTGCCGGGTTGGTTATTGTATTCAAGCGGATAGGCCAAGGGTGGCAAGAGGTGCAGAAGTTATATGCTTCAGATGCAGAGGCAGTTGATTTATTTGGGTCAGATATAGAGCTTATAGAAGGTCAGTTACTAGTAGGAAATTCAACGGGGCTAGGAGACAGCCGTAAACAGAATAACTCAGCTTACTTATTCTCACTAAACGAAGCAGGGGAGTGGGTAGAGACAGAACAGTTAGAAGGGTTCTTCCAAATAGAAGACTCTGCTGATCCCAGATATGCTCTTAGTCCAGGTAATGTTGCCATTGGTAACTCAGGCGTTAGTTCTTCTGAATTTACTTTACCGGGTGAAGTAATCATATACGAACAACAAAACGATAATTGGCAGCAAAGCTTAGTGATACAGCCCTTCGACTCAGAAAATAATGATGATTTTGGGACTCAGGTAATACTATCTGGCGATTTGTTAGCAGTACAAACGCAGAGTAAAGGAACCTACTTGTACAACAACCCTGAATTTGGTAAATGGGAAGAGGTACAGATTTTAAGAGACTACTATGTTATCGGTTTATCCGACAGCACCGCAATAGCCTATGGCCCTGAGGCAGATAAAATATACTTTCTGAAACGCGACGATGATAGCACTTCTAACCCAATTGCAGTAACCGGATTTAATCTCATTGATCCCACTACCGACGAAGTGCTTCAGCCAATTCAGGATGGAGATATGGTTGATCTTAACGCAATATTTGGTTCAGTTGAAGGCCAGTCTATCAATATCCAGGCAGTTACTAATCCTATGTCAGTAGGTAGTGTTATTTTGGAGCTTTCAGGCGGTATGATGCGTACGTCTCGTCAGAATGCTGCTCCTTACGCCTTATTTGGTGATGATGATGGAGATTATCGCCCCGGTGAACTACAACCCGGGCAGTACACACTTACAGCCACTCCTTACCCGCAACGTAACTTTGAAGGCACTCCCGGAACTAGCCAATCCATTTCATTTACAATTACCAAGTTTGGTCAAATTATCGGCTTGACGCTGATAAATGCTAATCGGGAAGAAGCTATTTTGGAGATTTCCGAGGAAACGGTCATTGACTACGCTGATTATCCAGGAGTTAACTTCAATTTACGAGTTGACGTTAGCCCTGAAGTGGTAGGTAGTGTCGATATCAAAGTAAGCGAAGAAAAGCTAGGGATACTTCGTAACCGCACAGAAAATGCTGCGCCTTACGCTGCTTTCGGCGATAGTAATGGTAATTACCGAGATTGGCAACCAGCTCCGGGTATTTACACTGTGGAAGCTACTTCTTACGAGCTACGAAGTCAAGAAGGTCAATTACTCGACCAACGTTCATTCACTTTTGAGGTAATTGATACGGATAGTTACCGTACAGCTTCTCGCACGGAAGATACTTCAACCAAACCGACGCTTACCACAGAAATACAGCTCTATCCTAACCCAGTTCGTGGCCAATTGCAAGCTGAGGTAGATCATAACACTGCATTTACTTTGTCAATTTATAACCCGATGGGTCAGTTAGTGTACCAAAAGGCAGCTACTACATCATTAGCCGAACAAATCAATTTTACTAATGAACAACCGGGCATATACATGGTAGTTATGAACTCACCCACCGAGCGAGTAGTCCGTAAAGTGATGGTGAAAAAGTAAGTACCACCTTAGAACTATCAGTCTTAACAACCTAAGGAAGGGAGTAGCTTTTCAGCTACTCCTTTTTTGTTATCTGCTCAATATCATCAAAATACTCCACGCTATATGCTAATCACCTAAAGAAAGTTTTGTATGATTTTAGAGTTATACTACTTTTCTCGAGTGATTCTAAAACTACTAGAGCGCAGTTGCAAGACTACAATGAGAACAACTCATCTATCAAGTAGATAAAATTGTAACGAATGGTACAGCTTGTCTGAGCTTAGTATACCTCGTCCGGAGTAGGTTCGACCGGAGGGGGAGTGACCGTTTGGTGTAGTTTGGTTATCAACTTTTTGCTGTAGTCTACCATCTTCAGTATTTCGCGGGGACTAGCCAGCCGTAGGTGGCGGAAGATCAAAAGCTCCTTACCATTGCTCTCCAGATGGTAAATATCACTCTTTTCCAGAAAGTGAATTAGCTTAGCCGTGAACAATCCCCGGATGCTCTCTTCATCAGGCCCTTGTAGCAGGAATTTACGGGAAAAGTTACGGTATTCGTTGAAATCAATATCCTGCTGAGCAGCAATCACCGAAATACGGTCGAGAAACGACTCTTCTTCTAGTGAGAACACGGGTAACATAAACGGTAGCGATAGCACTTCCACCGTAATACGATAGGTCTCGAAAGAGATAAAGGCTTCGTTCAGGCAAACGTCACATATTTTCCATCGTACTCCCAGCTTTTTATATTCTCCACCAATTTGATTACTCATATACTCTACCGGTCGCGATTTGAAGAAGAGAAAACGGTTCAGGTAAGCAATCTCCCAATCAATCTCTGGGTCATAACCCCAGCTATTAGAATTTGCCATTTGCTTTAGTTCAACTTGCCTACGGGTAAGGCGGATGAGCTTAGGCTTAGGCTTCTCCAGCACGTGCAGGGCGTAAGGATGGTGGGAAGAAGTTTTATGTACATCCAGCCCAGTGAAGTGAAGCTCTCCGCCATTCTGATTATACTTTTCAGCGTACTCGTGCAGATATTCTAGTACAGTATAGTCTACTAAGCGGGTGTGGGAAAAGTCGATAACCACGTTATCATCGGGAGTCAGTTTCCTGATTTTCTGCTGGAGCTGCAAGATATTAGTAAAGTTGATAATGCCCTTCACTTTCACCAGGTACGACTGTTCTTTCTCCTGCACAACCTTCATATATGGGCGACGCATATAACGGAGGAATAGTGGCAACGGCATACCGCTTCTAATAAAATGCAATACTATTGTAAACCCAATGCCAATGAGTAGCCCCGACATGAGGTCAGTAGCCAGAATAGCTACCAGGGTAACCACCAGAATGACTAGTTGCTCCCACCCCTGTTGGTAGGCTCGCTCGAACACCCGAGGAGCCGTAAGCCTATAGCCAGTGAATAATAAGATGGCTGCCAATGCCGCCAACGGCACCATCTGGATAAGCCCTGAAAACACTGCGACAAATAACAGCACAATTAAGCCGTGCATAAAGTTTGACCACTTGGTAGCTGCTCCATTCGTAATATTCACTGAGCTTCTGGCGATCACTGCCGTAACGGGCAGTCCGCCTAAAAACCCGGATACCACTGTAGCTACGCCAATACCCAGTAAATCTTTATTGAGATTGGTTTTTCGCTTGTAAGGATCAAGTTTATCGACTGCTCTCGCAATGACCAGCGACTCTAATGACATGACTACAGTAACGACAAATACGGTTAGCCAGAATACAGGCTCATCTATTCGAGAAAAGTCAGGGAAAATCAGGCTTTGGGTAATATCAGATGGAATTTGTACTAAGAGCTCCGTATTCAGCTCCCATCCGTCTAAAGAAAACTCACGAGAAACCCATCGGAAGCCGTAAAATATGGGAATAGCAGCAACTAGTACCCACATAGGGGCAGGGAGCAGTTTGATGACACGATTCTCAATTTGTCCGTAAAAGATTAGAATGAGAAGGCAAGCCAACGTAACAATTAGGATGAATGGATTGGTTTGCAATAATATTTCTGGCTGGGTGAGTAGGTCTAAAAAGCTGGCTCCAGCAATCCCTAGGGCGTGGTGAATCTGCGTGCCAATAATGAGAAAGCCAATAGCGGCTAACATGCCGTGAATGGTAGAGCTGGGCACCAAATTACCTAATTTTCCCAATCGTAGCATCCCCAGTACTACTTGGATACCTCCAGCTACTACGAAAGCCGCCATTGCGTAGGGCAAACCCGATTCGCCCGGTAAGCTCATGTTCTCAGATGCTGATAATGCTACAATAATTAAGGCATTGGCAGGACCATTAATTGCCACATGGCTTCCCCGGATAAATGTAGTCACCAGACCGCCTACAATTACCGAAACTAGGCCAGCCATAGGTGGGAAGCCTGCTGCCACCGCAATCCCCAGCCCTAAGGGTAGGGCTACCAGTGCAACGCTGAGGGCGGCTACCAGATCAGTACGCCAGTGGCGCTTAAAACCCTGCCATCCGCTGGGAGGAATTTGATCTGGTTGAATAGGAATCATAATAAGCAGTTAGGTAAATGTTGACCGAATAAGATACTGAAAAATTCTTAATTTGAATGGTTGATAATTTAAAGCAGTTTGCTCGTAAATAATTTTATTAAAATAGTCCGAAAAGTTTCTAAATTCTTACCATCCTATGTTCCGAATACAAGCGTAAAATCTGCCTTAATGTCTATTGGTTCACTTATCCTATTTGTAAAATCACCTCCGCTACCTATCTTGACTACACAGTATGAGTAAATTATCCTCAATGTTAAGCTTGGGCGCCCAAGGTTGAACTGCGTAAGGTTCGCACCATATTTGATCGGCTGTGATCAAGACACTATACGGATAGCAGTTGCGTTTACAGTTAGCTACCTACTTATTGCCAACAAAACCACGTAAGTTTTTTTGGTATTCAGATAACAAATTGCAATTTGCCCTGATTGGCATATTTTTTTAAATAATTAGTAAACCTGTAACTTACAGCGTTTTTGCAGGAATATGTTATAAACAAGATATTATGATGTTACGAAAACACAGAGACAATTCTCATTTGATCCAGTTGCACCGGGTACACCATTCCTGGATTATGCTGATTTTATGTGCTTTTATCGCCCTGGGACCCGTCGGCTGTAAAGCTAAGAAAGAGGCTAAGGCTGCTGAAAAAGCCCGACTAGAGCGTATCGCCAAAGCCCGAGCTGATTTATTGGCGGTGATTAACGACCAGGGTAGTATGTCTACGGATGAGAAAGAAGATGTAGTGGAGCGAATCAAGGACATGAACTTGCAAGATGCTGAGATTCAGACGTTAATTGAGCGCGCCGAAGGAATTATTGCCGATGAACGAGCTGCTGCCCGGCGAGGGGAAGATCGTTCAGTAACCACTAAAAGTGGCCCCACCTCCGAATCCGACTTAAATAGTATGTTCCAAAACGTAGCCTTAGCCCGCAGTACAAGCGATGCTAACTCCCAAATCCGGGATGCTATTAATATGTTTGCTTCATCCGAAACCCCAGTGCTTATTATCATTAGCCAGAGTGGGGGACAAACCGATTACGACGAACCTACCACCATCAGTAAATACCTTAACTATCTAAAAGATACCAAAAGTAGTCCTGATGAGGTGTACAACATGGTATTTGATGCGAATGGTAAAATCAAAGAACTAGAACTTATTAAACGATATAACTAATGAAATTTTCTGTCATATATTTTTGTCTGTTTCTTATTGGATTGACCTCCTTCTCAGCCCATGCACAGGAAACCATTAGCCCGGACCGTAAACTAGCCATTGACTCACTAGCATTAGAGAAAGTCCGCGACTTGAGTAAGTATATCAGCATTATCGGTAACAAGGATACTCCCTTCTCAGAGGCTAATCGGGTTATTGACCGGGCTGAAGAGCTATTTGCTTCGGGGGCTGAGATTGGGGTTTCTTCCTTATCAAGCAATGAGATTACGTACTACGGTGTACGGGGCTATTTTGAACACCTGATGGCACTAAATTACGACCAAGTGACTATCAAATGGTACGATATTCAGTACATCAGCGACCTAGAACAACAACCCGATGGCACGTTTGTTGGGGTAATAACGATCTACCAGCGATTTGAAGGTACTTCTGATGATGGTCTGGAGTATAAAGATACTACCAAGAAAGACATCACTGTATTTGTTCAGAAAAAGGAAACCCAGATCGGCGGACGAATTATTGACTTCTGGGATGTACTGCTGGGGGATATTCGCGTTGCCGAGACCACCACATAACAACATTGATGTATAACATTATTCGTTTTTTTGTAAGACTACCGGAGGCCAGTTGCCGAAGCGTAGTCTTTTTTGTGATCTATTCAGTAGGTTTATTATTGTTCAGCAATCAAGCACTTTTTGCTCAGGGCATTGGGGAATACCTAGGAGACGAAGACGTGCTCTACGCAGAAACCAAGCAGGTAAATCAGTTCTTTCGCCGCTTTAACGGGGAAGAGGACATTGAAGGTAAACGTTACTACGCGGGTGATAAAGGCTACCGAAACCCTAAGCTCCGTCAGAAGTACCTGGAGAACCTATTTGATAACCAGAATCGTGGAATATCGTCAGCCGAAAAACAATCATTTATTAAAGCGGTAAACGGTTCTTCTAATCCCACTTATCTGGATTTTCACGGGGGGCAGTGGTTTGCCGAAGTAAAAGCTCAGTTTAACTACCAAGGCCGACGGCAGGAAGCTACACTCTTCTTACGATTACAAGAAGAAAAAGTCGGCTCTAAGTGGATCTTTGCCAAAGCGTACTTTCCTCCTTTTGCTAAGCTATTCGATAGTGACACCACTGGAGGAATGCCTTTTTTACACCCGATGAGCCACGAGCTGGATTTTATGAACCTGCGGAAGGTTTTTCAGGATAATAAAGCAAAAGTAGATCAGTTTTTAGCCCGAGGCTACCAACCTGATTATCTCTCAATCTTGCTCTACGAGATTAAAAATTCTAACTTGCGGTTCGAAACCGTTAGTAACGTTAAGTTTCATTTCTTTCAAGTAGATGGCTGGTATTTTCAACTAGCTAAGTTCAATCGGCCGGGCTACAATCGTGGTTGGCTCATTGCCGATTTATCCGAAGCAACACCCCAGGAAAAAGAGCTATTGACTAAGTACATTTTTTACGAAGATGAATAAGCGACTTACCGCTACCTTGCTGTCATTCTGGCTCAGTGTAATTATTTGCCCCTGCCTCATGGCTCAGGCAAGAAACGCTGGGGGAGATGAACTTACGCCCGAAGCAATTGCTGAATACCAAGAGCAATCTAAAGAACTAGTGTCTTTTCTGGAGTATATGATGAATTTTCTGGGTGACCCCAAAGCAACTACCCAGCAAAAGGAGACTATTATTACTCAAAGCTATCTGAAGGCTTTTCGAGATGAGGATGTACAGATTGAAGATGACTTGGCAGAAGACCGCAGTGTAGTTACCAACAAAAATGTACAGGCCTACTTAAAAGATATTGATTTTTTCTTTCACGAAGTTACGTTTGATTTGAGTGTAGACGATGTGAGTTATTATGTAAACAATGGCAAAAAATTCTTTCGGGTTGCACTAAGCCGCAACCTGCAAGGCACTACGGTAGATGGCGATACAGTGAATGCCAATCAGATTCGTTACGTAGAAATCAACCTGAATGAAGCTGAAAAGGATCTGAAGATTGCCAGCATCTATACTACTAAACTTAGCGAACGAGAAGAGCTTGCCAATTGGTGGTCAGAGGTATCTCAGCCCTGGCAGGAGTTTTTCAAAGCGCAGGTAGGTGCTCAGGATTGGGATTCGGCTAATTACCGAATGCTACGAGAGATTGTACGCCTAGACGAAATTAACCTCTCGGGTAATCAGTCCGTATACAGTTTAGAGCCGCTAGGTAAGCTAATTGACTTACGCTACTTAAATATTTCTGACACGCGCATCGATGATCTTTACCCTCTTCGGAACCTAACTAAGCTAGAGGTACTTAATTGTAGTCAAACCCCGGTAGCAGATCTATCCCCACTGAAGTATGCGACTAGCCTACGAGAAATTGATTGTGAGCATACCAATATCACTAGTCTGGATGTACTGGCCAATTTTACCAAGTTAGAAAAGCTGTATTGCAGCAATACCTACGTGCAGCAAATACCTGAACTTAACAGTTTGAGAGATTTACGCTGCGCTAGTACTGCTATTACTAGTCTGGAATCTCTGGCTACCATGACTAACCTTGTTTACCTAGATTGCTCCGAAACCAGCATTAGCGATCTACAGCCAGTAGCTAGTACCGCCAGTGTCACGTGGCTTAATCTAGAAAATACTCCAGTTGTCGATTTAGCTCCCCTAAAATCTTTAGTCAATCTGGAGACATTGGTGATAAACAATACTCCAGTAGAGAATCTGGAAGCATTGAATGGCTTGCCTCAGTTACAAAAAGTGTACTGTGATAATACCCCGATTAAAAAGCTTGAGGCTAACCGATTTATGGCGATTAACCCTCAAGTGTTGGTTATTTACGCTACTGAGCAGATGATGGATTGGTGGCAGGCATTACCCTCTGAATGGCAACAGATTTTTAATAAGTATGTATCGCTAGATACCGTCAATAAAGAAAGTCTAGCTGAAGTAGCTAATCTAACCGATATTGATATTAGTGGGAACACCACTGTACAAGATTTAGCCCCACTAGCAAATCTCACTAACCTAACTAAGCTAAACTGTGAGAGCACGAACATTCGCGACCTATCGCCTTTAGAGGGCATGGTTAACTTAGAGCACCTAAATCTGGCGGGCACTAATGTTGATAGTATTGGAGCGCTAAGTGATGCCCGTAACCTGAAGGTTCTCAATTGCGATCAAACGCAAATTAGTAGCCTGATGCCTCTTAGTAGCATTTCGGGTATACAGCGCCTGAGTTGCGAAAGCACCCCGATTGCTCCCGAAAAGATTCGGCAATTTATTCGGGAACACCCCGAAACTATTGTCATTTATAAAACCGAACAATTAAGTCTGTGGTGGAATGAGCTTTCACCAGCCTGGAAAAAGGAACTACGGGAACAAGTAGTCATTGGGGATATTCCTGACCGGGAGCAGTTGCACGAGCTGGCTTTCCTAAGCTCATTAACGATTGAGGATAATAGCCGAGTTACCTCTCTGGAACCCTTACGGGAATTTGTCCGGCTTACTGAACTCACCCTAACGGGTACGCGAGTATCGAACCTTTCTCCTCTCAGCGATATGTACACACTACGAGCATTGATTTGTGCGCGTAATCCTATTCGCGATCTGGAGCCATTATCTCAGCTTACCGATCTCGTTTATCTCGATTTTCAGAATACCCCGGTAGAAGATCTGCGCCCTGTTGAGGATCTAATTTCTCTAGAGACTCTCAAGTGTTCAGGTACTCAGGTGAGTAAGCTCAAGCGGTTATCTTCGTTAATTAATCTTCAGCATCTAGAGTGTTATAACACGCAGGTAAAAAAACTGAAGCCTCTTCGAGACTTGAACCAACTAAGGATGCTTCGCTGCTATAATACCCGTATTTCTAGCCGAGAAGTTGATAAGTTTCGCCAATCTCATCCAGACTGTGAAGTGGTTCACTACTGATACTATTTAATCGTAGCGCCCTCCTTCTACACTATCTTTGGATACTGCCACTCACCTCGGTATTCCCGTTCTAGCATGGCATTAGCTTCAGTGTCATTCGGTACGATTTCTTGATCAGCATCCCAAGCAACACTTCTACCCAGCTTATGAGAAAGCATTCCGAGTAGGCTCATATTGGTAGAGCGATGACCAACCTCAATATCACAAACCGGAAGGTTACCTGTCTCGATAGACGACAGGAAATCAGCCCATAATTCTTTGATATTTTGTTTATCCGGGTCGCGCAACTGTGGTTCAACGTGAATAATTTCTCTGCCTTTTTTACTAGGATAAAACGTCCAGCCATCGAGCCAGCCCATATGAAAGGTGCCTTCAGTGCCGTAGAAATAGCAGCCAATGTTATGCTTTTCAGCTTGGTTGGCAGCGTACTGACGATGTTCCCAGACAGCAGTAAAATCCTCGAACTCGTAGTTTACTACCTGAGTATCAGGCGCCGTAGTATTATCTTCTCTTATGTGGCGAGCGGCTACTGAATGTACCGACTTAGGAGCTTTTTCCTCAGTCCACCATAAAATTTGATCCAGCCAATGAATCCCCCAGTCGCCAATTTGTCCGTTGGCAAACTCCAAAAACTGTCGAAACCCTTTGGGGTGGATGCGCTCGTTATAAGGCACTAAAGCTGCCGGACCACACCACATATCCCAATCCAAACCAGTTGGAGGTTCAGAATCTGGAGTGGGTTCTCCAGGGCCACCAGGATAGTGTACAAACGCTCGTACCATCCCAATTTTTCCCGCTCGCCCCGACTTCAGAAATTCCATTCCGGAAATGTTGTGAGGTGAAACTCGGCGATGAGTTCCTACTTGTACCATACGGTTGTTAGCCCGAGCCGCCCGCATCATCGCTTTGCCTTCGTTAATGGTATGCCCAATGGGTTTTTCTACGTATACATGTGCACCTGCTTCTACTGCTGCAATGGTTTGCAACGGATGCCAGTGATCAGGCGTAGCTACAATGACAACCTCCGGCTTCTCAGTCGCCAGCAACTCCCGATAGTCAGCATAACGCTTAGGCTTGTCGCTAGTTAGCTTTCCAGTCTCTTCCATAGCCTGGTCAAGCTGGCGTTGATCTACGTCGCAGAGGGCAACCACTTTTGCTCGGTCAGCTGCAATGGCTTCGCGAAGAATATTCATGCCCCACCAACCGCTACCAATCAGAGCGGTAGTATACTTTTTGTTTTGTTGAGAGCGAGCAATGGAGTATGGCGAATAAATTAAGCTGGCACCAGCAGTAGCACCAGCACTAGATTTAATAAAGTCTCGTCGGTTCATCATAGGTTGTCTTTTTATTCCCGACTAAGATACAGGATTCTGGGAAAATTGCTCGACTGACTGATAGCTCAATTGATCGGTGATGACTTCTGTGCAGCAGAGCCTTTAATCATTTTCAATTATCACCTGTCAACTACTCTTTGTATCTTGGCAGAATGGACAATTCAATCAGCTTGTACACAATGGCTGGTCTTTACATAGTAGCAGGTCTATTTCACTTCGTAAAGCCCAAAATGTATGAAGCGGTTATTCCGTCTTATTTACCCAATCCTCGAGCACTAGTGCTGATCAGTGGCTTCTTTGAGGTTGCTTTCGGGATAGGATTATTATTTGAGGAAACAAGAGAGCTATCAGCCTGGGGAATTATACTTATGCTATTGGCTTTTCTTCCGGCTCACATTTATATGCTGCAATCTGAGAAGTTTAGGAAAATTCCGGCTTGGGTACTTTGGTTGCGAATTCCGCTACAATTCGTTCTAATCTACTGGGCGTATCAGTTTACATAGTTACTCACTTCGTAGGGAATCCACTGGGTTGGCCCGGGCGGTTCGTACCGATTGGTAGCCGACGGTTAGCCAGGCGATGAGCAAAGCGGCTATACCTGCCAAAGCAAATACCCCTACTGATAAGTCTACTTGGTACTCGAAGTCTTGCAGCCATTGCTTCATCAGATAATAGGCGATAGGACTAGCAATTACGAAACTAATAGTAACTAATCGGGTAAAATCGCTGGACAGAAGCCAAACCAAATGACTAACTGAAGCCCCTAGCACTTTACGCACGCCAATTTCTTTGGTACGCTGTTCGGCGGTGAAGGAAGCTAGCCCCAATAATCCCAAACAAGAAATCAGGATAGCCAGTGTTGCGAAGATCGTAGAGAGCTTGCCAATAGTTTCTTCTCGCTGGTAATCTTCCTGAAAGGTTTGATCTAAGAATTTGTACTCGAACGGATAGGCTGGATTAAGCGACTCACCAACTTTTTTCATACTAGCTAGAGCTTCGGCTGTTTTTCCGATTTCGGCACGTACAAATATAAGATAGGTGTCATCCGGAGTTAAACGCATTATTAGCGGGGTAATCTGTTCGTGTAGCGAGGCCGCGTGAAAATCTTCTACCATGCCAATGATTTTTCCGGGTTCCTCCCACACAGTTAGAGTTTCTCCTACCGGATCGGTCATACCCATTGCCTTAGCAGCCGCTTCGTTGATAACATAGTTCGTGGTATCCGTAGAAAAGTCGCGAGAAAAATATCTTCCATCCTTGAGCCTCATACCCATTGTTGATACGAAATCATATTCCGCGTTAACAATCATGAATTCCATATCATCATCCTGCTGCTTCTTATCCCACTGAACATTTCCGGTAGAGCGGCCTATGCGGAGAGGACTTTGACTACTGGAAGTTACTGCCAATATTCCGGGTTGCTGCAAAAGTTGTTGTTTATAGGCTTCGTACTGATCGTGAAGAGTACCTTCCCGGTAAGTATAAATCACATTCTCTTTCTCTAGCCCTAAGTCTTTATTTAGGATGTAATTGACCTGCTCGTATACAATGATTGTTCCTATTACCAGTAGAATAGATACGGCAAATTGGAAGACTACTAACCCTTTTCTAAAAAGCGCTGCTCTTGGGTTCTGCTGTACAGTTCCCTTCAGCACTCGGGCAGGTTGGAAAGATGACAGAAACAAAGCTGGATAACTTCCAGCCAGTAGTCCGGTGAACAAAACAATGCCCACTCCTATGCTAAGTATAGTGGGGTCAAGGTAGTCAACGATGATGTTTTTATTGGTGAGTTGATTGAAAAAAGGAAGAGATATCTCTACCAGCAACACGGCTAACGAAAGAGCAAACAATACCACCAGGGTTGACTCAGCCATAAACTGACCGATCAATGAATTTTTATTAGCACCAATGGCTTTGCGTACTCCAACTTCTTTCGCCCGCTGACCAGATCGGGCCGTAGCAAGGTTCATGAAATTAATACAGGCGATTATCAGCATAAATACTGCTACTACCGAGAAAATCCGCACATACGTGATTCGTCCACCTATCAGTTGTCCGTCTTCGTATTTTCCATATAGGTGGCGATCAGCGTAGGGCTTGAGAAAGACATCGGCATCATCATACTCCTGATGCTGATCGATGATATCTCTGACCTTACTATTCAGTTGAATAACATCAGCGTTGGGAGCAACCAGCACAAATAGGCGAAGACCATTACTACCCCAATCTTCTACCCAGCTATTGTCGCGGATAAACCGCTTCATCGGTCGCACGAAGTCAAGATTTATAGAGGATTGCTTTGACATATCGCGAAATACTCCACTCACTCGCAAATCTTCCCGATCCTCAAAGCGAAGAATTTTACCCACAGCACTCTGATCGCCGAAATATTTCTGCGCCATCGTTTCAGATATGACGATAGCATCCAGCTCGTTAAGTACTGTAGCCGGGTCGCCCTCCGTGAGCGGATAAGAAAATATCTCAAAGAAATCTTCTCCTACGTAGTTGCCTTGCTCACGATAGCTATTTTCATCGTAAGCTAGCAACGACTCTTCCTCCCAAGAAATTAATTCTGCTGCCTGAATTTCCGGAAATTCATCTTCTAGCACTTGCGCTAGAGGCTTAGGAATTGTCTGATAGGTAAGAGTTGGGCCACTGGCATAATGAACGTTTCGCAAGACCTGATACAACTGCTGCCCATTAGCATGAAAACGATCTATCTGGTATTCACTCTGAATCCACAGAAAAATTAGAAAGCTACTAGCTAGTCCAATGGCTAAGCCTAGAATATTAATGAAAGTGTAGCTTTTTTTCTTAGCAAAACTACGGATTGCAGTCAGGAGGTAGTTACGGAGCATAGAAGAAGGGTTGATTGAATAAATATCACCCAATTGCTATGCCAACACTCTACAGAAGGTAGTAGGGGTATTTATGCTTTTTTTATCTGTCCAAATACGAACATTTTTGTGCGAGGACGAACAAGCTGATGAGAGATTATTCTATTTCAGCCGTAGAGAGCCTTTGCTTTCTTTTACCTACGTTAATAATCATGGGAGTGCGGGCAGGTACTTGTAGCTCATCGTCTAAGATAAGCTGCTTACCAGTAAGTATTTCGGTGCCTGGCTCCCCTTCCGACAAAATCTCTCGGAAGCGGCTCAGATCCAAGGTTACCTCTTCTTCGTTTTTGCTGAGCACAACCATGACTTTCTGATCGCCTAAGTAGCGGAAATATACGTAGATGCCGTTATCAGGCGCATAGTGCATTAACTTACCATTATGAATTGCAGCATTGTCTTTACGCCACTGCAAGAGAGTCTTGAAAAATTTCTTAGTTTCTTTCTGCTCAGCCGTTAGCCCTTTACCCGTCATGGCATTTACCGGATCATTAGGCCACCCACCCGGAAAATCTTCCCGGATAAGCCCATGATCACCGTTGCCAGGGTTAGTCATCAGTAATTCAGTGCCATAGTAGATTTGAGGAATACCTCGGGTAGTGAGAATGAAGCTGATCCCTAATCGGAAAAGGTTAATATCCTGATTTACCTGAGCAAAAAAGCGATCCATATCGTGATTATCGGGAAAGACAACCAAATTAGAAGGGTCAGCATACAGGAAATCGTTAGCCAACATCTCGTAAGTTTGGGTTAATCCGCCCGAAAAACTTTCTTCCGCAATCAGACCTTGGGTTAGGGCAATCTGTAGGGGGAAATCCATCATGCTAGGCAGACAAGAGGTATAGCCATTAGGGTTCACCTTCCCTCCCTGCCAGTGAGCAACTATTGCCGGATTGGGGCTCCACTCTTCCCCTACAATATTAAAATTAGGGTACTCATTCATTACCGCACAAGTCCAGTCGCTCATGAAATCTTTATCAGGATACGAATAGGTATCCATGCGGATTCCCTCCAAGCCCGCGTACTCTATCCACCAGATGCTATTTTGAATCAGGTAGCGAGCCATCAGAGGGTTATTTTGATTCAGATCGGGCATAGTAGGTACAAACCAGCCATCAGAAAATTTCTTATAATCTATTGAAGAGCGGTAGGGATCCTGGATAGTCGTTCGGCGATGGTTAGTTTGGTTATATTCATCAGGAAAGTTGATCCAGTCATTAGTAGGCAAATCGTTCATCCACCAATGCTCAGAGCCACAGTGGTTCAGAATCATATCCATCACCAGTTTAATGCCTTTTTCATCGGCGACTTCGTTTAGTTGCTGGTATTCCTCGTTACTTCCAAAACGAGGGTCTACCCGGTAAAAATCCGTAGTAGAGTAGCCATGGTAGGAAACTTCTTGCATATTGTTTTCCAGCACCGGATTGAGCCAAATGGCAGTAAAGCCTAGGTTTTTAATGTAATCTAAGTGATCCACAATCCCCTGAATATCACCACCGTGCCGACCCAATTTGTTGGAACGATCGGTCTGCTCTTTCGTATCGGGCGTATTGTCATTATCCCGATTTCCGTTAGCGAAACGATCAGGGGTGATGAGGTAAATAACGTCTGACGGATTAAAACCTTCTCGTTCGGCTGAACCTGACTTTCGCTGTTTCAGCTCATAATCATAGGTAGCAACTGGCTTATCGTCCTGATGAAAAGCGATAGAAAAAGTACCGGGTTGTACATCGGGAGCTAATATAAGATCAAGAAACAGATAGTTGGGGCTCTTGACTTTAATGATCTGTTGTATCTGTACTCCAGGATAGTCTAATTGGGGATTGGTAGCCGCAATATTCTCCCCGTATACCATCAATTGTAGTTGAGAATCTTGCATCCCCGCCCACCAAAAAGCGGGTTCTAATCGCTCTATTTTGGTTTGAGCAGATAATACCAATGGAAGACAAACTAGCAGCGTGAAAAATGATAAAGAAAACGGTTTCATAAAGTCAGGTATTAAAGCATAGGAAGATAGGTGGGAATCAAGTAATGAGATAACAATTAAATTGCAGATGACTGTTTTGATCTATTAAATCCCCTTAGCCCCCTTTTTGAAGGGGGAAGTGTATAACGTATTTTTGTCTTAGTGCTTATTTACTTTTAGAGATAATAAGAAATCCCGGATCAGCGCAGAGGCCGTCCGGGATAGTAGAGAGAGTTAGTAACCTTGGTTTTGAGTAAGATTTGTATTCGCAATAATCTCTGATGAAGGGATTGGGAACAAGTTGCGGAAAGACGCGGTGGTTGTCCCTTCCGGCACATTACCTTTCCAGGGCCAAACACCGTTCTCGGTAAACTCGTTAAAGCGAATGAGGTCGGTACGTCGGTGCCCTTCCCAGTACAGTTCACGAGCCCGTTCATCCAGAATAAAATCTAGTGTCAGCTCCGCCTGAGTAATATTACCGCTTGCATCATTATAGGCTCGCTCCCGGAGCTGATTAATGTAGCCAACTGCCGTAGCAACATCGCCACCGCCACCTCTCACTACAGCCTCCGCATACATCAGATACACATCAGCCAATCGGAATAGAGGAAAATCAGTATCAGGGAAAGTTAAGTCAGAGCCTATCTCTCCGGTAGAGGTAATATTCTGGAACTTAGGTGCGGCGTAACCGTCGTTGAAATTGGTAATGCTATTGATCTCTAGTGACTGCCCTTCGGTGTAGAAGATTGCTCGTTCATCAACCTCACCTGTCTCATCAGGAAATAAATTTACTAAGGCACTAGTTGTGCGAGTGCCAAACCAACCTCCGTCAAGACCAAATGAGTTGGCATCCATACTTCCACCTACCGCAGCATGTGTGATAAAAGTCATACCACCAAAAGTACGAGTTCGCTCTCCATCAAAAGTGATTGGAAAGATAATCTCCGACGACTGCTGGTTATCTGCTAGGAAGGTCTCCTGATAAGACTCACTCAGGGCAAAAGCACCAGATGAGATGATATTGTTGCAGTAAGTGATGCAATCGGCGTACCGTCCTTGTCCAGTGTAGACTTCAGCGTTCAGATATAGTTTGGCGAGTAAAGCCCAGGCAGCAGCTCGGTCAGCCCGACCGTATTCAGCCGCACCCGCAGGGGGTAATACATCTGCAATAGCCAATAGCTCTTGCTCAATGTACTTGAACACTTCCGCTCGAGGCGCTTGCTCAGGCATCACATTACCAATAGCGTCTTCTTCGGTATAGAAAGGAATATCACCGTACATATCAATGCCGTGATAGTAGCTCAAAGCTCGGAGGAAACGAGCCTCAGCCCGGTACTGCTGAATTTCAGCCTGCAAATCACCGCTGATGTTTCGTTCAGCTAGTTTGGCATCGGTAGATTCCCGCAGAAATTCGTTGGCGATGGATATCTGGAAAAAGATACGATTGTACATGGCAGTCACAAACTGATTAGCAGACGTCCAGTCGTGCTCGTGGTAATCGGGAAGCCCTTCGTCGCCCCAAGCGATTACTGCTTCGTCGGTTGTCAATTCCTGAGCTTTCCAGTACTGGCGGAGATAATTGGAGAACCCTTCGTCAATACCTTTGATGTCCGCATCACCAGACGGGCCAATTTGCCCACTCACTGATAGTCCAGCGTATACCCGGGCAATAAAAGCTTCGTAGGAAGCCGGGTCGCTAAATACGTTGTTAGCCGTAGACCGACTTTCTGGTTCAATATCTAAATCGGTGCAGGCAGCTGAGAACCACAGTAGGGTGGTGGCGATAATGACATTATATAATTTATTCATGGTTGTAATGTTAAGTGTTTGACAACGTGAGGGACTACAGTCCGATGTTCAATCCAACAATAAATGTACGAGCGCGAGGATAGATGTTATTATCTATTCCGCCAATTCCGAGCTCAGGATCTAAGCCAGAGTAATTGGTTATCAAAAACAGATTCTGCGCTGTACCGTAAAGCCGAATGTTAAGCTTCTCCGATAACTGATTGAGCGAATACCCCAGTGTGATATTATCCATTCGTAAGAAGGAAGCATTTTCTACGTAGTAGTCAGAAAATAACTGAGGTTCCACAAAATTGGTAGCTAGTACATCGCTAGTCATATTGGCGGGCACAATATCCGAGATAACCCGACTGTAGTTTCCAAAATTAGAAGCCACGTTATTGTACACGTAGTTGCCCAGATTGCTTCGTAGGGTGAAGCTGAGATCGAAGTTGCCCATATACATCTGGGAAGTGAATCCTAAGATTACATCCGGCGCCGGATTCTCGAAAGGTACTTTATCGGTATCATTCACCTGCTCATCGCCATTGGTGTTCTCGTAGATGTCGGTTAGGTTGACGTTACCATCACCGTTATGATCTACCCCATCAGCTAATGGTACTCCATTTTGCATCAGATGGTTAAAGATGAAGAAAGAGTTTACAGGCTGGCCAACTTGCAGAATCTGAATATTATTACCTACGCCACCACTAATTCCACCGGTAGGAAATCCTAGGAAGTCAGGGTTTTCAGCTCCGGCTAAGGAGGTGATCTCATTCCGATTAAAGGCAGCATTGAATCCGACATTCCAGGAAAAGTTTTCCTTATCAAGAATGAATCCGTTTATTACCAGTTCTACCCCTTCGTTTTCCACTGATCCAATGTTAGTTAGGATACGATTGGTTAGGTTAGCACCCGAAGGTACAGTAATCTCAAATAGTAAGTCTTCGGTTGTCTTGCGATAGTACTCTATTGATCCACTCAGGCGACCGTTGAACATGCCGTAATCCAGACCAATGTTCAAAGATTCAGTCTCCTCCCACTTCAAGTTAGGATCAGCCCCGTTGGGGCGTAGTGTAGTAATAAAGCGATCACCAAATGGGATTTGAGCTCGGCTATCGCCAAATGTGTAGGTTTGCAGATACAGATAGTCACCAATTTCCTGGTTTCCGGTAATTCCCCAGCCAGCTCGTAGTTTCAGGTCAGTAAATATGCTGTTCAAACCGACCAGAAAATCTTCCTCAATTAGTCTCCAGCCTATGGCCGCTGAAGGGAAAGTACCCCAGCGGTTGCTTGGTCCAAAGCGAGATGAACCATCCCGACGAACCGTCACCGTTAGCAAATACTTGTCTTGAACTGAGAGATTAGCCCGACCGAAGAAGGAGATTAATCGATTTTCCAGAATGCTGTTAAACACCTGGCTTTCACCCGCTGGAGCAGGATTGGCCGAACCTAAAATATTAGTACTTAACTCAGTAGCCAAAAATCCAGGGAATGCACTGTTAAAATTCTGATACGAGTACCCTCCTGTAACATCTAAGGTGCTAAGAATACTTTGCAAATCACGAGAGTAATTTAGATACGCTTCTAGTAGAGAACTGCTGCGAGTGAAGTTTTCTGTCCGTATTTCCCCTTGCGTGCTGTACTGAGAACGAAGCGTAGAAGGTAAGAACCGACGACGTTCGCCTGAAGCCACATCGTATCCCAAGTTAAGCCGAGCACTAAGTCCGGGTAGAGGTAACTTATAGTCAAACTCAATATTACCAATGCTACGTAGGTTTTGTCCAAAGTCTTGGGTTTGCATTAGCTCCGATACCGGGTTCTTAGTCCCCAAATCTTCCGGCCATTCCCAGTAACCACCCCAAGGGCTAGATGCATCAAAAATGGGTTGAGTAGGAGCGAAGCTGACCGCATTACCAATGGCTTCATCCGGCGAAAAGCGATCTTCGGTACGAGAGCCCTTAATGTTGGCATTAACCTTCAACTGATCATTCAACATGCTATGATTATAGTTGAAAGAGAGGCTTACGCGCTCTGTTTCGGAGGTCTTGATAATACCTTCTTGATTTAAGTAGCCTATTGAAGCACGATAACCAACATTTTCTGAACCACCGGAGAAACTCAGCGCATGGTTTTGTCCAACAGCACTCTGAAGAATCTGGTCTTGCCAGTCGGTATTGGCATTTAAGAGACGGTCCGATCTGTCAGAAGCTTGCTCATTAACCACCGACCTAAATTCGCTGGCAGTAAGTACATCAACCTGATTAACCGGGTTAGCAATAGAATACCAGGTATCATACGATATTGATCCTTCCCCTCCAGCGTTCCCCTTCTTAGTCGTGATGATAATAACTCCGTTAGCACCGCGAGAACCATAGATTGCCGCAGCCGAAGCATCTTTCAGAACAGTAAAACTCTCAATGTCATTAGGATTGAGGAAGTTTAGCGGGTTCTTACCTTTGGAAAACCCACCTGGATCGTGAGGGGCGTTATCAATAGGTACTCCGTCGATTACGTATAAAGGTTCGTTACTGGCGTTGATAGAAGTACCACCTCGGATACGAATGGAACTCTGCCCACCGGGGGCTCCAGTATTCGGGGTGATCTGTACCCCAGCTACTTTACCCGTGATCAGCTGATCGGGACTAACAATAGCTCCTCGATTAAATTCTTCAGCATCTACGGCGGTTACCACTCCGGTAACATCTCCGGCTTCCTGTTCACCATATCCTACCACCACTATCTCAGTGAGAGAGGTTACCGAAGGGAGCATCTGAATATTTACATTAGTCTGATTACCCACTACGAATTTTTCGCTTTCGTAGCTAACGAAAGAAAAGATTAGGGTATCATCTGAGGCAGCACTAATGCTGAATTTACCCTCAATATCCGTGATCGTTCCCTCCGCAGTTCCTGCCCGGATGATGTTTACTCCGGGTAGTGGGTCTTCGGTGTCAAAATCGGTGACAGTTCCGGTGACGGTTTGTTGCTGAGCCCAAGCAGTATGACTCGCGATGAGCAGCAGCACCATCCAAATGATCTTGTAAGGCTGTGTCATAAGTGTAAAAATTTATAAGGACTTGAAAATTTGACTTGATTTTTTGAGAATCTCCCAATTCTACTGAGACTTGTACTGACTGGAATAGGATCATTTCAAAATCTGACGCTAATATAGAGGAGTTGAGAGGAGACCGCCAAAAAATGGGGGTTTACAAATAGTTAACAAAACCTGATAACTATTTGATTTTCAAATATATAAAAGTCAACATTCGCAATCTAAGACAGATTGATTGTGGGCTAATTAATGAGTGAACTAAGGGATGATTGAGTAGACACTAATCTAGTTTATTCTATCATTCACTGATTTTAAACCTGCATAATGTACTCTTCCAGCCGATTGATAGAAGGAAGTTCCATCTTTTTTCGAAGTCGGAAGCGGGAAGTTTTCATACTCTCGGGAGAGATACCCAAGATAGAAGCCGACTCGGTAATGGTAAGGTTAAGCCGAATCATGGCACAGAGACGGAGATCCTGTGGAGTAAGTTCGGGATGGTTCGTCTTTAGTTCTTCAAAAAATCCGGCGTGTACTTCCTCAAAGTAGAGTTTAAATTCTTCCCACCCTCGGTCGCTGCGAAAGCTCTGGTCAATTAAGCTAAGTAGTCGTTTCATTTCGATTGATACATCTCTTCTACTCTGCCTACGAACATCAACTATCTTAGCCCGTAGATCTTTCAAAACCTGGTTCTTCTGCACCAGATTAAGCGTGTAAGAGGTTAGCTGCTTGTTCCGGTACTCAATTTCTTGTTCTAGCTGCTGTTCTTTAAGCTTGCGGTAACGCTCATTCTGCTCAATAATCTGATCGCTCTGTTGTCGCACCTCTTCAGTACGCTTTTGGACGATGGTTTCTAATTGGCGGTTCTTTCGCAGTAGATGCCAGTGGTACAGCTTATTGAAGATAATCACCACCCCTACTATCAATAATGCGTATAGTGCCCATGCCCAGCCCTTGGTGTACCAGGGGCGAGCGATAGCAAAAGTGTAGGATAAAGGGTCACTCCAGCGAAACCCACCATGCTGTTGGGCACGCACCTGTAGTGTATACTCCCCTTCCGGAAAACGAGGAACAAATATACGATTGTCAGTACCCTGGTTAACCCAAGTAGAATCTAAGCCCATAATTTGGGTTTGATACTGGAGTTGATCAGCAGGATAAGACAAGGAAATAAATGTGGCGTTCAGGTAGGTATCGTAAGGAAATACAGGCGTATCGCTATCTGACACCGCCCTTTCTCCGTTGAAGGTGAGGTTCTGAAAGATGGGAGTGGGCGTTACCGATTGGCTCGAATTACTTGAAGATAGGTAAGCAAGCCCCTGGGCAGTAGCAATCCATACCTCACCTTCGTTATCTACCTGCAATCCACGAGCGGTAAGATTCCGACTCGGAAGTCCGCTGCTCCGATCGTACAGTAAAGATTGATCGTTTTGAAACATAATCAACCCCTGTGAGGTAGCTATCCAAATGACTCCATCGGATTGAACCACCGATTTTATAGACTCGTCAATAGGAACGACCCCTAAATCTATTCGCTGTGCCCGGCTGGCGGTCTGACTTATTGGATTCAACTGATAACGAAGCAAACCATCGGAGGTAGCAATTAGTAGACTCCCATCCTCATCAAATGCCAGATCTTCTACAGCAAAATTATTACTAAGCGTAAAATTAAGGTTTTCGCTAATATCAATGAAAGTATCCTGGCTCGGATCATACATTGACAGATAATAATCGGGATCGCTGTTAGCGCAAAAAATAACTCCGGTGGGCGATTCGCACACTACCTGATTGTACTGCACCTCTGGCTGAGAATAAAAACGAATTTGCTCATCTGGTGAGATGCGAATGAGGCCGTGACGGCGATTACCAGCGATCCAAATATTCTGATGAGAGTCTTTTACGATTTGGGTGATAAAACTTCCCGCTAAAATAGTATCAACAGAGTACAGCCCGTCTTGCGACAGATCATAGTAAAAAACTTCACCAGTAAAATCGCCCATCCACAAACGATCACCATCTACTAACAAACTTCTGGGAGATAGACTCGCTGGAATGATTAGAGAATCTGCCAGAATCCAATTATCTAGTTGTAGGCTGAACTGATATAATTGATGCTCATTACTTACCAATAACAAGCTGTCGCTTAAAAAAGTAAAATCGGAGATAGTTCTCTCCTCTTGCTCCAATTCTAACGTTTTAAAAAAGATAGGATGAAGCAGTCCGATACTTTCGCTACCGGAAACCCACAACCCATTCTGAGGGTCAAAATGTAAGCTAATGATATTGGGAAAGGGCAGTACCGAAAGCGGTTTGAATGTTACTCCACTCCCTAATAAATCAGCCTGAAACAGTCCCTGATCAAATGTACCTACATAAAATTCTTCCGGATTGATTAAAATGCTAGTGGATACATTGTCAATGTCCCCAATTATCCGACTCGATACTATCTGACCATTGTTCGTAACTGTAATCTCAAAAAAACCGTTTTTAGCACCAACCCATAGCTTTCCTTCCCCCCTATAGTGCATACTTCCCACTTCCTGAATATCTATTGACAGTGCTACCGGGATAAATTGCCGATCCTCTGGCTGGTAGTAGTAGAGGTTACCGTTGTAAGAAATAGCCCAAAGGCGGTTCTGGCTATCCTCAGCAAATGAAAAACTCCGCAAAAAGTTGTCAGCAAAATCTTGAGAGGAAAATCGGAATTTTTGAAACGATTCTCCGTCGTAGCGCACAACTGCCTGGTTTTCACCGATCCATAGTGTCCCCTTATGATCCTCAAAAACAGCTTTGGGATAGTAAAGACTGGTATCTAAGTCCTGAAGATACCCGCTCAGTAACGTTTTAAAATAGGTAGTATCTGGTTGACTGATGATCTGAGTTAAGCCAAAATCGTGTAACACCAGCATATCCCCATTAACCCGTTTACAAAAAGCTTTGGCAAACCCGCCAGGAATTACATCCCGGAAAAAGACCGTTTCTTTTCCATCAAAACGAATAACACCCTCATCAGTGGCACTCCACAAAAAACCAATATCATCGGTAATCACTGCTTTTATTAAACCTCGCGATAGTCGCTTATCGATATCGTAGGTGCTTAATTGAAATTGTTGCGCGTGTCCCTGTAATAAGCAGCAAATTCCACCCAGTAAAAGCAGAATACATTTTTTCATAATCCCTGAATATACCAATGTCGCTGTGAGGCTCTTTGGTCTTTCTTAAAGGATAATTTACGAATAGTAGATGAGCTTATCCACTCTCTTAATTATTTTGCTGATTGGTAGAGTTGGATTGACCGCTTCACTGGGGGACTTAACTACTTAAACTAGGTGCATTGCGTCCGCACCATTTCAGCTTTACCAGGTGGGCCTGGTAGGGTTTCTACCTGCAAACCCAATGATTTTAAGTCGCGCTTCAATTGACCTTTGGCGGAGTAGGTTACCCACACACCTGAAGGAGCTAGTAAGTTTGTCACTTTCTCAATTATTGGCTTTTCCCATAGCTCAGGCTGTTTGTTAGGTGCAAAAGCATCGAAGTAGATTAGGTCATAGTGGCTTTCTTCTTCAATATCCTGCAAGCTGATTTGCTGTTTCTTCAGGGTAAAATTATCAGTTAACGACGATGCCTGCTCCCAGGTAGCCTGATGAATAGCATTGAAATACGTTTGATGTTTAGTTTCGTCGGGTTGAATATAGTTGAGCTGCCGCAGAACCGACTCCTCTACTGGGTAAGGTTCTAAACCAACATAATGAAACTGAACGCTAGGATGTTTATCAGCTTCCAACATAGTTAGCCAAGCATTTAATCCAGTTCCTAAGCCTACTTCTAAAATATTAATAGTAGTAACGGCAGATATATCTAGCCGATGAAGTAAACCATGAGTGATAAATACGTGCATTGACTCCCGCAACGCCCCGTGCCGGGAGTGGTAGGTTTCGTCTAAAGCAGTATTTAACAAAGTGTGCGATCCGTCGCCAGTTTCAATAATCCGAAGGGAGTCCATAACGATTACAATTTCTGCCTCTGTAACCTACCGTAGACAGAATTGGTTTGGGTGGGCGAAAGCAATGAGTACCATGAATAAATAATAAAAAAACCACTCTGGCAACAAACCAGAGTGGCAAAAAAAGTGCAGTGTCGTCAGAAATATGCCTTATCCTAAAGCATCCGCTCCGGCTACAATTTCGAGAATTTCTTTAGTAATAGCTGCTTGGCGGGTACGGTTGTAGGTCAATCGTAAATCTTTTAGTAGCTCTCCCGCATTTTCGGTGGCTTGATCCATCGCAGTCATTCGGGCTCCCTGCTCAGCTGCATTAGATTCTAAAAGTGCCTTGTAAAATTGCACCTTCAATGATTGCGGAATCAGTTCTTCAACAATAAATGTCTCCGAAGGCTCGTAAATGTAGTCAATAGACGTTGGCTGATCATCTCCGGAGGTATCTTCTACCGGTAAAAACTGCTCAAACGTAGGAATCTGAGTAGCTACGTTTTTAAACTGGTTATATACCAAGATTACCTTATCTACTTCGCCCTCTCGGTAGAGTTTCATCACGTATTCAGCCGCATGGCGAGCATTTTCAAAAGTAGAAGCTGCAAGTAGATCTTTATAGTCATTACGTAAATTATACCCCCGACGCTTATAGTAGTCAAACGATTTCTGCCCAACTGTCATGATTGAGAGACGATTGTTACGCTCATAGAACTCGTATTCGTCAGAAATAAACTGGCGAGTATTCCGGAAGAGATTAGCATTAAATGCCCCGCATAGACCTCGATCTGATGAAAAGGCAACCAATAACACGTTCTTTATATCGCGCGGCTCAGCATATTCACTTATGTTATCTTCACTTAGGTTAGAAGAGACATTGGTCAGCAATTGCGTTAGTTTATACGCGTAAGGGCGCATTTGCAACAAACGATCCTGGGCTCTCCTTAACTTAGAGGCCGCTACCATTTTCATGGCTTTGGTAATCTGCTGCGTAGACTTAACCGTTGCAATCCGGTTTTTAACTTCTTTTAAACTTGGCATTTCTTTTCAATTAACAATGTGCAATGAACAATAAACAATTGTACGAGTGTTCATTGCTAATTGCACACTGTACATTGCTAATTGTCTATTGTTTGTAGTTCTTCGCTAAGTCAGAGGCTACTTTTTTGATCGTTGCTTGCTGTTCCTCACCCCACTTGCCCGAACGGATAGCATTTAACGTATCCTGATGTTGAGCTGTCATATATGACAAGAACTCTTTCTCAAACTCCTTAGCTCTGTTGATTGGCACCTTGTCCATCAGCCCACTAGTGGAAGCATAGATGATCGCTACCTGCTCTTCTACTGATACGGGCGCATACTGAGGCTGCTTTAGAATTTCTTGGTTGCGCTGCCCCCGGTCAATAGTTAATTGAGTAGCCGCATCCAGATCAGAACCAAACTTTGCAAAAGCTTCCAGCTCGCGGAATTGCGCCTGATCAAGCTTCAAGGTTCCCGCCACTTTCTTCATCGGCTTAATCTGAGCCGAGCCACCTACCCGAGATACTGAAATACCCACATTAATCGCCGGACGAATACCGGAGTTAAACAAGTTAGTTTCTAGGAATATCTGTCCGTCAGTAATAGAAATTACATTGGTGGGAATGTAGGCCGATACATCACCCGCTTGGGTTTCAATGATAGGCAGTGCGGTCAGTGAACCTCCGCCCTTTACCATAGGTTTAATAGCATCGGGTAGGTCATTCATCTGCGATACGATCGCATCATTGTCGTTCAGCTTAGCTGCCCGCTCTAACAAACGCGAGTGTAAGTAAAATACATCTCCAGGATACGCCTCACGTCCGGGAGGACGGCGTAACAGCAGTGAAACCTCACGATAAGCTACTGCTTGCTTAGAAAGGTCATCGTATACTACCAAAGCCGGACGTCCAGTATCACGGAAGTACTCGCCAATTACGGCTCCCGTAAAAGGGGCAAAAAACTGCATAGGTGCTGGATCAGAAGCAGTAGCAGCTACCACCGTCGTGTAATCCATCGCACCATTTTTCTCTAGAGCAGCTACTACTCCAGCCACGGTAGAGGCTTTTTGTCCGCAGGCTACGTAAATACAGTAAACTGGCTCACCTTTTTCGTAGAATTCTCGCTGGTTAATAATTGTATCAATTACTACCGCAGTTTTTCCCGTTTGGCGGTCACCAATTACTAGCTCTCGTTGTCCACGACCAATCGGAATCATTGAATCAATAGACTTGATACCCGTTTGCATGGGCTCGCTCACTGGCTGACGATAGATCACCCCGGGGGCTCTTCTTTCTAGAGGTAAATCAATAACATCACCCTGAATTGGCCCTTTACCATCAATTGGTTCACCTAGCGTGTTTACTACCCGACCTACTAGTCCTTCACCTACTTTAATAGAGGCAATACGTCCTGTACGGCGCACGGAGTCGCCTTCTTTAAGGTCACCTTGATCTCCTAAGAGTACGGCACCCACATTATCTTCTTCTAGGTTCAGTACCAGAGCATTTAGTCCGTTTTCAAATTCAAGAAGCTCACCAGATTGAGCATTGGTAAGTCCGTAGATACGGGCTACCCCATCACCAATCTGAAGCACAGTGCCTACTTCCTCTAGCTCAGCTTCGGTTTTAAAGTTAGATAGTTGTTCGCGTAGTATTGCGGAAACCTCATCGGGTCTTACTTCTGCCATGAACGTATATTTTTAATAAGAAATAATTTATTGTCTAGTAGGGCAACTTGCTCATGAAATCCCCCTACCCCCCTTTTTAAAGGAGGAGGTTAAAATCCTTTCATATAACTTTCGTCGGTAAATTCGTATTCCAGTGCTTTCAGCTTAGATTTTATTGAGTTATCCATCATCCGATCGCCTATCTGTAATACAAACCCACCAATCAATTCCGGATCAACCTGCTCAGTTAGATCTACCTGATGTCCAGTGCGCTCTTTTATACTGCTGACAAGCTTCTGCCTCAATTCGGGTGTGAGTGGCACTGAAGTAGTTACCGTAACCTCGTCAATCTGCTTGTATTTATTGTACTGGTGCACAAACTCTTCGGCTAACGATGGTAATATTGCTTCCCGGTTTTTGCGGGTAATAATTTCAAAGATCGCCATAGTTGACTCATGTACTTTTCCTTGAAATATTTTATCAAGAACCGCCTTCTTCTTACCATGACTTACAATGGGGTTTCTAAGCATCAGGCGAAAATCGCGGTTAGCATCGCATATTTGGGAGAAGAGCTGCATATCCTCATAGATTTTCTCTAATGCCCCTTTTTCAATAGCCAGTTCTATCAGTGATTTTGCGTAGCGCGACGCAACCCGTGAATCAGTCATAAGATATAAATCGAGTAACTATACTTTTACTTGGCCTAATTTACGCCCAGGTCGCTCACCAGCTTATCAATATAAGACTCCTGAGCCGCTTCACCCTTGAGGTTTTCCCGCAGAATCTTTTCAGCAACTTGTACCGATAAGGCTGCTACTTGTTGCTTTACATCAGCTAAGGCAGCTTTTTTCTGGTTTTCAATCTCTACGCTGGCATCATCTACCATACGCTTACGTTCTTTTTCACCTTCTTCTCGGGCGGTTTCTTTAATTTTGTTAGCGGCTGCGGTAGCTTCCTTCAGCATGGTTTCTCGCTCCTTACGAGCCTCGGCTAGTAGTTGTTCATTACTCGCCTGTAGCTGCTTCATCTCTTCCTTTGCTTTTTCTGCCGAAAGCAAGGCTTCTTCAATGGAAGATTCTCGCTCATTCAGGGCGTTCAAGATAGGCTTCCAGGCAAATTTTCCAAGAATAAACAGCACCGCCAGAAAAATGAGCAATTGCCAAATAATAAGTCCTGAAGCGGGTGATATTAAATCCATAGTGTTGAGTGTATTAAAATAATGTTCAATTAAAGAACCCGAAGCCGCCTAGCGCGGTCTTCGGGTGTCCATTCAATTAAGCAGTAGCAATGATCAGACAGATAATTACCCCAAAGAGGGCAACCCCCTCAATTAGGGCAGCTGCGATAATCATAGCGGTTTGGATACGACCGGTAGCTTCAGGCTGACGGGCAATTGCTTCCATGGCAGAACCACCGATGCGACCAATACCCAGACCCGCGCCTAACGCAACGATTCCGGCACCGATACCCGCACCCATCAAACCATAACCTGCGGCAGCTTCCGCTGCTTGTAGTAAAAGAGCTAACAACATAGTGTTAAACATTTATATGAATTGAACAAAAATTTAAACCATAGCTGAGTTCTGCTGCATCTCCGGCACCTTCTCATCATGTTCGTGCTCGTGATCATGTTCTTCTACCGCTCCGCCAAAGTAGATGGCAGAAAGCAACGTGAACACATACGCTTGAAGAAAGGCTACCAACAACTCCAGAAAGGTCATGATCGTACCGAAAATCACACTGACTGGTCCTAGAGCAATACTCTTGAAAATGAAAATAAGACCAATCAGACTTAGGATGATAATGTGACCCGCTGTAATGTTCGCAAATAAACGAACCATTAGTGAGAAAGGCTTAGTGAATAAACCGACAATCTCAATAGGAATCATGATCGGCAACAACCACCAGGGTACACCTGGAGTCTTAAAGATGTGCATCCAGTAGCCTTTGTTACCATTGAACTGAGTGATAACGAATGTAATGAATGCCAACACAAAGGTTACTGCGATATTCCCGGTTACGTTAGCTGCACCCGGCAGTAATCCCAGCAAATTGTTAATCAGAATAAAGAAGAAAACGGTCAGCAAGTAGGGCATAAACCGCTTATATTTTTTCTCGCCAATCAGCGGACGAGCAATATCATCGCGCACAAACAGAATAATAGGCTCTAATAGTGATTGTAGTCCCTTCGGTGGAGTACGCGGATCGTTCTTGTATCGCTTAGCAATGGATAAGAAGATGATCAGCATTACGGCCACGCTGATAAACATTGCGAACACATTCTTGGTGATAGAGAGATCGTAGAACGTACGCCCCTCATCCACTGCTTCTAAGTAACCCCCTTCATGGGTTAGCCGATAGCCATTGTGTTCAATGTAGTGATGATCTTCATCAAGAAACTGAGAAGACATAAACACCTCTAACCCCCGATCTTCAGAATACAGAATAATAGGAAGGGGTAAAGTAACGTGTGTATGACCAATAGTGATAAAGTGCCACTCGTAAGCATCTTTCACGTGGTGAAAGATAAAGTCAGTTGGTCCTTCTGCTTCAGATTCGCCTCCACCATCAGCGGCTAAAATCGGTGAAGTGGTAAGTATACTAAGAAAAAGTGCTAGAAATAATGATCTGATTGTGCTATTGTTGGCTTTCCCCATATTGATCGGTATCCTTTTCCAAATGCGCGCGCAAGTTAGTTAACAAACCATAGATTTCAAACCCTAGGAAGGCTAAATACACTACGGCAAAATTGATAACAAACGTTATTCGGTCAGGTACCCCTTGCATGAGAGCGAGAAAGATAATAGCCACACTAATGAGTAGACGAAAAACGGTAGTAGCCAGGTAGGTCAGAATCATCTGCTGTTGGTCTTTTTGCAACGCCCGAAAAGTAACCATAGCGGCTAATCCGTTTACCACGAGGAAGAAAGGTACCCAATAAAGAGCGGTTGGATGGATATAAGAAAGCTGAAACTGCTGTAATCCGATAATGATTACTGCCAGCACAATAGCCAGCGCAAGCAGTTGAACGAGGTGAGAACGGAGAATCAAAGGTTAGTCGTTTTTCGGTAGGCCGCGAATTAATCCGTAAAGTGAAGCAGCAAAAGCTAACATTCCAAAGACTACTACAAAAATAGGGAAGCGATTATTCAGGGAATCATCCAAGCGCATACCTCCCCATACGGCTAGCCCCATCACGGCAATCATCTGAAAAGCCAGCCCCGAGTACTTGATATATGTACTAAAGTGTTCGCGACTGGGTTTCGGTTTCTTCGGATGATTCAGATTCGGATCCAGGGGTGGTTGAGTATTCGTCGACGATTTCTTCGGCTGGTTCGGGTTCATCAGTATAGGATAGATCATCGCTTACTGAAACTCCCATGCGGCATGAGCCGTTGAAGGTAGCTCCAGCTTCCACAATCAGTTTATTGGTAGTAATGTCACCGTGGATAACGGCCGTAGGCTTCAGGGTAAGCAGCTCACCTACTTCAATAGACCCTTGAATTTCCCCGGCAATAATAGCATTATCGGCCACTACTTTGCCTTCTACGTAAGAGGATGACCCTAGAGCAACTTTAGCCTGGCAGTTTACATTTCCCTTCACTTCGCCTTCTACGCTAATATTACCACTGGTAACAATATCTCCTTGAATAGTGGTGCCTTTGCCAATACT
Organism: uncultured Flammeovirgaceae bacterium; assembly: GCA_937883755.1. Taxonomy (GTDB): domain Bacteria; phylum Bacteroidota; class Bacteroidia; order Cytophagales; family Cyclobacteriaceae; genus Tunicatimonas. The sequence continues at coordinate 66,460 of CAKZYA010000057.1, read as the reverse complement.
GCTGGTACTGCCAGAATCTTCAGCTCTGGGTTTTTTATCTTCTTTGTTACTAAACATATCGGGTTGAAAGTTTAAAATGATACAAATTCTTCGGGGTTCATGGGGTTACCATTATACCATAATTCAAAATGTAAGTGAGGTCCAGTAGTTAACTCTCCCGTATTTCCAATAATCGCAATTACATCGCCTGCACTCACAAAATCTCCGGTTTTCTTCAATAAACTAGAGTTATGCTTATAAACAGATATCACATTACTCCGATGTTGTACGGCAATTACATAGCCTGCATCTTGTGTCCACGAAGCCATAATCACTGTACCGTCAGCTACACTTTTTATAGGCTCATTTTTCTTAGACACTACATCTACCCCGTAGTGCCCAATTTTGAGATTATACGGTGCCGAAATAATTCCACCTAATGGTGAAAAGAAAAATAGCTCATCTAGTTGGCTAGACGGGGCTAGTGAAGCCGAAGTTAGCATTTCTACTCCACTTTCTTCAAATTCTTCCCGAAACTCGGCATCAATTTCTGAGGGCTTAAGGTTGACGGTCGATTTGTCCTTCCCTGTTTCACCCTCAACCGATCGGCTATCCACACTAGCCAAGTAGGTATTTTCGGTCTCTAATGCACTATCTCCGCGTACAATATACTGAAACGAATTAAAAAATTGATGGCTTTGCACAATCTCATTTTCTAAAGAGTCTACTGCCAGCGAAAGTTCAATAAGCTTACGGTTTGCTTCGGCCTGCGCGTAGCGCGGATCGAACCACTGCTTCAATAATGTATTCACCAAAAACAGGCTGATAATAAAAATTATCATGCAGATGGATACAATGAACATGGTTAACTTAGCGTAAGTAAAGGTGAGCGTGGTTTTCTCAGCGAAATCCTCCTCATTCCGAACGATCACCAGGTATCGGTTGGTTAATCGGCTAGCAAACGTCTTTTTCGATTTCAAAGTATCAGAGTTATTTTCACAAGAGCCGACAAATTATATCCTCGGCGGATAATTCTAGCGAAGCTATCTAAGCAAATCTAACCATTTAACGAGGAATCACTAAATTGCGTACCTTCAGCATTGAGCCATAGGCTGTTAGCTTTATTTTAAATCTAAATATTATTCCATTGAAGATAAAAGAATTTGGAAAATATTACATTTTAATTGGGGCACTGGCGGTTTTGGCTAGTTCGGGTTGTGCTCCTGACACTAGCGGGCTTATCTCCAATGTGTACCATAACACCACCGCAAGGTACAATGCCTACTTCTACGCTCGTCTACAAATGGAAGAAATTCAGCAAGCAATTGCTGAAAATGAAGAAGTCAATTATAACAAAACCCTGAAAATCTTTCCTGCCCTAGACACTACCCTGATTAACGGATTAAGCGAACAAATTGACGATTGTATCAAAAAAGCCTCCATTGCCATTGAGCGACATCCCAACAGCCGCTGGGCCGACGACTCCTACATTATCGTTGGGCAAAGCCGCTCACTCAACCAGAACTACGCAGACGCCATCAAGACCTTTAAGTTTGTAAATACCAGCAGCGATGATGATGACGCCCGCCACCAAGCTTTGATTCAGCTGATGCGAACATTCATTGAAGCTGGCGAGCAAAATAATGCTGTTTCCGTATCGGACTACCTCCGTAAAGAAAAGCTCAACCGCACCAATAAAGTACAGTTTCACCTTACCCGGGCGTATTTAGCCCAACTCAACGAAGATTACAACGCCATGGTGGGTAATTTGCTAATTGCCGCCCCACTCATGGAAAATAAGGAAGGCCGTGCCAAAACTTTCTTTATTCTTGGACAACTTTACCAAGAACTCGGCTTTGATGCCCAAGCCTACCAAAACTACGAAGAGGTACTCAAAAGCAACCCAGAGTATGAACTATTCTTTTACGCCCGCCTAAACATGGCGCAGGTGTACGATCTTTCTAAAGAAAAAGATACCAAGAAGATCCGGAAGTACTTTGTGAAGCTGCTGAAGGATCAGAAAAACGTAGAATATCGCGACAAAATTTACTACGAAATGGCTCAGTTCGAGCAGAAACAAAACGACCTGGATTTAGCCTTGGAATACTATGATGAATCAGTACAAGCTAGTATCAGCAACAATCGGCAGAAGGCTTACAGCTACTGGGAGATGGGTAAGATTTATTACGATGAGTACGCCAAGTACGAATTGGCCAAAGCCTACTACGACAGCACTATTGCCGTACTTCCACAAGATGAACCTGAGTACGAAGCCATTGCTGCCCGTCAGCAAATACTATCTGATTTTGTAGAGCAACTCACGATTATTAAGGTACAAGACAGTTTGTTAGCTCTGGCGGCGATGGATACACTGGAACTTAGTGCGTATCTGGATGAAGTGATCGCTGAACAAGAACAGCAGCAACAGCAGGAAGAACGCCTAGCAGCTCGCCAAGCCCGACGTCAGCGAGCCGTATCTCAGTTTGGGGCAGCCCCTAACCCATTTGCTACTACCTCTGGCGATGGAACCGCCTCCGCTTCAGCAGCCATAGGAGAGAATTGGTATTTCTATAGCCCTGCTGCCATTAGTCAGGGACAAACCGCCTTTGTACGAAAGTGGGGTAATCGTAGTTTGGAAGATAATTGGCGGCGCTCCAACAAAACCATTGAAAACAATTTTGCTGCTAACGATGAAGAACAAATTGAGGTAGAAGACCCCGTTTTGGGTGATCCTTCGGCAGATGCAGGGGTACCTAGTGCAACGGGAGCCAAGCAAGCTCTCTACGCTGAAATTCCGTTTGCTGATGAGCAAAAGAAGGAAGCACTGAAGAAAATTGACGATGCGTACTTTAAACTCGGCGGTATCTATAACTTCGATCTAGAAGAAAAGGCCAATGCCATTGAAACTTTTGAGACCCTACTTTCTCGTTTTCCAGTTTCAGAACATGCGCCAGAAACACTTTATCAACTTTATTTACTGTATCAAGAACAAGGTGATGAAGCTGCCGCCACGCGCTATAAAAATCAGTTGTTGACCGATTATCCCGAGAGCATTTTTGCTAAGGTTATTCGTAACCCAAACTACCGCGAAGAAAGCAACCTGGCTAGTGCCCAGCTCAAGAAAATTTACGAAGAGGCCTACCGACTTTACCAGAAAGGAGCCTATCAGCAGGCTGAACCTCTGGTACAGACAGCTTTGCAAGAATACGACGATAACGACTTTGTAGATAATATGAAGCTGCTACAAATTTTGATTGCGGGTAAGCTCAGCAGCCAGTATGAGTATCAGTACGCCCTTCAGGGCTTTATTGATGAATATCCTGAAAGTGAGGTGACACCCTACGCCCAGGAGTTACTAGTAGCCGCTCAAGGATTTAAAGATAAAATAGCCGCCCAGCAAGGAGCTAAATTTATTCCTGAGTTTGACGAAAAGCACTCCTTCATTGTAGTGTATAAGAACAAAGGGCGATTATCGAGCGAACTACCTAGAGTGATTGATACCTTTAATACTGAATACTTCGAAAAAGCAAAACTCACTTCGGCCAATCTGATGCTGGAAGACGGACAAGTGATGATTATTGTGGAAGAATTTCCCGATCAGTCCACCGCTCAGCAGTACTTTCAAGAATTTAACGGCGAGTTTTCTCCACTTAATAATCTTCCATCGAGCAAGGCCTACGACCGAAGTGATATTACCAGTAGTTTTGTTATTACTGAGGATAACCTTCCTATTTTGTACCGTACCAAAGATGTAGAGAATTATCTGCGTTTTTTCGAAAAGCATTACACCTTCTAGCCAGCAAGAGGAATTTTAAGAAATTTGTCTGATTTTTGTTCAGCTCAATTAGATAGCATTATAGCTTAATGAACTTACCCGTTAGAAGTTAAATTTATTTAGCAGAAGTAGATACCATAAAGATGGCTAGTACTCAAACCTCAAAGAAAGAACAGCAATCTGAACAAAAAGACCGCACCAAACTGTACAGTTGGATTGTACGTGGTGCCTGGGTCTCGTTCATCTCTTTCTTCGTATTATTTCCCCTTTACATTTTTACCGTAAGCATTGATTTTATGGGACTCTACGGTGGCCTACCCAGTTGGTCAGCATTAGAAAATCCCAAGAGCGATCTTTCTTCGGAACTGTATTCCGCCGATAATGTGCAGTTGGGAAAATATTATCGTGAAAACCGCAGCCCAGTTACTTACGAAGAGTTATCGCCTAATCTGGTGAACGCCCTAGTAGCAACTGAAGATCTTCGCTTTACCGAACATAGCGGCATTGACTTGCAAAGTATGGGTCGGGTCGCTTGGGGAATCATCAAGAAAGTAGTCACTTTTGGAGCTAGTAGTTTAGACGGGGGAGGAAGCACGCTATCGCAGCAAACCGCCAAAAACCTGTTTAAGACGCGGGGGCAGAATGAAGGACCACTGATGAAAATTCCGGGTCTGCGAATGCTCATCATCAAAACCAAAGAGTGGATTGTAGCAGTGAAGTTAGAGCGATACTACACTAAGAAGGAAATTCTGGCGATGTACCTGAATACAGCTCAGTTTAGTGGTAACTCTTACGGAATTAAAGTAGCTGCCAAGACTTTCTTCAATAAACCTACTTACGACCTGAATGTAGAAGAAGCCGCCGTGCTGGTTGGTATGCTAAAAGCCTCTACTTACTACAACCCGGCCCGAAACCCCGAAAACTCCATGCGTCGCCGCAACGTGGTAATGAACCAAATGCGCCGCTACGGTTTCTTAGAGCAGGAAGCTTACGATACCTTGGCTCCCCAACCCATCGTGCTAAACTATAAAGTAGAAAGCCATAACGAAGGGCCAGCAACTTACTTTAGGGCAGTAATCCGCCGTTGGCTGTACCGTTGGGCCGATGAACACGGCTATGACTTGGATGAAGATGGACTAAAGATTTACACCACGCTAGACAGTCGAATGCAGGAACATGCCGAGATAGCAGTGAAAACCCATATGAGTTACCAGCAAGGGCTTTTTGAAGGCCACTGGGGCAAAGAAAACCCTTGGCGCGACGAAGAGGGCAAGGAGATCAAAGGCTTTATTGATATGCTGGCCAAACGCACTCCTCGCTACAAAGGATTAGAGAAAAGGTATGGCAAAGATCACGATTCTATCAAAATTGTGATGAATACTCCGGTACCGACCACTTTATTCACTTGGGAAAACGAAGAAGGCCATCTGGATACAATCATCAGCCCCATTGACTCTATCAAATATACCCAACGCTTTTTACACGCCGGATTCATGTCGATGGACCCCCACAACGGACATATCAAAGCCTGGGTCGGTGGCATCAATCATGAATATTTCAAATACGATCACGTAAAGCAGGGAAAACGCCAGCCAGGTTCTACTTTCAAGCCGTTTGTATACGCTGCTGCTGTCGACAACGGTTACTCACCCTGCTATGAAGTGGTAGACGCTCCGGTAACGTTCAAAGTTTACACCGATAAAGAAGAAGATACCTGGACTCCTAAGAATGCGGGAGGTCGTTACTCAGGAGATAAAATGACGATCCGTCAGGCGATGGCTCAGTCTATCAACTCAGTAACTGCTTTTGTCATGAAACGGCTTGGTCCCGAAACGGTAGTAAGTTATGCTAAACGGATGGGCGTTACTAGTAATATTGAAGCCGTTCCTAGCTTAGCTCTCGGTGGAGGGGGCGATGTATCCGTTTACGAAATGGTAGGTGCGTATAGTACCTTCGTCAATCATGGTACTTGGACTGAACCTGTATTTATCACCCGCATTGAGGATAAGGATGGAAATGTAGTATACGAGCACCCAGTAAAAACCCGTGAAGCTCTAAGCGAAGAAACGGCTTACTTGATGTTGTATATGTTACGCGGAGCTACTGAAGAGGAAGATGGAACCGGACGAGGTATTCCATTGGAAATCCGAGAAAACAACGAGGTGGGTGCCAAAACTGGAACTACTTCCAACTATTCTGATGGTTGGTTTATGGGTGTGACCAAAGACCTGGTATCAGGTGCCTGGGTAGGCGGAGACAACCGTAGTGTTCACTTTAAAACGCTGGCACTAGGACAGGGCGCGAGAATGGCGATGCCCATTTGGATAGAGTACATGAAGCGAGTGTACGATGATGATCGGTTAGATTACGAAAAAGGCGCATTTGAACGCCCCCGAACTGGACTATCTATTGAAATCGACTGTGACCAGTACGGATCTTCCGCTGAAGCAGATTCCTTACAACAGCTACAAGACTCACTACGGATTATCGACCAAGATGAGATATTCTAGGAGTAGTTTATCAGTTATTATCCTTTCGCATTCTTTAATGTCTTGATAACCAAATTTTTATCATCTAAGATGTTACAGAGGCTATAGATCTAGGCTCCTATAATATTTCATCTAAAACCATTCAAATGAATGGTTTTTTTGTTTCTTTGATGGAAATTGCCTAATTAATTACATCAGTGAAGGATTTCGATCTTTTAGAATAGTAATTGTTTAATTCCTACTAATTTGTCGTAGTAATAACCTACGTAATCTGTGGAGCAAACGTATACCAAAGACCAGGCACTTATTCAGCACATTAAAGAGGGTGATGAGGCCAGCTTAATCAAGATTTACAAAGAATACCGTCCGGCGTTTCAGCAGTGGGCGCAGCATAGCTACCGCATTGATGAAGAGCAAGCTGCTGATGCTTTTCAGGATGCTGTAGTCTGTCTATATCGAAATATCGTGCAGGGAAAACTAGAGTCTCTTAGTAGTTCTCTTAAGACTTATCTCTTTGCCATCGGAAAAAATATTATCCGAAAGAAATTACAGCAACCTGTTGCCTTAGAAACTAGCGAATTAGAAGTAGTAGAGCATCTTCAGGCTGATCCTATCGATCAGTTTGCCACCAACGACCGTCAGCGATTGGTAGCCCGCCTGATGGAAACCATCGGTGAACCTTGCAAAAGTATTCTGGAGCTATTCTACTTTCGCGGCTTTAGCATGGAAGCCATTGCCGAACGACTTCAGTATAAAAACGAAAATGTAGTAAAAACCCAAAAACTGCGCTGCTTGACTAGCCTGAAAAACATGGTACGTGAACGGTACCAAAACGAAGACTTTGTTTAAGCCAAATAGGGAGACAATGGCAGAAAATCGCTTTAATCAAATTGATAGATACGTTAGCGGACTGATGGCTGATGAAGAACTGGTAGAGTTTGAGCAGCGAATGCGAGAGAATCTTGGTTTAGCCGAAGGAGTACACCTTCACCGAGACATTCTAGTAGGAATGGAGTTACAGTTTATGCGCGAACTAAAACAGCGTTTGATACTTTCTGATTTACCCGAAAAGAAAATTAACTGGAAACTTATCGCCCTAATTGTAGGCGGAGTCGCCATTGCTGCGGCAGCCGGATATGCAGTATATTATTACTACTTTTCGTAACAAAACGCTTCGCTTCAATTAGGCGAAAAACTGATTTCAACTCGGCGATTTTTCGCTCTCAACGCTTCATCCGTATTTGGATACAGTGGCTCGCTTTCACCTTTTCCCTCAATGTGAATACGTTCTAGGGCAACCTGCTGATCTAACAAAAATCTTCGTACCTGCCTTGCTCGCGCTAATGACAGTCGCTGATTAGCTTCATTGCCGCCAACATTATCGGTATGTCCGGTAAGTGTTACTACCAGATTCGGGTGTTGCCGTAAAAATTGGGTGATATTGGCTAATGAGTTTTCACTAGTTGAATTAACTAATGTCTGATTGAATGAGAATTCAATGATCAAATCCAAGGTAGAAGTAGTTATCTTTCCTTTGGGTATGCTCACCAAAGGAGAGGTTACTGTACTTACTTCCGGTAATTTTCCTAGTGAATCTACTGGTGAATGAGGCGGTAGTAAGGTGAGTCTAGGAATTCTTACAGATATTTCGGAGTGAGACCGATCACGGCGATCCCGCTTTTTTCTACGACGTTTCCACTGTGGTTTATCCTTCGGCTTTACAGGCTGATGCCAGGCTAAAGCCACTTCAAAAGCATTTTGAAAGGGGTTCGCTCGATGAGTACTTGCCCCCACGTCAAAGTTCACTCCTAAAACATACGATGATTGATGCCATTGCAACGCCAAAGCTAGATTTCGGTTGAGCGTGTAGCGAGTGACTAAATCTACCCGAGGATTAGTAGTATTAGTCGCAAAGGCATTCCTGAGTTCATAAGAAAATCGACTACCCGCATTCAGTAGTGTTGCTCCTGCTTGGTGAACTAGCAAAAATTCAGGAAATACACTAAATCGATTTTTCTGATACACTCTAAAGCCATTTTGAATAGTCAACGTAGACGGTAGGGGCTGGACTGAACCAAAAAATGATTCATCTGGTCGATTAAAATCCAGCCAACTGAGTCCCGCATAAAATGTAGTAGCCTGGTCACGATCTACTACATACCACAGTAAGCCCGTACCCAACGATAGATAGTTAGCTTGCAGATCATTCATATTTTCACCTGAAGTCAGGGCTGGATCAAACCCCTGTCCGGGACGGAACTGGCTACCCGTCCGGATATTTTCGGTAGAGATTCGCTTAACTTGGTAGTTAGCATTAAATCCTAAACTAAGCCTCTGCTGCCGCGTCAAAGCAATATCTTGAGCTAGTGACGCTCCCACTCGCTGAAATCGGTACCAACCAGCTTCACCTGTCCGGTCATCCAGCACCGAAACCCCAACTCCCCCGTAGCGTTGTTTGCCCCACAGCAACGGTCGAGTAGCCGAAAACTGGGATGAGCGAAACGTATTTCCCCCATCCAAATTCTGTCGGCGATAATGAGCCACTACCCACCAATCCGGTGAAGCAGCAGCCCACGCTGGATTTAGCGTAGCATTAGGAGCAACCCGATACTGGGAGAATAGCGGAGATTGCGCCGATGATGAAAACGCACTTAGAAAGAAGATGAAAAGTAGCGAGGGTAAACGAATTATATTCACAGGCATATCAATCGTTTACCGAACCAGTCGTAATTGTCCAGATTGTGCTCCCTCAAACTGGAGTGGGGTGCCATCCTCGAAAGAACCAGAAATTTTCCATACGTAAAGTCCGTTGGGCAAGGGCTGATTACGATATTTTCCGTCCCAGCCTTCTTCTATCCGGTTGGTTTCAAACAGTAGAGTGCCCTGCCGATCATATACCTGAAATGTTAGTGTCTCAATTCGCTGGCCGTAGAGGCGAAACTGGTCGTTCTTTCCATCGCCGTTGGGTGAGAAAAGGTTGGGAACGAAAAAAGTAGTTAAAACTGGAGCAGGCTCTACCACTACTGTAATACTGTCGGTAACCAGGCAACCGTTGAGTGTGACCGCCTCTAGATAATACTTGGTGGTCTGAGGAGGAGAAACTGTCGGTGATTGAGCTGCGGTATTGCTTATGTTAGTAACTGGCGACCAACGGTAATCAGCAGCCTCACTCGCCGTTAGCGTTACCGATAAGCCTGCCAGAATAGTAACCAAGGTATCAGCAATCAAATCTTCATTAGGAAATACATTTACCGCCACAGTATCGTACACTAGGCAGCCGGAAGGCAACGTGGCTTCCAGCCAAATGGTGTCGGTCTCACTCATCGCTAAGGTCAGTGTATCACCGGCACTCAGCGAGCCATTGAGAACCGAAAACCATTGGGTTTCCAGGAAAACGGTGTCACTAGCTAATGTTAGCGGTTCATTTCGGCAAACAACTGTATCACTAGGAATCAGGTCATAGTCTTCATCAGTAGCGATAGTGATGGTATAGTTGATAGCGCAGCTTCCCCGAGGCTGAACACTGTAGTACAAAGTATCTGCTCTTTCAACAGTGTAGTCTAGCTGCTGGCTGGTCTGCAAAAAACCTTGTTGGGTAGAGTACCAGCCTACGGTTTGTTCAGCCGCTAACTGAAGATTAGTGTTTAAGCATAAGGTAGTATCTTCTCTTAAAATTGTGAAGCAAACCTCTGACCCTTCGCAACTCCCCCCTATCTGAAAGGAATTATCTACGCCAGCTACGCCCCAAAAAAACGTACCCTCCGGCAGGTCACGAACAGTATGTTCGGTTCCGTAGCCCGACCGTCCGTAATCAGCCCGCTGCTTGAACCCACCCGCAAACTCAGGAGAAATCTTAAAACTTGTATCATTCTCGAGTCGCACGTATAAGTCAAATGTGAGGGCTGCCAGATTGGTAGTATCATCAGGAGATGCATCCCAGCTAAGAAACGTCTCGTCAGCAATGGTACGTACTCGCGGGTTCGTGGGGCTGTCTGGTCCAGGATTATCCGTTTCGCTTTGATTCCAGAGCAAAAATAGGGAATCAGCCGCCAGATACTTAGATACCAATAGAACGTCAAGATTTCCATCATTATCCATGTCACCCATGGTGTGGTGAAAATCGGAAACTAGCAATAACGAATCGTAAGCCTCTTCCATCAGCATACTATCCTGATTAAAGTACCAGCGAGATACCAACTGTCCGGTAGAATCGGTTCCGGCTAATCCAATATCGGCTAAACCATCGTGGTTGTAATCAGCCAAAGAGGCAAATTGACCTTCTACCGGAGGTACGTTCAGATCAACTAATTCATACGCCTGATTGGTATACTGGTACAGTCGCGTTACTGGCTGACCGAAGGAGTTACGCCCAGATATTAATATATCGCTATTGCCATTGTGATTGTAGTCCCCGGAGGCTAAGGCGGTACCAATTATTTCATTAGAGAATACACCTTCAGGTTCAAATACGAATTCGGTTTGGTTCTCGTAAAGTTGTGTTGCTGCTTCTCCATCTTCGGTGATTCCGCTAAGTAGCAGATCAATTTCATCGTTGTTGTTCCAATCGTAAGCCATAGCTACGCCTTCTTGTAAAGCGATGTCCAGCGTATCTTGAATGATAAAAGTGGTATCAGTATTTTGGTAAACAAACGCAAATAAAGAGTCGGATTTAGTGCCGTTCAGTAGCAAGTCTCGCCTCCCATCATTATCAAAATCAGCACAAACCATAATGCTAGCCTGAAGACTATCTACCAACATTTGACTCTCAGAATCAGCTAAAGAGAAAAAAACCTGGGTAATTCCTACGTCAACACTATCATTTCCAGAAACTACCATATCCAGCCGATTATCCCGATTAAGATCAGCAAAAGCGAAAGTAGCATCGGCTACCTTTGGTAGTGAGAGTGGTTTTAGCACGAAAGTTTGATCACCCTGGTTTTCGTAAATCCAGTAGCCCAGATTACCTACTGAATCGGTTCCGTAGAAAAAATAGTCCAGGAATGAATCGTCTGTTAGCTCGACACTAGTGGCGTATTCTATATTGATCGGTAAAATAAGGGTATCAGGTTTAAAGTTTTGAGCTGATGCTGTTGTGGTAGCAAGATACATTATGATATATAGGTAGCAGATAGAAATCCCCCTAGCCCCCTTTTTTAAAGGGGGAAAATACTCATCCGCCTTGCTGAAAGACCACTGTGGAGTGGAGAGTAGCATAAACCTCCGCGAGAGTTGTTTCTTGTTGAAGGCTTTATTTGATAATATCTTTTCCATAAATCAGAGCTTAAAATTCGTCATCTATTTGGAAAGTGAGTGGCATGGTGTGTTTAGTAGTGGTGGGTTGTCCATTCACCTGAGCCGGTAACCAATTAGGCATAGACTTTATCAACCGGGTGGCTTCCTGATCAATATCTCCCCGCACGCCCTGCAAAACTTGGATTCGGTCGGGTTTTCCTTCTTCATTAATGTAAAACTCAACTAGCACAGTGCCTTCGGCTTGTTCTTTCCGAGCGGCTTCCGGGTACTTTAATTCAGTGGCAAAGTATTCGTAGAGAGCTGGGTAGCCCGCTTCGGGACGAGCCTCTTCAAACTGGCTAATTGCCTTTTGCTCTATTGTATTTGAGACAGAAGGCTGAACATTAGAAACAATACTGACCTTTTTCTCAGGTACAGGCACAGGCTTAATCTGAACGGAAGGAAGGGGATTAGTTACTAAATCTTCTGTAATAGGCGGTTGAGAGGAAATTGGAGTGACTGAGATGCTTGAATCCACCGGAGAACTATGATAGAAGTAGAGTACGCTTCCACCCAATAACAGTATCGTAAGAATGGTTGCTCCATACCACCAGCGACGAGCGTTTATTTTGGCTTTTTGAGCCTGGTGGTATTGAAACAAAAGCTGGTCAAAATTTTGCCACCGGGCTAAGTCAGCCTCTGAGGGCGAATGATCGTCAAACATACATTGATACGTTAGTTTCATGACGTGGGTATTTGTATTTCCAGGCGTTGACGCAGCTTACTGAGCAGCCGATATGTCTTCACTTTTGCGTGGTTTTCAGTGATGTTAAGAATGAAGCCAATCTCTCGAAAAGGCTTTTGCTCAAAGAACCGTAGTTCCAGTAACTGTACTTCGTCCAGAGGCAGGGTATTAATTGTTTCTACCAGACGGGATCGCCACTGTTCTACGTAATCTGGCGAAGCATCTTCCTCATTTTTCAATTCAGTTAGCAGTCGCTCATCAATGACAATCTTACGAACGTACTTGGTACGGCGGAAGAATTGCATAACTTCATTATGGGCAATGCGGTATAGCCATGATTGAAACGGAGCTTTCGTAATTTTATATCGCTTCAGATGGAGTAGTGCATTCAGAAATACTTGGGAAGTGATATCCGCTGCCGTACTTTCATCATCTATTCTTCGGTACACAAATCGAAAAATCAACGGATAATACTTTTCGTACAAAGGTCGAAATGCCTGAGGATCTCGCTGAGCTTCCCGGATATGCTGTTCTTCGTTAATAATGACTCATGATTAGTGAATAATGACCGATGACTAATGACTTCTCTAACTATTCATCAATCACCCGTCATTAGTCATTCAAAAGGTAGAATACCAAACCTCGGAAAAGATACAGCTTGAAAAGAAAATTTTTTTAGCGAAGTGTGAGTAGTGCTACATTCTCTACGTGGTGGGTGTGAGGAAACATATCGACGGGCTGTAACTTTTCTACTCGGTACTTTTCGTGTAGTAAAGCAATATCCCGAGCTTGGGTAGCGGGATTACAGCTTACGTATACAATACGGGGGGCAGCAATTTCCAGTAGTTGTTTTACTACGTCAGCGTGCATACCCACGCGGGGCGGATCAGTAATAATCACATCGGGTTGCCTGTGTTGCTCTAAAAAGTCTGGATTAAGCAACTTCCGCATATCCCCCGCAAAAAAAGCAGTGTTGCTGATGTTGTTGATCTGGGAATTCACTTCAGCATCCTTGGTAGCTGCTTCTACGTATTCAACTCCAATCACTTGCTTGGCCTGGGATGCAATGAAGTTAGCAATAGTACCGGTTCCTGAGTACAAGTCATAGACTACCTCTTCTCCGGTTAGTTGGGCAAAATCGCGGGTAATGCGGTATAGCTGATAAGCTTGCTCCGAATTAGTTTGGTAAAACGATTGAGCACTCACCTGAAATCTCAGATCCTCCATCTGCTCAGTGATGTACGGTCGCCCGGCAAACAGTGTCGGTTCCAGATCATGAAAGGTATCATTCATCTTCCGGTTAACTACGTACTGGAGTGAGGTAATCATGGGAAATTTCTCCCTCAAGTGGTTGAGTAGACCTTCAATAGCTTCCGGAGCATGATCAGCATCTCGACCAAACTGTACCATCACCATCAACTCCCCAGTACTGGCCGTTCGGATGAGTAACGTTCGTAAAACTCCGGTATGCTGTCGCATATTGTAGTACGGCAGTTCGTGTTCCTTAGCGTACTTATCAACCACCAAACGAATATCGTTAGACGGATCAGTTTGGAGATGGCAGTGCTCGATGGGGAGAATTTTCTCGAAGCTACCTGGGATATGGAAGCCCAACGCCCGCTTGTCCAACTCCTCACCCGAAGCTATTTCTTCTCGAGTGAACCAACGCTGGTCAGAAAAAGCAAACTCTAGCTTATTGCGGTAGTAGCGCGTTTGACCTGACGGTACAATCGGTTCTACTTCGGGAAAGGGAATCTTTCCAATACGCTCAAACTGGTCAATAACCTGCTGCTGCTTGTATACCAGTTGTTGCTCGTAAGGAATGTGCTGCCATTTGCAACCCCCGCAAATACCAAAATGCGAACAAAAGGGTTCGGTACGCTGGGGCGAATACTGATGAAACGTAATGGCTTTTCCTTCCCAGAATTTTTTACGGGCTTTAGTGACCTTAATATCCACCACATCACCCGGTGCGGTATAGGGTACAAATACTGCCCGTTCATCAACGTGGGCTACACATTTCCCTTCAGCAGCCATCCGCTCAATCGTAATATTTTCTAATAAGGGTAATTTTGCTCTTCTCGCCATAATATCAGCAAAGGTACGCTATTTGTACTTTTTGAGTAATCGCCTAAGATATTTGTAAGTGGCCCGACCAACTTTTTGGGGAAAATAAGTATCTTTAGCATTGAGGGAAGTGAAAATTACGGTTTTTACAGGTTTTAGACTTAACCTTTGGCGAATGAAGAAGTGTTTACTATTCTCAATCCTCTGCTTCGCGTTTCTCAAAACGACATACGCTACGCATATTGTAGGGGGGGAGTTTGAACTACGGCATATTGAGGGATTTCAGTACCGCCTCAACCTAATTCAGTACTTTGATGATGTGAACGGCAATCCGGATGCTGAGGATGATTTTGCGGTAGTTTCAGTATTTCGGAAGAGCGACAATTCCTTAGTAGGAAATTTTCAGTTAAATAATGTGAGTCAGGAATTTGTAGATTACACCAATCCAGAATGTACTATTGATGCATTGTCTACCCGTAAAATTTTGTATTCCGCTGATATCGATTTATCCCCTACTATTTTTAATGACCCGGAGGGCTATTACGTGGTGTATGAGCGTTGTTGTCGGAATAATAATATACAAAACATACAAACTGAATTTAAGGCAAACTCTGGACAGACTTTCTACTTGGAGTTTCCACCTGTTATAAAGAATGGAAGACCATTTGTAGATACCACGCCTATACTTTTCCCTCCCCTAAGTGATTATGCGATTGTTAACCGCCCGTTTTACTTTGATTTTTCAGGAACGGATCCCGACGGAGACTCTTTAGCGTATTCGTTAACATTACCTTTAAACGCTTCAGATACTACCCGGGGTATACCCTCTGAACCATCATCTGCCCCATATCCTAATGTTGAGTTAGCCGATGGAATTACCCTTGATAATCTAATTCCTGGTAATCCCTCTCTGCGGGTGAATCAAGATGGTCTAATTACAGTTACGCCTGCCGATTTAGGACTATACGTTTTTTCGATGAAAGTAGAAGAGTTTCGTGATGGAGAAAAAATAGGCGAAGTGCAGCGTGATTTTCAAATGTATGTAATTGACGCAGACCCCGGAGAAACACCCCGAGTACAGGCCAAGGTGAAGGGCGAAAGTAATTTCTACGAAGAAGGTAGTATCATAAATTTTGGGGTGGAAGACGAAAAATGCTTGGAATTATTCATTACTGATGCTGATCCTGAAGAGATCATCACCGTAGAGGCGAAAGGAGCTAATTTTGATCAAGATATCCAAGACCTAATTTCTACTAAGTTAAGTATTCTGAATGGACCCACTGACACGCTCAAGCTAGATTTCTGCTTACCCGACTGTCCCTACGTGCGCGGGCCGATGTTGATTGATATTATCGCTTACGACGATGCGTGTAGCGTGCCTCTGCGCGATACACTTACGCTGACAGTGGAAATTGATGGACCGCAAAATACTGATCCTGTTATTGTCGGTAATCCTAATATACTCAATGTTAATCTCAACGTAGGTGAGAATTATGAACTGGAGATTCAGGGGCTAGACGATGACGATGATTTGCTAACCCTTACTGCCGAGGGCGACGGCTTTGACTTGGCAGATTTGGGTATTGAATTACAGGAGCGATTACTCGTTCCAGGCGAAGTTCGCAAAGTACTCACCTGGACACCAGACTGCACCGAGTTTGACTTCCGGTCGCAGAATGAATTTACTGTGTTAATAGAATTAGACGATTTGAGTGAGTGTCGATTGGGTGAGCCCGACCGAATGCAAGTCCGTTTTACCGTAAATTTACCCGATAATAATCGTCCTAAGATTACGCTGGATGGGTTGGAAGAAACCGAAGTGAGCGTTCGGATTAACGAACTACTTTCGTTTGATGTGCTATCGGAAGATGTAGATAACGACCTGCTCGATCTACGAGCGGTAGGCGATGGCTTCGAGCTATCCGACTATGCAATCAACTTCCCTGGCAATTCTGGTATTCGCAATATCCGTTCACCCTTTAGCTGGCGACTATCGTGTAATAATATTGATCTAGCCGAACGCAGTTCTTTTGATATTATCTTCCTCTCAACCGATCAAACTGGTTGTAGCGATCCGGCCACTGACTCACTCCGCATCACAATCAATGTATTGCCTCCTGATAATACCGCGCCTGAGGTCTTTATTCAAAATACTGATGCTGATACCGTACGAGCTGCGGTAGGTTTCCCGGTGTTATTGGACGTGGTAGGTGTAGACGAAAATGAGTTTGATATTTTAACTCTTCGGCTGGCTGAAGTCACTCTCGATGGCGAGCCTATCGATTTAGAAGTAGTTAATTTCCGATTCAATAATGTGCGAGGGCGAGGGCGAGTGCAATCCCGCTTCTTTTGGGTACCCGATTGTTCTCTGCTTCCCGAAGATTTCAACGAAGCCACTTTTAACCTGACTTTCACGGTGGAAGATGACCAATGCTTCAATAGTAAGAACGATACTACTACCATTACACTAGAAGTTGGCGTGGCTCCTCTCAATTTCGACGAGTTTGAACCTCGCAATGCTTTTACTCCTAACGGCGATGGAACTGGTGATTTCTTTTACTTAAATTTTTGTAATGAAGCTGGCCGCGATTGCGATTTACCCATCGGTACCTGCGCTAACCAATTTCAGCGTATAGGAATCTACAATCGGTGGGGAAGACTAGTTTTTGAGTCAAACAGCCCTGATTTCAGGTGGTACGCTGATAAGAGGGCTCCCGGACCATATTATTATCTGGTATACTACTCCCGCGAGGTGTATAAAGAGCGAGTATATGTCTACTTGCCTGATACCGAATAATCTATGAAGCCGCTAGATAAACTAAGCGAAATAGGGCTGAAACTTCCTGAGATATCAAACCCTGGTGGCAACTATGTATCAGTGAATATTAGAAACAATATTGCCTACGTAGCAATTCAATTTCCAATCCTAGATGGAAAATACTTATACACCGGACGTTTAGGAAGTGAATTAACGACTGAAGACGGTTACCAAGCTATGAAATTATGTGCTATGAATGTGTTGGCACAAATACACGGAAAAGTCGGCTTTGACCATTTGATTGGATTAAATCACATTGATGCTTATTTTCAAGCGAGTGATGATTGGGATGACTCACCAAAAGTAGTAGATGGTGCTTCTGATTTATTCGCGAATATTTTAGGAGCCAAAGGACAGCATTCAAGAGCAATATTTGGCGTTGAAAAGCTGCCTAGAAACTTTAGTGTTGGGTTGACCACGACATTTACAATTACTATTGCAGAATAATGGTCGCCTCAATAATGCACAAAATAGCTACTCAAACCGAAGTGACTCAATCGGGTCAAGCTTAGAAGCTTTGTAAGCGGGGTAGTATCCAGAAAAAATACCGACACCAATACAGATCAAGAGCGCGCTCAGAATCCAGAGCCAGGGTACGATGAATTGACCAACGTCCATGAATCGGGCGACTACATTACCAATTCCCATACCGAACAAAACTCCAGCGATACCCCCTATCTGACAGATTACAATAGCTTCCATCAAAAATTGCTGGCGAATGCGTTGCGGAGTAGCTCCTAAGGCTTTCCTTACACCAATTTCTCGGGTGCGCTCAGTGACTGACACCATCATGATATTCATTAAAGCAATAGAGGCACCCAGTAAAGTAATCAGTCCGATAGCAAAGCCGCCAATCCGTAAATAACCCGTAATTTCGCCCAGTTGCTCACTCAATGATTTTTTCTCTTCAATCTCAAAGGATAGCTCGCTACCAATGGGGTCTTGCCGAACAGCCTGCATCAAACTAGTGGCTTCTCCCATTGCCACGTCAATCACTCCCGTTCCACCTACGTTTGCTGTAATAGTATATTCTAGAGCCTGGTTAGTAGCCAACTGTCTACCTTTGTTAATTGGAATAATCACCCGACGGTTGGCATTGTCGCCAGCGGCAGCCCCTTGGTCTTCTAGTATGCCAATTACCTGAAAGCGACTACCAAAAACTACTATTTCCTGGCTCAACGGTTTTTCATTACCTTCAAACAAAGTGTTTATCAGTTCTTTGCCAATGATAGCTACATTAGTGCCTTTTTCAATATCCAATGCAGAAAAATTCCGCCCCTCGCTAAGGTTGACTCCCTCAGTAATCAAATAGTTCTCATCACTTCCTATTACTCGGGTATTGGGGTTGGTCTTTTTTGAGCCTCGTTTCACCTCAGCGTTCCTAGTCACAAACGTCTTTACTGAAATCTGAGCGGGGTAATTATACCTTTTCTTGAAAGACCTTACATCACTGTAACGGATAGGTGGGTAGTTCTTTTCGGTACGTCCTTGCTGGCTACGGCGGTTACCACCTCGCTTCTTCCGAATAGTAAATGAATTTACTCCTAAGCTCGCAAAACTATCATCTACCGAAGCTTGAATGCCATCAATGGCCGTTAGTATGCCTACTAAGGCTGTAATACCTAGCGCAATAATCAGAGCAGTGAGGGTAGTTCGCAATAAATTATCTTTTATTGCCTTCAGGCTTTCTTCTATATTATTGATCAGATTCATAAAGAACAGTACATACGTAAGATAAATTTGGCAAACTATTGTTTGTTAAGCTATATTATTCGCAATTTTTCTTTACTTTCAGAATAATATCTTGCCAATAATATTCCTCGTTTTTTGGCAATAAATCGTAAGAATTATTCATTAAAATAGTAACAGGATAGCTTATGAATATGAAACTTGTGTTAACCGGCTTATTGTTGGCGTTTATCTGTGGGTGCGCTCAGGCATCCTACATTTTGCTCCCCATGGATCAAGTGCAATCCAACCACCTAAAAGCTTACGGAATTGCCTACTGGGTGTTGCAGCAAGATGGCGAAGTAGATTGGTTATTAAACTACCGAGGAGGGAGCTTCGCTAGTAAATATTACCAGAAGCTGGAAAACGAATGTGTGATTCGGGGCGTGAGCTACGAAGTGATCTCTGATGCTCAGTATAATCAGATCATAAGTGTGATTGCCAGCCCATCGTCTAACAAGGACTTGATGAAGCTGGAGAAACATCCTAAGATTGCCGTTTATTCTCCTAAGAGTAAACAACCTTGGGATGATGCCGTGACCTTAGCGCTTACCTACGCTGAAATTCCTTACGAGGTACTGTTTGATGATGAGGTAATGTACGACAAACTACCAGAGTACGACTGGTTACACCTCCATCACGAGGATTTTACTGGACAGTACGGTAAGTTTTATCGCATCTATCGTAATGCTCCCTGGTATATCGAGCGACAGCGCAAGTACGAAGAAACGGCTCGCGAGCACGGATTTGATAAGGTTTCTCAACTAAAATTGGGAGTAGTAAAGAAAATCCGGGATTTTGTATCTGGGGGCGGGTTTATGTTTGCCATGTGTTCGGCTACCGATACCTACGATATTGCGCTGGCTGCTGATGGAGTGGATATCTGTGGGCCGATGTACGATGGTGATAATGCTGATCCCAATGCCCAGGAGAAACTAAAGTTCGAAAATACCTTTGCCTTCCAGGATTTTCAGATTGTTTATAATCCTTACGAGTACGAATACTCTAATATCGACGTTGACCCTCGTTCCCGGGGTTTAAGCCAGGACAATGACTTTTTTAACTTATTTGAGTTTTCCGCTAAATGGGATCCTATCCCGACGATGCTTACCCAAAACCACGAACGAATTGTGAAAGGGTTTATGGGACAAACCACCGCCTTCCGCAAAAGCTTAATTCGCCCTGACGTAGTAGTACTGGGTGAAACCAAGTCAGCCGGAGAGGCGAAGTATATTCACGGAGTGTTTGGCAAAGGATTCTGGACATTCTACGGCGGACACGATCCCGAAGACTACCAGCATCGGGTAGGGGAAGCACCCACTGATCTCAACCTGCACCCTAACTCTCCCGGTTATCGATTGATTCTAAATAATATTCTGTTCCCGGCTGCTAAGAAGAAGAAGCAGAAAACATAGTTAGGGTGAGAAGATGAGTAGACAGAATTGAATCTTACTAGGCTTCTGGCTCACGTTTACGACTATTAATACGGTCTATACTTATCGGTGCTTAAAACTCAGAACCTAGCGTTTGCATTTAGCCTAACGACCTTCTTTGGAATAATCATGTTAATAAAGATCTTATCTACCTACAAGCAGTTGACTATTTTAGGCAAGGATACATTAGTGATAAAACGCCTGATTAGCATAAACCAGTTCATCAACTTAGATAGCGACTTAGCTTACTGGGAAGAAACAATAAAGCGAAAAAGAGGGAAACCGGTTCGTAGGTTGCTAATAACTCAACTGAAGGCTACGTGAGATACTCGGATACTAATAATTCGGAAAAATACGAAGAGTTGTATCACCTTCTAAGAACAAAATATTGAGAATTAGAAGCTCAATAGGTCATTTTACCCTTCCACATACACCACTTGCTTTGTCTCAAAAAAATCTTCCTTAAAAAATTCGGATAACGAATAAAGCTGATGGGGTAGATTTGATTCTTTAAGCTCCTCGGTTAAATCCCCTCCCTTTAGGCAAAGTATTCCATTGGGCAGGCTATGCTTTGATTCAGGCAGAATTTTCTTGTGACACCAAGCCCAAAGTAACTGAAGACGCGCTACCGCCCGAGTTACCACAAAATCAAAAGAACCTTTCACCTTTTCGGCACGCTGATGTACCGCTAACACATTGGTCAGCCCCATAGCCTCAGCTACTGATTGCACCACTTTAATTTTCTTACCAATAGAATCTACTAGGCGAAATTGAGTATCAGGAAATAAGATGGCTAACGGAATGCCAGGGAACCCACCTCCAGTACCTATGTCCAGTACTTTAGTGCCCGGTTGGAAAGAAATTATCTTAGCGATTGCTAACGAATGTAAAACGTGGTGAATGTAGATATTATCAATATCCCTTCGGGAGATCACATTAATTTTCTCATTCCACTCCCGGTACAGTGGGGCAAGTTCCGCTAACTGCTGCTTTTGCTGGTCAGTAAGATCAGGAAAGTAAGCAAAAATTCGGTCGAGCTGCAGGGAAGGCGTCATAATGAATAATGATTGATGAATAATGATTAGTGAATTAATCATCAATCATTATCCATCGGTCATTTCAGATGTGTTCTTTTTTGTTCTTCACCAACTCGTACATCAGTTCGCGGGCGCGGTGGAGTTGGGCTTTTACCGTACCGAGCGGCGCATCTAGTTCTTTGGCAATCTCATCATACGAAAATTCCTGGAAGTAGCGAAGTTTAACCAAGCGTTGATACTTAGGGGGTAGCTTGGTAACAAACTGCCGTACCAGTTCTTTTTTCTGTTCCTTAATGGCTTCTTCCTGCGGATCAAGGTTATTATCCTCTACATCAATATTTACAGAATCACCATTATCATCCTTAAAAGACGTATTCAGACTCAGGGTTTCTAATTTCTTTTTACGGATAAAGTCAATGGCATTATTGGTAGCAATCCGGAATAGCCAGGTACTGAAGGTATAATCTTTTTTGAATCGATGGAGGCTTTTAAATGCCTTAGCAAAGGCTTCAATGGTTAAATCTTCTGCATCATCTACATTACGCACCATTTTCAGTACCATATGGTAAACAGGCTTTTTGTAGCGACGCATCAGCTCAGCGTAAGCTTGCTCATCGTTATTCTTGGTGGCTTCGTCAATCAGCCGGAAGTCTTCTAGCGCTTTCTTGGAAAAATCTTTTTTCACTTCCATCGGATATATTTTGAAAGCAGGGCAGTGGGGCCAATGCTTATATAGTAAATAACGTATAAAAAATCGAATATTGGCAGTATATGTAAGGGAATTGAGTCATCCAATTTATGAGAAGCTACGCGAAAAGCCAAAGCCATCAATCCCCAGCGAATTATTATACTGACCAATGCCCATACCCACGCCCCAATAAACATTAAAAATAGCCAGCCTAACCAAAACCCAATAGTTGTTACTGAAAATATCCCTAGCCACCGTTTATCTCGCGTTTTGTAATATTTACCCACACTTAGGTGGCGGGTTTTCTGCCGAATATATGCTTTCCAACTCGTTTTCGGAATTGAGAGCACTTGGCTGTCAGGATGAATAACAATTGCTGTGTTTTTATCCGTCGCGTGCTGGTTTACAAACAGGTCATCATCTCCTCCGGTAATATGCCAATGCTTACGAAATCCTCCTTTGTCTAAGAAGAACAATTTCCGATAGGCTAAGTTCCGGCCAACCCCCATATAAGCATATCCCCTCAGAGCAGCTCCTAGATACATCATGCCCGTATGCAAGGTTTCGTAGCGAATAAACATATTTAGAAGCCCCTTCTGTCTTTGGTAAGGCGAATACCCCAAGACAAAATCGCACTTGGCTTGCCAGTGCTGTACCATTTGTTGTATCCAATGGGGGCCACACGGACGACAATCAGCATCAGTTAATAGCAGATGATCGTATTGTGCCGCTCGTATACCCAGTGTTAGGGCGTATTTCTTGCCACCTATATGCTCAGGCCGATTCCGTAGCCACACAATTCTCAGATTAGGCTGCTGCTCTTTTTGAGCCAAGAGAAAATCCAAGCTATCATCGTACGAAGTATCTTCTACTACGACGATCTCATAAACCGGATATTGTTGTTGGTACAGTAAAGGCAACAGCACCTCTAGATTGGAGCACTCATTATGGGCGCAAACTATGATAGAAACCGGAGGTTCATGAGACGATGAGTACAAAGGAGGAACGTACTGATTCCAGGTCTGATATAAGTTATAGTACCATCCTACCTGACATAACCAGGCTATGAAAAAAAATAGTGCAACGACCCAGACCATAAATTCGTTGAACTTAGCAATTCTGGAACATAATTTGTAGATTTAAAGTAGCCCAAACACTAACTCCTTCCCTTTTCTCAAGCAGATGGCATAATACAAGTCTGGGTAAACTTCGCCGAGTTTGGTAAATTAGGTTAAGGTTAGTAAAATTTTAGTACCGTGACAATAGATTTCTTTTTAGTAGCCATTATCATTCTGTTCGTGCAGTATACCGGAGTATACCTTTTCATCCGGTTTGGTAGCCAATGGGCGCAGCAGCGATCTGTCCCTTTTTACGCTACCGCTGCCTTAGTAGGGACACTGGGGTTTAGCTTAATATTCTCACTTTTCAAGTGGCACTTTGGTTTCACCTTTGTCAGTGCTGACTACGAGCTTGCTCGCAATGCTCTAGGGTTACTTACCTTTCTGATGATCAGCAAAATCTATGGCCTGATGCCGGTAGAGTTCATGGTTCGTCACTTGCCGGCGGCATTTAAGAATAATTGAGTCAATCGTCTGACTGCTAATTTCAGTACTTTCTTCACTTAAGCTAAAGCGGCTACTAGTGCATCAGCTCCTTTCTTTAAGTCTTCCCAAGGAGTATTCAGAGCCGGAACAAAGCGAATAGTATATTTACCCACCGCACTAGCAATTACTCCGTGACTCAGCATTCGCTCGGCTACGGGACGGGCGGGCTGATTGAGCTTCGCTCCAATCATCAATCCCATACCACTTACTTCAGTAATCGCTGAATTTTGAGCTGAAAGCTCGCAAAGATAGCCCATCAATTGAGAACCCGATACTTCAGCTTGTTGGGCGAGTTTCTCTTCCTCAATAATTTCTAGCGTTGCCAAAGCAGCCGCACAAGCCAGCGGATTCCCACCAAAGGTAGAGCCATGATCACCTTTATTAATTACTTCAGCAATTTTCTCGGCACACAATGTTGCCCCAATCGGGAAACCGCTACCCAGGGCTTTTGCCATGGTAATTATATCGGGCTTTACGCCAAAACGTTGGTATGCCATCGGTTTTCCAGTACGCCCAACTCCACACTGAATTTCATCAAAAATCAGTACAATGTTATGTTCATCACACCACTGGCGTACTGACTGAAGAAACTCCAACTGAGCAACTCGGATGCCTTCCGCCCACTGCACTGGTTCTACCAAAACTGCTGCTACTTCATCGGAATAAGCGCCTTTTAAAGCATCAATATCATTGTAAGGTATTTTTTTGAAACCCGATGGAATTGGGTCGTAACCTTCCTGATACTTTGGACTTCCAGCCGCCGCAGTAGCTAAGGTTCTCCCATGAAAAGCTCCTTCAAACGTGATAATTGTTCCACCCCGACCTTGCTGGTGGGCGTACTTCCGGGCAATTTTTACTGCGCCTTCTACCGCTTCGGCTCCTGAATTAGATAGAAATATCCGATCCATCCCCGAGAATTGAGCCAACTTCTGAGCCAGTTGGGCTTGAGGTTCACTTAAAATCAGGTTGGAAATGTGCATAAGCTGACCCGCCTGCTGCTGAATTGCTTTCACTATTTTAGGATGACAGTGTCCAACACTAGTCACTGCAATGCCTGCTAGCATATCCACATACTCTTTACCTTCAGTATCCCACAATCGACTTCCTTCGCCACGCGCTAACACGATGGGATAACGGTTGAAAACAGGTAAATAATATCGTTGGTCAAGTTCAGCTAGGTTCATAGTTATTTGGGGTTGGGTATTAAAGATTAGAAAGGCAAATTACTGAAATTTTGCCTTAAAAGACTTTCTTACAAGGTTGGGATTCGCAGTTAGATTACTTTATAATCTAATGCCTAACACCCAATCCCTAATTCCCAAAAATCAAGGTGCTAGACGATGAATTTTCCACCTGTCTCGCTCGAGTTGATAGAGAATACGATCGTGCAATCGGCTGGGACGCCCCTGCCAGAACTCAACCAAATGGGGGGTAACAGCATAGCCTCCCCAATGCTGGGGCTTGGGCACTTCTTGCTCAGCATACTGCTTAGTGAACTGGGTTTCTCGATTGCTGAGTACTTCGCGATTCTCAATAGCTTGACTCTGGGGTGAAACCCAAGCTCCGATCTGACTACCCCGCGGACGGCTGTGAAAGTACTCAGTTGAGGTGGACTCATCTACTTTTGCAATACTTCCTTCAATACGCACCTGTCGTTCTAGTTCACCCCAGAAAAAGGTCAATGCCGCCTGCGGATTCTCAGCTATTTGCTGGCCTTTCTGACTCTGGTAGTTGGTGTAGAAGAGAAACTGTCTGTTTTCTATCCCCTTAAGCAGTACAATACGCCCCGAAGGTCTCCCATCAACCGATGCCGTTGCCAGATGCATGGCATTAGGCTCAGGTAGTTGAGCATTCTTAGCTTCTTCGAACCACTGGTTAAACTGCTGAATAGGATCAGGAGAAACATCGGAAATATCGAGCGATTGCCGAGTGTATTCCTGTCGCATATCGGCGATAGAGTTACTCATAATCAAATATTAGAACGGCGGATTTTCTCCGGAAGGTGAATCTGGAGAACCATTGCCATCGGGTTTCTTAAAATCGGGATTATTAGCCTTGCTGGTATAGGTAATAATATTCGACGAATCATTAAATTCCTGACCACCACTGGCACTGACCAGTGAACTTCCGTAGTTGGTGTTGCCCATTGGATCATCAAGATTAGTAAAGCGAGTGTATTTTCCGATAAACTTCAGATTGACCGTATCTAATGCACCATTCCGGTGTTTGGCAATCATTACTTCTCCTACTCCTTGTACCGATTGCCCTTCTTCATTTTCCGTAAGACCATAGTATTCAGGTCGGTACAGGAAGATTACCATATCTGCATCCTGCTCAATTGATCCTGATTCCCGAAGGTCAGATAACTGTGGTCGCTTATCACCTCCGCGGGTTTCTACTGCCCGACTCAATTGAGAAAGGGCAATCACTGGCACGTTCAATTCTTTAGCTAAGTTCTTCATGGCCCGAGAAATGGAGGCAATTTCCTGCTCACGATTTCCCCCACTATTTTTAGAAGCATCACCCGACATCAACTGAAGATAGTCCACCACAATCAGTTGAATATCGCTCTGAGCTTTAAGGCGACGACATTTGGAGCGCAACTCTCGGATAGATAAAGCCGGAGTATCGTCAATGAAGATAGGCGCTTCGGTCAAGGCCGCAGTTTTGCTGTACAACTGCTGCCACTCGTGGTCGAGCAGATTACCTTTCTTAATCTTCTCGCTTTCCAGTTCAGCTTCAGCACTAATCAGACGATTAACGAGCTGCACCGATGACATTTCCAGTGAAAAAATAGCTACCGCATGACCAAAATCAACTGAAGCATTTCGCAGCGCAGAGAGAATGAAGGCCGTATTGTGGGTCACGGTCATATCTTCCAATAGGAAGAGGCGATTTCCGTCAATTTCAAATCCGTAATAATCGTCTACTCTATCATACTCTACTTTGATACCAGTTACTTGCCAGTTTACCGGACTTTTCCAGGCTTTAGCTTTCTTGCGGGGTATGCGAACCGGGATTTTCTGAATATCACCATAAACTCGTACTCGGTAAACTTCAGATTCGTATCCTACACTGCTAATGGATGCTTTCTTTTTACGAATAGATGTTCTGAAGCCTAGAGTATCGCATAGATATTTAATCTGATGAGCTAATTGCCTTCTTGTTTGAGTAATTTCATATCCGTTAGATTGCTCAAGGTAGTGTCCATCGCTATCAATCAAACCAGCAAGTAATTGTAGTCGATTAGATGAGGAATTTGTAATGTATTGATGAGGAATATGCTTGTTACCTAACACACCCAATTCGCGTAGTTGCGATTTCAAAGTCACTATATTGTCTCTTCCCTGATAACCTTTAGTAATAGCGTACTGATTACATCGATCTTTATAGTCATAAGTACTGACAGTCGCCTGAAGCCCCGCTTCGCAGAGTTCTGTGGCATAGCTCTCTAAACTCTCTATGATTTCCTTGTCTTCGGTAGTTATCCTCGGGCTATTGGTATCGCCGTCACCTAACCAAACACCTAAAAAATAAGGATCTATCGTAACTTCTTGTTCTGGAAACTCAATCCCGACTTTATAGCCTTTGTAGTTAGATTTAAACTTGTCAGATTTTTGAAGATAATCTCGCACCGAAATATTCAGCATGTCACCATTTGTGTGAGGGCCTTCTGTCCGGCTACGCTTCAGTGATAGAATATGACTTTCATTAACTCTGTAATCTATGCCTTTATTCTGACGTATCCAGTACATCTTTTCTCTGCCACGAGCAATAGACAGCACTTTGCGCGGGGTTGAATCATTTCCCATAAGCAAATCGCCTGCTGCTACATCTTCCACTTTTTTCAGCGTACCATCGTACATTACTACTTTGGTTCCTTTACCCAGACACTTACCCATGCCTGGCCTCGCCGCAATAATTACCAAATCTGACTTTTGCCAACCAGAAGTTAAACGATCCAGAACAGTGAATCCGGTAGGTACTCCGGTTAGTCCATCTTTGCGGGACTTCTTGGCTTCTAGTTCGCCAATTGCTTCGCGCATCATTGAGCGCATATCGGCGTAGTTCTTCCGAATATTAGCTTCGGACACGCTAAAAATGCGCTGTTCCATCTTGTCAAGCAACGAGAATGTATCAGTAGTGTCCTCGTAAGCTTCCTGCTGAATTTCGGCTGCAATGGTAATTAACTCTCGCTTGATAGCCATTTCAGAAACAATGCGAGCATGATACTCAATATTAGCTGCCGAGCTTACTCGCTGGGTTAGCCCGCTGACGTGAAACGCCCCGCCCGCTAACTCTAAGGTTCCATTCTTACGAAGCTGATCAGTTACGGTGAGAATATCAACTGGCTCTGATTTATCAAAAAGGGCGAGTATAGCTTTGTAAATTTCCTGATTAGCTTCACGATAGAAGCTCTCGGGTTGCAAGATCTCAATTACCGTGGTAAGGGCATCCTTCTCCAACATCAAGGCTCCTAATACGGCTTCTTCTAAATCAACCGCTTGTGGCTGAATTTTAGCCGCGCTACTTTCCAGTATTTTCCGCATTCGGTTGCGAGTGTAATCGCCAGACCGGAATTGCCCGCTGCTCTGTTTAGCCGTATCCATAAATATTGGTAGTAGTTATAAATTTGCTTACGTTATGAATTCCGTTACTACGGTAATTTCATAAGTTAGAAAAAATACCCTAAGCTCCCAACGACTTTTAAACTTTAAGATTTTGAATCTTGGTTAAGAATCGAGGGAGGCAAACATACTAAAAAGTTGGCCTAAAATTGATCAGATACAGCAACTAAAATTACGGGAAGAATTGCCTATGTAAAGCAATAGTTACACTAGGACATAGCGATTTTCTGATTATCAGGACATTACAAAATTAGATATTAAATAACGCCTCGAAAAAACTCATATTACTGTTTTTCTCTTTCACGATAAACAACGGAATATTAGCTTGATACTGAAGCAATCGCTCGGCCACGCTACCCAGCAATATAGAGGCGGCAGCTGTTCTACCCCGGGAGCCAACAATTAACAGATCGACATTCTTCTGGCGAGCAAATCTAAAAAGTTCATCATCAATCTTATTGTCTTCACTGAGTTGGTAACGCATCTCACAAATATTTTCATCCAGGTTATGATTCTGGAAAAACTTCTTAGACTCTTTCTTAGCATTCTCTTCCATAATTTGCCCAAATTCTTCCAGGCTTTTGCCCGTCTTGGAGTATCCCTGAGGTATCTGATAAACGTGGTGGCCGTAGATAGTTACGTTTTCACCCTCTTCAGTAAATTTAATTGCCTGGGATAATGCCATCTTTGCGTGATCTGAAAAATCGATGGCTACAGCAATCTTATCAATTTTTATATCAGCAGCTTTCGGAACAAAAAGCACTGAGCAGGCACTGATCTCAGCTACTTTACTAAGTTTTGGTTTTCGGGGTGGGCCATCGGGCTTGCCCAGAATAATCAGGTCAGCATCTTTTTGCCTTCCGTAGCGGATCAGTTCATCGGTGGGTTTGCCCTGTAATACATCAATCGCTACTTGAGTACTTTCCGGATGAGGAAAGTATTGGTCTATCAAATGTTGTATTTCGTGCTTGATGGTTTCGTCTACCGGAGCTAATACACTACGGTATTCCTCCTTCAGATCATTGGGTAGGTCAAGTGATCCTGCAACGTGAACAAAGTAAACCGAGTCAGCACTCATAATCCGACTGACAATAGAAGCGTAACGAACCACTTCTTCGTCCAGATCAGTCAGGCTTACAAAGACTACGAGGCGTTTTAATTCATACATACGAAAAAAGTTGTAGGTTGTAAGATAGGCAGACTATCACAATGCCTAAATTAGGAATAATGCTGTCTAACAACAATCCTAAAAAGAAATATCAAATACTTTCTGGATTTGTAGCTACTATTCCTTTTGCGCTTTGACTCTATAAGTTAAGTCAGCTAAATCCAATACTTTGATTGTACAAAAATGGATTTTAAAACTCAATTTTGTATTTTAAATCTTTAGTAAAACAACCTAACATATGAACTCATCTCGAAGAAACTTTTTAACTAAAATAGGCGGAGGTACTGCCGCTGCTTTAGCCGCTCCTACTGTACTCAATGCCCAAAATCGCTCTAAACTAGCTCCTAGCGATCAGGTAAATATTGCGGTGGTAGGCGTGCGTAATATTGGTTGGGCTAATCTCCGCTCGCACTTGCAAATACCAGGGGTTAACTGTGTTGCGCTCTGCGATGTAGACCAACGAGAGTTGGACAAGCGTGTAAGCGATGTAGAGAAAATGGCGGGTAACCGCCCGGAAACCTATACCGACTTTCGTAAACTATACGAACGCCCTGATTTGGATGCGGTGATTCTGGGCACACCTGACCACTGGCACGCTATACAAACCATTCAGGCTTGTGAAGCTGGATTGGACGTGTACGTAGAAAAGCCACTGGCCAATTCTATTGAAGAATGTCAGGTGATGGCTGACGCCGTCAAGAAGCACAACCGCATTGTGCAAGTAGGTCAGCAGCAACGGAGCAGCGACCACTGGCAACCAGCCATGAAACTGATCCGGGACGGGAAAATCGGGCGAGTAAACTTTGTGCGCGCGTGGAACCACAGTGGCCCTAGTCGTATTGTACAGCCTAAACCGGACATAGCCACTCCACCGGAGGTAGACTACAAAATGTGGTTAGGGCCAGCACCCGAGCGACCATTCAACGAAAATCGCTTTCACGGCTCATTCCGATGGTATTGGGACTATGCTGGAGGCAAAATGACTGACTGGGGCGTTCACTTGATTGATATGGTGCTGTTGGGCATGGGTGCTACTGCTCCCAAATCCGTAATGGCTTCGGGTGGAAAGTTTGCCGATCCGGGTAGCGATATGGAAACTCCTGATACCATGAATGCTGTGTACGAGTTTGATGACTTTGTGATGGTTTGGGAACACAATATGATCAACCCAAAAGGGCCTTACGACAAGGATCACGGTATTGAGTTTGTAGGAGAACAGGGCCGTATGATTATTGACCGCAGGGGCTGGGAGATTATTCCAGTTACCGAACGCGCTGAAGACGGAAGCTCTCGCTACGTGATGGAAAAAATGCCTTATCAGCCTCGTCGAGGTAATCCTCGGGATGCCCACGCAGTGGATTTTATCAATAGCATCAAGACTCGAGAGCAGCCTATCTGCCCCATTGAAATTGGTAGCCATGTAGCCGTAGTGGCCCATCTAGGAAATATCTCGTACCGACTAGGCCGCAAAGTTTACTGGGACTCGGATTCCTATGCATTTAAAGACGATGCCGAAGCGCAAAAAATGGTACAAGCCCAGTATCATAATGGTTGGGAGCTATCGGTGTAGTATCCTACCACTCGACAACCAAAATAGTATACTAAATTTCAGGTCAATTTGCTGTTTTCGTTAAAAAAGAATCTATGAAATCATTTTGGGACTATTTTCTCATTTACGGCTCAGCAGCTGTTTTACTGACGATCTTAGGGTCAGTTATGCTCGCTAGTGATTATTACTATTCAAAAATGGAAAGAGAATACCCTCTTTTAACTAGGCTGAATAGCCTAGACGGTGTAATTACAGATTTTGTAGTACATCATAAACATACCTATATTCAGGTTGATTCTACTGTTCGGCGAATGATAAGACCTATTAAAAACGATCAATACAAACCGGAATATTTTCACAAGTTGATTAACCTTCAGGACTCGGTCGTAAAAGAGGAGGGGAGTAAGAATATCTTGGTGATTGCTGATGGGAAGTCATATGTCTTTGAATTAAATGAAGATTATTAAGGTTGGAAACCAATGCGTAGGCGTGATAAAGCAATAAGACATACTGCTCCCTTCATTGAACTTCTAAGCTATATTGAAACACGTTTTATTCTAGTATCTGATATTAATCAGTGTTCATAATCGAACGTTTTTGCTCGACAGCGTACACTTAAATTTAGGAAAAACACGGTAATCAGCCGATTCTAGAGCATTTTGAGGGTGGCATGTATCTTGAACTTAGCAGTGAAAGAATACGGTCACCTTACTTCTTGCTCAATGCTCAAGAATTACTTTACTGTCGCCCTGCGTAGTCTACTTAAATATAAGGGCTACTCCGCCATCAATCTCTTAGGGCTAACCGTTGGGATTACTACCTGCACCCTAATTTACCTTTACATTCAGCACGAACTTAGCTACGACCGTTTTCACGAATGGGCTAATCGGATTTACCGCGTAGATAACACCTACCTTTCCGAAGGGATGAGTTCATACCCTACGGTCTCATCAGGTCTGTCTGAGGGAGCAAAGGAAGGTATTCCGACTGTGGAAGAAGCCACAAGAATTTCTCGCTTCGGTGGCGGGTTCAATAGTGCAGTTATTGTTCGGATTGACGACGATTTTTATCGAGAAGAGGATGTATTCACAGCTTCTCCCTCATTCTTTAAAATATTCTCTTTTCCGCTACTGGCTGGAGATGATAATACTGCTTTAGCTGAACCTTTTTCAGTGGTTTTGACTGAGGCGACTGCTCAAAAATATTTCGGTCGTACTGATATAGTAGGAGAATCATTCCAATTTGCCAATGATCAGGAAAACGAGTATCGAGTAGCTGGAGTAGTAGCAAATCCTCCTAATAATAGTCACCTTACCTTTACTATACTAATTGCCGATAAGACTTTTGCTTCGTTAAACCCCGACGCAGATTTAGCCGCCACCTGGAATAATGATGGCTGGTATACTTATCTCTTACTAGATGAAAATGCCTCGCTAGCAAAAGTAACTGATCAAATTAATGCGCTCAATAAGCAGCACCTCACTGATCAGGATTTAAGGCGGCAAGCTTCGCTAATACCTCTTACTGATATTCACCTCCATTCCAACCTACTTAATGAGTTGATGCCTAACGGCAGCATGACGCAGGTCTATGTATTTGTAGCTATTGCACTATTTGTGCTGTTTATTGCCATCGTCAATTACATGAATCTAGCTACGGCTCGTTCGGCCCGGCGAGCGAAAGAAGTGGGTTTAAGAAAGACTTTGGGGGCTGAGCGTGCTCAGCTTATCGGGCAATTTCTCAGCGAGTCTATCTTACTGGTATTGATCGCTACTTTAGTATCACTTCTATTAGCGCAGACGTTGCTACCTGCTTTCAATCAGCTTTCAGGAAAAGCACTCAGCCTGAATTTAAGTGAGAATACTACTCTATGGCTAGGATTGATTCTCGTAGTTCTGTTTACCGGCTTGGTTTCGGGCAGCTACCCTGCGCTATTTTTATCTGGTTTCAAGCCCGCTGAGGTACTGAAAGGAAAATTAGCTGTGGGGATGAACAGTTCACCCTGGTTACGAAAAGGATTGGTGATATTTCAGTTTACCATATCCATCGTTCTGATCATCGGAGCTTGGGTGGTGTATAACCAGATAGATTATCTCCAAAATAAAGATTTAGGCTTTCAGAAAGAACATATAGTAGTGATCCAGAATACCGACAATGCCATTACCGATCAGCTAAATACTTTCAAACAGGAATTGACACGTCACCTAGGGGTGTTCTCCGCAGCTGCTTCTTTCAGTGTTCCTGGCGGGCTTCGCCCCATTGCTCAAGTTAAATCTGATCAGATGGGCGAGGAGGAAGAAGCTAATATGGCGGCTATCAATATTGATTTTGAGTATTTACAGACGATGGGTATCGAAGTAGAAGCTGGTCGCGATTTTGATCCTCGCTTCACTACTGATTCAACTGAAGCCATTATTATCAATCGTCAAGCTATTAAGGAATTAAACCTAATAGGTGAACCGATAGGTCAGACCGTTCGCCTAAATGTGGGATTCCCCGAGGATGATTATCAGGAAAAGCAAATTATTGGCGTAGTAGACGATATTAATTTTGAACCATTGTATCGTTCCACGGCAGGAGCCTTTTTTGCACCGTTATTTCCGTTTTATAGCTATGTTTTTGTAAGAATTGACCCTCAGGAAAGGGAAGAAGTATTACGCCACTTGGAAGATACCTGGATAGCAATGGCACCTGAGCAGCCCTTTGCTTTTTCTTTTCTGGATGATGACTTAAACCAGTTATATCAGGCCGAGCAAAAGCTAGGGTCTATCGTCACCTACTTTTCAGTATTGGCGGTGGTCATCGCCTGCCTAGGCTTATTCGGGTTAGCCTCTTTCGCTACTGACCAGCGACGAAAAGAGATCGGTATCCGCAAGGTGCTAGGTTCTTCTAACTCCAGCATTCTCAAACTCTTCTTTAGAGAATACTTGCAGATTATCGCGATAGCTAATCTAGTTGCTTGGCCGTTAGCGTATTTACTAGCCAAAGAATATATGAGCAATTTTGTGTTCAGCACTCAAATTCAGTGGTTTATCTTTCTGGTCGCTGGAGGACTAGTACTTGCCGTTGCCTTGCTCACAGTGGGTGCCAAAGCCATCCGAGCCGCAATGGCTAACCCAGTAAAATCTTTAAGAAGCGAATAATTTTCACAATGAACCGGGCACCGGGCGCAGTTAGCAATGTGTAGTGAACAATTTTTATAATCCTCTCAACTGCACATTGTACATTGTTCTCTGCGGGGCAGCCCCTGCTAATTGAATAAACTATGTTTAAGAACTACCTCATCACCACCCTGCGGAATTTCCGCCGTAACTCGTTCAGCACCGTCATCAACATTCTAGGTCTCACGCTCAGCCTAGCTTGCTGTATCTTCATTTATGCCTTCATCAAACATGAACATAGCTTTGATACTTGGCACGAGAAAGCCGACCGTACCTTTCGTGTAGTTAGTCAGTACAAAGGAGAGAATGGTATTAGCTATAACGGAGGCGTTCCATTTCCAATGGCTGAATCTTTCCAGGACGAGTTTGCTGAGATAGAGTCAGCTACTCGGGTAGTGATGGGGCAGAATGTTAATGTGAAAGTAGATAAAGAAAGTGGTACCCCAGCAATATTTGAGGAAGATAACGCAGTATACGTAGATGAATACTTCTTACAGACTTTTGATTATAAGTTACTAGCTGGACAGCCGACAGGCCTACTTAGTAAACCGGACGAAGTAGTTCTTACCCAAGAACTGGCTGATAAGTTCTTTGGAAAAGAGGTAAAAGAAGATTATCAGCAGCTACTAGGTCAGACCATCGTCATAGAGCAGCGTCCTTACCAGATTAGCGGCATACTGGAAGATGCGCCTCGCAATACCAACGTGACGTTCCGAATGCTGATGTCCATGCAAGACTACATTCAACGTAACGATAATTGGATCTACGATTGGAATCAAGGGAGTTCTGATTGGGCTACTTTTGTTACGCTACCTAAAGGGTATGATCCTACAGAACTGGAGAATCGTTTGGGAATGCTAGTAGAAAAAAATTATACCGAAGATAGAGCTGCTCGTCGTAGCTATCATCTCCAGCCCTTGCCTGAAGTGCATACCGACGAACGCTACGGAGGAACCATGTACGCTACTCCAAGTATCCTTATTATCGCCTTCGTTACTATGGCGATTATTGTATTGCTTACCGCTTGTATTAACTTTATTAATCTATCAACTGCCCAGTCGGTGAAGCGGGCAAAGGAGATTGGTATCCGCAAAGCATTGGGCAGCCGTAAGAGGCAGATAGTGCTCCAGTTTATGGGAGAGACCTTTATTATTGCGGCAGTGGCTTCCTTGCTAGCAGTGGTAATAGCCGGGGAATTTGCTGATGCATTTAATCAGTTTTTGCTAGTAGTATTAGACTACGGCTTGGCGTTAGATGCTAGTGTTATTTATTTTTTGGTGGGGTTGGTTCTCATGGTTACACTACTAGCGGGCTATTATCCAGCTCGTATCTTAGCCGGCTTCAAGCCAACTGAGGCACTTAAGCAATCAATGACTGCTAAGAATACCGGGTTCGCCGGGAAGTTTTCGCTTCGTAAAACCCTAGTAGTTACTCAATTCGTCATTTCTCAATTACTGATAATCGGTACTATTGTAGTATCCAGTCAGATGAGCTTCGTGCGAGAAAGTGATTTGGGGTTTGCCACCGATGATATTGCCGTGGTGTTTATCCCTCAAAAAGAAGAGCAAAATCTGGATACTTTCCGCGACAAAATTGTTGCTCAAGCGGCCGTAACCGATGTGTCTTTCTGTACTGGCCCACCCATGTCGGGTAGTAATAGTTGGACCGGTATTCGCAATCCGGCGCAGGGAGAAGATCAACGATTTGGTATCGAGAGAAAACGAGTTGACCCACAGTACTTATCAGTATTTGATATAGAGTTGGTAGCCGGACGTAATCTGAGGGAAGAAGATCGGGTATTGCCTGCTGATTCTTCAGACGAATACAATGTATTGCTCAATAAAAAAGCCGTTACCAAACTAGGTTTCACTAATATTGAAGATGCTATTGGTGAAACCATGATTACTTACGGTGAACAAAAAGCCACTATTATCGGTGTGGTAGAAGATTTTTTCAATGCTCCCCTTCAGGATGAAATCCACCCCGTAATGCTCCATAGCCAAGGTGAAAGTGTATGGATGGCAGCGGTAAAGATGGCAACTCCTCAGCCCGTACAACAACTCACCGCTGTAGAAGAAAGCTGGAAAGAAATATATCCAGACTACTATTACTCAGCCATGTCATTAGATGAATATTTTGAGTACGGCGCTTTCTACGTGATTGAGGATGTGATGTATCAAGGCTTCCGCTTATTTGCTTTCCTCTCTATTATCATCGGCTGCCTGGGACTATACGGATTGGTGTCATATCTGGCTTTACAGCGGCGTAAGGAGATTGGAGTACGTAAAACATTAGGTGCAACGGTCAGCCATATTCTCTACCTCTTCACGAAGGAGTTTGCCTGGTTAGTATTATTAGCCTTTGTCATCGCCGCACCGCTTGGCTACTTCGCTATGCAAGCCTGGTTGGAGACATTCGTGTACAAAATTCCGCTCGGCATTGGCTACTTCGTTCTAGCCCTAGTCGCTTCTATGCTAATTGCTTTAGTGACTGTAGGCTATAAATCACTCCGAGCCGCCACCGCTAACCCGGTAGACTCACTTAGGAATGAATAATGATTAATGACTAGTGATTAATGAAGGGCATTATTCATCAATCATTATCTATTAATTCTGCCAGAAGATTTGAGAATAGAGAAAAGTATTTTACAGATAGACGTACATTCTTCATTCAGATCGTCAAACTCTGTTGAGCTAATAAATTTACTGTCGTGCAAAAGGTTCAACCAATAGCCAGTTTCCATTGCTTCTTTATATGCTACGGACATCTTGGCCGAAAACTCAGCTTTGGAGATAGCCGCATCGGCTTCAGTAACGTTTGCTCCAATAGAGGTGCCACTCCGCAATATCTGCTTAGAGAGCACGTATTCTTTTCTCTCTTTAGTAAGCAGCTTATAAAGCGTTATTATCCGAAGTGCAAAGCCATACGACTTTTCTTTAATAATATTCTTTTTCCTGCTCATAGTAGGTATAATCTACTTTCAAGATTTGTGCCTTACCTCTCATCACTACCATCAATTCATCATTATTCATTACTCACTAGTCATCAATCATTATGTTGAGAAATTATCTCAAAATTGCGTTACGCAACCTTCGCCGTTACAAAGTATACTCCTTCATCAATGTGCTGAGTCTGGCGATTGGGATGGCGGCCTGTCTGGTTATTTTTCTTTTTATCTCGGATGAGCTAAGCTTTGATGCTTTTCATCAGCAGAAGGGACAGATTTATCGACTCGACGAGGTTCAGTCGTTCCCAGGAATGAGCCCACAGAACGTGGCTCTGTCTATGCCGGGTATGGGTCCCAATCTGCTCAACGATATGCCTGAGATTACCAATTTTACCCGTTTCTGGATCTGGGGTGACCTATTGTATGAGCGAGAAGATTTACAACTGGTTATTGATCGTACGGCCGTAGTAGATTCCACCTTTCTGGAAATCTTTGATTTTGCGTTACTACAAGGTGACCCGAGTACCGTACTCGATAAACCCAACAGCATCGTACTTACTGAAACTACTGCACAGAAGTTTTTTAGAGGAAAAGATGCATTAGGTAAGCAACTTGTGATTGGCGATGATAATTACGCAGTCACCGGAGTACTAGCTGATGTGCCTGAAAACTCTCATTTGCAGTATGAAGCCTTGATTTCTATCAATACTGTCACACAAGAGCGACCTGAGTTCAACGATCAGTGGGGAAGTAATTTTATGGTAACTTATTTAGTATTGGCTCCACAAACTGATATTGAGCAGCTGGAGAGCAAGTTTCCTAAGTTTCTGGAATCACACATGAGTGAAGAAGCTACTACCTACTATACCCTTTTTCTTCAGCAGCTATCCGATGTACACTTGGGATCAATGGATATTGAGCATGATTACCAGAACTACCGTAAATTTGATGGCTCGTATATCAAGACATTTTCTATTCTAGCTTTCTTTGTGCTCATCATCGCCGGTATCAATTTTATGAACCTCTCGGTAGCTCGTTCTACTACCCGTTCTAAAGAAGTTGGTATCCGCAAATCCATTGGAGCCTTGAAGCAACAGTTGGTCGGGCAATTCTTAGGTGAGTCAGTGCTACTAACATTAATTGCTCTGGTATTATCACTGCTAATTGCCGCTGCCTTCATTCCTTATCTCAATGCTATCTCTAATCGCTCACTATCGCTGCTGACGATCTTCGATCATATCGAGGTAATAGTGGGAGTACTGATTGTGGCTTGTTTGGTAGGAGTGTTATCCGGCTCGTATCCTGCCCTGTTTCTATCCTCCTTCCAACCAGCTAAAGTGCTAAAAGGAAAACTGGAGAGCTTGAATCAGAAGTCGCTATTGAGAAGTGGTTTGGTAGTGGTACAATTTGCGACTGCCATTGCACTGATTGTGGGTACGGTACTGGCTACGCAGCAACTCAATTTTATGAAAAGCAAAGACATTGGCTTTAACAAGGAGCAGATGATGCTAATTCCGATGAGCAATGAAGCCAACGAGCAGTACGAAACGCTCCGTAACGAATTGCTCACTCATCCTGGAGTAGCAGGAGTAACCGCCTCTGGCCAACGGATTGGTAACAATTTTCACCAAACCGGAGGAAAAGTCAAAACTGATACATCAATACACGAACTCACCATCTCTCAGGTAAATGTCGACTACGATTATCTGGATGTGTACGGCATTCAAATGAAGGAGGGGCGTTCTTTCTCTCGCGAATACGCTGATGATGCTGGCTTTAGTTTTATTATTAACGAATCCTTAGCTAAGGAGCTAGGGCTAGAAGATCCGGTTGGAGCGCAGTTTGGTTTTGGCTGGTATGATAATGATACGCTAGGCACGATTGTAGGCATCACGCATGACTTCAACTACAACTCCCTTCACCATTCCGTGAATACGCTAGCCATCCACGTACACCCTGAATGGGGATTCAGCGAACTTTCGGTAAAAGTAAGCCCCGATAATCTTACCGAAACCATTACTGCTGTACAAAGCACCTGGGAAACGCTAGTTCCTAACCGCCCCTTTGAGTATTCCTTCCTGGATGAACACTTTGAAGAATTGTATCAGACCGACGAACAAATGAGCAAAGTAGTATCGGTAATTGCCGGTCTAGCTATCATCATTGCTTGCTTAGGTTTGTTTGGACTAGCTTCCATCGCAACGGAACAGCGAACTAAAGAAATTGGAATTCGGAAAGTGCTAGGTGCATCGCTGGTTCAACTGCTGGCTGTACTGTCCAAAAATTTCATCAGTCTCATTCTGATTGCTTTTTTGATTTCTGTACCAGTTACCTACTATCTGTTACAAGGCTGGTTGGAGGGTTTTGCCTTCCGTATTAGCATCGGTTGGTGGGTATTTATTTTCGCCGGATTCTTATCGCTACTGGTAGCTCTAGTGACGGTCAGCTTTCAAACTACCCGAGCGGCTCTAGCCAATCCGGTAGACGCACTAAGGAGCGAATAAACTAGCAGGGAGCACGGGGCTAGGGGTTAATACCAAACTTTCTACCTCCGGCTCGATAAATCTGTTGTAATCAACCCCTTACCCATGCAACCTTTTTTGATGATTGGCATCTAACAG
Organism: uncultured Flammeovirgaceae bacterium; assembly: GCA_937883755.1. Classification (GTDB taxonomy): domain Bacteria; phylum Bacteroidota; class Bacteroidia; order Cytophagales; family Cyclobacteriaceae; genus Tunicatimonas. The sequence continues at coordinate 26,791 of CAKZYA010000057.1, read as the reverse complement.
GTAACAGGCGAAATAAATAATTATCGGTAAACGATAGAAGATAGATATCCTTAACTCCACATATCCTTCACCTTGCACCTTCTAACCCTCATGCTATGATCAAGAACTATCTGAAGATTGCGCTTCGTAACCTCACTAACCACAAGCTGTATACCTTTCTCAATATTCTAGGACTTAGTATCGGTATTGCTAGTTGCTTACTCATTCTGCTGTACGTTCATCACGAGCTTAGTTATGATGCCTTCCACGAGAAAGCCGAACGTATTTACCGGGTTGGACTTAACGGAAAAATTGCTGATCAGGAAGTATTTACCACCAATACTACTCCGCCACTGGCCTACACCGCAGTGGAAGAATTCCCTGAAGTAGAGAATGCTACCCGCATTTATACCCATTGGGGAAATCAGGTTGTTCGCTACGGCGAAACCGTTATTTCTGAGGAGGATGTGTATATGGCCGATTCAACCTTCTTTGATGTATTTAGCTTTTCGTTACTCGCTGGCGATGCAGCTACTGCACTGGTTGACCCCACGAGCATTGTGATACCCGAAGATGTAGCCCGTAAGTACTTTGGTGATGAACCACCTTTGGGCAAAACCTTATTATTGGGTAGCGATAAAACTCCGCATACCATCACAGGAGTGTTGGAAAAGCTGCCCGATAATTCTCACTTTCATTTTAGCATGCTTCGTTCTATGAGTGCAGTAGAATACAGTCGCGACGATGGCTGGTTCAACAATAGTTTTCAAACCTATTTACTCTTGCATGAAGGAGCTTCATCTGAATCATTGGAGGCTAAGTTACCGGGGTTAGTAGCTAAATATGTTGGGCCGGAAGTTCAGCAGTTCTTAGGAGTTTCGTTAGAAGATTTTTTCGAGCAGGGAAATAAATATGGCTATTTTCTGCAACCACTATTGGATATTCATTTGTACTCCGATCTACAAGACGAACTGGAACCTAATGGTGATATCACCTATATCTATATTTTTGCCGCTATTGGCTTCTTTATTATTCTGTTAGCTTGTATCAATTTCATGAACCTGGCCACTGCTCGTTCGGCCAATCGAGCTAAAGAAGTTGGAGTACGTAAAACGCTAGGCTCCATGCGAGTTCACCTGGTTCGTCAGTTTTTGAGCGAATCGGTACTACTCAGTTTGATTGCTACTGTGTTAGCTTTGGTAAGTGCATGGTTGCTACTTTCTCCTTTCAATAATTTGGCGGGTAAAGAAATTTCTTCGGCTCTCTTTGCCAAACCCTGGTTTTTACTCAGCCTATTAGGCTTAATGCTATTGGTAGGATTAATAGCTGGTAGCTACCCAGCCTTTTATCTTTCCTCATTCCGTCCGGTAGAAGTACTTAAGGGCAAATTGAAAGCGGGAATGAAGAGCAGTGGAGTTCGAAATGTCCTGGTGGTGTTTCAGTTCTTTATCTCTATTACACTCATCATCTGTACCCTATTGGTCTATCAGCAGCTAGAGTACACGCGCACCAAGAACTTAGGGTTTGAAAAGGAAAATATGATCATCATTGATGGAGCTTGGCGTCTCGATGAGGGGAAACAGGAGGCTCTACGGCAGGATTTAGCTAGTCAATCATCTATTATAGATGCTTCCATCTCTAACAATGTACCTCCAGGGGTGAACAATACGACTATCTTTCGCAAGAAGGGGGAAGAGCAGGATATTTTAGTTTCTACCTACAATGTAGATTACAATCATTTGCCCACCATGAAGATTGAATTATTGGAAGGGCGTAATTTATCCCGCGATTTTCCGACGGATACGGCGGCCGTACTGCTTAATGAAGCTGCGGTTCGAGAATTCGGACTCGATGATCCACTGAGTGAAGAAATTCGGTATTTCGGTGGAGGCGAGTATGGCTCACATTTGGATTTAAAGGTAGTAGGTGTTTTCAAAGATTTTAACTTCGAGACACTACGAAACAATATTCGCCCTCTGGCACTAATGCTCACCACTCAAGGAAGTAAAATATCAGTGCGAACTGCTCCAGGCGATGTATCAGCTACCCTTGCTACTGTCGAAGACCTCTGGGGTCAGTATGCCTCTGAAGAACCTTTCCAATATAGTTTCCTGGACGAAGATTTTGATGCGTTGTTCCGGGCTGAACAGCGATTAGGACAGGTTTTCTCGGTATTTACTGGCTTAGCTATTTTAGTAGCTTGCTTAGGTTTATTGGGTTTAGCGGCCTTTATGGCTGAGCAGCGCACCAAAGAAATCGGTATCCGCAAAGTACTAGGAGCATCAGTAGCTAGTGTAGTACTCCTCATGTCTAAAGATTTTACGAAGTTAGTTCTCATCGCTTTTGCCTTAGCTATTCCTTTGGCCTATTACATTATGCACTCTTGGTTAAAGGGATTCGCTTTCCGAATTACTATTAGTCCTAGCATATTTGTGCTGGCGGGAGTATCCGCTCTACTAATTGCCTGGCTTACCGTGAGCTGGCAATCCATCAAAGCAGCTTCAGCTAACCCAGTGAAATCACTTAGGAGCGAATGATTTAGCAGAGGGCTAAAAGCAGAGAGCCTGGGGTAGAGATATTGGTTAAAAATCTATCTACCCCAGGCTCTCTGCTTTAATTGGTTGGTTTGAACTGAACACAGTCAGCAATTTTTCTTTATCTTGCCAAACAACCTATGCTGAGTTTTTATGCTACGATTACTAGGCTACCTGGCCATTTTGGGAATTATCTTGGGTGCGTGTCAATCCGACCCCACAGCTGAAGACGTGCCTCGCCCCAATATTTTGTTTGCCATTGCTGATGATGCTTCTTTTCCCCATATGGGTGCTTATGGCTGTACTTGGGTAAACACTCCCGGCTTTGACCGAATAGCGAAAGAGGGTTTACTATTCACTAATGCCTACACACCTAATGCTAAATGTGCTCCTTCTCGCTCCTGTATCCTCACCGGACGTAACTCCTGGCAACTGGAAGAGGCCGCGAATCATATCCCCTATTTTCCCGATAAATTTACCACGTTTATGGAAAGCTTAGGGGAAAACGGATACTTTGTGGGGCATACTGCTAAAGGCTGGGCACCTGGCCAGGTAGGGGAGCGAAATGGAAAGAAACGACAACTTACCGGCCCGGCTTTCAACGACAAAAAGACTGATCCTCCGGCCGAACATATCAGCAATAATGATTACGCCGAAAACTTCCGGGATTTTCTAATTACCAAACCTGATTCACTACCATTTTGCTTTTGGTATGGTTCTACTGAACCTCACCGCCGCTACGAGTACGGAGCGGGAATTGAGAAAGGAGGAAAGCAACTATCTGACATTGATAATGTCCCCGATTTCTGGCCACAGAACGATACGGTTCGTACCGATATATTGGACTATGCCTTTGAGCTTGAGTACTTTGATCAGCATCTGGCTAAGATGCTGGATATGCTGGAAGAAGCGGGAGAGTTGGCTAATACCATTGTAGTTGTAACCGCTGATAACGGAATGCCCTTTCCTCGGGTGAAGGGGCAGGCTTATGAACTTTCAAATCACCTTCCGTTTGCCATCATGTGGCCTGAAGGAATTCAACAACCTGGCAAAAAAATAGAAGAGTATATCAGCTTTATTGACATTGCCCCTACACTTATGGAGATAGCGCAAGTTCCTCCTGAAGAGAGCGGAATGCAGGCGATGCAGGGGAGAAGCCTTTCCTATTTCTTCGCGAATCAACTGTCCGACAGCACCACCTGGGATTATGTACTCCTCGGTAAGGAGCGTCATGATATTGGTCGCCCGAATGATTGGGGGTATCCTGTCCGAGGAATTGTTAAAAATGATTATCTGTACATTCGCAACTACGAACCCGACCGCTGGCCTGCCGGAAATCCTGAGACTGGATACCTAAACACGGATGGTAGCCCTACCAAAACTCTTATTCTTGACCATCGCCAAACCTCCAATATGGAGCAGTATTGGAAGATGAACTTCGGCAAGCGCCCCATTGAAGAGTTTTATAATATCAGCGATGACCCAGATTGTGTACGGAACCTAGCTTACGACCCGGAAGTGGCACCTATTATGGAATCTATGAAAACCCAGATGCTAGCTGAACTCAAAGCCCAGGGCGACCCCCGCATGTTTGGTCGGGGCGAAATCTTTGACGAGTACGTTTACGCCAACGAAAATACCCGTGGCTTTTACGAGCGCTACATGGAAGGAGAAGAGCTCAACGCTGGCTGGGTTAACCCCACTGATTTTCAGGAAATAGAGGTGGAATAGCCTACCTGAACATAAAGGCGACTATTGGGCAGAATTACCTCCTACTTTTTTGTACACCAGACCAGGGCCATCGCACGCCCACCAGGTACCAATCAGTTTACCTTCCGACTGTACTGATAAAAGCTCTTTTGATTCGCTTGTACAATTTCCAATCAACTCACTTTCCAAAGGGTAGCTTAGTTCTAGATATTCCCCGTCCGGTAGCGTAATAAACTCGTAGGTGCCACTGGCTTCTTTTGTATCATCATCTTGTTCACGCACCTTTGTAAAGGTATTATCGTCATAAAGCAGATAATACTCCTGCCAGGCCATCTCACTTCCAGTAGTGGGTGGAACATTGGCAATACTTCCAGACATCTCTACTAACTGCCATTTATCAAGGTATGATGTTGTATTATCCGTACTCTGAGAACTTTCAGGGTCAATGGTTTGACTATCCGAGCAGGCAGCGAATATTAGCAGTAATCCAAAAATAAGATATTTCATAGCAGGGTAATTTTTAGTTGTATACTATTCAGACCCACTACAAGCCTTTATAGTTGGATACACCTTACTTTTTGAAAAAAATCTTTTGTGCGGATGGTTACTCTCCGTATAAGAACCGCATCCCGTCAGTAAAACCTGAGCCAAAAATGGTACGATGGGTTTCATTTTCCATTACTTCAGCTTCTATCATCAAGTTCTCAATACTTCTTTCTGATAAACGGGCAATAAATTCTATCTGAAGATCATCAATTCGTCCTTCATGTTCACCTGAAGCCATGTACAAGCGAGTAGGCTCGAGAGCAAGCTGGGCGGTTTTTACTTCATCTAACATCATATCATCGTAATACCAGAAAGAAGGGCTCAGCAGTAAGTACCTATTAAACAAAGCTGGTTTCTCCAGAAGAACATAAGAACCAAACAATCCGCCGTAAGAGTGTCCGTAAAGAGCACGATCATTAGGTTTTACTCGATAGTTCTCCTCGATAAACGGGAATAACTCCTTAGCTAAAAAATCACTAAATTTATCTGCCCCACCCGTTGGGTCAGGCTTCGTTTTTGATCCAAACGTTAATTCTTTGTCTTCAACCGGAGTTAAATCCCGGCTTCTCAACTCATAAAAAGTATCGTAATCGGTACCGTAAGCAATGCCTACTACTAGCAGGGGAGGAATTAGGCGATCCTTAATTAATCGCTGAACAATGTAAGTGATGCCTCCAAAATTAGTTTCAGCATCAGTCACATAAAGTACCGGATAGCTCATAGAGCCATCCTCGTACCCTCGGGGCAATTTCACCTTGATTTGGTAAGCCTGACCGTTGAGAGTGGAAGTCAATTCTCTTAACTCAGTATTCGGTAATACCACTTCCGAATAGCGGGATGAGGCGGATAACTTCTGGTTTTGCTCTTCTAGATCAGCTATAGCATTGCGAAGTTCCCGATTCTCTTCCTCTAAGTGGGCAGTAGAAGTACAACTAGCCAGTAGCCATAGCGATACGAATAAGCAATTTTTCATTCTCAAATATACCTAGCTTACAACAAGCTACAAATCTCCCGAGATAACCTCATTTACCCAGAAGGCAACCTGTCCTATTTTTCTCCCTTTAACAGACATACTGAAAAAACTTTTAAAGCTATTTAGTATGAATTCATCAGTTGAAGTTACATCAAAGCGAGGAACCACTACCCTAACCTCAGTAATCAATATTCCTGCTGCGAAAGAAGATGTATGGGAAGTGCTAAAATTTCCCGGTCGGGTAGAAGAGTTTCACCCACTTATCAAAAAATCTTTTATGATTACTGATGCCCCAAATGGAATAGGAGCAAGACGACACTGTGATTTACTGCCAATGGGAGCGATGGATGAAGTCGTCACCGAGTGGGACGAAGGAAATGCTTTTACGATTGAGGTAATGGGTGGTGAAATGCTTCCCCCTCACCATTTTATGAAAGGACGATTTGAACTCAAAGCTCTGGGGAAAGAACGAACCCAAGTAACGTTTTCCTTTTCTTATCAACTTAAATACGGTTTCCTGGGTCGCTTAATGGATATTTGGCTAATCCGACCTCAGTTCAAAAAAGCCCCACCCCAGTATGTGCAGGGCTTAAAAACATATATTGAGAACAGACAAGCTACCCACTCATCTTTTTCCTAATGAGCTCCTTCTCAGTATCGGATTTGGAGTACTTTAGGGCTGTTTCGAAAAAGTGAGCGGCTTGCTCTTTTTGACCCAATTCCGAGCAGAATACGGCTAAGGTTATGTAGTAAAGAGCGTTTTCGTTCATAAAAGGATTACTTTTCAGCGATAATAAGCCTGCTAGAGCTTCTTCTTTTTCATTAGCGTAGAAGCGGGCAATGGCTTTGTTCAGTTGAAGAGTCATGCTATCATCTAGCATTTCCAATAAAGTGTATTGTCGGTAAATACTAGCCCAGTTAGTAGAACGGAAATCCTTAGCTAGACAATGTTCCGCTACGATACCAGCCTGCAAGTGGTACTGGCTAAGCTGATTTTCCTCCATCGATTGGTAGAGATAATCTATTCCTTCAGCAACCAAGGACTGATCCCAAGCAGCGCGGTTTTGTTCAGCTAACACAACCAGCGTCCTATTACTATCTATCCGGCTCTCGAAGCGAGCAATATTGAGTAGCATTAGTGCTAACAAAGCCTTAGCTTTAGAAGAGCTTGGAAAAGCAACAACTACCTCTTTTAAAAGCCGAATAGCCTCAAAACACAAATCGATTCGGATCATCTTTTCAGCGTGCAGCGAGTAGTACCCTTCGTTGAACAACAGATAAAGCGTAGTGAAAACATTGTCTAGCCTGTTGGGCAGCTCGCCATCTGTGGGTATATCAAATGGAATACTACCACTCCTAAACTTCTGTTTGGCTCGGTACAACCGCTTATTGATGGTAGCTTCGTTAGTTAGCAGGGCGTGAGCGATCTCGGTAATACTTAGTCCGCACAGAGTTTTCAGTGCTAGGGCTACCTGTGATTCATCTGGTAAGGATGGGTGACAACAGGCAAAAATCATCCGTAGCGTACTGTCGGTTTCTACCTCTGGACTGAATGAAGCTTGTGACAGGTTGGGGATAACCCTTGACTGAAATAGCTGGTCGCGCTTCAGCCGATTAATTGTTTTCTTCTTCGCCACATCCATTAGCCACCCGCCCGGATTCTGCGGGATATTACCTAAACTCCACTTTTCCATCGCTTCTACCAGGGTGTCTTGCACGATGTCTTCCGCTATTTCTACTTGGTCTAGTCCGAAGTAACGCACCAGAACAGCCACTATCTTGGCATAATTGTGCCGGAAGAAATGCTCAGCTAACTGGTTAGTATTAGAGTGATTCAATTTAATCAGCGGGTATTAGTGGCCTTACAAAAGCTTCAAAATAGTCAATTAACGGTAGCGTTTTAGTAATCTCTATCGCTTCCTCTAGATTATCCGCTCTGAAAATAACGTACCCAGCAATAATCTCTTTGGCCTCCAGAAATGGCCCATCAGTTTTGATTGTGTTTTTATCAATAAAGTGCGCCCCTTCTCGCTCTAATCGCTGGCCGGTCACATACCTTTCTCCCAAATTGAAAGCCCATTCCCGATAGGCTTCCAGCCGTCTTTGCAGTTCTTCGGGTGAGTAGTCTAATGCCCCCTTGCCCTTTAGTAGAATTAGATATTGCTTCAATTTTCGTCTAATTTGATTGTAAGAGTATAAGTTCTTTAGAATGCTCTTTTCAAAAAACGATTTAGCGGATCCACTTCTTGAAAGTGCTGGATAACCACTTCCGTCAATTTATTTGAATTCAGGAAAGGCTGCAAATCTATCTGTCGCATCACGTAAAATTGCTTATTGGCAACGTAGAGTGTTTCATTTAATGTATCCTGAAATACAGGCTCAAGACGTTTAGCTCGCTCCCCTTTCAATTCACCGAAGGTCTCTAGAAACGAGTAAGCAGTGATGATTGCCCGGAATTTATCGGTTTCTTCTTTAACTAGGCTTCGTATTTTCTTCAGTTGCGGCGGACGAATCGCGAATAAACCACCGCCCACGTGAATTTTATCGACACCGATGCCCAAATAGAATCCTGGCAATTCTGACTTTCTCCCACCGGGTGAAAACCCAGCTTTCATTAGGGTATTATACGGTGATTTATCTTTGGCAAAGCGGATGTCCCGGTTAATCCGAAATAGTGCATTTTTAGGATTGAGCGAGATAGCAGGCTCCAGCTTTTCTACTTCAGGAATCAAATCTTCTAGTAGCTTCAGAAACGGTTGCTTTACATCGGTTTCGTAAGCCGATTTATGCTCATGAAACCACTCTTTAGTATTGTTCTTTTCTAACCCTTTAAAAAAGGCTACATAATTTTCAGTAATCATAATTCGGATTTTAGTTGGTTGAGGGCTTTTTGAGCGAGGGGTTCCCACTGTTCTTTTTCGGAAAATGGCACTTCAAACCAGCTGTAAAGTGGTTGCCGCTTGGTAAATGGGTTGAATACGGTGATATCGAGGCCATACTCATCCGGATCAAAATCTTTCCCTAGCTTGAATACCATTTTCTTCTTTCGGGAGAAAAAGGCGAATACTTTTCCTCGGTAGGTGATGGCTTCCGAACTCATCATCTTCCCAATGTTGATTTGAGAATCCCGCTGGCAGAAATGATTCCGGATTTCGTTAAAAAGCTGTTCTTCCATGATTGTTTTTCAATCATGTCAAATGAGAGAGGTTAGTTGGGACAGCTTTTTAATAAATGTTTTCCGCTAAAGTAGTGTTCTATTGCTCTTACAGATTTTCTATTTTTGCAGTAATGTTAGCAATCAATAATTTATCGTACCATATCGGGGGGCGGGCATTGTACGACGGTGCCAATTTACATATTAAACCCAAAGACAAAATCGGGCTGATTGGCCTAAATGGAACGGGTAAATCCACGCTACTACGTCTTATCAATGGTGAGTACCAACCCGACGGAGGTGAAATTACCAAAGCGAATGATTGTACTATCGGTTTTCTGAATCAGGATCTACTTTCGTTTCAGTCAGACGATAGCATCTTGAATGTGGCCATGCAAGCATTTGAAGAAGCATTAGAGATTGAGCATAAAATTGAAAAAGTGCTCAAGAAGATGGAAACCGACTACGAGGATAAGTTAGTGACCCAGCTTACTCGCTTACAAGAACAGTTTGAGATGCTGGAAGGCTACACCCTCCAAGCGAGAGCCGAAGAAATCTTGGAAGGAATTGGCTTTAGCACCGACGACTTGAAACGACCACTGCGAGAGTTCTCCGGCGGTTGGCGGATGCGCGTGATGCTAGCAAAATTGTTATTGGAAAAGCCGTCGCTACTCATGCTCGATGAGCCGACTAACCACTTAGATTTACCCTCTATTCAGTGGGTAGAAAATTATCTAAGTTCTTATGATGGAGCTTTTATTATCGTCTCTCACGATCAGCAATTTCTAGATAGTACGATAGAAACTACCGTTGAGGTGGCTAACGCCCAGTTAACATCTTACGCTGGAAATTATTCTTTCTATCTGGAAGAACGGGAACTGCGCCGCGAAATTCAGAAGAATGCCTTTGAAAATCAGCAGCAAAAGATCAAACAGACCGAACGCTTTATTGAGCGATTTCGCTCTAAAGCCACTAAAGCCCGTCAGGTGCAATCGCGAGTGAAAATGCTAGATCGGATGGATAAAGTGGGTGATGTTATTGATGAAAATGCTACCGTCAACTTCAAATTTACTTTCCAGAAGCCTTCAGGAAGACAAGTAATCGCCCTAAAAGATGCAACCAAGCACTACGGCGACCTTACTGTCTTCCGTAATAGTTACTGCACTATTGAGCGAGGCGATAAAATTGCGCTAATCGGGGCAAACGGAAAAGGAAAATCTACACTACTGAGGATGGTAGCTGGTACTGAAAACTTTGAAGGTGAACGGGACTGGGGCTACAATGTAGATATGGCGTTTTACGCCCAGCATCAGCTAGAGTCACTCACGCTGGATAACGAGATTTTGGAAGAATTGAAACAAGCTGGAAGTGAGAAAACTGAGCAGGAGTTACGCGGAGTACTTGGTTGCTTTCTATTTCTAGATGAAGATGTCTTCAAGAAGATCAAGGTACTCTCCGGGGGAGAAAAGTCCCGGGTTGCCTTAGCCCGAACGCTCATTAGCGAATCGAACTTCTTACTGCTCGATGAGCCGACTAACCACTTGGATATTCAGTCGGTGAATATTCTAGTGCAAGCATTACAGCAGTATCAGGGTACTTTCTTGATTGTCTCCCACGATCGTCATTTCATCTCGCGGGTAGCCAACAAGATTTGGTATATCGAGAACCAAGAGATTAAGGAGTATCCTGGTACTTATAAAGAATACGATTACTGGCAATCGCAACGGGAAGCAAATCAACCCAAAATTCAGGAAAAGAAAGTATCAGCACCCAAGCCCAAGAAAAACTCCACTCCCCGTTCTTCCGACGCCCAACGCGCGCTTCAACGTGATCTAAAAAAGCAGCAACAGGAATTAGAAGCTATTGAAACGACCATCGGCAATTTAGAAAACGAGAAGAAGGCCGTGGAGCAGCAATTGGCTAACCCATCAGTTTTTGGTAATGTAGAACGCTTAGCAGAAGAAACTAACAAGTTTGAACAGCTAGAGAAGCAATTGAATGAAGCTAACCTGCAATGGGAAAATCTAGCCCTGAAAATTGAAGAAATAGAAGGTCAACTAAATAACGATTAGCAGCAGTACTCGTTATCCAAGTATGATACGCTACGCTACCCAACTTTACTTGCTACTCACCTTTTTCTCGGCTATTTTTCTACTAACAGCTTGCGTTCCCATCACACCAACATCTAGCAGTAACTCAACGTCTGGCTCAATGACTGCCTCACCTAATGAGGTGTTCTACGATCAGGCTTTTCGGAAAAATATTCAGTCAATCCGATTGTTTTTGCCCGATGGGGTTTTGTGGTCATCCGCCTATCCAATTGATGATCCTACCCCGATTACCCTTGCCTTCGATGTATTGGAGCTAGGCAATACCGCAGCGGCTAATGATTTTCAGGTTAAGATTATTCATTGTAATGCCGATTGGCGCAAGTCCAATCTTTCTAATATCGATTTTCTGTACGATTACAACGAGTTTCGGGTCACCAACGAGGCCTTTTCTTACAACACTCAGGTAGATTTTACCCAATACCGAATGCCACTACCCCGAGTGAAACTGCCAGGGAACTATATCATCTGGGTCTACGAGGGACGTGATGAATCTAATGTGGTATTTACCAAACGGCTAATGGTATATGACCAGATTATGGGTGTTGGGGCTGAAGTGAAACGTTCTAATGGGGCAGCTGAAAGAATGACCAGTCACCAAATTGAGTTTTTTGTTGATTTCAGTAATGTGAATGTTCCGAATCCGCTGGATGATATTTACGTAGTAATTCGGCAAAACTATAGATGGTTTAACGCCATTAAAGGACTAGAACCGACTTTCGTCCGCCAAGAGCGGCAACAGCTAGAGTACCAGCACTTTGATTTACAGAATAATTTTTACGCTGGCAATGAGTACCGCTTTTTTGACCTGCGTACCCTCACTACATTAGGGCAGAATGTGGGAGATATTCGTCGTGATCAGATGCCTATAGAAGTTTTTTTGCTACCTGACCGTAGCCGAAGTCGAGATGTTTATAGCCAATACGAAGACTTGAACGGTGCATATGTAGTAAGCAACTTGGATAATAGGGGAGATGAACTAAATGCTGATTACGTACGAACGCATTTTTTTCTGGAAGCTGACCAAAAGGTAACGGGTGATGTATATGTAGTGGGGGCTTTTAATAACCGAACATTGACTCCCGAAAACCGCATGATTTATGATCCTGCCCTAAAAGGGTACACTACCGATCTTTTACTGAAACAAGGGTTCTATAACTATCATTACTATGTTTCTGATGATCAGCCTAATAACTCCTATGTGTTTGATGGAAGCTACTTTGAAGTAGATAATGAGTACGATATTCTGGTATATACGCGACCTATCGGGTCACGAGGGGATATTTTAGCTGGTTATACTCAGATTTCTTCCCGCTTGGGAGGACGTTAGAGTTCCTGTTGATCAGAGTGATGTTGGGTAAGTGAACCGTCAAACTCATATTTCTGAGTCTGCTTACCTGGATCCCCCCCAGCAATATCTAGCATACCAAACCCCTTGTGAGTATATAAACCTAGGCCGTTGGTAAAGATAAACTTTTGTACTTCTGGAGCTGCGTATAACTTAAACGGAAAAGTATAACCCCGCACCTCATACTTCACATCTTGGTCGTAGAGCGGATAAATGCGGGCAAACTTCTTCTGCTGATCGCGAATACGAATTAGGTACTCCTTGTCGGGTACTAGCTGGAACTTATAAAACTGCTCTAGCTCTTCTGATGAAAACTGCCCCGACTTCTCCATCCGAATCATCAGCGATTCATACAAAAGATCAGAAAATGTATCAGTAGTTGGTAGAATAAATCGCTTACCCCGATCATCATTAAATGAAGGCTTAACCAGCACTAAGGGAGAAATACAGACAAATTTCATCACATCACCCAGTTCAATCTCACCTTCCACCTCCACACTCTCCGGAATCAGCATCATAGTACCCACATCAATTTGGGGAAATGAGAACAAATGCTTTAAAAAATAATCGATTAGTTCACGATCAGTAGCTGAGAAAACCAGTGTAACCCGGCTAGAGTAGAAATGTAGACCATTGCGGCTAATTTTGGTTTGCCCTTTCAGCCCCGAAAAATTATAGACGCTAGCGTTAATAAAGTTCTCTTCACCCCCGCGGACCAAAATACCTTTGATTAACTGTGCCAGTAGGTACTGATGGTGAAAAGGGACAAAAGAACCTTTATTCTTCAATATGAAAACAATACGAACCCTCAAAAATACATCAGTTTTGGTTTATCAAAAAGTTTAAAAAATGAGAATAGTTTTACCCATTACAAGAAAATGCATGAGCAAGCAAATTGTTTAACAATAACTAAAAAAATGTGTATTTATACTCAATTTTTCTCTAAATTATAAAAAATAGAGAAATAATGCTGGATAAAGCTATATTTTTTGTTTAACCTTCCTTAAACATTAAAGCGGAAGTGCATAATGTCGCCGTCCTCTACGGTATACTCTTTACCTTCAATGGCCATTTTCCCGGCCTCTTTCACAGCTACCTCTGAGCCATATTGTTGATAATCACCCAGCTTAATTACTTCAGCTTTTATAAAACCTTTTTCAAAATCGGTATGAATAACACCAGCGGCTTTAGGGGCCTTCCAGCCATTTACCACCGTCCAGGCACGGACTTCTTTCTCGCCAGCCGTAAAGTAAGTAATGAGATTGAGCAAACGATACGAAGCCCGAATGAGTCTGTCCAATCCTGATTCTTCCAGACCGTATTCTTCCAGAAACATGCTTCGTTCTTCAGGGTCTAGTTCAGCGATTTGAGATTCAATGGCCGCACTAATTAACAATACTTCAGCCTGTTCTTGTACAATTGATTCTTTCAGGGTTTCCACGTACTGGTTACCTGATGTAACCGAGGCTTCATCTACGTTGGCTACGTAAATTACAGGTTTGGCGGTTAGGAGGAATAGATCAGCTACTGCCTCTTTATCTTCCTCAGCTACCTCAATAGATCGAGCATTCTTACCACCTTCCAGGTGAGATTTATATGTTTGCAGCGTCACCAATTGCTTTTTAGCCTTAGCATCACCTGACTTGGCAATCTTTTCCAGCCGCATTATTTTCTTCTCTACAGATTCCAGATCCTTTAATTGAAGCTCAGTATCAATCACTTCTTTATCAAATACCGGATCAACACTTCCTGCTACGTGTACCACGTTATCGTCTTCAAAGCAGCGGATCACGTGGAGAATCGCATCTACCTCCCGAATATTTGCCAGAAACTTATTACCTAGCCCCTCACCCTTGCTAGCTCCTTTTACCAGACCTGCAATATCCACAAACTCAATAGTAGTAGGAATTACTTTCTGGGGATTCACTAATTCTTCCAGTACTTTCAAACGGGAGTCGGGTACCGTTACTACCCCTACGTTAGGTTCAATAGTACAAAAGGGAAAGTTAGCCGCTTCAGCTTTGGCACTTGATAAAGCATTAAATAAGGTAGACTTTCCCACATTGGGCAGTCCAACAATTCCACATTGTAAGCTCATATATTTAATTGCTGATTATTATTAGGGAATAGGAATTGGGGTTTGGGAATTAGGCTTCAGATCACCCTCTTTTATTTTCCATTGTCCCTTGTCCATTTTCAACTTTTGAATACTCGATACTGCTTGTAGCCAGTATATAGTTCCATAGTAACTACTCGTAGAATAGTATACACTGGAATAGCTGCAATCATACCGATCACCCCGGCTACCGTAGCACCGACAAAAATAATAATAAAAATCTCCAAAGGATGGGCTTTTATGCTTTTTGAAAAAATAAGGGGTTGCAATAGAAGATTATCTGCTAGCTGTACCGTCGCAAACACGGAGAGAATTTTAATAATCAGCACCACAATCTGTTGAGTGTTCCCATCGGCTACCATGGTAGACAAGCCTACTATAATACCAAAAGTAGCTCCTAATACCGGCCCAGCGTAAGGTATCAAGTTGGCTAGAGCTGCAAAGATAGCGATGGTAAACGCGTACTTTATCCCCAAAATACTGAGTCCTAACGAGGCAATACAAAAAATAGCAAATACCTGAAAAGAGAGACCAATTAGATAATTAGAGAGCAGCGTTTCAATTTTATAGATTGCTACGATAAATACCTCAAAGTACTGATTAGGAATGAGTTTGATCACCTGACGACGTACTATACCTTTCTCGTACATGAGAATGAATGTGATAAATACTATGGCCAGCGTACCTACAAAAAAATTACCTGTGAAGGAGATCAGGCTATTGATGATGTCTTGAAACTCAACTTTCGTAATAAATCCTAGCAAGCTCTCGCGCAGATCATCTACTAAGAAACCAGGCGGCTTTTCGGTGATATTGTTGTTGCGAAGAAAATCTTCAATTTGCTGTAGAGGCACACTGGCTCGTGCATATAAGTTCTCATAATTGATATTGGCAATAATCTCGGACTGATCGCGGATAAGCGGAATGAACAAAAGCACGAATAAAAATATTACCCCAATGATGATCACAAAAGAAAGAGCAACCGCTAACAACCGAGGCAGATGTAATCCGTAAAATTGAAACCGATGGATATAGTTAGTAAGGGGCGAAAATATGGTGGATAGCGCCAAGCTAATGACCAGATATGAGAAAATGTCTGAGAATATCCAAGCGAGCAGAACGGCTACTATCAGAGCTAGTAAAAAGTATAGTACACGCCGATTCAGCATTCTGACAAGGTATACTAAAAAATCTCAATTAAGAATGAGAAGGGGGTAAAATAAAAAGAAGCCCTACCAATTGGCAAGGCTTCTGAATGAGAGCACTAGGAAGTTAGTCCCATTTTAGCTCTTCGTCTACGCTGCTGGTTACCGGAGCTTTTTCTACGTGTTCTTGCTCCTGCTCTTGGTTGTTTTCATACTGGTCGAAATCGTATTCAGGCATGAGTTCTTCTTTCACGTGACCTACGGTTTCTTGCAGCGCAGCCATAAACTTATTGAAGTCTTCTTTGTACAAAAATATCTTATGTTTTTCGTAAAAATATCCGTCGTCTTTGTAGCGTCTTCGGCTTTCGGTAATGGTTAAATAGTAATCATTAGAGCGCGTTGACTTTACGTCAAAAAAGTACGTTCGCTTGCCAGCGCGCACCCGTTGAGAGTAAATTTCTGCTCTTTCTTTTCCTTGATTGTCTTCCACAACGTCCAAATTTTAAGATGTAAAGTAATTAGTTCTTAGGTGTTTGTTAAATTTTATACCACTAAACTGTTCTAAATATAGCATAAATGCAAGAAATATTACAAGGAAAAAAAAGTAAATAAAACTTTCTTCTTCAACTTTAGTTAGAAGGCACTACCCTTATGACTAGGGAATTCTACTTTTTTGTAAGTAAAAGTACTTACCCAATTTTACTGTACGTTCTTTCGTTGTACCTTACAAATCTACATCAGTAAAGCCCTACTTACTTATGCTTAATTTATCAGAGATCAGAGAGTTTGGTAATATTGAATTACTGGCCAAACAGCTAGTAGAAGGCTTCATCACCGGGCTTCATAAATCGCCCTACCACGGGTTTTCAGTAGAGTTTGCCGAACACCGCTTGTATAATACGGGCGAAAGCACCCGGCATATCGACTGGAAAGTTTACGCTAAAACTGGGCGATTGTACACCAAGCGGTATGAAGAAGAAACCAATTTACGCTGCCAGTTAGTAGTAGACAATTCGTCTTCCATGTATTATCCTCAGAAAAATAAGGGAAAGATTACCTTTAGTGTAATGGCTACCGCTGCCTTGGCTTACTTACTACAAAAGCAACGCGATGCTGTAGGGCTGTGCGTATTTTCTGAGGATATTGATCAGCAAACTCAGGTAAAATCTGCCTCTTCGCACCTACATAAACTGTTTCTGATATTAGAAAATTTGCTGAAGGAAGAAACCTCTGCTCGGCAAACTTCGGTAGCCAACGTACTACATCAGGTAGCCGAAAAAATTCATAAGCGTTCGCTGGTCATCATCTTTAGTGATATGTTTGAGAACCAGGAAGAAACCGATCAAATCTTCGGGGCTTTGCAGCACTTAAAGCATAATCGGCATGAAGTACTCCTTTTCCACGTAACCGATCATAAAACTGAGCTAGATTTTGACTTTGAAGAACGCCCCTACGAATTTATTGACATGGAACGGGGCGAGCGACTCAAGCTACAGCCCTCACAAGTGCGAGAGGCCTATCAGAAATACGTAGCTGAATATTTCCACGAACTAGAAATCCGTTGTGGGCAAGCCAAAATTGATTTTGTAACTGCTGATGTTAATCAAGGGTTTGACCAAGTACTAAAAAGCTACCTCATCAAGCGAGCGAGTATGAAGTAAACTGCCTTAGCCTTATGAAACTAGAACGGTTAGGATTTACCCATAGAATACGTAACCTGGCTAATCTTACCTCCGATGATGAATCAGAAATTGGTCGGGTAATAGTCGAGCATAAGGAACGCTACATTATTCAGTCAGTAGAGGGTTCGTTCAATGCTGAGATTACCGGAAATCTACGTTTTTCGGCTCAGAGTCGTCACGATTATCCTGCAGTAGGCGATTGGGTCAAAATAGCTACAGTGGATGCTGAATCAGCGGTAATTCTAGAAATATTACCCCGAACGAGTGTACTAGAACGGCAAGCGGTGGGGCAACATGGCGAAGCCCAGATTATTGCCACTAATATTGATCACGCCTTTATTGTACAAGCTGTAGGGCACGACTTTAACTTAAAGCGCCTGGAACGCTACCTGACGATTTGCCACACCGCTCAGATAGAGCCAATCGTTCTCCTTACTAAAATTGATCTAGCTGAAAAAGATGCGGTATCCCAGCTCATAAACCAACTGCATCAACGTACTAAAGGTATTCCAGTAATAGCCATTAGCAGTGAAACGGGAGTAGGGTACGAACAACTTGAAGAAATAATGCAACCTCACCAAACCTACTGCTTTTTGGGTTCGTCAGGGGTAGGGAAATCTAGTATTGTTAATCGGCTTAACGGTCAGAGCATTTTTAAGACCAGCGCCATTAGCGAAAGCACCAATAAAGGTAGACACACCACCAGTCACCGCGAGCTACTTGTTCTCCCTAATGAAAGCATTGTTATCGATACTCCAGGGATGCGAGAGATAGGAATGACTGATCAAGCACCTGGTCTAGAGCAAACTTACGATGAAATCGCCGAGTTGGCGCAGCAGTGTAAATTCAATAATTGTGATCACACCCATGAGCAAGGCTGTGCGGTGATAGCAGCAGTAAACGCTGGGGATATTTCCGAAGACGCCTACCAAAATTACCTTAAACTTAAACGAGAACAGCAGTATTTCTCAAGTACCGTTCGGGAAAAACGGCAAAAAAGCCGAGCGCAAGGCAAACTGTACAAGGCTATTCAGAACGAAAAGCGAAAGAATAAGTACTAAATTGCGAAGTCCACCATGACTGAACATGACAAACCTCGCCTAGCCCGCCTCACCGCTATTATTACTCAGCTACAATCAAAACGGCTCGTTACTGCTCGGGATATGGCGGAGCAGCACGGAGTAAGTATCCGCACTATCTACCGCGATATCCGAACGCTAGAGCAATCGGGTATTCCGATTATGACCGAGGAGGGTAAAGGGTACTCACTCGTTGAGGGCTACAAGCTGCCCCCGGTAATGTTTACTGAAGCGGAGGCCAATGCTTTGATTACCGCCGAACAGCTTATTAGGAGTAATCAAGATCGCTCCTTAGCCGAACAGTACCACAGTGCTATTACTAAAATTAAATCGGTACTAAAGCATACTCAACAGGAGAAAACCGAATTGCTAACTGAACGGATGCAAATTCGCACCCCTCGTCAGCCGGAGAAGGCCAGCCACCACCTTATCAACCTCCAGACAGCAATCACAAATTATCAAGTAGTTGAACTAGACTATACATCGTTGAAGGGTGAGCGAAGCCAACGAGCGGTAGAACCTTTTGCTCTGTACAGTACTCAAGGAAACTGGATACTAGTAGCTTTCTGCCGACTACGACAAGATTTTCGCGCCTTCCGGTTAGATTGTATTCAGACCCTTCGGCTTACTAACCAAACATTCGAGCCACATTCCATGACCCTACTCGAATATTTTGAGCAGTATCGCAGAAAATATTTTCCTACCCCTGACACACCCTTGTCACTCACTGCCCCGAACTTAGCGGGAAATCAAAACAATATTATTATGAAAACTGTACACGTTGAACCGTTTCAGATGATTGGTATCGCCGTAAGAACGACTAACCAAGATGGGCAAGCCGCTCAGGATATTGCTGACCTCTGGGGTAAGTTTCTGTCAGAAGGAATACCACAAAAGATTCCTAACAAAGTTGACGATACCGTTTATTCGCTGTACACCGACTACGAAGGCGATCATAATCAGCCCTACACCACAGTGCTAGGCTGCAAAGTGACTAGCCTTGATACAATTCCTAAGGGAATGGTAGGAAAATCGTTTGACGGTGGCAAATACTTGGAAACCTCGGCTAAAGGCGATCTCACCCAGGGGCTGGTAGTGAATCAGTGGATGAAAATATGGGAGATGGATTTGGATCGGAGATACACCGCCGACTTCGAGGTATTCGGTAGTAAAGCCCAAAATCCGCAGGATGCTGAAGTAGATTTCCTGGTGGCAGTGAAGTAACTATTGCCATGAAAGAAGATTTAGACCGCTACTACTTGAGCAAGGAGGAGCCTAATAAAAGTTGCTTACTTACACTGAGAAGCATTATTCTTGAACAAGACGAGCATGTTAGCGAAACGCGGAAGTGGGGTATGCCCTGCTTCTGCTATCACAAAAAGATGTTTTGCTACCTCTGGATCGATAAGAAAACCGACGAGCCGTACATACTAATCGTAGAAGGCAAGCACCTTGATCATCCCCAGTTGGAAACCGGAACTCGTTCACGCATGAAGATCTTCCGAGTGAACCCTAACAAAGACCTTGATCTGGAAACAATCAATACCATTCTTCAGCTAGCACTCAATTTATATCGCAATGGAGTAGTGAGCGTGAAGAAATAATCTTAAAAGAAAGGCAAAGCAGTAGCTGTTTGTAATCTGTGGGCAATCCTCGTATATTTTAGTGTACAAAAATAGCCTACCTATGCATCGCCTATATTTTTCTTCTCTTATCCTAATTTTTGTTGTTCTACCTTTCTCTTGGTTACATGCCCAAGTAGATACTACTTCTAACTTATCTAATACGGAAAAACTTTGGGGTCTTACCAAATTTTGGTCAGAGGCCAAATATAATTTTGCCTACTTTGACCAAATTGATGTTAATTGGGATAGTGCTTACCAGGCGTATGTACCTCAGGTTTTAGCTACAAAATCTACCTGGGATTATTATCAAGTATTGAAGCGGTTTTGCGCCCTTCTTAGCGATGGGCACACCAATGTATATATTCCGCATAGTTTATACACCTCTTCCCGTTATCGACAATTAGTCACTGAATTTATGGGCGAGCAACTCTACGTTACTAACGTACCTCAACAGTATGCTGAACAGAACTTGTTAGGTGCTGAAGTACTACGTATCGATGGGGAACCTACTCGTGCGTGGATGGCTGAACATTTATTGCCCTACGTGAGCGCTTCGGCAGAGCATCAGCGATGGAATACTGCGGCTCGTCAGCTATTTTACGGAACTGATACTACCCAAACCTGGCAGCTGACCCTACGAACATCAAACGGTGATACCGTTTCTCATGCTACTGGCTTTCGAACCCAACCTGCTGATTGGGTAGTGCCACAACCCAAACGAGAACGCTTCAGCTTCCGTCAGCAAGATAGTATTGGTATTATTGCTATTAATACTTTTGGCGATGAGGCGGTCATTAGTGATTTCGAGAATATTCTTCCTCAGCTACGTACCAGCCGGGGCATTGTTATTGACCTAAGAAAGAACGGGGGAGGTAGCTCTAACATAGGTGCCGAGATACTTAGTTACTTCACCGATGCGCCACAATTGGTTGGTTCTACCTGGAAAACCCGTGAGCACTTACCCTCCTATAAAGCCTGGGGAACTTACTTCTTACGGAATAACCCCGATCCTGATTTAGATAGCTTATCATCTTTCTATCGAAAAAGCGTTTTGGTAACTCGCGGAGATTATTGGCACCAGGGAGACACGATGACCATTGAAAACTCCGTAAAAGAGCCAATGAATCAGCCTTTGGTAGTGTTAACCAGTAATCATACTGCTTCCGCCGCCGAAGATTTTCTTATCATGCTTCGATGCCTCCCTAACCGTGCTACGATAATCGGACAAAAGACATTTGGTAGTACAGGACAGCCTCTACCGATAGAATTACCAGGTGGTGGCAGTGCCCGAGTATGCACTAAGCGCGACACTTACCCTAGTGGGCAAGATTTCGTTGGTATTGGTGTTATTCCCGATATAGAAGTGGAGAGAACAGTAGCTTAGATTACGCAAGGGGTTGATCTTACCCTACAAACTGCTTTAGAAAAGCTCACCCAGGAACTTGAGCCACAGGCCAGAGAAAACGAGCAGTAGTTCTTATATGAAGACTCTATGATTACACATCCAAAAAATATAGTCGGCTATTTTTCTGGGTAAACCCCAGTTGCTCATACAAATGAATGGCAATCTGCTTTTCGTCTTCAGTATACAGAAATAGTTTTTGAAGCCGTAACGATTTTGCTTTTTCTAATATAGCTTGCGTCAGTTGCTTGCCAATGCCTTTTCCCCGGTGGGCTTGATCTACGACTACATCCTCAATCCAGCCTTTGTAACTAGAGAGAACCCGGTAGCAGGTGAGCGTAGCCATGCCTACAATTTGCTGCTGGCGGTATACAAATACGTAGGTAGAATCACTAGCTAAAACTTCGGTCAGAGCAAGTGGCTTCCGATTAGGATTTAGCTGGTGGTCTAGATCGGCAACGGTCTGGGCATCGTCGGGTTGAAGATTTTGCTGAGTAAGAATAGTTACCATAACTACAAAAAAAGCTTTCCCTACGAATAAGGAAAGCTTTCATCAAATAAGTTAGTTCGCTACTACCCTTTGGCAGCAGCGTAGAGCTTGCTCACTTCGTCCCAGTTCACTACATTCCAGAAAGCACTGATGTAGTCAGGGCGCTTGTTTTGGTAGTTCAGGTAGTAAGCATGCTCCCAAACATCTAGTCCTAAAATTGGCGTGCCTTGCTCATCGGCAATATCCATTACTGGATTGTCCTGATTAGGTGTAGAGGTTACTTTCAGCGATCCGCTGCCATCTACAATGAGCCAGGCCCAACCGGAACCAAATCGGGTAGCTGCTGCTTGGGCAAAAGCCTCTTTGAAAGAATCGTAAGAGCCAAAGGCTGAATCAATCGCCGAAGCTAAATCACCGCTAGGTGAACCACCACCGCTAGGCGACATAATTGTCCAAAATAGTGAGTGATTGTAGTGACCACCACCATTATTACGAACGGCAGTTGAGTAGCCACTTACTCCTTTCATTAAATCCTCTAAAGACATATCCGCCTGAGGCGTTCCGTCAATAGCATTATTTAGTTTAGTTACGTATCCACCGTGGTGTTTATCATGATGAATTTGCATGGTCTTAGCATCAATACTTGGTTCTAAGGCATCAAATCCGTACGGTAAATCAGGAAGGGTAAAAGCCATGTGTGGTTGTTTTAATGTTTAAAAATCAAATTATAATCAGTAATAGTTAACGGGCAAGTCTGATTCTTGTTTGTGAAATTGGCTTATTGTTCCCTAGATTGTGTGATTCAACCAAATAGTTTGGTACCCCAATGCATATCACTGAGTAAGTGAGGTCGGTTGTAAGTTTCCTTTTTGCTTCCGAGCTGATAGCCTCAATCCGGCTTTGATGTTCATTCCAATCAGTACCAAATTAGTGAACCCCAACGCTAGTTCGGCTATCTGGGCACTCAAAAAAACAGCATTAATAGATTGATAGGTTGCCTGGTAGTAGAGAAATATGGCTAAAGTAACCAGAATCATCCCGTTTGTAGTAATAAACTTCATCCGGCGTTGCTTTTGGATAAGCTCGGGGTGCCGAGAGCCGCCTGCTAGTTTGTTACCAGTTACAGTCAGAGCAATCATAGAGAATACCAGCAGTGGTAGTGCGTACAGAATTCCAGTTTTAACCATTCGGATGATAGATTCCTGACCTATAAGTTCGGCCGCGAGAGAGGATATGGAAAAAGTACTAATCGTCAATACAGCAATAGCCGTAGCGAATAGGTGGGCTTTTACTAAGTTTTTACGCTTCATCGTTCAAGTGATTTAGTGAATGATAAAGTAAATCTCGCAACTTGGAGTGAGTTAAAATTGTAAAAACCGGAAACTGGGTAGTTCTTCCCTAAGCTTTTTGGGAGATTTTCCGGTAATACGCTTTACACTGTTGACAAAGTGAGCCTGATCAAAGTAGTGGCTATCATAGGTGATGTCGGTTAGAGAATGATCGGAGAATCGCATGTCGTACACCGACTTTTTCAGCTTCACTAACTGAAGATACCCCTTAGGAGTACAACCTACGTTAGCGCTAAACTGATTCCTCAAAGTTCGTTCCGAAACGTTCAACTGCTGCGCTACCTCAGTCAGTTTTATGTCTCCAGCATGCTGTTCTATGAGATCAACGGCTTGGGTAATCGTACTCAAATCTCGGGTGAGTAGGGTATCTAAAAAAACTTTCTCTACCGCATCAAACATCTGCTCTGGGTCGGTGCATTGATCTATTTTTTGTCTGAATCGCTTCGCGGTATCACCGAACAATTCTTCCGTATCAATCAGCCAGGGAAGATCGGCTATTGACTTCTGTGTCAAGTGCGCCAGCGTGTAAGGGCGCACATGCGCCCCGATGATTTTAATCTGGTTACTCTGCGGTTGCACTGTAATCTTGTGAGACGATATTCTTGAAATCACCATGCTAACCGTCTGCGACTGATTTAGATCGTGGTTAGTTGCTAGAAATGGGTGGTCAAAAAAGTACCCAAAGGTGATTCGGGGAAACGGAATGATGTATTCCTGCTCAAAGTCGAGTGCATCTACCGAAATATCAACGTAAAAGTAGTAGTCTACCAGCGTAGCTAGAAAATCATCGGTGGGCGTTTGGGTAATAAAATGACTCATCTAAAATTTACAGATCGCTGAGCGGCGGAACAGTTAGCTTCGCTACATCCCAATTAGCCAGCTTGGCTCCCGCTTGATAGGCACTTTCCATAAAATCCAGAAGAGCTTGCCGGGGATTCTCTTCTTTACGCAAATCATCGTAGGTGAGAAACGCCTGCGGGCTACCGTTGCTATCTACCCACTGGGCACTGGCGGGCTGAAGAGGTTGTTGATCAATTCCGTTGGGTGAGGGGTGGGTATAGGAGTAGAAAGCCGGTTCCCGCACCGTATTGTCACCCGCCCAAAAGCCAAAACTAATCGCTTCGTGCGAGTAAGCATCTTTATCTGACAGGCGCATACCAGGATCTAAAGCCGGTCCTTTCTCGCCCGAGAAACGGGTTACCGCCAAATCCATATGGTGCCAGTAGAGATGCACCGGGCAGGATTTGCCGTAAAATCGACCGCTGAATTCTTTAAAAACATCATCTACCCAAAGCAAAAGCCGCCAAAACCGCTCAATATACTCGGCGTTGTACGCCTTTTGTTCTGCAAGTTGCTCGAACGGTTTATCTACATTAGGAATATCAAAAGGGCGATCAACAATAGCTACCCGAATTCCCAATTGCGTCAACCCATCCTGAATTTGCTGGTAAAACTCAGCTACACTTAAGCCATCGTGCAGCGGAATAGTAACTTCTTTCCCCTCACTGCTGCTCATCTCCAGCTGATGCTTCAGAAAGTTGAAAGTGATTTCAAAAACCCCACGCTCGTAGGGGATACTTCCGGTGGTCAATCCCTTAGAACTCACGTACAGCGTGATGTACCACCAATGATTTTTCCGGGGAGTAAGCTTCAGCCGAATCTTCCCGACAATCTGTAAGTACAAGTGCAGCGTCATTTTACTCTCCTCCCAGGCTTCTAGCGGCAGGTCAGGCAGATTTTGGCGGTTGATGGTCATGATGATAATAGTTTATTTTTAAAATTATGTAGCCTTACCAATCTCGGGTCGCAACCAGCTCCTCAATGTCTGCATCAAAGCCGTAAGACGTGGCAATGAACTCAAAGTTTACGGCAAGACAATCTCTAGCTCCGGTTTCAATTTCACTATCATTCTCGAGGAACTCGTCTTCCAGATCGTTCAATTTATCTGTAGCAGCATGAGTCAGTTCATACAATTTTTCAAGTGTTGCAGGCTTACTACTTTCTATGTTTTGACAGAGTTCTAGAAGAATATATCTGCACTTATCAACGAGAAAACTCGGAAAATAAGCGTCTTGATACATACAGTCTAGAAAAGAATGAGCCTTGATTTTCGGATTGTTAAGTTCAGTTTGATTAACCATAGTGATGTCTGAATTTTGGGAGTCACATGCTAAACTGGAAATGATCAAGAATGAATAAAATATCTTTTCTATCCTCATAAAGCGTGTAAATAAGTTAGAAAAGAACATTCGGAATAACTTTTTAGATTAACCCATTTGTGTATAGGAGATTAGTCAATTCCGCAATTAGCTCTCTTAGTCTAAAGGGCATATCCATCATTGTTCCATTTACTTTCGCTGTATTACGCTCATTATAATGAAATGCTATATTTGTTGACCATCCGTCAATTACTCCATAATTCTTGGTAGTATCCAAGTGGTCGATGTACGACCACCTAAATAAGCTGTCAAGCTTATCTAAGTTTTTCATTTTCAATGCCTTCTTGCCAAGAACTTTAGTATGTTCAAATCCTTCAAATTCTACAGTACCATCCTGATGAACTGTCATCATAAATCTTGGACAATCACCAAAGCACTCACCAGTTTCAAGCGTTATGCTATCAAGTTTGAGAGCTAGGTTATACTCCAACCTTCTATTATAATACCTTTCAGTATGTCCATCGCGAGAGAGTATCAAACTATCCGACGTGTGATTATGAATGAGATAGAATGATTCTGACCCGTCAAGTTCCTCAATAAATACTGTATCCTGATTTACTATATACTGACTTTGAGGCCAAAACATAGGATTACCTAAACTCAACAACGCATCTTTCGTAAACCTCAATCCAACATTACCTCCAGAGAATATTTTAGTTGTGTCTTGAATTAGTATCCAGTCACCTTCTAAACTTACTTTATCTCTCTTTGTATCCGCAGTACAGAAAGAAACACCTAAAAGTATAGACGCTATTAATATACATCTTAGCATAGATCAACCAACAGCCGATTCTTTCTTCTTTCTTTGGTACAGCATATACAATGCATGGGGTAGCATAAGAAATGTCATTCCAGAGAAGGGTATCATAAATACGCCGACTAATACAATAATCAAATATGACCAGATGAAGCTGATAGGTACCCGTTCGCTGGTGTTTTCTACATAGTTCACCAAAATTCCCAAAGGAATTAGCAATAGCCCAAAATAGAAAAACCAGAAAGCAGCAAAGTTTTCGTAATTCATCTGCCCATTTAGCAATGGAAACTCTAAAAGCCCCTCACTTATTTTAAAGAAGAATTTGTCCGCGAACCCAGCAAACTGTTTCCCGAAGGCAAAGGGCGAAATACCCAAAAGTGGATGAATGATTCCAAAAAATATTAAAACCTTTCCATTGGTTATTTTCATAATCAATTCACTTAAAAAAACGCCCTCTAATCCAAAAATATAACTGCTTACCAAAGTGGGTCAATAAAAACAAATCTACGATTTCATAAATAGAACTGATTTAAACTTTTGCTAGGTATTTGCACCAGCTACACAGAGCAAAGATA
>CAKZYA010000056.1 GCA_937883755.1 uncultured Flammeovirgaceae bacterium | reverse complement strand
ACCCCTGTTACCAGGATGAAAACCTGGCGTCCTAACCCCTAGACGAACGGAGCATTTATTTTTTGAGAGTGCAAATATAGAAGTAGCTTATTAGATTATCAAAAAAACTGACAAAATTTGCCAAGCACTGCCATATATCTGCGTAATTTCATAATTTCGCTACTCTAACACGCAATTAGAGCAACAAGTTTTCCCAAGCTTAGTATAATTTTTTTGTGGACTCTAAATGGGTTTACTTTGCAGAGATTTATTTACCCGATTATTCATTTATTAAATAACGATCAACTATGAAAGTTGCTATTAACGGATTTGGACGAATAGGACGCCTAACCTTCCGCAACCTACTGAAAAACGAAAGCGTAGAGGTAGTAGCGATTAATGACCTAACCGATAACGAAACCCTAGCTCACCTACTTAAGTACGATTCAGCCCACGGACGCTTCCCCGGTGAGGTGACTGCTGACGGTGAGTCGCTTACCGTAAACGGCAAGCGAATCTCAGTATACGCTGAGCGTGACCCAGAAAAGTTACCTTGGTCAAGCCACGAAGTAGATATCGTATTGGAGTCTACCGGAATATTCCGTGATGAAGCCGGAGCGGGCAAACACTTGACTGCTGGAGCTAAAAAAGTGATTATCTCGGCTCCGGCTAAGGGGGGAATTAAGACCGTAGTACTCGGTGTAAATGACGAGACGCTAACGGGCGAAGCTAATATTCTTTCTAATGCTTCTTGTACAACTAACTGCCTTGCCCCGATGGCTAAAGTAATTCACGAGAAGTTTACAATTGAGAAAGGTTTTATCACTACTATCCACGCCTATACGGCTGATCAACGCTTACAAGATGCACCGCACAGCGATTTACGCCGGGCGCGGGCAGCGGCAGTAAACATTGTGCCCACTACCACTGGAGCAGCTAAAGCCGTAGGTTTGGTACTTCCTGATTTAAAAGGAAAATTAGATGGAAACGCTGTACGGGTGCCGACTGTTACAGGTTCATTGACCGATCTTACTTGTATTGTCAGCAAAGAAACAACCAAAGAGGAGATTAATGCTGCGATGAAAGAAGCAGCGGAAGGGCCATTGAAAGGGGTTTTAGAGTATACTGAAGATCCGCTGGTTTCTTCAGATATTATCGGTAACCCTCATTCTTGCATCTTTGATGCTGACTCAACCAATACTAATGGAAACTTGGTGAAAATTTTGGGCTGGTACGATAACGAAGCTGGTTACTCCGCTCGTTCGGCTGACCTAATTGCCCGGGTTGGCGGTATGATGTAAAAATGATTTTGTAAATAGTTGTAATAGCAAGCCAGATTGCTCTGGCTTGCTATTTTTTGTGTTCAGGAGGATAGCTCGTTAGTGTAGACTAATAGCCTTAGCTTGTCTAGAAATCCGCCCAAATCATATTCCATAGCTGATACAATGCAGTGCATGGCTAACAATGTGCGGTCGATAGGTTGCTTCTGATCTGAAGTATCGCTGATCTTCTCTTTGGCCTTTGAATACCCATGGTTTGCATAAGCAGATAAAATATCAATGGTATTTTCTTCAGCAGTAGGGATTCTGTTCTTAGGGAAATACCCAAGTTGCTGAACCATAGTCTCGGCAAAAAGCCAGGTCGACCAAGGGTTTTGTCCAGTTATCAAACTTCCATCTTGAACTACATTTTCCAAATACCTATTTCCTTCGTTGAATCTGGCTCCTTGATCTATCAATTTATCTTGGAGCAAAAATGGAAATATAGATTTTGCTTCTGGTATTAGGAAAAGCTCCTCAGCATTGGTAAACCCGCAGACTGCTTTATTTGACAAGTACGGATTACCATTTTCCAAAGTAACATTAACCAGGGCGGCCGGACCATGACAAACAGCACCTATGGCTTTGCCTTCCTGAGCGTAAGTCTTCACTATATCTTGAATATCAGCATTCTTCGGAAAATCGTACATCGCTCCTTTGCCACCCAAGAAATAGACTGCCTCGTAATTTTCGCGTGTAACCTCCTGAAGGGCAATGGTATTCATGACTTTATGCTGTGCGACTGAATCATTCAAAAAGGCAAAGTCAAAAGCTCCCACATCATCCCAGTCTATGATGACCGGGGCATTACCCCCTTTGGGGCTAGCAACATCTACCTCAAAACCATTGGCTTGAAATACATAGTAAGAGCGAGACAATTCTGTTAGCTCATACCCGGTCTTCTTACCACTGCTTCCCATTACTTCATGGCTTGTAACTATTGCTAATATTTTTCCGCGTGAAGGGATGGTATCCTCAAAAAGATACGGAAGGTTCTGAGGAGTGATGGTACTCAGACTTCTCTTTTCGGCACTCGAGGGAATCAGGCTCATGAACCAAAAACCGAATGCTATAATTAAAAGGATTAAACTACCAAGAGTAATTAGAGACCATTTGATAGTAGGATATTTTTTCAACATGACTTTACATTTTTGTTTACCGATTTTCTAGCAAAACAATGGAAGTAGCTATGTAAAGTCTTATGAAATGATCATTTCACCATAGTAAAAGATCATTTGCTCAGTTCGTTACGAAATACTAAGGGCGTTTTTCCAGTATATTTTTTAAAAGCAGTATTAAAACTGGTGATACTGTTGAATCCTACCTCGAGAGCAATAGAAGCAATTGTGTGATTGTCATACTGCTTTGTTTGAAATAGCTTCATAGATTCCTCTACGCGATAAGAGTTGATGAAGCTGTTAAAATTTGATTTGCTCTTCTTATTGATGACCATAGAAAGTACTTGCGTACTAAGATTGAGTCTTTCACTTAATGTTCGCAAGGTGATTTCTGGATTTTTATATCCCTTTTCACTGATGATTGCCTCCTGTACCTTACCAAATATTGCGTTTACCTGATCCTCAGGAACCGGAGTAGTTTTATATTTAGTATGATTGGAAGTATTGATGTATCCTTTTCGAATGGCGATAAAACTGATTATGTAGGCAATCAGGGTATACAGAATAGGACCAATAATGTACGGAACAAATTCTTCGAATAGATTCAATACATACACGATCCAAATGAGTGATAAAGCAAAGAACAGTAAACGTAAGAACTCATAAGTTGCTTGCTTTAATCCGTTTCTCCTTCCTTTTGAAATGCTTACATAGCTTATAAAGAGATATATTAGATAATGACCATAATAGGTCGCGAATATCATTACAAAAAATAGTTTTGGTAGCGTATTAATGGCTTCTTCGTTAATCCACACCCCAAAGCAGAGTCCGATACAGGTTGGTATAAAATGGATAAGGTATTTCCTGTCAAATTGAAATTTCTTATCTATCAAGGACAAGGCATAAAGGTAGAAAAGAGGCCCAATTGCCATTAGAGTAGCTAAGCCAATAAATATCAATTTGGTATCCAGATCTTCTGCGAATTCTAGAAAAACTGATTTACCAACTCGAAAAGAGAGCACTAGTAGTAACAAACTCAATATTCTGTTGGAAAGAGGATTACCTCTGGGGTAGGTCCAAAGAAAGGTTGCCAAAAACAATCCATGAAGTACTCCCAACCCACTAATAAGCAGAAGAATAATATTGATTGATGACATCTGAGTTAATCTCTATAAAAATCAGCTTTACGCCTAGTTTATTTACTCACAAAATGATCGCAAATATCTGGGGATAGAGGATACTGATCTAACGGAATGTATACGCCATTGGATACTCTACACAATAAATTACTTCCTCACAATGGTAAAGGCAACGCGGCGGTTTTTGCGGCGTTCTTCTTCAATGGCGTTGCTGGCAATGGGTTGCGTGCCCCCGTAGCCTTTGGCAGTAACTTGGTTAGCATCAGCCCCTTGTTCAATCAGGTAGTCCCGCACGGCTTCAGCCCGCCGGCGGGATAGCTCTAGGTTTAGATCGGCCCGTCCTCGGTTGTCGGTGTGACCACCTACTTCAATGGCTACTTCAGGATTTTCGTCAAGAAAATTAACTACTTCATCTAGTCTTTCACTGGAACCAGGGAGCATATCGGCGGTACCTCGGTCGAAGAGTACGTTTTCTAGGTTGACGGTAGAGCCTACTTCAATGGGAGTAAGCTGGTAATTGCGTTCCAGGGTACTTGCTTCAGAAGTTGCAGTCAATAAAAGTTTATCCCGCTGGCGAATAAATCCTTCCGATTCTACTGATAATTCGTAGTTGTCACCTAGTGGCAACGAAACGTTAAATACACCTTGAGCATCTGTCTGTACGGTCTCAATCAAAGTAGTGTCGTTACGAACGGATTGGACTATTAGCTCAGCGTTTAATGGCTGTTGGGCTTTTGTATTAATCACTTTACCCGTAATGGTAACCATCGGTACCTCGGGCTCTTCTGGAACTTCCTCAACTACTTCTTCTGGTTCAGGATCAGCAGTATTTTCCGTTACGAGTGGAGGAGTAGGTAGTGGTTTTTCTTCGGGAATATCCAAGGTAGAATCGGCTTCGGCTAATATTTCTTCGTCTTCAGGATTAACTCTGACTTTCACGACATCAGCCATTCCGTCGCTGTTCTGAGTCGACGATAAGTAGGCATAATCGCTGCTTTGGGGAATGCCGTAGTACAATTCAGTACCGGGAGTATTCACAGATGTACCTAGATTCTTTGGGTTCGACCAACTGCGCCAGGAATCATCTAGCCGCACGGACATAAAAATATCCCGGCTGCCGAAACCCTCATAACCATTGCTGGCAAAAAATAGCGTCTTCCCATCGGGTGCTAAAAAGGGAGTCATCTCCTGATAAGCCGTATTAATATCACTACCCAAATTCTTCGGCTCTGACCACGAGTCATCACTCTGTCGGAATAAAACGTACAAATCTTCTGCACCCCGCGAGTCATAGGATTGCAATGCAGTGAGCATGATTTGACCGCTGGAGTGCAAAGAACCACTCTGGTGTTTAGACTTAGAATAGAAGTAGGGAATCTTCACGGCTTCAGGAGTGTTCCACTGATCCTTCTGACCACTAGTCATAGACATACCCTGAGTAGTCGGCTTCTTATTTCCACCTAAATAATGCCCATGAACATAAGCGGTCTGATCGTCAACAAAACCAACGATACCATTATAGAAACGGTTATTGATGGTTTTTCCACCATGCGTAGCTTCTCCCCACTGACCGTCGGCTTGTAGGTCACTGTACCAAATATCGCCGGGGTCGGTGACTCCACCTACATTCCGCGGATGGTACTGTCGTACAAAATATAGTGTTTGCCCATCGGGGCTAAGTATCGGAGCAGCTTCATTAGCCGATGAATTCAGGTTGCCTTCTAGTTTTTCATGTTCGCTTTGAGAATGGGCGTTGAAATAAAATCCAATTAAAAATAGAAGAAGAGTATGTCTCATAGGTCAAATCTTCAAGACAATTAACAATGTGCAAAAAACAATGAATAGTATGATTGAGCTGTTACACATTGCTAATTGCTCTCTGTTCATTGTTGGAGGTTAATTTTACGCCACAATAATCGTACAACCAAGCCTTAGCTAAATCATTTCGCTTGGGAGTATTAGCAATTCGGATAGGAAGTGATATTTTTGGCAGCTTAACCAAGCCTACTACCACCTAACTATGGATCTATTTAAGCTCCGGGAAAACCAAACTACCGTACGTACTGAAGTAGTCGCTGGACTTACGACTTTCTTCACCATGGCGTACATTATCTTTGTGAATCCCAGCATTTTACAGCAGGCTGGGATGGATTTTAACGGAGTACTGATTGCCACCTGTGTGGCCGCCGCAGTAGGCACGCTGATGATGGCGTTGGTCGCGAACTATCCGTTTGCCCAAGCACCTGGCATGGGACTGAATGCTTTCTTTGCCTTTACGGTAGTGCTGCAAAATGGCTTTACTTGGCAACAGGGGTTGGCCATTGTGTTCATTTCGGGAGTGTTATTTATCATTCTGACAGTCACTGGGGCTCGGTCAGCTATTGTGCGAGCATTACCTGCAGCGGTTCGTTATGCTATTCCGGCGGGTATTGGCTTGTTCATCACACTGATTGGGCTAAATAATGCTGGGATTGTTCGGATGAACCAGGGTCCTATCATCGATATTATTCTGGGAGCAGAAACCCTGGAAGTAAGCGCACTTATTGAGCAAATTCAGCAGGCTCCGCCTCAAATTCTGGAAATGGGTAATTTAAGTTCGCCTTCGGTATTGGTGGCTTGTATCGGTCTGATTATCATTGGGGTACTGTACGCTTTGCGGATTCCCGGTGGAATTCTATTTAGCATTATTCTTACTACGGTAGTAGGTTTACTATTCGGGATTACTCAACTTCCCCAGAGTATGAGTATGGCGGAGGTTAATTTAGCCGATACATGGTTCAAACTAGACTTCACCGGACTATTTAGTACTGAGAACCGTAGCTTAGGGCAAGTAATCGCTACTCTGCTGGTGGTGATAATTTCCTTTTCAATGGTGGATTTGTTCGATACTATCGGAACACTAATTGGTACCGCCGACAAAGCAGGGTTTTTAGATGAAAAGGGCAATCTGCCTCGCATGAAACGTTCATTGCTGGCTGACGCGCTAGCCACTACGTTTGGAGCGTTGTTGGGCACTTCCACCGTGACTACCTATATTGAAAGCAATGCGGGAATAGTAGCTGGAGGAAGAACAGGGCTTACCGCATTAGTAGTCGCTATTCTGTTTCTGCTCTCTATCTTTCTAGCTCCTTTAGCCGGGATGGTTCCAGCAGCAGCTACTGCACCGGCGCTAATTCTCGTTGGAATGCTCATGATGCAATCTATCCAAAAGGTGAATTTTAACAATTTTGATGAAGCTCTTCCCGCATTTTTGACGATGGTGCTGATGCCCTTCACTTACAGTATTGCCAATGGCATTGCCGCTGGAATTATCTTCTACGTACTGATTAAAGTGGTGAAAGGAAAGTTCGGTGAAATATCTATTGTACTGTATCTATTGGCGGGGTTGTTTGTACTGAAGTTTGTATTATAGCTTGAGTATTTTTAGCTAATTCTTACCGTAGTTTTAATATGGGAATGTTTGACTGGTATATACCAAATATACCAACAAAGACTTTTGCATGTAAAGAATGTGGGAAGCTTCTTCAAGAATATCAAGGTTTTCATGGCTCAAACGCCCTTTTTGTCTGGAAACAAGGTGAAGAACACCCAATAGATCAAAGAGTAGGACAAGAAATAAAAATTAGCGAAGAAGATATGACTAAATTTTGTCTATCAGAATCTTTTGAGTTTTCGGGTTATTGCATAAACGACCATTCTGCTACATTTATAGGGAAGTGTGTTAGTGGCGTATGGGTAACTACAGAAAGAATTTGATGTCCGTGTGTTAGTAAAAAGCATCCTCAAAGTGCTCAATCTTCAAGTCAGGTAGTAACGTAATCGCGACAATATCGAAGCGAATCATTCCTGACCAGTTATTTTTCCGTACATAATGGTCGGCAGCAGCTACAATTAACTCGGCTTGCTCGGCACTGACGAAGGTTTCGGGAAAACCAAAGCTGGTATCGTGGCGGGTTTTGACTTCTACGAATACTAGTAGTTTATCTTTTTGCACAATTAAATCAATCTCGGCCCGGCGATAGCGAAAGTTTCGTTTAACTAAAGTAAAGCCTCGCTGGTTAAGATAATTTAACGCGATGTCTTCACCCTGACGTCCGGTTTGCTGTTGAGAAGTTTTCGCCATTCGTTTTTTTATATTCGCAATTTTAGTAGGTTCAATCCCAAAATAAAAACACTATGCTACCCACTATAAATCCCACCACTACCCAGGCTTGGTCGGCACTAAACGAGCACTTTCGCCAAATGAAAGAGGTACACCTGCGAACGCTCTTTCAGGAAGATACTCAACGATTTTCTCGTTTCTCGCTCAAGTTCGAAGATATACTGGTTGATTTTTCCAAAAACAGAATTACCGAAGAAACACATAAACTACTACTCGATTTAGTGGAAGAATGTAAGCTCTCTGAGGCTATTGAGGCCATGTTTAGTGGAAAAGCTATTAACCAAACTGAAGATCGAGCAGTACTGCACGTTGCATTACGTAACCGTTCTAATGACCCTATTCAGGTAGATGGAGAAGATGTGATGCCCGATGTGAATGAAGTGTTAGAGAAAATGAAAACGTTCTCTGAGAAGATCATCAGCGGAGAATGGAAAGGGTTTCGGGGCAAACCCATTCGGGATATTGTAAATATTGGCATTGGTGGATCCGACTTAGGCTCGGTGATGGTAACCGAAGCACTGAAACCTTACAAGAAAGAGCATATTGACGTACACTATGTTTCTAACGTAGATGGCACTCATATTAGCGAAGTACTCAAGCCACTAAACCCGGAAACAACCTTGTTCGTCATTGCTTCCAAAACCTTTACCACCCAGGAGACAATGACTAATGCCAATACCGCCAAGGATTGGTTTCTGAAGCAAGCGAATGATAAGGAAGCGGTTAAGAAGCATTTTGTCGCGCTGTCTACCAATCGGGAAGAGGTAGAGAAATTTGGAATTGACCCTGAGAACATGTTTGGCTTCTGGGATTGGGTTGGGGGACGGTATTCTCTCTGGTCAGCTATTGGACTTACTATTGCCTGCTCCATTGGGTTTGAGAACTTTGAGGAGTTATTAGCCGGAGGTCACGCGATGGATCAGCATTTCCGAAACACAGTTCCCGAGAAGAATATCCCAGTAACCTTAGCGCTGATTGGTATTTGGTACAATAATTTCTTCGGGGCGGAAACCGAATCGATTCTACCTTACGACCAGTATATGCACCGCTTTGCCGCCTACTTCCAACAGGGCAATATGGAAAGTAATGGTAAGTACGTTGATCGCGATGGTGATCCAGTAGATTATCAGACTGGGCCCGTTATCTGGGGTGAACCAGGTACGAACGGTCAGCACGCTTTCTATCAACTCATTCATCAGGGTACGAAACTCATTCCTTGCGATTTTCTGGCTCCGGCTAAGAGTCAAAACCCCATCGGTGACCACCACGCCAAACTGCTGGCTAACTTTTTTGCTCAGACTGAAGCTTTGATGATGGGTAAAACCGAAGAGGAAGCAGCACAGGAGCTACGGGATCAGGGTAAATCTGAGGAAGAAATTAAGAAGCTAGCTCCGTTTAAAACATTCCAAGGCAACCGACCGACGAACTCTATTCTGTTTGAGAAACTTACGCCCCGCACCTTGGGGGCACTAATTTCCATGTATGAACATAAAATCTTCGTGCAGGGTGTAATCTGGAATATCTTTTCCTTCGATCAGTGGGGAGTAGAACTAGGTAAGCAACTAGCGAAGAAAATTTTGCCTGAGCTGGACAGTGATAGTACAGTTACTTCTCATGATGCTTCTACCAACGGCTTGATCAACGCTTTCAAAAGTATGCGCTAATTAGCTAAGGCTCCCAAACAATGGCGTTCAAGATCATCTGGGCAATCTTTGGATTTTCGTAGTCAGCAGGAGTCTCGCCGGGAAGGATATAGATGATATGGCCGTCACCGTAGGGTTTCAGCCAAACCGCTCGGTCTTGCATAAACAATTCGCCGTTACGTGGATCAAAGTATTTAAGTCCACAAAGTACAGTTTTTTCTCGTCCGTCGGTAAACTTGTGGTTCATATATACCTCAGTCTTCGGTAGAGAAATACTAGGAAATAGCCCTTCGGTAGCAGGCCCATCAGACGATAGATAACTTACGGTTGGGCCCCACTCAATATTGTGGTTGGTAATATAGTGGTGAGAATTGAGGTTAACCATGATTAGTGTGATGCCATTTTTTCCATCGTGATACCAACCATAGCCCTCACCGGGTTTTACCGGATAGCGCGAAAATTCAGGGTGATCAAGTTGAATCCCTAAGAAGTCAAAGTAAAACTCATTGCGAGCTTTACCGCTGCTAATGGAGTGATGCAGACATACGTACTTTCCACCCGCTTCGGTGTAATTAATAATAGCTTGCTCAGTGGTTGCTTCTAATTTTCCGTGTATAAATCCGATCACTGCCTCATAACCACTCATTGATTCTGACAAATTCGCTTGGTTTACGATATCGACCTCTAGTTCACCAGTAGTTCGCAAAAATTTGTTTAATACTTCAATCTGTGGCATCTCATCTTGCACGATCAGTACTTTCTGGGCTGACGCTGGGAGTGAACTTAAGAGCGTAAAGATTACGAATGTAAAAGATAGAAATTGCGTCATCTTACTTGCGAAAAGTAGCAAACTGAATAGCATCTTTGCTCCAAGTGGGAGCCTCTCGTAAAGCATCCAATATCTCTTCGGGTTCACGCACGGTTGTCCACATTTTGCGGTGTTCTTGTGCCATAAAGTTCTCATCAATACAGCGTTTCAGCATGGTTTCTAGTGGATCGTAAAAACCATCGGTGTTGAGAATTACAATAGGACCCGTGAATATGCCCAATCGTTTGAGGGTAAGGGCTTCTAGTAGCTCCTCTAGCGTGCCGCAACCACCGGGCAGGGCAATCAGTCCATCGGCTTCATCGAGAAAGCGTTTTTTACGTTCGTGCATATCGCCTACAAAATGGAAGCGGGCTACTTTTTTATGGTGAAGTTCTACATCGCGCATAAACTGAGGCATAATACCAATTACTTCTCCACCGTGTTCCAGTACGGTGTCAGCCAACTTTCCCATCAGTCCCACGGCTCCGCCGCCGTAAACGACTTCTACATTATTTTCTACCAGATGCTTTCCTAATTGCTCGGTAGCATCAAAGTATTTTTTGGCAATCTTGGCACTAGAAGCGCAGTAAACACACACCCGCTTAATCTCATTCATAGTTAATACTTTGAAGCAAATTACAAATTAATTGATGCCAATCAGCCAAGTATTTCAATAAAAAAAGCGTAGCCAGTACGACTACGCTTTAGGTGAGGGGTAATGTTGTTTCGGGATAAGGTTAACGATTATTCAGTAGATAGGACGTAAAACTGCGTCCGTCTACTTTGGTATATTTAAAGTCTTCGTCACCATTAAAGGAGACATCTTTCATATTGAGCGGGGTGCGGAATTTAGCGTATTTAAAGTTAGCTAGATCGTTAAAAACTGCTTCCTCAAAAGAAGCACCGCGGGGAAATTCAGCATACTTAAAATCAGCTTCATCATTAAAAACTACGGCAGTAAAGTTCGTTTCTTCAGGAAACTCGGCATACTTAAAGTTGGCTGATTCTTCAAAGACGGTTTGGGCAAAAGAAGGCGGCTCAGAAAACTCCGCATACTTGAAGTTAGCTTCTTCCTCAAAAACTGAGGCTGAGAAATCAGCTTCTTCCGAGAATTCAGAGTACTTAAACTCACTGCTTTCGCGGAAAGTACATTTACGGAACACCACATTGTCTTCAAAGTGAGCAATAAAAGTATCCTCTTCTCGATCATCGTGGTAGTACGCAATTACGTCATCAAGGAAGGTGCAATTAATGAAGCTAACCGGAGCTTCTACTGAGCTTTCATAGGTACTATTATCGCCAAAGCCAAACCAGCCTTTAGATGACTCAGTTTGTTCACGATTATCAAGGTCAGTAAGATCTAGGTCACCGGAAATCTCTACGTTCTCGTAGGAGATAGCTTGTCCCTGATTGATCTGACGGACAATCTCGCTAGCGTCAACTCGTTGTTGAGCGAGACCTACAGTAGCGAGAACGGATAAGATGAATATGATAATGGGTAAAAAAAGTAGTCGCATAGCATAAAAGGTTGAAGGATAAAACATTTACCCAATAAGTTCAATCGCTATGCCAAGCTGGTAATACGCCCGTAGTACTTCTCAAGGGCGATTATCTACAAAAATGCTGTTCACAATCGGGCAAGGGTGTTCGGAAGTGAACGGTTTGCTTTACTTTCTTGAAGAGCTACGCACACGACTAATTGAGTAGTAAGAGGAAGCTATGTTAAAGAAAAGAGATGTTCTCTAGCCGATGGTCAGCGTACCTCCTTCGCGGGTTACCCGAACAGAAGTAAGCGAACTTTGGGCGGGTCCAGTCACTACATCGCCGTTTACGTCAAATATTGATCCGTGGCAGCCACAGGTGGCATTAGCACTAAATGTCCAGTTTCGGGTGCACTCTTGATGCGTACATCAGCTGCTAAAGGCTTTTATACTTCCACTTACGTTTACCAATAGATAGTCCTGACTAGGGTGTAATACCCATCCGCCGTCGTTTTGCAAAGCAGCAAATGCTGCCTCATTTAAATCGACCGTAAGAGCATTGGGGTTGTCATCAGAAGTGGGCTCCTCTTCTTCGCTGCAACTTTCTAGGCTGATGCCCAATACAGAAACGACGGTAGCCGAACTAGCTGATTTTAGAAACGTTCTCTTTTTCATGGCGAAAGGGCTTGTGGTGCGCAATAGTAAACGATATAAGTGTTAGTCCTCGCTATTCGCACAATGTAAATACTTTCGGTTTCTTTAGAATCAAAGAGTACTCAATGGTTACTGAATCTTCTCTTT
Source organism: uncultured Flammeovirgaceae bacterium (assembly GCA_937883755.1). GTDB lineage: Bacteria > Bacteroidota > Bacteroidia > Cytophagales > Cyclobacteriaceae > Tunicatimonas. The sequence goes on along the minus strand of CAKZYA010000056.1, from coordinate 13,501 downwards.
TGCCTCCTTTCTTATTTTTCTTTTAGTCTTTTTATCTATCTCAAACTGTATAGGTAGTACCATTCTTACTTTAGCTGGCGTTCCATTAGGAGTAATACGGCCAGGTATCCAATCAGGACTTTCTTGAAGTAGTCTAACTGCTTCCTTATCAAGTTGAGGATGAAGACTTTGAAAAACTTTTACGGAATCATCAATAATAGCTCCTGTAGAATCTACCACAAACTGGACAAATACTTTGCCTTCAACACCCTCTCTCGCAGCGGTGGGTGGATATTCCAGATTATTGTGTACATACTTAAAAAACGCAGTCATTCCGCCCTTATAGTTGGGTGGAACCTGAACGGGTTCAAATATTTCTTCTTCCTGTTGCCCAAAAGATAAAGTAGTAGTTGTTAAAGCTAGTAATAAAACTAAAACGTATTTCATATTGCATTTATTTAATTTGAAAATTAAATAAATGCAAAAATAATAAATTGATTGCAGGTTACAAATTCTGCCGATTTATCTCCTGTGTTGCGTGGTCAATCGCTCGGGCGGTAAGAGCCATAAAAGTGAGGGAAGGGTTTTGATTGCCTACCGAAGTCATACAGGCTCCATCAGTAACAAATACATTCTTGCAAGCGTGTAACTGGTTCCATTTATTAAGCAGTGAAGTTTTCGGGTCGTGCCCCATACGGACTCCACCCATCTCGTGAATATCCAGACCAGGAGCTTGTCCGCTATCCATTGTCCGAATATTCGTACAGCCCGATTTTTCTAGCATTTCACTACCCTGCGCCAAAAAATCTTTCAGTACTAGCTCATCGTTCTCGGTATAGTCGACGGAAACCACCAGTTGTGGAATACCCCAAGCATCTTTTTCTGTATCACTGAGCCGAACATGGTTTTCTTCTTGAGGAACAGTTTCGCCCTGCATCATCATGTACACTTGCCAGGGGCCGGGTTCGCTCAATCCGGCTTTCCAATCAGTACCGAAGCCTTCCTGAATCATGCCTCGTTGCCAGCTTTGTCGGGATGCACTAAACGCTACCATATATCCGCGCAGAAAATCTGTGTCCTGCTGAAACACATTGCGGAACGAGGGCATGAAAGCCGTAGTGGGGCGTCGTCCGTAGTAATACTGATCCGTAAATCCATCAAACGAAGCCAGCATACTACCCCGATAATTATGGAAAGCCACGTATTTTCCCAGCAAGCCATTATCATTCCCCAGTCCGTTAGGGAAACGGGATGAAGTAGAGTTAAGTAGCAATAAATTAGTATTCAGCGCGGCAGCATTGACGAAAATAATGCGGGCGAAGTACTCAATGCTCTCCTTGGTTTTGGCATCAATTACCCGCACCCCGGTTGCCCGTCCCTGCTGCTCGTCGTAGATAATGGAATGCACCACGGAGTGAGGACGTAGAGTCATATTCCCTGTTTTAGCGGCCCAGGGTAGGGTAGAGGAGTTGGAACTAAAATAAGCGCCGTAAGGGCAGCCCCGGTAGCAGTAGTGCCGGGCTTGGCACTGTCCACGCCCTTGCTGTAAATGAATCGCCTGAGGTTCAGTTAAGTGAGCGCAGCGGCCAATAATCACCTGACGATCATTGTAACTCTCCTTGACCTTCTGCTGAATATGTTTCTCCAGGCAATTCAGCTCAAACGGAGGTAATACCTCACTATCCGGTAGGTTCTTGATTCCGTCGCGGTTACCACTGATGCCAACAAACTTTTCTACGTAGGAATACCAGGGAGCTAAATCTTTGTGACGAATCGGCCAGTCCACGGCAAAGCCATCGCGGGCGGGGGCTTCAAACTCATAGTCGCTCCAACGTTGGGTTTGGCGAGCCCAGATTAGTGATTTTCCTCCGGTTTGGTAGCCCCGAATCCAGTCGAAGGGTTTTTCCTGTACGTAGGGGTGTTTATCATCTTCTACAAAGAATTGCTTGGTATACTGATCGTACGCGTAGCAGCGGTTTACAATGGGGTTTGCTTCTTCGGCTGATTCGGGTATGCGTCCCCGGTAAGGCATTTCCCAGGGGCGTTTGGTAGCCGTAGGATAGTCTTGTACGTGTTTCACTTCCCTTCCTCGCTCCAGAACTAGCGTTTTTAGTCCTTTATCGCAGAGCTCTTTCGCTGCCCAACCCCCGCTAATGCCGGAGCCAATCACAATTGCATCGTAGGTATTTTGATCTTGAGCGGTAATGTTAAGATTAGCCATAGAGTAGGAAGAAATGTGCAGTAGGAAGTATTAACAATTCAAATGAAACTCGTTAAAAACGCGCATTAGCTTAGGATAAACGACGATTCCAGATTGGAAATTAAGGAAGAATGTATTAGCAAACAACCTCGTTGTCACAGCCACTAAAGTGCTAGGATTAAAGTAAACCTGTAATGCGTTACTTTAAATCAATAGTCATACGCGTCAAAAACGGGCATTAAGAATCATGTCTCTAATAGAATCAGAGATTATTTGCTCACTGCAAATTGTACATTGTCAATTGCCTACACTACTACGCCCAGCATCTCTAGTTGCTGGGGGTTTTGATCAAGGGCTACCCGAGCAATACGGAAAAATCGGCGCATCCAAAGCTCTAGGTCATTAATAGCCTTGGCTTTATTCTGAGTAGCTACCTGTGCCTGACCTTTAGCCTTCTTTTGTAACCGTTGTAAGTTACCAATCTGGGCAATAAGTTTGCGGGTTTCAATTAGTTCTTTCTGGGGAACGTTGTACTTCTCCATTTCTTTAGCAACCACCACTATGCGAGTGTAGAAACGTTGTATCTGCACCATCCAATCGGGTAAACCACGTTCTCGGGCCTGACCTAGTTTGAGGGCATTCCAGAAAGTAGGATCATCCTTAAAAGCAATACGGGCAATGGATAAATGGGTGCTGAACATAGTGTCTGCCTGCTGTCGGGCTTCATTTAGTACCCGAGTAGCGTCTTTAGCTGCCAAATGAGCGTCTTCCTGTTGCATCATTAGTTCATCCAACTCAACGCGCATAGCACGCCCCTGCTTGATCTTCTTCTCATCATAACCGTATACTGCCAATTGTTCTAGTATCTCCGGGGTATTCAATGCATTATCTACCGCCACATCTACCTGATTCAAAAAATACGTCTCTTTAATCTTTACCATGTTGAATAGTCGTTAATACCTATTACTACTTATGCAAGAACAGTACAACATATTCTTTTACATTTTCAATTTTTCCTCTAAATATATTGCAGGTAATGTTTTATAGAAATAATCTCAAAACTCTTGATAAACATCTTAAAAGGTGCCTTGGAACACCGATCCTTGCGTAAGAGACCTTAAAGATGCCTTACAATAAGGTAATTCTATTAGCTGGAAGAATTGGGCGGGTCTACTTAGTACTTCCTCTGCGTTAGGGAGGCATTCAGAGGGGCTACATTGCGCTTCCCCATTAACGGAAAATTACTAAGAGGGTCTACTTAGTACTTCCTCTGCGTTAGGGAGACACTCAGAGGGGCTGCATTGCGCTTCCCCATTGTCAGGGAAACACTCCGAAGGCCTACATTGCTTCTCCTCTTTAAGTGGGAGTTATTCAGCAAGGGCTCTTTGGCATGATTTATTATCATGTAACTGTATTACAGTGTAACAATGGACTTCCCGGCTAACAGAATACACCAAAGGTGCTTAGCAACATGTTAATTCTTTATAATTTAGTCTTTATTTTGATACTAAAGATCGCATCCACCTTCGACCAGCCAGAACTAGGTTCTTTTCTTTTATTGCTTAACGGTAGGGAACTTTCAGAACACTATTGTTAAAGAAGGCCAGTGCAATTTCTTAGGTATAGTTTTTAATCTATTTTCTAAATCTATTGAGGTTGTTGATAGAGTTTTGGTATTGATAGGAGCTTCCAAGTATTCCAATTGCCTCTAAGGCAATTGGCTCAAGTTTTTCTGTCTTATTAATCAGCTCTAATTCTAATAATCTATTCAGAAAGCTTTATGGCGTTTGTTGTATAGGAACAGCGTAATATCCTATCAGTAATTATGAAAATCTCCGATAATGTGCCGATTTTGACTGAGAAGTAAGGGCAATTACTAAGCTGAACCCTATAATCTCTGATAAACTATTTTATTATTTACTACTTGCAGGGTTTTGGTAAATAGAGTAGCCGTGCATTTCCCAAATAAGCTTGAAAGAGTGAAAGTCTGCTCCTAAAAAGTGCTCGTTTATTCCAGGGTCTTCATAGCTTCCGTCTTTACGTTCCAGGAAAAACTTTATTTTTCCATTGACAATAGACCTCTCAAAATCAGTATAATCAAATGCGTCTTCCGGGCTAACCAAAACAATCTCTTTTTGAGGAAAAGCACTATGCTTATAGAGTATCTTATTAAGAAAATCGTAGCGGTGAGTAGTAGTAAAAACCAAGTCTCCGTCATTAAGTCCAACTTCCCTCAAATATTCTTTGACTTCTAAATTTTGTAAATAGGTTTTGTATGTTATCGAACCAAATTTTGGGTACTCATCCAGTAGAGCCAGTGTTCGAGTACCTATAGTGAAGATTACTAGAAGTAAACCAAACGTAGGAAGATAAAAGAAGACACGCTTCTGTAATTGGACTCGATACTGGTAGACAAAAGAACCAATAGCGATAAAGGTGACGGCCAGGAATTCGGTAAAATAATTGGGGGCTGATCCAATTTTCAGGCCGGTAACATTGGCAAATAAAAACGTGATAAAGATGCTCAACCCGAGAAATTGGTATGTATGCTCCCTCCCTTTAACCAGATACCAGCCCCCTAAGAATAGACCAGAAATGTCAAGTACACTCTCTCGTTGAAGGTGTAGCTCCAATATTCGCATCACCCACCAAGAATAGCTAGCCCCGTTATTTACTCCCCCAATTGTATTTTTCAAGAAAATATCTATTTCAGTGCCTTTGGCTGTATAAAGTAGAGTAATAAAACTTATTAGCATCCACCCGATGGCTACTATAAGATCTTTCCAAGAAGGTAGAAAGAATGCTAGATACACAATGATAAGAAAAGGTAAATAGATACCCGATTGCTTAATAAATACGGTAATTACAGAGAAAACAGCAGCAAGTACTAGCAGCCATCTTCTAGTTATACTTTTCTTCTCATCTAAGCACTTCAAAAACAGAAAGATCGTAAATAGTACAGTTACATTGTATAGACTATCAGGTCGAGCAAAACTTTCTGCTTCCAGATAAACAAAAGAAAAGGTGCCGGCAATTCCCTGAACTATGGGAGCAGTTTTAAAAATTTTCCTAAGAATGAAAGCTACCAAAAAAGCAAAAACAAGGTTAGCTAATAAAGAAAGTGATCGGTTGACTATGTAGATAGCATGTAAATTTTCAGGCTCAAGTAATAAGAGTTTGCAGATACCTACCACAAAATAGTAGTATAGAGGGCTGTATTGAGTGATAGAATAAGGTGGTAGCTCAGGATCTTCATATAAGGGGTAACCTCCTAACACCCTAAGTATAGAATAAATAACATTGCTCTCTACCCCTCCTAAATCTGATTGATAAAGGAAGATCATATAAAATCGCAGTACGAATATAGCTAAAAAACAACCTAGAATAATAAATAAAGAAAGACGGTTTGAATGGCAGTTGAGCGTTTCGTAGGCGTATACTAAAACGCGAGAAAGCTTTGAACCAGAGTTGGTATTGCTTGTCATGCGGACTGTTTCTTACTAGGCAATGTACGGGCTTTTAGGCTTATGTTTCGATAGATAGCTTTTTGTTTACCACTCTTCTGGTAAGCAATATTTAGAAGGAGAATTCCGATGATGAAGAAGCCTATTGAAATTAAAGCACCATTGAATAATCCTATTGATACAGTACTGGTCCAACCTAAGATAGCGGAGTCGGTGAAGAATTTTTTGTATAACACGTAAAAGATTAAGAAAACTAAGGCTACTCCGAGAGCCACAAAAGCCTTTAAAAACATCATCAATAGTTCTTCGGCGTATTCAGCAAAAGATTTGAACGCATGATGAATAAGACGAGTAGTGCTCATTTTTGACTCACCTTTAAGCCTTTTTCGTCGGTTAAAAATAACAAATTCGTGTTTTCCCTTTTTCTTGGAAAGGTGAGCTGCAAAATGGACAAAAGAAGTTTGGGTGATGGCGGTTAAGACGCGCCGATTAAGTAAGCAGTAGTTGCCAAAATTCATTCTTTTTCCCGTGATCACTTTGAATAGTTGCTTATAAACAGAGTAGGCTATACGGAAAGAAAGTTTCTCACTTCTTTTACCCCGTACTACATGGACAACATCTGCGTCTGATTTCTGTAATAATAGAGGGATAGCCTTAGGGTCGTCTTCTCCATCCGAGTCCATAATAATTACTGTGTTTGCTTTGATTTTTTCGGCGTACAACAGCCCTTGATAGATAGCCCCCTGATGCCCCAGATTAAACATAAGGACGATAGGATCAAGGTGTAAAAATGGACTCTTGAAGGTATAGTTTTTTAGTAACTTGACCGTATCATCGGTAGAACCATCGTCAACCATGATAATCCTAAATATTCTACCTACATCGTGAAGTTCTTGTTCTAACAAATCCAAAAAGGATAAGACCAAGTCTTCTTCATTGAAACACGGGGCGATAATTACAACTTCTTTTTCCATTAGTGCACTGTTTTTCTTGTAGTATAGGTACTAAGACAATATTATTATACATTATAGCGATCAGACGCTGCGTGCCCGGCATAGGGCAGGAAGTATAAAGAAGCTATTACATGGCGAGCATCTCCTTCGTAGTCACCAAACAACCTTGGTCCTCGCGTTACGACACCTTGCTTCTCGCAATGGTGAGGTGATCCTGTGGCCTAGTATCAATTTGCTTATTATGAAGTACCTTCTGGACATATCAAGTATGCAATAACTATCATGACCCTTGATATTTTGGAAGAGAAGTGTCTCATAAGGGATATAATCCCTTTAAGTTGAATTAATATGAAGTTAGAGAATTTTTTATAAAAAAACTTATTTTTAATCAACTATATATGAAAAATTTATATCAAATAATTATTTCAATCAATCAGACAATTTTAGTCAATGATTTATATCATTGGTAATCTTATTTCTAATAAGATGATAAGAATTATAAAAAGTATCCAGATAATGACCAAGATTACTAAAGTGATAGTTAACAGTTGAATGCACTGCTTACAGTGATGCTTTTATCTGTTTACGTCATTTGTGGAGGTGTATATAACGGAACAATTGCTCTAAATGAGTCGTAATAATCTAGTATCAGAGGAAATCCGGTAATTCAAACCAGAATATCATGCATCACGTGGCCGTGGACGTCGGTGAGGCGGATGTCGCGACCACTAAAGTGGAAGGTGAGCTTTTCGTGGTGGATACCGAGCAAGTGCAGCATAGTAGCGTGCAAGTCGTGGATAGTCACCTTGTTTTCTACGACCCGGTAGCCATACTCATCAGTCTGACCAAAGATAGTTCCCCCCTTAATGCCTGCCCCAGCCATCCACATGCTAAAAGCGGACGGGTTATGATCTCGACCGTCCTTACCCTGAGCAAAAGGAGTACGGCCAAATTCTCCGGTCCAGATTACTAATGTTTCATCCAGTAATCCGCGGCTTTTTAAATCTTTTAGTAATCCGGCAATAGGTTGATCTACCGCGTGGGCATTACGTTCGTGCCCGTCTTTTAAACCCTCGTGTTGATCCCATCGGTCGGCTTTTACACTGGGGCAGGTGAGTTCTATAAAACGAACCCCTCGTTCCACTAAGCGGCGAGCTAGTAAACATTGAGCCGCGTAGCCTTGGGTATTAGGGTCATCCGACTCAAAGCCATAGAGCTTCTTGGTGGCTTTCGTCTCAGAGTCAAACTCAGTTAGTTCAGGAACCGAGGCTTGCATGCGGTAGGCTAACTCATAATTAGAGATGGCCGACTCTACCGCATCCGCTTCACCAAGTTTTCCAATCAAACTCTGATCCATCTGTTTGAGGTAATCTAGCTTGCTATCCTGAATAGCCGGGTCATCCAGAGGTTGAATATTCGCTAGCGGTACGGCTTGCCCCTTCAGCACCGAAGCCTGGTAAGAAGCGGGAAGAAAGCCACTGTTGAAGTTATCTAACCCGCCGGGAGGCACCAAACCGCCGTTTAGTACTACGTAGCCGGGTAAGTCATCGTTCTCGCTTCCTAAGCCATAAGTGACCCAAGCCCCCATACTGGGGCGACCTTGTAAACCGCTGCCGGTATGTAAGAAGTAGTTAGCATTAGTGTGCTCGGGAAAATCTGATGTCATGGAGCGTACCAACGCAATATCATCTACGCAGGTGGCAATGTGAGGAAATAATTCACTCACGGGCATACCACATTCGCCGTATTGTTTAAACTCCCAAGGGCTTTTCAGAATTTTGCCAATATTATCAAATTGGGTATTGTCTACCTTAAACTTCTTGTAGGGGTCTTCGCCATTCTCCTGGGCTAACCGGGGTTTAGGGTCGAAGGAGTCTATCTGAGATACGCCTCCGTCCATATACAAAAAGATGACATGCTTAGCTTTAGGAATGTAGTGCGGGTTTGTTCCCGATACTACTTCAGGTAATGATAATTTTTCCACTTTCTGGCAAGCGGCGCCTATCCCTCCAAACAAACTGACAAACGCTAGCGAGCCAAAGCCACTACGGCAAGCTCCCAACATTTGACGGCGACTTATCGGTTGGTGAATGATATGGCGAGATTGACTCATAGTAGGGTGCTGTTCCTACTAAAATACCGTATTTAGATTAGACCTACAAGCTATGGTTCTGAAGGTAGCTTTCTTAAAAGTTAATCTCGAGCACTAACTACTTCATGTTCCTCTAGCACATCTTAGAACTCCAGAGTTGCTAAACCCTCTACTTGTTTTTCTTTTTTAGCCACCAATCAAGCCGAGTTTCGGGTTTGTAATTAGTTAGCTTAGGTTTGGTCTCTGCTCGTTCAATCTTCAGTTCGTTTAGGTTGGCAACGACTGACCAGATTGTGCCAAACTTCTCCTTTTTCAGATCTAAGCAAATACACTTATCCGATAGTATTTCTTTGGCTTGGGATAAATCCATTGTTTGAGTAGCCGCTAAACGTTGTTGTAAGCTACTGTATCTTTCCGCACTTTTGCTCCATTCCACTTTGCCCCGATCAAAGGTTTTCATTTCGGGAGTAACAAACTGGTTGGTGATGTAGATGAACTGCTCGCCTTTCGTTGGTCGTCTCACTACTTTCTTCTGGGGTGCTGATTCCACCACGGTAATGTCACCAGATTGATCGGCAATTAGGAAGTTATTGGCTGAGGATACTTTTGCCTCTTGTATGATTTGTATTGCCTGTTTGGTAGTGCTACAGTTTTCTAATGCTTTTCTTATCACGAAATGAAACCCTACACCGGGTTGCACTTTCGTTCCATTGACAAATGACATAGCTACGGAAAGTCCTTTTTCGTTTATCCCGTCGGAGCGACCGATAAAAACATCCGATTGACTGATATAAGCGTATTTATCTTTAGGAGCGATGAGGCTACTTTCGGTAAACTTTTTGAAATCAAAAAGCATATCGTAATTTCTTCCAACTATTGTAGTGTTATCGTTGCGGAAAGCAAATACACTACATTGTCCCGTAGTATCAAAAATGCCGATACTCAGGAGGAAGGCTCCTAGTCTTTCAGGTTTATCGTTGATTCCTTTGGCAAATCCTTTAATTTCTTCAACTACTTCGGGATAGAATGTTTGCAGCTCATGGTAGGATGCGATTCCGAAGTCCTTTTTCTCTTTGGATATTTTCGGGATTACGAAACCAGCTTTATCATACAGCAACTTCCCGTACTTTAATCCCATCTCATAAAAATCGCCGTACAGTCTTGGGTGGTACATGCTAGGTATTTTTCTCAGTTTAAATATGTGGTTAAAAATTGACGCCTAGTACTAGCTCTACTCCTATGTCTCGTCGGTATACTTTAGACGTTTCAATTTGCTGAAAGAAATCAGCACCGAAAACAATACCTCGTCTTTCCCACGGAATGATTCGCAGTCCCTGACTAGCTCCAATCCCAATCACGAAGTTGAAAGAGTTACCCTCGTCAAGGTTCTCCAGTAGTTCGTACCCCACAGGTACGTTAGCACTCAGCGATACATAAACGCCTTGAACTATCCTCTTATAGAAAAAGTACAATTCTGGTCTGAATACAAATGACTCCACATCTCGGTATCCATTATCTGCGGCAACTCCTGGTCGAGCCCAGGTTACTTCAAATGAGGTTTCGTAAGGCCTTATAAATCCTTTTTTGTTATCGACAAAACCCGTGTAACTTATAGCGTATCCTTCAAAATAGGTGCTACGCATCCCCTTGACAGTCACTAGGTTAAACCATTGTCCTAGCCGGGGATCTACCCGATAACCTCCTTTTGGTACATTGAAGTGGGTAGTTAAAGTGTCAGGCTCACTTTCTTGGTAATTGTCTAAAAAAGCCAACATACAGTACTCCAAGGCAGCTCTAATTCTTCTCTCGTGCGTGGCGTATAAGCCTATCTTGTCATACAATCCGAAAACTTGGTCTTCATTATGTTGGATACTAAATATTTCAACAAATTCGCTTCCGCGCTGCTCCAGAAACGCTAGTTCTATGTGCGCCCTAGCTGCTCGGGCAATAAAGCTATTCATTCTTCTTTTGGATTCCTGAACATTGAGTGCTTTGATCTCAATGAAGATTGGGTTTTTGTCTGGTTGTTGGGGCAATGAGATTTCGTAGAAATTCTTAACGGCTTGCTCAGCCCCTTTATCCAGGTATAGCTTTATCTGATCGCCCGTCAGATTTTTATGAGTTCCCAGATGTTTATTTGGTCGTTCATCGTAAACGTCGGCGATATATATTTTTTTGGAAGGAACATCAAACGGTACAGAGCGTAAAGCAACAATTTCCTGGCTAAAAGTCGGAGCAAAGGCCAAGAAGGAGAATATGGATGCAAGTAAAAAAAGTGGTTTCATCTTGAACGACTTAGTTACACGACACATAATGAGCTTCCCAGATGCGGTACTCGTCTACATCGTACGTAAAGACCATTGACTGAGTCGAGAGGAAGTATAGGTACAATTTTTGGGCTTCAGCTCCTTTGCTCTTTAGTTCTAGGTAATTACCGTTGGTATTAAGCATCCAGGTGCCTGAATCTAATTCTCCTTCTGATTTCACCTCGTAGGTCATGTCTTTTTTCAGGCTGATGTAGTCTCCTACTTCCTTTTTAGAGGGTTCATAGTACGCCTCTTCATCCGAATATTTGTCTAAACACCAGGTTCGGTACAGGTCTTCTTTCTCAAATTTTTGGGCGTGTAAGTGGTTGGTTATCAAAAAGGTGGATAATACAAAAAGTCTTTTCATGTTATTATTTAATTATGCTAGCTAATTATGTCATTTACACAATCCTGGGCTGATTCTACGGCATTATGAACATTGCCCCAGTCCTTGCCGGAGGTATAACAATCGCCGGCAAAGTAGATTTTGTCATTTATCGGCTTTTGTAGCTGGCGGACTGTTTTCACCTCAGAATGATCACTGATATACGCACTTTCTATGTACGGCTCTTCCGACCAGTTTTGCACAACATGCCGCAGATAATTCGGAGTAGCCCGATTAGAAAAAATCTCGTCTAATTCAGTTAAGATATAACTCTTCAGGTCATCGTTATTCAGTTCTCCACGTTCTTTGGCAGGTTTTCCTACCGCGAACATTCCGAGCACATTGCTTTTGGTATTTTGCCCAAATGATGCGTCGTAGTACGATACCTGTCCGTCGGTTTCAGGATTAATGATTAAGTCGACGAAGGCCGGGTAGAACTTTTCTTTAAACTCAATGAACACTTTCAGACCATCCCAAACTACGGCGTTATTAATCACTTCCAGTTTCTTGCTCGGCAGTGCCGGATTAAATTGTATTTTCTTATCCTGAAGTATTTTTAGTGGCACAGTTACAATTACCTGGTCGGCAGTAAGCTCTTCGTCGGCAGTGTTGATCACCACTTTTTCACGTGAGTAATCAATAGAACGTACTACACTTTGGTAGCTAATCTTGTCGGCTACGGAAGGGAGAATAAACTCCTCGAAAAAGTCGAGCCAGGAGCTATTGATAAACTTTCGGTAGAGTAGGGTTCCTAAATCGCCTCTCACCAACTTACCGTTGTACCACACTCCGTATCCATCATCTTGGGTGTACCCAACGGTCTGGATTTTCTCAGAAGCAGAATTGCTGCCCGCTATCAGATTGAAGGGAAGAATGCTAGAGGTAATCCACTCAGCTCCTAAAGGTATTGGGTAGTCGACAAAATCTTTGAGTGTTTTCATTCTTCCTCCATACCCGGCACTGGCTTCCAGAATTTTGAAATCAATTCCTTGTTGCTGCAATAAGTGCCCAGCCGAAAGTCCGGCGGCTCCCGCACCGATAATGAGGACTTTCTTGGAAGAATTACGTTTGGTGAAATTGGATTGGTATTTACTGTAAGCAGGAAAAGCAGATAGGTGAACTCCTAGAATAGAGGATATCTTCAGAAATTCCTTTCTGTTCATGTTGATGGACTGGTTTGTGGTTAGTTATTCTCGTTCTAAAAATACAACGATCACTCTGGTAGTACTTAACGTTGAGTAATGGCCATGGTTTAGTATTGTGCCTCTTTAATTTGCTCGGTATAAACGGACGGAATATCCCATACTTCGGTAATCTTACCATTAACTATACGCCACACAACCACCACATCAATTTCTATCGGTTGGTCTTCTAAAACCATTGTGTTTTTACTATGCACAACGACGAGTTCATCGCCAATGGCAGTAGCAGAAACCGGATTAACCTGAAAGGTACCATCAGTGCGTCCACCTATATTCTTAAAGAAGTCTTGAAAACCTTTAAGGCCAACGTAGTCTCCCTGGACGTCGGGTAGTAGTGGATTGAAAAAATGCCAGACAGCATCTTCGGCAAGTATATCCGCTGCTCCAGCTACGTTTGTTGGGTCAAATTTACTTAAGATAGCGATATTCGGATGTTCATGGCTCATAGTATCATTTTTATGTGGTCAATTAATATTTTTTTGCCTGGAAGCGCTTCGATCATTTCATAGATAGCTTCATCCCAACGATAATAATTTCTGCTAATTCGTTTAGTATGGATGATACCTTGAGGTGTTGATATAAGAATATGCTCTGCAAAAAAGTTGAACACGTGCTATTCAAAAATCTTCTGTAACCAAAGGCGTCCAGATTATCTAGTAATAACTTATCATCTCCCTAGACACCCCAGTGATTATTTTAGTTGTACTCAATAGCATTAATTTTTCGTAAGAATAATAAAGTTTTTTATGTTATCCATTGGTTCTGCGGATCAATGATTATTGGGTGCAAACTAACCGCTTTATTGTTAGCTAAGGTGGGAGTTATGAGATAAGAAAAGTTAGGGTTGAATGTGGAGCAGCTAGCTTCAGAGCATGTTTAAATTTTGAAAAGAGCAGGTCAGCTTGTAAACTTTGGGTTCA
>CAKZYA010000055.1 GCA_937883755.1 uncultured Flammeovirgaceae bacterium | reverse complement strand
GCACTTGAGAACAAAACTACTTTTACAAATTTAACCCTTTTTCAGGGACGACTACGTAATTAGTCAGTAAGCTTCGTATCATTCTCACTTAGAATTTCCTAAACCTGAGATGAGGGGGCGTTACTACCCCTCTTTCTACTCCGTATGAAAATCAGCCGTATCGCGTGAAACCTTATACTATCATTCCGGTCGGTTACTGTGATGATGAATACTCAGAGAAGTATACGTCCATTCCGATTTCTCCCATTATAGCCATTGATTTTGAGGTTAAAACCCCGCCACCATCGGTTGCATTTTTTCGTATGGCAAAACCATATTCACTAGGCTCTAAAGTTCTATCCTTGTTCAGTAGCCAGGTTTCAAGAATGTCCATTTGCGTTGGTAAATCCCAAACTTCATCACAAAGCCAATCTACGCTCTCTCCCGAGTTCTTTATGTAAATATTAATTGGCATTTGTCTTTTTTTAATACACGACAACGGTCCAGTATAAGAGCAGTAGCGGATTAAAATGCTCCAACTTTTCGGAAAGCAATATACTTAATTAGATACGAAAACGCCTCGAGATTACTCTCAAAACGCTATTGCTTTTATACAATGTTGTACGCAGGCTTTTTTTATTCTGATTACCTTTAGAGTTGATGAGAAAGCTCTTTGCAACCACAGGAACGAGGGTTGTAATGTGCTTTGATAGTAGGACAAATCTACATCAACACCCCATTTTTTGCTTCTACATTTGGAGGCAAATCTGATTCACCGAGCAATTCTCTAAGGTCTATTCCGATTACTCTACACAAGGACATCATAGGAATATCATTCGCCATCCCTTGAAATGGATTTTCTGTGTAATCGCCTACTACCTCCATCATAACATACACCCAACCTATCAATGCAGTAATTGGAATAGAAAGCCATATACCCCAATCGCCCAACTTCATCAACTCTGGTATCATACTAAAGGGTAAAAGCAAAATGAATATTCCCACAAAATACCGACTCATATTGGCATACTGACGTGGTAATGGAAACTTTTTAATTCGCTCATTCTTGCCTTGCAGTTCGTAAAAACTCCTAAGGATATTGCCCATTTCCATATGACGAAAGTCGTCTATAAAGTTTTGCGCTCTTAGCTTGATTAAATCTCTTGATTGTTCATTAATCATTTGAGTTGCCGTGTTGACATTGGAAACCAGCCTGTCGTGTTCTTCAGTGGGCAAAAATAATTTAAGCTCCGTTCTTGTGACTTCATCGTCTAACAGCCCTATACCGAATTTTTTCTGATACATTTTCGCAGTTCTTGCTGTATGTCCACCTTGACTAATATGCTCCCAAGGTGTAGCAACCAAAAGTTGACTTCTATGGGCATAAAGCCAGGCGATGTGCCGGTATATTAATCGTTTTTTAACTTTTTGGATTTCCGATTCACTTACCTTCTTTTCTTTGAAACGATTGGTTACGTATCCATCCACCATCATTCCCCAAGCACGACTGTCATTGACTATTCCGCCCCAAATTTTGCGAGCCTCCCACATTCTATCGTATGCCTGATTATTTTTAAAACCTACATAAAATGCCACTGCTGTACCAATGACAGAAACAGGTAGCCAGGGAATGTTTAGTGAAATAATTTGGAAGTAATATAATGAAGCAATGGTAGCCATAAAAGACAGCAACCATAAGGCATGGTGTCCAGTCCAAGTGATCAAACTACTAAAATTTATGCCTTTGGTTACAATCATAATTGTTTTAAGTAATCTCCTTTAAAATATACTTAACAGTTTTGGCTTGATTCTTAACTACAATCCCATTTGTTGCTTCATCAAGGCCATATATGCTGTGTCATCCATTTGTTTTCGCGCTGCGATAAGTTGTTCAGCGTCTGGACCTACGATATACCTCAATTGGTTTTTCCTATCGGTAGCGGCTTCAAATATTGTTTCAGCTACAATGATAGGTTCAGAACTGTTACTTCCTGATTGTTGCATACCTTTCATGGCCTTTTGAAGAAATTCTCCATACTCTGTCATGCTTTGGTCTATGTTCAAACCCTGTATTAACGTATCTTCAAAATTGGTGTTAATCATACCTGGCTCAATCATTTTCACTTTAATACCAATGGCTTCTAATTCAAAAGACAAAGCTTCTGATAATCCTTCAACTGCAAACTTAGAACCGTGATAAAGCGTACCCAACGGTAAAGTTATCTTACCGCCCATTGAAGAAATATTGATGATTGTTCCTTCTCCTGCTTTACGCATATATGGAATGACATGCTTAGAAACCAACAAAGTCCCGATTACATTGACATCAAACTGCATTCGGATTGCCTTTTCGGGAGTAGCTTCTAAAATACCATAAGAACCATAACCAGCATTGTTTAGCAATACATCAATTTTTCCAAATCGCTCAACCGTTTTTGTTACAGCATCTTTAATAGTATCTTCTTTGGTAACATCCAATGCTACGACAAATACATTTTCCAATGTGTTTAATTCAGTGTCTTGATCAGGGTTTGAGCGGACAGTAGCAGCTACGTTCCATCCTTTTTCCTGAAAGTATTTTGCAGTTATACGACCAATTCCGGTGCTGCATCCTGTGATTAATATTGTCTTATTCATTTTATCGTGATTTTATATTAAAAGTCTTTTCCCTTTAGGTTATCAATGGTCATTTGTCCTGCCAACTTCAAAAAATGTCCCCAGCTTTGGTCAGTATTGAAATAAGATACATTTTCAACCAAATGCTCTACCCGCTTTCTATTCGTGAATTCAAAACTGGTGGCATTAAAATCATTGATCAGGACAGATTTTTTGACATTTTCGAAGTTCAACGGATTTCCAAAATTTCCCACACCAGAGATAAAATCAGCGGTTGACTCTCCACAACCTCCCCAGGTTAAATAGCCATTTAGCCAGATATTTGGTGGAATATCATTAACAGCAATACCTCCGTAATTAAGATCTCGTATTGCCTGATGAACTCTTGCTTCGTTAGCCTTAAGCGTTTTGTTGTCCACTAATATCATACAGCCCAAGGAACCAAGTAATTTGTTGTTGCAAAAGTCAGTTGCCTTGGTTAAGAAACCATAGGTATCTGCAGAAGTGTCTAAAGGAATCTCACCGAATATTTGACAAAATGCTTCGTTCTTGATGGCAAAATCATCTTCGGAAAGGTTAGGAATAAGCACATAGTCACTTTTGTTGTACTTCGCATTTTCGGGCTTTAAGATTTCAGCCGAAGGTTGATGCTGAAGAAATGCTTCACTGGTTTGTTCTACGCCTGGGTAATACGAACAGCAGGCAAATGTTTCTTTGGTAATTGCTTTGCGCAGTTCGTTGAGGAATTGTTCTCTTTGATCCCAATTTTTTGAAGTAATAATGGTTTGAGGTCTTCCGCAGATGGCACCTCCATTCAGTTTACCCGCTGAAACTATTTGAATGGCCTGCCTTTTTATGTCTTTTTCTGACCATTTACCGGGTACAATGATGCAAGGATTGTTCCCACCACATTCGGCAACCAAAGGAGCTTTTGCTGCATTTTGAATGGCGTGTGCCACTTCTGTAGAACCGGTGAAATAGATGGAATGGAGGCCCTCAAGCTGAGACAGTGCCCTGCCTTGGTCAGCATCACAAAAAGCAAGGGCTTTGCGTTCAATAAGCGGTGCGAAGACTTTTTCCCAAATCACATCAGTTGCTTCATTCAATTGATGGGGTTTATGCACAACGGCCTTATTTTCTAAAAAAAGTGCCATTGCCATTTCAATGGAAGAACTGTAATTTCCAGCACCAGAGATGGCTATTACTCCAGCAGGTTTATCCAGCGGGTTTATTTGAGTGGGCTTTCCCTCAATATGTAGGTATCCCTTTTGTTTTCCTGCTGCCAACTTGTCTTTTGAATGTATTGGAAACACATGGGCTTCAAATAGATTATTATCGATTTCCTTAATAGAATTGGGCTGAGGCATTTTCCCTTTTAAGAGACTCTCAAACAGTTTAGTGATTCCCATGAGCGTATTGGCCATGGGCATTACTGTTCCACCCATTCCTTCCGCTTTACTTACTGCATTTTGACCTATCAGGTCGTTTTTCATCCTTGAGTCTGTTGCCCCAAGTGAATTTGCATGCGTTTTTAAGTTTTCTTGAATTTGCTTCAGTAAGGATAGTCTCTCACTAACTGATGTTTTTACCCAGTGCTTTGGGTCTAATTGGTTATAAGCTTCTTGTGCTGTCATTGTATTGAGATTAAATTTTTAATTACAATACAAAGTTGTAGCGATTGACAGGTTTGAACTTGCACTAAATGCGGGAGTGCTAACACAAAGTGCAGAATCAATTCAGATTGCGGTATTCAACAGGTGTTTGCCCAGTTTTAGACTTGAATAATCGGGTAAAATAATGAGGATAGTTAAAGCCCAATTCATAGGCTATTCCGCTAACCGAATGATCAGATGACAATAATCTGTTTTTTGCCAGCTCAATAACATATTCATTGATATGATCTTTGGGTGTTCTACCTGTTTCTTTCTTAACAAGGTCACTAAAATAATGAGGAGATAGATGCGAGATATGGGCAAAGTACTGCACATCAGGTAAGCCTAGTTCTAAGTTTTTTTGTGAGTTAAAATAGCTTTTGAGTTCCCTTTCAAATAAGGCTATAACATCTCTGCTCTGACTGACGCGTGTATTGAATTGCCTTTCGTAGTACCTGAGGCTATAATTTAGAAGTAGTTCGATATTGGAAACAATCACACGCTGGCTGTGATTATCAATGCGCTGCTGGTACTCGTTTTTTATTTGATCAACAGTCGCATTCACGGTTCTTTCTTCGTCTTCCGATAAATGCAGTGCTTCAATCACATCATAATTGAAAAACGAGTAGTTGTCAATTTCATTACTTAAGTGTGAGTTGCGTATCAAATCTGGGTGAAAAAAAAGCATCCATCCCTTTATTTCTCCGGGTCTGTAAGGTTTGGTAAAGGTGTACACCTGACCAGGAGCGGTAAAGATCATTATCCCTTCATCAAAGTCAAAAGAATTTCTACCATACTCCATGCCACAGCTTTTGTCCTTCAGCGACACCATGTAGAAGTCATAAATTACTTTTGCGTTTACCTGTTCCTCCGTTATTTGGGTTTTAGATACATCTACTAATGAGATAAGTGGATGCTGGGGCTTTGGCAACCCTAGTAAGTTGTGCAAATGACTTATAGAACCTATTTTATATACAGACATTCCTTGTTAAGTTAATTATTTTTCAAATTCGTCTCAAATGTCTATTACTTGATTTTAATACGCTTACACAAAACGCTGATTTGACAACACAGAAAAAGGGAATTTCTTTTGGTGGGCCAGCTCAAAAGAGCAAAGAGTGCTATCGCACACATTGCTCTTGTGGGTTTTGTCTTTAGCTTGCGTACAATGGCTGTTGCTCGATGTTATCAGCATGTCTTTTTCATCCTCTTTTTCCAATCAATCTGTCGAAAAGACTTGTCTGAATCTTTTATCCACTTCTTTCGCTGTCCTTCGTTTTCCTGCGGGGTATGACGTTTATACAGGTATAAGCGATCGTTCGCCGCAGGGTAGCAGGGACCTATTCATCATTTTCTAAATCAACATCCTGATCTATGATCCAGCTACAAAATATCGGGTAATTTTCCTCAATTTTCGGTAGTTTCAAGTCTTCCTAACGTCGCTACGTTCGGGCCACGGAGGCACAAACGCGAGTTTGACCGGTACCGCCGGAGAAGACTTGCTAGAAAATTCTCATTTTCCTGGATCATATCATCTTGCCTTGCTGAAAATGATCCTCCGCTGTATTCCCTGCCAAAACGTTGAAAGCTGCTCGTAAAAGGTTCAGATTGATGATAACGTTCAGTATAAGAAACGTAGGGCAGGTGATAAGCACTTTCGTTTCGGTTTATTACTTAGCTAAATATAAATATTTTGCTTTTATCTTTTCTATTATAAACGCCAAATTTTATATTTAGCGGACTTTGTTAATATTCACAGACTTTTCAGTTAAGCACAAATGCCCTATGTTTTTTATACCTTGTTAGCCCTAGTTATTTTTTCCGTGACACTTCTTATATTTTATTCCACTACCACAAGGACAACGTTCATTTCTCCCAATTTTCTTTCGTAGGTTTTCTTGTTTCTTTTTAACTCCAGAAATTTCTCCATAATAGTCTTTATCGAAAAACTGAGCCCAAGTATTGTCTAGTGCGACCATATTAGAATCAGGAAATTTTTGAAGTCCTTTTTTTAAGTGAAAACCTAAAAACCCTAATTCATTATCTGCTTTGAAATATTGGCTGTATTTTATTCTTCTTTCAATATAATCAATAAATTTTTCAGATGTGTTCAAGTATTTTGCTACAATCTCTAAATCAAAAATATTAAGCGCTACAGGGAATTCTTTGTATTCCTTTCCTAATAGAATATGTGTTTGATGTGTGATTGCGGGATAATCATCTAATACAATTGTTACGATGAAAGATTTTTTGATATCAAAATCAAATTTAAAAGATGAAAGATTTTTTGATATCAAAATCAAATTTAAAATCTGGTTCTGATTTTAATACAAATTGAAAATCATTTGATGACTTAAGACAATCTGCTGCTGTTAATCCTTGTTCGTAAGCATCTTTTACGGCTTTTTTAAAATCACTCTGTATTGATTCAATATTACCTTTTTTAGAAAGAGCAGTTAACTTTTTAGATTTAACTTGAAAAATAATTGCTTTATCATTTTTTATAGCAAGAATATCTATATCAGTAACCATTGTACTTTTAGACTTCTTTATTATTAAGTTTTGAAAAGTATTGTCAACACCAAAAATTTTCTCAATAATTTTATAGGTAATTTCTTCTGCAATTTCTCCACGATTGTATTGAGCTTTGGAACGATAATTCTTATCGCTATTCATCCAATAAAAAGGTGATTCGTATATTGCCTCTGATAAATCGTAAGGCATTGGTAAAAAGTACTTTCCTTCAGCTAATTCAATTATCGGTTTCTCGGATAAAATATTAAAATCTCCAACATCTTTAAAGTTTTGATTTTGACGTTGTTTAATGTCAAGGGTAAAATTTTTTAAAATGCCTTCAAAATCTTCGTTTTTTTCAATTATGTCTTCTTTAGATAAACAAAAAACATCGAGTAATTTCTCTTTAAAAGTGTGTTCCGAATCGAATTTTAGTTTATTCAATTTAGTTTGTTGAAGTGTCTTTAAAGAGTCATAAAAGTCGGGAAGTTTACTTAGGTTAATCGATTTAGATTTTGAAAGCCAATCCGTATCATACTTGTATTTTTCCGTAACCCATTTCGTATATTGATAATCATAAGCACCAGTCCCAGAATAGAACATAGTTTCTTTAAACATTAAACCATTATTAAAGAAGTCAAACTGACTTTCAGATGGATTTTCAAGCATTTTTGATAGGTCTGGCATAAAAGTATAATGAAACTGCTCCATTAAGCTATATACTTCATCAAATACTTTTAATTCATCATAGTCTGTTTCTTGCGCATTTGTCCAATTTTTAATCCAAAGCCCCATTAGAAACTTCACTTCATTATTATTAAGACCTTCTCTGACATTTTTAGAAGAGAGTTCGCTTAAAGTCCCACAAAAATCTTTGAGCACGATAGCAGATAACACATAAATAAAATTTGTATTAGAGGTTATTTCGTTTAGTCTTTCTAAAATTTGTTCTTTATTCATTCAACTATCGAAATGTTTTTTTTAATTAGGGCTAACAATTGCATAACGGAGACCAGTCTCCGTTATTTTTCTTATATCATGGGGCTGAATTTAGTTTGTGTGGATGGATTTTGAAAGTAGATTGTACCCCAATTAGTCACTCACCAATCATTTTCATAACGCCGAGTAAAGTAGTTTTTGCTGCTCCGCTATCAACCTAAAATAATGCCGGGCAGTTAAAAAGCAAAATGTATCCGTAGAATTAAACGTTTATTAAACGTTTATTAAACGTATAATATACGTTTACAAACGAATAACCCGTCACCCACACTCATAGAAAAACACACGTTAGCCATTTGGTCAAAAAAACCACATTTTCCCCTTTTTCTGTTTCTAGCTATTCACAAAAAATAACCTGCCCAATCAGTGCGTCAAAAAAATACTGCGTATATAGTCTCTCAGGTGGGCATAAAAACCAAATGATATGCGGATACTACATTCCTCCGGCTTGGCAATCATTTATTTTGCTTTTTCTCGATTACTTTGCGCGTAGCAGTCATTTTTTCTGCTTCAGAACGGCTGCCCGCCGCTAAGTAATTGCCAATTTGCCAAACAATACTTTGCTAGGCCTTTAGCACCGCACCCCTAAAATCGAGAAAAACTGTTTAAGCACTGTACTTTTTAAGCCATTCACTGCACCGTAGCGGTTGTTCGCTGCAAAGGGCTAGTATATTTAGAACTCAGTCGATAGTTTGTAGAATAAATTAGCCAGGGATAGAGCGAGTACATAACTTCAACCCCCTGCCCCTCACCAAGAAAGCTATGCTAAAAAACTATCTAAAAATCGCCTACCGCAACTTCGTTCGGAATAAAACTTACTCCCTTATTAATATACTTGGCTTAGCCTTAAGTATGTTTTGTGCCATCCTGATTACCCTCTGGATTAATGACGAGCTTAGCTACGAATCATTCTGGCCGAACTCCAAACAGATTTATCGTTTAGTACAGGCTCCAGAAATGAGCGATGGCACCGTATTCCGAGCCGCTGCCAATACAGCATCTACCCCCGAGCTACTGAAAGAACAGTTTCCCGGCATCGATGAATATACCCGCTTTCGCCCTTTCCCCGATCGCTCCTTAGTTGAGTACGGCGAGTCTAAGTTCTACGAAAAGACTACCTACGTAGACTCCACCTTCTTTCAAGTTTTTCAGCTTCCGTTCATTATTGGAAACCCGGCTACCTCACTCGATGACCCAAACTCAGTAGTCATCAACGAACAACTAGCCCAAAAGTACTTCGGTGAGAATTGGCAGCAAGAAGACATCTTAGGCAAGATACTGACGGTTGATAAAAATCTTAGTTTTGCCATTAGCGGAGTTACTGAGAGTCTACCCACCAATACCCACTTTCAATTTGATATTTTGCTACCATTTCGCAAACTGTACGAACTCGGCTTCAATTTGAGTAATAGCAATAACTACTACTACGCTTACTTTTTGCTAGGTCAAGACGTGAATGGAGAAGCTCTTTCGGAGAAAATTACTGAATTCGCGAGGGTAGACGAAGATCTCAACGACTACTTTTATCTGCAAGCTCTAGATGATATCCACCTCTACTCTAACTTTGATATTGATGTATACGGTAGCACTGAACCTCGCTATCCCTACGTCAATATTTTTATTGTAGTGGCACTGGCTATTCTCCTGATTGCCAGTATCAACTTTATGAATCTTTCTACCGCTCAATCGGAACGAAGAGCAAAGGAAATTGGACTACGGAAAGCCGTAGGTTCGCAGCGAAGCCAAATTATTGGGCAACTACTGAGCGAATCAGTACTGTTATCGCTTTTAGCTTTAGTGGTCGCCACTGGAGCCGTGTTACTGTCTTTATCAGCCTTTAATGAGATTGTGGGAAAGTCTATTGTGCTAAGTTCCGAAAAATGGGTTATTAGCATCAGCTTTATTGTAGGAACGATACTAGTTGGTTTGATAGCCGGTAGCTACCCTGCTTTGGTTTTATCGGCATTCAAGCCCGCGCAGGTACTTAAGGGCGGTCTGTCGGTAAAGCAAGGTGGTACACTGTTCCGTCGGGTACTGGTTGTTACTCAGTTTGCTGTCACCATTATCCTAATTTTGGGTACTACCGTGGTGTATCGGCAGTTTCAGTACTTCGTAGAAAAAGATTTAGGCTACGATAAAGACTTGCTAGTGTACATGCCGATCCGGGGTGATATACGGGATAACTATGATGGGTTTAAAAATGATCTACTGCAACAACCCGCCATTAAAGGAATTACTACTTCTTCTGACATTCCTACCTACACCATACAAGCTACCCTCGGAGTAGACTGGGTGGGCAAAGAAGATGAGGACGAAACCTTGTTTCATCATTTTGCCGTAGACCACGACTACGTAGAAACTTTAGGGCTAGAATTGCTACAAGGAAGAGGCTTTTCAACTGACTTCCCGGCGGATACTGCTAATTTCATTCTAAATGAAGAAGCAGTAAAATTGATAGGCTTGACCGATCCTGTCGGAAGCCAGCTCAGTCTGTTTGGCAACGAAGGAACAATCGTAGGAGTGGTTAAAGACTTCAACTTTAAATCGCTACACCAAAAGGTAGAGCCGTTGATACTACACATGGCATTCGGCCCCTCGTATATCATGGCAAACGTAGCTCCCGGTAACACAACGGCTTCCCTAAACTTACTGGAGCAAGCCTGGTCAACCCACAATCCCAACTACCCGTTTGAATACCGATTCATAGATGAAGAGTACGAGCAGTTATACCAGTCCGAGAAACGCATGTCAGACGTTTTTGGCTACTTTACCTTCTTCACCCTATTTATTGCTTGTCTCGGTCTAATTGGTCTTATCAACCACATGCTTGAGAAACGAAAGAAAGAAATAAGCATTCGTAAGGTGTTAGGAGCTTCTATCTCTAGTATCCTTTCACTTCTTTCTAAAGAATACATTCGCTTAATTCTAATTGCGTTTCTCATCGCTATTCCAATAGCTCACTACTTCATTAGCGACTGGCTGAACAATTACGCCTACCAAGTAGGTGTCCACTGGTGGCTATATCTGGTACCCGGAGTATTAGTTCTACTATTCGCACTACTTTCCGTAGGTGGACAAACCCTAAAAGCAGCTTACCAAAACCCGGTTGAGAATTTACGAAACGAATAACTTTTTAATGATTAATGATGGATAGATCATTTTAATCATTATTCATCATTCATTAATCATCATTCATTATGTTCAGAAGTTATCTAAAGACTGCCTTTCGTCGATTGAGTCGAGACAAAAGTTTAGCATTCATCAAAGTACTCGGACTGAGTATTGGAATTACTTGCTGTTTGGTCATTTATACATTCGTATCCTATGAGTTGAGCTTTGATCAGTACCACGAAAAAGCTGACCAAATTTACCGGGTGGTGCAGCACACAAAGTATACCGATGATACGTATTACTGGAGTTCTACTGCTTATCCGCTAGCCGAAGCACTACGTAATGATTTTCCGAATGATCTGTCGCTGGTCACCCAAACGGCGGGACCGGTTACGCGCAACTTTGGCCTGACCGATTCGGATAGTGAGTTGGATAAATTTGATGAAGAGCAAGTACTATTCGTCGACCCGTTTTTCTGGCAGGTGTTCGATGCAAAATGGCTACAAGGAGATCCTGAAACGGCTTTTTCAAATATGAATTCAGCAGTACTGACCAAAAGCTTGGCAATCCAGGTATTCGGAAAAAATAGCGTTGAAGATAACGTAGTAGTGGGTAAAGTACTTCAGCTAAATCATAAAGATGCACTTCAGATAACCGGAGTGGTAGACGATCCTCCGGTTACTTCTTCTATCAGATTTCGAATGCTGGTTCCTTACGAATTCTTCCGAGTGAATAACCCCTACTTCGCTGAAAACTGGTCGGGTAATTACCAGGGTACTACCTATGTCATTCCACATGGTAATACTTCGGTTGATGAATTAGAACGCCAAATCGATATCTGGAAAGCGAAGTATCTAGATGAGCAGGATCGGCAGCGAATCAGCTACGCGCTTCAACCGCTACCGGAAATTCACACCGAAACTTTGTACAGTACCAGCATCAATAGCTATACAATGCCAATGAAAATCATTCGAGCGGCTATTTGGATTGGCATATTCATTCTACTGATTGCTTGTATTAACTTCATTAACCTAGCGACAGCTCAAGCTTCTCGACAAGCCAAAGAGGTAGGGATTAGAAAAGTACTAGGCGGAAGCCGGATGCAACTTTTTATACAGCACCTCAGTGAAAATAGTCTGGTGGTAGTCGGGGCGATCGTTGTATCACTACTACTGACCACTTTCTGCCTACATCAGATCAATGATTTACTCGCCGTCTTCCGGCTAGAGTTATCATTGGGTAGCGATATTGTGGGAATTAGCTTGCTGCTGGCTTTAGTTGTAAGTGCATTGGCTACCGTATATCCGGCACTAGTGGTATCAGCCTTTGAGCCAGTGAAAGCTTTGAAAGGTAAAGTCGTTTCATTTCGGGATCGCAGCTTTGGTCTGCACAAATCGTTAATCGTACTTCAGTTTTCTATTGTACTGATATTAGGAACCTGTGCATTAGTGGTATATCAACAGTTGAGCTATTTTCAGAACGCCGACTTAGGCTTTGCTACCGAAGCAATCATCACAACTGAGGTACCCAGTGAACAACAAGCCGAAGCACTACGAACGTACTTACTAAATCAACCTGCAATTACTCAAGTAACTCTAGCCACGGGTGCCCCTACTTCAACCGGAATCCGCAACGGCACTACAGCCCGACTCCCCCATCAAACCGAAGTGGATGGTCTGGAAGCCGAGATGAAAAGCATTGACCTTCATTATTTAGATTTCTATCAACTAGAACTGATTGCCGGAAGAAATTTCACCCGAACCAGCGATCAGTTCGATGAATTTATCGTGAACGAAACGCTCGCTAACGCCCTCTACGCATCACCCGAAGCAGCCTTAGGACAGGAATTAGATATTAACGAAGGACGGGCTACTATCGTAGGCGTGATAAAAGATTATCACAACAATTCATTACAAGAAGAAATTAGTCCAAATGTTTTCATCAACTGGAACTACGGTATCTTTGAAGCTGCCGTGAAGGTATCAGGCTTATCAGATGGACTAGCCCAACTAAAAGAAGGTTGGGAAGCAGTATTTCCTAAACGTATTTACGAATACGCCTTTCTGGACGACCAATTAGCCTCCAGTTATCTGTTGGAGCAAATGATACTGAAAGGTTTTACGATCTTCGCCATTTTAGCCATCCTTATTGCCTGCTTGGGTTTGATCGGACTCACTACTTTTAGCCTAACTCGCCGAACCAAGGAGATCGGAATCCGCAAGGTGCTGGGAGCCACGGTGCAGCAGGTCTTCACGCTACTTTCTCAGCAGTACCTCAAACTCATAATCATTGCGGCGGTCATAGCTGTTCCAGTGGCTAACTATTTTCTGGCTGAGTGGCTTTCGGGCTTCGCTTACCGAATTACTATAGCTTGGTGGTTCTTTGTGCTACCTACTGCTATGGTTTTACTAATTGCCTTAGTTGCGATCAGTTCACAGACTCTTCAAGCTGCTACGCGTAACCCAGTGGATAGTTTACGAGATGAATAACCGAGCGAGGAGCTTTGAGCATGGGGTATGCCCCACCTCTAACTCCCCATTCTTAGATATATGAATTATGATTAAGAATTATTTCAAAACTGCTGTCCGTAATCTGCTTAAAAATAGGCTCTTTACGGCGATCAATATTTTGGGCTTAGTTTTGGGTATGACTGCCTGTCTGCTTTTACTTAACTACGCCACTTTCCAGTTAAGTTTCGATCGCTTTTTTGATCAAAGTGAACACATCTATCGCATAACACACGAGTTTTATCAGCAAGGAGAATTACAGAGCCAGTCGGCTGCTGTATACAGTCCTTTGGCACGTAGCATTCAAGAAGAAATACCAGAAGTATCGGTAGTCACCAAAATTCATCCTATTTCGGGTACGATCAGTTTCAAGCAAGATGAAATAATGCAAAGCTTGAAAGAAGATAAAATTTATTTTGTAGACTCTTCTTTCCTCGGTGTTTTTCCATTTAAAATTATTAGTGGAAACACCTCCACTTTGCACTCTCCTGATGCCGCTGTTATTACCAGAAGTACTGCCAAGAGATATTTCGGTAACGATGACCCTATCGGGCAACAACTTTATTGGTATAACAGCTCTTATCAAGCAACTTTCACAGTCGGTGCTATAGTAGAGGACATGCCAAAAAATTCCCACCTAGCGTTCGATTTTCTTTTCTCTTTTTCCACATTGGAAAGATTAGAATCCGGTAGTATGCAACCTCTCGAGGAAAATTGGGGGTGGCCTGGCTTTTACACTTATGTCAAAATAGCTCCCTCTTCGGATGTTATTACATTGCAAGCAAAAATTGATGGTGTTGTGGATCGTCAAATAGGTGAAGCGCTAAAAAACTGGAATAATGGTTCTCTAAAGTTCTACTTACAACCACTCACTGATATTCATTTATATTCTACTTTCCCCGATGAGCTTTCAGCCAGTGGGGATGCTTCTGCTGTTCAATTCATCGGTATCATTGCAGCAATTGTTTTGTTTATCGCTTACATCAATTACACCAATTTATCTACGGTGAGGTCGTTGGAGCGAGCACGGGAAGTAGGTATTAGAAAAGTAATGGGCTCTCGCCGAAGGCAGTTAATCAGTCAGTTTGTTTCAGAGTCTTTCTTGCTCAATGCTGCTGCGTTACTCCTGAGTTTCCTACTCTATTATACAATACTCCCCTTTACCCAGTATTTTACTACCACTTCTTTGACTGATATGTTGTGGGAAAGCCCCTACATCATTCTTCTATTAACCCTGTTACTATTGGTAGGCCCGCTTTTAGCCAGTTTATATCCAGCGATAGTGCTTTCTAACTACCAGCCAGTATCTGTTCTCAAAGGAAATTTCAAGAGCTCTGCAAAAGGCAGCATACTAAGAAAAGGGTTAGTAACCTTGCAATACGTAGCTTCAGTGGCAATGATTACGGGTACGCTTGTGGTACTTAAGCAGATTCAGTATATGCAAAACAAAGATTTGGGAGTAAATCTGGATCAGCTACTTATTTTACACGGCCCTTCTAAAACAAACTCGGAAGAAAACTCACAAGGATATCTACAAGCTTTTAAAGAAAGCTTGGTTCAGCAAACTTCAATAACTCAGGTTAGCTTGAGCAGTGCCGTTCCTGGAACCAAAGTTGGAAACGTGATGATGCATAAATCCAAAATCCAAGAGTGGGAAAATGCCCATACCATTGCATCGTTAAAAATAGATCACGACTTTATAGATACCTATAAGGCGGAAATGATCGCTGGCAGAAATTTTTCGGTAGATATCACAAGGGATATGCAGGGAGAGACATTACTTATCAATGAGGCTGCCGTGCGCTTACTTGGTTTCCAAAATCCTGATACCGCTCTTCAGCAATTTATTGAGTCTGCTATGGGAGAAGAAAAAGAGGTAATTGGAGTTGTAAAGAACCACCACCAGCATTCGGTAGCTCAAAATTATGAACCACTTTTGTTTGTAGTAGAACCTGCTCAGTCGCAGTATGTATCCGTTAAAATAGATCTTGCTTCATTCAATGGTTACACTGACTTACAAAGGCAACTAGAAACTATAGAAGCTATATATAAGGAGCACTTTCCCAACGATGCATTTGATTATTTTTTTCTGGATCAATTCTTCAATCAGCAGTACCAAGCTGAGATTAAGTTTAGTCGCTTATTTACCTTTTTCTCTATCTTGTCTATCGTAGTGGCTTGCTTAGGCTTATTCGGGTTATCATCTTATACTACACTCCAGCGCATCAAAGAAATTGGCATTCGGAAAGTACTAGGTGCGTCAGAAAAAAACATTATTTCACTACTTTCTAAAGATTATATTAAACTAGTACTGATTGCTTCTCTTATTGCGATTCCTATAGCTAATTATTTCACCTCAGAGTGGCTGCGAAGCTTCGCTCACCAAACTGAATTAAGTTGGTGGTTATTTACTGTTCCTGCAATCGTACTGCTATTGGTTACATTACTTTCCGTAGGTGGGCAAACGCTGAGAGCAGCCCGGCAGAACCCAGTAGATAGTCTACGAGATGAATAACTAAGTAAGGGGCTTACGCCACACCAAGCCATAAATACTATGATAAAAAACATTTTTCTTACTGCCTACCGTAACTGCTGGAAGCAGAAAACGCTTACTACGATTCAGGTCGCTGGACTATCAATAGGCTTGCTTTGTAGTGTGCTGATTTTCCTATTTGTTTATCAGCACTATAGCACTGACACTTTTTATTCTAATGCTGATCGTATCTACCGGGTAGTGCTGGATATACACATTCAAGATGGCAGTATTGAATACGAACCCGGTACTAGCCTTCCTTTGCATCAAGCACTCCAAGAGGAATACGCTGCCGTAGAACAATCAGGGTTTTGTATGCAGTTCTTTCGTGATCCCCAGCTTGCTATTTCTGCTAAAAGTGGAGAGCTCAACCGATTTATAGAAACTGAAGGCGTAGCTTATGTCAATGCGCCATTTTTGTCGATGTTCAGCTATCGGTTCATTGAAGGAAATCCAGGAACAGCGCTTAACCAACCGAATCAGGTCATAATCACCCAACAGCAGGCTCAGAAATATTTTCCTGGTGAGAACGCTTTGGGTAAAACTATTCGCATCAATGACCGAACCGATCTAGTTGTAACGGGGGTCGTTGAAAATCGCCCGGTCAATACGGATATTGACTTTAATGTGCTTATCTCCTTATCTACGCTTAAGGTCATGAATCCGAACTATCAAACGGAAAATTTCACCTGGATTGGCGGCAAAAAGTGGAACTTTGTAAAACTATCTGATCCAGGTAAAGCCCAGTTGATTAATGAAGATTTACCAAACTTTGTCGATAAGTACTTAGGCGATCGTTTCGCTCACTGGCATTTTCGTCTCCAGCCTCTTAGCGATATGCACTTTGATACTCGCTACGGCGGCACTATTCGTAAGCCGCTCCTGCACTTACTGAGTGCGGTGGCTCTCATCATTGTACTAACTGCCTGTATCAACTTTGTAAACCTTTCCACAGCTTTAGCTATTTCCCGATCAAAAGAGATAGGAGCGAGAAAAGCGTTAGGTAGCTCTCGGTGGCAAATCTTCTGGCAGTTTATCACAGAAACTTCACTGATCGTAGGCTCCGCCCTGATACTTGTTACCTTAGGACTCTTAGTAGGGCTTTCTCACCTCAATAGCTGGATTCAATCTCAATTGGATCTGCAACTGCTAGGGAGCCCTTCGGTAATTATTGGCTTACTGCTTTTTGTTCTACTAATCGTTTTCTCGGCGGGTAGCTATCCGGCCTTGGTGATGTCAGGCTTCCATCCAATACGAGCTTTAAACAATCAAATAAGTACCAAAGAAGTTGGTGGATACCGACTGCGCCAATTACTGAGTTTTTTACAGTTCACCATTGCTCAAGCGTTTATCATTGGTGCAGTAGTCGTGCTCTATCAGCTCAACTACTTTCAGAAACAAGATCTGGGTTTCCGACAGAAAGCGGTCATTACCACTAAAGTTCCCCGCAGTGATTATTCCCGCCTATCTTCCTTTAGAAATCAGCTCAAACAGCATACTGATATTCGGAATGTTAGCTTTCATCAATCCCCGCCGATTACGAGTACTAATGAAGGAGGATACGTACGATTTGATCACCGCGACGGTTTTGAGCCGTTCTTAGTACGTGATCGCTGGGCTGACGAAGAATATCTAGAAACCTACGATCTGCAATTACTCGCCGGGCGTAATATCGTTCTGCACGATTCGGCTACTGAGTTTTTAGTAAACGAAAAATTTGTTGCTGCCCTGGGCATTTCTTCGGATGAAGTTCTGGGAAAGCACCTCTACACCGATAATGCCTCAACCGAAGGTACGATTGTAGGAGTGGTAAAAAATTTTCATCATCAGTCATTACAAAATCCGATTGAACCGCTGGTTATTTACCCCTACCCTAGAATATTTACTCAGGCGGGTATTCAAATACAATCCGAGAATATCTCGCTAACCCTACAACAGATACAAACCACCTGGGAAGTCACTTTTCCTGACCAAGTTTTTACTTACCAGTTTCTTGAAGATAGTATCCAGCAACTCTACGAAAAGGAGCAACGTATCGCCAAACTCATTCGGTTATTTACCATCGTATCTATCCTGATTTGCAGTTTGGGCATGATTGGTTTAGCAATGTATACCGCGCAACAAAGAACCAAAGAAATTGGGATTCGCAAGACCTTAGGTGCTTCAACTGGGAGTATTTTGTTGCTACTCAGTAAAAGTTTTACTCAACTGCTACTATTCAGTTTCGTCATTGCGGTTGCCATTGCTAATTATGTTTTACAAGACTGGTTAGCCGATTTTGCGTATCGAGTCAATCTTGAATGGTGGATGTTCGCAGCATCAGGCTTACTCATGTTCTTCGTTGTTATACTCTCAATCGGTAGCCAAACCCTGAAAGCTGCCCAGCAGAATCCGGTGGATAGCTTACGGGATGAATGATTATCATAATTAATGCCATCGTGGCTACTTAGGCAAGCCGTGTGGGAAGGTTGTTGATTGAGCAGAGCTGGGCAAGACTATTCTGATTAAAAAGTTTAAAGACCAGTCCACCCAGTACTGGAAAAGTATGTTTCGTTGAGAGCCGGATCATCTGCAAACCGTACTGTTTAATCATCTTAACTATCACTGTATTTAAAGTCATGTACCGTAAAAAGCCTTAGCCCTTAAGCTATGCTGGTGAGTAAAAACTAGTGAGTGGTTACTCGAGCGAGGCTATACGATTACAATCAGACAACTTAAGGAACAAAAGGAATATCTGTACAACTTGTTTCATATCGACCTTGATCAGTTCAAGGTATTAATGCTGCATCATCTTTAGTTTAAACACCTGCTCCCCTTTTATTCTGTACCTGGGTAAGCCTATATCGGGGACATACAAACTTCAGACTTCGGTCTTCTATCTTTTTTGCGCAACATTGATACAATGCCATTCGTTGAACTGTTATCTTTATTCCCCAATCATGGAAGATCAAATCATTTCGTCGGAACTACTCAAAAAGTTAGAAAAGCTTTCTGCCAAGTACGAGAAAAGCGGACAGAAGCTCTCCGACTATCTAGATGGCATGATACACACCCAGTACCTCACCTACTGGGATTATGTCCAGCTAGAAACACTGCTAAGCTTACAACGCCCGAAAACGGAATTGAAAGACGAGATGATTTTCGTAACCTATCATCAGATCACTGAGCTGTATTTTAAACTGATTCTATGGGAGTTAGAGCAACTAACAGATGGATCAGTCACTGAGCCTAAAATTTTCCTAGACAAAATACAGCGGCTTAATCGCTACTTCCAACAATTGGAAAGCTCATTTGCAGTGATGACTGAAGGGATGGAGAGGGATCAATTTGCTGAATTCCGTATGGCTTTGATGCCGTCCAGTGGTTTTCAGTCGGTGCAGTATCGGCTTATTGAAATTTCTTCTACCGATGCTATCAATCTGGTGCATCCCGACCATGTGCTCTGGCTTTCTTCCGAAAGCAGTGATAAGGAATTCTTAGACCGATTGTATTGGAAAGCTGGTTCAAGGGATACTGAAACTGGCAAAAAGAACCTAACTCTCCGGCAGTTTGAAAAGAAGTATGACGAGATGCTATTAGGAAAATTGGCTGATTTCCGAAGCCGAAATCTACGACAGAAGATACAACCATTTATTCAGGAGAGTGAGCCTCTTTCCCAACAGATCATTGCTGAGCTACGTACGTACGATCACTTAGCCAACGTATACTGGCCACTAGCTCACTTCAAAGCCGCCGTGCGTTACCTGATCAATGGAAAAGATGCTAAACCTGCTACTGGTGGTACCAATTGGCGTAAATATTTACCCCCTCGCTACCAGCGAATCACCTTCTTCCCTGAACTTTGGGCTGATGAGGAGAAAGAAAATTGGGGAAAATCTTGGGTCTTGAAGAATATTCCAAATAGCTAGGAGATGGGTGCTTGGTGCTGGGAGTCAATATGTGTATTACTCCAAGCCCCCTGCCGTGCCACGGTGGCTCCGAGCTCCTAGCAAATACTCACATTTCTAATATTCACTCTTAACTATGCGACTTACTTTATTTCAGGCTGATGCCTTTACATCACGTATTTTTGGTGGTAACCCGGCTGCGGTTTGTCCGCTTGCTGAGTGGATTTCAGACGATCTGATGCAGGCAATTGCCGCTGAGAATAATCTGGCCGAAACCGCATTTTTTGTCAAACAAGGCGAAAAATTTGATTTACGCTGGTTTACACCAGTAGCCGAGGTAGATTTATGCGGTCACGCTACTCTGGCAACAGCTCACATCATGTACACCGAACTCCGTTATACTTCTCCTGAAATTTTGTTTGATACCCGCAGCGGAGTACTTGAGGTGAAAAAGAATGGATCAGGCTATACTATGAATTTCCCAACAGATGTGCTTATCCCCGTTGAAACACCCGAGGAGATTACAAAAGGGCTAGAGCTCACGCCTCAGAAAGTATTTCGGGGAAAGACCGATTATTTGGTGGTAATTGAATCCCAAGAACAACTGGAAGCATTATCGCCTGATTTTCGGACTTTGGCACAAGGAAAAGGGCGAGGCACCATTGTGACTGCTCCGGGAAATGAAGTAGATTTTGTCTCCCGCTGTTTCTATCCCCAGTACGGCATCGATGAAGATCCAGTCACCGGGTCAGCTCACACTACTCTTACTCCTTATTGGGCAAAGGAACTCAACAAAAGCAAACTAACTGCCCAACAGCTCTCTGCCCGTAAAGGAGAACTCACCTGCATCCATCAAGGCGACCGTACTGAACTGATTGGTCAGGCCGTAACGTATTTGCGAGGGGATATTTGGGTATAGGGTTTGAACTTTTTCTATTACCGTTTTTAGTGAAAAATGGCGAAAACTCTTTTTAACCTCTAGCCGATCGCCACAGCGGACCGACCGCCAAAAGCAAAACCACTACGTTAAAAAATGCATTGGATGGATTACCAGATGCAATTGACCCAAAGCTATCCAGCACAAACCAAGACAAAATACCTATCAGAACGCTTCTACGCACGAATTCGGGAGCTTTATCGTAAACCCAGACCGAGAGACACCAAATCATAACGCCCCAACCAAGCAAAAATCCGCCTGTCAGAGCTGATAAAAAGCGGGTAGTAGGCTCGGCATACGTTTGCACCCCATCCAAAGGCCAGCTCAGAAAATCTAATGTCCAACGGGCAAAGCCTGCGGTTTCGGGCATTGTCCCTAAGAAAAAAACTGGCCCAAATGACCCTACCACAAAGGCAGTGACTTTCAGGTAAAACTTGTGAAAGCGGTGAGACATAACCCCAACTTTGCTCTTATCCAATACTTGCTCCATATTGATGTGTTTTTGGTACACACTAAAACTAGGGGCAAATCAGAAGAAGTTTTAGACGCTTCCGTCTATTGTCATTGCTGACTTATTCTTCTTGAATTCTCGCACCAACGTTTTCAAACCCTGGAAGTAATTATTTAACCACGACTCGGTTAGCATCTCGTCAGTGAAAGGAAGATTTGCTTTTGCTAATACTTTCGGTTCGCCTACACAAACGGGCGTCAGCCGTCGTGGGACGATTTGATCTACTGGATGCTAGCCACCGTAAAACCCTTTTATGCTTACGCTCTCCTGCTTAGACGCGATAACTGGTGATAGGCTGCACAACTAAGCAGGCTGGGACTTCTGCCAGATATAGTAGTGTTTCTCCTGCTTCAGCATCACCACCACGGCTACTGATACTAATATGAGGATACCTACGGCGGTGTATTGGTTAAGACTAATAAAAAAGTCTACCCAGGAATACGATAACGAAACACTTTCTTTGATAATGAGGATTTCCACGCTGATCAGGTAGCCACTGGCATCAGCTACATAGAAGAGGAAACCTACCGTGCCCGGATAGCGCAGCAAGGCGATAAATCGCTCAAAAATTAGGCAGTGAAAGAGGATGTAGGGAAGATAAATGGAAGTGCCCGAACTGATGATCCACACGGTGTATGCTATAAAGGCCGCAATAAGCAGTAAAATATCAGTAGCAACTACCTGAGACTTGCTAGAAAGTCGCATGCTATTTTCTCGGGATGAGCAGGTTTGTTCTCATAAGCTTGTCCAACCAGACCACATAAAGGTAGAAAGGTCGGAGCAAAATTTGCTGAAACCGATGTTACCGTATTATTATTTTCTCTTCGCCGAGAATTAACATTAAGTTATTATTCCATTGCTGAAAGTTATTTACTTTAGTAGCAGTTACATAATTACTCTTTCTTAGCGAATTGTGAATAACAAAGCTTTAGCCATGGTTTTTCAACAGGTAAATAAGCCGTTTAAAGCAAACCATCTCTCCATTCCATCGTTGAACGCCGGAGAAGTTCTGGTGAAAACCACGTACACGACGATCTGCACCAGCGATTTGCATACTTACTACGGAAGACGACCCGGTACATTACCCAGCATATTAGGTCTTGAGGCCATTGGGGAGGTTGCTGACTTAGCACCTGAAGGAATATATAGCTACGATGGTGAACGGCTACAATTAGGCGATCGAATCACCTGGGCGGTATACGCCCATAACCCCCAAGGCCTGGCTGCCCAGCGGGGGTTTCCTCAGAAATCAGTCGGATTATATAAGTACGGTCACGAGTTGCTGAGCGAAAATAACACCCTCAACGGCGGATTTGCTACTCATTGCTTGCTAAGAAACGGCTCTACTATCTATAAAGTCCCCGGTGAACTGACCCCACCCGAAGCTGCACTCCTAAACTGCACGCACGCTACAGTAGCCGGGGCGCTACGATTAGCGGGTAGTTTGCGCGACAAAAATCTATTAGTTAGTGGAGCCGGAATGCTGGGACTTTCGGCTTGCGCCATGGCTCGCGAAAGTAGAGTGCGACGTATTTGGGTAAGCGATCTAAACGAAGAAAGGCTTCAGCAAGCTGAGCGTTTTGGCGTGGACGACTGTTTAGTAGTTACCAGCGAAGATTATCTAAACCAGAAAATTGATGATGAGGTAGATATTGTTATTGAAACTACGGGTGCTCCCCAGGCTATTGAACAGTGTATTGATACGTTAAGCATTGGGGGAGTAATAATACTGGTTGGTTCGGTGTTTCCGCAACCCAATATCTCATTAAGTGCCGAGCAACTCGTTCGCAAGTTACTAACGGTCCGGGGACTCCACAACTACATTCCCGACGACCTAGCTGCTGCCATCCGATTTTTACGTAAGACCCGAAATAAATACCCTTTTCATAGCCTAGTGGAAAAGGAGTTTCCGCTCAGTGAGCTTCATCAGGCGTTTGAGGAAGGGAATAACAGTAAATACTACCGGGTAGGCGTACGTATGCCTCCTCTCAACGATAAATTTACATCTTAACTAATGAAAACCTCAGCTATTCGTATGATCGTGTTTGATATGGCCGGTACGGTTGTTAACGAACACAATGTTGTCTACAAAACCCTAAAAAAGGCGTTAGGCAAGGGCGGTTACCACTTCTCGCTGGAAGAAGTGCTATCTTCAGCCGGGGGCAAGGAAAAATCGCAAGCAATCAATGATCTTATTCATCAAAGCGAATCGCCCGGTGGATTGAGCGGATCGGAAGTATACCGTATTTTTCTAAACCAGCTCGATGAGGCTTACGCTCGTCAGGAGGTAACCTCGTATCCGGGAGTAGAAGCTTTACTCCGGCGGCTTCGAGACCGAAATATAAAAATTACGCTCAATACTGGCTATAACCGAAACACGGCTACTCAACTGCTTGAGAAAATGAACTGGCAGCCGGGTCGGGAATATGATCTGCTGGTTACCGCCGATGACGTAGCGAATAGCCGTCCGGCTCCGGATATGATCTTCCTAGCTATGGAGAAACTGGGTATAGAGTCAGCATCGGCCGTAGCGAAGGTAGGCGATTCAGTTATTGATATTGAGGAAGGCCAAGTCGCCGGTTGCGGAGTAACGGTCGGGGTAACCACCGGCGCGCACGCTAGAGAGGAACTGAAAAAAGTAGAGCCTACCTATATTCTGGATTCTCTAGAAAACTTAGACGAACTATTACTAAAGCAAAAAGAAGTTAATTCTTAACATAAGCGTAAAGTAGGGTCAGCGCATTTTGCGTAATAGTTGTCTACTTTCGTGCTAACTAGCTACCTAACCTATGAAATACAACGCAGCCTTACTACTACTATTCTTTTGGTTTGGTGTTAATACTTTGCGGGGGCAGGCACCAACATCAGCCGATATTGAGCACGTATTAGTAATTGGTATCGATGGATTAAGTTCCGCTGGGATCCGTCAGGCGGCTACGCCTACCTTAGATTCACTGGTGAATCATGGGGCCTCTACTTTAGAAGCTCAGGCCGTACTACCCACCAGTAGTAGTCCGAATTGGGCATCGATGATTATGGGGGCTACGCCCGACGAGCATACCATCACCAGCAACGACTGGGAAACCACCGACATTGCTGACACGATCCTTTGTGGCGGAGAAACCGGACAACTTTGGCCGACCATCTTCCGGGTAGTTCGCGAACAGAAGCCCGATGCTGATATTGCTTGCTTCTACGACTGGAGTGGCTTTGGGCGGCTTATGGAAGATGGGGTAGCTACCATGAAGGCGGACACCAAAGGGGAAGATAAAACCGCCGAATCCGCAGCCGAATACTGGCGCAATCATCGACCGACCTTCATGTTTGTCCACCTAGACCACGTTGACCACGCGGGGCATAGTCATGGGTGGGGATCAGCTCCCTACCACGAGGCAGTAGCGAAGGCCGACCGGTTAATAGGGCATTTGGTAGAAAGCGTCTATCAGTCGGGAATTGCCGACAATACGCTAATTCTGATTACCTCCGACCACGGGGGGCGCGGAACCCAGCACGGTGGTGATACGCCCGAAGAACGCACCATCCCGTGGATCATCGCCGGGGTCGGAGTCCGATCGAGTCATGTTATTCAACGAGCAGTTCAAACCTACGATACCGCGGCCACCATTGCCTATGCGTTAGGCTATACCCCTCCCGATTGCTGGCGCGGCACGCCCGTAACCGAAGCATTTAATACGGAGATAGGACAACGGAAGACGAAAAATGGAGAAATGTAATAGCAAATAAGAAACTATGAACAATCCATCTTCTTCCGTATTCCTTTCTCCCTCCTCCGTTCTCCCTTCTTCAGATGTGGCAGTGGTAGGTGCAGGTATTGTTGGGTTAGCAGTGGCCTATCATGCGGCGAAGCAAGGTAAATCGGTACAGGTATTCGAACGAAACGACTACGCCGTGGGAGCTTCGGTACGCAACTTCGGGCTACTGTGGCCTATTGGCCAACCGGGGGGCTCCTTATTGCAGCGGGCATTGCGAAGCCGAGAAATTTGGCAGGAGCTAGCTGAGCGGGCCAACTTCGGACTACAGAACCACGGTTCCCTACATTTAGCTTATCACGCCGACGAACAGGTGGTGATGGAAGAGTTCTTATCCCAAGCCGAAGAGGGTTACCAGTGTCAGTGGCTGTCTCCCGATGAGGTGCAAAGAAAAAGTCCGGCAGTAAAGGCAGATGGCTTGCTAGGGGGACTGTTCAGCGCTACTGAGTGTACCGTAGACCCCCGGGAAGCGATCCGAAAAATTCCGGCGTACCTGACGGAAACCTACGGAGTACAGTTTCACTTCCGATCAGCCGTGCAATCCGTAGATGGGGGAACTATTACAGTAGGTAAAAAACAGTATCGCGCCGACCACACCTATGTATGCAGTGGCGCCGACTTTGAAACGCTCTTCCCGGAAGAATTTGTGCGCCACTCTATTACCAAGTGCAAACTACAGATGATGCGCACTACGCCTCAGCCCCACGGTTGGCAACTAGGCCCAACATTGTGTGGGGGACTTACGCTCCGCCACTATACCGCTTTTCAGCAGTGTCCGTCGTTGCGAGCACTCAGCGAACGCTACGATCAGCAACAACCATTATTCAAACAGTGGGGTATTCACGTGATGGTTACCCAGAATCACTTCGGAGAACTAGTGATCGGGGACTCGCACGAGTACGGCCTTACCCACGAACCCTTTAACCGGGATGATATCGATCAGCTTATTCTCAATTACTTAGCTACTTTTGCCAACCTACCCGATAATACCATCGCCCAGCGATGGCAGGGCATCTATCCCAAACTTCCCGATAAAACAGAGGTAGTACTACGCCCCAGTGATCAAGTGACGATCGTTAACGCGCTAGGCGGGGCGGGTATGACCTTATCGTTCGGCCTTGCCGAAGAACTTATAGCCGGTACCTACCATCATGAACCTTTAGGTACTGACCAAAAAACTTAGGGAAGTAAAAAGTCGGAAGAGGGGAAATTGGAAGCTAGGAGTCGGGAGACCGAAAAAACAGCAAAGCCAGCCCCGGGCTAAGAGGTCATCTAAAGTTTTTGTTTGTAAAGTGAAACCTTTAGATAACCTCTAACAATCAGTAATCAAACCATTAACAGTTGTAGGTATATTACCTAAATATTATTGAACTACGCAGTAAATTAACTTAGACTTAATTGGTCGTGTCCCGATTCTACTCTCGGAAATTCTAATTTTATCCTTTCAGATGATAGTCATATAAAATAAAAAGGAACCAATGCGGGTGGCCGCCCGATCGGTTCCTGAAAAGACCCATACGTACGAAAGCGCGCGAACACTTTATCTACATATGCTAGGCTGCAAAGCTTAGGATCGGCCTTTTTATGTCTTAACTAAACTATTCTATCAACACTATGAAGAACCATTTACGAATGATTTCTGAAAAACTAAGCAGAAGTCGATGTACCCAAAACGGAGCCAGCTTCGTTTTGTTGTGCTGTCTTACTCTTACCACCGCCATTGCTCAAGAACGAGTCATTGAAGGAAAGGTGGTGGATGAAAACGTTGAGCCTATTCCGGGAGTCAACGTACTGGTGAAAGATACCGAGCAGGGCACCATCACCGATATTAGCGGGCAGTACCGCCTCACAGTACCGGAAGGCAACGAAACTCTATTGTTTTCCTACGTTGGCTACGAAACTCAAGAAGTCAATATCAGTGGTCGGAGCACTATTGACATTAATATGACGGTAGATGCCCAGCAACTGGGTGAAATTGTTGTAACTGCCTTAGGGGTAGAGCGAGAAACCAAAGCCCTGGGCTACGCCGTTCAAGAAATTGAAGGAAGCACCATTACCCAAGCACGGGAACCCAACCTGCTTAACTCACTATCGGGGCGTATTGCCGGGGTACAGATCACCAACGGGGCTTCGGGAGTAGGTTCGTCGTCGCGAATAACGATCCGAGGCGAGAATTCATTGGTACCCGGAAATAACTCACCGCTTTTCGTGGTAGACGGTATTCCGATCAGCAACGAGACCCGCTCGTTCCGTTCGGAAGGCAACTTGGAAACCGACTACGGTAACGGAGCCGCGGAGATCAACCCCGATGATATTGCAAATATCTCGGTACTGAAAGGAGCCAGTGCTGCGGCGCTCTACGGTTCGCGGGGGGCCAACGGAGTCGTGTTGATCACCACCAAATCCGGGCAAGGCCAGAAGGGCATTGGGGTGAGTGTAAACTCGACCACTACCTTTGAGCGTCCGCTGCGGATTCCTCGCTATCAGAATCAGTACGGGCAAGGAGCGGGTTTTGAGTTTGCGTTCGGAGACGGCTTTGGGGCCGGAGTAAATGATAATATTGACGAAAGCTGGGGACCACTGATGGATCAAGGAACCGATATTGCCCAGCACGATTCACCTACAGCTAACGGGTTCCGCGGCGGGGATAGTCACCCAAGCATCGACCGCGGGGCAATTACTCCAACTCCCTGGACATCAGCTCCCGACAATATTGAGGACTTCTTTGAGACTGGCTATACCCTTACTAACAATGTAGCCCTGACCGGGGCCAATGAAGACGGAAACTTCCGCCTATCGTATACTAATCTAACTAGTGAGGGTATATTGCCTAATACTGATCTGGAACGAAATACGCTTAATCTGTCGGCGCAGTATAACCTGACAGATAAGCTAAAGGCCACCGCCTCGGTGAACTATATCGCCAGTAGTAGCGATAACCGCCCGAACAACAGCTACGGAACGGAGAATATCATGTACCTCTGGGTGTGGTTCGGTCGTCAGATTGAGATGAATAGTTTACGTGACTACTGGCAACCAGGGCTGGAGGGAGTGCAGCAGTACAACTACAACTACAACTGGCACGACAATCCCTACTTCACCATGTTCGAGAACACGAACGGCTTTGACAAAGACCGCATCATTGGTAACGTAATGGTGACCTACGATTTTACCGACAATCTGCAACTGATGCTTCGCAGCGGTACCGATTTCTTTAACGAGCTACGGATGAACCGCCGGGCCTTTAGC
This sequence comes from uncultured Flammeovirgaceae bacterium, assembly GCA_937883755.1. Lineage (GTDB taxonomy): Bacteria > Bacteroidota > Bacteroidia > Cytophagales > Cyclobacteriaceae > Tunicatimonas. Next base: position 6,515 of record CAKZYA010000055.1, on the reverse strand, counting down.
ACCCAACGCTACCCGTTTGGACAGTACCGTGAAGATAAAATCTTCTTTGAGGAGCGAAACACCGACTTTTTGCTAACCTACAACAAAGAAGTAAACGAAGACTTTGACTTCACCGTGAGCTTCGGGGGTAACCGTCGCGACCTGACCGACCGCTACAATCGGGTGAGTGCCAATCAACTATCTATCCCCGAAGTGTATAACTTTGAGAACTCCCGAATTCCGCTGGCTACCACCCAGTTTGACCAGCGTAAGCGTGTAAATAGCTTATACGGTTTTGCTAACTTCAGCTACAAAGGAGTACTGTTTGTGGATGTTACCGGCCGTAACGACTGGTCGAGCACCCTTCCAGCGGATAATAACTCGTACTTCTACCCATCAGTATCGGCTTCGGCCATCATGACTGATATCTTTGATATTTCTTCTACCAGTGTGCTTTCGTTCGCTAAGCTGCGAGCGAGTTGGGCGCAGGTAGGCAACGATACTGATCCGTACCAGCTTCGCAACGTATTCAACTTTCAGGAGCCATTCGGCAGCACCCAGAGGGTTACCGAATCATCGATTATTGCTAATAGTGACCTGAAGCCCGAACGTCAAACGTCGGTAGAGATTGGGGCGGATTTGCGTTTCCTCGATGGCCGGATTCAGTTAGACGCTACTTACTATAATACGGCCAGTGAGAATCAGATTCTGGAGCTTCCGGTAGATATTACCTCCGGCTACAGTCGCCGGGTGATTAATGCCGGTGAGATTCGCAACCGAGGGGTAGAGGTGATGCTGAACGCTACTCCGGTAGAACTGGATAATGGTTTGCAGTGGAACACTAATATTAACTTTACCCGCAACCGCAGCGAAGTCGTTTCCTTATTTGAGGGATTGGATACCTACCAGATCGCCAATAACTACGTACAGATTCTGGCCAAAGAAGGCGGACAGATGGGTGATATGTACGGTACCGGCTTTAAACAAGCACCCGACGGGCAAACGATCTACGAAAATGGCTATCCCGTGCGGGACAACACACTACGCCTACTGGGTAATTATAATCCCGATTTTATGGTCGGTTTCTACAATACCATTACCTACCGCAATTTTGATCTGGGTTTTCTCTTCGACTGGCGGCAGGGCGGCGTAGTGAAGTCGCGCACCATCCTGATCGGAGGTACTTCGGGTATGATGGACTTTACGGCCGAAAGTCGTGAAAACGGCTTAGTCGGTATTGGAGTGAAAAATATCGGTAGCGATGAAAATCCTGAGTATGTGACCAACGATGTGATCGTCTCCGGACGGGATTTCTACTGGTCGCGCTACAACCGGGGTAACGAAGAAATCGGAATGTACGATGCTTCATTTGTAAAGCTACGCGAGGTACGCTTGGGCTACCGCATACCGAACGAGGTGTTTGGTCGGGTACCCATCCGTAACTTTCAGGTATCGGTTGTCGGCCGAAATCTAGCGCTGTGGACGGAAAATACGCACTTCGATCCAGAAGTGATCTCCTTTAACGGAGGTACGGTAGTGCCGGGAGTGGAGGATATGGCAACTCCCACCACCCGCAGCATCGGCTTCAACATCGGCTTTGACTTTTAGTATCAATCCTAAGAGCGTGTTTGAACTTTATCCATTAGCTTTCTAATGGTTGTTTTCTACCCATACTTCGGCTTTTTTTCTGGCGATAGCTTAGGCTATCCCCCTCAAAAAGAGCCTCGTCTGGTCAAAAAACACCTCACAATAAATTCTAAAAATAAAATCCAAACGCACTCTAAGAAAAAATTATATCGATATGTATTATAAAATTTTATTGGGGTATACAATCGCCCTATTCATTGCTCTGACAGGTTGTACTGACGACTTTGAGGAGATTAATACGAACCCCAATCGCCCCGAGGAAGTATCGGCGGACTTACTACTGTCTAAAGTACTGAGTTTAGCCGCCAACGAAAACGCGCTGGAAGGCTGGAACCGGGGTAATATTGTGGCTCAGCATACCGCTAAGATTAACTTCACTGATTTTGATCGCTACCTCTGGGAAAATAATACCGGCTACTGGAACGATTTGTACGGCAATCTGCGGGATATTAAGAACATTCTGGCCATTGCTCGCTCGGAGGATAATCCTAACGCTAGCTACGAAGCAGTTGCGCTGGTGATGCAGGCCTGGACGTACGCCGAGCTTACCAGTTTATGGGGAGATATTCCCTACACCGAAGCCATTCAGGGGCGCGCGGAAGAACCGATCTTACAACCGCAGTACACGCCACAGGCAGAAGTATTCGCCGGAATTTTAGATGATCTGCGTACCGCCAATGACTTGTTACAACCCGGTGGACCCGCCGTCAGTGGTGATTTGATCTTCCAAGGTAATCTGTCCCAGTGGAAGAAGTTTGCCAATTCGCTTCGCGTACGGTTGCTGATGCGTATCTCTGGTAAGCAGGATGTATCGGCTGAGCTACAGGAAATTGTTACCACCCAGCCATTGATGGAAAGTAACGATGACAACGCGCTGATGGAGTACTTATCTTCCCAGCCCAATACGTGGCCGGTGCACACTTACCGGGTGGGCTCATTCGACGAATACCGATTGAGTCTGACTAGTGAAGGTATCCTGCGGGGACTCGACGATCCGCGTATGCTGCGCTGGTTCCGGCCTACCGACCGCACCATCGGTACGGAGAATCCGGTATACGCCGGAATGCCCAATGGGTTGAGCGAGAACAACGCTTCTACCTTCAACGGTGGCGCCCAAAATGTTTCGCGTTGTAGCCGTATTCTATACGAAGAGCCCAACAGTGTGAGTGCCGTGCTGATGCAGTACGCCGAACTACAGTTTTTACTGGCGGAAGCCGCCCAACGTGGATTCATTTCGGGAGACGCCCAAACCTACTACGAGGAGGGCATCATGAATTCATTTGCTTATTGGGAAGTCCCAGTGCCTGGTGGATACTTGAGTCAGTTGGGAGTAGCATTTGATAATACAGTAGAAACGATTATTAATCAGAAATGGATCGCCTTGTTTCTGAACGGCTACGAAGCCTACTATGACTTCAGGAGAACCGGGTTTCCTACAGTAATCATCCCGGGACCCGATAATGTTAATAATGACCAGGTGCCAGTGCGCTACCTTTACCCCGATGAGCAGCAGACCCTTAATACCGAAAATTACCAAGCAGTGCTAGCCCGGCAGGGTGAGGACGATATCAACACCGAAATGTGGCTTTTAAACAATTAACAGTTAATAATGAACAATGTGCAATGGAGGACGGAGACTGGAAATGGCTTCAAACTTTCATCTTCACACGGGAATCCCCTTTCTCCATTTTCCCTTCTCCTTCCTCCACTTCAATAAATTAAACATACCAATCATGCAAAAATCAATCATATACCTTTTGATCGCATTAAGCGTATCGCTAACTGCTTGTTACGATACTGAATTTGATACAGGAGGATTCTCAGTACCTTCCCTTATCACCTTCGACGGTGGGTTCGCCCAAAGCACTAATCCATTACTACGCAACCGGCTTACTTTTTCGGCCATTGATGATATTGCCATTATCGTGAGTGCTACAAATGTGGATGAGCTTCAGGTGACCGCCATTCAAGGCGGGGGTAGTACCTCGCTGGGACGATTGCCGATTTCTAACGAACAGGGTGTATTAACCACTACCTGGAGTGAGCTAGGTGATTTAGAGCGGATTGACTTCACCGGAGCGCCTGACAGCGAACAGCCCTACACCAAGCGCCTGGAGTTGCGCCAGGTAGCTCCGTTCTCACTGGATTATTCGGCAGACGGCGTGGATTTCACTACTCCAAGTACCACGAATAATGATTCTACGATCTCGGTATACTACGAGTTGGCTACAGCTAACACTCCTGTTGCCCAGGTAAGCTTCGCCCAGCGCATCGGAGAAGATGGGACGTTTATCCCACTATCTACGCAGGAAGTAAACGCTACTAGTTTGGAGCAGCAACAGGTTACGCTTACTGTGCCCGACGAAGCCACATTAGGGTTAGACGAAAGTTTGTTTGTAAGGGCTACCGTGGAAGGAGCAAACGGACTGGCCTACGAGGAAATCATTGAAATTCAGAACTTAGCGGTAGTATTAGATTCGGAAGGGATGTTTGATCTGAATAGTGTTGGAAACGGAGCATTTAGCTTTACTCAACTCGATACCGGAACCTTTGATGGTGGGCAGTCTGATGTTCAGTTGTTATCAGTGAATAATCAACTAAACCTTACGGCCGACCCCGCTAGTGGTACTAGCTTTGTTATTAGCGAAGGCTTTAATTTCGCGGAAGCGACGTACCAATCGGTGCGAGATGCGTTTGCCGAGGGGGTGGCTATCACTACAGTAGAAGATGTGGCGAACCTACCTACCAACGCTACCGTGCTGGTTCAGGTGGGTAGCGGATCGAGAGCTACAGAATATGCCGCTTTGCAACTCAGTGCGATTGATCGAAATTCTGTCGATCAGGCTACTGTTCGCTTTCGATATAAAGCCAACACTCCGTAAAGAGGGTTGAATATGGTATGGATTTCATCCCCATGAACTGGATTGCAACGTGAGACTAAAGGGAAGAACCATCTGCTTGAGTAGCAATTTGATACCTATTCCCTTTAGCCGAGGGGCAAGCTGCGTAATTACCCCTCGGTTTTTTATGGTTCCCTACTTTATCGCCAATCGTTCCACTTTAAGCCCTTGATGGCCTTCGTAAGCAAAAGTCTGATAGCCAAGTTCCACCCAGGGCTGTTGTACCGTTTTCATTCAATTTCTAATTAGGAAGACAGACGTTATGTACTTTGCTCAGTCAGTTTTCAGTCTAGAATGAGTTGCAGGAATCGTATATCCAACCATTTATCAAACTTGAATCCGACCTCTTTAAAAGTCCCCACCTCTTTAAACCCAAATTTTTTATGAAAGGCAAAGCTTTGCTGGTTTGAGCTATCCACCCCGGCTACCATTACATGAAAACCATTCTCCTTGGCCAACTCGATAAGCTTAGTTAGAAGTTGTTTTCCAACCCCGTTAGTCCTGGATTCATGACTGACATAAACTGAGTGCTCCACGCTGAACTGGTAGGCAGGCCGGGTCCTAAAAGTACCGTAAGTGCCAAAGCCAACAACTCTACCGCTAACTTCTGCTACAATTACGGGTAACCCATCCGCTTGTTTTTGCTCAAACCACTCCAGTTGCTGCTCCAGGATTCTTTCTTTATATTCATAAATCACCGTGGAATGTAGAATTTCGTAGTTTACGATTTCCAGAATTCTACTTACATCCTTGGTTTCCGCATCTCGTATTACCACTTCCACGATTTTTGATTATTTAGGTGTAACGCCTAGATCAGCTCTTGGCCATCTTGGTTACTTTTTAATTCCTTTTTCCATATTGCTACTTATACTTAGAGCAATAAATGATCTAGCATCTCGATAGGCTAAGGGCTGAATTTTGTTAGCTATCTTTTTTAGTACTATTTATCATCTTTTCAAATTCAACTAGCTCTTCCTCTTTTGTCATTTTCTTAGGTATCCAGATTCGTTCATCCGAATCGGAAAATTTTAGATAAATTGAGTTTACATCCTTGTTAATGCTTTCTAATTTTTGCCATTCAAAAACATCTTGCTCTTTTTCTTCTTCTAAGAATTTAATCAACTGACTATCGTAGATGTATTTTACATTTTCCAGGTTTTTGTATTTATCAATAAATCCTTGATATATAACAGAAATTTTATTGAATCTTTTCCTCGTATTGATGAACAATATTGTGAGATAAATCAAAGAGAAAAATGACACTAAACTCAAAGCAATTCCAAATGGAATAAATGAATGATAATGTAAGCCTAACAAGAATAAGACGAGACCGATAAAAAGTGCAGCCACTATAATTAATGCCCCCTTCCTCATTAACTTCTTAACATCTCTTTTCGCTATATCAAGATCTATTTTTAATATTCTTCTTAGTTCATTTTCGTCTAAAAAAGATTTAGTTCCTTCATAGATAGACCTGATTCTTAAACACTGTATTCTTATCAAATGACAGCTAACGTTTTGTATATGAAGTGTAATGGTGTTCAGCCACTTAATTTATTCACTTTTTTGTTGTAGGGCGTTTTTAATATACTTCAATTCCTTGTATATGATGAGCTTTGAATAACTTATATAGTTTATGCCAATCCTCAGATAAGGATTTTTTGTTCAGAAATTGAGTGTCACTTTTCGTAAGTGCTATGATAATATCAAAATATTCATATTCAATTATCAATCCGCTGTATGTGCTATCGTAATCCCAAGTACTACTGCCAAACTCTTCAACTATATCACTCACAGTTGTTTGATTACTAATTTTAATACGGTTGTCAACATTGATGACATTTTTACTTATTTCTGCATTAATCCAATAAATCATCCTTAGAGAGTCTTCTTGTTTGTGAGAAAAAGAAATACCTTTTTTCTTATATAAGTACTCAGAGCATGTTTAAATTTTGAAAAGAGCAGGTCAGCTTGTAAACTTTGGGTTCA
>CAKZYA010000054.1 GCA_937883755.1 uncultured Flammeovirgaceae bacterium | reverse complement strand
CTTTGCTCTGTGTAGCTGGTGCAAATACCTAGCAAAAGTTTAAATCAGTTCAATGCTTACTATCTGCTAATTAAATGTTTGAAAACGTTTATAGTCGTCTACGATCGTTTTTTCAACTTCTTTCCTATCTAATTTTAGGCTTTATAGTACTCTACTGAATTTCCGTCAAAGTTAGCAACGCGCTCTACTAGAGCCTGACGATCGTCTTCACTGTAAGCGGTAAATGATCGGGCTAAATCAATTTTCTCCTGCATCATTTCAGCATGGTCGGGGCCAGTAATCAGTACACTGACGGGTAGTGACCAAACGAAATGAATAGCTTCTTGTACACTCAAGGCATTCGGCACAATGCGAGGCTTATCACCCGAATTGAAGTGAGAAGTACCACCAAAAAAGCCTCCGTTCGCCAGGGTCTTCATTGCAAGCGGAGCAATATCTTGTTCAATTAGCTTAGGCAGTACATTGTTGATAAAGCTTTTGTAATTAGGGTCAAATACATTGATGGGCATCTGGCAGGTTTGCATCACGTCACCTGCTTGCTCTAGCATTCGCTGGTGAGCTTGGTAGTCGCGGTGCCCAGTAAATCCGTAGTGCCGAATTTTCCCTTCGGCCTGAGCTTGCTGCACAAATTCCAACACCCCGTTTTCTAATCGGCGATCCACGTCGTTCGGGCTAGTAACCGAATGAATTTGCCACAAATCAATATAGTCCGTATTCATTCTTCGGAGAGAATCTTCTAAATGTTGCTGGGCAACTTTGGCGTTAGTCGCCCGGGTTTTGGTCATAATATAAGAAACATCCCGGTAGTCGGGGCTCAGAAACATACCGTATCGTTTTTCCGCTAATCCATTGCCGTATTGTTCAGCATTATCAAAGAAGCGGACGCCCCCCTCCAGAGATGTTTCAATCGTCTTTTGCGCCTCCGACTCACTCATCCGGGCAATATGCGCTCCACCTAATCCAAGCATCGTCACAGTTTCCCCAGTTTTTCCTAGTTTTCGCTGGGGCAGCAGTTCACCCAATCGATCACGAACTGGGGCCAAAACAGCAGTATCTTCAAAGCTAGCCAGTTCTGTCGGAGCTTTACTAGTTGCGGCTCTCTCTGCTTTAGATCGGCAGGAGATCGGTACCATAATGCTGGTAGTTAGTCCAGCTAGGGTTTGCAAAAATGTACGTCGTCCCTCAGACGGATTATTACCGGAACGCGGGCGGTTGTGATCTTGCTCTTTCATAGTAATTAGATTAAAAATGTAATTGTATCCCAGCCAACCCGTTAGCCCCAGGCATAGGATAGCCGTTTTCTATTTGGTATTGTTGGTTTAGAAGATTATTTCCCTCAATAAAGAGTTGTAGCCAATCTATTGCCTTCCATTGTAGGCGAGTATTTAGTAAAGTATAATTTTCATCAGGTATGTCGGGCATTAAAGAAATATTGAGCCCACTCACCTGTTTTAGTTCGACTTGCCCACTCCAACGAGCCGTATGATAATTTGCCACCAACCCCAGCGTATGTCGGGGGGCAAACAGAACGGTCTCCGAAACATTTAAAAAACCATAATTGAGCATAAAATTCCATTGGCTAGGAACGTACTTAGCCTGCAATTCTACTCCTCGGTTAGAAAAAGTGCCAGTATTGCGGCGTTGGGGTGGCCCAGCAGTAGCCGAAGGCACTACTTGAATCAGATTTTCACCCTCACTGATGAACCCACTCACTTCCAGGCTCATGGTATTGTTCAGCAGATGTTGTAGCCAGCTCACTTCGTAATTCCAGACTTCTTCAGGCTGAAGGTCTTCATTTGATGGAGGAAAAAGAAAAGCATCAACAATTGCCGGACTGCGAAAGGCTTTGGCTGCCGAGGCTTTCAGCGTAGTACCTCCTGAAACCTGCCAGGCAAGCCCCACAGCAGGAGTAGTAGCCGAACCGTAAAGCGAATTCTGAATAAATCGTATTCCCCCTTCAAGCGTGAGTTTCTCCTGAAGAGTTTGTTCTACTAGTGCATAGAAATCTGTTTCATTTACTCGTTGGGCTTGATCAAAACCTACTTTGGCCGGAGGTGGCAGACTATCGTTTTCGGCGGTTCCACCAAAGTTTTTGTAATCAATACCCAGTGTAATCGTATTCTGTGGAAACAGTTGTAGATTCTGATAGAAAGTAAAGCCTCGGTTCAGATCAGTAGATTGAAAGCCATCGGTAAATTCATGCTCTCCGGCATTGTAAAATGCTTTGAATGCTCCTTGCACTTTGCCAAACGTATTTTCTAACGAAAGAGCGGCTCGCCCGCGCAGGTAATCCCGCTGATCCAAATTCGTCGGCATATCAGTAGGTCCCGGCTGATTATATTCTGCTTCAGCAAATTGTCCGTCAACTGTTACATTCCAACTTTGGCTCAGTTGATAGCCGAATTTCAGATAACCGGTCGTAATATTAAAGGCATCTTCCCCTTCCTCCCGAAAGCCATCCGTTCGTTCGGAGTTGAAAGAGGCGAATGAGGAAAACTTGCCGTGTGAATAACTTAACGAGCCATTATACTGACTGCTATTGAAAGACCCGTAAGCTAGGCGACCCGAACCGTGTAGTCCTGCTTCTTCAGGTTGACGAGTAATGATATTAATGGCTCCGCCTAAAGCATTGGAACCGTACAAAAGCGAGGCTGCTCCCCTCAGTACTTCTACCCGCTCAATGTCACTGCTAGTATAGGCATCAGCAATAGGATGACCGAAAATACCCATAAACTGGGGTTGCCCATCGATGAGTATTAGCACTTGTGTATTGGGTGTACCGCTGATCCCTCGAATGCTAATATTCCCCCCCGAGTTGGGACCAACTCCAAAGCCCAACAAACTGCGATCATTGATAAATAAGCCAGGTACTTGACTGGATAACACGGGCAAAATGTTAGTATGCCCACTCTGCTCAATATCTTCTCGGGTAACTACCGTAATACTGCCGGGTACTTTACTCTTCTGTTGCTTAAGGCGCGTACCTGTAACCACTACCGGATCTAGCTCTACCGCCATGCTGTCCGCTTCTTGCGCCAAGCTATCCGTTAGCAGTAAAGGAAAAAATACTAGAAAAATACTGAAAGGCAGATGGTTAGACTTCATAATTTATTGATTTCCACGGCCAGTCTACGCAAGTTCCTATGTCTGGAAAGACTACTAAATCAGCTTTACCCTTGAGCACAAAAGTAGTAACTCGGTATTCAGCTAACTCGGCTTTTACCGTTTTCAACGTTTTTCCGGTTACTGAAACATCATCTACTAATAAGATGTGAGTTTCTGGGGGTAATTTTGGCAATTTCGTATTAAGCCATACGGGATTTTCGTAAACTGGCTGGTTTTGATCATCCCGATAATTAACTTGAACAATTGCTAAGCTACAACCAAGTTGGTGAGCTACTATGCTTGCCGGAACAATTCCTCCCCGACCGATACCCAGCACCCAGTCAGTACGGGGAAATGAAAAACCTTTTATCGCCTGGCTGATCTCCGAGAAAGGTAACGCAACCTTTTGACTCATCGTGTTTGCCGTAGCTGATACCGGAGCACGAGAATATTGATAATCCCCAATAAAAGGATGCCTGGCCAAGCATTTACCATTGAGTTGACAAAAAATTGCGTCGGTTCAGCATTGGTTATTAGTGGAACTACTATCAATAAGACTAATGATGCCACCTTAGCCGCCATATACGCTACTGGTGCTGCCATCCACTTTAATCCTGGCATTTTAAGAAACTGATTCACAATGAGGGCAAACAACATCAATTCCAAACTAAGGACAACCACAAATTGCCAGTCGGGACTTCCCGTCAATAGCACATTCATGAGTGGGGATAAACCACCAATAACGAGTCCAAGGGTAACGTTGAAAAATACTACGGCAATAAAAGGTACAATAAACATGGGAAGTAGCCGGGCTCCCATCGGAACCCCTTCGTACGCTGGAAGGAGATGAACCAAAAACGGCAGAATAAATGCGGCGACTAGTAACAGTACGGTAGCCCGCAAAGAAACTCGAGTAGGCGTAGATCGCTGTAAGACAGTGTTCATAGTTGTGGATTTAAAAAAATTAAAGATAATATCCCCTAAGCAGTAGATGCTTAAGTTACTAAAAACTACTGTTTCAAGAAATTCTATTGCTGTAAATCGGTCTTAAATTGCTTTCTTTTAAAATAGAGTCTTTTGCTGAGTAACTAACTTTGTTTTCTGTACTTACTATTCTTACCAGCTAAATAAGTTTCCTGCTTCTTTGGTGTTTCGCTAGTAAACTTCTAGGTTTGCCTCTTGAAACACCGATAGAAATTTCTTTTTACACTTAGCCCTGCCTTTTTAAGCAATTACTCTCAAGCTACTTATGTAGCCATCCAATACTTTCACCCTAACAACTTTGTTTAACTGTACTATCGTCCGCTTCGGTAGATGGGGTACGTATTATGTCTTTTAATGAAGCAGTATTTCAAATTATTCGATTTTAAGCAAAAAGTAGATTATAGAACCGAGGTACTATCGGGGCTTACCGTAGCATTAGCGTTAGTGCCCGAGGCAGTAGCGTTTGCTTTTATTGCGGGCTTATCACCGTTAACCGGGCTGTATGCCGCCTTTGCGATGGGACTGGTCACTTCTATTTTAGGGGGGCGACCAGGCATGATTTCGGGAGCAACGGGTGCAGTGGCGGTGGTGATTGTATCGCTGGCTAAAGACTACGGGGTAGAGTATGTATTCGCTGCCGTGGTGCTGGCGGGCATTTTTCAATTGATAGCAGGCTTCTTGAAGCTGGGGAAACTGATGCGACTCGTACCTCACCCGGCTATTTTTGGCTTCGTGAACGGATTAGCTATTATCATCTTTATGTCCCAGTTAGCTCAATTTAAAGATAATGAGGGCAGCTGGCTCACTGGAACTCCACTGTACATTTTGCTTGGACTAGTACTGCTCACCATGCTTATTATCTGGGGATTACCTAAACTGAGTAAAGCTATTCCGGCATCATTGGTTGCTATTCTCACTGTTTTTGGGCTGGTAGTGGTGTTTAATATTGATACTAGAACCGTAGGCGATATGGCTTCAATCAAAGGAGGGTTTCCACCGTTTCATATTCCTAACGTGCCACTTAGCTGGGAGACATTTATGGTGATACTTCCTTACTCCGCTATTGTAGCGGGTGTTGGCTTAATTGAAAGTCTACTCACCCTAAATATTGTAGATGAGATTACTGAAACTCGGGGCCGAGGTAATAAAGAAGCTGCCGCGCAAGGTGTCGCCAACATACTATCTGGATTCTTCTCCGGTATGGGCGGCTGTGCTATGTTAGGGCAAAGCTTAATTAATGTTTCTAACGGTGCTCGAGCCAGACTCTCTGGGATTGTCGCCTCCGTGATGCTACTGGTTTTTGTCATGTTTGGTTCGGGACTTATCGAGAAAGTCCCGATGGCAGCCCTCACTGGTCTGATGATTATGGTAGCTATTGGCACCTTTGAGTGGGCGAGTATCCGCACGATCAACAAAATGCCTAAGTCTGATATTTTGGTTATGGTCTTGGTTACCTTGGTTACCGTTTTTCTTCATAACCTGGCTTTGGCCGTAATTGTAGGGGTTATTATATCAGCTCTGGTATTTGCCTGGGATAATGCCAAGCGAATCCGGGCTCGTAAATCAATTGATGAGCACGGCGTAAAACATTACGAAATATACGGCCCCCTATTTTTCGGATCAGTTACTACTTTTAATCAGAAGTTCGATGTGCAAAACGACCCACGAGAAGTGGTTATAGACTTTTACGAGAGCCGTATAGTTGATATGTCCGCTATTGAAGCGTTGAATAAGATAACTGAGCGGTACAAGAAGGTCGGTAAAGTAGTTCACCTAAAGCACCTAAGCCCCGATTGCCGCAGATTATTAGCGAATGCCGATGAGATTATTGATGTTAATGTATTGGAAGATCCCACCTATAAAGTGATGACTAATACTGTGTAAGATTATAATCTCTTCTATTCTAAGTAGAAGGGCAGTATTATTCACACATCATAGCGAGGACGTTAGCGGTCGCCGCGCGAAACGAATCGGATGGCCAATGCCACTATCTCCCTCGCAGTGAGGAGATTGCTTCCCTCGTACCTCACTAATAGTATTCACATCAATTTGATCGTATTCTTTATGTATACCTATAAACCAGACAAATACCTGCTTTTTAGGATAGTTACCTCTAAAATCAATCAGTATTTATTCCTACTACGGTTAGTATATGCGTAGTGCGACCGTTTAGGGAGCATTATCGTATATACGTTATTGTAGCTAGTTTTTCTCTATATTTTTTCTCTAACGCACGCGCAAAAGCTGTTTTGTTATCTCGCAATAATTCCATTGATTCTCCATTGACAATGGTTGGATGAACATCTCGAAGATGACTATCACTCCAATTAGCAAGCTCTACAAGTATAGGTGTCAAAGCCAATCCCTTATCCGTTAAAAGATAAAGGTTGGTCTTTTTGTTATCCGGTAGTTTTGTTTTGACAATGATTCCGGCTTCCTCTAAAAGTTTGAGCTTGGAGGAAAGAATATTGGTAGCAATGGATTCTTCACTTTCCGTAAAGTCCTTAAACGTTTCCTTGTTTTCTACTAACATCTGCTTTACGATAACCAACATCCACTTGTCGCCTAAAATGTCAAGGGCGGAAGTAAATGGACAGTTACATCTAAAATCATGATTCATAGGTGATTATCTATCTGTTTCACTTGCAAGATGCAATTTATTACTATTTTTACTTGTAATTTGCAAGCTATTTTTTTAATTTTGCTTGCGAATTAAAAGTAATAATTCCCAATCAAAAATGAAAGCAATGAGAAAAGTAATAATCGCCTTGAGTCTAGTAGGATTTCTCGTTTCCTACGACTCAGCCAAAACACAATCTATAAGCGAGAGCAATCAATCAAAAACTATAACTATGAGTAAAAAAGAAACCGTAGGCACTTTCTTGGGTGCCGCTTTAAAGGGAGACACCACAACAATGTATAAACTGGCTAATACAGATTACATTCAACACAACCCTTTTATACCAACAGGACTAGAGCCTTTTATTCAAATGCTTCCCATTCTGCAAGAAAACGGAACTACTGCTGAAAATATCAGGATGTTTCAAGATGGCAATTATGTGTTTATGCATAATATCTGGCGAAATGCAAAGCCTTTCGGAGCTGATGAAATGGTTTCATTTGATATTATCCGATTAGACGATAACGGCAAAGTAGCCGAACATTGGGATACTATGACTACTCTAGTGAAAGAAACTGCGAGCGGAAGAACTCAGACAGATGGACCTACAACAGCCACAGACATCGATAAAACAGAAGAAAACAAAGCCCTAGCCAAGGCGATGGTGGAAGATATTCTGATGGGTAAAAACCTAAACAAGATTACAGATTATATCAGTTCAGAGCAATATCACCAACATAACCCTGCTATAAAAGATGGGTTGTCTGGGATTGTAGAAGCGGTAGAATACCTCACTTCGCAAAACAATATGTTTCAGTACACCAAGATCCACAAAGTATTGGGTGAAGGAAACTTCGTGCTCACAGTGAGCGAAGGTGAATGGAACGGAACTACCAATGTTTTTTACGATTTACTTCGCTTTGAAAATGGTAAAGCCGTAGAGCATTGGGATGCTATTCAGCCCATACCTACTGAAGGTTTGGCCAATGATAATGGCATGTTTGGATTTTAATAGTAGTCTTTAATTAGTCAGAATTATGTCAAATAAAACAATGTATCCCTCAAAATTTGAGGATGCAAAAATGAATGTTCCAGCAACACCTAATGTAGCATTTTCTTTTGTGGTGAAAGCGCCAAAGGAATACTAATGGATGCTTGGCACTTGCCAAAATCAGAAGGTGATGCCATCTTACCTATCACTCAAGGAAATTCAAAAGGAAATGCTTGGGCTGGAATTGCCAATGACATGGAGCGCATCATTAATATTGGCGGAACCGATGTCGCGCAGATAGAACGGTAAAAATAACCAACAGGCATCAACCTGGTATCGGTTTATGGTTTACTCGTTTTGCTATTAAAGCGGCTATGCCTGGCTTATCGAAAGCAGCCTCTAAACGATTTAAAAGCAGAACATTTTTAGGGACAAAAAAATGAAATTCTAATAAATCAGTCAGGTGATGTATTTATACAAAAAGGACTCTTCGATAGAGTCCTTTGAAATTGATGAGCGTTTAAGAGCGTGTTTGAACTTTATCCTTTAGCTTTCTAATGGTTGTTTTCTACCCATACTTCGGCTTTTTTTCTGGCGATAGCTTAGGCTATCCCCCTCAAAAAGAGCCTCGCCTGGTCAAAAAACACCTCATAATAAATTCTAAAAATAAAATCCAAACGCGCTCTAAGAATTGGTAGATGATTACAAGTCTTTTTTGTAAATAGTCTGACTAAGTGGTTCGGAATAGATTAAAAACTCTTCTTCAAGGTGTACTCCATAAAACCAGTCCGCAGGATTAGTCTGAACCATAACTTCTTTTTCTTCTGTCTCCAGATTTATCCGATTGATTTTACCATCAGTAGCATAGTAAACATGCGTATTATTTACATCCATGGCTCGGACTACCGTAAAGCCACCATCTGAAAAGAATTGTTCTTTGAAGGTTGACGAGTAGTTTTCATTAGAAAGATCAATGATTAGCAGATCTCCAAAGAAGGATCCCACATAGAGTGTATTATTATTAATCTCCATAAAGTCAAGCCCCGACTCATACCCTTCAGAGATAAACTCTATAGTGGGAGATTCCATAGCCAAATCTGCCGTAGCTACATAATACTTTTCATCTGTATGAAGGACTATCAAATAGAGAATATCGTCCTTGAACGCCAAGTCTACGACTCTTCTTGTACTACTAATTACCGTTTCACCGGATGGATTCGAATCCAATAGGTTCAATTTTTTGATTTCCCTTGCCTCAAAATCATAATAATAAAAATCCTCATTGGCAGCTACTACAGCTTGAGTGATCGAGTTTGAGACAAATTGATTAGTGACACCTTCGCTTGGGTTCGACAGGTCTATTGTTCCATAATAATCAGCAGTTCCAGTCCCTAATGCGTCAAGAGAAGTGATATAAGTATTTTCACCGCCATCCTCTACACTGTAAGCAAAAGCTCCTTCTATAAATACTTCAAGTTCATCTTCTACCGATTGTAAGTAATTGGTATGAGTAAGGCTGTCGTTCACGTAGTAATCTATTTGGTAAACACCGCCCGTAAATCCATAAAGTCGCATATCCATTTCGGTATCTATTGAAGTGAACGTCTGTGAATTATTAGAAAAGTTATAGTCTGAAATATCCCATTCGTTGAATTCAAGAAATTCTATAGCCCAACAGCCCTGGCAATCTGCGGTAAGATTTTTTATGGTGACTTTCAACTCTGTACAGCTAGCCACGGTAGAAGCTTCCAGGCTTAGGTCGGTAAAACCTGTAACTACAAGCGTATCTATCTCACTGTTGATATCTCTGAGGATATTTACTCCATATCTTCCAGTTTCTGCAAACGAAACCTCGAAATCTGTACAAGGTTCAACGCATGGTGAGCAACTCCCCCCACAATCAATTCCTGTTTCATCCCCATTCTGGATGCCGTCCGAACAGGTGGGTGTTATTTCAATAGCATCATCATCAGAACAGGCCAATAGAAAAGTGAAGGCGATAAGGCTTATCAATTTGAAGGTTTTCATTTGATTTGGTTTAAGTTAAACATTAGGAGTTCGGATTGTTATGCCTCAAGATTAAACTAACCTTGTTAATTTCAGATGAATGGCCTATCCTGCGCAGCTCGGTTGATCAAGCGGTTGATCAAATGGCTCCTGAACATGGATTTGCCGTATGATTGGCCAGTTGTCCAAAAGCTGCTGAAATCCTCTATATTGTGGTAAGCAATGTGATTGATTATGGATACATTAATTGACTTACAAAATCTTAAGCTGGTAAGCCGTGGAAATAAGGATAGAATGGAAAAATACTTGCGGCAGTTTGCTTCCTTGATTCCCGAAAGAACCGAAATGATCCGGGCGGCACTTGATTCGGAAGACCGAGCACAGGTAAGGCAGTTGATTCATAAGATGAGCCCTCAGCTCCAATTTTTCGGAATGGACGAAGTGGTAGAATTGAAGAATCAACTGGAAATGGGTTATCTTAAAATGGATTTCCAGGACCTGAAAAAAATGGTTAATCACCTTTTGGAGCAACTAGCACAGGCACTGGTAGAAGTAAATCAGTTGTTAACTGACAACAAGCTTTAGGTAGTATGATCCGCTGCATAATCATAGATGATGACCCTTTCATGCGGGATCTGCTCACAGATAAGCTGGCTTTTTTTGATGATATAGAAGTCTTGATTACGGCAAAAGATGGGGCTGAGGGGTTAGAAAAAATTGAAAAATTGAAGCCAGACCTTATTCTGCTAGATGTAGAGATGACAGATATGACGGGCTTTGAGATGCTTTCGCGGCTAGAAAAAATCAATTTTCAAACCATTTTCGTAACTTCTTACGGTCACTATGCCATCAAAGCTATCCGTTTCAATGCTTTAGATTACCTATTGAAACCAGTAGATTTGGAAGAATTAAAAGATGCAGTCAAAAGATTCCGTGAAAAGCATGCATCTCAGTCCAAAAGGCGGGTAAAACGGGCGTTATCTAACCTGATTGACAGCCATTCAAACCAGCGACTTTTCCTTACTACGCAGCAAGGCGAACTAGATATTCCGCTAAAGGAAATTGCCTTTATTCAAGGTGAGCGGAATTATAGTAACATACGCTTTGGATCGGATAAAAAGATTTTGGTGGCTAAAACCTTGGCCGACTTCGAAGAACTGCTTCCCCATGATGCGTTTTTCAGATGCCATAAATCCTATATTGTAGGGATGAATTATATTGAGTCTGTAGGTAGAGAGCGAATACGCTTATCCAGTGGTCAATCCCTGGTTTTGTCCCGAAGAAGAAAAGAAGAATTTTTAGAATGGTGGGCGATTAATAAGTCCAGCAGGTGATATATTCTATTACCTCATAAGAAGACTTTATTCCAAATATGAAAAGAACTGCAACCTTCTTTGTTAATCATTTAAAATCGAATTCAAATTGAAGAAATGCCCTAATATTCGTTTAAAAGTTTGGGGTATACTGCCGCTCTTACTTCTTGCTTGCGATGAACCACAACTACGAGAAGTTCAACCTAACAATATAGGTCAGGGCCATTTTATTACTGTACCACTTAATCCCAAAGGGTATTTGATACACCCGTTAAGCGGTGATTCACTTGATACTCCCCAATACCTTTTGAGGGGTTTGCCTTTTGAAGACAACCGGATCAAACTAGATGAGAAAAAGCTTAATCGGTTGCCTCTTAAAAAAATTTATGAGCAACCATTAGGTACTCCTAAACAATCATCCTTACAGCCCAATACCTTTCCTTACAAGCCTGGAAAGAAATACTATTTCGAGGCGATACAACAAAAAACATCAGACAGGCAGTTTGTCCAAATGAACGGGAAGGACTCCATTTTCTCAGGCACACCGTTCACTTTATCAGGTAGAGTTCTTGATATTGAACACCCAAAACCGATTAAGGCAGAAAAGTCTTATTGGGATAAAACAAGAGATTATCAAATTACTCATTGGCAAAATGATCAAGGACTGCAATCAGAGTATCTATGGCATGTATTGGAAGATAAGAATGGAAGCATTTGGATGGGAACTGAAGGCGATGGAATAAGCAGATTTGATGGGGAATATTTTCATAATTATAGCGTAGAAAATGGATTGACTACAGGGCTGGTTATGCGATTTGCGCAAGATCATCAAGATAATATTTGGATGGGGACCTTTGATGCAGGTCTGCTAAAATATGACGGAGATAAATTCATTGCTTATGATGCCGAAGCTGGCTTTTATGAATCAGCTGTAGAACATATATTTGAAGACAATCAAGGCAACATCTGGTTGGGTGGTTCCCGATTCTTAACTAAAAAAACAGGAGATACTTTCTTCATATTTTCGGATGCCGAGGGTTATACCGATGAAGAAACACCTGCGATTCTTCAGGATAATAGCGGTAATATCTGGCTGGGATGCCACAAGGGCATCACAAAATTTGACGGCAACAATTTCTACTATTATGACTTGGAAGGCTTTGATTTCCCTTTAGAAGTTTTTTCCGGATTTATTGATAAGGATGGTATCCTTTGGTTCAGTATCTGGAATAATGGCTTATTAAGATTTGATGGTGAAAGCTTTGAGCATATAACCAAAGATCAAGGATTGGTCAGCAACTATATCTCACAGATAGTTCAGGATAAAAAAGGTAAAATATGGTTCAGTTCTTTCGAGGGGCTTTGCTCATTCGATGGACAAACATTTGAGCACATTACTGAAGAGTCTGGACTGGTCAATCAAAGCTTATTTGGACTTGGGTTAACGGATGATAACTCACTACTTATTGGGCAAAATGTTGGAGGGCTTGGTCTTCTTAAACAAAGAAGTATTCGACATTTATCAACGAAAGAAGGTCTTTTCAGCAATGATATCACCGCCAGAGTTGACTATGGGGGCATCACATATCATGGATCTTTCGGGGACGGTATTACAGTACAAAAAGATGATAAACTTGAAAATTATACTACCAAAGAAGGATTGATGGTAGATTTTATAAGGTCATTGGCAGTAGGCAAAAAAGACTCCTTGTATGTTGGTGCTCAAGCTCCTGGATTCGGTGTTTTTGATAGGTCCACCTATTGCCATTTTACAATTGACGATGAGTCCTATGACGTAATGACTCTTGCCACCTTTGTAGATTCTAAAGAACGTTTGTGGTTGGGGCTTAACGAAAATGGAGCAGGTTATGTAGAAAACGGAGAGTTTGTGAGTATAGGTGCGCAAGATGGACTAGTTAGTAATACGATATTTGGCATCAACGAAGATAGTAGGGGAAACATCTGGTTGCATTCGCCAGAAGGTATCTCAAAATATGATGGGCAATTTCTGACCAACTACACACAAAGAGAAGGACTTGTTCAAGACCATATAATGCAGATAAGCGAAGATGAAAGCGGTGTCCTTTGGATAAGTTCTCGTGACTATTTAGCACGATTGGATGACACTCAACTACATTATGTTATAGATGAGGATAAGAATTTGATGGAACTAGGTGGACTTATGGCCTTCTCGAAAAATAGGTTATGGACAGGAAAAAAAGAGTTGAAGATATTAGCGTTCGAAGGTGATAAAGTCCAGGCGACAACTTTATCAAGTACTGGTGGACTTAAAAATAAGGGGCTTTCTACACTGAAAAAAAGTAACGATGGACGCTTATTTATTGGAAGTGAAAATGGGTATGATATTATAACACCTGACGAGTTTGAATCTATTAATTCTCCTCCTCGCCTACGAATCAGTCACATTGACATAGATGGAATTTTTCAAGATTTGACTCAATGGTCAAACTTGCAGTTTCCAAACTATTCAGGTATTCCTTCAAATCTTCGGTTATCTTCTGATCAAACACATATAACAATACATTTCGCTGCTAACCAATGGTCGGCACATGATAAAATTGAATATAGTTACCTGATGGAAGGCACAGATAAGCAATGGAGTGAGGCATCAAAAGAGGCTAAGGCTGATTATAGAAACTTAGCTTATGGCTTACACTATTTCAAGGTGAAAGCACGTGGGGAAAGCGGTACCTGGAGCAATCCAATTGTTTTGCAATTTTATATAGAATCGCCTTGGTATCTTACTACCTTGGCGAAAGCAGGTTATGTAATAATTGTAATTCTTTGTATCGTAGGGATTATTAAGCTTAGGACTTTCCAATTAAAACAAAAACAGGAACAACTCGAGCTGGAAATCGATAGTGCCACAAAGGAGATCACAGCCCAACGTGATCGGGCAGAACAATCCGAGCGCTATAAAGAACAATTTCTGGCCAATATGAGCCATGAGATACGAACTCCTATTCATGCCATCTCTGGTATGCTCAAGATCCTGAAAAGAAATACGCACCCGGAATTCCAGGATCAGTTTTTGGATGCTATGAGCAAGAGTACAGAGAATCTATCTAAGCTGCTGAATGATGTGCTGGACTTGTCTAAGATTGAGTCAGGCAAGCTCACCATTGTAGATGAATCCTTCGACCTGAGAGCAAACATTCGATTGAGTATAGAACTATTGCAAGGGAAAGCTGAGGAAAAAGGCCTTTCATTAGAGTTTTTCTTTTCAGAAGAACTTCCAAAAATGGTGAAGGGAGATGCGCTTAGATTGACCCAAATACTGATTAACCTAATCAACAATGCCATTAAGTTTTCTGAACAGGGTAAAATTACCGTATCCGTAAAACCAGAAATACACGGAATTCAATTTACAGTAAGTGATGAAGGAAAGGGCATCTCTGAAGACGATCAGGCCCGTATCTTTAGTTCGTTTGAACAAGTAGAAACGCAACATACGACTGAAGGAACCGGGTTGGGGTTAACAATCACCAAACGTCTTATTGAAATACAACATGGCACACTTAAAGTAACCAGTGAGCCAGGAAAAGGAAGTGTATTTTCTTTCATCTTGCCGCTTCAAGCATATGAAGGAGTGCTTGAAGAAACGCGTATATCTGAATCTGAACTTAAGTCCATAGGCAAGCAGTTAAAAGGCCTAAGGATCCTTTTGGCAGAAGACACTGAGTTCAATGTAATGGTTGCTAAAGATGATTTGTTATGGTACTTCCCAGAGTCTACCATAGAGGTGGCAAAGGATGGCAAAGAAGCTCTTAGCATGTATGAGCGGACTGATTATGACTTAGTCCTAATGGATGTGCAGATGCCCCATATGAATGGTTATCAATCAACGCGAAAGATTCGTGAACTAGAATTGAGCAATAATCTTAAAAAGAAACCCATTATTGCTATGACCGCCTCCCTTTTGGAAAAGGATATTCAAAAATGTTTAAATGCCGGTATGGATGATTTCCTGCCCAAGCCATACCGATCGGACGAACTGGTGCTGAAAATTTCTAGAACAGTGAACCATGTAGGCTCTTTAAATTAAGCTCAGTTCTATTCGAGTAAGTATACCTAAATCCCTCATGAATGTTAACTACTTTATTGTTTTTTTGAGAACGCTAAAGCGGCACCTAATGCACCTAACACAGTAGCTTTTCCGTATTTGGTAATTTTCCAGAACTTTTGATTTTTTAAGTACTTACTCAACTTTCCAGATAGTTTGGATATTAATACAAAAATTAAAAGTGCTTGAATCATAAAGATTATTCCTAGAAAAATCATTTGAAATGTTATATTGAAACCTGATTCACTAATGAATTGAGGGAGAAAGGCTATAAAAAACAGAAAAACCTTTAGATTTAAAACATTCATAAAAAACCCTTTTTTGACTAATCTCCAAAAACTAAACTTTTGATTATTATTCAATACATCAACCTCCTGTTTTTTTTCTTTTAAAGTGATAATGAAGCGATTTAAAGTTTTACGAGTTTTTTGATCCAAGCGTGAATGCAAAAC
>CAKZYA010000053.1 GCA_937883755.1 uncultured Flammeovirgaceae bacterium | reverse complement strand
ATGGACGATTTTGAAGCGTATTACAATGATGAGTTAGTAGCCAGTGGATCTGGGAAAGAGTACTATGGTGCCGATATAATTAAACCATAATCTATATTACATTATGACTAAGAATTTCTATGCTCTACTCACTTTGAGTACACTATGTTCTCTTTCATTATTTGCTCAAGTCAATATAGAGCGATTTAGTGGAGGTATACGTCTTAAGCCTAACACTCGCTTACTAGCCAATACACACGTAACCCCCACTGATATTACTTCTAACAACTGGAGTGAGCCAGACTATTGTACTACTCCAGATATGGATACTACCGCATTTAAACAATTGCCTTGGTACGGTAATGAGGAGTATCTGGACAATATTCTCGATAGTGTAGGCTATCCCCCACCCGACCCGGTAGTTAGGGTTGAACAAGTTGGGGTGCGCTACCGCATTCCGCTTGTATTTTGGGTGTACAATAATGGAGCAGGCACTGATCAAAATATGCCAGGAGATGATGATATTCAAATTACCGTAGACTCCGTGAATGCGATTCATCGGCGAAGTGGTACCGGGTTTCGCTATTATATTCCCTGCAATGGCATCCGCCGAGTCAATAGCGACCGCTATGTAAACATCCGGGATTACGAAACAGTCGACCCCATATTTATGCGAGGTTCCGGCAGCAATTTTGTGAAGGGAGCTATTAACATTCACGTAGCCCGTAATAATGTGGGTATGTATAATCCTGTTTCAGACGCTATCTTTGTGCAGCGACGAGACGTTATTGAAGCCCGTGCTCGAGCCACCGTCGCTCACGAAATTGGGCACGCTATGGGTCTGTTGTTTCACACCCATCAGTTTCAGGTTTTTCGGGATAACCCATTCTTTGGTAATGCTATCGAGAGACAATTCGTAGAGCCAGTAGATCATTCCCGTCGTCGCTTTAGTATAGTCCGCCTTCGTCAGGTACGTATATGCTCAATAACCGGCGATGGCCTTTGTGACACTCCCGCTGACCCAAGGCTAGATGGTGATCCGGGCGGCAACTATGATGATATAAACCCACCTTGCGATCCCTACTTTGGTACGGAGTCAGACCCTTGGGGTGACCGTTATGATAATCCCCCAGCAGGCAGTCTGCCCCCTGACCCGGCTAACGTCATGTCTTACGGTAGGCGCTGCCGAACTATATTCACTCGCGACCAAATTGCGGTAATGGTGCATCGGGTAGAACGAGGGTTGTACCGCCACTTTAAAAATGGCTACAAAAGCCAGGATGTAGTTTTTGATACCTTCGAGCCTAATAATAGCGCCGAACAAGGTAGAAACATCCCACTGAATAGTCCTGAGGAGCTTACCTTCCATAAATCTTACCGCCGTACAGGTTCAGGTGTCGCATATAACCTAGGTAGTAACCAATACGATGGTTGTGATGTAGACTGGATATGGTTCCGAAGCAGCGGAGGTAATATTCGTATTGAAACCAGCGGAGTTTCTGGTCAAACCAACGCTGATACTGAACTTCGGCTCTATAATGCCTCCAGCAACAGCTCTACTAATCCCGGAACAGTGGGCAGTTTGATCACTAGCAACAACAACGGTGGCAGTGGCAATTTTTCGCGTATCATCCGTAACTTACCGGCAGGTACTAATTACTTTGTTGAGGTGATTAATCGCTCGCCTAACGTAACGGGTTATTATACGCTAGAAGTATCTACCTGCCCCGTTCCGCCTAACCCTAGCATTAATGGACCCAATGAAGTATGCAATAGCAATACTACCTACCAGGTGATCGGTAGCAGTGGGCTACCTGTTCGGTGGCAGGTTACGGGCAACTTAGCCATCGTTTCGGGAGCTACGTCTACTACTGTAACCATCAGAAGCACTGGCTCAGGAGGAGGGCAAATAGACGTAGAAGTGGGTACCGGAATCTGTACTGTGTCGGCCTTACCCAAAAATGTGCAAAGTGGGGGCGCACCCGGTCGTCCCAATATAAATGGCCCCAATAGCATTAGTTTTAATAATAGTTTCCCTCCTTCTATTCCTTTTACTATTGGCAATCCGGTGAACGGAATCACTTACGAATGGCGGGTATCGGGGGGAACCATTACCGCCACCTCTAGCAACACCAGGGAAATAGCCGTGACCCCTACGTGTGGGCCAAGTCAAATGACAGTAGAAGCCCGGGCATTCGATGGCTGCAACCGTAGTGGCTATCGAGACAAGCTAGTTTCCCTAAACTGCGGAAGCGGAAACAGTAATTTTGCCATCTACCCCAACCCTACGAATCAGTACTTTGATGTTGCCCATACCGAAAATAATCAGCTAGGACTTAATAATAGTACTTACAGTGCAACTAGCACTGAAAAACTACAGGATGAGGTAAAATTAGAGTTGTACAATCCCCAGAATGCGAAATTAAAGACTATACGAAATAAGAAGAAAGTAAATCGGTTTATGGTCGATCACTTAAAACCGGGTATCTACGTGCTACATATCCACTACCAAGGCGAGGTTTATCAAGAAAAGGTAGCTATTAAAACCGAATAAGGCTTCTAGCCGTCTAAAGTTTTGCCTAAAAACCCTAAGAAGAGATTGTTGATCAACGGTAATCTTCCTCTTGGAGTCTAGCTGCAACAGAACTTTCACCCGTTTGCTATTTATACCGCTTAGGGGAGTGTAATCGATCGCTTTTTAATGCAATTTTCAGGCGGAACAGTCCATCGACGGGCGTAAACCTAACTCCCCCGCGCTACGCAATAAGGTTTACGGCGTAAATAATACGTTGGTATATTTCTTCATCGGTATTGACTAAAGTATTTTAGGATGATACGGCAATCAAATCCCTACTGTAATTTGTATTGAGAGCTCGAGTAAAGCTCTTTCAGCATTTCCCCGGATTAATTCCGGGGTCTCTAGCTCAATAAGCAGACGACCCCGCCCCACGCTGGGTGCAACAGGTGCGGGGAGATTGTACCAGATTTCTTTTGTCCACTTACTTATTGTCGACCCGGTTTCCTACTGCTGATCAACGTACAACGGTTCGTTGCGGGCAAAATCGTAGAGGGTGAGCTGACGGAGAGTATAATACGCCTGCCAAAAATCGTTGAGCGATTGAATATAGCGCTGCCGGGCATCATCTTTTTTAGCCAGGGCTTGATTCAAATCCGTAATATCTACTTTACCAATTAAATAACGTTGCTTGGCAATCTCGTAGCTGCGGTTGGCAATATCATCAGCAGTGGCGGCTATCTCGATCTGGTTACGCAGCATATCAAAGGTTCGCACTTGGGTAAAAACCCTTTGCTCAAAATTTACTTTTTCCTGCTCTACCGTATACTGCTCCAGTTGATAGATAGCTTCTGCTTGTTTTATCCTAGACTTAGCCCGACCCCAGTCTAAAACAGGAATATCAAAACCAATTCTAACGCGGGACTGATTTTCCGGATTATCATATAATCCATTAAGTTGTTCTGACCGATTAGTTAAACCATAAGTGGCAAATAAGTTAACATTCAGCCCATTGTCTCCTCGCGCTCGAGCTACTCCACTCTCAGCTTCCCTAAGTCTTCTTTCAAAAGCTACCGCATCGCTCCTGTTCTTGAATGCTTCCTGAATAGCGATTTCGGTATCGACTTTAAAATCAGGTATATCATCAGGAAGTGCTAGTACTATACTCGTGTTTTCATTTAAACCAATAAAAGATTTAAGCTCTAGAGTAGATGTCTCTAAGTCAAGTTCCGCCTGGGCTACATCTTGTCGAGCTTCCATTAGATTTAGTTCGAGCTGAAGTAATTGATTCTCAGCTATTGTACCTAAATTGTAACGCCCCTCGGCAATTTGGTAGATTGTATCGGCGTTAGCAAGGTTTTTGGTGGCAACCGCTAGGCTCACTTGAGCAGTAAGTACATTGAAATAATCTTCTGAAGCCTCAATAGCTATTTGTTCTACATCTTCGGTGTACTCTTTCTTAGACTCTTCATATTCTAATGGCTCAATTAAACGATCCCACTTTAATTCATTGTACTGAAATAATTCTTGGGAAATACCTATTGAAACTGGGTCTCCGCTAAATCGTAATGTTTCGCGTTCAAAGTCATCAAAGCGTTGGACAGTGGAGCTTAAAAATAGCAACGTGCCTGTGTAGCCTATCCTTTGTGATGCATTTAGTTCTATTTCTGAAAAGCTTTGACTGACTGGCCTAAACTCTATTGTTCCATCCTCCTGCTGCACAGCATCATTCTCTCTATTAAAATCTGGTAAGGTTCCTCTTAAAACTACTCTAGGCATATAATTAGAGCGAAAAGCTCGCCACTGCCAGTATCGGTTTTCCCGGCGGGTTTCAGCTAATAGCGCATCAGGTGAGCGGCCTAGGGCAATGTCTACGATCTCAAATAGATCGTATTGTCGGGCAAGCGAGTCCTGGGCTACGGCTGGTTTTAGGGTGAGCAGTAGCAGAAAAAATGAAAGCCAGTACGTTTTATTCATAGCGAAGCGAGGTGATAGGGTCTTGGTTGGCTGCTCGGCGAGCGGGGGCGATTCCGAAGATCAAACCTACGGTAGCCGCTACGCCGAATGAAAGAATAATGGAAAAAGGAGTAATCACAGTAGGAATATCAGCGATACGGGAAATACTCATCGCAATAAGAACCCCTAGAATGATTCCGACTAAGCCACCGCTGATACTGATAAGGATGGCCTCAAACAAAAATTGCCCGATAATATCCGTTTTTTGAGCACCTACGGCTAAGCGTAGACCAATCTCTTTGATTCGTTCCATTACCGAGGCTAGCATAATATTCATAATACCAATACCACCAACCAGTAGAGAAATCCCGGCTAAGGCTCCTAGCACAATGTTGAAAATCTGGTTGGTTCGCTGCTGCTGTTTGATTAGCATCTCCGGTATAGTCACTTCAAAATCAACCATTCCGTAGTGCCGCCGCTCTAGCATGCGAGAGGCCACTTCAGCTACCCGACTGAGGGTATTGGTTTCCGCTGTCTGTACAACCAACCGGTCAATCTGATGATAGTTCTTTCGCTCTTGTGCGGCACTAACTGAGGCATCCTGATTGTCATTATTATCTTGCTTAGCTGCTTCAATTTGCGCTTGGGTAATCAATGAGCGATCCCGATAACGGATTAATACGGTATTAATTGGCACATACACGTCCATGTTGTAGTTCCGTATTCCTAGCCGATTGATGTTTTCATCGGTAATCAAGCGAGGTTCTAATACCCCAACAATCCTCAACCATTGGTTACCTACTTTGATATACTTATCAATTGGGTCTTGCTCACTGAAGAATCGGGTTTCTATTCCCTGCCCAATAATGCATACCCGGTCACCATCTTCCATTTGCCGCTCGCTAAAAAGACTCCCTTTAGCTAGTTGAAAGTTGGCAATATCAAAGTAATAATTATTTACCCCCACCAGTTTAGCCGAACGGCGGATTCCGTTGGTAATGAGGTATTTGTCAAGGATGATCTCTGGACTGATCTTCGCAATTCCGGGTATGATATTGCTGATACTTTCAGCATCTGAGAGGGAAAGGCCCGGTGAGAATTTTGGCTTTTGGGCAGAACCCATATCCGCTTGCAAATCTTCTTCAGTCTGCTCAACCACAGGACTAATCACAATATTATTTACTCCGATGAGCCGAATCTGATCCAGTATTTCCTGCTGGGCTCCCTCACCAATGCCAAGCATAGCAATAACTGCCGCCACCCCAAATATAATTCCTAATGCGGTAAGTAGTGAACGTATCTTGTTGGCTAAAACCGCTTCCAGGGCTAGCGAGAAATTAGCAATTGCTTTTTCAATCATTGCCCCGATCTGTTATTGGTTGGGGCTCTTCTTCTAGGTAGGCAATGGGTTTTTCGTCAGCCTTGTTCGGAATAGAAAGAAACACCTCGTCATCTTCTTCTAGCCCCTCGGATACTACTGCCATATCGTTTCCTTTGGGTCCTAGCGCGATTTGCTGTTTTACAGTAGATAAACCATTTTTCTTAAAAACGTAGGTCAATGAATCTCCCTGGCTGTGAATCGCTTCCAGTGGAACCAGTAGCACATTTTCAATATAGTTAGTGATAATAGCATTGCTAGTAGTCATGGCGGGGCGCAGCGTAGTATCGTTCTCATTTACTTCAATGGTTACCTCAAATACTTTAGCATCGCTGTTCGGTCGCTGTTCACCGATATTAGCTACTTGGGTGACTTTTCCCGTTAATTTCTTGTCCGGAAAGGCGTCTAGTCCGATTTCTACCTCCTGTCCGGATTGCACCCGACTTATATCTACTTCATTTACATAGGTGCGGGAAATCATCGAGGATAAATCGGGAAGTGTAGCTACCCGAGGATCCCAAGAGCGTATTTGCGAACCTTTGGTTTTCTTCTGTCCATTCCAATCCCGGATGTAAATTACCATACCATTTTCCGGGGCAGTAATCGTAAGTTGCTTTAACAAGTCTTTGCGTTTGTCTAAATCTCGCTGGTCATCGCGAAGGTTGGTAGAGGCTTGTGCCATTTCCGAAACACTTTTCTGGCGTAGTAACTGATATTCTTCTTTCCCTTGTTCAAGGGCTCGCTTGGCCTTTTCTAAATCCAGTTCATTCTGCTTGATTGTAGCGGGTGGCTCAAACTGCGACTGCTCCAGCACCAATCGTTTCTGTTCTACTTCATACCGAAGGTTAACAACCTTGTCTCGCTGTTCACGAAGGGTGATAGCCGTGTCAATACGAGTCTGCTCGTACTTATTCATGCTTTCTTCCACCTCCAATTCCTCCTCACCTATTTTATCCATTAGCTCAGAAGCATCCAATTTAGCCACCCATTCGCCTTTTTTCACTACGGTTCCTTCCGGCACAATATCATCTATATTTACCTGGTATATCCGAACTTGAGGTAACCCGGTAGGCCCCATAATCTGTACCGAATTCTTAGCCTCTAATTCTCCGGTAACAGTTACGTCTACTTGTAAATCATCGCGCTTTACTTTAGTAAGTAGATCAACTCCTTCTTCAGAACTTGATCCACTAAAGAAGATGAAGTAGCCCGCAATTAGCATGACTACGATAGCCAAGGGAATTCCAATTTTTTTCAACATAGATATGAGAGGTTATTGTTCTTAATACTTCTGACTGACACCTAGCTAACCGCCGAATCAACCTGGTTACGAGTAATTTTCTCGTTAACCTTATCCATCTCAATCAATCCGTCTTTTAGACGGATAATTCGGTGAGCGTAGTGAGCAATGTCATCTTCGTGCGTTACCATAATGATGGTGTTCCCCTGATCGTGCAAATCCTGAAACAAATCCATTACATCGTAAGATGTTTTGGTATCGAGATTTCCCGTTGGCTCATCCGCCAGAATAATACTGGGATTATTGATAAGTGCCCGCGCAATTGCTACCCGCTGCCGTTGCCCTCCCGAAAGTTCGTTAGGTTTATGGTAGGCTCGGTCGCCTAATCCCACACTACTGAGCACCTCCATCGCGCGCTCGTGCCGATCAGCCTTTCCAATTCCGGCATAGATCAGTGGTAAGGCCACATTATCCAGCGCGGTAGAGCGAGGCAGTAGATTAAATGTCTGGAAGACAAAGCCAATTTCTTTATTCCGGATCGTAGCCAGATCACTTTCGGAAAGATCACTTACATTGTTATTATTCAAAATATAGGTGCCGGAGGTGGGGGTATCCAGGCAACCAACGATATTCATCAATGTAGACTTTCCTGAGCCGGAAGGTCCCATGAAAGCCACATATTCCCCCCGGTCGACTTGAATTGAAATGTCTTGTAACGCGTGCACTTTTTCCCCACCCATGCGGTAGGTCTTCGCAATGTGCTGGGTCTCAATAATCGAGCTCATAGGTAGGAAAGGGTAAAAGTGTAATTTTGGCGACGTTTGAAAAAATAATATAACTGAGTAACGTTCGTTTACGGCTGCTATTTCTTGGTAATACAGAAATTTACAACTTTTTTATTCTCCACAGACACTTTTCACATTATTTAACATTTGGTGAGAAAGGTTTAGGGAGAAATACTTAAACGTTCTTAAGCACGCGCTACATCTTTCAGATAATTCGGGCCATAATCACTAATGCTAGACCCACGATAAAAAATGTAAACATAGCGTAGATAAGCCGTTGGGTTTTAGAAGGAGCTTCGGCAAACTCCCGCCAAACAAAAACACCCCAGGCTGCCGCCACCATAGTAGCTCCTTGCCCCAATCCGTAGGAAATAGCAAAACCAGCCTGCTCGGAAGCCAGCATACTGAACGACATGCCTACGCACCAGATGGCTCCACCCAAGATTCCAATCAGATGCAAACGCGGCGTTCCCTGAGAAAAATAGTCGCGGTACGTCACCTTTTCGCCTTTGAGCGGACGGTACATGAAGAAAGTGTTCCAAAGAAAGTTAGATAGAAATATCCCGATAGAGAACACAAATACTGCGGTGTAGGGTGTCATCAGTCCTTCCTGTGGATACTCAAAATCAGTAGCTACTGCCGCCGCCACAAAACGGAAGAAAAAGCCCATAAGTACTCCAGCAATAATTGATAACCACAAACCTTGGTTAGAAACTGAAGCTCCCTTCTCTTTTTGTCGATACGCCAAAGCATCCAATACGATAGCTACTGTGACTAACAACACCCCACCAAACAACAACCAAGGGTTACCTACTGGTACAGCCACGTAGTTCACTACTACTCCTAGTACTAACGCCAGGCCAATTCCCACTGGAAAGGCGACTGCCATTCCGGCAATATCAATCGCGGCTACCAGTAGTAAATTAGCGATGTTAAATACTACACCCCCAATAAAGGCTGATCTCAACGCTGAACCTTCGGCTTGCTGCAAGTCTTCCCAAAAGCTTCTTCCTAGTTCACCATTACTCCCCATTGTCAGGCCAAAAATCAGTGATAATACTACAATACCTAGGGTATAATCCCAGTAGAATAATTGGAACGGCCACTTCTGCGTAGCCAGCTTCTGAGTATTCGCCCAAGAACCCCAGCATAGCATGGTGATGATCAGCAGAATCACTGCTGTGGTGTATGATTCAATAATAAGCATCTCAGAAATTTATTTATTGCCCCTTAGCTACCTGTACTTCAATTTTTCGGAACATGTCACCAAATATTTTGTCCCGATTCAGGTGAGTCACCACTCGATAAAGGTGACGACGATTATCAAAGCTGTAGGTCTTTTCATTCGTCAAAATAGGAGCAGGGCGTAGTTCAGTCTGAAACCAGTCGGGGTTAATTGCGTAGGCTATGGCTGATATATCCCATACTACCTTTGACCAGGCGTACTCATTAGCATTGACCTCTTTGGGATACTGGCTAAAAATTTCTAATAAATAATCACCAATTGCACCCTGTCCTTTCAGGTATTTCTCAGCTTCAGGAATTGATAGTAAGAGATGGGAGGTGACAGGTTGAGTAGGTATCTGTACTAGCGGTACTCCCGAGTCAAACATCACCTTAGAAGACATCACATCTTGCTGTAAGTTAAACTCACTGGCAAACGGCCAATTCAACCCCTTGCCTCCTAACCAAACTACCACAATTTTTTCTATGATACTGGGCTCCATCAGAATAGCGGAAGCTACATTGGTGGGTGCTCCTAACGTAAGTACATACAATGGCTTGTCCGAGCTCATAGCCCGTTCAATTAGGTCTCGCGCGGCATCACTTTCTACAGGTTCGTTATAATCGGTTAAAAACTGCCTGGAACCTCGGTAGACGAAACCATCAGCAGAAGTTTCGGTACGTTCTAATAATCGAAGAATTTCTTCGTAGCTTTTTTCCATGCCTTCTCCAGCACTGGTGGAACGCTTGTTTAAGAAAGGAGCTGCGTAGATGGCTTCTACCTCGAGTTGCTCGGGTGAGAAAAGGGCGTATACTACGGCAAACTGATCATCAATTTCATTGTAAGTATCGGTATCAATTACTACTCGGAGGGGAGTTTCGGGAGGTGAAAGCCGTTCAATACGCTGTGCTGCCGGAAGATTTGAATACTGTTGAGCAAGGATAGGGATGCTCAGAAGTAGCAGCCCTGCCAGTAGGCGATAATGTAACATTAAGATTGTGTATTGTAGGTAAACTCTAGCAATATACAAAAAAGACCGAAAGGAAGCCCTTATAAAGCTTTTCGGTCTTATTACTATTCGCGCGTTGTACGTGTAAAGACCCCTTGCGCAAGAAAGCTACCTATTCTTTACAAACTCTGATCACCCAGATCTACTACTTGCAGGTTATTTTTAGCATTAGCCAGAATAAACTGTCGCTTTGGGTAGGAGAGTTGGTTGAGGCGATCCAATAATTCTGACATATATGTATCGAAATCCTCACGAAGCTCCTCTCGAATGGGTTCTGAAGAAGGCATCTCCAGGGAAAGGGCATCTACGGCTTTACCGTTTTTCCAGATACGATAATCGAGATGAGGACCAGTAGAGATTCCGGTACTGCCTACGTAGCCAATTATATCTCCTTGTTGCACTCTTTTACCCGGACGAATATCTTTTCCGTATTTAGATAAGTGCATATACCCGGTGGTATAGGTGCCATTATGCTTAATCTTCACAAAATGTCCCGCGCCACCGCTATAATTTGCTTTAGTAACTACTCCGTCACCGACAGCCCGTACGGGGGTTCCGGTAGGAGCGGCGTAGTCAATGCCGTAATGAGGGCGGCGCACTTTTAATACTGGGTGTAAGCGATTGTGGGAAAAGCGGGAACTGATGCGCGAATACCGTAGAGGGGCTTTCAAAAAGGCTTTACGCAGGCTATTTCCTTCTTCGTCAAAATATTCTTCCTTTCCTTGTTGATCATAGTAGAAAGCGTAGTAGTCTTCGTCTGTTCGCTCAAAGTGAGCTGCCAAAATCTTACCTACCCCTACCCGTTCACCCCGAATCTGCACTTCTTCGTAAATTAGCTTGAACCTATCACCTTTCTGAACTTTGAATAAATCGAGTTGCCAAGCGTATAGTTCAGCCATCGTAGCAGCTAGCTCGGGTGACGCTCCACCATCTTGCAGGGTTTGATAAATCGAGTAATCTATAATCCCTGTAAACTCTTTTACCAGCGTATCAATCTCATGCTGCCCTTTGTAAATATTCACCGAATCGGTTAGATCAAATACTACATACTCCAGACTAGAAGGCTCATAAATAAAGTATTGCGCAGTAGACGCCGAGTCTTCGCTACACAGCAATGTATAATTGCGATTTTGCCGAATTTTCCGCACATCAAACACCTGACGGGACCGCTTGGCCAAGCGATCAATAATGCCATAAGAAACATTATACTTAAGCAGTATCTGAGATAAGAATTGATTAGGCCGCACTTTAGCTTCTACCACCTTGAAACTATCTACCTCAATACCATACAATACAGTTGGCTCAGGCTCTTCTGGTTCGGGAATTATAGCGGCCTGCACGGTCACCGTGTCAGTAGGATTCGGGGTTTCGGTAGGAACAATTTCATTGGCAACGAAGTAGTACATACCAAGTACGCCCAATGTGGGAACTAACAAGGCCGATAGCTTCAGTAGATATGCGCGGGTTTTCAAACTATACGTTATTTACAATTTTTGATTGAAATTATTCAAAAATAAATTAGTCTTTGTTGACAAATTTATAATTAGCGGGGAAAACTACGATTATTAAGACAAAAAATCGTAAAAAGTTTTCTTATTTCTTACAAAACCAGAAATAAGCGAAAAAACATTTGTTTTGCGGTGACTTACCTCATTATAAATGTCATCCTAGATAGTCACTAGATTATGATCTACTTACTAAGTAATCTAATTCATAGAGAACATTATAAATTACAAGATTGAATTATAAATATCTGACAATCAGTTGCATTTGTGTATGCAAATATGCGGTTTTCACTCATCCTTAAGATCAACTATCTTTGACCAAATCAATTGCCTATTATGGATAAATACTCTTATATCTCCAATGCCCATGGCAGCTATATCGACGAACTTTATCAGTCGTATCAAAATGATCCGGACTCAGTAGATGAAAGCTGGCAGAAGTTTTTTGAAGGATTTAATTTTTCCTTAGAACGCTTCGGAAAAAACGGAGCGGCTACTAACGGTACAGCAGTATCTCAGACTCCGGCTAATAAAGAGATTGGTGTCAAAAAACTAATTAGAAATTATCGCCGTCGGGGTCACTTGGAGTCAGATACTAATCCGGTACGAACCCGGCGCGACCGCCAAGCACAACTTGGTATTGAGTTTTATGGTCTCAGTGAGGATGATCTAAATACCACTTTCGTGGCGGGTGAGGAAGTAGGCATTG
The DNA here is from genome assembly GCA_937883755.1 of uncultured Flammeovirgaceae bacterium. Classification (GTDB taxonomy): domain Bacteria; phylum Bacteroidota; class Bacteroidia; order Cytophagales; family Cyclobacteriaceae; genus Tunicatimonas. The sequence continues at coordinate 25,562 of CAKZYA010000053.1, read as the reverse complement.
GCTCCGCTACCTTACAAGAAATTATTGATACACTCCGTAAGGCGTACGTAAGTACTATTGGCTTTGAGTACACCTATATCCGGGATCGAGAAGCAGTAGAGTGGATGAAGAAACAGGCCGAACAAACGCTACTCAAGCACACTCCCTCAGACGAAGAAAAGAAGCGTACCCTAAATAAGCTCAACGAAGCAGTAGTTTTTGAGAATTTTTTGCATACCAAGTATCTGGGACAGAAACGATTTTCGCTAGAGGGAGGGGAAACAACCATTCCTGCTCTAGATGGAATCATTAACCACGCTGCTGAATTTGGGGTACAAGAGGTAGCCATTGGTATGGCTCACCGGGGGCGTTTGAATGTACTGGCTAACATTATGGGCAAAACCTACGAGCAAATTTTCAATGAGTTTGAGGGAGCGGCTGACCCGGATCAGTCGCACGGTGATGGTGATGTAAAATATCACCTGGGGTACTCTAGTGATGTCACAACCCCCACCGGAAAGCATGTAAATTTAAAGCTGAATCCTAACCCTTCCCATCTGGAAGCGGTGAACCCGGTAGTGGAAGGCTTTGTGCGAGCCAAGGCTGACCGAGAGTATGATAGCGATTACGACCGTATACTACCCATTCTGATTCATGGCGACGCAGCGGTAGCAGGGCAGGGTATTGTGTACGAAGTAGCCCAGATGTCGCAACTGGAAGGTTACTACACGGGTGGTACCATTCACTTCGTTATTAATAACCAGGTAGGCTTCACTACTGATTTCGACGATGCCCGCACCAGCGTTTACTGTACGGATGTAGCTAAAGTTATTGATTCGCCAGTGCTGCACGTAAACGGCGATGACCCCGAAGCGGTAATGTTTTGCGTAAAAACAGCCGTAGAATTCCGGCAGAAATTTAACCGCGATGTATTTATCGACATGGTTTGTTACCGTCGGCACGGACATAACGAAAGTGATGAACCTAAATTTACCCAGCCATCACTATACAATATAATTTCGAGGCATCCTAACCCTCGGGAGGTATACAATAAAAAACTTATTGAGCGGGGTGAAGTAGATGCTGAGTTGGCTCAGAACATGGATAAAGAGTTCCGGAGTTTGTTGCAAGATCGACTCGATATGGTGAAGCAAAAGCCCCTGCCGTATACCTACCAGGCCGTAGAACAGGAGTGGCGCGATTTACGCAGAGCCACCGTCGAAGATTTTCAAGGCTCACCATCCACCGGGGTTAGCCAACAACTCATTGATCAAGTGGCTGAAGCATTAACTAAGCTTCCCGAAGGATTCAAACCCATACGGCAAATTGAAAAGCAGTTTAAGCAGCGAAAGGATATATTCTTCAAAAAGAAGGAGCTTAACTGGGCAGCGGCTGAACTCTTAGCTTACGGCTCAATTTTATTAGAAGGAAAGATTGTACGTTTAGCTGGGCAAGATACCCAGCGAGGCACATTTTCGCACCGCCACGCTGTTATTAACGATGCTGAGACCAATGAGCCTTATAATAGCCTAAATCATATTTCGGAAAATCAGGCCGAATTTCACATTTACAATTCACTATTATCTGAATATGGAGCACTAGGGTTTGAATTTGGCTACGCCATGGCTAACCCAAATGCATTAGTGATTTGGGAAGCCCAGTTCGGTGACTTTGTGAATGGAGCTCAGGTGATGATTGACCAGTTTATCACTACATCTGAAACCAAATGGCGACGCATGGGCGGCCTAGTGATGCTACTACCCCACGGTTACGAAGGTCAAGGCCCTGAACACTCCAACGCCCGTCCCGAACGCTTCCTACAACTTAGTGCTGATCTAAATATTATAGTCGCGAATATCACTGAGCCATCCAATTTTTTCCACGCTCTACGACGGCAACTGGCTTGGCCATTCCGAAAACCACTAGTTGTGATGTCTCCCAAATCATTGCTTCGTCACCCCAAAGTAGTTTCTCCGCTTAGTGAGTTTACTGAAGGCTCTTTCCGCGAAGTGATTGATGACCCCAATATCAAAACCCTGAAGTCCGTTAAGAAGGTATTGGTCTGCACTGGAAAAGTCTATTATGACTTGCTAGAACGCCAGGAAAGTGAAAAACGAAAAGACATAGCCATTGTCCGTATGGAGCAGTTGTATCCATTTCCTGAAAAGCAGTTTATCAAAGTGCTGATGCGGTACAAAAACGCAAAAGTATATTGGGTGCAAGAAGAGCCAGAAAATATGGGAGCTTGGGCGTACCTATTGCGTACGTATCGCCAAACTGAAATTGAATTAATCTCCCGCAAACCAAGTGCTTCTCCGGCTACGGGTTATGGAAAACTTCATACTAAAGAACAAGAAGAAATTATTAACAAAGCATTCGCTTAGAAAAAAATTACTATGAGCCAGGAAATTAAAGTACCCACAGTAGGGGAATCCATTACTGAGGTAACCATTGCCGAGTGGGTAAAGAAAGATGGGGATTACGTGGAGATGGACGAAGTGATCGCAGAGTTGGAATCCGATAAAGCGACGTTTGAACTTAATGCCCCTCACGCGGGAGTGTTACAAACGAGAGCAAGTGAAGGCGACACCTTAGAAATTGGAACAATTATTTGTGAGATTGAGCCGGGCGATCAGCCTAGCAAAAGCGAAGAAGATAATGCTGCAAAAGACCAGCCCTCTGCACCCGAGCCACCAGCAAGTAAAGCAAGGGCAGAAACTCCACCAGCACCTTCAGGTGTGGCAACGGCTACTGGCGAGATCGTAGAAATGAAAATCCCGGCGGTAGGCGAATCCATTACTGAAGTGGCTATTTCAGAATGGTTGAAGAGTGATGGTGACCACGTAGCAATGGATGAGGTAATTGCGGAGATTGAATCCGATAAAGCGACGTTTGAGCTGACCGCTGAAGCTACCGGTACTTTACGGATTGTAGCCGAGACTGGACAAACCTTAGAAATAGGGGCACTAGCTTGTAAAATAGAGGTTGGTGAATCTGTCCCCACAAGTCAAGATACTCCTGCTGAGACGTCTTCTGCTTCGCAAGAAACAACCAATCAAACCAGCAGTAGTCCCACCCCTAGTAATGGTCAGACCTACGCTACCGGTCATGCTTCCCCCGCCGCGGCCAAAATCCTGACTGAAAAAGGAATTGACCCGAAGGATGTGCAAGGTTCAGGGCGCGACGGGCGGATTACGAAGGAAGACGCCATTGAAGCAAAGAAATCAGCCCCTACGCCTTCTAAATCATCCGAAGCTCCTAAAGAAAAATCTTCATCTGCGACTGCCCCGGCTATATCTGGTGAACGCCAGCAGCGGCGGGAAAAGATGACTACACTCCGGAAAACCATCTCGCGTCGACTGGTGGCCGCCAAAAACGAAACGGCTATGCTCACTACCTTCAACGAGGTGGATATGAAACCCGTGATGGATTTGCGGAAGAAGTACAAGGAGATGTTTAAGGAGAAGTACGAAGTTGGTTTAGGCTTTATGTCGTTCTTCACCAAAGCCGCTTGTCAGGCATTGCAGGAGTGGCCCGCCGTAAACGCCATGATTGACGAAGACGAAATTGTCTACAACGATTATTGTGATGTCTCCATAGCGGTTTCCTCTCCTAAAGGATTGGTAGTACCTGTCATTCGTAATGCCGAGCAACTTTCGTTCGACCAAGTAGAGAAAGAAGTAGTTCGCCTAGCAGTAAAAGCTCGCGACGGAAAACTCAGTATTGATGAGATGACCGGAGGAACGTTCACAATTACCAATGGTGGTATCTTCGGCTCCATGCTCTCTACTCCAATTATCAATCAACCGCAATCAGCTATTCTGGGAATGCACAACATTGTGCAACGCCCGGTGGCTATTAACGGGGAAGTGGTTATCCGCCCAGTGATGTACGTAGCTTTATCTTACGACCACCGCATTGTAGATGGTCGCGAATCAGTAAGCTTCTTGTATCGCATCAAGGAGCTGATTGAAGACCCCAATCGGTTATTGTTGGGAATCTAATGAGACGAACACCCAAAACTGTATTCCTCATTTTTGCAGTAGGTTTGCTAGTTCAATAACAGTTCTATGGAAGCAATTATCAACGACTATGTTGAAGCATATAATAACTTTGACGTCTCCGGCATGGTCAGGCATTTGGATGATAGTATAGTCTTCCAGAATGTTTCTGAGGGAGAAGTAACAATGGAATTGGAGGGAATAGAGGCATTTAAACTCCAAGCTGAGCAAGCCACTATACTGTTCAAAAGCCGAAAACAGACGATAAATCACATTCAAATTACTGACAATACGGCTGAGGTAACGATTGACTACTTCGGCGTGCTTGCTCAGGATTTACCTAACGGTTTGAAAGCAGGTGATACGATTCAACTCCAAGGAAAATCTGTTTTCAGTTTCAAGGGAGATAAAATTGTAAAGCTACGGGATGAGAGTTGACTAGTAACAATACTCGTTGGCATTTTTATCAGCACCAAGTGACTCGCTATCGGTATCACCTTTAATGAAATTTACTTACCCTTTTGTTTGTTCCCAATCAGGAAAACGGGAATTAGCAGATAATAAGTCTCGCTTTCATAGTGGGGTTTGTTATCTTTGCCCTGTTTGTATAGACACGCACTATATTCAGACAACAACTATTAATCACCAATAAAAACTTATGGATTTTGATGTAACCGTTATTGGTTCTGGTCCCGGCGGGTACGTTGCGGCGATTCGCTGCGCCCAGCTCGGTATGAAAACCGCTATTGTAGAAAAGTATAGCGAACTAGGCGGCACCTGCCTCAATGTTGGTTGTATACCCTCCAAAGCATTACTAGATTCTACTGAACACTTTCACAATGCCCAAGCCCACTTTGAGGAACACGGCATTAACCTGAAAGACCTGAAAGTAGATCTACCCCGTATGATTGAGCGTAAGCGCGGAGTAGTGAAGCAAACAACCGATGGAATTGATTTCTTGATGAAGAAGAACAAAATTACTGTCTACCATGGGATGGGTTCTTTCAAGGATAAAACGACCATTGAAGTAAAGAAGGATGACGGCAAAACTGAAACATTCACTTCTAAAAACACGATTATCGCGACGGGTTCTAAGCCGTCTAGTTTACCCTTTATTGAACTCGATAAAAAGCGCGTAATCACTAGCACTGAAGCCTTAGAATTACAAAAAGTGCCCAAACACATGATCATTATCGGCGGGGGGTACATTGGTTTAGAACTCGGTTCGGTTTACGCCCGACTAGGTTCTAAAATTACCGTGTTCGAGTATATGGATCGGATTACTCCGCTCATCGACAAAACGCTTTCTAAAGAGCTTACCAAAGTCCTGAAAAAGCTGGATTTTGATTTCCGATTGAAGCATAAAGTAACTTCAGTAAAAAGCACTAGCCGTCAGGTAACGGTTACTGCCGAAGATAGCAAGGGCGAAACGGTAGAAGTGAAGGGAGATATTTGCTTGGTAAGCGTTGGTCGTCGTCCCTACACCGAAGGGCTGGGTTTGGAGAACATTGGCCTGGAAGTAAACAAGCAGGGCAAGATTGAGGTAGACGATCATCTGAAAACCAAGCTAGACAATATCTACGCCATTGGCGATGTGATTGATAAAGGTCCTATGCTCGCTCACAAAGCCGAAGAAGAAGGCGTGTACGTAGCCGAACTACTTGCCGGACAAAAACCCCATCTAAATTATCTACTCATCCCAAGTGTAGTTTACACCTGGCCCGAGGTTGCCAGCGTAGGTTACACCGAAGAGCAACTGAAGGAACAGAACCGTAAGTACAAATCCGGCTCTTTCCCCTTCAAAGCTTCCGGACGAGCTCGTGCCAGTATGGATACCGACGGCCTGGTAAAAGTACTAGCCGATGCTGAAACCGACGAGATACTCGGAGTACACATGATTGGTCCCCGCGCCGCCGATATGATTGCCGAAGCCGTTGTTGCGATGGAATACCGCGCCTCAGCGGAAGACATCGCCCGTATGTCGCACGCTCACCCCACTTTTACTGAGGCTATGAAAGAAGCCAGCTTAGCTGCTACCGAAAATAGAGCCCTACACATCTAACGGAGGTAAGTTGAATCAATTCTATGGAGGAGCAATCCAAGATTCCGATAGATACTCGATCACTTTTCCAATCTTTGGATAATAAACTGATTGAGCTTTTAAAGTCTCTAGAGTCGGAAGATTGGAATAGGCAAACTGTGGCTAAGGAGTGGCGAGTGAAAGATGTCGCTAGCCATTTGTTAGATGGTAATCTTCGCACGCTTTCAATTCAACGAGATCGGTACTTCGGTGAGACCCCTCCCAAGATTCAGGAATATCAGGATTTGGTAGGTTGGCTTAATCAACTTAATGCGGATTGGGTTAACGCAACCAAACGAATCAGTCCATCGGTCTTAGTATTACTATTGGAAGCAACTGGTGAGTTAACTTCCGAATACTTCGCCTCTTTAGACCCGTGGAATACAGCAATATTTCCGGTAGATTGGGCGGGTGAATCAACAAGCTACAACTGGATGCACACTGCCCGGGAGTACACTGAGAAATGGCATCACCAGCAGCAAATCAGAGATGCTACTAGACGAGAGGGGATTATAACTAAAGAGTTCTTCTATCCGGTGATGAACACATTTTTTCAAGCACTCCCTTACACATTTAGAGATACCGAAGCGGAAACAGGAACAGTAATTAAATCAAGTATTATGTCCCAAGCAGGCGGAACTTGGTTTTTAACCAAAGCACCAGATGCTTGGTTACTGACTTCACACCCGAAGCAAGAACCAGCCGCATCCGTTGAAATTCCCATTGAAATTTCTTGGAAGCTTTTCTCTAAAAGTCTGAGACCTGATGATGTTACTAAACAGATTACTATTAAAGGTGACAAAAGGTTAGGTAGAAAGGTATTAGATATGGTTTCGGTGATGGCCTGAGACCTAAGCACTTATACATATTAACACCGTAAATCATTATGAGACACTGGATACTTTTTTACCTCAGCGCAGTATTGTTTGCTTGCCAATCATCGGAAACTTCCGAAACTACTGAGGAAAAAGTAGCACTCTCCCAGTACGTGGATACGGAAAATCTGATCTACCAGATACTCACCGAACGGGAAAACCCGATTCTCGATTCGGTAATCAATCATCCCGAAACCTTTGAGTTGCAGATTTTTTATACCCAGATTGATCGCGACTCAGCCAATCAGCCTTCGTTTACCTCCCACTACTACGGGATTGATACTAATAATTATTTTTATCCGGCCAGCACGGTAAAAATGCCTGCGGCGTTTTTGGCCCTGGAAAAGCTGAACGAGCTGGAAGTCGACGGGCTGACCAAATACTCCACTATGCTTACTGATAGTGCTTCGGACGGGCAAACGCGGGTGATCGAAGACACTACTTCTGAAAGTGGAATGCCGTCGGTAGCGCACTATATCAAAAAGATTTTCTTAGTCAGCGATAATGATGCTTTCAATCGGCTATATGAATTTCTGGGGCAGGAGTATCTGAACGATAAACTGCACGAAAAGGGCTACGACCAACTGCATATCATCCATCGATTAGCCATCTTCAACACTCCCGAACAAAATCGTATGACCAATCCGGTTTCTTTCTACGATGACGCTAAAATCCTGTACCAGCAAGAGCTAATGGAAAGCAGTCGGGATTTTCTGGTGCCAACCCAAAATGTAAGCAAGGGCGTAGGATTTATGCGGAACGACTCGCTGATTAACGAGCCTAAAGATTTTACCACTAACAATTTCATTGCAGCACGCACCTTGCAGGATATGCTGAAAGCAGTTCTCTTTCCTAATGCAGTTCCTGAAGACCAGCGGTTCAACCTTACCGAAGACGACTACCAGTTTCTGTACTGCTACATGTCGCAGTTACCATCCGAAACTACCTTTCCCAACTATGCGGCTGATACTACTGAAAATTACTACGACAGCTACGCTAAGTTCTTCGTCTTTGGTGATACAAAAGAGTCCTTGCCTAAGAACATTCGCATCTTTAACAAAATCGGTATGGCCTACGGTTACCTGACCGATAATGCCTATGTGGTAGATTTTGAGAGCAACACTGAATTTTTGCTGACGGCGGTAATTTACGTGAACGAGAACCAGATTCTGAACGACGGTGTTTACGAATACGGCGAAGTGGGAATTCCATTTCTGGCCGATTTAGGTCGCGCCATTTTCGAATACGAACTAGCTCGCGAACGACCTCACCTTCCCGATTTAAGTAAATACCAATCGACGTATGATAAAGACAATGAGGTTATGTAGTTATCTAATTCTTATTGGCATGGTAGCCGCCTGTTCTGAACCTGGGCCATCTCTGAGCGAACGTACCCTGCCAATTATCGACAGCGTTAAGACTGAGTACGCTCCGGATAAACGAGTAGCGTTGTTTGCCATTGAGCCAGTGGAAAAAGGCGATACGCTTGTTTTAAGAGGTGAAACCGATCAGCCTACGGCTAAACAGCAATTACTAGCCGCTTTGAGTAGTGCTGGCATTGCTTATCAAGATAGTATTCAAATGCTTCCTGAAGCGTCACTAGGCGATGATACTTTGGGAGTAGTTTCTATTTCGGTCGCCAATATCCGTTCCCAGCCCAAACATTCGGGTGAATTGGCAACTCAGGCAACCATGGGTACGCCACTCAGGGTACTAAAAAAGCAAGGTGATTGGCACTTAGTGCAGACTCCCGATAAGTACATCAGTTGGATGCAGGGTAGCTTCCAGCCGATGAATGCCGATACTTTTCAGACTTGGCAAGATGCCGACAAAATCATTTACACCAACCCCTACGGTTTTGCCTATCTGGATGAAAACATGGAGCATACCGTTTCTGATCTGGTAATGGGCAACATCATGGAGGTAAAGGACGAAAACCAAGGCGTCTTCTGGGTGGAACTACCCGACGGGCGGGAAGCCTACGTGAAACGAAATGAAGCGGTTATGTTGGATGACTGGCTCGCCGAGGTCAAAGCTACGGAGGAGTCGGTAGTAGAAACCGCTTTCCAACTGATGGGCGTACCTTATTTATGGGGTGGTACTTCGGCTAAGGGAGTAGATTGTAGCGGCTATACCAAAACCATTTACTTTATGAATGGTAAGGTGCTTCCGCGCGATGCTTCTCAGCAAGTACACGCTGGAGAGCTAGTAGACGAAGATAAAAACTTCAAAAGTCTTCGTCCCGGCGATTTACTCTTCTTCGGACGAGCGGCTACCGACAGTACTCGCGAACGAGTCACCCACGTAGGTATGTGGATTGGTAACGATGAATTTATTCACTCGCCTGGTCTGGAAGCCCACGTAAAAATCAGTAGTATCGATCCCGAATCGAAACACTACGATGAATTCAACTTAAACCGCTACCTCCGCACCAAGCGTATGCTCACCAGCAACCGCGATATTCTCACCCTAAAAGATGTGAAGTTGTTTTAAGCGGCGGAAAGCATAAAAGAGAGAAGCCACGTGCATAGATTGCACCAATTTGTTTTCGTTGAGCAACTGCTCGACTTCTTCTAGCGGCATCAGCACTACCTCTATCTCTTCTCCAGTATCTAGCTTTTGTTCGGTGGTCTTACGTGCATCGAGACACAGAAAAGAGATTGACAGATTATTATGATTTGCTGGATTGGGCGATACTCGTGCTATCTCTTCCCAATTCTCACCAGTATAACCAGTTTCTTCTAACAGTTCTCGTTGCACCGCTTCCATTTCCGGTTCGCCGAGGTCTACTGCTCCGCCCGGCAGTTCCAGAATAGCTTCACCGTAAGCATGGCGGTACTGACGAATCAGCACGATTTCTCGCTCGGGAGTGATAGCGGTGACGTTGACCCAATTGGGATACTCCAGTGTATAGTAGGGTTCAATAATCTGCCCGTTTGGCATCTCGCAGACATCCGCCCGCACTTTAATCCAACGGTCTTGAAGCAGGTATTTTTGAGAAAGGGTTTTCCAGTTGAGATTTTTCAAGGGATAAAGATTAGTTACCCGCGCAAGATATAACTTCTGTTGGCGAGCTAATAATCATTTTTTCCAGAGTCGCTTATTCACAACGCGTTCAATTACCTCCTCCCGATGATTACGACTGATGGGAATGCGGTGAGACTGGATGACGACTTCGTTATTCTCGATTGCTTCTATTTTCGGGATAGAGACGATATACGATTTATGAACTCGAATAAAATCCTGATAGGCTAGCTTCTCCTTTACATTTTTAAGGTACAGTAGTGTCATGTATTTACCGTGAATCGTATGAATTACCACATAGTTCTGCATCGCTTGCACGTACAGTATATCGTTGAAGTAGATGCGCTCGTACTTACTATCGCATTTGATGAAAAAGTAGTCAGTTTCAGTGCTATTTGGAGGAGCATTCGGGGCAGTTGCCGTCGTTGGATGAAGCAGGTGGTGGTAGTCCTTAGCTTTGGTTACTGCCTTAAAAAAGCGGGTGAAGGTAATCGGTTTAAGTAGGTAGTCTAGCACATCTAGCTGGAATCCTTCTAGCGCGTAGCTGGGGTACGCCGTAGTGATAATAACCAATGGAGGATTTTGAGCCATTTTCAGAAATTCAATTCCACTGAGTACCGGCATCTGAATGTCAAGAAAAATTAGATCAACATCGTGTTCATCCAGTAATTGGGTTAGCACTACCGGATTATTCCCGGTTCCTACCAATTGCAAAAAATCTACTTCGCGTACGTAGTTCGCAATACACTCTCTCGCCAACGGCTCATCATCAATTGTTACGCATCGTAGTACCATTTAAATACTGTTTTCTTTTAAAAGAAGATCAGGCTGGGTAGCGTAGGCTTGCGGTTGAAGCTCAAGCGTAAGATGTACTTTAAATTGCTGATCGTTTGTCTGTACTGACAAGTCATATTTTTCAGGATAAAGTAAGTCTAGTCGGCGCCGAACATTCTTTAGCCCAATACCACCGTAGTGGCTCATTACATCCAGCGACTCGCCTAGCTCAGCTGTGCTATTAGCAATATCTACTTGTAGCTGGTACTCTTTCAACGCGATGTTAATAGAAATCCAATTTGAATCATCCGGGTGTTGGGATACGTGTTTAAAAGCATTCTCTATAAAAGGCATCAAAAGAAAGGGTGCAATCGTCAAGTTTCCCGAACGGATAGGCTCTAAGTTTACGCTCACCGTAACGTGATGATCTTGCCGAAGCTTAGCCAGTTCTATAAAGTTTTCCAAGTACGCCAACTCTCGATCCAACGGAATGTGTTGTTCATTGCATTCGTACAACTGATAACGCAATAAGTCCGAAAACTTAGCGAGTGATTCGGAAGCCTCATCTGGATTTTTATGGATAAGCACAAAGATAGAGTTGATGGAGTTGAAGAGAAAATGCGGATTAAACTGCGATTTAAGGAATTTTAACTCAGTTTCTAGTTTTTCCTTTTCCAGTACTTGCTGCTTTCTCTCCAAAGCTTGTTGCTTACGTTGAGCCTGCACCCAATTTTTGGTAAGCTTAATGCTCATGGCCAATGTCATGCTAGCCACGGTAGAGGGAAGCGCATTAGTTTTAAAGAGATAAAAGTACTGGTCGGAGCTTACCTTGTATAACTCCTCAAAGGTTTGATCCGACCACCAAGCACTTGCGTAATAACCACTAATAATAAAAGCTGCTGTACTTACGCAAGTCAGTATCAATAGGCTGACGTATGCACCGTATCGCCCTTTCTCCAGAAACTTAGGAATTAGATAATACAGATTAAAGTACACTCCCAGTGCCTGGAAAAGCACGTAAAAGATGTATTTGAATGAGTATACCGAAAAGAAGATACTATTAGCCGCTTCCCAAATACTACCGATACCCAAAGCCCACCACAGATAATGATAGAGCATCCAAAAGGGCAGATGGTAAAGCTTATACTTAAAGAACCATTCGTAGCGAGGGTTATCCATAAACAAGGAGACTTATCATTCTTCAATATCGTCAGTAATCAGACATGGTGCAAACCACTCACTCTACCTCAATAGGCTATTATCACTGCGTTATTCTTACAAATGTTCCACCGTAGTAATTTCCGGTAGGTTTATCTTGGTTATCATACTGTATTGATCTTAGCGTATATTCATCTTCGGAAACCCATCGGTACTCGTACTGTCGGTAAGTATTCTTCGCTTCTCCTTCAAAGGTAATCTTTAGTGTTACGTCTCCATCTTCATTTACCTTCCCTGTACCGACACCACTTCGGGCTGGAAAGAAGCTGGAGGAGTGATGAATTTCTTGAGTTTCTGTGTTATACACCCAAAGAATATGTCCTCGAGCTGAGGGCGCCTCTACCTTCCATAGCAAACTATTTTGTGTATTGAGTTCTTCGCAGATACTGTAGTGATCCGGTATTTTAATACACTCAAGCCCTTGGTTAGTATTACCTTGTTCCCAGAGATTATCTTTCAAAGTCCATCTTCCAATAAACTTTTTGAATGGGTTTTCAGGTCTTTTCTCGTATCGAAAGGTATCCAGAGGACTGCCTGTCTCTATTTTAATCTGTCGAGCATCACCTGCTTCAAAGTCAATTTCGTCTAAGGTGTATTTGTAGTATAAGTCGGTTGGTTGCGTGAGGGGAAAATCAATAGTTGCGGAATAAATCCCGTCATTATCGGCATCTGTCATCTTAATACCTTTTGCCCAGCTCAAAGGAGCTACACTGCCCCGGATTTGAACATTCAGTATCGAATCCTGAGCTATCGAGACTACCGAATTCACATCTACTGTAAAAGTGATCTGTTCTACGTTTTGCGAAAAACCCGGATTGCTGATTAGAAGACCCGATAGCGACAGATATAAGGAAAGAGCCGTGATAAAATTTGGTGGAATCATATTAGGTGAAAGGTCTTGAATATGCTTAGGAAAAAATTATTCGCCAGACTGATTGAAGATTACTTTCCAGATTTTTAGTGAGTTATCTTCCAATCTTCTAAAGACAAAGAGGTTATTGGTACGAAAAGGTACTGGCGCATCCTGATTAGCCGGATAGAAGGTTCCGATGACCCGCCCTCTCATTAGCACCAGATCAGGATACGAGTCAAGCTCAATAATTTCGTGAGTCATATCAGCGTATCCGTATGTTTGTTGTTCCTCTAGATGACGGCGCAATGCATCTTTATCCGTATTGGTTGGGTAGCCAGGAGCCATATGTACCAGATCGTCTACCCAAATTTCAAGCTTCTTTTCTAGGCTGACATCATTATCATCCAGGACGCTTAAAATTGCCTGCACGACTGCTCGGTCATTCTGAGCGTTATAAGATAGTTCGTCAGTGGCAGGTTGACATCTAGCGAGAAAAATCAGCATTACAACAGCGAAGCAATTGGTATAGCTTCTTTTCAACTTAATCATACACAACAATTTGACGGAAGACTTTCAGCGATGAAGCCATACAACTCTAAGCATTGATTCTTGCCAATTTGCGTAAACTCTCCGAGATTTCTCTTATAGTGAATACGAGCGGTACGGAATACTTGATCATCGGGTAAAATTCCTTGACGAACGGGAGGAAACTGCGTTTGTGGCTATAATAAGCCCTGATCGAGTCATAATAAGCCATTCATCAAGTTTCTCTTACCACTGGGCATATAGATTTTGAGAAGCAGTCGCACTGGATTTGATTTGATCCGTAACCAAAAATCAAATTCATGCGAATTCTTTTAATCCTCACTTGCAGTCTCTTCTTGTCCTTTTTCTACGCCAATGCTCAGAACGAGGGAATCATCGTTTCGGCAGCGGTTGAGCAACAGATCCAAAAATTATCCGAACTACGAACCGCTGCCGAGAAAAATGATGATCTGGAAAACTGGCTGGCCTACTACGATGAGGCTGCGATCAGTATGCCGGAATATCAACCTACCCTGACAGGCATCGATGAAATTACTGCCTTCTACCAGCAGATTTTTCGCCGACAAGATATTAGTATCCTTCAAAGAACGGCCGAAGAAGTTGTTCGTCTTGATAGTACGTTTGTTGAGATTGGCGTCTTTAGCAAAGAATATACCGATGTAGAATTAGATACTACCTTTAGCCAAAACGGTAAGTACTGGAACATTTGGGGAGTCCAGCCGAATGGTAGCTTAACCCTTAAAGGAGAATCCTACGGCTTTTTTCATCCGGTTGAGCATCCGGAAGCATTGACTATTGAATTATCCCCCGAACCATCCCAAGCAGCAGCCTTCTATTCTAGTCAAAAAATTCCCCTGGAACTGAGGGCTTACAGCGCACTTGGAGCAAAGTACGTCACCATGCGCTCTGGTGAGTTGCGATCAGAATTCTATGCTGACGATGCCAAATTTATGCCCTTCCAAGAACCAACTGTAAGTGGTATTGACGAAATAAAGCCCTACCTGATCAAGTATAACCAAGGCAATGTAACGATTGATTCCATAGAAACCTCTACTTACCACTACGAAGCGACCGATGACCATATCCTTGCCTATACCAAGTTTAAGGTAAAATGGACTGTCCCTAACTTCTCGGGAAGAACTGAAGGAAAAGGCATTCGAATTTGGCAACGGCAAGCCGACCACTCACTCAAAATATTCCGGCTAATCGGCTCCCATAACCATCTGGATTAACTACTAGACAAGAATACTACAAAAGGGAAGTTTTGCCGGACCTGTTCCGGCATCTCCCTCCTACTATGCAGGAGTCCCCGGAACAAGTCCGGGGACACATATAATCAAAAATACCCTAAAAAATGCCCATAAAAACAATCATACTCATTTGGCTATTCGGCTGGTTCATGCAACCTGTGCTAGCCCAACTATCTGGAAAAGTGACTGACACCACCGGAGAGGCACTGCCGTTTGTAAATGTCCTACTACTCAATGCGGCTGATTCGGCACTGGCGAAGGGAGCCATCACTGATGAATCTGGAACCTACGTTTTGGAAGGTGTAATCTCTGGAAATTATCTTCTCCAGCTTAGGGCAGTAGGATGGCAGACCTATGAGTCTGACCCTTTTGACGTAGCAAACGGCAAACGAAAAGATTTCGGAGCCCAAATACTGCGTGAAAATACCCAGCAATTGAGCGAAGTAGTTATTCAAGCGGAAAAGCCTCTGTTTCAGCAGGAGATAGATCGAACCGTTGTTAACGTTGAGAGTAGCGTAATGACTAAAGGAAGTTCAGCTTTACAAGTACTAGAACGATCACCCGGAGTATCATTAGATCACCAAAACGGCGGCATTATGCTCAACGGCCAAAGCGGAGTAGCCGTGATGATAAACGGAAAACTAATGCGCTTACCCGTAGCTCAGGTAGTAGCGATGCTGAATGGTATGAGTGCGGATAATATTGAGACAATAGAATTACTAACCAGCCCCCCCGCCAAATACGATGCTGAAGGAAGTGCCGGAATAATCAATATTATACTTAAGGAAAATAAGGAAGTCGGCACTACGGGCACGCTATCTGTCACCGGAGGACTGGGTGTAGGTGAGAAAGCAGCAACCAGCATCAATCTATCTCACAGCAATAGTAAAGTCAACGTCTACGGATCATACTCCTTTCTGCACGATCGTAGCTACAGCGACTTGTGGGTAAGAGGAGACCAAGATATGCCGGATCTGGGTGGTGAATTAGATGTGTATTTCCTTAACACTACCCATTTAGTATCTGACAACCATAACGCTACGCTGGGCCTGGAAGCTTATTTAGGAAATACCACCATTGGCATTAATAGTGCCTACAATCATAGCCAAGTATTTTCTGAACGAGCTAATCGAGGCGAGTATACTCCCATACAAGCCCCTTTTCTACTGATGGAAGCCAACATTGATGCAACCAATCGCTGGAAGAATAGCAATACCTCGCTATTTCTGGAAAAGGAATTAAAGGAAGGAGAAAAGCTGAGCCTCAACGCTGATTATTTGTACTACAAAAACGAAAACCCATCCGATATTTCCACTCGTTTTTCCGACCAAGCATCTAATGAGGTTAACCCTGAAGGCAACATTTTCTCCAACCGCCAACGTGGTATCGCTAATACCCCGATTCATGTAGGAGTGATCAGTTTGGATTATACGAAGCAATGGAACGATAAGCTGCGCCTGGAAGCCGGAGTGAAGGGAGCCTACACGCGCAGTACCAGTTTGTCAAGAATAGAGAGTTGGGAAGACAACCGTTGGGTAAACACCTCCCGCACCTCAAATGATATTGAAATGAGCGAGCGCATTGGCGCAGTTTACGCATCTTCATCCTGGCAAATAAGCCCATCAACCGAGTTGAAAATAGGAGCTCGCTACGAATATTCCCATACCTATACTGACGCTGAAAAAGCAGAAAATAAGATTGATCGAAGACTCGGAAAACTGTTCCCTAGTTTATTTTTCTCTAAGAAAGTAGGCGATCATACCACCTGGCAGTTGTCCTATACCAAAAGAATTAGCCGCCCGACCTACAACGACCTGGCTTCCTACCTCACTTACAGTGGCCCCATGTCGGTTTTTACCGGAAACCCACTGTTGCAGCCAACGATTACCAATAATGTAAAAGTAGGATATATCTATCGCGGATACTCATTTTCGGTACTAGTTGGTCGGGATGATTATCCTATCGCCCGCTTTCAACTGACCGAAAACCCAGAACGCGACCTGCTATACGTAGCTCCTCAAAATTTGAAGTACCAGAACAACCTCACCTTCCAAGCTGATTTACCCATTTCAATCACTGATTGGTGGACTATAAACCAGGGATGGGTGGGCGGTTGGCGCCAATTTGAGTTAGATTATACTCCAGTGCCCGCAACCAAAACCTACTTCGCTTATTCGGTGTACGGGAACCAGACCATTAAACTCCCGCGACAGTTTTTTCTGGAAATCTCCGGATGGTATAATGCACCTTCTTACAACGGATCGGTGGAGATTGGCGGATTTGGCATGTTAAACATGGGCGTGAAGAAAGAACTAAGCAACAATCGGGGCAGCCTTCAAATAGCAGTAACCGATCTGTTGCAATCTATGCAAATCAGAGCTAGGTACGGGGGCTTGACCGAAGAAGCCTTTGCAGTGAATACGCACACGAACTTCCGCACCGAATCTGCCCGATCACGCATTATCAAACTTACCTACTCCCGATCTTTTGGCAACAACGAAGCAGCTAATAAACGACCTCGAATCCGTAGGTCAAGGGAAGAGGAAAATAGGATAATAAAGTAGAGGCATGATTAATCATGCCTCTACTTTATTCTTTCACACTTTAGCAAAATGCTGATAGAATAACGAAATAGTTTCTATGCCTTTTAGGAAGTTGAAAACGCCGTAGCTTTCGTTAGGAGAGTGGATTGCATCTTCGTCTAAACCAAAGCCCATCAACAATGAATCAATGCCTAGCTCTTTTTGAAATAGCGATACAATGGGAATGCTACCACCTTCGCGAGTTAAAAAAGGTTCTTTACCCCAGGCATCCTGGAAAGCTTTCTTAGCCGCTTCAATAGCGGGTGAATCGGTAGGAACTACGGCTGGTTCGCCACCGTGGTGAGGAGTTACTTTTACCTGTACCGTATCGGGCGCGATGGATTCAAAGTGCTTAGTGAACAGCTCATCAATTTCATCAGGATGCTGGTTAGGCACTAAGCGCATAGAAATTTTGGCGTAGGCTTTAGAAGGAAGTACCGTTTTGGCTCCTTCACCCGTGTACCCACCCCAAATACCATTCACATCTAATGTAGGCCGAATTCCGATTCGCTCCATAGTGGTGTAACCATCCTCACCCGCTAATGCCTTTACGCCTAATTCCTGTTTGTATTTTTCATCATCTTGCGGGGCTCGGTTGATTTCGGATCGTTCCTCATCGCTTAATTCAGCTACCTTATCGTAAAAACCCGGAATAGTCACTCGGCCTTGCTCATCGTGCAGCGAGGCAATCATTCGGCAGAGAACATTAACGGGATTGGCAACTGTGCCTCCGAACATACCCGAGTGTAAGTCGATTCGGGGTCCAGTAACTTCCACTTCCATATAACTTAGGCCGCGCAAACCTATCGTGATAGAAGGATTTTCGTTATCAATAATTCCGGTGTCAGAAATGAGTACTACATCAGCTTGTAGTTTTTCGCGGTTATCTTTTACAAAACCTGCTAAGTGGCTCGATCCTACTTCTTCCTCGCCCTCAATCATAAATTTTACATTGCAGGGCAGCGCATCATTGACAATCATCGTTTCCAATGCCTTCACGTGCATGTACATTTGACCTTTATCATCGCTAGCTCCCCGAGCGTAGATTTTCCCATCTCGCACTTCCGGCTCAAAGGGTGGCGACTTCCAGAGTTCGTAGGGGTCGGCAGGTTGTACATCGTAGTGACCGTAGACTAGAACGGTTGGCTTACTTGGATCAACCATTTTTTCAGCGTAAACGATAGGATAGCCTTCGGTTTCAACAATCTCGGCTTTATCTACTTTAGCTTCCAATAACCGCTCTTTTACAAAATCTGCAGTTCGTCGTACATCCTGTTGGAATTTAGAATCAGTACTGACCGAAGGAATACGGAGTAGATCGAACAGTTCTTCTAAAAATCGATCTTGATTTTCCTCAATATAGGATTTAAATGCAGTAGTTGACATAGGGATATGGTGTTATAGTGTTATTATTCTCTGGGTTAATATGTTTGAGCAAATACCTGCAATGCTCAAGAGTCCAAGGTCAATTTTATGCTTTTCGTACTATCTACTTCTATAGTGAAGCAAGCTGATGATTAATATCGTCAATATTTTTTTCTATCTCATTTTCAGGCCAGAGAGGGTTTTTTATTCCATCAGCATTGTTCGCTCTGGCACCTAAATGAAAGACTCTCATCAATATCTCAAAATACGGTATTAGCTTCTTATCTTCCACTGTCAAAGGTCGTATTTGTTTGTATCCTTCCAAAAATTTGGCTTTATTTTGATCGCTATTTCGTTCATAGTGGAAGAAGCTACCTAAGTCATAGTGCAGGTAGCCATAACCACAAAAATCAAAATCGAATAGTGTCATTTTTTTGGATGATTTCTCGAGGAATGTATTCTCGTAATGTGGATCGCCATGACATATTCCTTTAGGAAGCTGTTCTAATTTATCAATATCTATTTTCTCCGCCAGTTTCTGCTCAATACTACTTACTTTTTGAAAGATGTCAATTGAATCACCTAACCTCGATTTTAAAAGTTTATTCGTGTATGTGAAAATCTCCGAATAGGTATATCGTTTGGATAATCTTTCGTCTTCCCTTTTTTCAGTAATATTATGCAATCGCCCTAAGTGCTCCCCAAGCAATCTAGCCGTTTCATTATTGAGTGAGGGGATATTTTCTCCTAAGGCATAGCTAAAGAGCACAGCGTACCGGATTCCTTCAGGACAAGTCAACTCGATGATGAAATCGCCTTCAGTATTAGCAATTGGGTAGGAAACAGGTATATGTGCATCTTTCAATAGTAAGAGAAGGTCAATTTCTCCACGAATATCGTCCAGTGACTTCCAATTATGTCGGTATATTCTTAGTGTATATTTAGATGCTTCTGTAGTGACGAGATAAGTATCATTAAAGCCTTGATGCAGATATTCTACCTCAACCTTCTCGGGTAGATCATAGATTTCCGTCAAGATTGGGCTCAAAGAAAGGGCGGAGATTACCGAGTACTCAATGGCTAGTTCAGTAGTTTCTTTCATAAGGGAGGTGTCTAAGTGTTCAAATTATCCATTAACACTCTAACACCATTCCATGGCAGCCCTAACACAATAACACTAAAAAGTTAGTCCTTCTTTACAAAAAGATAAGTACGGTTTTCGTCACCACTAAGCAATCGCCGAATATTTTTCTGATGGGTGACTACCAATAAGACAAACATGGCAAAGCCGAAAGCAACAAGCAGAGGTTCTCCGGTTCGGAAGGGACGTAGTAATAAAAGTAGAGGAAACGATAATGCCGCCAGCAGCGAGCCTAGCGAGACGTATTTAGTAGAAATAAGAATGATGAGAAATACTAACGCACACAGTAGAGCAACTACTGGCTGAATGATAAGTACCATACCCGACAATGTAGCTACTCCCTTGCCTCCGTCAAACTTCGTAAATACCGGAAAAATATGGCCTGCAACGGCTACAATTCCTAATAATAACTGGAATTCAACCAGCCGATCAGCCGGGATAATATCTTGTTGCAGTAGCACTCGGGCTAGTGAAGTAGCCGCTGCCCCTTTCAACATATCGAGCAATAAGACGATAATACCAGCTCGTTTGCCTAGCACTCGAAAAGTATTGGTAGCTCCGGCATTACCGCTACCGTACTGCCTTACGTCAATTCCGTACATTCGCTGACCATACCAAACCGCCGAGGGAATAGAACCTAACAAATACGCTAAAAGTATCGCACAACCTATATAAACAATCGTCATCTTTTAATCTTCTCGTTCGTCTAAGCAACGTTATAATCGTGCCCAAAGTTTTATTGATCAGTAACGGCGATAATATAAGAAACTTTATCGACATGGGTATTTTGACCGCCCCTAACTAAGAATTTCGGGTGATTAGAACCCATCCCGGTCAGCTTCTTCATCCTCTTCTTCCGCCTCTTCGTCGGCAATCATGTCGGGCATAATATCGAAGTTATAGGGTTCATCAATGCCTAAGTAGGTTTGGCGGAAACGATTGACGAAGGTGAGGGTTTCGGAAATATCACTAAGGTAGAAAGCGAATTCATCTGAATCGGCTTTACCCATTTTAGATCGTACACCAATTTCATCGCAGAAATCTTCGTTGTACGCCCAAATGCCCATCCGGTTGTTCTGGTAAGTAAAATAGTACCAAGAGTCAGCTGTGGCTTGCATGAACAGATTTACAATTGTGCCTTCATCCGTTGGTTTAATTTCCAGGAACCCGGTTGTTTGGCCATTGATATCCGTTTCTTGTACATTGGATAACCCTAGTGGTGAAGTGCTGTACCAGGCTTTATGATCATCAGACCAAACCATCTGGATGTCGGCCAGTACAATCGTTTTTTCAAGCTGAGGAGCTACCGAAACTAGTGGGGTATAGTTGGCAATAGACTGCTGATCGAAATCGCGAGCGGCCTGGTCGCCAATAAATTCGGCTAGTTTATACAGCAAACGTGTACGGTCATTAATTGCTGCTCTTGCACCTGATTTGTTTAGCGCGGCGTTCAGATCTTCTCCCATCATTGCTACCGCCTGCGCGGGCAAGTCAATATTGATAGCCATGAAAGCATCCAGCTTGTATTCATTGGTTTGCAAGTCGCCTTTACCTGAGCCAGCCGTCTGAATTTCTAGCCCTACTTCAGGGTAAGGAAGTAAATTGATGGGGCCTTCAAAGGCTACTGTCTGCTCATTTTCGTTGAAAGTAAATACCTCTCCCGATAGTGCGTTTGGCTCATCTTTCTTAGAAGATCGGATGGTGTATTCCTGTTCTTCCTCATTATACCCTAACATTCCTATGGGTTGAAAAACGGTAGGGTCTTCTGGAGAACGAAGGTCGGTGACAAATGTCATGTACAAGCTATTGCTCCGATCCAGTTGTAATCCAGTTGTGAGAGGTTCACCCACGTCAGTGGTACTCGTGGCAATATCAAATTTCAACTCTTTATCTCCGGCTTCGCTCAGATAGCTGATCCAAGTATTGTAGTTGGGAATAGTTTTAAAATTCAGTTTAACTTCACCATCTAACTCCAGCGCCTCCTTAGCCGCGTGCATTCGGATATTTCCTCGATAAAGCATACCGGGAGAGATAATCAGGTTCTGCGCTTCCTGCACTGTTCCATCAGCTACCGTATGTTGCACCCACTCGGCTTGCCTTCCCCTTCCCTCTTGTGCCGAGTCAGTTGCAAACTCTGTAAGCTGAATGGCGAAGGTATCGCTGGCGGAGACTAACTCGTAGATGGCTTTCCCCCTAAATTCGTTTCGGGAAATAACATCAATGGTTCCGTTGAATAAGTTGTGATATTCGTTGAGGGTATCAATTACTAAGGTAGCATTGGTGAAGGTATCGAATTTAGCATTTTCCCTAATTTGTACCTGACCATTCTCCGGTGTAATCTTCGCATCCGCTACGGTGATATACGGAATACCCGAAATATCTAGCTGCTGTAATGGAATTCGGTAAATAGCTTCCTCCGCACTAAACACTAGTGAGTCAAGTTCTTCTCGCGTAGCGTAGAAATAGGAGTTTTCAATGGCCACGTCCTCAGGCTTACTCATTCGCACAGTTTCTTCTTCTAAATCCCACACCGCTTTGGTAATAGAAGTTCGGAATTGAGCGTAGGGAAATCCGATGGCAGCGACGCCTTCTATTTCGGGACTGATACTGGCCTGGTTCGCTACCAGATCAAAGTTCACATACACGTCTTTTCCAGCTAGAGCGGGCTTCTTAGAATTCTCAGACTTGATCTCGAACCCAGCATTACGAGCCGAAAACTGGTTTTGCTCGAAGGCCATTTGCTCCGAAATTACCTCAGACCCTCGGGTAAATAGTGTTCCTGCTCCTAGTAGTCCATTATTCATTAAAATAAGTTGACCACTCATAGATGCCGTTTGGTTGTACAGCTCAAACGGTTCAGCGTTGTTGGTAATGTACATGCTATCTTCACGGGGCAGCCACTTCATAGTATAATCTTCTACATACGCTTGTGGGAAACTAGCCTGCCCCAAGCTACCTTCCTTAATGTCCACTACCGTTCCCGTCGTCATTACTGAATCCATATAAAACACGAAATCTTCGGACTCGAGAGTGGTGGTGAGGAAATCGATAGTGCCCGTTCCCCTTAGTCCATTTGCATTTAGTGTTAGCTTATCCTTATACGTGGCAGTGCCTCCGTATAAAGCGTATCCTCCCTCGGGGGCTGCATGCTCAAAGCCCATAGAATTATCACCCAGAACGCTCAGGTTTTCGGCAATCGGCGGAAAAATATCACTGTAAAGCGTACCAGGAAATGAGATAGAAGCAGGGTCAGTGCTGTTTAGGCTATCAATATCGAAAGGAGGAATTACGTAGTAAATAGATTTATCATAGGCATTATCCAGTACATTGTTGTTGTCGAAGTACACCACCGCGCCGTTTTCAGCGTTAAATTTGGGAAAGCTAGGATCTTTACTACGGGCAGACCGGTTTTTAGGATCATTGATAAATAAGGTTCCCGCAGTTTTCTTCAGTCCATCACCTACCCCACTTTGTAAGGAGTTATTGACCTTTTTCTTACCACCATCACTTTGTAATGAGTTATCTACTCGACGGCGACTTCCGTCTTTGTCAGGCAGATAAAAGGCAATGGAATCAATTTCGGGTAAGTCAATTAGAAAGCTATCGTAACGGAATGTGAAGTTTTTACCCGAAAACTCAAAATTACCCGATTGAAGCACCCCATCGAACTTAAAATCCCGTTCGCCCAGCATGGTTACCTTGTTGTTGGTCGGGATGATCTGTACATTCAGTTCATTGCTGATAGTAAATTTCTCAATTCCTTCTACGGCCAATGCCATACTATCCAGATTAAGCACGGCATTGGGACCATTACTAGCAAAAGATGGAATCAGCAAATCATCATAATCTTTCTGCTTAGCTTTGGACAATACGTAGTGATACCCCTTTCTCTTAATTGTTACTTCGCCCGAATCCTCATCATAATCTACAAACCCTTGCCCTCGCAAATCTCTCATGGCTGCCCGGATAATTTTAGGATTCTGCTGTAAGGATTGGGCCATATCATCAGCGTAGAAGGTGCCACTCCGGGTCTTGCGGGCGTAGCTCACTGCCATAATCAGCGGATGAAAGTTATACATCTGCCCCAGTTGATCAAATAATTCCTCACTGAAATATTCTTGTGACTCAAACAGCACCGGTACTTTATCTCGAGCCGAAAGGGTGGATATTGCTAAACTATCGGTACGCAAATCCCACTGGATCATATCCGCCCGAATATCCATGTTGAGGAAGGTAGAGACAAAGGGGGTACGCTTAAAATCACCTTTGGTAGTTTGCAGCACCAGATACGAAGAATCTAAAATATATTTGAAGCGCACTGCTGGGTGATAGATAGAATCATTGGTTTGATAGATCACTACCGCAGCCTGACCACTAGTCATGAGCGAATCAGTAATCCCAAAGCGGGGCGATACTGCCTTGAATCTCCTGACACCTTTTTCTTGCACCTCTACGGTGGTTTCCCCTTCGTAAAAAGAAGCACTACTGACCCGGTTACCTACCAAGGAGAAGCCCCCGGTAAGAGAAACTTGATTAGGGTTTATATCCTGGCGGTCATAAATATTGACTGATATATTATTGCGGTAACTTTTAAAACGAGGGTAGCGGGCGTCTCGAAAACTCTGATGGCGTTGGCTGGCAAACTCAAAAATTCCTTCTACGGGTTGCTGAATTTTACCCAGATAGGTCATCGTCGTTTTTTCGGCATTCAGCTTGGGCACCCGGATATCGAAGTTATACTTTCCCAGTGTACAGAATACTGAATCCTCACTGAGCCCCGCCATTGTCCAGTCAAACTTACCGCCTTCGCCTACAAATAACTGATCTTTCAGCATGATAGCTCCATCGGTCTGATGAAGGTGAGCGGTGTCGTAGGTAGTGGTGAACGTGAAGCTCACATTATTTAAGCGCATAATCGCCCCAGTAAGCTCGGGCTGAATGGGCTCTTGAATCAGATAGTCATAAATATCCTCCTCAGCTTCTTCCTCCTCTTCCGGCAGGGTTTCCTCTGCTGTGGTTCCCCAGTCTTCGTCAGCCCAAGTATCGTCTCCCCAAGCATCATCGCTCCAGGCGTCGTCTTCTGAGGTTTCCTCCTCCGTAGTACCCCAGGGATCTTCTTCACTCAAAAATTCATCTTCTCCCTCGTCTAGTTCCTCCTCGAGAATAGGTTCTTCTTCGGGTGGAGCAATAAACTCAAACCCATAGCCATCGGCTTCGGCATACAAGTTATTGTAATTAGCCCGGTACACGGCTCCTTCAGCAAAAAAGGATTTCAGGGTATTCAAACCATAACCTACCTGCCGCCGATCGTAGTATACTAGCATTTTATGCATCATTCCGAGCATAGCATCTAGGTTGCCAGTACTAATATTGGCTGAATCTTTGGCGTACAGTATTGTGGCGTGTAGATCAGTTAGGTAGGGCTTAAGCTTGTAATTTTTCGCCAGCATTTGCGTGGTTATTAGCTTGAGCGTATCTTTTTGAGTAGAAGATAACGCGCTACCGTCCCAAAAAACTGCAAATTGCTCGCCTAATTTGATGGTACTGCTATCACTGGCTTGGGAAAACCATTCCCGAACCTGGTCGCCGTAGGTCAGGCTATCGCTAAACTCGTAGCGTTGTGCCCACCCCCATTGCGTGTAAAGCAATAATGTGAAGAAAATGTACTTCGCCTTCATGCACTTATTTATTCACGTACCTGTCTAAACGATAACGTTTTATCGATGAAAAAATTTAGCAAGAAGCGGAATTATATCCGCACGATAATATTACAGAAGTGAGGTATGTACTTTTTGGAGGAATGTTATAGTTATAATATGCAGGTGTTCAGGTGTTCAGGTGTTCAGGTGTTCAGGTGTTCAGGTGTTCAGGTGT
>CAKZYA010000052.1 GCA_937883755.1 uncultured Flammeovirgaceae bacterium | reverse complement strand
ATTATCAGGTATTCGCTTTTTGCTAATATTCGGCCCTTTGTAAGACACTTTTAATACATCATTATTTCCCCATTTATCAAAATAGGTGACTCTTATAGAGTGTTTTCCATTTGAAAGAGATATCTGCCCCGAACGTTCTTCTTCTCCATGTCGTCCATCGTTATTAACTACTTGTTTACCATCAATATACAGCTTGCTACCATCATCAGAAGCAGTGTAGAAGGTATAAGTACCACCAGATTTGATGTCAATAAATCCATCAAATTTAAATGCATAATAACCATCTTTTTGCTTTGGCGATAGAGAGAAATTACTAAGCTGTCCAGTTTTCTTGGGGGTTAATTTGCTGAAGTCTGGTAATACATCCCAATTACCTTCGTAGTACGAATACTTAATACCATTGCCATCTCCGGCAACTGGTTCCTCTGCCTTTACAGTAACTTTCATGTCATCAGTATCCGAAGCACCATCATTATCCTTAACAGTAAGTCGGAAAGTATAACTACCTTCCACGAGATTTCTTACCTCTGTGCTTTTTGAATTGCTGGAAACAATTGAATAAGAAGAAGGACCAGAAACTTTCGCCCACTTATAAGAGGTAATGCTACCATCTGCATCGGTGCTGCTACCGCCGTTGAGGGTCGCTTTATTAATAGGAAGGGTAATGGTTTTATCGGATCCTGCTTTTGCTACAGGAGCTTGATTAGCAGGTGGCGTGTTACCATTTCGCGAATGAGTTAAAAACCAGTCAAATATATGAGGCTTCCCACTGTTAGGACCATACGCAGTGCTACCAGTGTATCTACTACTTAATTGATATTTAGAAGCATCAGATGTAAATTTATATACGCGATCCCATGCATTATGTGTACCATTCTTAAAGATGGTCTTTCGGGCTCTAGTAGGCGGAGAACAATTATTAATGGCATCCACCATATCAATAGTATTTCGAGGACTTACCATATTATCACCGCTATTGTGAAAGCTCCAAACAGCTACATTCTTAATTTTGCTGGAACAAGCACTACTTTTCTCGTTGCCAGCAGGAGCCATTGGCGCCGCCGCTGCAATCTTATCACCATGGGCTTTCATGTACTTCCAAACGCCATGCCCACCCATAGAGGTGCCAGTGATATAGATACGGTTGGTATCTACTCGTCGAAGATCTTTTACTCGCTCTAATACTTCGTCGATGATATTAATATCCCACGATGAGGTATTACTATATCGTCCTTTTACACTTTTAGGTTGTTGAGGCGAAATTACAATAAACGGAAAGTCAGTCCTGCTGTAATAATATTGTTTAGCTACATGATTTCCTTTCCTAAGATTAGAGAACTTGATAGTCTGTCCGTCAGCCATCCATCCATTTCCATGTAGTGAAATTAGAACAGCGTACTTTTGTGAGCCACTTGAGTAGTTCGGTGGCAGGTATTCTAGATATCCGAACTTTTGGCCATTTCCGTAAGTGGAGGTGTAAGTAACCTCATTCATGGTTCCTTGTTGGCCATAGACCGACAGTACTATAAAGGATAAGGTTAATGAAAGAAGTGTGGTCTGTAAATGCTTTAAAATCATAATTGATAAAAGGTAGAGTCTCATAATTGCTTACTAGTCAGGAAGCGATCAATAATTATTCATTTACCAACTAAGTCTTGAAAAAAATATGAGTTAGGGAAAGGAGGTTAGGTATACCCAATTTCACTATATATAATAAAACTGATGAAAAATATAATTCCTTTTCATCTATATTGTTATATCGTTATATAGCGAGAGTGTATATGTCTACACTTATCATTTGAAATTAATTATGATCCGCTTCCTTAAGCACAGCGAAAATCCTAAAAAAAGGAATGATTATTTGGCGAGAATTATCAAATTGAAAGACTTGGCTTTTTCAAAATAGAATAATTTATAGCTATTCTTCATTTTTTATTACCAGATATTCCTAATTCTTCATCTGAGTTTTCTGAATTTGCCCTCTTCACCTTTATTTTGCTAGATAATATAACTATTTCTACCTCCTTTCTTACTTCATAATTTAGCATGAGTATCCTAGGAGAATAAGCGAAACTCTTTATTTTGTATCAAATTATAACTTTATAAATAAATTTTATGATTAAGTATTTATAATAATATCACATATCCCTATTAGAAGCATTAGCAACAAAAGGAGTGATAATTGTATTTTTCTGTGAAATTGTATTTAACCAAGAATGATATCTTGGTTAATGCGAATGAAAATTTCTAATCCAATAATTAGGTGTATGAAAACGCAGAAATATACAAGATTTATAATTTGCTTTCTCTGTATACTCAGCTTACAAAGCTATGTTTATGCTCAGGGAGTACAGCAAGAAGTAGTGTATACTTCTACTTACGGCAATGGTCAAGCTTTTGGTTATTTAGAGTATCTGCCAATAGAATATGGTACCTCTGAAGAAGATTTCCCAGTCTTAATCTCACTGCATGGTTTAGGATGGCGTGCCGAGGGTAACAGTATAGAATTTTCAAAGTTACGCCAGGGAAACCATGTAGCTAAACTGATTGAAGCAGGGCGCCATTTTCCAGCAATAGTTATTTCGCCTCAGCAACCCAAAAATGTGAATGGTCGGTACAGTGGGCGTGGTAGTTGGGATGAAAATATCATTGATGAAGTATTAGAGCGAGTAAAAGATCTTCGACGAGTAGATACCAACCGTATCTATATCACTGGCACCTCTATGGGTGGAGGCGGAGTTTGGAAATATCTCAAATTTCATGGTGATAAAATTGCAGCAGCAGCTCCAATATGCGGAACCAGAACAATAGGATCTGGTGATGCTAGTTTACCCAAAGTGAAAGATACTCCAGTCTGGGCATTTCACAACTATGGGGACAATGTGGTAAACGTTAGTAATACTGAGCAGATTATTAGTTGGATTAAGTCTAATAACCCAACAAGTGATGTGAGAAAAACCATCTACGCATGGAGTGGACACAATTCTTGGGATGCAACCTATAGTGGTGAAGGGAGGGATACAACCTCTAATTCTTCCAATCAAATAGAGTATGGTATTGAAACCAATAAGCCGGATATATTTGAGTGGCTGTTTACCCACAATCTTAGTGCTCCGTATCCTATACAGGCATATGTAACTGATGAAAATTCTGATGAGTTAGTTATTGAGTTTAGCCAAGTTGTCAATCAGGCTAGCAGCGGTGGTTTTCAGTTCAATGATTCAAATATTCAGGTTGCGTCCTTAAAGTCAGGATTAGGGTCATCAAAGCTAGTTTTCTCATTAAACAAAGCTTTATCAGTAGGGAAGGTTGTAAATATTTCATACAATCATGAACAAGGTGATTTATCTGGAGAAAATGGGTATAGAACTACCGCTTTTAGCGAATTTGAAGTAGAAAATAAAGTAGGTTTCATACAGCTTGACAGCCGAGATATTGCTGTTGACTTTGGAAATGGTAGTAAGTCGGTGCCTGAAGGTTGGAATCAAATCAATAACTTCAGTCAGGGTTCAGTAATTAGTAATGTGAAAAGTATAGACGGTACAGTCTCAAACGTAGTAGTCAGAACCTTGACTAACTGGCCTGGAGCTTTTGCTGATGGCACTACAACTGGTAATAATTCAGGCGTATTTCCAGATGCAGTAATGGAAACTTTTTGGACAGTTGGCAGTGATGAAGAACGCTTAGTCATAGAGGGCTTAGAAACTGACCAAAATTACAATATCTATTTCTTTGCTAGCCGAGCGTCCTCTAATAACATTCGGGTAACAGACTATACCATACAGGGTAATACAGTGAGCTTAGATGCCAGGATGAATACTAATCAGACTGTGAAAATTACTGGCGCAACTCCAGATAGTGATGGGAAAGTGTTTGTTAGTATGCAGAGACCTTCAGACTCTCAATATGGATACATTGGTGCAATAGTTATTCGAAAATCAGAGGAGAACACCTCGCAGCCAATCAACCAGGTGCCGGTTGTAACAGTGTGCTCAGACACATTGGTAAAATTACCGGTGGATCAAATTCTTCTAGTTGGATCTGCCGAAGATAGTGATGGTACTATTGTACAAAAGGAATGGAATCAGAAATCTGGGCCAGCTCCTGCCCGGCTATCTCAAGATAACTTAGGGCAAGCAGTTATTAGAGACGTTGCAGAGGGTGAGTATATTTTTGAGTTTTCAGCTACTGATGATCAAGGGGGAACTGATTCTGATGAAGTACTAGTTGTGGTTGAACCTCAAAATATTCCACCAACGGTAGATGCTGGGGCTGACGTAACAATAACGCTTCCTCTAGATAGTGTGCAACTAAATGGTTCAGCATCTGATACTGATGGTACTATCGCTAGTTACCAGTGGGTTTTACAATCAGGGCCGAATACATTTTCAATTGAAAATGCTGGTGATGTTCAAACATGGGTAAACGATTTTGTAGCAGGTACATACTTATTCAATTTAATAGTAGTAGATGATGCTGGTGCAACTGCTTTGGATGAAGTTCAAGTGCAGGTATTGGAAAATCAAGCTCCTTTGGTTGAAGCGGACGATACCGTTATGTTACGCTTACCTCAAACTTCCACAACATTGTCAGTAAATGCCGAAGACATTGACGGAGAAATTTCAACCATCACCTGGAGTCAATTGTCAGGGCCCTCAAGTGCCCAACTTTCTGGCTCAAATTCTGAGGAATTAGGAGTAAGCGATTTAACGCAAGGAAGCTATACTTTTGGGGTAGTAGTAGTGGACAATGGTGGTGCATCAAATGCAGATAGTGTTGTGTTGAAGGTAATGGCTGAAGAAGATAGCATTCCTTCTAACAATGAAGGAGACAGTATTTCATCTGACGAAATACAGTATTATGCCGGATTACGCTATCAGTACTATGAAGGTGACTGGAATATGCTACCTAACTTCTCAGGACTGGTAGCTGTGAAGACTGGTGAGGTTGCTAGCTTTACCCTAAGCCCTCGGGAGCAGGACAGTTACTTTGCCTTTAAGTTTGCTGGGTACATCGATATTACTACGGAGGGTATGTATACATTATATACAGCTTCTGATGATGGCAGTAAGCTATATATTGATGGCGAAGAAGTTGTAGATAATGATGGACGTCATAGCAAAGTGGAGAAATCAGGTCAAGTATACTTAACAGTAGGAAAACACGCCATTAAGGTAACTTACTTTGAGAAGTGGGGTGGTCAGACTCTAGAAGTGAAGTACGAAGGACCAGGCATCAGTAAGCAATTTATTCCTGCTGAGGTGCTATTCTATGCTGATGAGGAAAGTAGTAATGATAATGCATATGCCGGATTACGCTATCAGTACTATGAAGGTGACTGGAATATGCTACCTAACTTCTCAGGACTGGTAGCTGTGAAGACTGGTGAGGTTGCTAGCTTTACCCTAAGCCCTCGGGAGCAGGACAGTTACTTTGCCTTTAAGTTTGCTGGGTACATCGATATTACTACGGAGGGTATGTATACATTATATACAGCTTCTGATGATGGCAGTAAGCTATATATTGATGGCGAAGAAGTTGTAGATAATGATGGACGTCATAGCAAAGTGGAGAAATCAGGTCAAGTATACTTAACAGTAGGAAAACACGCCATTAAGGTAACTTACTTTGAGAAGTGGGGTGGTCAGACTCTAGAAGTGAAGTACGAAGGACCAGGCATCAGTAAGCAATTTATTCCTGCTGAGGTGCTATTCTATGCCGATGAGGAAAATCAAAAAGTATTGGAGCAGGTGAAAGTAAGTCAAGTTGAGACTATGACAGAGCGAAGCGTTTTCCAACAAGCTGTAAGTGTCAGAACCTTTCCTAACCCAGTGCAAGATGAGCTTCACATCTCGCTAGGCGAGGAGCGTAGTGTAGAAATACGGCTCTTAGACAATTTTGGTAATGCTATTCATACCGTAAAGTCGTTTGATCAGCAATCTATTACTATTGATTTAACAGGGCTTAATATTGCGAAAGGGGCATTTGTATTGATGGCAGTTGATACGGAGAATAATCAGTTAATACTGTCTAAGAAGATGCTACGCATGAGATAAGGGTATAATCATTATCTATTTAAAAAAAGCGGAAGGGAGTGTTTCTCTTTCGCTTTTTTTATTCGTTATTTTTTATCCAGGCTGAATAGAATCCGCAGGTACAGTAATGAGGTAGGGTATCGGCTAATCGGCAGTCAAGCTTTTGAAGCATGTATGATCGGTTGGCTAACATAGAAAAGGGAAATACATCAGCTAGGAAATTAGCTTTGCCAAAAGTAGCCATTCTGAAATTTTGAGTATCTAGCATGTTGCTAAGGCTCTGCTTAGTGAAGAACTGAACATGGGTCAGATCATCAGCATCAGACTGTTCAGTCGTACCTGTGTAGCCTAACGTTTTCTTAAAAGCTTTCACAGCAGCTAATAGAAACCCACCGTTCTTCTGGAGTTTCTGCATAGGTTTAGTTATCAGAAGCTCCCGAGGGCCTCGACCATTGGGGACAGTAATGATTAATACGCCTCGGTCAGATAGTAGTTGATACAAAGTTTGCAATAGGTTACTGGGATCATCTAAGTGCTCGAGTACTTCACTACAAATTATCGCATCATAAGTGAACCCATCGGCAACTAGGTCGTTCGCACTCATCACCTTAAAGTTAACGTGGGACAAGGTATTGTTCTGATTAGCTTTTTGAATGGCCTTTTCGCTAATATCAACTCCCAATGTATGGTAGCCCACTTGACCAACTGCCATACTCATTAGACCATTGCCACATCCTACATCTAGTACCTTTCCTTTAGAAGGAATATAATCATAAAGTTGATCTAAGATAAACTTTAACCTTTTATGGTCAACGGCTTTGGTATATCCGACCGTTCCACTAGACATAGGTTCGATGACGGTTTCTGTTTGCTGAAAGCTCATTTTTCGTAGATAAATGATGATAGATCTGCAACACTTTTTGTGCGGTATATTGCCAGGTGAATTCTTTAGCTCGCGCCAGCCCTTCTTTTATCAATAATTCTTGAGAGACTTTTTTGGCGAAATATGCTATTAGCTGATGGGCAATTGACATATAGTCCTCTGGATTTGCTAACAAGGCAGCATTCTGAGCTACTTCCGGCATTGAAGAAGTTTCAGAGGTGATGACTGGCGTTCCACAGGCCATGGCTTCTAAGATGGGTAGCCCAAAACTCTCCCGTTTAGATGGATAAAGAAATAACGAAGCCAGATTATAGATATAGGGCAACTCAGTAAAGGGAATAAATTCTATGACTGTAATATGAGAGGACAGATATTCTGCCTTTATCTTCTCCAGTAGCTGGTTCACAAATACTGTATTAGTATCAGCAAGTATCAGCGGCAGAGGGTACTCAGTATTGTCTACATAATGCCGATAGGCAGACAATGTGTTGAAAGCATTTTTCTTGGGAGCTGGATTAGCAAAATAGAGTATAAACTCCTCTGGTAGTTTGTGTTTTTCCCGATATGATATTAAGTCCTGATCTCTAATCGATCGAAAATTGCTACTAATGCCATTGTACACCACTTGGACGAGGTCACCGCTAAGGTTAAGCGTTTGATTAATACATTTCCGTTCGTATTGTGATACTGTAATCACTTTACTACATTTTTTAATTATACGAGGCACTACCCAGCGACGGTACAGATTACCAAAATTTTGATACGGAGTACCAGAAAAAGAGACCGACTCTAAATATATGATATCGTGCAATGTCAATACTAAGGGAACATCTAATTTCAGTGGTGCTGTATTACAGGTGCAGTGCAATAAGTCAAGGTGATATTTTTTTACTGCTTTGGGTAATTGTATCTGTTCCCAATCTACATAAGTCAGCCCTGGTAGGGGTATAATCTTAAAATTTTCAGTTTCACTTATACAATCCCGGTCTTCATCATCTTTCACAAAAATGAAGTATTGGTTTTCTTTGTCTAGCTGCTGAAGCTGACGTATCAGTTCCAGGGCAACTATTTCCATGCCATGTTTTTTGCGCCTGAACAGCCGTTGTGCCTCTATGCCAATGCGTATCATTTTACGTTATACTAAGCTCCGGTCAGGCTTTTTCGTAAGATCCCAACCTTCCGGTAAATTTTCCTGAATCTCGATATTATCGAACTCTTGACTTTGGCGGGCACCTACTTGCTTAGCCCAGTTAGCCATTTTTCGTATTCCTTCTTCTAGTGTAATCGCTGAATTAGTATTAAACACGCGGTGGGCTTTAGAGTGATCAGAATAAGCGTGAAGCACTTCTTTACGTGCTTGGAGATAACTCACATCAGGTTTAGCATCAAGGGCGGTACTTACTACACTAACTAGTTCATTAATAGTGTAGGGCTTGTCTGCACCAATATTAAAAACCTGGTTATAAGCGTCTGAGATATTGACACACTCAGTAATAGGAATAGCTACATCATCGATATAGCTAAATGCTCGGGTTTGAGTACCATCCCCAAAAACGGTGAGTGGTTTTTCCTGCATAATTTGATTCATAAAAATCCCGATCACATTGCGGTACTTGTCACCTATATTTTGATTTTCACCGTACACATTGTGAGGACGGAATATCACATAATTAAGGCCAAACATTTCATGGGCAGCTTTCAGGTCAAGTTCTACTGCGTATTTAGCAACTCCATAAGGGTCCTCCGGCTCAGGCACCATCTCTTCAGTCATAGGAAGCTGCCCCTTTCCATAAACAGCAATAGACGATGTAAATACAAAACACTCTACTTTATGCTTTACCGACTCATTAATCAAGTTAACACTACCAATCAGATTATTGGTGTAGTTAAATCGGCGGATAAAATGGGATAATCCTTCTGCTGCATAAGCTGCTAAATGGTAGACGTAATCAAATTTGTATTGGTTGAAGAGGTTTTGTAGTAGATTATGATCAGTAATAGATCCTTTCACAAAGGTAACTCCTTCTGGCAAATGATCCTCAAAACCACCACTAAGGTCATCAAGAACAACTACTTGATGACCAGCAGCTAGACAATGCTGAGCTACATGAGAGCCGATAAACCCAGCCCCTCCGGTAATAAGTGAAGTTTTCATATCAGTATATTTCATTTCAAATTAAGCATATATATTTACAGGTAAAGCAATATCCTGAATGCTAGTTCTCCGATCTTTCTCAGGGTTTTTGTAGCGCAAATTCCAGGTTAATGCCTGATAAAAAGAGCGTAGGTGCTCCCACTGACCCTTGATAATATATTTAAGGAAGGTTTTAGGAATAGTAAGTAGTGAAAAGAATAGATAAAAGCAGGTTAACTGAAAACGGCTAAAGTTTCGCCGCATAAACAAAATTCGATTTCGGTTGTGGTAAAAAGCTTTAATGGCACTTTCCCTGCCCATCG
This sequence comes from uncultured Flammeovirgaceae bacterium, assembly GCA_937883755.1. Lineage (GTDB taxonomy): Bacteria > Bacteroidota > Bacteroidia > Cytophagales > Cyclobacteriaceae > Tunicatimonas. The sequence continues at coordinate 13,530 of CAKZYA010000052.1, read as the reverse complement.
TTACTGATTCTTTATGAAATATTAAGGCTTTTGGTTGGTAGTAAATTTTATACCCAGCCCTTGTAATTTGAGAAGACCAATCTAGCTCTTCGTAGTAGATAAAAAAGTGTTCAGGAAAGATGCCTACATTGTCAATAACCTCCCGTTTTACTAGCATGGCCGCACCGTGGGCGTAAGGGGAAAACCTTCCTTCATCGTGCTGACCTTCGTCTATTTCTAAATGGCCTATGCCACTGTTACGCCCGGTAAACGGGTTTATAGATGTAAAACCAGCGAACTGAATACGCTCTGGTTGGTCAAAATATCGTATTTTGGGACTAACCACGCCCACGTTAACGTCAACGGAAAAGCCTTCTAACATTCTCTCAAAAATGTCTTCCGTAACTTCAGTATCGTTGTTTACTATGAAAGCATATTCACCTTGCGAGAGCTTCATACCTAAGTTGTTACCACCAGTGAAACCTAAATTCTCTGGACTTCTAACAATTTGAGCTGCTGGGTAAATTTCTTTAAATTTCTGAGTAGGGTCTTCAACTGAGTTATTGTCAACTATAATTACTTCTAAGTTAGGATAGGTAACTTTTTGTAGGGATTGTAAAAACTCACAGGTAACCTGTGCCTGATTGTAGTTTAGTGCAATAACCGATATTAGGGGGAAGTCTGACATTATAATTCAATTTCGTGCTTAGTACTGTGCGAGGTATGTATAAACTGCTTATTTGCCTGACGGGCATTAAATAAAGATAGCAGCATGATACCAAATGTTTGAGGAAGACGAGTAAGGGCTAAAAGTGTGCTTTTGGTGTAGTAGCCTCGAGGGACGGCAATAATGATACTTAGTAAATACAAACCGAAAGTTACTATTGTAAATCCCGTACTACGATTAAACAACCAAAGCAGTAGAACCCATAAACTAAAGAGCCCAATATTAATAATGCGAGGCAATTGGATCGCTGAAAGGAAGGCAATATTGAAATAGCTAAGGTTACCGTGAAGTAATTGCTTAACTGATGATGGAAAAGATTTAATTAAAGAAATAAATTGATTAAGAATCCACCGCTTCCTTTGCTGACCGAATGTCTGCTTATTATCAACTTTTTCGTCAAATACTAGAGCCTCTTCAGCATAATGTATCTTGTGGCCTCTTTTGATAATTTCTAGTTGTAACTCCCGATCTTCACCCTTCGAGGCAAGATCAATCTCTTGAAAAGCAGAAACTAGCAAGTGAGTATTGAAAGCCATACCTGACCCGATTACAGGAGCTGAAAGACCTAATGCTTGATAACCTTTCCTAAAAATCGCGTTGTTTACAGCCTCACTTATACCATCCAATATAGCAATATTGTTGTTTTTATTTTTGGCAACTCTTTGCCCCTGAATAGCCATATTTCCTGAAGCATACGCTTGACTAACTATGAATAAAAAGTCTTTATCCATTACGTTATCGGCATCTAATATCACAGTTATCTCATAGCTATTTTGAGTCTGAATATAGCATAATCCTTTGGAAATAGCTTTTGCTTTTGTTCTCTGCTCAAAGTCAATCTCTACTATGTGTATGTTTTGTTCTCTAAGTTTGTCAAGGGTTTTAACATCTAACGAATCAGCCAGTACAAACACATCGTAGAATTTAGATGGGTAGCTTTGTTGATGGATATATTTAACACTTTGCAAGATGACTTCGTTTTCTAAGTAGACTGGAATCAAAATGGCAATGCGTTGATACTGAGAAGGTCGTGCACAAGATTTTTTAGATCGATAAAAATGGCTAGCTATTGAAAACAGTGCAGTATAAGCAGTAGTATACACGAAATAAGTCTGTAAAAATTTGTAGATAACTTCTTGCATTTTTGTTCCCGAATTCTTTTAGTCAAAAGGTGTAAGGTGCTAGTTTTTACTTATTCCTGCTGAAGCATACTAGGAAATGTTTTAAGAAGTATCTTGAGGTCTTTACTCATGGACATTTGCTTACGATATTTTAGGTCAAGTTTGATCCTTTGAGAGACTGTCATAGACTCTTTCTTTCTAGATACCTGCCAAAGACCGGTAATTCCAGAAGGGGCGAGAAAACGTACTGCCCAACGATCTTTGGTTAAAGAAGCTGCCTCGTCTATGGGTAGTGGGCGGTTTCCTACCAATGACATATCTCCTTTAAGGACATTATATAGTTGTGGAAGCTCATCCAAGCTGGTTTTTCGCAAAAATCTACCAATTTTGGTTACCCTAGGATCATTTTTTATCTTAAAAAAGAACGGTTCACTTGAGGAGTTATCTTGACTTTTATAGTCAGTATCGCTGTAAGAGTTAAGATGCTTAAGAGAGTCCCTAAGGTCGTTTGCCCCAACTTTCATAGTACGAAATTTATAGAAATCGAAAATGTCGTAATTTGTGCCCACTCGTTTCGATACATAAAAAGCCGGACCTCTCGACTCAATTTTTATCAAAAAAATGATAATTAGTAAAAGAGGGCTAAGCAAGAGTAATAGAATAAGAGCTACTGTAGTATCAAGTAGACTTTTTGCTAAACTTTTCCTGAAGGGCTTAGGCAATGAGAAAGCTGTTTCTTCCCCTGATATAGCAGATATTCTTGCCTTTAGCGTACCAAGGGTTAATAGCTGCTCCAAAATGTTTTCTAAGCCTAAATTCAAATATAAATATTCATCAGCTTTCAAGGACAGAGCCTTATCAACATGCAGACTTGAGTATGTTTCAGAATAAAGAACAACAGGGGTATTAGTTTTATCCTTCAAAAGGGCATTAATAATGTTCTCTCCCTGGTTGATATCACAAACAATAACCTTGTTGCCAGAAATAGTAGAAAGTTGATGAGATACTTGATTAATAGATTCTACTCGAAGTAGACGATCTTGGTGGTCAGAAGATAAGTTAGTCAAATGGTCTTGTAGTGCGTGAGACTGCTCTCCAATGAATATAATGGATAACTCGTAAGAAGGGAATGAATTCTTAGGTGTAGTTTCCCAATCACTAGTCTGAGCTAGCGTAGAATCATTGTAGACCGTACTCATGTCCTTTTCTTGGTTTGGTTTATTTTGGAATGGCCTTGTTAGCCCCTCTTTCTAGCAAAGATAAGACTCTTCTCTTTACATGTAGGGGGTCAAAAGGCTTGTCTATCCAAGCAATTACATTCATGTATAGCGAAACATCATTCTTAACTTGCTCTTCTTGATGTCCTGATAATATTATGATAGGTATATCTCGATACAATCCACTCTGGCTCATCATCTTGACAAAAGTAATGCCGTCTATCATAGGCATATTTATGTCAGATATGATGAGATCAGGACGGTCGCTTTTAGCTAGCCAAGCAGTGGCTTCGAGACCATTACTTAAGGTGGTAGAGATAAAATCCTTATGTAAGATATTATGCAAAATGACTCTTATTGCTAGGTCATCATCTATAGTCAGAATCCTTTTTGGCTTTCTGTTATCCTTCTTATTACGAGACCTCAAAAGCTGATAAAAATTGTGCGACATTTTGCTTCTGATATTTTGCGAGGTATTAAGGTATAAAGAATATTATTCTCATAAAAAATTTTATTATATACCAAAACGAAACTCTTACATCTTTTACAAATGTAATAAATTAAATCGTTAATGCAATAAAATTATTCAAGCAAATATTAATATACTCATAATTATCATAATTTCTCAATAACTCAAAAGTGTATGAAGTAGAATAAAATAACGAAATAAGTAAATTAGTTTAGGATTATTTCAAAACCTTTAATTTTAGCAGTTTTATTACATATAAAATGACGTTGCTTCAAAAAATCTCAAGCTATGAATACAGTAATCAGAAGGTGAAGCTGAACAAATATTGGCTTGGAAAGAAGGGACTCGATAATGATAGTCGTTTTTTATAAAAGCCTTTTTAGAGAGCAGCCCTCAAAACTTAATTCCATCTTTTAGTTTAAGAAAGTGTGACTCAAAGAAATGGTAGCTCAGACTAGCAAAAATATAAACACTAAAAAAATAGATTACGAAGATTACTAAACTATTCGCTAAAAATCCACCAACGGTCTGGTTAAATATTCCTAAGATACCCCAATGAAAAAGATACATTCCATAGGACACTTTTCCAACAGACACTAGAAATGGATTACTAAATAATCTTCCGGCAGTACTATAAGAAATCCAAAGAATGAGAGATGCGAAGAAGGCATTCAAAAGGGTATAAGACCATATGTGTTGCCCGTAATTTAATGAGGCAATGGGGTAGCCCAGGCTGCTAATATGTGGTATAGGTGAATGCTGGAGAACAATAAAATTAATTATGCCCATAATCGCAACAACTAAAAAGAGTAGCAAGCACAGTAAATCGAGTCGCTTAAATTTTTCTGATATCTTAAATATGGGAATAGCCCCTCCGAAAGCAAAAGCATCAAGATGGCTAAATGTAAACCAGTAAACAGCCTCACCTGCTGCGTGATAATCAAGACTAGTATGGGTCAGGAGAAAGTGGGCTAAAACCCATCGTATTATCGGTGAAATAATGATAATTCCGATAATAATAAACTTCAAAGCCTTGTCTCGGAAAAAGAAAATTAACATCGGCCAAATCAGATAAAACTGTTCTTCAACCGATAGCGACCAGAGGTGGGTGAAAAATACGCTATGCGACCAATCGGGTAGCAAACGGGTAAAGTTGTAAGTATAGGTATATAACCAGGCAGCTTTTTCACCTAGAGTGTCAGGAAAATCAAATAGCCAAAACGAAATAGTGAGGACAAATAGATAAGCAAAATAAACAGGAAATATACGGAGGGAGCGCCGCCAATAAAACCTCTTTAAGTATTTGTCAATACTTTGATGCTTTTCATTTAGAAGAATGCGAGTAATAAGAAAGCCAGAAAGCACAAAAAACATTTGAACACCTACCCAACCTACATCAAGACCAATCTCACCAAAATCATATCGTCGAAAATGAAATAGCATGACTAGAATAATCGCTATACCCCGTAGCCCGTCCAATCCTTTAATATAGCTTGTCATGCAAGAAGTAACTGATTAGTGTAAATATAGAAAGCTACCACGACTCGATATGGCGGTGCATGCTCAAATCCCTCGTAATGCTATTCTTCATAAAAATTTGATAAGCATAAATAAGAAGAACTAAGTAGGTTTACTAACCAAAGTTTAAAAAAGGTAAAAAAATAAAGATATGCCACTAGCAAAGTATCTAGAAAATTGTTCCGACGAATTGTTTAAGGTATTGAATGAAAAGTGAGAATTAAGTGTCTAAACTATAACAATAAGTAATTTTTTTATAAACTACTTAGTTCATTAATGCAATTGTTTACTTATATGCGGGAATTACACTAAAATAATCCTGTATTATCCAGTGGTTTTCTTTGTAATATCTGGATATTGAATTATCTTTACTCAATAATCGGGTGAACTCTTACACATGTAAGGTTTGAAAAAGAATCGTATAAATGAACCTAAACTTTACCCTTGTGATGTCGCTTTTTCGGAAAAAAAGTAGGTCTAACTGGTACCATATTTATTCAAAAGTTGGAATATTTAGTAAAACAGCACTAGCTTCTCTCTTTCTCCTATTCCTACTAAGAAGTGTTGCCTTCTCTCAAGGTACCCAACAAGAAGTTGTTTATTCTTCTTCCTATGCAAATGGTCAAAATCTGGGTTATCTCGAGTACCTACCTACCGACTATTCCAGTAATAGTAACTCGTACCCTTTACTTATTTCATTACATGGGCTAGGATGGCGGGGACTGGAAACCAACGTGGAGCTTAATAAGGTTAAGCAGGGAAATCATGTAGCCAAATTGATTGAGGCGGGTCGCGATTTTCCATTTATTGTAGTATCACCTCAGCAACCTGAGGACGTGACAGGCCGCTATGCTTACAGCGACTCTATCCAGGATCAGAATGGTGAACCCGCCGCAATGGTTTGGGATACCAATATTATTGATGAGGTTATTGAGCGGATCAAGTCTACTCGAAGAGTTGATGCTAACCGCATATATTTGACGGGTACTTCTATGGGAGGAGGAGGGGTATGGCAATACTTGAATGATTTTGGTAACAAAATTGCTGCTGCTGCTCCTATCGCCGGACGAACCACACTGGATACTCTAAACACTAATTTTCCTGTAGCTATTGCTTGTAGTGATAATGTGAAAAATACTCCAGTGTGGGCATTTCATGGGAGTGGAGATGCTATTATTGACCCCAACTACACATTTAATGGTATAAATACCATTAATAATTGTTCTCCGCCTCCTACTGAAGCTGCCCGTTTCACTATGTACCTAGGTGTTACACATAATGCTTGGGATCGTACTTATACCTATACTGGTAATCCTAATAGCTATAATTTGAGTGGCTCTTTTCCAGGTTCAACTACTTATTTACCTGACCAAGAGGGTGTGAATGACGTATTTGCTTGGATGTTAACCCATAGCAATGGTTCTACTCCAACTAATGAAAACCCTACAGTTACAATCAACGGCGATGCGGTAGTTACTATTCTTCGCCCTGAAGATATCGCAAACTTAACGGCGACAGCCAACGATACTGATGGAACCGTTGAAAGCTATTTATGGGAGCAGATAAGCGGACCAACCAACGCAGCCTTATCGGGAGCTACTACCGACATGCTCACTGCTAGTAATCTTGTGCTAGACGAAACGTTTAGCACTGAGGGGCGTCCAGAAGGGTACATTTTTCGGATTACAGTAACTGATGATGATGGGGCTACTGCTACTGATGAAGTGCGGGTGAGAATAACAAATCCAAATTTCAATCAGATTGTCCCTTGGGAGTTTACCCCAACTCAAAACTGGAATACTAGTATTTATGAGCCGTACCGTTACAAAGACTTAGAGTTCCGCCTACTATTTCCCAACGGCTTCGATTCTACTGCTAACGACGGACAGCTCTATCCGCTAATCCTACATATTCACGGTAGAGGGGAGAATGGAACTGATAATGATAAACAATTACGGCACGTAGGCAGAAGTCACCGAGATGCAGTGCAGAGTGGTGAGTTTAACGGGTATGTACTTGCACCTCAGTACAATACATCCCCTATCTTCTCAAGTGCCTTGGATCAGACTGCTGAGATTATTCAGTTATTGATTGAGGATAATAAAGTAGACCCTAATCGGGTTTATGTACATGGCTTATCTAATGGTGGGGAAGGAGTCTGGAGTATCATCACTCGCCACCCTGAAGTATTTGCAGCAGCCTCACCTATGTCATGGGCACAAAGTTCTCTTTCTGAACCCTCAGATATTGCTCAATATATTCATATTCCTCTTTGGCTGTCCCAAGGTGAAAATGATAATCGACCTACTCCGGAACAGGGTAATAACATGGTTTTAGATATCCGTGGTGCAGGTGGCAATATACGTTATCAGTTTTATGAAAATACGGGTCACGGAACCTGGGGCAGAATGTATAATGAGCCAGACTTTTTTACATGGCTACTGGATAAGAACAAAACTGATATTCATGTTTACTATTTGGCGACATCTTTCTGTCCAGGTGAAAGTTTTTCAGTAAGAATGGGAGTTACAGCTGGGTTTGATGGTTACGAATGGCGCAAAGATGGACAAGCCTATACCCCTGGGCTCAACCAGAATGAAATCATAACTTCTGATCCTGGTGACTATCAAGCTCGGTTCCGTAGAGGGAGCGAGTGGACGCCCTGGTCGGAAATAGTGACCCTAGATAACAATCGGGCACAATCTTCTGCTCCTACAATTGATGCTAGGTTACAGAGCGTAAACCTACCCGCTCTAGATGGAAGTACATCGGTTACATTATACGCACCTACTGGGCAAGCATCGTATGTTTGGTCTAGGAATGGTATAGTTATCGGAGGAGCTAATGACTCAACTATAACGGTAAGCCAAGCAGGCTCGTATCGAGCTGCTATCGTGGAAGAAGAGCCTCAGGAGACTGATCCTCCTGGGGAGTATGCTCCACCTCCAGCCCCTTGTCAAAGTCTTTTTTCTGATCCAATTATCGTGACTACCACCAATGGAGCGGGAAGTCCTGCTGCCCCTGAAAATTTCTTTGCCAGTACTTTAGATCCATCGGCTATTCGCTTACAATGGGATGATGAGGCTAACAATGAAAACGGATTCGAGATTTATAGGGCAGAAAGTAGCGGTGGGCCTTATCAGTTAGTAGCTATTCAACCAGCAAACTCTGGTCCAAACCCAGTACGTTATGATGACCTTGGCCTCGCCTCTAATACTACTTTTTATTATAGGATGAGGGCAGTTAATGATCAGGGTGGGTCATCCTACACACAAGAGCGTAGTGCTACTACAGAAGTGGATGACATTGCCCCAGAAACCCCAATCCTTTCAGTAAGTGGTACAAGTAGAAGTAGCATCTCCCTTTCGTGGAGCATGCCAAACGATAATGTGGCAATTGCTAGCTACGATATTTTTAGGGATGGAGTTTTAGCTGGGAATACCACAGCTACTGAGTTTACTTTTAATAATCTTGCTGAAGAGACTATTTACAGCTTTACCGTAAAAGCAAAAGATAAAGCAGGAAATATTTCTCCAGCTAGTAATCAGGTGACAGCGGCTACTGTGAATACTGGTTTACAATACTCATACTATCACCATAATAACTTAAGTACGGTAGATGATATTGAAGCTAACAGTACCCTTATCAGAACCGGGCGAGTTGACAACGTTACGATTAATGGCATTCGGGATAGAAATGATAGAATTGCCTTTATCTTTGAAGGGTTTATTTCCATACCTACTGATGGAAGTTATACCTTCTTTCTTAGCTCGGACGATGGAAGTAAAATGTACGTAGATGGTCAACTTGTAGTGAATAACGATGGTCTTCATGGCTGTCGAGAGCGAAGTGGTAACTTGCAGCTTACTGAAGGTGTATATTCTATTGAGGTACGGTTTTTTGAGAATGGTGGTGGGCAGTGCCTTACCGCCCGATGGGACGGTCCTGGGTTCAACAAACAAGTAATACCTGCCTCGGCTTTCCAAGACGATTTTACCATCCCTGATCCCCCCAGTGCTCCTTCTGGACTAGTAGGCAATGCCGTTGACTTTAACACTATTACACTAAACTGGAATGATAATAGTAACAATGAAACTGGTTTTGAGATATATCGAAGAACTGGTGGAGGAGATTTTACAGTAGTAGGGGTTGTTTCTTCAAATACTACTACTTATGAAGATGATAACCTATCTGGTAGTACTACTTATACTTACCAGGTACGAGCAGTCAATCAAAATGGCGGTTCAACATCGGGTTCTACGGATGTTAATACTCCAGGAACCCCAGCATCTCCAGTAGCTCCATCAGATTTAATTGCAACAGTTCAATCACCAATGCAAATTGGTTTATCGTGGACTGACAACTCTGGTAATGAAACTGGGTTTGAGATTTATCGAACTACATCGCCTACCGGGCTGAATTTTGCTAGGATAGCGACTACTGGATCAGATGTTACCAGCTTTTCTGACAGCGAGCTTACTGGAAATGATACTTATTACTATCGGGTGAGAGCTGTTGGAATTGGCGGAAACTCCGCCTATACCGCCACAGTAAGTGCTACTACTACTAACTCCGATCCGGTTTTAGAGGCGATTCTTAGTCGTTCAGTAAAGTTCAACACTACTCTGAGCTTTAATATCTCAGCGAGCGATGCCGAAGGAGATGACCTTTCTTTCTCAACCAGTAGCCTACCTAGTTTCGGTAGTTTTGTGGATAATAATGATGGGACTGGAACCTTTACTTTCGCTAATCCAGTTACGGCCGACCAAGGTGAATATCCAATTACCGTAACAGTTAGTGACGGACAAGGTGGGGAAGACAGTAACTCATTTACCATATCAGTAAATGACAATACGAACCCTACCGTTGCTCCCATTGCCGACCAGCAAGTCGACGCGGGACAAAGCCTGAGTTTCTCTGTATCGGCTACCGATCCTGAAACACAAGGCACTTTGGTGCTATCTACCCAAAACTTACCCAGCTTTGCCAGTCTAACTGATAACGGAAATGGCAATGGTCAATTAGACTTGACTCCTGGAATTACCGATGCTGGTACTTACGAAAATGTCAGAGTTATTGCTAATGATGGAAATGGCGGACTTGGGGAAAGCATCTTTACGCTGACAGTAAATGCAGTAGATGATAATTACACGCTATCAATCAACTTTGATAATGCCAACAATCAGTCGTATTCAGCTCCGTGGAATAATACTGCCCGGGCGTCGAGTCAAAACCCAAGAATGGACAATTTGAGAGATGAGGAAGGGGCTAACACTGGAGTATCTCTAGAGTTCTTTGAAGCTTCTAATCGGCGTTGGAATGGTTCCAAGACCGATGGTATGCCTAGCGGGTTGTATCCGAACTTTGTGCGAAGTGAATATTACCAGGTGTCATCTTTTGCTCCTGTAGTAATGACATTAGAGGGACTAAATCCTTCATTAACCTATAACTTTACATTCTTCGGCAGTGCAAATACTACAAATAATCGGTCTACTTCCTATGAGATAGGAAGTACTGAAGTTATTTTGAATGGTGCACAGAATACTGATAATATTGTTCAGATTACGAATGTTACACCCGACCAAAATGGAGAAATTAAGATTACAGTAGATCGAGCTAACGGAAGTTCTCAGGCGGTGTTGAATGCTATGATTGTGGAGGCTTTCCTTGATGATGGTCAGGCTCCAGTAGCTGCGGGTAATTTTCAGGCAGTAGCTCAATCAGGTAATGAGATACAATTGACTTGGGAAGATAGATCAAATAATGAAACCGGCTTCGAGATGTATCGTTCCACTCAGAGTGGTGGACCATATGATTTGCTAGCTACTTTGCCAAGTAACACTGAGAGCTATACTGATACTGATAACATTGCCGGAAAGACAACATACTTTTATCAGCTTCAGGCAATTAACGGTAATGGTGGCACTTTCTTGCCACAAGAAGTGAGCATACAAACCCCCAACAATGATCCGGTAATAGATGAAGTGGGAGGAATTGCTCTTACCTACGGAAGTAGCCAAGATGTAGATGTAAGTGCTACTGACGCTGATGGAGACGCTATTACTCTACGACTAGTTGGCTTACCAGCTTTTGCAAATTTCTCTGACAACCAAAATGGTACAGGAACACTAACATTAAATCCTGAAGCCACTGACGTTGGTACTTATGAAGTAAGGTTAACTGCTTCTGATGCTTTTAATGGCAGAGATGAGGAAACGTTTTTTATTACGGTGGTTAACAATGAATATGATGAGCTTATCTATGTAAACCTTGAGAATGGTAGCCCAGCTGCGTTTCCTTGGAATAATACGAATAGTAATCCATCAGCCAGTACCACTTACAGTAACCTGATAGAAGCCCTTTCAGGTAGTGCTAGCACTGTAGACATGACGGTTCAAGCCGGGTGGGATGGTGGAGTGGTGGCTCCAAGTTCTCTGTCTAATGTATATCCAGAGAATGTGTCCCGTAGCTATTGGTTCACTCAAGGGCAAGCCAGCTTACTTTTCGCAGATCTTGACCCTACCAAAAACTATAATATTTCTATACTTGGTAATTCTGAAAAGGACAATTACTCGGTTGCGTACAGTGTTGGAGCAGCTAGTGAGACGATAAATACAAGATTTAGCAATACGCTAGTTCAGCTAAATGGTATTCAACCTAATGCTAGTGGTGAAATTACACTGCAAATAGAGGCAGCCAACGGCGCACTGCAAGGGGTAATAAACGGAATAGTTATACAAGCCTACGCAGGTAGTCAACTACTAGCCCCTACTAATTTAGCGGCGCAGTCAGTTGGAGGTACTGAGGTAAACCTTTCTTGGCAAGATAATTCAGGTAATGAAACTAGCTTTGAGATTTTCAGAAAAGGCACTTCTGGTTCATTTGCACTTATAGCTACAGTGGGAGCTGACGCTGAAATTTATACTGATGCTAGTATAACTGAAGGAAATACATATTTTTACCAAGTTCGGGCAACAAATGGTGGTCAGCAGTCAGAATTCTCGGCTACGGCTCTGGCTACTACATATAACTACAGCATTTTAGTTAATTTAAGTGGGCAAACCAGTCTGGTAGCTCCCGCTCCGTGGAATAACACTGCTACGCCACCTGAGTCTGGATTAGTTATCAATGGGTTAAGCGATACTGAAAGTAACCCTACTAGTGTTACCATCAGAATAGAAAATTGGGGTACTGGTTTTGAAAATGACTTAGGAGAGGTTACGGGAAATAATACTGGGGTTTATCCCGATGCGGTTTTAAGTAGCTTTTACTTTATGGAGCCCTTTGATCCAGCAGTAGAGTTTATTGTTGAGAACCTTCCCGCAGGTATGCAGTATAGCTTCACGTTCTTCGGGAGCGGTGATGATGATATTGATTTATTTACTGATTTAAGGACAGAGTATACAATAGGTCAGGAAACTGTTATCTTGGATGCTTTCGGTAATACCTCTAATACAGTACAGATAGACGATATAGTACCTGAGAATGGCTCAGTTACCATTAATGTTCGCTCTTTTGAAGGACCAACAGTAGATGAGTCAGCTGATTTTGGAATATTCAACGCTCTGGTTATTAATGCTTATCCGTTCTTTGATAGTGAAGACCCTACTCCTCCGGCAAACTTGGCGGGTACTCTAGTGTCCAGTACCGAGTTACAACTAACTTGGGATGCTTCTTCAGACAATGTTGGAGTAACTGGCTATCGGGTATATAATGAAGGTGCTTTGGTAACTACGACTACGAATACTGAGGCATTAGTGACCATTCCTGGTAATGGCGATTACAGTTACACAGTAACGGCGATAGACGCACAAGGAAATGAGTCGCGTGAAGCTGGACCAGTAACACCTGCTGACAATATACCTCAAGCTCCCACCGGTCTTACTGCCACTACCCAATCCGACTCAGAGATACAATTAACCTGGCAGGATATTTCCGATAATGAACAAGGTTTCGAGTTATTTAGATCATTAAATGCAACGAATAATTTTGTTAGCATTTTCACTACTCAAAGTGATATTACATCATATTCAGATCAAAATCTACAAGCTGATACAGAGTATTTTTATCAGATAAGAGCTTTGGGTACCGGAGGAAACTCAAACTTTACTCCAGTAGTGAGTAGTACTACATTCAGTAGTAATAGTGACCCAGTATTAGATAATATTGCTGATCAAACAGTTCAGGCCAGTCAGACGCTGATATTTGACATAAGTGCTACTGATGTTGATGATGACCAACTAAACTTTGATGCTAATAACCTACCATCATTTGGAGTTTTAGTTGATAATAATGATGGGACTGCCACCTTCACTTTTTCACCTGAGGCAAATAACGTAGGTACATATAGTATTTTGGTAACAGCCTCGGATGGAAGAGGTGGATCCGATGACCAAACTTTTGATCTAACAGTTACTCCTCCTAATAGTATGCCAATTGCCGATGCTGGTGCAGATCAGGTAGTAGAAGATAGTGATGACAGTGGTAGTGAGACAGTGA
>CAKZYA010000051.1 GCA_937883755.1 uncultured Flammeovirgaceae bacterium | reverse complement strand
TCATTCTTAATCGTTTAAACGCATGACCAAACAGAATTTTTTAACATGCTCTCAGGTGGTAGGCACCTTGCAATTAAATCAGGTAAATAAACTCCTTCATATTAAATATGGTATGGCAGTAATCTTTCCATACAGCTATGGAAGTGCTAATGTCTTTAGCCTGATGGACTTCCGCTTGCTGCTCCAGAAAAGTCATGGCTTGGTTTACTTCTTCTTCCTGGGCGGGGCGGGCAAAAGCCCAGAGATAAATCTGCTGAATACGCTCTCGAGTGTCTAACTCAGTTTGGGCGATTACTCGTTGCGCCATCCGCTCAGCTTGTTCTAGCACCAACGGATCATTCATCAGCATCAGCGACTGAGCCGGTACATTAGTTGCGTTTCGTTTACCAAAGGTAGAGAAGGGGATGGGGCGGTCGAAGGTGAGCATCATGGGCGAGAGGAAGTTACGGCGCACTTCTAGATAGATACTTCGCCGTCCATCACCATCCAAGGGACCTGATTCTTGCGGTCGTCCGCGCCCTTGCATAAAATCGGTGAGATGCACTGGAACGGAAGGCCCAAACAGGATAGAATCTAATTCCCCTGATACCGCTAGCATACCATCACGAATAGCTTCAGCCTCTAATCGGCGTAAAGGATAGCCAGATAGAAGCAGGTTTTCCGGATCTTGTACTGACACCAAAGAATCAGTGACAACGGCTCGCCGGAAAGTATTAGATATGACCATAAACTTGATAATCTCCTTGATAGAGCTGCCTTCCTGCTGAAACTTTACTGCCAGATAGTCCAGCAAAGCCGGATGGGTGGGAAGCTTTCCTTGCAAACCGAAGTTATCTACGGTTTCTACAATTCCTCTACCAAACAAATGATGCCAAAGGCGATTAACGATCACTCGGTTAGTAAGTGGGTTATTGGGATTGACAATAGCTTCGGCTAGCTCTTTTCGGCTACTTTCATCAGAGGAAAAACTTACACCATCTTCCGACAGGCTACTCAGAAAGCGGTGTGGTACTTTTTCTTCGCTCAGGGTTTTGGGGTTACCCCGGATAAATACCGGGCTATTAATCTGAAAGCCTTCGGTGAGACCAGTAAAATAAGCCGAGTCAACCATCGCTTGAGATAGCTTGGCTTGTTGTTGAAGTAAATCATTGATCTCCGTCGATGGCACATCAATCGGGTTCTGTTGCAAATACTGATTGAGGTACTGTACGTCAACCGCCGAACTATTCCCTTTTATCCATCGGTCAATGGCAGCGTGAAGGTTATTATCTGATGAACTTGTTAATGGCGGTGGAGAAGGAAGGTCGCCGTTATACGCCTGAGCGTAGGCAACTTCTATATAAGCCTGTGTAGGTAGGTGATAGTATTGGCGCTGAAAATAACCGGGAAGCATTTCCAGGTAAGCAGTATGCCCTTTCCAGGGTGAAACGTCTACGGTATAGTTTTTCCACTCGGGTTGGTTTGCCTCCATATCTAACTCGCCATAGATTGGATCCTGAATCAGTTGAAAGTTATCGATAATTACCCGAATAAATGAGTTTTTACCCCGCGCCCGAACAGTAATGAAGTCTTCGGTAATGGTGAAATTAGGAGATCGTAGAGCACCAACTACCCCAGGGCTAATCTGTCGGCTGGAAGCATGACCTTCAGAAAGGGAGAGTAGCCGTTGGGCTTGAGCATCAAACCGTGGCTTGCCTAAGGTAGTTTGTCGTCCGAATGCCAACCCGCTACTTTGCCAATCGGCCAGGTCACCGTTTCTAAAGTCGCCCAGCACTTTGTAACTTAAGTCGGTACTCGCGCTGGGTTCTCGTTTACTGACAGTTTGTATGGGTACTGGGGCTTTTTCCAGCCAAGCCTGAGCAGTTAGCCTGCGTATTTCTTGTTTGATACTATTTAGTTTGACGAGGTTATCAACCTTTTCTAAGGTAAGGTTAGCATCGGCCATACTGAACCGACTGCTTTTCATGATGCCATAGAGTGCGTAGTAATCGGTAGTTGGAATAGGATCAAACTTATGATCGTGGCAGCGGGAGCAGGCTACGGTAAGTGCCTGGAAGGTTTTAGTGGTAACATCAATCATATTATCAATTCGCTCCGTCTCATCAATGACTAAATCTACTGGGCTGTGTTTTCCTTCCATCATGGTAAGGAACAGCGTGCCCAATTGAGATTCATTCCTTCCGCTTTCTTTGTCCCAGCGAGTCGGTTCCAGGAGATCACCTGCCAACTGTTCTTCCACTAGTTGCGAGTAAGGAATATCTTGATTGAACGCTCGAATCAGATAGTCGCGGTACTGCCAAGCCCCTTCTACTGGGTAATCAAACTCGTGCCCCTTAGTTTCAGCGTAGCGGGCTAAATCCATCCAGTGCCGTGCCCAACGTTCGCCAAATTGGGGTGAACTGAGATACTGATCTACCAGCTTTTCGTAAGCATTAGGATTAGTGTTATTAATAAATCTCTCGATATCAGTAGGGTGGGGTGGCAGTCCAGTAAGCACGTAGGCTAAGCGACGAATCAGCGTATGTTTACTGGCGATAGGAGCAATAGGTAACCGTTGCTCTTCCAGTTTAGCAAGAATGAAAGCATCAACTTCGTTGGCTACTTCTTCCTGCGCTTTTACCGAAGGGATTTCAGGCTCTTCCGGTTTGATAAACGCCCAGTGGGGTTTCCACTCCGCTCCCTGGTCAATCCACCTTTCCAGAATCGCTTTCTCGCGTTCTGTCAGGCTCAGATTACTGGCCGGGGGCGGCATTACCTTATCGGGATCATCACTGTTGATGCGGTGAATGACTTCGCTCCTTTGGGGTTTTCCGGGTTTGATAGCAAAAATATCACCTTCGCGCCAGGCGGTGGCTGCTTCAAAAATATCCAGCCGCAAATCAGCTTCACGGCTACTAGAATCGGGACCGTGGCAGAGGTAGCAATTCTTGACTAAAATGGGGCGAACATGAAAGTTGAAGTCGACCGTTTGCGGTAAGGCAACTGAGGAGGGTTCAGAACACTGGTTAAATAGAGTCACCGATAGAAATAGGGTGACAGCCAGAAGTAGCCAGGTTATTCCGCTTTCTTTCATACCTTCCAATATAACGATATTAGAAATCGGCTACAAGCCAGACTAGGTTATTCAATTTCGAGAATAGTACCGGCAATATGGCGCAAACCGTCCGCCTGATTGAAGTAGTAAACGACCAGCACCCGCCGATCGTCCATCTGTACCGACCAGGTATAACCTAAATCACCGTTGCCTCCGTCTTTCCGTAAAATAATTTCGGGCGCAGTGGCAAAGTCGGTACATTCCGCATTCAGGACTCGAGCGCGAATGCCATAAGGCTCTGCCCGGTAACCGTAAGTAAGTAGTACTCGCTTATCGGGCAACGGAAGTGCATGTAACGGATAGCCTAGAAAACCCATACTCTGCCAAGCACTGAAACTCCTCCCACCGTCGGTTGAGCGAGCAACACAGGCCTGTCCATCAAAATTAGCCGTTCGGAGAAAAGCTACCAAGTCGCCTTTAGGCGTTTGGTACAGCGAAGTTTCATTGAAAGCTACAACTGGGTCGCGGGCGATGGGACAGGAATAATTCCAGGATTACCCTCCATCCTCTGAAGTTAGTAAATGAGCAGAAGTCTTTCGGAGCTGAGTAGTATCTTCCGCTACTGCCACAGACCAGAACAGCTTTCCGTTTTGTCCTTCCCACAACGCTCCCCGGTTGTAGGCCGGAAGCGGCTGGCCTAAAGCATCCTGACGAACTTCTACCAGCAGACTTAACGGGTAATCAGGTCCGTTCCAGGTTTGGCCATCATCTTGGGAATGAAGAAGATAGCCGCCAAGAAAAACGGAATTCGCGCTTACCTTCACTTGAGAAGAAGTGAGATGTTCGATTCCTTCTGAACGCAGAGCCGCCCAGCCGTAGCTGGTACACAACAGCGACCCGTCATGTTTCAATAGCAAACAAGGATCTTGCGAACCACCGAAGGGGTGGGCATACAATAAGGAAGGTTCTTGCGACCAGTTCTCACCATCGGTAGAACGTAGTGTAACTAGATAACTATTCGGGTCAACGTGGTTGGTTCCCGATTCACCAAAAATACGCCGGTTAGGTGCTCGCCGAAAAGCTAATAGATACTCACCGTCCGACAATTTTACGATGGAAGGGAAGCTAGCATAGAAAAGGCTATCTTGGTAGATCAGAATGTCTTTGACCTTCCGGACTGTCGGGATACTATCGGTCTGAATAGCGTAGACAGCATATGGAAGGCATCCAACTATCAGTAAAAACAGCAGAGAGTATAAAGTACTACTGCGAAAGCGAGTAATCGGAGAGATGGTCAAGTGTAGCTTATTTTTAAGAAATCATTTCCAGACACTTGTCAACTAAATTAGCTGAGCCAATAAATAGTGGTGTGCGCTGGTGAAAGTCTCTAGGGGGAATATCCAAAATACGCTGTGTGCCATTGCTGGCTTTACCTCCGGTTTGTTCTACAATCATGGCTAAGGCATTGGCTTCATATAACAGCCGCAGCTTTCCATCAGGGTACTTAGGAAAAGGGGGGTAAATATAGATGCCACCTTTCAGCAAGTTGCGGTGTACATCCGCTACCAATGAGCCAATGTAGCGAGCGGTATATCTCTCCTTTCGGCATTGCTGAACAAATGTCTGTAGCTCATCGGACATTTCGTTCCAATAGCCATCGTTGATTGAATATATTTTTCCGTCAGGAATACATTTGATGTTGGGGTGGGATAAAAAGAATTCGCCGATGGTAGGGCCGTGCGTAAATCCGTTCACTCCCCGCCCGGTAGTGTACACTAACATGGTAGAAGAACCATACAAGACATATCCGGCAGCTACCTGATCTCTGCCTGGCTGTAAGACATCTTCGGGAGTTACCTGAGTGCCTCTTTCGCTTTTACGCCGATAGATAGAAAAAATCGTCCCGATGGATACGTTTACATCAATATTACTGCTACCGTCGAGCGGATCCATAGCAACCAGATAATTAGCATCGGGATTAATTGTAACCAATTCTGGCTCTTCTTCGCTGACTAGTGCACAAACCTGTCCCCCGTTGGTTAAAGCTCGCTTGAAACGGATGTTAGCTACTACGTCTAGTTTTTGCTGAGCTTCTCCCTGTACGTTCTGGGTACCAAAGGCTCCTTCCAAATCCAGTAATCCGGAGCGAGTGATCTCTCGGTTGAGAATTTTAGCAGCGAGTCCAATATCGCGCAGTAGCTGGGAAAGCTCTCCAGTAGCGTACGGAAAAGAGTCTTGGTTGCCTTTAATAAAGCGGTCGAGTGTAACTCCAACGGGCTTGCCCAGATCGGTAGATGATGCCATAGGTTGTATTGATTATTGCTGCTATAGTAAAGTTAGGTGTTGCTCAAAAATACAGTAATCTGTATTCAACTTTCCGTGATCTGTACACAGAAATCAGTGCAATGCTATTGAACTTTACATATCTAATATAAAAATCATGGAAAACAAAAAAATATTGCTTACCGGAGTAACAGGGTTTCTTGGTTCTCACTTAGTCATTCAGTTGCTTAACCGAGGCTATTCGGTTAAAGGAACCCTCAGGAACTCAGCGAGAATTGATAGTATTAAAAAGATTATTGGCGAATACAGTAGTAAGTTACAAAACTTATCATTTACCGAAATTGATCTGTCGGATGATCTGGAAAAATGGAAGGAAGTAATGGCAGGAATTGATTTTGTAATGCACGTAGCATCTCCTTTTCCTACCACTTTGCCCAAAGATGAAAAGGACTTGATACTTCCCGCTAAGAACGGAACATTAAACGTTTTGCGGTCAGCTCAAGCTGCCGGCGTAAAGCGGATTGTCATAACTTCTTCGTCGGGAGCAGCCGTTTACGGCGAACGAAAGAATGGAGTATTTTCGGAAAAGGACTGGACAAATGTTAATAATAAACAGGATACTACTCCTTATTTCAGAAGTAAAACCATTGCAGAGAAAGCAGCGTGGGATTACGCTAGTAATACACCTGGTGCTCCCGAATTAGTTACTATTTTGCCAGGGGCTATTCTAGGTCCGGTCATTGATAAAAGTGACTCTGGCAATTCGGTGAATATTGTCAAGAAAATGATGGATGGTAGTATGCCTGCCATACCTAAGATCGGCTTTGAGACCGTTGACGTAAGGTCAGTAGCGGAGGCTCATATCAAAGCCCTTGAATATCGGGAAGCACCTGGAAACCGCTACTTATGTGCTAATGGTTTCTTACAGTTCAAAGATGTTGCTAATATATTACGGCAGCATTTTCCCAGGCGGAAAGTACCGTCGCGAACCCTTCCTGATTTCATGGTACGCTTGTTCAGCTATGTAGACCAAGAAACGAAGCCAGTACTAAATGACTTGGGTGCCCAGCGGCTAATTGATAATTCTAAGATTAAGGAAGAGCTATATTGGCAGCCTATTTCATTAGAAGAGTCAGTGAAGGACACTGTGGAAAGTTTAATCCGACTAAATATTGTCTGATGAAATTTCTAGAATTTTTATCAGACAATGATCTGGCGAGTCTTCTGCTTAGAATCTCCATCGGAAGTATGTTTATCTTACACGGATTGGGAAAACCATTAGTAGTAGGAATGGAAGCGGTGATTCCCGGTTTTGTGGAACAGGGTTTTCCCGTTTGGACTGCTTATGCCTCTACTGCGGTAGAGATTACCGGAGGCACTATGCTATTAATAGGCTACTACGCACGTTTAGCATCCTTAACCCTTATTCCTGTGAGTGTAGGCATACTGGTTTACCATTTTTCCAACGGTTGGGTATTTCATAACTTAGGAGGTGGTTGGGAGTATCCTCAGTTGATATTGATCTCGTTAGTTGTCATCTTACTATTAGGAACGGGTAAATACGGAATAAGAAAATCTTTATAGAATTGACTAACTCTTGCTTTCACATAAAATCAATTTCCCAGTTGCACAAACTGGCTGGCTTAAACTCTCCGAAGCATCCACTGTTCAGCATCCACCGGATTGAGAACTTAGAATTGAGATATTCTGACTTTCCTAAGCGGATGACCTATGATTTCTACACCACGGGCCTAAAGAAGAATTTATCTGGCTTTGTAAAGTATGGCCGCACCAAGTATGATTTTCAGGAAGGTGCTTTAGGGTTTACCGCTCCGTATCAGTTAATGGAATTTAGTAGTGATCTAATCAATAATGCCAGCGGTTGGATACTCTTTTTTCATAAGGACTTTTTAAATAGCTCGGGCTTGCAAAAAAAGCTTAATGATTACGGCTTTTTTGAGTATCACACTAACGAGGGTTTACATCTTTCGGAAGAAGAAGAAAAGTCAATCGAGATCATTTTCGAGAACATAGAGAAGGAGTATAACAACCCTATAGACACCTACAGTAAACAAGTAGCGCTTTCTAATCTGGAGCTACTGTTTACCTACTCGCACCGTTACTACCGACGACAGTTCGTAATAAGAAATGAAGTTGACTCTTCAGTACTAACTAATTTCAATAAAGAACTCCAATTAATTTTCGAGAAAAAGAGTGATCCCGGGCTACCAACGGTCGAGTATTTAGCGGAAAGGCTTAATCTCTCGGCGAACTACTTAAGCGATTTACTAAAATCCACCACGGGTAAATCGGCAATTGAGCATATACATGGCTACTTAATTGAACTCGCTAAGCAACAACTTCTAACAACCAACCACTCTATCGCCGAGATTGCCTTTGAGCTTGGGTTTGAATATCCTCAGTATTTTAGCCGACTGTTCAAAAAAAAGACCGGAATTACTCCAACTCAATTTAGGGCAACTTCGGAGTAAATATGCTACGTAGTGATCACAAAAAATGCACAGGCTTGTTGCCTAAACGTAATTACTCAACATAACGGGCATTACGAGCATGAGTACTTCTTCGCTTTCGTTAGTTTCGCTGGGGACGATAAGACCCGCCCGGTTGGGTTGGGAAAATTTGAAAGTCACTTCTTCCGACTCGATATTATTAAGCATTTCAATTAAGAAGCGGGCATTGAAGCCAATCTCCAAATCTTCACCTTGATGATCGCAATTGAGCGTTTCGTTAGCTTCGTTAGAGAAATCCAGGTCTTCTGCCGAGATATGTAGCTGACTTCCATCTATTTTCAACCGAACCTGATGGGTAGTTTTGTTAGCGTAGATTGCAATCCGCTTAAGCGAACTCAGAAAATCCTGCCGATTAATGGTCATTTCATTCTGATTATCCTGCGGAATGACATTTTCGTAATCGGGATAACGCTCATCAATCAGTCGGCAAACCATCTGAATATTGCTCCCAACTGAGCCTGAGAACTGGAAGAAAGCATTAGAAGCATTGTACCGCATACTTACTGCTGTGTTTTCCGATGGTAAAACTGCTTTTAGGAGATTCAATGCTTTACGCGGGATAATGATAGATGATTTTCCGGCGATACCCCCCGAAACATCAGTGCGGCGGTAGCGTACCAAGCGGTGACCATCGGTAGCTACAAAAGTGCTGCCTTGCCCGTTTAGGTTGATAAAAACCCCCGTCATGGCTGGGCGAAGCTCGTCTGAGCTAGTAGCAAACAGTGTATTGCTTACTGCGTGAGCCAATACATCAGCGGGTACTTCCACCGTATTACCATCTTCTACCGCAGGCACTTTCGGAAAGTCAGTGGCGTTTTCCCCTGAGAGACGGTAGTGACCGTTTTCGGAATGAATTTCAATATTATATGATGTCTCATCAATAGTGAAGGTCACGGGCTGTTCGGGCAGGTTTTTAAGGGTTTCTATCAAAATCTTAGCCGGAACGGCAATGCTACCTCGCTCTTGAGCATCTACCTCTAGCTCAGTCATGATGGTAGTTTGTAAGTCTGAGGCGGTGATCTTCAAGCTTCCATTCTGGATTTCGCACAGAAAGTTTTCCAGTATAGGAACTACCGGATTGGAGGCAATTACACCGTTGATGGCAGAAAGTTGCTTGAGTAGAGTAGAGGAGGAAACAACAAATTTCATAGGACAGTGGTGCTTAAAGTAAGTTGTAAATCTGTACGTTGCGTACACTTGAGTAAAGTCCGGGTCTCGCCAGACCAGAATACCCCGGATAAGTTCCGGGGCGAAGAAAACCGAAGGGTAAATATAAAAATTTATCTGAGAACCTGACGGACTGATTCTTTATTTTATTCCTCATAGAAAGCAAAAAGCCTAACCGGGGAAGTTAGGCTTTGAAAAGGAAGAA
Organism: uncultured Flammeovirgaceae bacterium; assembly: GCA_937883755.1. Classification (GTDB taxonomy): domain Bacteria; phylum Bacteroidota; class Bacteroidia; order Cytophagales; family Cyclobacteriaceae; genus Tunicatimonas. The sequence continues at coordinate 3,669 of CAKZYA010000051.1, read as the reverse complement.
AATAATGATTCAAGCAACTAGGCACTTACTGATACCCGCTTAAATTTACTTACTTTCATGCCTTTGTTTACACTGTCCAAGTATTGGGAAACATTCATGCTAGAGTCTTTTACAAATGCCTGATGTACGAGTGTATTATCCTTGAAGAATTTCTTCAGTTTACCTTGAGCAATTTTATCCAAAATCTGTTCAGGTTTGCCTTCAGCTTTTGCTTGTTCGCGACCAATCTCCAGTTCTCGGTCAATGGTAGACTGATCTACTTCGCTTTCGTCTAAGGCTACAGGATTCATTGCCGCAATCTGCATGGCAACGTCTTTACCAGCCTCCTCGCCTTTGCCATCGGTATTTTCCAAGGCAACCAATACTCCTAGTTTCTTATTGGCGTGAATGTAAGGAACAACGATCTCACCACTCATGGTTTCGTAAGCACCAATGTCAATCTTTTCTCCAATTTTACCTACTAGTTCAGTTAACTTTTCGCCCACGGTCAGATCGCCCAGTTTCAAGGCTTTCAATTCTTCGGCAGAGGCAGGTTTTTCTTGAAATGCCAGACTAACAACTTCTTCGCCAGTACTGAGGAACTCTTCATTTTTAGCCACAAAATCGGTTTCGCAATTTAGAGAAACGAGTACGGCTTCAGTTTGGTCTTCGCTGGTTTTGATGAATACTACACCCTCGCTAGTCTTGCGGTCAGAGCGGGAAGCAGATACTTTTTGCCCCTTTTTCCGTAGTATTTCAATGGCTTTGTCAAAATCGCCGTCAGCTTCTACCAGTGCCTTCTTACAGTCCATCATACCGGCTCCGGTCATCTGGCGAAGTTTATTAACTTCTTGTGCAGTAATTGCCATAGTTGTATAAATTTCGAGTGAATAATTATTACTAATTGAAAATTTATTCCGGATAGGTTCCGGGGTGGATAGTATTTGATTACTTAATTGGTTACGAAAAATCTTCGTATAGTTATGCTAAATGAAAAGAACATTGACCGATTTAGCACCGAAAGGTGGGCGACGATCAATGTTCTGGACGTAGTAAAAATGCTAGTATTGGCTTACAGCTTAGGAGGCTGATTCTTCGCTCTTTTCTTCCTTAGGTTGCTCATCAACCTCTTTCTTTTTAGCTTCTTCTTCCTTCAGCTTTGCCTCTTCTTTCTGCTGTTTACGCTCCAATAATCCTTCTTCTATTGCCTTACCAACGTGCTTTACAATCAATGAAATAGACTTGAAAGCATCATCGTTAGCCGGAATTGGGTGCTCTACCTGAGTAGGATCAGAGTTGGTATCTACCATTGCAATGATCGGAATATTCAGCTTCTGCGCTTCCTTTATGGCAATGTGCTCTCGCTTGATATCTACTACAAACAAAGCGGCAGGTAGACGAGACAGATCAGCGATACCACCGAGTACCCGCTCTAACTTTTCCTTTTCTCGGGTCATCATTAGTCGCTCACGCTTGGCCAGGTTTTGGTAAGCTTCTTCCTTCATCATTTTATCAATAGAAGAAAGCTTGCGGAGTGACTTTCGGATAGTAGAGAAATTAGTCAGCATACCACCCAGCCAGCGGTGAGTGACATAAGGCATTCGTAGCCGCTTGGCCTCTTCTGATACTACTTCTTGTGCCTGCTTCTTAGTAGCTACGAACATAATCTTTCGTCCGGAGCGTACAATATTTTTCACTGCATGAGTTGCCTCATCTAGGGAAGCTAGCGTCTTATTTAAATCAATGATATGGATACCGTTGCGCTCCATAAATACATAAGGAGCAATCTTAGGATTCCACTTGCGAGTAAGGTGGCCAAAGTGCACCCCCGCATCCAATAAATCTTTATATTCCATATTTGCCATAAATGTCGGTTTTTGAGGATGATGAAGAGATTATCGTTTACTGAACTGGAAGGCACGACGCGCTTTACGGCGACCGTATTTTTTCCGCTCTACCATGCGAGGATCACGGGTTAAAAATCCTTCTTTCTTCAGAGGGCTGCGGTGCTCTTCGTTCACTTTTACTAGTGCACGAGATACGGCTAACCGAATAGCTTCAGCTTGACCTTTGGGGCCACCTCCTCCAACATTTACATTAAGGTCGTAATTAGCAGCTTCTTCTACTAAAGTAAGGGGCTGCTTCACGATAGTTTGCAAAATTTCAGACGGAAAATAGGCAGCAAGCTCTTTCTTGTTTACGGTAACAGTACCGCTGCCGGGTTTCATGTAGATCCGGGCTATTGAAGTCTTGCGCCGTCCGATGGTGTTAATTATATCCATAAATCTATTCGTCAATGTTATTTAGTGATACTAATCTTCTGGGGCTGCTGCGCCTCGTGCGGATGCTCGCTACCTTCGTACACAAACAGGTTCTTAAAAATCTGTCGTCCCAGACGGTTCTTAGGTAACATACCACGTACCGCTGATTCAATTACACGAGTTGATGATTTCCGCATCTCATCACGAGGAGTGGAAACCCGCTGTCCACCAGGGTAACCAGTGTGCCGAATGTACTGCTTCTGATCCATCTTTTTTCCGGTCAGAATTAGTTCGTCAGCATTGATCACAATAACATTGTCTCCGCAGTCTACATGAGGCGTGAAGCTAGTTTTGTGTTTGCCACGTAAGATACGTGCCACTTCGCTGCACACCCGGCCCAACGGGGCTTCGCCCGCATCAACCACATACCACTGCTTTTCGATGGTCGATTTGTTAGCCGATTGAGTTTTGTAACTTAAAATATCCAATTGTATAATAATTAAAATAGGTAAAACACCCCTCTTGTTAAAGAGGCGACAAAATTAGAAAGTATTTGCTTCCTAAACAACCCTTTTTGGGTGCTAATATCGGTTTTTTTCGAGCTGCTTTAGTAAAACCGCAAAGTCCTTGGGATACGGAGCCTCTATGCATACCCGATTCTCCTGCAAAAGTTCGATATCTAATGCCTGGGCATGCAGAGCTACCCGACGGATAAGGGGACGTTCTTCAGTATCTCGTTTGAGATTGTACTTCCGTTTGATAGATGATAGATAAAATGGAGCACCACCGTACTGTTCGTCGCCCGCAATGGGAGCTTGCAAGCTAGCTAGGTGTACCCGGATTTGGTGCATCCGCCCGGTAACAGGTTGACATTCTACTAACGTGTGGCGTTTGTATACTTCCAAAGTGCGAATCTTCGTTTGGGCTGGCTTGCCATCACGATGACTAATGCGGACGGTTCCTCGGCGGTTGGCGTAGATCGGTAAATCTACTATCACATCCTGAAAGTCGTGAATACCATCGCATACCGCATGGTAGACTTTCTTCACGGTGCGATGCTCAAATTGCAGGGATAGTGCTCGGTAGGCTTCGGGGTGTTTGGCTATCGCTAATGCTCCGGATGTTTCTTTATCCAGCCTATGACCAACCTGTGCATCTTCAGTGTAGCTGCGAGCCATTGCAATAATGCTAAACGGATCATTACGGTCTTCTAGCGTAGCTACGTGTGAAGGCTTATTGATAATGATGTAATCCTCGTCTTCGTACAGAATCAGGTCGGTGAATCGGATTTTTGCCATAGCGACTTAACGCAGGTGGAGCGAAAATAGTTGAGTGATTTGGTGTTATAGTTCGTAGTATTATATAGTGTTACCTTGTTCAGGTGTTCAGGTGTTCAGGTGTTCAGGTGTTCAGGTGTTCAGGTGTTCAG
>CAKZYA010000050.1 GCA_937883755.1 uncultured Flammeovirgaceae bacterium | reverse complement strand
GCTTTAAGCGAGAAGTAGCCGAAGATGTGCCCGGCCTGGAGTTTGTCACCCGCCTGCGCCCGGTGAGCTACCAAGTTGACCGTGCTGCTTTACACGCCTTTTTGCAGGGAGAAGAAGACGAGAGCCAGCCATCCCCCTTAGCCCAGCCCCGCGAGACGGGTTTTATTGCCCAGGAAGTAGAGGAAGTGGCTAAGGCACTGGGTTACCAGTTCAACGGAATCATCCGCCCCCAGAGCGAAAACGACCACTATCAACTCAGCTACGCCACCTTTGTAGTACCGCTGGTACAGGCCGTGCAAGAGCAGCAGGAACTGATTAAAGCCCTGCAAGCTGAGAATGCTCGCTTGACACAGGATAATGCTGCTCAGCAAACCCAACTGGATCAACTCGGCTCGCTGCAACACCGCCTGCAAGCCCTGGAAAACCTACTGAATCAGCAAACCCAAGCCTCGGCTTCTAATCAATAATCTTATGAAAGGTCTTTTTCTTATACTCATACTCAGCAGTCTGGTCGTAGTGCCCACCCTGGCCCAGAACCCCGCTCTCTATCAGCAAGGTAACCTGACCCTGACCGGCGAGGGCATCCTCACCGTGCAGGGCGACTGGCAAAACACCGCCGGAGCAACCTTCGCTAACAACGGCAAGGTAGTTGTCACTGGCAACCTATTGCAAGAAAGCGATGCTCCGCTATTTACAACCGCTGGCACGGTAGAGTTGGCGGGTAGCAGTGGGCAAACCATTGACGGAACCGGCAGTGGCTCCATCAACCTGGACAGCCTTATTGTCAACAATCCCGACACGGTGAAAGTGACTCGCGATGGGGTGAGCGTCACCGCCGGGCTGCGCTTCGCCCAGGGCATTCTCTATTTGAACCAAAACCGCAGTTTGGCTTTGGGCAGTAGCGGAGAGCTAGTGAATGAGCAGGAAAGCAGCCGGGCTACCGGACCGGGTAGCCTCACCGCCTCCGCTGATCTGAATGCTCCTTCTGTCGCTAATCCGGGCAAACTGGGCTTACTGATTAGCAGTAGTCAGAACCTGGGTAGCACTACTATTACCCGTACCCATACGCTCACCGGCCCCCAGGATAACGGTATCTTCCGCTCGTTTGCGGTGAGTCCAACCAACAATCAGAACCTGGATGCTAGCCTGCGCTTGAACTACTTTGATGCCGAGCTCAACGGCCTGACCGAAAGCAGCTTGGCTCCCTTTACTTCTGAGGATGGTAATAGTTGGCAACAGCAATCAGCCACTAATCAGTCGGAGGCCGATAACTTCGTGGAGTACGGCGGGCTGGCGTCCCTGAACCTAACCACCCTGAGTGAAGGACAGTCCCTGCCAGTAGCCGATGCGGGTAGTGATACCCAAGTGTGTGCCGGGGAATCAGTACAAATCGGGGGTAGCCCCAGTGCCAGTAACGGCACCGAGCCTTACATCTACGCCTGGTCGCCCACCGAAGGGCTGGATGATGCCACCTTGGCGAACCCCACCGCCACACCTACGGCTACCACCACCTATACCTTGCTGGTCACCGATGCCAACGGCAACACGGCCGAAGATGCAGTCACCATTACGGTTAATGCCTTGCCTATAGTTACCTTTAATCCCGTCGATCCCGTCTGTGCAGGTAGTGAGTCGTTCGATTTGTCCGGTTTCGTTTCTCCGGCGGGAGGTACCTTCTCCAGTACAAGTGTCAGTGGCAGTAGCTTTGACCCAACACTCGCCGGAGTAGGCACGCATACTATTACTTATAGCTACACCGATGGCAACAGTTGTGAGAACACGGCCACCGTAGCTATTGTGGTGAATGCTCTGCCCGCTATTACCTTCAACCCGGTAGGCCCCTATTGCCCCAATGATGCTGCCGTAGACCTATCGGCTTCTGTGTCCCCGGCCGGAGGGAGCTTCTTCGGGCCGGGCATCAATGGTAGCACTTTTGACCCCAGTGTAGCGGGCATCGGCGAGCACGGCATCCTCTATGCCTTTACCGATGGCAACGGCTGTAGCAACCGCGATACCGTCACCATCATCGTAGGCGATGATGAAGCCCCCGTACCCGATGTAGACTCGCTGCCCGAACTCACCGTGCAGGTGAATGAGGCAATCACCACCATCCCAACCGCCACCGACAACTGTGGCAATGCTACGATTGAGGGGATTACCACGGATCCATTGAGTTACGATCAGCCCGGCTCCTACACTATCATCTGGGTGTATACTGATGCCGCAAACAATGAGGCCACCCAGACTCAAACCGTGATTGTAGCGTCTACTGACGAAGTAGAACCGCTCAATCTCACCTCCGAATGCTCGGATAATCCCCGTGTGGAACGCCGCTGGCGGGTGACCAACCCGAATGATTTTGAGGTACCCTATACGTACAAGGTAGTGGGTACCAATCAGACCGATGAGTTAATTGCCACCCCGGGGTTAAGCTACTTCACCACCCAGGCTGTAAAAGGGCCCAACACCACCAAGATCATTTGGCTAGATGAAAACGGGAAAAAACGAACTAAGGTCAAAGCTTCGGGAGGGGCGGCCTGTAATCCCACCCTTACCTTTGAGACTTCGGAAGGGAGCTGTCAGTTTGCCCCTTCCGAACTTCCGGCTGACCTGGCTGAGGTGGTAGCGTCTGCTCCGGCTACCTACGCCCATTTCAAACGCAAACGAGGCACCTACGTCGTAGGGGTCATTACCGGGATGCGGATCGATGGTAGACCCGGGGCCTGGGAAATCCACAACAATTGTACGATCAAGCCGCTGCGGCAGGGACGTCGTAAGAACCACAGTGAGTTACCCAACCGGGCCCACTCCGGCTTGAAGTACAAGCACAACTGGCGCTTTGAGGTGACGGGGATTTCTTCGGATGGCGGTACCATCTTCGCCGATGCCATCAACGACGAAGGCTACGAGATCACCCGAGGGCAGTGTAAAGCCGCCGGGGCCCCTGACGTAGAGCCCGGCACCATCGTACCCGTCTCCTGGAAACTCTCCAGACGTCCGTTCTACGGTCGCATCAAAGGAGCCCGGCTCGGTTACGAGTGTGAGGTGATCCGGTTCAACTGTAGCAATGGCTACGTTGTGGGCTGTGCTTCCTCGGTAGCCCGCACCGAGAGTGCTTCCGCTAAAGAAACTACCCCGAGCCTGAGCGAGGAAGCCGGATTACAAGAGAAAACCGATTGGCAATTACAGGTGTATCCTAATCCCGTGCAAGACTGGGTGAACCTGGAGTTTAGCGGCGAATCTCAGGCCGAGCCAACCCATGTACTGATCTACAATTTGTCGGGCAAACTGATGCAGCAGGCGGTAGTAGACCCGAAAGAGCTATCGTATCAGGTCGATGTACGGGAGTTGCCCCAGGGAGCGTATCTGATGCAGGTGCAGCAAGGTGATCGGCGAAAGACGCTGCGTCTGCTGAAAGAATAGTTTTTAGGAGCAAGTTTGAGGGAGCAGGGGGCAGGAGTATAGTTGGCTAAAGCCGTCATAGTAGAGCACAAGGATATGAAGCGCTTCTTATCCACCCGACTTTTCCCTCTACGGCCTGCCCCTGGCTCCTGCCCCCCGCCTACTGTTCCTAAGCACTGCTCCTGACTTGGTGTTCGCTTGAGGTTGCATTTTCGATGATACAATGGCCTGCTACTGGTGGGTCATTGTTTTCTCTTCTATTGTATCACATTTTAGCCGCTAAAGAATGGTCGTAAATAACCTATTGTATTAAAAAAGATACTCGAAGTGCAACATTTTTTGTCTCGTTCCGCCTATCATTCTTCATTTCCTATCAAGAAAATTTACCTCGCCATTCTCATAACCCGAAGGTCACAGGTTCGAGGCGGCGTGCAACGATCCTATCCTCGCTACTAAAAAGAAAACCGAAGTGATTACCTTCGGTTTTTGCTTTATGTACACCTACGAAATGATTGATAGCAGAGTGCTATCAGCTTGTACACCCTCTAAAAACGTATCCTATTGCAAAAGCCGGAATTGGCGTAATGAGGCTAAGGCATCTCTCAGTATGGTAGAATTTTCGTATGAACCCATGAGTAGGGCATTTCTTGAAGTGTCGAAAGCAAACATGAGTGTATCAACCATTTGCTCCTCAAATCGATGTACTGCTAAGTGGGCGAAGTGTACTTTCAAGTAGTCAATCCATAGCCGTTGCTCTTGAGAAGAGAGGTAGTTATTTTTCCCCTGCGTAATTAATAAAATGGTAGGAATCGTTAAGCATAACTCAGCAAATAGGCAGCATAAGTACTTTATCTGAGCATGAGTATTAGGCATCCCATCGTCGATCAGAATAATTTGCTCAATGGATTCTTCTTGCGGGGGAATAATCAACTTAGGGCAGGGAATTGAAGAAGCTAGCGAGCCAAGTTTAGCATGATCATTTCTCTCATGAAAAAAGCGATGATAGTCATCCTCATTAACCACCAAAAGATCAGAAAATCGGGCTTCACGATAGATCTTATCGTAAATAGCTTCACTGGTTGTTGAGTACGATTCTGCAGAACCATTTAAGCTTTTACCATTTGAATGGGCAAAACGGCTGGTCTGGATATCTCCAATTTCTAAAAGCTCCTCGGCTACTAATTTTTCAGCAGGCAGATATACTGGTATCAGCCGATGATCATTATTAAAGTATCGGGTAACAAATCTAGCTACTGAATCACTACCGATAGATTGAGATAAACAGAGGACTATTCTTTTCCGACTCATGCTTGAAAATTTTATTGCCAACAATGCCAACGAAGGTATCAGGGAGATGGCAAGAAAAAAATGACATAAGTCAGAAAGGGAACTGATAGATAATTAGTACAGATTCGCCGCCTGAGATAATCCAGTCGGATCTTCAATCCGGATTTTACGCCCCTTGGTCGTTATATACTCGTCTTTTTTAAACTCATGAAGCAGACGAATAAGTGTCTCCGTTGCCGTACCCACCATATTAGCGAGGTCGTCTCGCGTGAGGTTGATCTCAATCGGCCCATCTTCGTGAGCATCCAGACCATAGGTATCGCGCAATTTTAGCAGTGTAATTGCCAAACGCTCCCGCACCGGGCGTTGTGCCTGATTGGTCAGGTTTTCCGTCATCACTCCCAACTCATGGCACACTTGCTTCATTATTCGTTCATTGAATGATGAAGACTCCTGCAAAGTCTGTAAAAAACTGGATTTAGGTAAGAAGCAAATAGTGCAGTCTTCCAGTGTTTCGGCCGATACACTGTAAGTATCTTCAGCAATGAGTGCCTTATAGCCTAATAATCCACCCTCTCGGGCAATGGTAGTGATCTGCTCTTTGCCATCGTACCCTAGCTTGTAGATTTTTACTTTCCCCTGGTTGATACAAAAAACTCCCAGTGGTCGGGTTCCCTCGTGAAAAAGAATTTGCCCTTTGCGATAGACCGTACAAGACTTGCTTTCGGAAATATTAGTCAGTTGGCCATTATTTAGCGCATTGAACAGCGATTTAGCTTGTGACCGACAAGCCGCACAGGCAATTGAGGTATGTTGCATTTTCGATCTCATAAATTTGCAAGGCTAGATTGAATAATGTTTAATAAAGATAAAACAAAATCGGCGAAGCAAAAAACTGACAAAAGTCAATTTTTCGTGTGATTGCTATCATACTTGGCCAATTATGGCTTTTTTATGTTTACGGAAGAATAACCACCGTATGATAGAGAAAGCTGAACTTGTTGATACTCAGTGCTTCCACTGTGGAGAGGATTGCCAAGAAGAGATAATCACCAAAGATGATAAACATTTCTGTTGCTTAGGTTGCCAAACTGTGTACGATATACTGCATAGCAGTGGTCTATCTACTTATTACTCAGTAGAGTCAAACCCTGGCATATCTCCCGATTCAACCAAAATCTTAGCCAATTGGGCGTTTTTAGATCAACCTGAAGTAATCCAATCGCTAATTAATTTTCAGGAAGGTAACACTAGTCGCATCACATTTTTTGTTCCGGCTATTCACTGTAGTGCCTGTATATGGCTATTAGAGCATCTTTCTGAACTTCATAAAGGCGTACTTCAATCAACCGTACACTTTCTGAAAAAAGAGGTTAGTATTACTTACGCTCACGATCAACTATCACTTCGTCAACTGGCTGAACTGCTAGAATCCATCGGTTATGCGCCTAGTATCTCGCTGGCTAGTAGTTCCGAAACTGAGAATAAGAAAAAATCATCGGGCAGCTCATTAGCCACCAAAGTTGGAGTGGCTGGGTTTTGCTTTGGTAATATTATGTTACTGAGCTTACCTGATTATCTGGATAGTGCTTCGCTGGATGCTACTTATCGTATCCTTTTCAATTATCTCATGCTGGGGCTAGCTTTGCCTGTACTGTTATACTCAGCCTCTTCTTACTTTTCATCAGCATTTAAAGGGCTTCGCCATAACTTACTAACCATTGATGTGCCTATTGCCCTAGGCATTCTGGTTTTATTCAGCCGAAGTGCCTACGAGATTATCTCCCAGACTGGTACGGGTTATCTAGACTCGCTAGCGGGTCTGGTTTTCTTTTTACTGATTGGGCAGTGGTTTCAGAACAAAACGTATCAGGCTCTTTCTTACGACCGCGATTATGCCTCTTATTTTCCTATTGCGGTCACCAAGCTTATTCAGCAAGAAGAACATAGTACTTTATTAAAAGATCTAGAAATTGGCGATCAGTTGCTCATTCGTAATCAAGAGCTGATTCCGGCGGATGCAATACTTATTAGAGGCGATGCCCAAATCGATTATAGCTTCGTTACGGGAGAATCTGAACCTATCAGTAAAACGAGTGGCGATTTATTGTACGCTGGCGGACGACAACAGGGCGGCCCGTTAGTGATAGAACTTTGTAAACCCGTTACAAATAGCTACCTAACAGAGCTATGGAATCAAGACGTATTCACCAAGTCGGCAGATTCGTCGCTACGCCCCCTGATTGATCGGGTAAGTAAGTATTTCACTTGGTTTATCATTTCACTTAGTTTACTCACTGCCGGGTACTGGCTGATTGCTGACCCCAGTTTGATATCCAACACCGTGACTTCCGTACTCATTGTAGCTTGTCCTTGTGCTTTAGCCCTATCGGTACCCTTTACGCTGGGTCACGCTATGCGAATCTTAGGAAAGAAGGGTTTGTATGTGAAAAATACCGAAACCATTGAGAAACTCGCCACTATTGATGAAGTTGTCTTCGATAAAACCGGCACAATTACGCAACAGAATAATAGTATCAGTAAGAAAAAGGAGCTGCTATTTATTGGTAACCCTCTATCAAATCAACAGAAAGCGATGGTTCGGTCTATCGTCCGAAACTCTACTCACCCGCTAAGTCAAGCGATTTATCATAGCTTATCTAATAGCGATAATGCGTTAGTTCCAACCCATTTTGAAGAGAAAGCCGGATACGGCTTAGAAGCTACGATGGAAGATACTACTATCCGTATTGGTTCCGAGAAGTGGGTTAGTGAGGGGTCTACTTCTTATCTATTTGATCAAGATTCGTCTGACAAAAAGAGCTTCTTGGCTACCCGGGTGTATGTAAAGCTGAACGATGAAGTCTACGGATACTTCCGGTTTGACCATTTTTACCGTCCGGGTGTTACCACCTTGCTACAAAATTTACGGAAACGCTTTGTTACTCACTTACTATCAGGTGACCAAGATCAGGAACGAAGTACACTTTCACCCTATTTTCAACATTTACACTTTCGTCAGTCGCCTATCGATAAGCTTCATTATGTTCAAAAACTAGAAGATCAGGGGCATCGCACCCTCATGTTAGGTGATGGTTTGAACGATGCTGGTGCACTCAAACAGAGCCACGCCGGCATTGCCATCGCCGATAATGTGTACCACTTTTCTCCTGCTTGCGATGCCATTTTAGATGCAAAACGCCTAACTAAGTTAGATGCTATTCTGAATTTCTCAGGTGATGCTATGCGCGTGGTTCGCTACGCCATCGGTCTATCCTTTCTTTATAACTTAGTGGGCTTATCATTCGCCGTAAGCGGCCTACTTACTCCGCTGATCGCCGCCATTCTTATGCCCCTTAGTTCAGTCACTGTTGTAGGATTTATCACTCTGGCTATCCACCAGAAAGGGCGAAAACTAGATCAGAATAATGATTGATGATTGATGATTGATGATTGATGATTGATGATTGATAGCTAACAGATAATATCAAGTAGTAGTCATTAATCATTCGTTATTATTCATTATCCATACTATGAATACTATCACCTTATACCGACTCATACAGATACTTTTCTTTACATTTGGGTTCAGCTTAGTAAATAGCATTGTGTTTGGACAGGTAGAAAAAACGATCAATCGGAACGCGCACTTCTGGATCTCTACCAATAATATTTATCAACTCACAAATCGGTGGGGAATACTGAACGACATTCACATTCGGCGTACTGATTTTGTCCAGAACCCAAGCTTCTATTTTGTGCGAGGGGGCTTGCAATATTCCATTAAGCGCAATTTACGAGTAGCAGGTGGTTACGCTCACCTTTGGCTAGCTTCGCCAACGCAGCGGTGGGAATCCTATCTTAATGAAAATCGCATTTATCAGCAGATTAGCTTCTCTCAGCGTTATCCCCGGCTCAACACACTGTTTCGGGTGCGCAGCGAACAGCGAATCTTCAACACCGTGATCAGTGGAACATCACAATCGGATCATTATCTTATCCATCGTTTTAGGATGCTACTCAGTGCCGGTATTCCGCTGACTGCCAGCGGGCGAACTCAGTTTCTGATTGCCGACGAAATCCATTTAAATTTTGGAGATCGAGTTGTGTTTAACACCTTTGAACAGAACCGCCTGACCATAGGATTTAAGCACAAAATTAGTTCTCAGTGGACGGTAGATACCGGATATATGATGGTATATCAACAACGACCTACCGGGCTTGATTATAACCTAAACCACACATTTCGCCTGTTTTTCTACGGCAACTTTGATTTCCGAAAAGATAAGTCCAAGGAACTGGATTATGTACGCCACGCTGAGGAATAGTCTACAAAAACCAGCTACTAGCAAACCTGATAAAAGTCAGTTTTTTACCTGATACGTATCATTCTCTCTCATGGGCTGTCAGGCGTTCTTTGTAAGAAAAGAATTGAGCGATGAGTGTAATTATGATCTTAATCGGGATAAGCCTAACCGTAGCTCTAGTGTTTTTACTGGCGTTTCTTTGGGCTACTACTAGCGGGCAATACGACGACGATTATACTCCCTCTGTCAGAATGCTGTTCGAAGACACTATTCCTGATGATCAAGAAAACTAAGCCTTACCATAAAACTGCTTCTTTCCATTTTCAATAGTATTACCAATGGCAAATTCCAGTGTACTAACTTCTGACCGACCATCGGTTGAAACTTCCTTAGAAACCTTTCGCTACGACAACTCCATTGTCCGCCTCTTTTTACTAGCAACCACAGTGTGGGGTATTATTGGCATGACAGTGGGTTTGCTGGTAGCCCTACAGTTCGTATATCCAGCTCTTAGTTTTGATCTACCGTTTCTTACTTTCGGGCGGATACGACCTTTACATACCAACGCCGTTATCTTCGCTTTTGTGGGTAACGGTATTTTTGCGGGGGTGTATTATTCACTTCAGCGATTGTGTAAAGCCCGGATGTACAGTGATGCACTGAGTCGCATTAACTTCTGGGGCTGGCAGCTTATTATTCTATCGGCAGTACTTACTCTACCGTTAGGTATCACAACTAGTAAAGAATATGCCGAGCTAGAGTGGCCTATCGATATTGCTATTACTTTGCTTTGGGTAGTCTTCGGCTGGAATATGTTTGCTACGATCATCAAGCGTCGGGAACGCCATCTTTACGTTGCCATCTGGTTTTACATTGCTACGTTCGTTACAGTAGCCGTACTGCACATCGTCAATTCCTTTGAGCTGCCAATTGGCTTGTTTAAAAGCTACTCTTGGTATGCCGGAGTACAAGATGCACTCGTGCAATGGTGGTACGGTCATAATGCGGTAGCCTTTTTTCTAACCACCCCTTATCTGGGGCTTATGTATTATTTCGTGCCTAAGGCAGCTAATCGTCCGGTCTACTCCTACCGTCTGTCGATTATTCACTTCTGGGCATTGATCTTCATTTATATCTGGGCGGGGCCTCACCACCTACTTTATAACTCTCTACCTAACTGGGCACAGTCATTAGGAGTTGTATTCTCTATCATGCTTATCGCGCCCTCTTGGGGTGGAATGCTCAATGGCTTGTTTACCCTGCGAGGCGCATGGGATCAGGTGCGGGAAAATCCGGTACTTAAATTTATGGTGGTAGCGATTACTTGCTACGGTATGGCCACCTTTGAAGGTCCCATGCTTTCGCTAAAGAATGTAAACGCCATTGCTCACTTTACTGACTGGATTGTAGCCCACGTACACATCGGTGGACTTGGCTGGAACGGCTTCCTTACCTTCGGTATGCTGTATTACTTGATTCCTCGCCTCTACAAAACCAAGCTATACTCAGTAAAACTAGCGAACGTCCACTTCTGGATTGGTACATTAGGAATCATCTTCTACGCACTACCCATGTACTGGGCCGGCTTTACTCAGAGCTTAATGTGGAAAGAGTTTACTCAAGAAGGTTTATTAGCCTACCCTAACTTCTTAGAAACTGTTACTCAAATCCGCCCTATGTATATGCTACGAGCCGGAGGTGGCGCGCTGTATATTGTCGGTGCTCTGATCATGGTCTATAACTTGATCAAAACAACCGCGCAAGGCAAATTCCAGCAGGAAGAAACCGCTCAAGCTATGGCACTTACCAAACAGTACCAAAGCCCTGAGAAGGAACATTGGCACCGTAAACTCTTTGAACACCGTCCGGTACTGATGCTTGTAGTTAGCTTGGTAGTAATCTTGATCGGTGGATTAGTAGAACTAGTGCCAACCTTCTTGATAAAATCAAATGTACCGACTATTAGTAGCGTACAGCCCTACACTCCACTAGAACTACAAGGTCGCGACTTATACATCCGAGAAGGTTGTAACAACTGCCACTCGCAGATGATACGCCCCTTCCGATCTGAGACGGAACGCTACGGCGAATACGCTAAAGCAGGAGAGTTTGTCTACGATCACCCATTCCTCTGGGGCTCTAAACGCACAGGTCCTGACTTGCTACGAGTAGGTGGTAAATACCCCGACTCTTGGCACTACCACCACATGTATGATCCTGAATCTATGTCGCCCGGTTCTATCATGCCTCCTTACCCCTGGCTATTAGAGGATAACTTAGACGCAAGTGCCACGGCTGATAAAATTACGGCCATGCGTACCCTTGGGGTTCCGTATCCGGAAGGGTACGAAGAACAAGCAATGGCGGATCTTTCTCAGCAGTCTCAGGAAATTGCTGATCGCCTTAAGGAAAGCGGCATTGAAGTCTCTTCCGAAAAAGAAATCATTGCCCTGATTGCGTATCTGCAACGACTCGGCACCGACATAAAAGTAAAAGAATAACCAAGGTTTGGGTATTAGGAATTAGGTGTCGGGACGACCAACATCTAATCCCCAATACCTAACTCCTAAACCCCGAAGCTATGCTTAAATTCATTAAATATCATTTGGAAACGATCACCGGAATTGAAATTTTTCCGCTCATCTCGTTCATCATATTCTTCACTTTCTTTGTCGCCTTACTAATCTGGGTATTTCGCGCCAGCAAAGAATACGTTCAGGAAGTTGCCCAACTTCCATTGGATGACCAACAATCATTAAACTAACTACGCATGAAACGTTCTTATAAACTTTCTATCTCTATAATTGGCTTAGTGCTTCTAACTCCTTTGGCAGTGTTTGCCCAGGAAGCCGCTCCTGAGGCAAGAATGAATGCTGCCGAACAATATCTAGTTTGGGGGTTGATGGGACTAGAAGTGTTACTGCTACTTGTTACCGTTATCTTATTGATTGTAGTAAAAGTACTGGGTAACACCTTATTTCCTCGTACGAATGTAAGTGTTGCTGGCGAACTGGTAGAACCAGAAAAGCCGTGGTATCAGAAGTTCTTGACTAAAGTAAATGATGCAGTTCCAGTCGAACGCGAAGCAGAGGTACTTACAACTCACGAGTACGACGGAATCTACGAGTTAGATAATAATTTACCGCCCTGGTGGAAAGCCATGTTTTATGTCACCATTGCTTTTGCTGTGGTATACTTACTTTACTTCCACGTGCTCCAGCTAGGTTCTTTTCAGGAAGAAGAGTACGAGCAGGAAATGGCTCAGGCCAAAATCGAAATTGAGGCTTACTTAGCCACAGCCAATACGATTGATGAGACAAATGTAACCTTCATCAGTGATGAAGCCCGAATTAGTGCTGCTCAAACAGCATATGTGCAAAAATGCTCACCCTGCCACGGTGCAGCTGGTGAAGGAGGAGTAGGCCCTAACCTGACTGACGACTACTGGATTCACGGGGGAGATGTTAAAGACATATTCCGCATCATTAAGAATGGGGTACCCGAAAAGGGGATGATTCCCTGGAAATCTCAGTTAACTCCCGTAGAGATGCAGGATTTAGCGAGCTTCATTATAACCCTGGAAGGCACCAATCCTCCTAACGGAAAAGAACCTCAAGGCGAACCTTACGAGCGCTCGGAAGAGATGGCTTTGAAATAATACGAATATGAGCACCCAAAAAACTGCTGAAAATCCGGCAGAATCCTTTCGTGATAAGATTTCTACGGTTGATGAACAGGGAAAACGGATCTGGGTGTATCCTAAAAAACCAAGAGGCCCGTTTTACCGTGCTCGCACCATTGTCAGTGTACTACTACTGTTAATTCTATTCGGTGGACCTTTCATCAGAATTAACGGAGAGCCACTACTGCTGCTTAACGTACTGGAGCGCAAGTTCGTGATATTCGGACAAGTATTCTGGCCGCAGGACTTCTATTTGTTCGGGTTGGCTATGATTACTTTAGTGATCTTCATCGTGCTGTTTACAGTAGTCTACGGTCGGCTATTTTGTGGCTGGGTTTGTCCTCAAACCATTTTTATGGAAATGGTTTTCCGTAAGATAGAGTACTGGATTGAAGGGGACTACACTGCCCAACGAGCCTTAGACCGCCGCCCCTGGAATCAGGATAAGATTATTAAAAAGACCAGCAAACATCTGATATTTTTCGCTATCTCCTTTCTCATTGCTAATACTTTTCTGGCCTACATTATTGGCAGTGAGGAATTGATTAAGATTGTTACTGACTCTCCTAGTAATCACCTGGGTGGTCTAGCGGCAATAACGCTGTTCAGCGGAGCTTTTTACTTTGTATTTTCTCATTTGCGGGAGCAGGTGTGTATCAGTATTTGTCCCTATGGTCGGCTTCAGGGCGTGTTGCTCGACCGAAAATCGGTAGTGGTAGCCTACGATTACAAGCGGGGCGAATCCAGAGGAAAGTTACGCAAGGGTGAAGATCGATCAGAGGTTGGTAAAGGCGATTGTATTGATTGCCACCAGTGCGTACACGTGTGCCCTACCGGTATTGATATCCGAAACGGTACTCAGCTAGAATGTGTGAATTGCACCGCCTGCATTGATGCCTGCGATGAGATTATGGAGAAAGTAGACCTCCCTAAGGGACTTATCCGCTACGCTTCGGAAGAGGGAATTGCTGAAGGTAAAAAACTACAATGGACGGCTCGCAGCATCGCTTACAGTGTACTACTAGTAGTACTAACCGGAGTAATGGTAAGTATGTTGGTGATGCGTACTGATGTAGAAACCAGCATTCTTCGCACACCGGGCATGCTTTATCAGGAGCAGGATAACAACCAGATTAGTAATCTATACAACGTAAAGGTCATTAACAAAACGAACCAACAGCTGCCTATTCAACTGGTATTGCTTAACGAACAAGGTGAGCTAAAAATGGTCGGCAATAATGATTTATCAGTTGAGCCACAGGGTACTGCCGAAGGGGCTCTGTTCTTGGTCTTTGACCGGGCTGACATCCAGCAAATGAGTACTAACGTTGAGGTAGGAGTTTATTCCGACGGAGAATTATTAGAAACGGTAGAAACTTCCTTCTTAGGACCAAATAAGTAACTGACAGTTGACACCGGGTCGGCGGGCGATTGATAAGGGAAAATGAAAAAAGAGGGACAGATTGTTGATAGAAAGGAGATGTGAATTTGTAATTTTCAATTTTCCAGTTATAAACAATCTGCAACTTCTAAACCTACAACTTATCAAACTTGAACACTCTAACACCATAACACATTAATACTAAATATTATGAACTGGGGATGGAAAATCGCGATTGCGTTCAGTCTGTTTGGCTTATTTATTGGCATACTTGTGTTTCGCAGCTTTCAGACAAATATTGATCTAGTATCGGAAGATTATTACCAAGAAGAGCTTGCCTATCAGAATAAAATTGATAAAATGACGAACGAGCGAAAACTCAGGCAATCGCTCACTTTCTCTCAACAGTCACAGCAGCTAGCCATTCAGTTTCCTAATCATTCAGCTAGTCCAATACAAGGAGAAATACATCTGTTTCGTCCTTCCGATGCTCGTTTTGATCAGGTTTATTCTATTGCCCTAGATACGCAACAACAATATATTATTAGCACCGATCAGCTTGCCAAAGGCTACTATAAAGTAAAAGTAGACTGGGAAAGCGGTGAGTCGGCGTATTATACCGAAGAATCAATTTTTATTCAGTAATGGTAACCTCTGCCTTCATCATCGGACTAGTAGGTAGCTTTCACTGCCTGGGTATGTGCGGGCCGATTGCCCTTGCCCTTCCTCTTCGGGGTACCAGGACTTTACCCGTTTGGCTAGGTCGCTTATCGTATAACACTGGACGAATTACCACCTACGCACTACTCGGTGGCACTTTCGGACTGATGGGACAAGGGCTAGCCTTAGCCGGATGGCAGCAATCACTGTCCGTAGCTCTTGGAGTACTGATTCTTTTAAGTGTAGGGCTGCCTGCCACTTTTGCTCACCGTCTTAACCCTAATCATGTTATTGCCCGGTTTATCGGTCAGGTCAAAACCCGGATGCACCGTTTATTTTCCCAACGAACGTACTCTGCCCAGTTTGGTATCGGTATGCTCAACGGGCTGCTACCCTGCGGGCTAGTATACATCGGACTGGCCGGAGCAATGGCTAGTGGTCATTTTCTGCAAGGTGCCGAATGGATGATCGCTTTCGGAGCTGGGACTTTACCCATGATGTTAGGCGTTAGCCTGCTCGGTCAGTGGGTTAGCGTTCCTATCCGCAATCGCATCCGTAAGTCAATCCCTGTATTAGTGGGAGCGATGGGCGTATTGTTCATCCTCCGAGGGTTGGCTTTGGACATCCCCTACGTAAGTCCAGTACTAGCGGGCGATATGACAGTCGCTGAAGCCATTACTATTTGTCGTTAAAACCAACCATGAATACCCAACTCATCCATAAATATAATGTACCAGGACCTCGGTACACCAGTTACCCTACCGTACCTTACTGGGATCAAACTCCCCCTAGTGAGAGTGAATGGCAGCAGCAAATACAGCAGACTTATGAAACATCTGGTCACCAAGGGATTAGTTTATACGTGCACCTACCCTACTGCGAAAGTTTATGTACGTACTGCGGTTGCACTACGCGCATCACGGTAAACCATCAAGTGGAAAAGCCTTATATAGATGCTGTTTTACAAGAGTGGAAAATGTACCGTCAACTATTGACCGAATCACCGCTTATCAGAGAGCTTCATCTTGGCGGAGGCACACCCACTTTTTTTAGTCCGGCAAGCCTAAAGAGGTTAATCAAAGGCTTAATCCGGCTGGGCAAAATTGATGAGAAAACTACCATGAGCCTGGAAGCACATCCTAATAGTACTACTAAGGACCATTTGCAAACATTATACGAGCTCGGTTTTCGAAGATTGAGTTTAGGCATTCAGGATTTTGACCCTGATGTACAACAAATCATTAATCGGAAGCAAACCTACGAGCAGATAGACTCCGTAGTACAATTAGCTCGTCAGATTGGCTTTACTTCTATTAATTTTGATCTTATTTACGGGCTACCCAAACAAACACTAGCTACCGTACAGGATACTATTGACAAAACCATTCAGTTGCAGCCCGACCGTATTGCGTTTTACAGCTACGCCCACGTCCCCTGGATGAAACCTGCCCAACGCTCATTAGAACCATTCCTTCCTGATTCGGAAACCAAGCAACAACTGTATGAGCAGGGCAAAATAATGCTGCAACAAGCTGGGTACCACGAGATTGGTATGGATCACTTCGCTCACGCCAGCGATCCGCTATTTCAAGCAAGTCAGCAAAAGAAGATGCATCGAAACTTTATGGGATACACGCTTCAGGCTACCAAAATGCTCATTGGTCTGGGGGTGTCCGCCATCAGTGATACTTGGACGGCCTTCGGGCAAAATGCTAAGTCTGTTGAGGCATACAGAGAACGAATTGAAGCCGGGAAGTGGGCAATCCACCGAGGACATATCTTAACCCCCGAAGATCTGCGGCTACGGGAACATATTTTAAATGTCATGTGCCACATGCATACCGAATGGGATTGCCGAATGCCGGAAAATGAAGAGCTACAACGAGCCCTTAGCCGTCTTGTACCGATGGCTGAAGATGGCCTGGTCAACCTCACCGAACAAAGTATAGACGTACCCGAAACCGGCAAACCATTTCTACGCAATATCTGCATGGCACTGGATGCCCGCCTGTGGAGAAGCAAACCGCAAACCAATCTATTTAGTAGTACCGTCTAGCTTCCTCAAGCTGATCTGAAAAGCAGCACCCACCAACTCTACTTACCAACCTGTGTGATACTCAGTAAAGAGATGATGGTAACCAACCCAAATCATTTCTCAAGTGCCATTGATCGCCCGTCCGATTAGTCAATCACCAATAGTGGAATATGAGTATGTAATGCTAATAAGCGAGTAAGTTTTCCGGGGGAAGGGGGAGCGTTCAATGAATGGCTACGCGGTAGAATCACTAACAGGTCAATATTATTCTGATCAATATAGTTAGTGATACCTAGCTGAATATCTGCATTTTCTGGAAAGGCATAATGATAGTCAAGCGTTTCCAAATAGTACTCTAGATCGCTTTGGTTCGGACCAAATCCCGCATTATCTGGCTCAGTCGGCTTCTTTACCGTAAGTACATGAACTTTTGCCCCAAACCATCGGGCAACATCATGTAATACATCTAGAGTAGCTAAATCATCAATTGCTTGCTTATCTAGCGCTAAAGCGATCTGATGAATCTGAAAATTAGTTGTTGTATTAGGAATAATTAACACCGGACAGTTAGAAGATTGAAGCAATTGGGCAGCGTGGCTACTAGCACTAACCTCATCAGGTTCTCCTCCTTCAGTACCCATCACAATTAGGTCGATATTCTTTTCCTGTCGTACGCTTAATATCGTTTCTACCAAAGCACCTTGCTGGCTTATGATTTGGGTACGAGATTGAATATGGGGCAGTAAGCTCTTCTTAACCTCGTTCAACTGCTTGTCAGCTTCTTCAATTACTAAGTCAGGATTATCGTCTACGTGTAGTAGTATCAGTTGAAGCGTTTCATCCTGACTCATCATGTATACTACATAATCGAGAGCGATTTGAGCACAAGCAGAAAAATCAGTAGGAAGCAATATTTTACGAATTTGGTTCATAGCTATAGGTCAGTTAAAAATTACAATCGGTGCGATACACCCAACCTTATTGCTGCTTTGAACAATGCTCGGCTTTTTGTATCACAGAAGAAAGATAATGTAGTTGGCGAATCTAGTCTCTGATATACATTATCTCAAAAGATGATATTTATCAGAAAATGGATAACGATGGAAAATGCTGGAAGTTAAAAAGATAATAGATGTGCATGATCCAGGGTTTCCAACCACTAGTTAGAAATGCCCCCCAGTAGATATTAGCAGGGCTAGTGCCGTAACTGAAAAACCGGAGTACATTGCCCCGGTTTCTACTTTTCTATGATCTCGAGGGTTTTTACTCAGATACTGGTTGAGCTGAGTATTTAGCTACTTACCAAACAAGCCTCCTAAGCCACCGAGTAGCCCACCAATACCTTCATCTCCACCGAAGCCTAGCTGCTCAACCAGATCTTTCTGATCGTTAGCTTGCCCAGTCTCTTTAGAACTGATTTTATTCATAATGAAGGGAATAGCGATGTTAGCGATTTGTTTGGCAATACCATCGCTAATTCCCAATTTACTAGCTAGGTTGGTAACCAGGCTATTAGTAATACCATTAACAATAGGATTACTGGTGGTTGTAGAGGCATTTCCATTAAACAAATCCATTACTCCGGAAAAGTTTCCTTTCATTAACTCGCCCTTTAGCCCATCAACTACAGTATCTTTGGTAACACCGACGGCCTCATCGGTTTGGGAAGGATCCAGTTGGGTTTGTTCCTGAATGAGCTTAGCCATATGCTCTTTGCCCATATTAATAATGTTGTCTAGCATAGTATAAAATTTTAATGGTTTCGGTTGATTACAATGCACGAACTGACTAATTTCAAACTTAGTTAATCAATTCATTACCACCAAACCTAAATTATTTAACAATATGGGACTTATTGATTTCTTCAAAAGTGCGGGCGAAAAGCTTTTCGGAGGCGAAAGCGAAGAGGAGAAAAAAGAAAAACTAATTGCTCACGTTAAGTCGCTGGGACTGCCTGTTGAGGGCTTATCTGTCAGTGTTGACGATGAAGTTGTTACCGTAAAAGGGAAAGTTGACAGCCAAGCCCACGCCGAAAAAATCGCTTTAGCTCTGGGAAATGTAGAAGGCGTTAGCAAAGTGGATAACCAACTAGTTGTAGAAGTACCCGAGCAAGCTGAACCTGAGCCTCAAGCCACCTACCATACCGTAGAAAAGGGCGATTCGCTTTCCAAAATTGCCAAGGAAGTATACGGCGACCCGATGAAGTATCCTGCTATATTTGAGGCGAACAAGCCTATGCTTAAAGATCCTAATCTAATTTATCCCGGACAGGTACTGCGAATTCCACCAAAAGAAACTCTTTCCTAATTAATGACTGATGCCACCGTGGCGTGGAATAATGGTTTTCTAATTCATCACCTCATCAATCCGAGCTACATCGGCGTTGCTCGTTATCAAGCTAATGGGCTAATTTCTTGAGTTAACTCCGCGAGGGAAGCTACGATTGCCAAAGGGCTTTGGCTAACCACAGCTCCGCCCAACATTACGACTTTGGCGGCAATATTGATAACTTTCTCTACCTTCTCAGCCTTTTGAAGGGCTTCATTCACTTCGTCAGCCACTTGGTTCATTTCCGTCAGTTCACTATCTACCTCCCCTAGCTTAAGCACTGAGGCCAGCGTTAGCAAGTCATCCGAATAGCTGTAAACTGAACGCTGTAAGTGACTTAGTTTTTGATGCTGACCTTTAGTTAAGTCTTCCCACTTATCTTCCCGAAACTGCCCAATGGACGTTACAATCCGAAAAAACTGTTTAGAAAGCTCTTTTACCTGCTTTGATGAAAGGGTTGCCATAGCTCATTGTATTACAGTGGATGAGTGAATGGTTCGATTGCTGATTACTGATTGCTGATAATTAATTATTCATCACTTGCCCCTTGTTCGCATCCGGCTTTCAGATTCCAGTCTCCTGACTCTGTATTCTAGTTTCTAGCAATTTCTGACCACTAATTTCCTACTTCGGTCTTCCTACTTCCAACCTCTCATCTCAAAATTTAGACAATATTTGCATCTGTCGTAGCTGATTAGTGTAGAACAGTAGAGAGCTAATGGCTGCTTGTTGCTGTAGTTGTGCCCGCTGTTGGTACAAAGCTGTATGCCCCTCACTGATGACACTCAGAGCCTCAACGTACTGCCGAATACTTTGCAATTGAGCTTCGTACTCTAGCATTTGATCCATATACTCTTCAATTACTAGTTTCTTCTCTATAAATGAGTGAGCCGAGTCCAGCAATTCACGGGAGTACCCTCGTTGTGTGAGTTGCTGACGCCGAATTTGTTCCACTAGTGATTCGTTCAGCATAAACTGGTAAGCTTCCAGCAACGTTTGCAGCGGTTTTTCAGCCTGCTCAATAAACTCTCGAGCTTTTTTACGGCGCGAACGTTCAGTGAGACCGGTAAGACTAAGCTGGGCTAGCTCTTGGTACGATGCCACTGCATCGGCCTGACCTTCGGCTAGGGGAAGCGTCTGTAAGGCATCTCCTAGCGGAGCTAATGATGCGCTTGACCGCCCTGAGGCAGCTAATTGGTGAAGACCTGCTAAGTAACGAGTCAAAGCTTCCAAAATCTGGATAGTAGCCGAATCGGCCTGTAAAGATAAATCACAGCCCTCCCGAAACTTAGGAGTAAGCTTACCCTGCTGAAGTAAATCCCGACGCTGCCGCTGCTGACAAACCTGGTAAAAGGTAGGTTCCAGATGCACGCCCTGAGCAAGAATTTCGGTAGCTTCAGTCGTAAAGTGTTGAACGTGCGATAGTGAATAACAGCCGGAGACGACTAAACTCAGTATGGCGATAGATAATTGCATAGATTACTATTCCGCTTTGATAGACGCAAAGCCGGACTTATCAAAATAGGTTCTCTTAGGCTCGCCCCGGTATTTTACCGCGGCACCAAAGCCATTCGCCTCGGCTCGTAATCGCTCGCTAGCGTGTATTCGCACAGTACCCGTTCCATTTACTTCCACATCAGCATCCTGGCATATCAGGTCAAAGGCATCAATAGTGCCCGTACCGTCATTAACAATGTTTGTTTCATTGGCCTTTCCGCTTAGATACATATTAGCCGTTCCGGCGGATTCTATATCTAGGCTGGCAACATTCAGCTTCATTTCTATTCTTCCCATTCCTTCCACTTCTACTCTAAAGCGGTCAGCACGCACCACATCTTCGGAAAAGACCTGTACCAGCCCTACAATTTTCAGATCTCGCAATGTAGAGTACGTTACGTATGCCTTCACTTTAGGAGCAATGTCAATCCAGTCGTTTTGATTTTGCTTGTAGCTAATGCACAAGGTACGACCCCGCACTTCGGTTTTTACCTGACGCAAGTCTTCATGATCCGAGGCCTCTAGTCGTAAATGAGGATTATTACCCTGATAGAGCACCACTTCACCGCGCCCAATAAATTCAACCTTATCAAAACTGGCTAAATCCATATCTTCCTCATATTGAGCCAATAGACTGTTAGAGTAAAGTAAACCGACCGACAAAAGCAGTAGTAGATAAGGAAAAGTTAAACGTAGGTTCATGTGGTAGCGTTTTTCTCTAAAAATACGGAAAATATGAAATATTCATCCTCCTTCATAGTCATTCTGCTGCTAGTCTTAGGATTTACCTTTCTACTGGTAGCTTGGGTATCACCTACTCGCACTTCAAATTTAACTACTGACTTACCCGGAGTTACAGTAGTCGAACTGTTCACATCGCAAGGTTGTTCCAGCTGCCCACCTGCTGATGCTGTACTACGCGACATTGCCCAACAATCAGAAGAGCAAAACTTGACTGTATACGTGCTTTCCTTTCACGTTGATTATTGGAATCGTCTGGGCTGGAAAGACCCGTACAGCCACTCTGATTTTACCGAACGCCAACGAACCTACACTCAAACCTGGCAAAACAGTCAAATGTATACTCCACAAATGACCGTAAATGGTAACCCGGGCTTTGTAGGTTCTCGTAAGCAACAAGCCTGGCAGGAAATTAAAGGTGCTTTGAAGCAACCCGCTCAATCTTCTATCAACCTCCAAGTGGCTATATCTGGTGAACAAGCTACCATGGCTTATCAGGTAACTGGTGATTACCAAGGAAAACATCTGCAAATTGCTTTAGTAGAGAAAAATATTCAGACTTCCGTACGCCGAGGCGAGAATGGAGGGAAGACGCTTCATCACACTCACGTTGTCCGCAATTTTAGTAGCCGCTCGCTCAATAGTTCAGCTCAAGGAAAGGTTACCTTGCAATTGCCCGAAGATCTCAAAACTGCTAATGCTTCTATTATTGCCTACGTACAAGATGAAACCAATCTCAAAATTAACGGAGCCTCTGCCCAAACCCTCGCTGACATATAATTGCTCAATTGATTCTAATACATAAGCTTTTTGCTAAAGCAATGAATAGAAGACGCTGCTCTAATTTCAGCATCTCACTGAAAAAGCAGATTAAACGCTATCCAAACAGAGGACGAGCTAGTGTTAGAGTTACCAAAAAAATTACATAGTGTAGTTTACCGAGTATTTAGGTTTTTATTAGTTCTAGCGGATTACGTCTTTAGTAGTAACCATCATTACTACTCCTTATGAACATCAGAAAATTCCTCGAGAAGAATAGCATCTTTGTTTCTATTCAACTCACTCTGGGTTTAATCGGCATCAGCTCTTTGCTTACTTTCTACGGAAAATACCA
Organism: uncultured Flammeovirgaceae bacterium; assembly: GCA_937883755.1. GTDB lineage: Bacteria > Bacteroidota > Bacteroidia > Cytophagales > Cyclobacteriaceae > Tunicatimonas. The sequence continues at coordinate 68,923 of CAKZYA010000050.1, read as the reverse complement.
AGCACAGCAGTTTGATGATATTAAAGAAAAAATTGAACGGGTGGATGAGCTGATAAATTATGTTCAAACTCACCGCAACAACATTACCAAAGGAACAAAAGCATTTTTGCTCGAACCGGATGATAAATTCTTGAGACCATACGAAGCGGCAGGAAAGCAATTTGCTAATCACTTCGATACCTTACAGATTTTGCTAAACACACAAGGGTTTACTGAACAGAAAAGACTGACCGAAGCAAAATCTGCTATTAAGGAATACCATGAATTGATGGGTGAGATCATATCTTACAAAAGGCAAGGAAACGATTCAACCGCCCTGGCTATCTACAAAACTGACCCTGGCTATCCGGTTTGGAAAGTGTGCTACGAGTTTACTAATCAAGTACAGGAATTTGAGAACGAGCTATATATCGCAGCTCGAGATCGCTATCAATACTATTTGTATGTAACTACCGTGATGCAAGCCCTACTATTTCTCATCGGTGTACCTACCCTGATTTTCGTGATTCGTCAGATAAAAAAATCTAACAAGCTACGCCTTCAACTCTTTACAAACCTTTTAGAAAGCAGAAAAACCTATTTAGTAGATGATCAATCGGATAACGATCAACAAAGCGAACAAGATTCCATTGAGTATATTATTAGTGACTTGCAAACCGCATCCAGGTTTATTAACCGGGTAGGGCAAGGAGACTATTCTGTAACTTGGGATAATGCGAAAAGCGATGACCAAGCGGAGAATGCAGATAACCTGGCCACAGCCCTGGCGAATATGCGAGAACAGATGAAAGTTGTGAAGCAGAAGGATCAGCAACAATTATGGATAACCGAGGGTACTTCCAAGGTGGCTGAGATTACCCGAACGCATCAGAGTGACCCTCAACTCATGGCCGATCAACTGTTATCTTACTTAGTGAAGTATACTAGCTCTAATCAAGGTTCACTTTTCTTTCTTCAAGAAGAAATCTCAAATAATCAGTGCTTGACTTTAGCAGCTGCTTACGCTTACGATAAGAAAAGGCATATGGAAAAGACTGTAAAAATAGGGCAAGGACTAGTAGGGCAAACATACCTAGAAAAGAAAACTACCTTATTGACCAATATTCCCGATCAGTACGTGATCATTACTTCTGGCCTAGGTGAAGCTACTCCTGCTAACTTATTGTTAATCCCTTTAATCTTCAATGAGCAGGTGATGGGTGTTTTGGAATTAGCCTCCTTTACAACTTGGCCGCCCTATCAAGTAGATTTCCTGGAAAGTGTAGGTGAGATTATTGCGTCCTCAATTGCTACTTTGGATGTGAGTTCAAAAACCAAGCAGCTTTTGGAACAATCGCAACAATCTACTGAAGAACTTCGGGCTCAGGAGGAAGAAATGCGGCAAAATATGGAAGAGCTGCAAGCTACCCAGGAAGAAATGCAGCGCAAAACGGAAGAATACGAGACCATTATTGAGCAGAAGCAGGCACGTATTGAAGAGCTGGAGGCCTCAGTAAATCAATAAACTAACTGAATTCAAGCATCAAATGTTAGTAATGTAAGCTAAGAATGAGCTAGCTATTGGTACTGCTGATTTTATATTTCTACTGGCCTACTGTTGATTCTAAAGGCACTATCATCCCTACTGAGATAACGGCCAACGAAACTTCAGCATTTCTAATTGCTCCCGATTACGCTCTGCATGTTTCTGTATCATCTTAATCTGTTCCTGACGCAATCGGCGATGGCTCTCAACTTCTCTCCGTAAATCATGTACTTGATGCTGTAGTTTTTTATGATCGCGGTACACATCTTTGAGAAAGAAGCTGAGAAGACTAACTCCAATTCCGAGTAAACTGACTAGCAAAGCGTTAGCGGCAAGTAATAATTCTGTGTTTTCCATAAGCCAAACATACCTTTCTCAACTTTCACATTTTCCTAAATATGCATTATTAAGACAAAAATTTCTTAATAAGACATATTATTAATCTTCTTCATTTGTGTTTATAGGCTCACCTAACAGCTCGTAGATGATTTTCACCTGTTTAGGCGTATAAGTATGCCCATGACGCACCCCAATTCTCTCCTCATGCGGTGCTATCCAGTTAGTTAGTGTACGGATAGTTACCCCGTAAGCGTGGGCTAATTCTTGTTTGGTTTGTGGTTTTGCGGATTTATAGCTCATGACTGAAAGAAATATTGGTAAAAACTAAGTAGTGGATAGAAAACTGATTTTAGGTACATATTGTTATTAATACGACAATTTAGTACTTTTGATTATATTTTTTAGTATTTTTAAGAAATATTAATCTTTTTATTGATGAGTGAGGAACCCTTACTTCCACTACGCCGTATCCGCAAAAAGTGCAACCTTAGCCAAGAAGCGGTGGCTACCGCACTGGATATTAGAACGACGACCTACAGTAAAATTGAGCGAGGCATCATTCAGATTACCTTACCTCGGCTGTACGAGTTAGCTGAGATATTTCAGTTATCGCCTCAACAGTTACTTAGCTACGGTGAGTCGAGCCAAGACTCTCAGTCTAGCAGTAATGCTGATTCTAACATTACTTATGTACCCGTACACGCTCAGGCGGGCTTTCTGGATCATTTCGTAGATCAGCGCACTCCTCCCGAAGGTATTTCATTCAGCATTCCTACCTTTTCCGAAAAAGAGCTTTATATGATTAGCGTCGAAGGCGATAGCATGTACCCTACCCTGATTCCGGGAGCTTACATTATCATTAAAGAGGTGAAAGACCACTATCTGCTCCAGTGGGGCGAACCCCATTTGATCGTTACTACCGATGGGCGGGTAGTTAAGCGAGTGCTCAAACACGCTGATGCTTCTTTGCTTACGCTTTACTCTGATAATGATCTGTATCAGCCCTACGAGATCACACGAGAAAGTATATTATCACTGTGGAAGGTAGTAGGTATGGTATCCAAATCATTCACTCCTCAACGCAGTCTTTCTTCCCGCTATTCGGGTTGATTTTCCGGTGGAATATTGCCAACTTCTGGCATGGTTTATTTTTTATCGTTCGGGCTGCACTTTTCAACTTTTACTCCCGAAAAGCTTCTCTTAGGGTTTATTCTGCTGCTGGCTAACCCACTATCTATATCTGCCCAATTTGAGCACCCTCGGGGTATTGTTACGCCAGAGGAGATAAAAAGCGTACGAGAGAGACTTGATACCGAACCTTACCGTACCATGCTAACTACTTTAACCCGCACTGGTGAGCAACACCAAATGGAAAGTAAGGATGACCGCAGCTACGATCCTTATGAGGAAAGCGACCGCCTTGGAGTCTGGGCTTACCTGTATCTGCTTACTGAAGAGGAGTACTGGGCCGATTTAGCCTGGCAAGCTACCGAAAAGATACTGGCTGATACTGTTTACCTGACAAACCCGCTCGCGAAAGGACTCACCCGGGCGAGGTTACTGCAAAAGCTAGCTTACGCTTATGATTTCTGCTATCCCGCCTGGTCGAGAGAGCAACGCAAACAGGCAAATGATGCTCTTTTTGAAGTGTTCTATTCCGTTCATGCCACGATGGGTTACGCGGCCAACTACAGTATTGAAAGCAACTGGATGGGAGTTCGCTACGGAAGTATTGTCCTTGCCTCTTACATTTGGGACTGGACTGATACTACTAATTACAAACGATCTCCGGCACTGCCTATACAATGGGACGCTAGCAAACGGCTTCAAGATCATATCCAAACCAATATTTATCCGAGCGGCTGGAATGTGGAAAGTATGTCGTACCACATTTATAATTGGACATTCGTAGGCCCGGCACTAATCACGCTACAGAATCAACTAAGCAGTTTTTCGGTGCTGGACTACGTACCTAACATTGAGCATTCGCTACAAGCCTTGATGACTTCAGTGGTTTCTATAGAAAATCAACACAACCGTGGCTATACGGCTGACTTGTCGGATGACGATATGATGTTTAGCACCGGAGGTGTATTAGCAATGGGCTTTTCACTGTTTCCGGCGGAGCAACTTCCTGCTTTGAAGTGGATGCACGATTACTTGATTGAGCCCAACAGCTATCAGGCTGAAGATGGGCAACTGGCCTACAGCATTTTATACTATCCCGAAGAGGTAATGGCAGAAAATCCCGCTACGCTGAATTGGCGAACCTTCGTAAGTAAAGAGACCGGAGTATTCGTTGCCCGAAACCACTTTGAAGACGAAAACGATATTGTGGCTACCTACCACGCCAAAGCGAACCGAGTAAGAGGTCACCAAGGACCCGATACTAACACTATTCGCTTGGTAGGTTTGGGGGCTCCCTGGGTTATTGGCGCTGGTCGGACGGGACTTACTGCTGGGCAGTCAAATCTATTTCCTAGTGTAGAAGAAACAGCCGAGAAAGATGATAAAGGCTTAGGCAAACTACACGAATACGGTTTTTTCAACGATGGTACCGGTGGGTACGTGGTTGGCTCAGGTAGTGCTGTAGGTACTCGCGAACATCGTCGCCGGTTCTACGTAGATTTTGATCACCCGTTGACTAAGGGTGTCTTTGTTGTTCAGGATTCTTCGACTAATGGTCGTCGTTGGCGCATCAATACCCCAGAGTTCAATAAGTTTACAGAAGCCGAAGATGGCTTCACACTCACCGCACCTAACGGTTCCAGTCTTAAATTCACAGTTTTAAATAAAGACAAATCGATAAAACTGGATACTGGTAAAGTTCCTTACGGTGGCAAAACCAAACAGCACAATTTTGGGATTGTCTACCAAGGACAAGGTTACCCATTCAGCCGATACGTTGATGTGTTTTGCGACTTAAATATTACAGTCGTGATGACTTTGCAGCCAGCTAACGAGACTCACCCCGAGGTTAGGATTGAAAATGGCACCATCCGAGTAGGCGAACAGCCATTAAATCTGCCTTCGCCTCTACTGAGTAACCGCCAAACGGAATAACTGTAATGGCCCATTGTTATTGGTTACTAACAAGATATGCCCCGAAGAAGAGCGTAGCCAGGCTAACTTTCGAACATCCCCTGGAACGTACAAGCCACTTTCAGCGGTTGGTAGTGGATCAAAATTACCCTGACCATTACCCAGCATTACCAACCCATTACCAGCATCTAATCGGGGCGTTCGAGTTTCTACATTATGGAGGTTTCCTGCCAGAATAATGTCTAGATGCCCGTCCTGGTTTACGTCTGCTACTATAATATCGCGCACCGCGGAGAGTTGAGCTTCGTTAGGCAGTGGCCTAATTTCGGCAACCTTACCGCCTTGAATACTCGCCAATGATGAGCTGAACGTCTGAGCGGAAAAGTGTTTAGCCTCTTGCAACACATTTTGTCCAACAATCTCCGTCAAGGCAGCTTGGGCATAAGAATCATAGTCGGTGAATTTCTTTTTTACAGCAGGCAGTTGTTGATACATCCGATCCCGCTCCTCAACACTGTATAGCTTACCATTCTGGTAGTAACCGAAGAGCAGATCAGTAGAGCCATTAGCGTCAAAATCATCGGCGTACAGTTCAAAGGGAGATTGAGGAGATGCCGAATAGCGATAGTTCAAACCAATGTTTCCTAAGACTAGATCGTCGGCTCCGTCCTGATTCCAGTCAGCTGTGGTAATACTGAACCACCAACCGGAAGCCTTGCTATCAGGATGATCCGTAGGTCGCAAACTGCTTCCATCATTTACGAATAACGTAGGAGTCATCCACGCTCCAACTACTGCTAATGCAGGTAATTCGCTCGTTTCTACTTTTATCCACTGAGCATCCGTGACTAATTCATTTTGCTTTAAATCCGGCAGCCAGGTATCAGTTACATCCCGGAATGTACCTTGACTATTTTCCAGTAGGTAGCTTCGGTCAGCGGCCGGATACTTTCCCGGAATTACGTATCCACCCACAAAGACATCTTGATCACCATCACCATCAAAATCTCCGGCTGTAGCACAAGTTCCGAACGAGCGCATTGGAGGAAGGGCTTGTTCCGCCCAACGAAAGTTTCCACTTCCATCGTTGAGGTACAAATGATCTTGCAAGCTCTCGTCACTTGCTGCATATTCATTGCTTCCATTAACTACTAGCAGATCCATATCCTGATCGTTGTCCGCATCGAAAAATATAGCGTCAGCAGCTTCACTAGCGTTATGTTGTCGCCAGGGTTGATTTCTTTTCTGGGTAAAACTACCGGAAGCAGATTGGAGGAATAACGCACCCGATTGTCCACTGGCTCCGCCAACAAAAAAATCATCTAACCCATCACCGTTTACATCCGCCACCACCAGAGCTGGCCCAAAATCAGATAGTTTATGAGGCAGCAGAAATTCCCGATCAAAATCGTCAAAATCCGATTCTTTATGGTGAAATGGTAGATTCACCTGCTCAGTGATTTCTTCAAAAAGTGGGATGCTCGTTGCTTTAGAAGCAATCGGAACTGATGTAGCATCTTGGTATGAAAGTGTGAGGGTCTGATTTGCTTCAACTTGAACCAGAGTTTGAATTAGCCCATCGGGCCAGATAATTTGCAAGCTATCGACTGGTTTATCGCCTAACCCGAAATGAAGAATAGGTTCTACCGAAGATTGGTAGCCCCGGGTAGGTTGCAACTGCCGCATTTGAGAAGTGCTCGCTTGATGAATTATCACTTTTGCTCCAATCCCGAATGGATTGCTGGAAGCTCCTCTAAGTTTTATTCGTAAATAATGACTACGATTTGATGGAGGTTGATTGCGGTAAATAGTAGCAAAATCATCCAGATTATTGACAATCAAATCCAGATAGCCATCATTATTTAAATCCGCGTAAGCTGCTCCATTTGAGAAAGTTGCTTCGCCCAAGCCCCAAGATTCACTAACACTTTTAAAAGCAAGGTCACCTTGATTGTGATAAAGGTAGTTGGCAATTTTCTGAGAAGGCATCTGACTCAGTAGCAACTGAGCTGCCGGCTCATTCAAATCTACGAATCGAGCGTTCATCGCTTCTAACTCTTGGTTAATACCTGCTACAAAATCATTGTTGAGTACATCTTTTCGTAATCCGTTGGTGATGAATAAATCTTGCCAACCGTCGTTATCCATATCGGCAAATAGCGGTGCCCAGCTCCAATCAGTCTCATCTACTCCCGCCAGACGGGCTATATTGCTAAAAGCTACCGGTTTTGAATTGGTACTCGCTGGAAGCGGAACGTTCAGTTGCAGGCTATTGTACATATACTGAAAGTGGTATCCCTTGTCCACGAAATCCCAAAACTTAGCCTCGCTGATACCCGCTAGGTTCGCCTTCTGTCGGTACTGGTCAGGTGCTGCCATATCTACCACAGCAATATCGGGCCAGAGGTCATTATTGAAATCAGCCATATCTACTCCCATCCCAAAAAAAGAAATTTGCCCAGTAGCCTGATGAATGGATTCGGTAAACGTCCCATCCTGATTATTCAAATACAAATAATCGTGTTCGTAAAAGTCGTTGGCCACGTAAATGTCATCCCAACCATCCTGGTTAACATCTCCTACGGTGAGGCCTAATCCGTAACTATGTTGGGTTCCAATAATCCCGGCTTGATTACTAATGTCAGTAAATTTGCCACCATCATTCCGATAGAGTTTATCGCCCACGTAAGGATCACGCTGATCCGACTTGGATAGAACCCGTCCGGTGTAAGTTTCCATACCGTGGTTCACCAGAAATATGTCCAGATCGCCGTCGCGGTCATAGTCGAAAAAGGCCGCCTGAATTGAGTATCCTGGATCATTGAGACCGTATTCTTTAGCTTTTTCCTGGAATGTACCGTTTCTCTGATTGATATAGAGTAGGTTTTGTCGATTCTCGGGCGTAAAGTTACCCGAACGACTTACGTAAATATCCAGCCATCCGTCGGCATTCACATCAACCATCACTACTCCGGTACACCAGCTATTGCTACCTGATGGCAAGATGCCAGCAGAAATAGAAACATCTTCAAACTGAAAACCTCCTAGGTTTCGGTAGAGTTTGTTAGAGACCATATTTCCTGTGAAGAACAGATCGGTTTTTCCGTCATTATCAATATCTCCTGCAGCTACTCCCCCACCGTTGTAAAAGTACTGATAGAGTAGAATGTTACGAAAACGATTTTCGGCTACTTCATTGATGAAATAGATTCCGGTTTGCTCTGATGTTAGCTTTTTAAATTTGGGAGATTCTTTTACGACAGATTTAGTAACCGGAGTCGTTGAGACTTCTTTATTTTCGGTTGGTTGAGATTCGCAAGCAAAAAGTAAAATTAGGGCTAGCCACTGGCATAGGCGTTGGGTAGGCATAACTGCTCCTTTCTTCGGTTAAACTACAAAAGATCGTAGTACAAAAAAAGGGAAGAAGCCGTCTGCCCCTCCCCTTTTTACAAATCAGAAAAATACTAATTAAAAGCTTGGTTAATATCAGTCTCGTAATCCGGAATTTCGGAATAGAATGGACTATCCCAAGGTACTACTGAACCACCCCGGTCGCCCGCCGGAATATCCATTCGTAACCCCTGCAAATAGAACAGACGATCTCCCTCGAAAGCCATCTCTTTAAATCGCTCGAGGTGAATAGCATTCTCCAGGTCACTACCTGTGTAATCGCCAATGCCCGCGCGGTTGCGTACAGCGTTTAAATCAGCTGTGGCTCCCGCGGCATCGCCACTTTGAGCCCGAATAATGGCTCGCAACAAGTACATATCGGCTAACCGAAGAATGGGTAAGTTAGTCACTCGGTCACCTGCTCGGTAGTAGCGATTATTCCACACGTAAGCGTCGGTGGTGGCAAAGTTACCGTTGGGTTCAGGGTAAATATTGTCCGCAATGGTATCGGTTTGCACCGAGGGAAGCAAGCGTAAGAACAACTGGTTAAATCGCTTATCTTGCGTAGCTTCGGTGGTTAGTTCACCACTAGCGTCTTCCCAGCCTACTTGCTGTAGAAAACTACTACTTGCAATTATATGCCGATTTTGGTTAGTTTCTGGCCCACTTGCCTGACGGTTACTAGCATTATAATTCTGGAAGCGATTAGGATGCTTCCAATTACTAGAACCTCCTAAGCCATCTCCTGCCCAAAGAGCGTAGTACCAGATTACTTCACTACCCCGCTCAATACCCGTTTTGTTGAAGGCTTCAATGGGGTCTTCATCCAACGTATAGTCACCGCCGTTTTGGTCAATTACAAAGTTCAGCTCGGCAAGTGCTTCGTCGTGCATCTCGGGTCCCATATGAAAGAGCACCTTGGCTAGTAGAGCGGCAGCAGCAAACTTATTGGCTCGTCCGTCGGCATAAGAAGGGTTATGTACTCCTTCTTCGTAACGCTCGGGAAGTAAGTCTTTAGCCGCTCGTAAGTCTTCCACAATTACCCCGTACAGATCGTTAGTAGAAGCTAACTCGGAAGTAATTGCTTCATCAAAATTATCAGCTTGTTCAATACGAAACGGGATGCGCTTTTCATCACTCGGGTACGGGGGCATATAAATACGAGTTAACCAGTAGTAGGCGTAGGCTCGCACAAAGTGTAGTTCACCGGCAATCCGGTCTACTTCATCTTGCCGCCCTTCACTAGCCAAAGGTCTACCGTCGTTTTCTTCTATAAAGTCGAGACCACCGTTGGCTAAACCTACCGCGAAATAACCACTGTTAAACACGCCATTGTCAAAGATACCTATCGGAACATCGGTAACTCGAGCGTACATATCTTCCACATCACCGTTAGGCTCAAAACCGGACGCGGGTGGGGCAATATTTACTCCGTCGGCAAATAATTCTCCCGCCATACGACCGTGGGCAAATATTGTTCGATTACCACCATTACCTGATAGTGCGTAATAAGCACCAATTGGCGCTTTTTCAAAGTCGGCTAAAGTTAGCCAGGGGTCTTCTACCGGACGCTCCAACTCAAAAAACTCTTCATTATCGCAAGCTGAGGAGAAAATCAGCAGGACAAAAACCGTAAATGATAAACTTATATATTTTGTATAATTCATAACTACTAATAATTAGAATGAAAATGTAGCACCAACGTTCCAGCTTCGCACCTGTGGTAAGGTAGTGCCTACCCAACCCTGCCCTAAGTTCCGGTTACCTCCAAGGTTTACTACTTCGGGATCGTAACCATCAAACTCAGTGATCGTGAACAAGTTGTTAGCCGATACATACACTCGGATACCACTCATATTCAATCGCTCCATTAGGCTAGCCGGAAGGTTATAAGCCAACTGCAACGTTCGCATTCGTACAAAATCGCCTCGTTTCAAGAACTTATCATGCACCTGTCCATTGCGTTGGTTGTCAAAGCGCTCATTTTCAGAAATAGTGCCATCTTCATTAATAACATCGTAGCGATGGTTCCAAGTTAGTTGGGGCCACTCAGCATTGGGGTTTCCCTCTGTCCAGGTATTCCCTACAATATCTTGTCTCAGAATACTATTTCCGTTTCCAATGTAGGATCGTTGCCGTTCAGCATTGTCGTAGATATAGTTTCCTCCGGAGAACACCAGTACTGCCGACAGCTCCAAACCTTTGTAGCGAAAGTTGTTCGTCAGGCCACCAAAGAAAGTAGGCAACCCAGTTTTATCCGTTTGATCGAAGAGATGATCGCGGAGATTAGCCCGAGTTGCTGGAATCACATTACCGGTACGAACCCTTTCTCCGGTTTCCCGAAACTGTTCTAAATCCATTTCGTAGATTAACTCATATCCACCCACTGGATCAATTCCGGCATATTCGGCTAACCTAAAGTAGCCTATCGACTCACCGACAGTAGTTACTAAACCATTGCTACGAACATTATAAATTTCTTCGTCTTCACCTCCGGTTAGCTTCAACACTTCATTCTGGTTGGTAGTCAAGTTGAAACTACTAGACCATTGAAAGCCACCCCGATCAATATTGATAGTATTCAAAGTAAACTCCCATCCTTGGTTACGTAGATCACCAATATTATCTACAATAGTTGGATTACCACTCCAAATACCGGAGGACTGAGGTACTTGTACGGATAACAACAGATCGGTAGCATCTTGCAGGTAATAGCCTACCGAACCGCTGATTCGATTTCCGTATAACTCGAAATCAAGCCCTACATCGTAAGCATTCGTGGTTTCCCACAGTAAATCCGGATTTCCGATCCGACTCAATAAATCACCGGCTCCCACGTCGCCGTAACGCCCCCAGCCAGTGTAACCAGTTTCAGTACCTAATGGGTTAATCGCTGAGTTTCCGGTTTGCCCAAAACTACCTCGGAGTTTCAGAAACTCTATGGGAGTTATATTCTCCATAAAACTTTCGTCGGAAATGATCCACCCGGTCGAGGCCGCTAAAAAGTTGTTCCAGCGATTTCCGGGAAGAAATATAGACGACGCATCTCGTCGGAAACTAAAGCCTAGTATATAGCGATCCATCAATTTGTAATTGAAGCGACCAAAGAAGCCCCTAAAATACTGCTCACCACCCAGTCCATTAGAAACCCGTTGCACGTCACCGGGTGAACCTAAATCTTGGGCTTCGCCAAATAGCTCCTGCGCTTCGGTATTACGACGTCGAGTTTGCTGCTCGGTAGATTCAGCCCCAGCTACCAAGTTGATATTATGAATATTGCCAAAATCGCGATTCCAGGTTCCGTACAGGTTGTAGTTTAACCGCCTAAATGTTGTTCCGTTATCAAAAGCATATTTACTCCCTTCACGGATCACAGTATTTCCCCACTCAATGCTGCTGGCGTGCTGGAAGTCAAACGATAGTTCTGAGCGTACCGATAGGCCCTCCACAAACGGAATTTTATAGTCTAGATTTAAACCACCAATGGCTCGGTAGGTCTCCAGATCATTAATGTAGTTATCCCGGTTAATAGTAGCTCGCAAGTTTCTTCCAGAAAGGGGATCAAAGAGAATAGGATTTCCTTCGGGATCACGGATAGTAGGATGAAAGACAGGGAAAATAGGTAAAGCACCTGAATTAGCCATATTATAGCCACCCCGAGCGATATTTGAGTTTCCACCCGGCCCGCCTCCATTAGGAGCTCGCTGATTTTCGGTGTAGCTCAAAGCAATACGAGAACCTACCGAGAAATTTTTTGCCGGATAGAAGTCCACATTGGCACGGGTAGAATAGCGCCGTAAGCGTCCACCCTCTAATATACTTCTATCTTCCCGATAGTTGCCCGAAAGATAATAGTTCGTCTTTTCGGTTGCATTTGAGGTTGATAGGTTTATATCCATAAAGCTACCCTGCCGAAGGGCTTCATCAAACCAGTTAGTATTCGCGATCTGGCTACGATCCAGCACAGCGGTAGGGTCTCTAGCATCGTTAAGCAAAGCATTAGGATCAAACTCGGGTAAGCCTCGGTTAGCGCGAGCCTCATCTACTAAGCTCAACCAAGTTGACCCATCTACAAAACCGATCTCTTCGGGTCCGCGTACTGGATTAGTAATACCATAATTTACACTCAAATCGGTAGTACCTTTTCCACCTTTACCGGATTTGGTAGTGACAATGATTACCCCATTCGCACCCCGCGAACCATAAATGGCCGTAGCGGAAGCATCCTTTAGTACTTCAACTGATTCAATGTCATTAGGATTGATGGACGCCAGTGGGTTTTGCCCAACAGTAGCACTGTTACGACCAAGGCCACCCTGTTCGCCTCCACCTTGTCCGCTTAAGATCATTCCGTCAATAATCCACAACGGCTCAGTACCCGATGAGATTGAATTGGTTCCTCGGATTAGCACCCGAGTTGGAGCACCAGGAACCCCGGAAGTAGAAGATACTTGTACTCCAGTAGCCTGTCCCTGGAGGGCTTGATCGAGTGAGGGAGCTGCTTTAAAATTACTTAACTCTTCAGCCTTCACCGTAGAAATAGCTCCGGTTACGTCTCGCTTGTTTTGCGTACCATACCCTACTACTACCACTTCTGACAAGTTTCGCACATCAGCTTCAAGCTGAAGATTAATCGCACTACGGCTATTCACTGGAATCTCCTGAGTAATGTAGCCGATAGAACTGAAAACTAAAATACCGTCACTTTCAACACTGATAGAGTAGTTACCCTCAATGTCAGTAACGGTTCCCTGATTCGTGCCTTTTAGGAGCACGTTCACACCTGGCAGGCCATCGCCAGCCTCAACAGAAGTTACTTTTCCGGAAACCGTGTTCTGGGCGTAAACACCAGCCGACACCAGAAAAGCAAAAGCGACAATAAAACATCGGTAGATATACTTATACATAGGTATAAAAATTGGTTGCAACAAAGAGTAAACGGATAGTGATTTATCTTACCAACTCGGTAGAAATCACACTTTAAAAAAGTCTTAGGAGGTCGTATTAAGCAATAATATTCTTAAAAAATTCTGAAACTGCAATAATAATTTAATGTTACTAATGCAAATTTTTACCGGAAACGTATCCGGTACTGTAATTTTTGCAATACTTTGAATTACCGACTCTATTTATTGCGATATGTTTACTTATGATTAACTTCCCTACTAATTAATTTCTTGGGTAAATATTTCATTATCACCAAACATAGCCAACGTTCGTGAAAAGTGAGTCTACCACCATTAAAGATATTGCCCGTTTCCTGAATATCTCTGCCTCTACTGTCTCCCGGGCTCTAAACAATCATCACGAGGTTAGCTATAAAACCCGACAAGCAGTGCTGAAGGCAGCCAAAAAACTCAACTATCAGCCCAATGCACTAGCCATTGGTCTAGTTAAAAACCGAACGAACACATTAGGAGTACTGATGCCAGACATTACCCAGCCATTCTACAGCTCGGCTATTAGCGGTATTGAATATGTAGCGGTGGAACGTGGATACTACGTCATTATTTGCCAATCCGATGAGTCGTATCAGAAAGAAATGAGTCTGGTCGATATGCTGAATACTCATCGTATTGACGGCCTTATTATCTGCCCGGCCACCACTACTGACCGCTATCGGCATCTTAGAGAAATTAGCCGAACCACTCCTCTAGTGCAATTCGACCGGATAGTAGATAAAATTGACTCCCATAAAGTTGTGTCTAATGACTATCAAGGAGCTTATGAAGCGGTGACCCATCTGATCCAATGTGGATACCAGAGAATAGCTCACATTGCTGGCCCTAAACAACTTTCTATTAGTAAGAATAGAAAGAGAGGGTATTTAAAGGCTCTTAAAGACGCTGCCCAACCCATTAAGAAGCAATATATTTGTATTTGCACATTGGATAAAGAGCATATGCGGTGGTGCACCGAAAAACTTCTTGATTTACCCAAACCACCAGATGCTATTTTTGCCGTTAACGATCCCACTGCTCTGGAAGTCATGTACGTAGCTAAACAACGTAAGCTTGCTATTCCCGAAGATATTGCCATTGCAGGCTTCGATGACCAATCATTAACTTCGTATCTTGACCCAGCACTCACTACAGTTTCTCAGCCTTCGTTTACTATGGGTAAAACTGCTGCCGAACTGCTCATTGCACAAATTGAATCTGGTAATACCACTGAAATTTCGTTTCAGAAAAAAATTTTCAGTACCAGTCTGGTAATCCGCGATTCTTCTCAAAGGAAGCCAGAAACTAATGATTAGGACAATTTGTCTTTAAAGGCTTGATAACCCAGCTGAGTTACTAACTCAAAATGGTCATCTTCACGCCATATTCCGATAGAAGGATGACGTACACCATTAAAAAAAGTGGTTTTTACCATCGTGTAGTGCATCATGTCATTAAAAACAATTTTATCGCCAATCTCTAGGGGTTGCTCAAAACTATAATCTCCCACATAATCCCCTGCTAAACAACTTAAGCCGCCTAAACGATAGGCCAACTGACCAGATACAGTATCGGTGGCTCCCAACACTTTAGGCTTATAGGGCATCTCAATACAGTCGGGCATATGTGTTGAGATACTGATATCTAATACCACCGCATTTATTCCTTTACTATCAAAAATATCCTCTACTGTGGAGGTAAGGTAACCCGTCTCCCAAGCCACTGCCGAACCGGGCTCCATAATAATTTCTACCTGATATTTTTCCTGAAACTCCTTTACCAAACTAATAAGATGACCGAGATCGTAGCCTTCTCGAGTCATCAAATGTCCACCACCCCAGTTCATCCACTTAGCCTGTCGCAATAAGTGTCCAAACCGACCCTCAATCACTCGCAAGGTACGTTCCAGTGTATGAGAGTCGCTCTCGCAAAGCGTATGGAAATGCACGCCTTCTATACCCTCGGGTAGTTGGTTACCCAAATGATCGATACTGATCCCGAGCCGGGTACCTACCGCACAAGGGTTGTAAAGATCTGTGTCTACTTCAGCGTATTCAGGGTTAACTCTCAATCCACACGAGATTTTTTTGGAGTGGTGTAGCACCTGCGTTTTGAACTTATCCCACTGATTTAGTGAGTTGAAAGTGAGATGATTGCAGTATCTCATCATCTCATCAAACTCATCGGAAAAATACGCTGGACAATAAGCATGTACTTCATCGCCAAATTCTTCATAACCCAAGCGGGCTTCGTTTAGTGAGGAAGCAGTAGTTCCGTGTAAATACTGTCGCACTAACGGAAATACAGAGAACATAGCGAACCCTTTCAGCGCTAAGATTATCTTGGCACCTGATTGCTGTTGCACATACTGCATAATTTCCAGGTTACGTCGGAGCTTAGCTTCTTCTAAGACAAAACAGGCAGAGGGCACCTGAGTAAAATCGATGGGCATAAATTGAGGAAAAAATCACTGAATTATCAACTAAACTAGTCGGCAAGATACTAACTTATTGGGAAGCTAAATAGTCTAGCATTTGTAACTTTCGGAGCACTGCCAAAAAGGGTATACATTATCTAAATACAAGCACCTTATAAGCACCCTGGGTTTAAAAACCTTTGGTATTGTAGAATGCTATAGTTGGGCGCAACTGTCTACCTTGCGTCAGGAGGCAGTACTTTGCTAGTAAGAGTGGACAGCATCAAAAGATCGCGAAAATCAGCAAAATGCTGTTTGGGGACTTTCTTTTCTCGAAGGTGTTTGTAGCAGATGGACGCTATACCTAACAGCAAAGCAGCAAAACTTCCAGCCAAATAACCCAGACGTAACGCAAGCCAGCCTCTTAAACCAAAATGCTTGTAGAAATAGTAGTAATCACTTTGCACGTGAATAATATTCATCATACTTGCATTTTTCTTTGTACTGGCTCCCTCTTCATGAGAGACTTTTGCACAAGGAACTAAATGGCGCTCCCAACCTTTCAAACGCGCACGCCAGGCATAATCTACTTCATCAGAGTAAATGAAGATATTCTGATCCATATACCCTACATCCTCAACACACTTACCCCGAATCATGAAGCATACCCCGCGAGGCCACTGGATTTTACGAGGCTGATCAGGTATGACTACCGGCCTACGGTTATAGTGATACTCATAGTCAGTATCGCCTCTCAGCAGCGCTTTTAGTTCTTTTATCCGAGGGATAACCTCCCACCGTGCCCTACCCCGGGGGAACCGAAAGCGATAGTGAGATTTTTGGGGGCTACCGTCAGGATAGTACAGTTGTGGGCCACAAATACCAACCTGTTCATGCTGATCCATATAATCAATTATGCTTTTGAAAGCGTTATTTAATGGCTTAGCATCCGAATTAAAGAGTAGAAAGTAGCGGGCATCTGAGAGAGCCAATGCCTGATTTACTGCTGAAGGGAAACCAACATTCTTCTGGTTTTGAATTACCTTTACTGTTGGGAAATACTCGTTCAGCATTTCCACTGAAGAGTCTTTAGATGCATTATCAACTACAATTACCTGAAAATTAATATCTTTAGTTTGGGCAAAGATACTGGTCAGGCAAGATTTTAGGAGTTCTCTCGTATTGTAATTAACAATTGCAATGGTTAAGTCATACGTCTCTATCATCGTTTCTTACGCTTGACAATCGCTCGTAGTTTAGTAATCAATTCTTTTTCAAAAATATTTAGGTAGACCCCGTAGAATATTACGATAAAAAGTCCACCTGATACCAAAACTATCATGGTATCTAGCGATGTGGATTCACTCCACAGATAAGCGACTATCCCCGCCAAAGCACTTGCTAGCGTAGGCTTGTATATTTTTTCTAAAAGGCGCACAAAGGGCACACCAATTATCTGGTTAATATAACGCTGATAAACCAGAAGACCAATAGTTTTATAGGTAAATACTCCCCAGGCTGCTCCAGCAATACCAAACCAGATAGAGCCTACAGCAATAGCTGGAACAGTAACCAGAAGCGTTAATAGTGAATTAATCTTCACAATAAGATCGGCTCGCCCAGTACTTTTTATCACCGTAGATACCGTGCCACTGATTGCATGAATGATGACCGAAAGTGACAAAATTCGGAGAGGCACTACTGTGCCCAACCACTCTTCTCCAAATCCTATCAAAATGATAGGTCTAGCCAGAGCGATGAATACCACCATTATCGGAATGAGAATATTAGCATTAAGATGCACTACTCCCAAATAGTACTTCTTGAGTACCGCCGTATCACCTTGCATACTGGAATAAGCGGGAAAAAGCACTTTGTTGAAGATGTTCATCACCTTTGTCCGAAATGCATCGGTCAGAATAAAGGCTAATGTATACACTCCCAATGCTTTGCTTCCAATGAGCTTACCGATCAGTAGGTAGTCAATGTTATTGGTTAAGAAGTAGAAAATCCGCTCAACCAGTACGTAGCCCCCAAAGCTAAATAGGCTCAAAAAGGCAGATTTACTAAACGAAAATGAGGGGAGCCATCGAGTATGAAAAAAGTATAATATTCCGGAAACTACAGAAACTACAATACTATTAAATGCTAATGACCACACCCCCCAATCATTAAATGCCAAATAAACTGCTATTCCCCCAGCTAGTACTACCGAAATAATACTAATAATAGCCTGCGGACGAAAATCTAATTGACGGGATAACTTCGCCTTGGGAATAATGTACAGGGCATCTAGAATGATAGAAATCGCGATAACTGGAAGTAGACTACCTAGAATGGGTTCATCATAAAACCAGACAGCAACTGGTGATAGAATTAATGCCGTAATGGCATAACCTAACAATGATACACCTAAATTCGTCCAAAAAGCGGTAACATAGTGATCTTCAGTAAGTTCTTCTTCCTTTTTTTGAATCAGGGCGGCTCCCATTCCAAACTCACTGATCATTCTTACAAAACTCGTGAAAACCGCTGCCATCCCAATTAATCCATAATGCTCAGGTAATAATAACCGGGCTAGGACTAGCTTTACTAGTAAACGTAACCCTTGATTACCTAGGGAAGATACAGCTACCCAACCTACTCCACTAGCAATTTTTTTACTGCTTACCTTCAAATCAACACCTGTTTAAATTAGAATACAAAATTACGACTTACCATTAAATTTCTGCTGGTAATCGATAGAATATCGTACCAAAATATAATAACAATTACTAAAGTTGGAGATTTACAAGGAACCTAACAGCTAATTTTTAGACTTTTTAAATATTCTTTTAATTAACCCCGGACGCTCCTCTTCTTTCGTGATTGCTTGGGTAGATGCAGTAACCTCACCTGGTTTAGATAAACCAATGCTTGCTTTCAACCCAGAAAGTAGAGAGTAGCACCAATAACTAAATACTGACCGACCCGGATCACGTTCATAGTATATCTGTCCGACCCGAAGGGGTTGGTTACGGGTGGGATTATCGGTTTTTACTACAAACCAATTGGCTACCCAGGTGCCTAACATCTCTCTAATAGCCGGATTCTTGGGATGTTCCTGATTAACTAATGAGATTTTTAAATCATCGTAAATGAAATAGGCTTTTCCCGTCGATATACGTTCGTCAGCGTTTATCTCAAAAGTTAGTTTGTTAAGCATGCCACTTTTAACTGAGGCGAAAGCAACTGGCTCGAGAAAGGGATTTAATTTATCCAAATGCATTTGGCTTAACTCTCCCCGTATCTGATGATACCCTTGTTCACTATTGAGTGGTACCCGTAACGATAAATCAAATATTCCGGCATTCATAAACGCAGCCCGGATATTTGCCTCAAATGTATTTTGACTAGAAAAGATGTTAGTAGCACCGTACAAGCTGGCATACAGCCGATCAAATGAAATTCTACCCGAACGATTTGACAAGCCGTTACGCTCTTCATACTCAATCTGACTTGCCTGCACTATAATGGTATCAACTTGAAAAGCCAACGGTACCGACTGTAACATAGTCTGCAAGAGGGGTTTAACCGCCCGATTTTGTAACAGTCGCTTATCCTTGAAAATGGCTAAATGTGCCGAATCAACACTAATACGCTGAGCCCGAAGCTGGGTTGACTTCACCCACTGGTTCAGTTGAATTCCTGTAACTTTCAGTGAGCTAATTTTTGCTGCAAATTGATTGTGTTGCTGATCAAAAAGCGTAATTAACTCATCTTTATTGAATGTAGGCTGTACTTGAAAATCCTGTATGTGTATGGTTTTATCTAGTACATCCACCTCTACTGCTCCTACTGAAAAAGCGTACAGCGAATCTTTAGACATCTGCCGTACTGAATCGAGTGATATATTAAATGAAGCGAGTGTGGGCAGCCCCTGATTAGTAGACGACCGCAAAGAGTCGAGATAAAGATCGGTTAATGCAATATTTATCCCTGATACAACTAAGGTATCGCGTATTTTTTGTGATAATGCTTGCTTTAACTGTCCATTTTCAATGCGGATACTTTCAATTGACAGCGAATCCAGAAAAGGCTGAATGAGCGCATAATAACTGAGCGGCTTGGAAGACTCATCAGTTTGATAGATAGTGTCCGAAGAGTGCAACCGTATCACTGGGTTTTGCAGATGAATTTGTTGAATAGCCAGAAAACGATCAGTTTCCCAATATGGGTATTGATTTAACTTAATCTTAAGCTCTGCCAACTCACCAGTAAAATAATTTCCAGCTACTTGTGCCGTATCAACCGAAACTGATGCTCCTCGTAAAACAATTTCCCGACGAAGTGGGTGAAATTTTAGCTTCTGATAATTAACTTGATAACCTTGCTCGTGGAGTTGACTGAGTCCTAGTTGAACCGCTTGATCTACTAAAGGCTGTATCCACAACCTAAACGAAAGGATAATCACCAACACAATTGCACTAACCCCTCCTAATAGTATCAGTAGTTTCCTGAGCAGTGGAGGTTGTGTAGCCATTTTAGATAAAATTTTTTGCGGTAATAATACAAAAATTTCCAGATTTAACTAAACTACCGCCTACCGTAGAATGATGTTGGCATTGATAAAGCGAGCCGAGAGGCGGTTGGGTACCGCAAACTGACGGTTTCTGACATCCTCTACCCAGGTAAAAGAAATTACATTATTGGCTTTTAAGGCATTGAGTACTTCCAGTCCAATCCATAATGAACGGAATAGTTGCTTTTCTTTTCCTTGGTTGAGTGGAATTTCTTTGGAAAACCCTAAGTCTACTCGCCGATAATCGGGTCCATCCAAGGCACTACGGTTACGATCGTTGTTTGGTGGCCCAAATGGTAGGCCTGTTCCGTAGAGTAAGCTCAGATAGACTCGCATAGTGGGATCGTTTGGTAGATGATCCTGAAAAAACACACCCAGATTCACCAACTGGTCAGACGGACGACGAATATACCCCTGTTCATCACCGGCTATATCTTCTCGGGTTCGTAGTAAGCCCAAACTAAACCAAGATTCAGCACCAGGAATAAAATCTCCACTGAGGCGCATGTCAATTCCAGTAGCGTAAGCCCGAGCCGTATTTTCGGCAAAATATCGAATGCGTACATTGTCAATATCGTAGGGATTAACGTTGTAGAGATGCTTATAATATAACTCAGTGAGTAAAGTAAACTCTCGCCCTAGCATGGTGAAGCGATAGTCGGCTCCCAAGATAGCGTGTACCGATGACTGGGCTTTCACTCCGGTTTGCAAATTCCCAGATCGATCCCGCAATTCTCGGTAGAACGGGGGTTGCTGATATAAACCGGCTGCTGCCCGAAGCACCAAGTCTCGGTTTGTTGGCGGGCGAAACGCGTACTGCACCCGGGGGCTAATCAGCAGTTGCTGATTGACATTCCAATAGTTAAAGCGCACTCCGTAATTGATGGTATGCACGTTACCAATCTCAGTAGTATTTTGCACATAGCCTGAAAAGCGTCGTGAGTCTAGTGCCAACTCATTGCTTACAGTACGCTCTACAGTGATAAAATCAGCTGAGTCGCTGATAAAATATTCTGAGAGCTGATCTTGGAATTTCTCTAGACTAACCCCTACCCCAAACTCCAGCGTATTGCTTTCATTAAGAATGTACGCCATGCGGTTTTCCAGATTATAGATGTTGGCGCTGAGTTTATTACGAGCGTGATCTAGGTTTGCCCCCAACCCTAAAATAGTCGCACATTCGTCAACTTCGCCATCTCCGCCAATTTCCACGTCACACAGTCGATAGGCCGCAATTAAATCAAAATATTCTCGCTCCTGAGTGGTTACCCACGAGCCAATCAGACGGGAGCTCCACCGATCATTAACCCGGTACGTCCACTGTAACCCAGTCTGAAAGGTTTGGTACGTCAGGTTTTCCTGCCCAGCGTAGCCTACAAATAGCCGGAAGCTTTCTTGCAGTGTCCCAAAGCTAGTTTCTCGGCTTTCAGGTTGTACCCGATAGTTATTATTCGCGTAGGAAACCAGTACTCCCAATTCACTCTTCACCTCATTCTCATCACCGTCCAAATCATAGGTCACGTACGACTGAAGATCGGTAAATTGGGGACGATACTGACCGTCCGTTTCTAATGTACCTAATAAATACTGGGCGCGCTTATGACGAACGCCAGCAATGTAAGAGCCATTTTTGAAGCTGCCTTCCACATGGGCTGCACCGCCTAACAACCCTACTCGTAAGGAGGCATCTGTATCAGTGGGCTTTTTATATCGTACATTCAGTGTGGAAGAAAGCTTATCTCCATATTTAGACTGCCAACCACCCGAAGAAAAGGCAACATCAGCTACTAAATCAGGATTGATAAAACTTAGCCCTTCTTGCTGCCCCGCCCGAATCAGAAAGGGACGATAAATTGGAATGTTGTTAACGTATACTAGGTTTTCGTCATAATTCCCCCCCCGTACTGAATAATTAGAGCTTAGTTCATTATTACTAACCACTCCGGGTAACGTGACTAAAATGCGGTTAAAATCCTGAAAGGCAGAGGGAATGTTCTGAGCGGTTTTGGGATCAAGTTTCACCAAACCGGGCACAAAACGGCTTTCATCGTTGGTATTAGCTATCACTTCTACTTGCTGAAGCAGGCGGATATCAGGACTCAGGGTGATAGTCAGCGTCAGCGTATCTCGCGCATTTAAACTAACCTGTCGGAGAATATTGGTGTATTCCAGATGAGAAAAAACGAGGTCGTAGGTTCCTTCAGGGAGGGAAAGTTGAAAGAAGCCTTTATCGTTCGTGACTGTTCCCTGATTACCACCTTGAGCGGAATGCCGCCCAATTGAAATAGCTACATCGTTGAGAAACTGTTGGGTACTGTCTTGTACTGTACCATTGACCACTGCTTGCTGAGAAAAACCCGTCAGAGAGATACCCAGTAGTCCTATCAGCTCCATTATTTTGTAACGCAGTGCCGACTGCTTCATACTTGCACTTTCTGCTTCAGGTGAGCAATTGTAGCAATGGAATCAACGGATTTGAAAACAAAGCTTCCTGCTACAAAGGCATTGACCCCAGCTTGAGAGAGTTGGGTAGCATTCTGATCACTCACCCCACCGTCTACTTCAACTAATACTGAAGATGACGTTCGCTGCATAAGCTGTCGCAAATCGCTTAACTTCTGATACGTATTTTCAATAAAACTTTGCCCCCCAAAGCCCGGGTTCACCGACATAATTAATACCAAATCAATATCACCCAGAATATTTTCTAGCAAATTTACTGAAGTATGAGGGTTAATCGCTACGCCTGCTTTACAACCTAATTCTTTTATCTGTTGAACAGTTCGGTGCAAATGTGGACAAGCTTCGTAGTGAACTGTGATTCGATCAGCTCCGAGTTTTTGAAAATCAGATAAATATCGCTCAGGCTGGGTAATCATTAAATGCACATCCAGTGGCTTTTGGGCGTGTTGCTGAATGGCTTTTATCACCGGCATACCAAAGGAAATATTAGGTACAAACACCCCGTCCATCACATCTACGTGAATCCAGTCAGCCTGGCTTTGATTGAGCATCTCTACTGCTGACTGTAAATTGCCAAAATCGGCAGCTAACACCGATGGGGCGATATATTTCATATACCTAAAATTTTATCACTTTCACTGTATCCGAAGCCGTGGTGCTTAGCACGTGCATCACATACACTCCTCGTTGCCATGATGATGTGTCTACCGTAAAAGAGTCATCGCTTGAGACAGGAATATACTGGTTCGCCACTAATTGTCCGGTGCTATTGTACACGTAAATTTCGAGTGGCTCATTAACGAAAGTAGATGATTCTACAAATAGATCACCGCTTTCAATAGGGTTAGGAAATACTTTGTAGTGCGAAGCAGCAATAGGCTCTTCCGTGGACAAAGGAGCTTGGTCAATCAGTACTGAAAAATTAGGAATCCCGTAGCCTAATTCATTATCAGGAGTCATCGCTTGGTTACCTGCTAGTCGGACTTTTTCCATAATTTCCAGATTGGTAGCTTCGGGAAAGGCTTGCCAAACCCCAGCGGTAAAACCCGAAATCAAAGGTGCCGCAAAAGAAGTCCCGTTTGAACGAGTCACATTATCCTGCGCGTCTACTACCACGGTTTGTAGCCCCAGTGCCGAAACATCTGGCTTGATCCGTCCGTCAACCGTTGGCCCAAAAGAGCTGAATGAAACCTTGAAACCACTCGCACTCACTGCCCCTACTGACAGTACGTTCGGCGCGTCTGCCGGGGGTGAAACGTAACGCCAACGTCCTGCTCCTTCATTTCCCGCACTGATTACACAGAGCATTCCTTTGTCGGTTGCCATTTGGGTAGCCCGAGTAATCGCCGCCGTCTGCCCATCCATATCATCATAGGTGTAATTCATTTCAGAATCATCGAACGTGGTGTAGCCTAGTGAAGTGCTGATGATATCTACTCCTGCGCTATCGGCTTTCTCCGCGGCAAATAACCAGTTATATTCTTCAATTCGATATTCAGAACCTGATTCTTCTGTCACGCAGAGCATAATATCAGAAGCATATCCTCCTGACTCAAGTACACCGGGTTGATAAGCGGCAATGCAAGACAATGCCTCAGTGCCATGTTGCCCGTAACGGTATACATTCGGACTATTGCCTACAAAATCGTAAGTCAGTTTTAGTTGGTTATTTGAATACAGATGATCAAAAAATGAAGATTCATCTACTCCACGAAAACCACCATCAAATACCGCTACAAATACTCCCTCACCGTTGTAACCCTGGCGGTGCATTTCATCAATACCGAGCATCTGATTTTGCTCTACATTCAATAGTTCTTCCGTGCGTTGGTATTTTTTACTTTTTTTTGATTTACCGTAAGATGCACCGTCTGAGGAATTTCCTCCGCGCCGACCATTGCGGGCACGGGGCTTCACCAGTTCGGCGTAGCGGACATGATCCAGAGCGACAAGCTGGTCTACTACGTCAGTAGAAGCCTCTACTAGTGCCGCATTGAACCACTTAGAAACATAGACGACTTCGCCGCCCTGAGCTGTTACCGACTGGAGGTAACTAGGCGTTACCGGAAAATCAGAAATATCTACCTCGACGTTTTGTTTCTCACGACGAGCAATAGATCGGTCAGAGAGGTATTCAGTCGGTGAGGTGATTAAAAAGTCTGCCGTATCTTTATCAGAAAAATAAAGCACGTACTGTTGTACTTGGGCTAAGCCTGAAGTGCTAAGTAGTAATAAGCAACTAAGTAATAACTGCGGGTAGCGTAGTGTAGCAGCGTTAATCAATTTTTCCATAGGCAATAAGAGTCTGACGGTAATCTCGACCAAAATCAATAATAAACTGACCCAGGCAATCTTCTTCCGCACAATAGGCTAGGTCTACAGATTTTTTATAGAATAAGCCTATTTCATCCACGTAGGTTTCAGAGAAAATACTATCGTTTACCAAAGAAGATAAATTGCTTTGCACTACCGTAATACTTTGGTCTAATAACGTATCAAGTGGGCTTTCTATTTCTTCCAATAACGTCTCCGAGGTAGATTGTAGTTCGTAGCGATCGGTTGGTTTTGCATTTAGAGCATTACCATCCCACTCCAAATCATTAACGAAGGGAAAAACAAGCTTAATAAAAGGAGTATTATTTTCTACCACAACCGCCCGCTGGGCATTTAAACGAGCTGTCCATACAGAGTCCAGTTGCCATTCCTGGGTAGTTGAAAACCGGGAGAATCGCTCCAGTCGATATATTGCTTCATTGCCTTGTCCTGGAAAGGAACCGGTCACTACTTCCCGAATAAAGTAGCGTTGGGTATCAGGCTCATTTAGCAGATTATACGAAATATCTCGAATAGCGTATTCCCGAAAATTACCTACTTCTACGGGGAAGTAGCTAAGCCCTAATCGGGTTGATGAAGGCTGGATGGTTTCAGACTCACAAGCAAGTAACAAACCAATTATTGAAACCCACAGAAATATGCGTACTAACATCAGGATAATTTAATACATAAGGTAGCAAATACCCTACGAAACTTCCTGATATGTGAGGAAAAACCAAAAAATGATGAAAACTTACATCTCACTCGATAAATGAGAGGGGAGGCGGTTTGAGCACTTCCCAATACCTACTTGCTGGAAGCAGTTACTTTGGAGTTGATAATTAGACTGTAGTACTAAAAGGTCTCCCGAACCTGAAGGGTATATTGGCGGAAAGCTTCAGCAAATTCTAGGGTACCAGATTTAAGTCGTTCTAAGATGTATACGGCAGCCAGTAAGTAAGTAAGTTTCTCACTAGCATCTTCTCCGACTACTCTAAACGAGAGATCTTCCCCATTGACTAATGCTTTTTCAGCCTCAACTAACTGATCTATCGTATAATTTTCCACTAAATTCCTTACTGCGTCTACTTTCATCTTACCTTTTACCTTAATACTACCTCCACAATTAAATTAATGTGCTCAATTTTTGAACCAATTTTCTTTTCCATCTAAAAAATTATCACTTTTGTTAGACGCTCTACAAGAAATTGGCTCTGCTCATATAAATAACAAAATATGATTTTATTTTGTTGAATTTTACTTAAAAAAAAATAAACATTTTTTCCTAACCGCCTATGGCTCTTAGAACTACCGTGAAAGTAGGAAGTATCAATAATCTGAGTGATGCCCGCTACTGTGCCGGAATGGGCGTGGATATTCTGGGATTCTGCTTTGAAACTGAGGACGATAAATTTGTTGAGCCAACTATCTTCTTATCAATAAGTGAATGGTTGTCAGGAGTAGAATATATGGCTGAATTCCAGACATATACCGCCCAGAAAATTGAAGAATCTTTAGAGAAGTACGAAAAAGTGCAGCACTTGCAAATAGGAAATGTTACTGACCTTCCCTTATTAGAAAAACGTGACACGCCTATTACTCTTAGCTTAAATGCCTCAAATTATAGTTCTTTAGGTGATATTGCGGATGTGTTGCAGCAGTATCATCAGCAAGTAACATTTTTTGTGCTAGAAAACCCCCACGAATTGCCTCACCTCACCTTGAGCGACGCACTACACCTAGCTGAACAATACGCAGTACTGCTCGGCTTTGGAATTACATCTGAGAATGTACTCTCATTGGTGGATAATAGTGCCATTGAAGGAATCGCTCTGAAAGGCGGCGATGAGATTAAGCCAGGCTACAAGGATTTTGATGACCTAGCCGAAATACTCGAGGTATTAGAGGTAGACGAAGCTTACTGAACCGCTTCTATCCGGGTTTGTGGCTCGGATGAACCCAATATGCGGAGCCGCAAGTAAACAGTATCGGATAGTGTGTTAGAAAATACTGCCTCTGAACCTAAGAGGAATGATAACCGTCTACGATCGCCACTCAGTAAAAAACCTTGATCGATTAACTCGCCATGCTCCAGCTTTTCGGCAATTCGTACTGCTGCCCTTCCCTGATTAGTAATCTTGACTTTGTATGCGCCCTGATCTCCACTCGCCACAATGAAGGTTTGTTGAGGGGGGATAACTACTTGTTAGGTACTACCACAGCTTAGTACTGATAAGACTGAAGCCATTAAGCAGAGCTGGCGAAATAGTACTGATTTGAAATTCAATGATGACATAAGTTTGACTAAGGATTCGACGAACGAGGTAATAAAGTCTGAAACAATAACCCGGTCAATACCATCAGGCCACATCCGATGAAATTATACCAAAGATACCCAATTTGATCACGGAAGAAGAGAAAGAGCAGTAGCACTATACCCTCGGCGACCAGAGCTGCCCAAAAGGTAGCTGTGGCCCGAATGTGCCGAATATAAAATGCGGTGAGGAAAATGCCTAGAATAGTACCATAGAAGAGTGAGCCAACAATATTGACAAACTCAATTAGATTATCAGCTAGTGAGGCCAGCGAGGCAAAAATAATAGCAATGATACCCCAGCCTAATATAAACCAACGCGATATTCGCAAATAATGCCCATCGGAAGCATCTGGACGTATGGTACGGCGATAAAAATCGATAGTGGTAGTGGTACCCAACGCATTTAGTTCGGAGGCAGTAGACGACATGGCCGCGGAGAAAATTACGGCTAGTAGCAAACCCACCATTCCCTGCGGAAAGTAGCGTATCACAAAAGTAAGAAAAACGTAGTCGGCATCTTTGGTCTCATTATCGGGGTTGGCCTGGGTAACCACCTCTCGAGCCTGGGCTTTTAAGGTCTGTGTTTCTTCTTCCAGTGCCATTATCCTCTGCCGGGTTCCGTCTACAGCAGCTTCGTCGCCCTGTTCAATCTGATTGAGCAACGCTTGAATGTTTTCCCGCTTCTCTTCGAAAACTTGCTGGTACTGCTGGTCGAGCTGCTCCCATTGCCCCGCGTACTCTGACTGGGCAACACTTTCCTGACCTTTTTCTATAAAAAATAAAGGTGGTTGATAAAACTGGTAGAACACAAAAACCAGAACCCCCACCATCAGGATCAAAAATTGCATCGGCACTTTCAACAAACCGTTCATCAGTAATCCTAGACGACTTTGGGTAATAGATTTTCCGGTTAGGTACCGTTGCACCTGCGATTGATCCGTACCAAAGTATGCCAGTTGTAAGAAGAACCCTCCAGCTATGCCCGACCAAATATTGTAGCGATCGCCAAGATCAAATTCCAGATTAATTACGTCTAGCTTGCCCATATAACCCGCTACATCGATAGCATCCCCGAAAGAAACATTTTCTGGTAGTAGATTTAGAATGACAAAGACAGCGACTATCATTCCGACCAGTATTACAGCCATTTGCTGCTTTTGAGTTTGGCTTACGGCCTTCGTCCCGCCACTTACGGTGTAGATAGTAACAACTACTCCAATAACAAGAATAGTAACCGATAGACTCCAGCCCAGAATAGCTGAAAGTATGATGGATGGCGCAAAAATAGTGATTCCAGCGGCCAAACCTCGTTGTACTAGAAATAGGAAAGCTGCCAGGATACGGGTCTTCAGGTCAAAACGGTTCTCTAGAAACTCGTAGGCAGTATACACTTTCAGCCGATAGTAGATAGGAATGAAGGTGATAGACAACACAATCATTGCCAGTGGCAATCCCAGGTAGAACTGCACAAAGCCCATTCCTGACTCAAAGGCTTCCCCCGGAGTAGAAAGAAAGGTGATCGCACTCGCTTGCGTAGCCATTACCGACAGCCCGACCGTCCACCATTTAAAGCTATAACCGCCTTTCAGATAGCTATCCATATCCTGTTTGCCCCGGGTACGGTATATGCCGTAAGCTACTATAAACAATAACGTACCGACTAAAATAATCCAATCAATGAGGCTCATGCGTAAGATTGGGTTAACCAGTAGAAGAAAATAATCAGTGCGCCAAGTACGCCAGCGACTAGGGCATACCAACTATTCCAAGATCGGAAAAGAGGCGGTCGGTTGTCAATATCCATACTAGGTTGGTTTAGCCGATAAATCTACACAATGCTAACCGAAAGCCGGAATAT
Source organism: uncultured Flammeovirgaceae bacterium (assembly GCA_937883755.1). Taxonomy (GTDB): domain Bacteria; phylum Bacteroidota; class Bacteroidia; order Cytophagales; family Cyclobacteriaceae; genus Tunicatimonas. Next base: position 39,759 of record CAKZYA010000050.1, on the reverse strand, counting down.
TTAGTATAAAATCCCGTTGTTTAGGGTAATTCATTACTATTTCATTAGAAAACTTGCTACAACCCAATGAAACTAAGCAACAATACCTTACGCGAAGCTGTCGCTATGCTGTTCTTTGTTTTATCGTATTTTTACTCTTTTGGTCAGACAAGTCCTGAGCAAGAAATTGAGCAGTACGCTCAAAGTATCAGTGGTAATGTCGGCGTTCACGCGCTACTTGTTGAAACTGGGGAAACTATTGCCTACAACGCCAGCAAAAGGTTTCCGATGCAGAGTGTGTACAAGTTTCCGATTGCGATGGCGGTACTCGCTCAGGTAGATGAAGGAAAATTACGTTTGGATCAAGTAATTCAGGTGTCACCATCAGACTACATTCCTAAGCAAGGTTATAGTCCAATTCGGGAGAAATTTCCCAAGGGGGTTGAGCTTACTATTAGAGAGCTACTTAGCTATACCATTCGCAGCGACGGTTCAGCTTCGGATGTGCTACTTAAGACGATTGGCGGAGCAGAAGTGGCCGATCAGTACGTTAGTAGCTTGGGGATACCCAATAACGATATAGCGATTGCGCTGCCGGAAATGATTCAGGTAGCCAATGATACCATTCAGTACCAAAATTATTCTACTCCCCAAGCGATGACCCAACTTCTGAAAATATTCCTTATAGACAGAGTTCTCTCGGAAGCGAGTCAAGACTTACTTTTTCAGGATATGGTAGACTCGAGGACTGGTCTAGGGCGAATAAAAGGTTTATTACCGGAAGGTACGGTAGTAGCGCACAAAACTGGGACTTCTAGAGCCTATAATGGACTAACCCGAGCTACCAATGATGCCGGGATAATCACGCTGCCCAACGGAAATCACATAGCAATCACCGTGTTCGTTTCCGATTCCTATGCATATGACAAAGAGCGCGACCGGATCATCGCTAATATTGCTAAAGCTGTCTTTGATTATTGGAAGTAGAAAGCGGGAGGCACGAAGTTAGAAAGTTGGAGCTTCCGTCTTCGGACTCCAGTATTCCAAAGCATCCTACTCGCTAAAAATATTGTCCTACCCCAATAACCGCTCCTCGCTCCCCAGTATCAAAGACATCGACGCCATAATCAAAACGGAGAACCGCGCCAAATACTTTTTGGTTGATCAAGCGAACTCCTAGCCCTACGAACTGCCGAAGGTTTTTACGCATCACTAAATCCTGAAATTCTCCGCCAGGTTTTCGCCAAGTTCCAGTATCGGCAAAACCAACGACCTGCCCCGCAAAGTGAGAAAATTGAAATATCGTTTGCCTAAACTCAGCATTAACAACCGCTTGCGCAGTACCCCGATCTACTCGGTTACCCGACCCTCGAATATTGACCTGACTATCCAGTACAAAAGGAGCGAAGGGAGAATCATTGTTGGTAGCAATACCAGCTTTTAGACGAATAGCGATATTGGCCGTCCGGTAGGGTCGCCAGTACTGGATGCGTTCCAGAATGAGACTAAAGAATTGAGAATTATCATCAAAGGTATATACCGATTGCCCTATCGCCCGCCAGTACGAGCCGCCCCGGTAAAAATAATCGTATTTCAAATGGTTCGTCTCAAAACTCAGTCTGGTAAGCAATTTATCTTGACTTAGTATATCTGGGCCGGGTAGTGGTGGAAATTCCACTTCCTCATCTTTCTCATATTCTTCCACAAAAAAGTTAAATCCTAGTTCTATCTTGCGGTTAAACCCAATATGACGAATACCGGTGATACCCGTACTGGTGTTGGTATATATATAGTTAACCGTAGCCTCAGGAAAGAACAGTGGTTCGGGCGTGCCTATTCGCCGAACATCAATGGCGTAGCCCCAAGGTTGACCCTTGACCCGCTCATTACGAAAGAAAATTTGACCGTTCGGAATACCATTATTACTTAGGAAATAGCCCAGCAGCGTCTGCCCTTTACCTAAAAAGTTGTATTCTGCCAAACCTAGCTGAAACCAGAAGTTATCAGTGACACCTCCCAAGCCAGCAATGGGTAAAAGTGTACGCTGCTCTTCAACCGCAAACTCAATACTCACCTGCCTATCTGCCACCGTATCAACCAACACTGTCACATTTCCTATACCGGGAACACGAATTAGTTGCTGCCGATCTTCTTCAGCTTGCAGCGGACGATAAGGTTGCCCCACAGTAGTCTTAATGAAATTACGCAGATAACCTTCGTTGCTCTTTTTGAGCCCTGAAAGCTGAATGTCGGTAATAGTAAGACCATGTTCCTGCCCCTGAGCTGGATACCAAAAAAGTAAGAAATTAAAGAGGAGGAAAGACAAATAATACCGCCTCATGCGTTTTGGAGTGAGGTAACTAACTGCCGAAGTATACTAAATGTTGCTATTAATACCGAATCGCCCCTCTAATTGTTGTACAAACTTTTGTTCTGTTGCTATTTTTTAGGTAGATCATTCTTTATCTCTCTCAGTTGGGCTAACGAGACCTAAATAGTTGCAATTGTGCTTGGGTCTCTTGTACTTTACAGCCCAACCTAAAACCATCTCCTATGAGAGTAATCTTTCTTATCGGAATTCTTAGCCTAGCTGCTTGCCAAAGTAACCCTACTCAACAACAAGAAACTACTGAGACCATGCCTACCTCTTTCATTTCACAAAGACCTTTTGGTACTACTAGCGATAGCACGGCTGTCGAGCTTTATACACTGACCAACGGCGATACTGAGGTAGATATTACCAATTACGGAGGAATCATCACGGCTTGGCGAGTGCCTGATGCCAATGGACAGATGGGCGATGTAGTTTTAGGATACGATAATATGGATGGTTATAATACTGTTCCTAGCTATTTTGGTGCACTAGTAGGTCGCTACGGTAATCGCATTGCTAATGGTAAGTTTACGCTAGACGGCGAAACCTACTCTCTGGCTACCAATAACGGTCCCAACCATTTACACGGCGGCATTAAAGGCTTCGATAAGGTAGTCTGGCAAGCTGATACGGCTACTTCTGACGAAGGGCCACAGCTAATTCTTCGCTACACCAGCCCTGATGGAGAGGAGGGCTATCCCGGCACCTTGGTAACCAAAGTAACCTACACCCTGCAAACCGACAATACCCTGCGGATTGATTACGAAGCCACTACTGATAAACCCACTATCGTAAATCTGACTAATCACTCCTACTTCAATTTATCTGGCGACCCTTCCACCACTATTCTGGATCATCAACTCATGATTGATGCCAACCGTTATGTACCTGTTAGCGAAGCCTTAATTCCTACTGGCGAGCTAGCCTCAGTAGATGAAACTCCTTTTGACTTTACTAAACCTACAGTTATTGGTAATCGCATTGATGCTGATCATCCACAAATCGTTAATGGAATTGGGTACGACCATTGTTGGGTACTGAATGGTGCCGAAGGAGAGTTATCATTGGCGGCAACCGTGTTTGATCCTAAGTCCAAGCGCTTCCTGGAAGTATTTACTACCGAGCCTGGCATTCAGTTCTACTCTGGTAATTTTCTGAATGGTGCTGCAGTTGGTAAAGGTGGTATTAGCTACGAAAAACGATCTGCTCTTTGCCTAGAAACTGAGCACTTTCCTGATTCACCTAACCAACCGGATTATCCCTCCGTAGTACTTCGCCCCGGTGAAACTTACCGGACGACTACCGCGTACAAGTTTTCGGTAAAAAGTAAGTAATCATTTTGCCAACTCATCCCGATAGTCTTGTAAGCTTTGAAAATGCTGAGCAAAGTTACTGAGGTAGTAATATCTCATCACCACGTAACTTAGCCCGGTTAGGATGATAGCTCCGGCATAAGTTAATATAAGTTCTATCGTACTGTCGGGATTTACGAAATAGTTTAGCTCCAATAGAAAGGCCAAAAATAGTAGTACTAATATTACAATGGTTGAAACCCAGTAGTACTTCTTACTCTTTCTCACGGTGGCTGATAGAAAGTCACAGAGGGTGTTGGCCGTATACTTCCGGTTCACCATTCGGTACTCAGCGTAAGCAAATACAAACAGCATGAGAAATAAACCGAACGCCAGCAGTTGAATAGGGAGAAGTTGGGAAGCATCAATCCAGGGATGCTCAACCGGATCGTAGCGGAAGTAGAAAAAGATCACTCCTACTACGCTTACTATCGTAGCTATTCCGGTGATCAGCACATCTTTGAATAGCTTCCGATTAATCTTCGATACTTTTTCGGATGCTCCGTTGGTGATCAGCCTTCTAATGTCGGCTTCATTCTGCGTACTGTTTTGCTCACCGTACAGCGCTTCCCAGTTCTGTTTTAGTTCGTCGATGTTCATGATATTTCTACTTTAAGCTTGTTTTGTAATTTCTTTTTAATTCGATTCAGTTTAAAGCCCACATTAGACTCGCTAATTCCAATAATTTCGGCTATCTGCTGGTATTTAGCTCCTTCCATGTAGAGCAGCGTGATAGCTTTCTCAACTTTAGATAGGCTTTCAATGGCAGCGTGCAACAGCCTGGCATCTTCATTTCGCGAATCTTCGATTGGGCTAAAGGTGCCGACTACCCGATCACTGATGCTTTCTCGTCGAGGCTGCTTCTTTACTTTTCGGTAGCGCGATATGGCCGTATTTAGGGCAATACGGTAGAGCCATGTGCTAGCTTTAGCCTGATAATTGAACTGGGGATAAGCTTCCCATAGCTGAACAATGATATCCTGATACAAATCTTCCCGATCTTCTGCTTCGCTACAGTAGAGGTTGCAGATTTTCTGAATTATTCGCTCGTTTTCTTTAATAAGTCGGATAAATTCCTGCTCCAAAGCCACTTAATTTTGGTTTCTTTTATGCTGTTAGTCGCTAAATCGGAAAAATACTTAGACCTTCAACAAAATTTTGTTTTTGCCAGCTATGAAATACATCTGCCTAACCTACTTCTGCTTCTGGATTGCTTTTGCTACTCAAGCTCAGCCCACTCAACTAACCGACTACGTGAACCCGCTGATGGGCACGGACTCGGAGTTCTCACTGTCTAATGGAAATACCTATCCGGCTATTGCTCGCCCCTGGGGTATGAATTTTTGGTCACCCCAGACCGCTCCGAATGGTGACGGCTGGATGTATGCCTACGATGCCAACAAGATCCGGGGTATCAAACAAACCCATCAGCCTAGCCCCTGGCTGAACGATTATGCCGCCTTTTCGCTGTTTGCGATAACGGGTACTCCGGTGTTTGACGAAGAAAAACGAGCCTCCTGGTTTTCACATAAAGCCGAAACTGCCAAGCCTCACTACTACCAAGTTTATTTAGCCGACTACAACGCGAATGTAGAAGTAACTACTACCGAACGAGCTGCATTCTTCCGTTTCACTTTTCCCGAAACCGATTCGGCTTTCATTTTATTGGATGCGTATAACAAAGGCTCACAGGTACAAATTATTCCTAAAGAACGTAAGATCGTGGGCTACTGCCGTAACAACCACGGCGGCGTACCTGATAACTTTCACAACTACTTTGTATTAGAGTTTGACCACGATTTTACCGTCACTTATACTTGGCAAGATTCAGTGATGCAAGAAGGTACTGAAGCTACGGGTGACCACACGGGTGCACTTATCGGTTTCTCAACTGCTAAAGGCGAAGTGGTACAGGTAAAAGTTGCTTCATCCTTTATCAGTCCCGAACAGGCCGAGTTAAACCTAGATCGGGAGATTGGTGACCGTACCTTTGATGAGATACGCACTGAAAGCCAGCAAATTTGGGAGAATGAGTTAGGCAAAATCCGGGTAGAAGGTGGCACCGAAGATCAACGAAAAACCTTTTATTCTTGCCTTTACCGCACATTGCTATTTCCTCGCCCACTGCACGAAATTACCGCCGAGCAGGATACGGTACACTACAGTCCCTACAATGGTGAAGTATTACCTGGTTACCTCTACACCGACAATGGGTTTTGGGATACCTTCCGAGCCGTATTTCCCTTCTTTTCCTTGATGTACCCGGAACTAGATGCTAAGGTTATGCGGGGTTTAGTAAACACTTATAAAGAGAGCGGTTGGCTGCCCGAGTGGGCCAGCCCGGGGCACCGTAGCGTGATGATTGGGTCTAACTCCGCATCACTGATTGCTGATGCTTACCTTAAAGGTATTCGTGGTTACGATATTGAGACGCTCTATGAAGCGATTATTAAGAACACCATCGGAGTAGGCCCGGTAAAATCAGTCGGACGCTACGGTCACGAATATTATAACGAGTTGGGCTACGTACCTTACGATGTGGATATTAACGAAAATGCCGCTCGCTCGCTGGAATACGCCTACGCCGACTACTGCATTACTGAATTAGCTGAAGCCCTCGGCAAACCAGAAAGTGAAGTAAATCTGTATCGCCAACGAGCGCAGAACTACCGTAAACTTTTTGATGATGAAACTAAGTTGATGCGAGGCAAAATGGAAAACGGAGAGTTTCAATCACCCTTCAATCCCTTTAAATGGGGCGATGCTTTTACCGAGGGAAATAGCTGGCACTACACCTGGTCGGTCTTTCAAGATATACACGGCTTAGCTGAACTGATGGGTGGTCAAGAAGCCTTTGCTGCTATGCTGGATTCAGTTTTTGTGATGCCCCCGATCTATGATGATTCTTACTACGGCTTTACTATCCATGAGATTCGGGAGATGCAGATTGTGAACACCGGACAGTACGCCCACGGAAACCAACCCATCCAGCATATGCCCTACCTCTACGCCTACGCCGAGCAACCCTGGAAAACCCAGAAACACGTCCGCATGATTATGGACAAGCTTTACAATCCGCAAGCCGATGGTTACTGCGGCGACGAAGATAATGGTCAGACCTCCGCCTGGTACGTTTTCTCCGCCCTGGGGATGTACCCCGTTTGTCCCGGCAGTAATCAATACGTACTTGGTAGCCCGTTATTTGAAAAAGTGACTTTACAATTACCCAACGGCAATACCTGGGTGGTTTCCTCCGAAAGTAATCAACCAAATACTCCCTATATTCAGGAAGCTAAACTGAACGGCGAAGCCTACACCAAAAACTATCTCACCCACGGAGCCATTCTGGAAGGAGGAACTTTGGAGCTAACCATGAGCGAAACACCTAACCAATCCCGAGGTACCCAGCCTGAGGATGCTCCTTACTCTATGTCTACGGATACTGATTTGGACTTGAGTGGGAACCGATAGTTTCTCACTATCCCCGAATGAGGCTTCGCTAATTCCAGGGTCTTCTGCCTCTTTAGTGGAAAATCCCGAGCCTGATCTGAGGATAGGTAGTGTTAAGCGGAAAAGAAAGATTATAGACTACTTCTTCCCTCAGTTTTGTACTGAGATAGAACCGCAGTTAGCTCATCCACCTTCTCCGTCTCCTCTACGAAAAGGTTGTTCTGCTCACCAGGGTCTTTAGCCAGATTGTAGAGTTGTCCAGTAGGTTCGCCCTCGGTAACTTCTTCCCGGCGAGGCGGGGTGAAGCCTCCAGTGCCTCGTCCGAGAATTAGCTTCCAGTTGCCTTTTCGTACTGAAAACATGCCATCTAGTGAGTGATGTACTACAGCTTCCCGGGGCGATTCTTGCTGTTCGCTCAGCATAACGGGCAGCAAATTGTAGCTATCTACCCCGACCTTCGCTACCAGTGAATCCCCGGTGATTGCAGCAGCGGTAGCCATCAGGTCGGTGAGGCAACCTAGAGCACTAGAAGTTTGATTCGCTGGAATACGATTGGGCCATCGGGCAATGAAAGGAACTCTATGTCCACCTTCGTGAATATCGGCTTTTTGTCCCCGCCAATTAGCATTACCGGCATGTTCGTACTCGCCGCCAACATGATCGATATGCGCCCCGTTGTCGCTGGTAAAAATAATCAATGTATTGTCCGTCATTCCCTGATCTTCTAGAGCTTGCATCACTTGTCCAACTACATCATCTACCATCACCACAAAGTCGCCGTACTTGCCTGCCTGACTTTTGCTTCGGAATTCTTCGGTAGGTAACCAGGGAGTATGCGGAGCATTGAGTGGAAAGTACAAAAATAGCGGCTGATTGGCGCGGGTTTGCCCATGTTCTTTAATGACTTGTACAGCTCGCTCAGTAATCTTGGGTAGCACTTGCCGATGGTCAAAGTCGAGAGAAGCTTCACCACCTCGCCAAAAGCCCTTATCATAATCGAGGCTACGCTCTTCCGCTGCAACGCTATCGGTTGGCAGAGTTTCCCAACCATTATTCTCAATGTAACCGTAGGGTGCCATGTCTAGCGAGGCCGGAATTCCGTAGTACTCGTCAAACCCCAAATCAGTTGGCCCACCCGTTTCAAAAGCTTTAAAAATATCTACATCCTCCGAAGTACCCAGTGTTGCTATTGAATCCTGGTGACGTTGCCGATAGTCTGAGCCTTCTTTGATTTGATAAGGCAAACCTAGATGCCACTTCCCTACTCCGGTGGTGTAGTAGCCATTACGCTGCATCAGATCGGCTACGGTAACTTTATCTTCTGGTATCAGAGGTAAGTCGTAACCAAATAGTACTCCTCGTTTCAACCGGCTTCGCCAGGCGTATTCCCCAGTCAGGATGCCGTAACGGGTAGGAGTACATACCGAAGAGGGAGTATGCATATCGGTAAAGCGTATACCCTCCCGAGCCAGTTGGTTGATGTTGGGAGTGGATATTTTAGAGTCAGGGTTTTGAACCGATATATCGCCCCACCCCAAATCATCCGCCAGAATGTAGACAATATGCGGATGACCCGGTATATCATCTACTTCGGAAGAATCAGTACTCGGTTGGCAAGCGGCAATAAGTAAACTGAGAAGGAGAGATAGTCGTAGGAGCATAGGAAAGGTGTTTTGGTATTATAGTGCTAAAATATTTCAATATCATAGTGCAATTATGTTTGGGTGTGTAATGTCATACAATTCAACCCTTAGATTGAAATACATTTACATAACACCACAGTACTATAACACCATGACACTATTGTTAAAACATTTCCCCCAAAATTAAACTTCTTCTTACAAAACCAAACAAGCTATGGCATCGAGCAACGACCGTATTATTAGTGCTCTTCAGGAAAAGGGAGTGCTCAAGCAACAAATCTACCAACAAACCAAAGAAGTATTTAAACAACTTAATGAAGTATTGCAAGGCATTGCCAAGCATACCGACGAGGCGATGGGCATTGACAGCCCTGTAGAAGTATCCTATAAGACCCAGGGCGATTTTGAGTCATCGTTGCGCTTTTCGGGTGATACGCTGGTGTTTATGATGCATACCAACGTATTTACGTTTAACCCTGAGTACTTCGTACATAAATCTAATTATGTGCAAGAAGACCCTACCCGCGCCTACTGCGGAATGATTATGGTCTACAATTTTTTGTCCGATTCCCTGCGCTATAACCGTCTGTCGGATGTAGGCTATCTCATTGGCCGGATATTTATCAATAAGGATTGCCACTTTTTCGTGGAAGGTCGCCGGGAGTTCGCTCTTATGTACAGTGCCTTTTCCCAACAACCTATTAATGAAACTACCCTGCACCAGTTAGCCGAAACCGCCATTGTTCACGCCATAGACTTCGACCTGTTTGTACCACCCATAGATGTCAGTACACAACTTACCGTAAAAGATAAGATGCAAGCCACGGGATTATCAGCCATTCGTACTGGTAAACGAGTTGGCTTTGAGTTTTTGCGAGATCAAGCGCAGGAATAAACAATACTACCCTGTCAGTTTCATTCACCTTGATTTTTTGTTGATTTGTTAGCCAAATCTTGCTTTTTGCGTCTCCATGTTAGTAATACATGGGGTTTTATTTCCCTGAGCGTAGCTGAGTTAGTCAGATGTCCACTCACAAATTACTCCATATACAAAAGTTATTATTTGTAGGCATTTGCTAACATATTTGACCGAAAAAGCTTCCAAGTCGTTCATTTTACGTTCAAACTTGGTAAAAAGGTTAGCGGGATAGGCACATGTAGCCGAATAAGTTAGTAAACAGTAGTCCGGCTAGGCGGAGCAATAATATTTATTAGTAAGACAGCTTCTATGCTAACACCGGTCTATTTCTCTCAATATTTCTAGCATTCATTATTTGCTCTTTCCAAGAAAAAACAGTAGGTTTATAAGGTGTATCTAGCAATTATGAGCTAAATTCTTACACCAACATCAGACACTTTCTTGATGTAAAAAAGTTAAACAACCTGGTTTACCTTTTCCATTTTCAAGACACTAATACTAAACCATTGACAAACAATCCTATCAATCTACCCTATGCTGTCTACTCTCACGCTAACCGATGAAAGCAAACGGGCTATCCAGATTGCCCAATCGTTAGCCAAAGAATACCAAAACGCTGAGTTTACTCCCGCTCATCTGCTGCATGCTCTACTGCACAAAGATGTAGGGCTACGTGAACTGTTAGAATCCCTCGATCAAGACATTCCTTACCTGCAAGAGTGGGCTGAAGTACGCATTGAGAACCTCTCCAAGAATACCCGTATTCCTGAAGAGCCAGCTGGTGACACTAAGGTTTCAGCTACTATTGATGAAGCCGACTTAGTTCGGCTTAAACTCAACGAAGAAGATATTAGTCCCCTAGCTATTCTGGCCGCCCTTTGCAAACCCAATATTGCCTTCACTAAAGACCAGCTCAAAACCTTTCCACTCACGGCAGATGATCTATTATCGACCGTCGTCGCCGAAGAAGCCATTCAAGAAGCGATTTCCCCCGCTCCCGGAGCAAAACCCGGAAAAGCGGCACCCAGCAAAACCAAAGCATTATTTAAGTATTGTAACGACAAAACCTCACTCGCCCGAGAAGGCAAAATTGACCCCATCATTGGCCGCGATCGTGAGACCCGCATGATGGTGGAAATACTCGGGCGACGTACCAAACCTAATGTATTAATCGTCGGTGAACCCGGCGTCGGTAAAACTGCCCTCGCTGATGGTTTTGCCCTGGATATTGTGAACGGAAAAGTACCCACTCACCTAGCATCAGCCGTACTGTTTGAACTGGATTTAGGTTCCCTAGTCGCGGGGGCATCCTACAAGGGTGAGGTAGAAGATCGGTTAAAGAACATCATCAAAGAAGTAAAGACTTTTGAAAAGGCGATTCTCTTTATTGATGAGTTGCATCTAATGCTGGATAGCACTGGTCCGGTGGGTAGCGGAGCAGCCAATCTGCTCAAGCCTGAACTCGCCCGAGGTGAGATCACCGTCATCGGCGCGACTACCAATGAGGAGTATCGCAAATACATTGAGAAGGAAGAAGCCTTCAGCCGTCGTTTTGAAGTGCTGCGGGTAGAAGAACCCGATGTGACCGTGGCAGAACGAATGGTGCAAACGCTAGTTCCCCTTTACGAACAGCATCACACTATTACTGTCGGCGAAGGCACGCCCCGCGAAACGGTGCAACTAGCCAAACGCTACATCAAAGACCGTCGCCTACCCGACTCAGCCATTGACCTACTTGACCGAACCATGGCAGCTATTCGGATGGCCGATGAAACTTCAGAAAAAGAACTACAGCAACTCGCGGAGAAACTGAAAGCCTCCGCCACCGAAGTGGTGAACGATACCCTGGCCGAACTACGCTGGTTCCATCGAGAACTAAAAGATAAAGTCAGCCCCATACTATTCAGCCAACTGGAAGATGATACCGATGAGAAGGAACTAGATACGGCTGAGGTGCTGCGCAATTATCTACAATCTACCATTGATGCCCTGCTCAAATTGACTGGAAACAAAAAGGGCAGCGTAGAAAAAACCGATGTAGCCGCCGTAGTCGCTCACAAAACGGGCATTCCGCTCGGGAAGATTCAGACCAAAGAGCGAGAGAAGCTCTTGAATATGGAAGAGCATTTGAAACAACGGGTGATTGGGCAAGACCACGCCATTAACGTCATCTCCGATGCAGTGCTAGAATCCCGCTCCGGATTGACTAAGCCAGGTCAACCCATTGGCTCGTTCTTCTTCCTCGGGCCTACCGGAACGGGTAAAACTGAGCTAGCCAAGTCGCTGGCAGAGTTTCTGTTCAACGATGAGTCTACGCTGCTTCGCTTCGATATGTCGGAGTTTAAGGAAGAACATTCAGCAGCGGTACTGCTCGGTGCTCCAGCGGGCTACGTGGGCTATGAAGAAGGCGGTATTCTGGTCAACAAAATTCGGGAGAAGCCCTACGCCGTCGTACTGTTTGATGAAATTGAGAAAGCTCACGCCTCAGTGTTTGACATATTCTTGCAGATTATGGACGAAGGCAAGCTGCACGACCGTCTAGGCAAAGAAGGCGATTTCTCTAACGCTGTGGTGCTATTTACTTCCAATATTGGTAGTCAGTACATCATGGATACCTTTGCCGAGGGAGAGTTACCCACCTCTCAGCAGATGATGGAGCGAATGCGTGGTAACTTCCGCCCCGAGTTTCTAGCCCGGGTGACCGAGATAGTACCCTTCGCCCCCATCCAAGAAGAGAACGTAGTCAAAATCTTTGACATCCACTTAAAGAAACTACTGACATTGCTGGATAAACAGGGAATTACCCTGAATATTTCCGATAAAGCCAAGCATCAACTCGCTCTCTCAGGCTACACTCCCGAATATGGTGCAAGACCACTGACTGGAGTCATCCGCAATCAATTGCGCCGTCCTATTTCCAAACTCATCATCGCCGGAAGCGTGAAGAAAGGTTCAGTGATTGACCTAGATATAGATGAAAAAGAAGAATTAGTATGGAAATATGAGTAAGATAGGTTACATTTTACAACATGCTTTTACTAATAAATAAATTAATAATTTCAAGATTATAATACCTTACCTATGAACGAAGTAGAAATTGGCGGTCAACTGGTACCGCAACAATCTTTTGAGGCGATTACGCAAATCTCTTCTAACCGTACTTTACTAGTACAAAAACTAAGCTCTCGCCCTACCAAACCTGAACCGGTTACCGGGCTGAAGACAGTAAATGAAGTATTTGATCACTTCAAACCCAATGTGAAGGTAGAATTTGAAACCGAAGATGGCACCTCGGTAGATGAAGAACTGAAGTTCTCTAACCTAGGAGATTTCACCAAGAAAGGCATCGTAGAACAAAGCGATTTTCTGAAAGACTTGAATGCCCAACAGGATGGCTATCATAAGTTTATGAAGCAGTTACGCTCCAACAAAATCCTGAAATCGGCACTACAAAACCCTGAGTCTAAGCAAGCTTATTTACAGGCATTGCAGGCGATGATTCAGGAGATTGAACAAGCCGACCAGTAAGTATTCATTCCATTTTACCAACCTACTTAACGATACACTCCAATGGCAGAAGAAAAAGCACAAGCCGCCCAGGCCGCTACCAAAGAAGCTACAGCATTAGATAATCCTAAAAAAGCCTTAGAAGAAAGCTCTGACGAACTCATCGAGTACGGAGGGTTTGAGCTAATTGAATCCTCAGTAGACGGAGCCAAAGTAATGAACCCCGAGGGCAAAGCCCGACGAAATATCTTTCTCACCGAAGGTGCTAAAAAAGATGAGCGGCAAAAGCTCAAGAAGCAATTACAACTTTGGCACGATTTACTCAGCGAAAGCGATGATATTTCGGCTATGGTAGACCAATGCCAAGAAAAAGTAGAGAAAGCCGAGGAGCTACTAAAGGACAATCTCAAAAAAGCTCTTAGCGAAACCTCCGAACTGGAGCGCAACTACCGCTCGCTGGCAATGTTCTACAAGAATGCCGAAACCGATAAAGTTCGCAACATCACCATCTTCAACGCGGATATTGATCGCCTGAAAGACCTGGATAATACCTTGGTTATCGATAAAATTACTGAAGAGCTAAAAGCTCGGCACGACCGACTGGATCTTCGAGAGAATTATTCACTGATGGTCATTCCGGGCTACTTAGGCTCGAACAAGGTAGTAGAAAAATGGGCCAAGATCGCCTACCAAAACAAAACTATGTTAGTGACCGACTTCAATCATCTGGATGATCCAGATGCAGTGATGGAAGAGTTTGATATGGCAAACCTGACCGGAGGTGAGATTCACCGCTCTAACGTGATGATGACTTGTAATTGGCTGGTAGGACGCGAACAATACGAAGACCTAGACGAAGACGAGCCGATGTACATTCCGCCGTCAACGGCCTTAGCCGGAAAAATCTATAGCACCCTGATTGCCCAACCCACCGCCGGAAAAATGCACGGAGGCTTGAACGAAGTAGATGGCGTCGCCTTTCCACTGAAGAAAAGTGAAATCTCTGAATTGGAAAAACGTGGTTTAGTACCCATGGTGAAAGAGTGGGAAAAGGTGATGGCATTCTCGGCTAAGACACTCTACAACGGCAACGACATCGGTCTACAAACCTACTCAGTAGTACGCGTATTTGACTACGTAGGTAAAGTAATTATTGATTTCCTGAACCGTCAAGCCTTTGTCAACTGGACGCCTAAAGTACAGAAAGACCTCAGCCGTGAAATCTCTAAGTATCTCAAGAGTATTATGGGTAGCGATAAGATCATTCAGGACTACAAGCTGATGAAGCTAGAGCAAGACCCCGAAACCAAACGAATTAACATTGACCTGCATATCACTCCCTTCTTCCCCGCCAAAAACTTCTTATTGAAGCTTGGTGGTACGAAAGGTGACACCGCCGAAGAGTGGCAGTCAGAATATGCTGAGCAGTAGAAATGATTGATAATTAATGAATGATGACTAATAACCTAATTATCAACCATTCATCATTACTCATCAATCATTATTCATTCAATTAACCAAACCAAATCATTTTAACCCTTTAAATTTTAAACAATCATGGCAGTACGTGCAAGACTTGATTTAGACAAACTTAGCGATGTTCGCGTTATTGACTTTTCTTATAGCTTCAACCGTGATATTGATGCTTCTGGTCGTCCCTCCGGGATCGTTCGGGGCGGAACCCTTCAGATGACTATTGAATCGACCAAAAGCGCTTTCTTGCCCACTTGGATGACCCTAGCACAGGGAAAGACCAAAGAAGGGCAGATTGAAATTATGGACGATACTGATGATGAGAAGCCAATAAAAACGATAAAATTCAAGGATGCCTACATTGTAGAGTACGGAGAAAACTTTAGTTGGCAAGGTGGCGAAAACATGATGGAAACCTTTGTCATCTCCTGCCGCGAAATCACCATTGAAGGTGATGGTGGTCCGGCCGTTTACGAAAATGAGTGGCCGATGTAAATTACATCTTACTACTACGCGCTTTAAGCGTGTAGTAGTGGTACTGATTAAGTAGCTCATAATCCGAATATTATGGCTAAAGCTTATCGATTTGATGATACGCCCCCCAGAAAAAATACAACCGTTAATGCATTTAGAACCTTGAATGCCCTTCTCAATTTTGCTAGATGGCAAGGCTCTCGAGGAGCAATGAAGTTTTGGGAAATTACAGGAATTATTGTTAAAGATGATGGTGGACTTGACGGCATTGAAATTCGTGTTCAAGATGTAGTCGAGATAGAGCCAAACCAGCAAACTAAGAGGCCGAAAAAATAGAATGAGCTTTAACGTCCTCCAACTACCCCGTTTGCGGCGGCACTCCGGTCAGCGGGTGGCAAGCTCGCTAATTCACGGCTTTGCCGCCCATTCAGGTGGGCAAACTCGCCTGATTAGTCCGCAGTTTCGTAGTGGGCGAGGAATCATCCAAGTACCCCGTAACGGAGCGTCTAGTGTATTGCAGGGACTGAGAAGTGTGCAAAAGGTGATGACTTTTGAATCATCTAACCGAAGGTTTATGGCACGGCTTAATCATAGCTTAAAAGGGGGTAATAGCTATCCAGCGCTGGTATTTACACTAGGACTAGTCTTTATTCCTCTCGGCACCGCAGGAACCGTAGGTGGCGTTATTTTTGGGGCTGCTTCCACTGCCTTCGATCGTGCTCGGCGCAGCACAAGCGTTCTCGCTCGAGAAGGCGATGAGATATGGCATGTAGAGGAAATAGGCCGAACCTTTGAAGATAATTATATCCAGGATGATCGCTGGGTGGCTACGCATATTTCATCGTATTTTCTAGTAGACCCGTTCCGACGACAGAAGCCTGAAAAGGGCTGGCTACTGCACGAAATGCGACGAACCATTGAAATGAGTTGAAGGTGTGCAATCCTTCCTGGTTTTAAATTGCAGAAGGCAATTTGTTTTATCTTTGGGCATCGTCAACCCTCTAATTAATGAGAATTATGAATTTAATCAAGAATTCTACTTATGCTCTTTTACTTCTTTCACTCAGCACGCTGGTTTCCTGCCAGAATGATGAAGAAGCTGTCAACCCAGAAACTGGTATTATAGGTAGCTGGCGCCTTAATAGTGGCGAATATACCTTCAATAACCTAAGTCCTCGCGATTATTTTGTGCAGATTTTTAATCAAGCCAACCTTACACCTACCGATACTCAGATTGATCAGGCAGTGGCAGCATTTGAGCAAAGCCTGGAAAATTTTGGTGATGGTACTGTATTTGAGTTTCAGGAGGGTGGAAATTTTATATCGAGAGGGCCAGATGGCACAGGAACTGCCACATGGGAAATTCGCGGTAATAATCAATTGATTATTACCGAAGGAATATCTACACTAGATTTTATTATCAGTAGCCTAAATGATTCGGAACTCAGATTATTAGTTGAAGATGAAGAAACAGTAGACCTCTCTGATATCGGGCTATCAGCTACTGAACCCGTTACTATTGGATTAACACTTATCTTTAGCAAACAATAAATATCTACCTATTAGGTAAGCTCTGAGAAGAAATATAAGTATCGAGTTTAAAAATTGATATTTTGGCACAGCAAGTAAAAATACAAGTAACAATCAGCGGCGAACCCGTAGCCCCACTATCAGGTGTCCATATTTCTCAGGATATGCATCAGCACCATACCTTTGAAATTTCTTTGGCAGCCGATGCATTTCAGGATACGGGACGAGCTATCTTGGAGCAATCTAAAAAATATATTGGTCAGGAATGTAATATTCAATTTGCTCCTGACCTATTTAGAGGTAGTCAGTCTGAAAATGAGTTTATCGGAATCATTACTGAAGTACGGTTAAATCGCCTTAGCAATGGTACCCGCACGGTATTATTGCAAGGGTACAGCCCAACTATTTTGTTGGAAGGACATCCTCAGAATCGCACTTTCAGCGAGATGAAGTTGACCGACATCGCCGAGAGTACGCTAGAAGCCATTCCTCACTCGCTTTCTACTCAGATCGGGACGAAGAAAAGTGCAAAAGTATTGCCCTACATTGTACAGTACAACGAATCAAATTATGCTTTTTTGCAGCGAATGGCGGCACGCTTTGGGGAGTGGTGCTTCTACAATGGTACTGAATTTATCTTTGGGGAATTACCCCGCAATGATAAAGTAGAGTTACCTCTAGTGAAAGACTTATTTGATCTGGATTTTTCCTTCAAAGTAATGCCCGCTAACTTTAAAGTATTTTCGTATGACTACCTGAACTCTGAGGTCTACGAAAGCACAAGCAGCAGCGCCAAAACTGGAAACCTGGACGATTACGGAAAGTTTTCCCTTGACCAATCAGTCCAATTGTTCAGTCAAGAACCCTCGATAGCTACCCGCCAGCTAATTGCTGACCAGCAAGAATTGGATGAGCTGTCTGAAACTAAAAAAACTGCCGTAGCTACTAATTTGGTAATGATGCATGGCACCAGCGATAATCCGTTTTTGAACATAGGCACCATTATTAACATTACAGGTGAGACTGCTAACGAGCAGGATTATGGCGAGTTTATCATTACTTCCCTCTCTTACAACATTGGCAGTTCGCTCGACTATCAGAATAGCTTTACCGCTATTCCAGCCGAATTAGAATCTCCCCCTCCCATTGCAGTCAACCCACCTGTTTGTGAATCTCAGTCGGCTACGGTAATTGATAATGCTGATCCCGATAAATTAGGAAGAGTGAAGGTGACTTTTCCCTGGCAAGACAAAAAATCCAGCGAAAGTACTCCCTGGATTCGAGTAGCTCAAACCTACGGAGGGGGAAAAGGGCATGGCTTCTACTTTATTCCTGAAACCGATACGGAAGTACTAGTTGGGTTTGAACATAATAACCCGGAGAAGCCGTTCGTCATTAATAGTCTGTACCACAAAGACTTAAACCCTTCGGTTTGGGCCAACGACAAGAACTCAATGAAGGTCATCAAGACCCAGAGCGGTAATCAGATTCACTTGATCGATGACGAAGATACCGAGAAGATTCGCATCTTTCATAAAGATGATGATAATCCACATAACGAGATTTGCCTGGAAATGGAAGGCGATGGGAAAATCACCATTACCTCGCAGGGTGATATTGATATTGTCGCGGCAAAATCAATCAAGATGGAAGCCGGCGAAGATATTAATATGACTGCCGGACGAGATTTCTCTATTTCAGTGGGTAATAATATGGCTACTGATGTAACCTCTGAACTAGAACAAACGGCCAACGCCATCACCGTTTCTGCTAATACCGATATTGGTATGAGCGGGGGAATGAATGTAGAGGTAACGGGCGGTGCTGAAGTGAAAGTAGAAGGTGGGGCCAGTGCCACTGTGAAGGGCGGTGCTAACCTCAATTTAGAGGGAGGGGCAGTAGCCAACCTAAAGGGTGGAATTGTAAAAATTAACTAACCTATGCGCCCCTACTACCAGCTACCATTACGTTTTACTGATCTGCTAGAAAAAAAGCGGTTAGTATTATGCAGCCTGGAAGACTCCATTCGGCAGCATATCCACCTGGTCATTAAAACCCACTACCACGAGTACCGCTTCGATACCAACTACGGTTGCTACGTGTGGGACAAGGATTTTGATAATATCCAGAGTGTATCTAAATGGAAAGATGAATTGGAAGATCTAGTGTTACAATCACTGAACGCCTACGAACGGCGGTTATCCAGGATTCAGGTGTCTATCAAGGTAGATGAACCTGAAACCCTTGATCCTAAAACCCAGCAGGTAATCCGTCACCGAAAGCGAATCACCATTCAAACCCAGGGAATTGTAAAAAAAACCAACCAATTGCTCAGCCATACCGAATATATGTTTTTCAGTCCATTATCTTTGGCCTGACCTTGTGAAATTCACTTATGCAACTCTACCGGGAGAACCAATTTCAACGCGATAAAGTAAAGCAACGACTGATCAAAACCGCTGCCGAACTCTGGGATTATGATGAAGCCGAATTAGAAAACCTCGACCCACTGGTAGACCTGCTCTTCGGAGCTTGTGCTGTACAGTTTGAAAAAACCGCTCGTGAGCTGCATCAGTCTAAAACTCGAGTGCTTAAGCAACTAGCCAGCTTGTTGCTACCCAAAGCCCTCACTATTCCGAATCCGGCCCATGCTGTCGTACACGTACGCCCGGTAGAACCATCGCAGATTATCACTACTGAAGAGCAGTTTATTACCTCGCAAGAAGTGGTAAACCCCGATAACTTAGCCAAGCCAGATAAGAAAGATGTTTATTTCTCCCCTGCTCTAAATACTACTTTGGTTGATGGTGATGTACGTTATCTGGCTTACGGGAAAAAATTGGTTCAGACTGCCGGAGTACTGACTCGCGAGGTAGCGCTCAGTGCTACCAGCGGGGCATCGCCGCTACCCACCCAATCGCTATGGTTAGGAGTAGAACTTCCTACCCGACTTAGTAGTGATACCGAGATTTCTTTTTACTTCGATTGGAAGAACCAACCCGATGCCACCTACTACCGTAGCTTGTTGCCATCTACCCAATGGTTGGTCAACGAACAGCCGATCCGCATCCGCTCTGGGTACGCTCCGGTAGAAACTACTCGTGCTATCGAGCCCACCGAGTGGCAGGATCAACTGCCAAATGTGAGCGAGGTACTGGAAAAACAGGCTCAGCAATCTTACCAAGCATCATTCATAACGGTAGAGAATCTCATTAGTCTTTCCACCAAGAAGCTGCCCGCTATTTTTTCATCCGTATTTGATACTGAAGGGTTAGCCGAACTACCCAAAAATCTAACCTGGATTGAGGTTCGCTTTCCGCAGCTAATGCCGACTGATGTGCTTACTAATACCATTTGCGCTATCAACTGTTTTCCGATAATCAACCGACGATTAATCCGCAGCAATCGACCCTATAGAATTGGTAAGCTACTGAATATTATACCGCTAGCTACGGGTGACTATTTTTTAGCGATGCGTAAAGTAACTACCGATCAAGGAGCCGTATACCGAAATGTTCCGTTTCAACGCTTTAAATCGTTAGAGCCTAATACCTACGCAGTGCGGGAAGAAGGAGTGAGTCGCTTTGATCAACGCAATGCCATCGAGTTTTCTAATCATTTGTTGGATCTGATTCGAGACGAAAATGCTGCTTTTGAAGCATTGGGCGGTAGTCGAGTTATTCAGGATGTAAAGGCGATTAAGCAATTGATTGCAAGGCTAGAGCGGCAGGTGGCAGCCAGCACTAAAAACTCGGATATTCACCATTACTTAGCCCTGAATGCCGAGCGGGATGAAAACGTTTGGGTAGAGTTCTGGACGACTCTAGGGACTACCGCCAACCGAATTGCCTCCGGCACTAAGCTACAGCCCTATCAAAATACTGATTATCAGGCCAATGACTTGATATTAGTAACTCCATCCTACGGAGGACGGGATAAACCAACGGATACCGAGAAAATACATTCGTTCCGTAGTGCTCTGCTTTCGCGTGATCGTTTGGTTACCGAAGAAGACATGCGAGCCGCTTGCTACGCCCGCTTGGGTGACTTGATTGACTCGGTTAGGTTTACTAAGGGAGTACGAGTGCTATCACGGTCTAATCAAGCCTTGGAACGCACCCTGGACATTACCATCCGGCTCAAGAGCAAGGCTAAAATGTCGGAAGCTGAGCTAGATAGCACCGAACGGGATTTACAACAATTTATTCACCAACGGTCTTCAACAGTATTGCCCATTCAGGTAATTTTACAAAATTGACAAGGAAAAATTGATAATGAGTGGTGGTAAAAGGCGAACGGTAGAAGGTAAATGGAATTCAGTTACAGTATGGCTTCTAACTCCTAAAACTGCACGGCGGTCGCCCAACTCCCAACCCCTCAAAACTAACGACAAAAACAACCATGCACGAGCAAGATGAACTTCAGGATTTAGCGCAACAACTAGTGACTACATTAAGAAGCGGGAGTGTTGATCTAAAATCAGAAGCTTTACTTGCCAACGCAGTCCGCCACCAAATGGTAAGCTTAGAAGATATATTCGTGCGTTCCGCGAGTACATTCGAGCGACCATATTCTCATGATTTTGCCACTATTGAGAAACGAGAGAGGAAAGCAGGAACACCCTACTATTTTGTTGATGTAAACCGGGAAGGTTTATACGATACCCTTCCCGAAGGTTTGTTTCACCAGACATTACGGAAGGATGCTCAGATTGATACGGAAACGGCGGTTGAAGAGCTAAAGCTACACCGACAGGAGGAAAAAGCTGCCCGACAGTTCTTTCTTCCCCTGGAACAAGAATTTTATCGCTTACAACTACTGGCCGAGTGGCAAGAGAGTCAACTGATGCTTTCTTCACTTGATCGTCAGCAGTACGATTCCCTGATCGATCTCTGGAACCTACCTAAGGAGCTGAGCACCTACCAAACTGTGATGATGCTCCATATTATTCCGCTACTGCATCAGGTAGTGGGGAATCATGAAGCCGTCTCTAACTTACTGAGCTTGGTGATGGAAGTCCCAATTAAAGTACTCGCCAATCAAGTAACTACCTGGGAGGCTAACGAAGTAGCTTTACCCAGTCTGGGTGAGTTTGAACTAGGCCGAGATAGTGTACTTGGGAACTACATTGAGGATTATCACCCTCATTACCAGCTTATTGTAGGTGCCATTGAAAAGAAGTATATTGCAGGCTATCTTCCGGGCGGAAAGGAACGAAAGATACTATTACGCCTTTGTGCATACTTTCTTCCCTGCCAAGCTGATATTTCGATAAAAATTAAGATTCTTCCTGAAGAAGAAACGGGTTTTCTACTAAAAGGAGAACTGCCAGGTGAAGGATACCTGGGATACACTACGCATTTATAACTTATGACGACCGTTATTGTACTCGCTGTACTAGCCCTTATTTCGGGGGCATTGTTTTTTCTAAGCAGTCGCGCCCGCCCTAACCTTGCATTGGGAAAAGTATTGATGTATGCCTCGGCTTTTATTGGCTTTTTTCTGCTTTGTGCTGGCTTGGTAATTTTTGCCAAACTTGCGCCTGCTCTGGCATTCTGGCTAGTGTTAGGACTGAGCTTAGTGGCAGGTATCATCCACACCTGGCTGCTTCACAAGCGGTTTGTCTGGGTGCAAAAAGAATTGTTTTTAACCGAATTGGCACTAACTCTGCTCATCTACGCATTGGGAAGCGCACTATTATGTTTTCTGTATTCAACATTGACTGAGGTAGAATCAGTGTCATTTTTAGCCGGAGCTGCCGCGCTTTTTCTCATTCCGTTTCTATCACATAAGAGCTTTCTACTGTGGCAAACTATTCCGCCACCTTACTACTATAAGTGGTTTTTTCCTACTGAGAAAGAAATACCAACGCTCAAATTCGATAGTACAATTCCTTTACAGTTTACTTTCGAGAAAGAGATCGACCAGCCCGATACCAGCACATTTTCGGTAGTAGCCCCTACGGATATTCATTTGGGTGATTTATTTCACTCGTTTCTGGAAGAATATAATTTGCATAATGCCGACAGTCCGATTCAATCGTACCGTCCGCCTTTTTCCTGGATGTTTTATTGCGACACCGGTAAGTGGTGGCAACCCCGAAAAATAGTTGACCCCAATGTATCTGTCACTGAAAATGAGTTACGGCCTAATGATTTGGTCAATGCGGTAAGGATTAGAAAATGATCAATAATGAGTATTGCAGATCACTACTCATTTATCATTGGTCATTATTCATTATTTTAGCAATTGAACATTCACTCATTCTAGCATTTTACATTTATGCAACCCTACATAAATTACCATACCGTTAATTGGCGCGATGGAATGAAGGTCAACAAAGACCATTTTATCCAGCAGGAAAATGCCATGCTAGACGCTATGCGCGACATGGCAGCCCTGCAAATTACACCTTATAATTACGGACTACTCAATGGTGTTTCTAATCAAGATGCTCTGGAACTTACGGCTGACTTGGCCAGTAGTCGTAAACTTAGTATGCTCCTGACTCGCTGTCGGGCAATTACCCCTGGCGGAGCTCGCATTGAGATAAATAGTACAGTAGGATCAGAAGATGCTGCTCCTATCAAAGCGGAGCATCAAGTGCAGGATGATGACCAGTTGCTTTACGATGTAATCGTAACCGTAAACCCTTTTTCCCGTCAGCCTGTAGGTGCTCCTAATCCAGAGGAAGTGCCGCTTCGGCATCCGTATACTGAGCCTAAGTATCAGCTTCAGATTGTACCTTCTCATCAAATTAATTTGACTGATTTGGGAGCTTATCATCTTACCTTGGCGAAGGTACGAGTGATTGGTAATGAGGTAAAAGTCTCAGATAAATTTATTCCGCCCAGTAGTCGTGTAACGGCACACCCTGCCATTGCTGATTTTTATAATCAGCTGATGGGTAGCATGGTGAAAACCGGGGCTCACTCTCGGCAAGTGATTGTCAAGATGCGTCTCAAAAGTGAACAATCCCAATTAGTGGCAAACCTATTTACACTGTCGCAGGAGGTACTGAACTTTATTGCTAGCCATCTGGATTTTGCCCGACTACGCTTATTACATCTTCCTCCCATTCACCTGCTAGAGCTCTTTACTAAATTTGCCCGCACCGTGCGAGTATGTCTGGACTGTATGAGCGATAACGGTCGGGAAGAGATGCTAAACTATATTCAGGAATGGACAGAAGTGCGCCCGGGTAATCTGGAAAATATAGTAAATGCTCTACTGGAATCTGATTATGATCATCTCGAGCTATATTCACTACTAGACTTATCGGTAAAATTTGCTTCGCTGATGGAAGTGCTGTTCGACAAACTGAGTGAATTAGATTATATTGGTAAGCCTAAAGAACCAGAGCGCCCAAAAAATAATGTGTTTGTGAGGGAAAGTGCACCACCCGTGGATACTAAGAAGAAAGGAAGTTTCTGGAAAATTTGATTATTACGCTATGAGTAAACCTGCTGCCGTTGTTGGCGATATGCACACTTGTCCCATGTCTGATGGTCCTAAACCCCATGTGGGTGGCCCTATTCTTCCGCCCGGTGCCCCCACCGTGCTCATTGGTAATCGCCCGGCAGCTCGCGTGGGCGATCAGGCTACTTGTGTTAGCCCGGCTCCCGATGTTATTTTAATGGGCTCGTTTACCGTGATGATCGGCGGAAAACCGGCGGCTCGGGTAGGCGACCAAACTGCCCACGGTGGCGTCATCGTAGGACCAGGTGTGCCAAATGTATTAATTGGGTAAATAAACTCTATGGAACCCATCAACCAAGCCGAACGAAAGGCTGCTATTGCCAAATTCACAATCTTCCTGGCTTTATCAGTTGTTCTTCTCGTCATTCCTTTTCTTTTTTATTCACTGATCCCGAAAGAGGGCGGGAAAGCTCCTGAGCCTACTACTGTAGTTGAAGAAGAGGTTCCTACTGATCCATCCGAAGTAGCTGCTTTACAGCCAAGACTGGCTCAGCTCGCAGCCCAAATGAAGAAGGTGAATATTACTTTTTTAGTAGATGCTACCCAAGGGATGGAAAAGCACCTTCCGGCAGTAGCCCAGTCAGTAAGTACTATTGAGCAGCAGTACCAAGTTGAAATTGAGGCTGCTTGCTACCGCGATGCTGCCGAAGGGGCCTGGCTATATATGACTAACCAAATGGTGGGCGATGCACCAGCTCCCTGGATTCGATCATTGGATACCGAGACTAAGTACGACCAGGATGAGCCCGAAGCCCTGTACTACGGCCTGAAGAGGGCATTAGAGTCTACTCACCTAACTCCAAACGAAACAAATCTACTAATCTTAGTGGGTGATGCAGGTAACCACGCCCAAGAGGATCTTACCCGAGTTTCTCCTACTGAAATCGTTCAACTATTACAGGCTAAGAACTGCCACTTTGCTGCATTTCAGGCTCGGAACCCCACCAATAGTAGCAGCTACAGTGACTTCTCATCTCAGATGATGAATGATATTCTTACTCCTATAAAAGCCAGTGCAAGCACGAGCTTTCAGGAAAAAGACAGCTTAGATAGTTACGGAGTTTATTACAAACTGGCTGGGAACACATATCATACACTCTATGCTACTAATCCAGCTAAATCATTACCTGATAATGTATTGAGCGAGAAAATCAGTCACTTTGTTGCCCAAGTACTTACCCCCCTTCAACAACATGTCAGTACAATTGAAGCATTAGCCCAGGGAGAGAATGTGGCTTTAGAACCTGCTCTTGCTGATTATCTTCAACAACAGCAATTCACTACCGAAGAAATTGAACTGCTTTCTAACCAGTAGTTTTACTAATCAAATTCGTTAGTCTAAAATTAGAATCCAATCGTGGCCAGTAAAGGTGTCGCCTTGGGAAGGTGGAACAAACGTGTGCGTTGCTTTCTTTCTCATAAACTCTCCTCGCTTATCAATTTCTCCAGTACGGGGATTGAACCAATGAAAGCGAATAGAGCTACTTTTTACGTAATCCAAATTTACATCAAAAGCCATCCCATTGGGATTATAGACTAATACATAACTACTATCAGTAGCCGAGTTAGCTACAATACGATCTAAACCTTCCGTAGAATTATTCACCAGAACATTCTGATTAGGCATTCTCAGCTTCATCGAGTGGCTAGTTAACAGTACGCCTAAGTGCTGAATTTCGGTACCAAAACTCTGCTCAAAAGATTCTGGTATTTGTAACTGGGCAATATCGTTTCTCGCTCCGCAGTGCCAAATATTCCAATTCCCGTAGGACGTTCCGAATCCGCCTTCAAAAACACCCCAATAAATTGTAGTGCGGGTTTCGTTTCGAAGTTCCCCGTTTTTATCGTAAAGAGGCTCAAAATCTACGGTAGGTTTATTTTGCGATGCATAACTTTCACTCATCATTCCTGCCAGATTATTCACATTATGCCCCGACTGAATGGTATTAAAATCCATGAAAGGTTCTGATTCGGGAATGTAATCATTCGTGATTGTAGGCCCATGCGTATGGTACGTCATCATCAAGTTATCGTATTCTTCCTGACCGTTAACCCCAATAGCTACACCCTTGGCCAAAGAGCGATGAATATCCAATTTTTCTTTGGTATCGGGGGCAGCATCTCCACCCATTACCCAGATAATATCCCGATTAAAATGCCGAAAACGAGTGCCGATGAATTTCCCGTAGGCCAAAATATTTTGCTGATTCAGATTGTTCTTCTGGTTCCATTGTTCGCGCCAGGTGGGTAGTAAACAGACGGTTAAATCCCGTTTTATACATTCTTGGATTATAAATTCCACATGATCCCACCAGTCGTATTCTTCCAGATCATCAGGGTTACTCCCTAATGTAACACTAGGGCATAAGAAATTTTCCGCATCAAACGGAACATCGCCATAAACATTAGCTCCCATGTAGTGGGAATGAGCAATCAACTGAATAGCTGTGAATCCTTGCGCCTTACAAATATCCAATACTTCAATAATTTCCTCTCGGTTCAATCTTCGGGCCATGCCCCACAAAGTTTGGGAGAGAAACAAAAACGGCGAGCCATCAGCCAAAATGAGCATTCTCTGGTTGTCGGCTACGGATAATTTAGAATCTGTTGACTGATGATCTTTTACCGTTTTTTGTAGTACCGATTCTGACTGAGGGCAAATAGAAGTTATCTGACTGCCTGATGCTAAAGGTTGATTGATGCTATTATCACCAACGACAGTGATTTCCGTTTGATAACGTTCATTTGCACCAGTAGAAACTGCTGCGATATAAGTCGTTCCCGGATTCACGCCACAAACCACCCCGTTCTCGTAAACCATTGCAATATCCTGATTACCCGATGTCCAGATATACGACTCCGACTGGGGCAAACGTAGCGTATCACAAGCATCTACTTGCAGTTGTAGGGCAGGTGGCAACGACTGGCTTAGTCCAGCAAGATTAGTGATCGTAAGTGCAGCCAGTAGAAATATTATTGATCGATGTTTCAAGGCTAGGTCTAGTTTGTTGCTATACAATTAAAATAACTCTTTCCCATTCATTAGATTGCTCTTTGTAGATCTTCCCCTCTCTGGATAACATTATCCAACAGCTCATTCAGCATGGCTTCGGTAGTGAAGGGGTTCATCAGGGTCACCCGTAGAAAAACTTCTCCTTTAAGCTGGGTTTGTACAATATAAAACTTCCCTTCTTCCAGAATTTGTTGGCGAATTTGGGCGTTCAAATCGCTAAGCTGAGCGGCAGAAGTATTTGCAGGGATGTAACGAAAACAAACAATATTTGCTTGGGGCTCAATAGCCAGTTCTAGCTCTGAGCGTTGTTGGATCATCTTAGCAAATTTGCTAGCTAAATCGTACAAGCAGGTTACATTTTCGTCCCAAAGTTCCCAGCCGTAGGTTCGCAGCAAGGTATACACCTGCACACTCATCATCCGCTTGGTGCACTCTACCGTTCGCTTTCCAGAGTTCGACCAGTCTTCTTCATCTTCATTGAGCAGATAAGAAGCTCGCTGAGAAAATGTATCAAACGAGAGACTTTCGTTCTTGAATAACAATCCGGTAGTGAGTGCCGGGGTCATCAGCATTTTATGAAAATCCAGCGTAATAGAATCAGCTTGGGATAAGCCAGCGACTCGAGAACGATATTTCTCCGAAAATACTGCCGCTGCGCCGTGGGCACCGTCTACGTGCAACCATAGATCATGCTGTTGGCAAAAGTGGGTAATTGCTTCCAGATCATCATAAGAACCCGTAGAAGTTGAGCAAGCTGAAGCTACTACGGCAATCACCTTTTTTCCTCCTTTTTGAGCTTGCTGAAAATGGGGTTCAAGCTGGTCAGTACGTATTTGGTAGTGGTCATTTACTGGAATACGGATGATTCCTGCTTCGCCCCAGCCCATCATTTTCACCGCCCGGTCTACGCAGTAGTGAGCCTCTTCGGAAACCATCAGGGCTAATTGCTCCTGAGTACCTTCTTGCCAAGCTTTTCGGCTCGTTTTGGCCTGACGAGCAGCTAGCAAAGCGGTCAGATTGGCTAGTGTACCGCCCGAAGTCATAATTCCTCCACCCGAACTGTCGTAACCTATTTTACCTGCAATCTGCTTCATTACCAATCGTTCAATAGCCGATGAAACGGGTCCCATTTCGTATACCGCCATACCATTATTTAGGAAAGCGGAAAGTAGTCCGGCCAGAGCAGCAGCCGGAGCTGGAGCAGCTACTTGGTGACCTACGTAGCGTGGATGATGAATATGGATGGATTCCATCAGCACCCGGTCAAAGAATTGATTGATATTTCCCTGGGGAGAATTGTCAAAGTCTGTCTGCCAAGCATACAGTTTATCCTCCGGCGATTGCCAGGGTAATACTGCCAAAGCCGAACCGTGCTGCATTTGAGCGAGATAATCGGCCAGACGGTCAACCAACCGATGCCCCTGCTGGCGAAACTGCTCCGGATCGTAGGCTTGGTGTAGTATATCGTTATTCATACCGCTATTTTTACTGAGAATTGGCTAGAAAGTTAGTAAAACATTTTCCGAAAAGAGTACATGAAGAATGATTTGATTCTTGCCAATGTGGCAAAACATATTACGCTAGATCAAGATGAAGTGCATTATTTCACTTCCCTTTTAAAGTACCGAGAAGTAGAAAAAGGTGCCAGCTTGTTAAAAGAAGAAGACGTTTGTACCACACTAAGCTACGTTCATTCTGGAGCGTTGCGAGCGTATTATCTGGGAAAATATGGTAAAGAGTCAACCATTATGTTTGCTATTGCTGATTGGTGGGTGACTGACATGTACTGTTTCCTCAATTGCCTTCCTGCCATGACGTACATTGAGGCTATTGAAGAAAGCTACATTTGCCAGTTAAGTAAAGAGCACTTTGACCAGCTCTTGGCTGAGGTTCCAAAATTTGAACGGTTTTTCAGAATACTAATGCAGAATGCTTATACCCGCGAGCAACTACGAATTATTCAGAATTTATCGCAATCAGCCGAGGAACGGTATCGTAATTTTTTACAAAAATATCCACTCATCGCCCAGCAAGTAACCCAAAAGCAGATTGCCTCTTACCTGGGCATCACACCCGAATTCTTGAGCAGCATCCGTAAAAACCTAAATTGAGAGATAATTTCTTAAGATACCTTATTTTTTACTGATTGATTCATGGCGTTCTTTACGGCAAAGAAAACCTGATTATTATGCTAATTCTAATCGCCGGTCCGTACCGAAGTGGAACCAACGACGACCCCAAGTTGATACAAAAGAACTTAGAAAAACTAGAGTCCGTAGCCCTGCCGCTTTTTCGTTTAGGGCATGTCCCGATGATTGGTGAGTGGATAGCTTTACCATTATTGAAGCTAGCTGGCTCAGAACGACCTGGCGACGAAGCTTGGGAAGAAATTCAATACCCTGTAGCCCACCGAATTCTTGAAAAATGTGATGCAGTACTTCGCCTGGAAGGCAAATCTACTGGAGCTGATGAAGATGTTCGTATTGCCCAAGAAAGAGGCTTACCTGTTTATTACCGCTTAGAAGATGTGCCCCATGCCAAGTAATGCCTCTATTGTAAAAACTGAAATTCTCTCTGACAACTGGTATACGCTTAAAAAGGTGACGTATAAACTTGTAGGGAAAGATGGTACGGAGCAGACCCAGGTGCGGGAAGCCTACGACCGGGGAAATGGAGCTACTATTTTGCTATACAATCAGCAAAAGCGAACGGTTATTTTAACCCGCCAATTCCGCCTTCCAACTTTTATCAATGGTAACGAAAATGGTATGCTGATTGAAGCTTGTGCGGGGCTTTTGGACAATGATAACCCTGAAGATTGCATTAAGCGGGAAACTGAAGAAGAAACCGGATATAAAATTTCTTCAGTCAAGAAGGTATTTGAGGCGTACATGTCCCCCGGCTCAGTTACTGAGATACTACATTTCTACGTAGCCGAATATACTGATGATCAGAAAGTACACGCTGGAGGAGGCGTAGCCGATGAGCAAGAAGATATTGAGGTACTAGAAATTGATATGCAGCAAGCATATGAGATGATTAATACAGGAGAGATAAAAGATGGGAAAACGATTATGCTACTTCAGTACCTCAAGCTTCAGCAGCTTTCCTAAGCTACTATATCACTGATTTCACTATAATTAATTGCTTTCTCTGGAATTGGGCTTAACTTGGTTGCACAGTCTGCCTTACTATTGCCTAATTGAATAGTACAACAAAAATTTCCTGGAAAACAGCTACCGCTTTGGTAGTAGCCAATATGGTTGGTACTGGAGTTTTTACCAGTTTGGGCTATCAGCTATTGGATGTACAAAGCACTATTAGCATTATTCTACTGTGGTTAATTGGTGGCGCACTAGCACTGTTTGGTGCGTTTAGTTACGCTCAACTGGGCACGCACTTTAAAGAATCAGGGGGAGATTATATCTTTCTGTCGCGGGTATTTCATCCGGTATTAGGCTACTTGACCAGTTGGGCATCATTAGTAGTAGGATTCTCGGCTCCGGTAGCCATTGCGGCTATCGCCATGACGCAGTATCTGGCTCCCTTTGGCATACAGGAGTCTAATGCGCTGGCAATTGGCATTATTGTACTGGTAGGTATTATGCACTCATTTAGCATCAAGCAAAGTGAGCGATTTCAGAATGTAACTACGGTTCTCAAAGTGGCTTTTGTGCTATTGCTTATTGGGATGGGACTAGCTTTCACCACTGAAGTCTCTCCTAATGCTATTGCATTTTCTGATTCGTGGATGCTGGAAATTACCACTCCAGGCTTTGCGGTATCGCTCATTTATGTCACCTACGCCTACACTGGCTGGAATGCGGCAGCCTATATTGTAGAAGAAATTCAGGATGCCCGGAAAAGTCTCCCGAAGGCATTGGTTGCTGGAACCTTGTTTGTCACAGTCGTCTACGTATTGCTGCAACTAGTATTTTTGAAACACGCCTCCTACGATCAACTAGAAGGAAACGTGGAAGTAGCGACCATTGCCTTTTCCAATTTATTTGGGATAGGTGGTAGCCGATGGGTCAGCTTCTTTATTGCCATTCAATTGGTGGCTACCATTAGCGGTTATATCTGGATTGGCTCGAGGGTTACCCATGCTATGGCGAAGGAACATAGTTTATGGCGAGTATTGCGTCCGCTCAACTCCTTGGGTATTCCGGTACGAACGATCTGGGCGCACGTATTCATTAGCATTGCTTTAACGCTGACCGGTACGTTTGAGCAGATTTTACTTTACACTGGATTTGTTTTACAACTAATGAGTACGTTAGCCGTAGCCAGTGTGCTATTTGTGAAAAAAAGTAGTGGATTCCACAGTCCGGGTTATCCCTACGTGCAATACCTCTTCATTGGATTCAGCACCTGGATTCTAGCCTACACCCTCTACGACCGTCCCACCGAAAGCCTCATTGGCCTGGGTATTATCGCCGCTGGATTAGTGACGTATTTTTTTAGCAGGCCTGAGATAAGATCTAAATAACGAAATTCACTCCGCTCTCAACGATTCAGCCGGATTGGTTTTAGCTGTCGCGTAAGTACGGTAACTGACTGTCAGCACCGAAATAAGTAGTAAGATCAGTCCCGGAATTAGCAATAAGTCAAACCCTATCTCGGTTTTGTAAGCGTAGTTTTCTAACCAAGCTCGACCGCCAAGAATCGTAGCTGGGACCGCTAACACGATAGCAATAAGGAGCAATACCAAATACTCACGAGAAAGCAGTAGCATCAAATTACTAACACTAGCTCCTAGTACTTTACGGATGCCAATTTCTTTAATTCGTAGTGTAGCCGAATACGACACTAGGGCGAATAGACCCAGACAGGCAATGAAAATAGCTAGTCCTGAAAACGCTGAAAATAGATTCCCAAACTGAAGATCAGCTTGGTACTGCTGATTGAAGCTCTCGTCTAAAAAGAAGTAGTGAAACGGGTCATTGGGATAGATAGATTGGTAAGTAGATTTGATATAATCGATCGTTTCTGGAATGTTGGATAGATTGATTTTGATAGAAAAGTAGGCTCCGTAATGGTTATCCAACGACAACAGCAAGGGACGTGGTGTTTCTTTCAGTGAACTCCAATGAATATTCGGAACAACTCCTAGTACTTCCAGCGTATCGCCGAAAATCAGTAGTTGTTCGCCTACCGCTTCTTCGGGCGAACCTAGTTTTAGCATCTTCACCGTGGCTTCGTTAATAATCAGCCGTTCGTATTCATTGATCACTGCCGGGAATTCCTTTTTCGCCAGAAACTCAATATCGTAGGTATCGGTAAAGCTGGTATCCGCAAAAATCACGTAGCCCATTTTATTCTTGCTCTTTGGCTCGCCTATCTTTCGAACGTTCCATTCGCCAAGGTAGCCGTGCGCTGGAATTTGACTGGTGAGCGATACGTTAGAGACCGTAGCGTGATTAACCACTTCGTTTCTAAAGGTACCGTATTTAGAAAACAGTACTTCTCGCCCTTCCTCGATTATAACCCGGGGACCGTTTACTACTAAAACCTTCTCAATATCGTAGCCCAAGTGCTGATTCTTCATAAACGTAATTTGCTGGTAGACCAAGTACGTACCAGAAATAAGCAATACTGAAGTCAGAAACTGAAAGGTAATAAGCCCTCGGCGCAAACTAAATCCGCGTTGAGGAGTAATACGAATTGATTTGAGTACTTGGGTAGGACGAAAGGACGACAAAACAAACGCTGGATAAAGTCCTGATAGTAAACTTCCTAACAAAACGATTAGTAAAAATCCAATCCAAAACTCAGTAGTCAGCAAAACGGACAATGAAAGCTGTTGTCCGATAATACCGTTCAGCAGCGGTACAGCCAACCAGGCAATACCTATCGCTAGTAAAGCCGCCAACGTATTCATCAGAAATGATTCAGCTAAAAACTGACCGATGAGCTGAGTTTTGAGGGCACCAATAGATTTACGAACACCTACTTCTTTCGCCCGATGCATAGCCCGAGCGGTAGACAGATTGATATAATTCATCCAGGCAATCAGCAGAATAAAAATAGCAATCAGTGCGAAAAATCGGATATTCTGAATACTTCCCGAATTACTCGTAAGGTCCTTCGGAAAGTCAGACCGTAGATGAATATCGGTAAGCGGTTGCAACCCAATTTCCCAACGAGTGTTTGATTTGGCTAATACTTCGCCGGTATGTTTTACGACTAGCTGGTCAAATTTTTCGTTAACCTTATTTAGGTCGGCTGACTTGTGAAGCTTAACGTAGGTGACGAAAGTTTCCCAATCCCAGCCGGTATCTTTTTTATAAAAGCTCAGGTTCATCTTTACCTCCATAGATAGCAGAAAGTCGAACTGCATGTGACTATTCGGCGGGATTGCTTCTAAGACTCCGGTTACCATAAAATCGCCACTAAGCACTCCTCCACTCACTCGCAGCGATTTTCCCACCGGATTCGAGCTACCAAAATATTTTACTGCCATTGGCTCAGTGAGTACGATATTGGACTTTCGGTTCAGTGCTGATTCACGGTCGCCATACTTTAGCGGAAAATCAAACATTTGTAAAAATGTGCTATCCACGTACCACATTTGGTCTTCTTGATTTCGCTCGTCGTTTTCCGAATTAATAATGATTAAACTAATTTCCTGCGGATGAACTCGTACCACCTGTTCTATTTCTGGAATACTTTCTTTTCCAGTGAGCCCGAAGGCGTAGGTACTGTAAGCACTTTTTCCTATTTCTTCCCCATTTCGAATCACCGTTCGGGTAACTCGATAAATATCCTCCGAATCAGTATGAAATTTATCGTAGCTCAACTCAAAATGAATGTACTGATAAATCAACAAGGCAATTCCCATCCCCACGGCTAGTCCGAGAATATTAATGACGGAGTAAAACTTGTGTCGAAGCAGAACACGAGTGCTGATGTTAAAGTAGTGTCGGAACATAGCTGGATTTAGTAGAAGGAGTTGAGGAAAAGAACGGATCAGACTAGGGCGAAACAAGAATAGCACTTGAAGAAAGTATTGCCACTGAGCGATTTGTTTGCCTCGCTCTGCATTGCGTTGATACAACTCTTCCAGATCGCCCTGAATTTCATCAAAGTAGTCCGGGTGACAATACCATTGGAAAAATCGCTGAGCGAGGCGTTTGATCATGAGTCTGCGTTCAGATTACTGCTATTCGTCCCGGAGGGTTTTGGCGGGATTTAAGATCGCTACTTGATAAACCTGATAGCCGACCGTCATCAGCGCAAAGGCAGCAACAATGCCCAGTGCAACGACCGTCATCCACCAGGGAAAATCAATGCGGTATGCGTAGTTTTCTAGCCAGATATTCATTCCGAAGAAAGTAGCAAGTATCCCTACCAGTCCGGCAATGCCTAGCAGCACCAGAAAGTCTTGGTAGAAGATACCAATAATATTGGGAATGGAAGCACCCAGCACCTTACGGACGCCTACCTCCATGGTGCGCTGCGCGGCCATAAAAGAAGATAAGCCAAACAAACCCAATATGGCAATCAGAATAGCCAGTACCGACAGAGTACCGAATATCTGACCGAAACGACGGTCTTGTTCGTACAAAGCAGCAAAGCGATCATCCAGAAATGTGTAGTCTAGGGGAGTATCCGGGAAAAACGACGCCCAGGTTTCCTGAAGATACGCCAAGCCTTCTTGGTACTGATCGGGGCTAAGCTTTATTACACTAGCGGCCGGAGCGTATTCTGGAAAATACAGCGTGGGTTCCACACTAGATTTAAGCGAAGTACGATTAAAGTCCTTCACTACTCCGATGATCTCATACTTGGAGTTACTCTCATCTTCCCCGAACTGAATAAACTCATTCAGCACAGCCTGCTCATCGGCAATATTAAATCTCCTTAAAAATGCCTGATTCACCATGACCACCAGCGAGTCGGCAACCCGAGTACGGTCAAAATTCCTTCCGTAAAGCAGTTGCATGCTGACAGCATCTAGAAAATGTTCATCATTAAATTGCAGATAGGTGGTACCAATTTGCCGATCAGTTAAACCTACAATACGAAGCTTGCCGGCATTAGAATTAATATCTGACCCATCTCCCCCCGGTAGGTTTGAGGTGCCACCAACTACTTCTATGGCCGAATGCTGGCGTAGCGCGTCTTTAAAAGAAGTTACCTTTGAATTGACTTGCTCATTGGCCTCCTCGTTATTTTCCCCTCGGGGCATTCTAAATCCTACTACATGATCGGTAGAAATACCCAAATCTTTTTCCTGCATGTACTGGAGTTGACGGTTTACAATGAAGGTTCCAGCGATTAACACCACGGAAGCTACGAATTGCACCACCACTAACCCTTTTCGGAGAACTGTACCACTTTTAGTATTGCGATATTTTCCTTTTAACACCGCGACTGGCCGGAAACCCGAAAGCACCAAGGCGGGGTAAAACCCAGAGGCTATTGTTCCTACTCCTAGAAATACCAGCAGGCTAGTCAAGAATGGCGGATAGTTCCATACGTGCTGAAGAAACTCCTTCCCCACTAGTTGGCGAAAATAGGGTAAAGTCAATTCTGAAACCAAGAGGGCGATTAGTGCGGCCAGAAAGTTCACTAGCAATGCTTCAAACAGAAACTGAACCATGAGTTGTACTTTATACGCACCTACTACTTTCCGCAAGCCTACTTCTTTAGCCCGATTAATTGCTCGCGCGGTAGATAAATTGATATAGTTAATCCAGGCGATGAACAGGATAAACAATGCAATGATCTGGGTAAACGCTACTGCTTTTTCGCTACCCGGCGATTCTGCTTCATAGGTATAGTCTGATTTCAGGTGAATATCAGCGATAGGAAAGAGATTAAATCGTAAGGTAGTCTGTTCACCCATATATTTTATTGACAAATCCTCTAACTTACTTTCCACTTCGGTCAGGCTAGCTTGAGGTCTTAACTTTAGGTAGGAATAATAATTAAAGCCATTCCAGTCGTCTTGCTCGTACCGAGCTTTTATGCTCTCATCCGAAATCAGCATATTGAATTTGTAGTTCGTGTTCTCAGGTACATCTTCAATTACACCTGTTACCTTAAAAGTGCGGTTAAACTCTCCCAAGATTTTTAGCGTTTGCCCCAGTGGGTTCTGATCGTCAAAGTAAAACTCTGCTTTGCTTTTAGTAAGCACTAAGGTGTTGGGTTCACTTAACATATCATCAGCTGATCCCTGCAGCACTTCGTAGTCAAAAACATTGAAAAAATTAGCATCAGCGGCAATTACCTCCTTCTCCTGTACCAGATCATTTCCCTGCCGGAAAACCAACTCATTAAATTTGTAAGTGACGGTGTATTCTTCCACCTCTGGCAACTCATCTTGCAAAACTGGAGCTGCCGGATGAAACGTCATTGCATCTTTTACTCCAACCTCTCCGTTTACCACCTGCACCGTAGATAAGCGATATATTCGCTCAGCATCGGTAAAAAAGCGGTCATAGCTCTGTTCAAAGCGGATGTATTCATTGATGAGCAGAAAAGCCGCCAGCCCCAATGCTAACCCCAGAATGTTGATAGCTGAGTACATTTTGTGCTGAAGTAAGTTGCGAAGGCTGATTTTTAAATAATTCTTAAGCATAGCAGGGTGGATTAAAGAGTAAAAAGAATAATGGGAGAAAGAACGCATTAAACTGGGGCGAAACAAAACCAACACCTGCCCCAGATATTTCCACTGTGCCCAACGTTCACTTTTAGACTGATTTCGCCGATAAAACTCCTCTAGGTCACCAGCTATCTCAGCGTAGAAATCTGGGTGACAGAACCAGTGAAAGAAGTGTTGGGCGAGGTGTTTGATCATTCTATTCTTAATGAGTCTACCGGATTTTTATTCGCAGCAGCATAGGTTCGATAACTAACCGTCAATACCGAAATAAGAACTAACATCGAGGCAGGAATTACAAGAAGATCAAGCCCGATATCGGTTTTAAAAGCGTAGTTGTTTAGCCAGGCCTTTCCCACAATGAAAATAGCAGGAATAGCTAGTGTAATGGCAGTTGTTAGTAAAACAAGATATTCTCGAGATAACAAGAGCATAAGATTACTAATACTAGCTCCCAATACTTTCCGGATGCCGATCTCTTTAATTCGGAGGGTAGCGGAGTAGGAAACTAAGGCAAAAAGACCGATGCAGGCAATAAAGATGGCTAATACTGAGAAGGTAAAAAACAAGTTCCCGAACTGCACGTCAGCCTGATACTGGCGATTAAAGTCGCCTTCTATGAAAAAGTACTCAAAGGGGTTACCCGGATAAATAGTATTGTACGTTTCCTCAATGTGCGCCAGAGATTCTTGTATATTAGACAAATTTATCTTGAACGAGATGTAGTTATTTGCTCCGCCATCAAAACGCAATACATATGGCGTGTGTGGGTCTTTTAGTGACTGCCAATGAAAGTTCTTGACTACCCCTACGACTGCTCTAGGAGATGAACCAATCACCATTCTTTTCTGCACAGCATTTTCAGGTGCCCCCAATCCAAAAGTACGGGCAGCTTCTTCGTTGATAACGACAAAATTATCTTCTGACATATCTGGCGTGAACCAACCTCCCGCTATCAGTTCCAAATCGTAAGTTTTGAGAAAATCTAACCCAACTCTGATACACTTTCCGTATTGACCTTGGCTTTCAGGTTCACCCTCTTTTCGGAGATCTTTTCGTAAAATATTATGAACATAACCCGGTATAGCCTGTGAGCCAGCCACAGCAGCAATGGACTGGTGATTAGCCACTTTGTTTATGAAACCCTGAAAGATGGATTGGCTATACGCCTGATAAGCACGAATCTGATTCATATCGGTACCATCAGTTACCTCTGGGGCCCCGGTAGTTATTTCAGGGCCTTTTAATACAAGCACCTTCTCCATATCCATACCCAACTCCTGATTTTTCATGAACGTAATTTGTTGGTAAACCAAATACGTACCCGCTATCAGTGCCAAGGAGATGACAAATTGGAAAGTAATCAACCCTTTTCGCAAAGTAGCATTTCCTACTTGACTCATCTTGTTGGCGCTCAGCATGCTAGTAGGTTTGAAGCCCGACAATACAAACGCCGGGTACAACCCCGAGAGCAGTGAGCCAATCGTGATTATCGCGAAAAACCAGCCCCAAAATAAGGGGATTTGCAACAGGCTTAGCTCTAATTCCTTTCCAATAATCTGCCTAAGAATAGGTAGCAACAAAAAGGCAATACTGATC
The DNA here is from genome assembly GCA_937883755.1 of uncultured Flammeovirgaceae bacterium. GTDB lineage: Bacteria > Bacteroidota > Bacteroidia > Cytophagales > Cyclobacteriaceae > Tunicatimonas. The sequence goes on along the minus strand of CAKZYA010000050.1, from coordinate 1,360 downwards.
GCCAGTACGGCGGCTAATAGGTTGATTAAAACAGATTCCAACATAAACTGGCTAACCAACTGCCTCCTAAACGCCCCGATAGATTTTCGGACACCCACTTCTTTAGCTCGCTGCATAGCCCGAGCGGTGGATAAGTTGATATAATTCATCCAGGCGATAAGAAGAATAAATAATGCGATAACAGAGAAAATCTGAACGTCCTGAATACTTCCCGGATTAGTTACAAAATCGGCTTCAGTGTAGGGTACTGATTTCAAGTGAATATCAGCAATAGGCTGAAGCTGGGCTTTCTTCACTACATTATCAGGATCGTAACCCTCCTCCTTATACCTGATAAGTAATTGATCCAGCTTCCTCTGTACTGAGGAGAGGTTGGCTGATTCGTCGATGATAAAATAAGTTACGAAGATCGTGCGCCCCCAACCGCCGTACCGATTGACTGACCCTCCGTTGCCTAGCTCCCAGTAATTTTCCAGGGGTAGTAAAAATTTAAACTGTAAATGACTGTTGACCGGCAAATCCGCTAACACTCCGGTAACAACATACTCTCCGGCTGATGAACCACCACTTATGATTAGTGTTTTACCGATTGGGTTATCCGATCCAAAGTATTTCTCGGCCGTTTCTTCGGTAAGGACAATATTGTACATTCCGTCTAACACTGATTCCCCACTGCCCAGTTTAAGCGGAAAGTTGAATACTTTCAGAAAGGACTTATCCACATAAAACAGATTGGTAGCACCCTCGTTGATCGGCTGGCTATTTTCAGGGTTAGTAATCACCGGATCGTACTCCTCTACGTACATTCTAACGTGTTGCTCAATCTCCGGAATCTCTTCCTCGGCCCGTACTCCCAATGCGTAATCCGAATAAGGGCTCAGCCCTCGATCAGTGTCGTTTCTAATTTCATCAATAATAACCCGATGGGTATTACGATAATTCTCATGAAACTGATCGTAACTCTGTTCAAAATAGACATATTGGCAGATCAATAAAGCAACTCCCGTTCCTACCGCTAGTCCTAGGGTATTAATGGTTGTATACAGTTTCTGCCGAAGCAAAACGCGGGTGCTGATATTAAAATAATGGCGGAACATAGTAGGTTGAGTTAGGTATGATTGGGGAAAAGAACGAATTAAACTAGGTCGAAATAACATCAATACCTGAAGCAGGTATTTCCACTGAGCCACTTGCTTATTCTGCTCTCTATTTCGCTGGTACAACTCTTCCAGATCACCCTGAATTTCATCAAAGTAATTAGGATGACAGAACCAGTAAAGGAAGCGATGGGCGAGGCGTTTGATCGAACTGATTTAAACTTTTGCTAGGTATTTGCACCAGCTACACAGAGCAAAGATAT
>CAKZYA010000049.1 GCA_937883755.1 uncultured Flammeovirgaceae bacterium | reverse complement strand
GGTGTTCAGGTGTTCAGGTGTTCAGGTGTTCAGGTGTTCAGGTGTTCAAAATTATGAAACTGTAAATCCTAAACTAAAGAGCATAAATACAATAACACTTTAACACTAACCAAGCAGCAGGGCCACCCAGCCATTGTGATACTTAACCCCTTTGGGCCGCAATCCAACTTCCTTAGCTTTTTGCTCAATCAAAGTCTGGTCAACTTCCAAAAACCCACTGAGTAGTAACTTACCACCGGAGGCAAGTCGCTGGGCATAGAAGTCCATTTCTTCTAGTAACACATTACGATTGATATTGACTAATAGCAAGTCTGCTTTCATCGTTGCATCTAGGTCTTGAATTGTTCCCAAGAATAGCCGAATATCGTCGCAGTTATTTAAATCAAAATTTTCCTGACTGTTATCTACAGCCCATTCATTATTATCAAAAGCAGTAATTTGGGTTGCCCCTCTTTTTTTAGCCATAATGGCGAGCACTCCGGTTCCGCACCCGGCATCAATCACTATCTGGTTTTGCTGATCTAATTCCAGTTGCCACTGTAACATGAGGTAGGTAGTAGCGTGGTGACCTGTTCCGAAGGCCATTTTAGGATCAATAATGATTTCGTAAGGGTACCTTTTATCAATCTGGTGAAAGGTCGCTCTCACTAGACAGCATTCTTCTACTACAATGGGATCAAAGTGTTTTTCCCACTCTACATTCCAGTTTTTTTCCTCTACCGTTTGTACACTATAATCGGATGTAGAAAGATTGTATCGTGTTAATATCTCTTCTAACTGCTTCTGATCAAACTGTTCTTGTTCTATGTAGGCCGCCAGTCCCGCTTCAGTTTCCAGAAAAGAGTCGTAAGCCGCCTCACCCAGTTCAGCCATGAGTATTTCCCGCAGGGGTTCCGGGCAAGTGATTTCCACCGTGATGTATTGTTTCAAGATTCGATGTGTTCAGGTATTCAAGTATCCAGGTATTCACGAACACTTGAATACCTGAACACGATGATTAAAACGACTTAGCAATATCTACGAAGTCGCGTGACTTGAGTGAGGCACCACCAATTAGTCCACCGTCTACATCCAGGCAAGACAGTAGTTCTTCAGCATTACCTGGCTTCATACTTCCGCCGTAAAGGATAGAAATACCGTTAGCTACTTCTTCGCCATACTGATCGGTAATCTGCTTTCGGATAGCAGCATGCATTTCCTGGGCTTGGTCAGAAGTGGCAGTTTTACCTGTACCAATCGCCCAAATAGGTTCATAGGCAATTACAATCTTACTAAAGTCCTCAGCACTCAGGTGAAACAAACTTTTCTCGATCTGGCTCTGCACATACGCTAGCTGTTCATCTTTCTCTCGTACTACCAGTGGCTCGCCGCAACAGAAAATGGGGGTGAGACTATGTTCAAGCGTAATATCAATCTTCTCAGCCAGTAGTGAATCCATTTCGCCAAAATATTCCCGCCTTTCGCTATGCCCCAAAATCACGTATTCGGTTCCTACTGACTTAAGCATAGCTACCGAAATTTCGCCAGTATACGCCCCCGAAGCATGATTACTGCAATTCTGTGCCCCTAGAGCAATACTTGAATCAGTTAGCATAGCCTGTAGTGTAGTAAGATGAACGAAAGGGGCGCAAAGTACTACCTGCACATCGTCTCGTAGTTCATCTTTTCCCATATTGACTACCTCTGAGGTTAATATTTTTCCCTCTTCCAGTGTCTGATTCATTTTCCAGTTTCCAGCAATAATTTTTTTTCTCATAGTACTAAGTTGTGTTAGAGTGTTAATGTGTTAAGGTATTCAAGTGTGGAGAAAAAATGTAGATAGCACAGGAACACTTGAACATCCGAACACATAGCCCAAAAGTACTCGATCATTGGCAGGTTATGAACAATTCGTTCTCATTTTTACCTTTATCATCAAAATACGAAGCTATGCAGATCGATATTATTAGTTGCGTTCCAGCATTATTAGAAAGTCCGTTTTCTCACTCTATTCTTCAGCGGGCACAAGACAAGGGCATTGTGCAGGTGCAGGTACATAATTTACGCGAGTACGCGGTGAACAAACACAGGCAGGTAGATGATTATGCCTTCGGAGGAGGAGCGGGTATGGTGCTGATGATTGAGCCGATTGTTCGTTGTATTGAAAACTTACAATCTCATCGGCAGTACAATGAGATTATTTACATGAGCCCCGATGGCGAATTGCTCAATCAGCGAATGGCAAATCAGCTTTCATTACAAGAAAACATCATCATTTTGTGCGGACACTATAAAGGAGTTGACGAGCGGGTTCGGGAGCACCTGGTAACCCGCGAGATTAGCATTGGCGATTATGTGCTCTCCGGTGGCGAATTAGCGGCAGCGGTACTAGCGGATTCTATCATTCGGCTAGTTCCGGGAGTTTTATCGAATGAGACTTCGGCTTTATCTGATTCCTTCCAGGATGATCTAATTGCTCCCCCGGTCTATACTCGCCCGGCTGAGTTTAACGGCTGGTCGGTACCAAACGTGCTACTTTCGGGCAACCAAAAGCTTATTGACGAGTGGCGAGAAGAACAATCAGTAGCCCGCACACACAAGCGTCGCCCAGGCTTGTTAGCTAAATGAGTGGTACTTCAAAAAGTTAACTAGCTGCTCGTAATTCTGCATTTGTACTTCAGGAAGTGCCTTCTTCTGTAATTTTACTCGGTACTGCTCTACTAATTCTTCCCAGTTGGGTCTTTTGGCAAGCTTGGCTAAGATAATACCCCGTAACGCCCGATGAAACTCATTAATTACATAGAATGACTTTTGGGCTACCTCTTGATTATACAACGCGTCTAACGATTTTGCTGACTGATGCTTATCTAAGAAGGGAAATCCGTATTGATGCAAAAAAGATAAAATCTGCTGCTTGGTGGCATGGACATCCGCTTCCTTTGCTAAACGATAGAAGTAGGGAAACTCAGGTGCTACTTTCCGCCCGGACACCAGTAATGTGGTGCTAAACGGGCCATAATCCCTTAGTCCATTGGTAAACTGATAGACTAGTTCTTCTACCAAATTGATTCTGATACCTAAAAAAACTTCTATTTCTGTAGGTTCACGACCAGCAACTGACAGTACTACACTACTGTATCCACTACTGTTAGCTCGTTGAAACTGCCTCTTGGCTAGTATTTCCACAAAATTTAGTGCATTCAGTGACTCTTTTAATGCAGCGTATAGTCCGTTAAAAGGCGGATTAGGCACAAGTAATAGTTAAATAGTACAAAAATTTATTTTTTTAATTAAAAAAATTACTTAATTTAGATTTTATAACGCGTGTAAGGTTTATGTATTAACCGTAAAATATTGGTAATCGTTAACCAACTTGAACCTTAGTGGTATGATTTTCGTTTATGACCGTTACGGATTTATACAACAAATTCGTCAATTAGTTAAAGGTGGTGCAGAATAATGATTCCATCAACGAAAGATTACACAAGTAGTGTTTTTTGATACTAACTAAAGTACACTACTTCCATGTTATCAAAACTGTGAAATCTCTAAAATACATAGTGGCTTCAAGACTTACTGTCTTCTTTCTTCTTTTGTCAATCGTTTTTGGTTGCCAAGAAGACGGAACTGTAATGCAACAAACCGAGGCTAGCGAAAAAGACTCTGCACCGGTTGAGTTAGACTTAGACCGGATACAGGAGCGTGACACCCTAGTTGCTATTGTTAACAATAGTTCTACTGGATATTTTATTTATCGAGGGCAGCCTATGGGTTATGAATATGAGTTACTTACCCGATTGGCTGAAGCACTGGATCTAACACTTGAGATTCAACTGACAAGTAGCATTGATGAGGCAATTCAGATGCTGAATTCAGGAAGAGGCGATATTATTGCCTACAATATCGCTGTAACTACTCAATTTAAAGAGCGGTTAGCCTTTACTGAACATCACAATGAAGTAAAACAGGTGCTTGTCCAGCGAAAACCTGTCAACTGGCGACAGCAAAAGCGTCATCAGATTGAAGATTATCTTATTCGTAACCCACTGGCACTAGACGGTAAAGAGGTGTGGGTTCCAGCTAATTCTTCTTACACTGCCCGATTGAAAAATTTGTCCGAAGAAATTGGAGGGGAAATTAGGATTGTAGAGAAGGAGCTAGACTCCGAAACGCTTATCCGAATGGTTGCTGACGGTGAAATTGAATTTACCGTCGCTAAGGAGGATTTAGCCCTGGTTAATGCTACTTACTACCCTATCATTGATGTCAATACCCCCATCAGCTTTCCGCAGAAAATTGCCTGGGCTGCCCGTACCAACGCCCCCGAATTACTGGAGGCGGTGAACGGCTGGATCAAGGGGATGAAGCAGGAAGCTGATTACTATGTGATTTATAACAAATACTACAAAAGCCCCAAAGCCACCTTACGCCGGGTGCGCAGCGATTACTCTTCACTTACTGGTAGTACAATATCTCCTTACGACGAGGCTATTAAGCAAGCTGCCGATAGCCTGAACTGGGACTGGCGATTGCTAGCGGCTCAAGCGTACCAAGAATCTCGATTCGATGCTACGGCTAAATCGTGGGCGGGAGCCGTTGGATTGATGCAACTAATGCCCGCTACGGGTGAGATGTACGGGGTTACTAATATGCTTAGTCCTCAACAGAGCTTACAAGCTGCAGTGGCATATATGAAATGGCTGGATAAAATCTGGGAAAAGTATGTACCCAATAATAAAGAACGCATTAAGTTTGTGCTAGCATCTTACAACGCTGGGCAAGGCCATGTGTTGGATGCCCGACGCCTGGCTCGTAAAAATGGTGAAGACCCCGAAAGTTGGAGTAGCGTTTCTAAGTATTTGCTGCTGAAATCTAAATCAGAGTATTACAATGATCCAGTAGTAAAATCCGGCTATGTTCGTGGAGCCGAACCCGTAAATTATGTACGGGAAATTCTGACCCGCTACGAACGATATAAGCAACTGGTGGGCGAAGACTCTGCTATGGCCACGATTAAAACTTGAAATCAATGACTGATGAGTAATGATTAGTCACAGCTCATTAGTCATCAGTCACTACTCATCAGTCATTATCTGATCAACCGCAATTTTGGCGGAAAGCAAGCTTAGTGGAATCCCACCCCCGGGGTGTACGCTGCCACCGCAAAAATACAATCCTTTAATTTTCCGACTGAAATTAGCGTGTCGCAAAAAAGCGGCGTAGCGGTTATTGGAGCTATTCCCGTATAAAGCCCCTTGTGACGAAGAGGTCCGGCTCTCAATCGTCCGAGGATCGAGAATATCTTCACAAACTATTTTTGAGCTTAAATCGGTATCTAGAAGTCGGCTTAGTTTATTGATGATACTCTGACGAGCTTGGTCAATTAATTCATCCCAATCTTGCCCTGTATTATTCGGGACGTTAATCATCGTAAACCAGTTCTCACAATTAGGCGGAGCATCGTCAGGCTTGTACTTGGCAGTAATATTAACGTAGACGGTTGGGTCGTGGTAGATCGTTTTCTTCTGGAAAATATGCTCAAATTCCTGCTGGTAATCTTTACTAAAAAAGATATTGTGCAAGTCTAGTTGGGGAAATGTGTGCTTGACCCCCCAGTAAAAAATAAGTGCTGAACTAGATTTGGGTTGATTGAGTAATCGGGTAGGCGGTTTACTGTTGGGGAGCAATTTCCGATAGGTATTCACCACATCCATATTGCTCACTATTAAATCGTAAGTCCTAGCTTCACCATTCACCTTCAGCCCTTTTACGCCTGATGTGTCTGATGCAATTTCTTCTACCTTGGACTGAAAATGAAACTGTACTTTCTGCCGCTGCGCTAATTGATACAGGCTTTGGGTAATAGAGTACATTCCTTGGGTTGGAAAATAGGCTCCAATGTTAAATTCCAGATGAGGAATAATATTCATGGTGGCAGGAGCCTGGTACGGGTCAGAGCCATTATAAGTAGCGTAACGATTGAACAATTGTACTACCCGTTCGTCCTGAAACTGCTGCTCGTTCGCCTGGTGCATACTTCGGAAGAAATCCAGCCGATGCAATTTACCGTAAGCTTTCATTGCCTTGTGATTCACAAAGGTTTGCCAGCGGTGCAACGATCGCTTCATAAACAAATCTGAAAGCGTGTCATATAAATGAGCACTACGATCAAGAGCCGCCTGAATAGTCTCCGGTGGTTCGTCCGTTTTTTGAGTTACTTCTTCCAAAAACTTTTTCCGATCGGCATACGCCCTTAGAAAAGTATCGTCTTCATAAAAGTAGTGACAAGTAACGGGAAGGCGTTGATATTCAAAATGATCTTTGACCTGCTCGCCCGAAAGGGTGAACAGTTCTTCTACTAACTCGGGCAACGTAAATAAAGAGGGGCCAGCATCAAATCGATACCCATCCACCTTAATCTCACTTAGCTTGCCTCCTGGGTAAGCATTTGCCTCGTATACATCAACTAAATAGCCTTTATTGGCTAACCGGATAGCCGAAGCTATCCCAGCAATACCTGCGCCCACAATGCCTACTCGCTTGCCCATATTTATCAGTATACTATTGTAATACTTTCTTTTTTCGTGTCGTTTGCTGAAACAATACGAACAGCAAAACTACTAATCCCATTAGTAAACCAAACGCTTCACGGGTTCGCTCAATGTAAGGTTTATCATCGGTCATTTCCACTCCCACCAGACTATCATCGCTGACTATCCAGTCGAGAATGCTAGGTGTGAGATAAAAGAAGTACAAGGTGAAAATAGAGATGCCTGGGATAAGAAAAGCTAAATTGAAACGGTTGAATGTTGCCATCCCGATCATAATAGCTACAAACCCATAGAGAAACGCCCAAGTAATTGCGTCTGGGTCATTTAACTGAAAATAAGCAAATAGCGCAAAGAGCAGCGTTAGAAGTACATTAACGATTTTGTATAGCATCACTTCAGTGTTAGAGTATTGTAGTATTTGTGCAGTTACCGGGGTAACCCAATATCGACCATCCGATGCCACGCGATGTTATGGTTTTCACGTTTTGGGTTTTTAAGCTATATGTACACCTATTAAGATAACCTAAAACCTCGAACACGCTAACACAATGACACCAAAAAAGTACTAAAGTTCACGAATCCAAATATTGCGGAAGCTGACCGGATTGCTGTGATCTTGTAAAATGATAGGTCCATCACCGTGCGCCTTCCACTGAGGTGTACCGATGTACTCCGTAGTACCCTGTAACTTAGAATGGTTTTGTACTACCACACCGTTATGTAGCACAGTTACATATCCAGGCTCAATCAGTGCCCCGTTTTTTTCGTCAAACTGTGGTTCAGTATAGATGATATCGTAGGTCTCCCATTCGGTAGGAGGGCGCATAGCATTTACTAACGGTGGATACTGCTTATAAATGCTTCCAGCCTGCCCATTGGCGTAAGTGCGGTTATCATATGAGTCCAGTACTTGCACTTCATACATACCTTGCAAAAATATACCACTATTACCTCGCCCCTGACTTTCGCTGACAATCTCTTGAGGCGATCGCCACTCAATGTGTAATTGAAAGCTGCCAAAGTTATCCTTAGTTTTAATAGCTCCGGTACCTGGCTTCACTGTGAAATGACCGTCTTCTACTGTCCATTGAGTATCACCGCCATTTGCACTTTCCCATTTAGAAAGGTCATCGCCGCCAAACAGTACCACAGCATCGGAAGGAGGCGTAGCAATGCTTTCGCCCGGATCAACTTTCTCAACTTCAGGCTCCCAAAACTCGGTATCTTCGGGTTTGTACTCATCGGCTTTTTTAAACTCCTGGGCGATAAGTGATGTAGAGATAAAAACGAATAGTAGGTTGGCTAAAATGTGTTTCGTGTCCATTAAACGTGTTGATTATATAATTATAATTCTCATTTAAACCGAAGGCAGCTTCCACTTTCCGTGATACGCTGCTTTTAGAAGGGTGTTGGCTTCGGCATCATCCTCAAATTGACCCTGTTCTTCGTTCCAGTAAACTTTGCGTCCAGTCTTAAAGGCCACATTGCCTAGTTGGGCATTAACCGCTGCCAAGCGACCCACTTCAATACTACAAACAGGTTTTTCCCTAGTCTTGATGCTTTCAATAAAATCTACTGCATGCTTATCTAATCCACTTGGGCCGCGGCGATTCTGAGTTGGTAAAGCCTCCATCTTATATTTCCCATCTTCAGTTTCAGGAATTATTTCCCACTTGCTACGATCTACCACTAAAGTGCCTAAGTTTCCAATAAAAGCTACGCCGTGTCCTCGACCGTAGGGCCCTAGGTCAATGCCCATCGCGTGTTCCCAAAGCATGGAGAAGTCTTCAAATTCGTAGACTGCTTGCATAGTGTCCGGCGTTTCCTGAGCATCGTCGGGGTAAGCAAGCTTACCTCCTGATGCGATCACTGACTTAGGGGCGGTAGCATTCATTCCGGCCAAAACCATATCAATTAGATGCACTCCCCAGTCCGTCATCAAGCCTCCAGCATAATCCCAAAACCACCGAAAGTTAAAATGGAAACGATTTTTATTGAACGGACGATTAGGTGCCGGACCAAGCCACATATTGTAATCCACTCCAGTCGGTGGTTCGTCAAGATCTGGCACCATCGGAACGGGCGGTACCCAGCCCATGTAGGCCCAGGCTTTTACTAACCTGATCTTACCCAGTTTTCCCGAATTGACGTAAGCCAAAGCTTGATCCCAGTGTTCGTCACTGCGTTGCCACTGCCCAACCTGCACAATTTTATTGTAACGTTCACCCGCTCTCACCATCAGGTTACATTCTTCGATGGAATTGGCGATAGGTTTTTCTACGTATACATCCTTCCCAGCTTCACAGGCGTCTACCATCATCAAGCAATGCCAGTGATCGGGAGAACCGATGATCACCGCATCAATATCTTGTTGTTCCAGTAATTTGCGGTAATCGCCGTAGGTTTTAGGGCGTGTTCCCGTCATTTTCTCTACCTCACCAGCGCGTTTTTCCAGCACATTGGCATCCACATCGCACAGTGCGGCACACTCTACATTAGGAATATTCAAATGTGCCCTCAGATCAGAAAAACCCATACCGTTGCAGCCAATCACTCCTAAAGTGATTTTCTCATTAGCGGAGAAAATTTTAGCTGCCTGGCTTCCGATGGGCAGCACTGAGGCTAGGCTTCCGCCCGCTACCGCCACTGATGACTTCTTGATAAATGTTCTTCGGTTGGGTCTCTTCATATCAAAAATCGCTTTAGAAAAAGATGATACTGTGCAGTAGGTGCTTTTCCAGGAATGCTTTTCTAGGTTGGGAAATAGCTTATGTGTCACAAATTTATAAATTTGTGGATAACGCACTATTTTTTAAAAAAGTAATTTTTCGGGCTTCAGAAGAAGTGTTATTTATTAAAAACCAAAACCTGACAATTTTATGAACCGACGACTAAGAATGGGCATGGTAGGCGGTGGACGGGGTGCCTTTATTGGAGGCGTTCACCGTATTGCTGCTGCTATTGATGGAGAAATAGATTTGGTATGCGGAGCTTTCAGCAGTAGCCCTGAAAAATCAAAAGCCTCAGGAGCTGACTTATATCTACCACCTGAGCGCGCCTACGGCAGCTACCAGGAAATGATTGAGCAGGAAAAAGAATTGCCCGAAGGTGAACGGATGGACTTTGTGTCTATTGTTACTCCTAACCATATGCACGTACCTCCCGCTATTATGGCTCTAGAAAACGGCTTTCCGGTAATCTGTGATAAACCTGTGGCTTTTAGCTTAGCCGAAGCCAAAGAACTGAAAGAAGTAATAGAGCGTACCGGACTTACCTTTGCACTTACGCATAACTACACTGGCTACCCAATGGTAAAACAAGCCCGGGACATGGTGAAGGAAGGTACGTTTGGAAAAATTCGGAAGATCGTCGTGGAATATCCGCAGGGTTGGCTTTCTCGCACGGTAGAAAAAGAAGATTATAAGCAGGCCGTTTGGCGAACCGATCCCAAACAAGCGGGCATTAGCAGTGCGATGGGCGACATTGGTACTCATGCTGAGAACCTAGCTGAGTTCATTACCGGATTGCAGATAAAAGAGATGTGTGCTGATCTTACCTCCTTCGGCGAAGGGCGAACGCTAGACGACGACGGAAATATTCTGCTTCGCTTTGATAACGGTGCCCGGGGCGTGCTACATGCTTCTCAAATAGCTGCTGGAGAAGTTAATGACTTAAATATTCGGGTACATGGTGAGAAAGGTGGGCTAGAATGGCATCAACACACTCCTGATGTACTTACCGTAAAATGGCTCGACCAACCTGATCAGGTATATCGAGCCGGGGGTGACCGAGCTTACTTAGGCGAAAGTGCCATGGCTCACGTTCGCACTCCGGCGGGTCATCCTGAAGGCTATCTAGAAGGTTTTGCCAATATTTACCGCAACTTTGCGATGACCCTTCGTGCGCGAATGCAAGGTAAGGAGCCCGACCCCCAGCATCTAGATTTTCCCGATATTGACGATGGTATCCGAGGTATGGCTTTTATTGAAAATGCCGTCGCCTCTAGTAAGAGTGATCAGAAGTGGTATCCTTTTACCATTTAATTTAACTTCAAATTTTTTTCACACTCGAGGTAGGGTAGCGGTTCGATTATCGGTAATAGTAGTGTACATGAACTTATACCAACTATTATGAAGAAGCATTCCATTCTATCTAAATTATCTGTATTTGCAGTTATTGCCCTTACTGCTACTAGTTGCTACATTGATGTAAATGATGACGACGGATTTGGTATTGGCCCAAGCGTTAACGGCTCAGGAAACGTTATTACCGAAGGTCGCGTGTTAGACGCCTTCAGCCGAATTGAAGTGGAAGGCGATGCTAATGTATTTATTAGTCAAGGTAATGATCAAACGGTAGAAGTTGAAGCTGATGATAACATCGTTGCGATTATTACCACCCGGGTGCGGGGCGACGAATTAGAAATTAGCAGTTCACAGAACTACCGAAGCTCAAACCCAGTAAACGTGTATATTACCATTCCTACAGTTGAATCCCTCCACATTGATGGTTCGGGGGATGTATTTGGGGAGACAAGCTTGGCGGGGGATGAATTAGAACTGGAGATTCAAGGATCAGGCGATATGGATCTGGAAATTTTCTATTCTCAGTTAACGGTAGAGAGCAATGGCTCCGGCGATTTTCAGATGTTTGGTGAAGTGGATGATCAGAATATTCGTATCTCTGGCTCAGGCAACTATCAAGCTCGTGACCTAGATTCTAAAAATTGCGATATCCGCATTAGCGGAAGTGGTGACGCAGCAGTGGCTGCCTCCGAATTTCTTAAAGCCGAAATCCGCGGAAGTGGGAATATTGTCTATTATGGTAGCCCTCAGGTAGATAGCTCCGTAAGTGGCTCAGGAAATATTATCTCTTCGCGCTAATTAATTTCTACCCCTGCACCCTTTAAGACCTTAGCCAAATTAGAGGGCTTTTCAAGCCAGGCAGCCCGGAGGCCACAGCTACGGGCTGCTTCTACATTTTCCTGACGATCATCCACAAAAAGGCATTGCTCACCTTTCTGATGGGTAATCCACAGCACCCGCTGGAAAATATCACAATCAGGTTTCATTACTCCCATGTAGCAGGAGCTGAAGAAATGCGGTACGGATTCATAGAGGCGATAGGTTTTGATCCTATATTCGTTCAACGCCAATGATTCATTGTTGATCGTAGCTAGTTGATATTTATCTGCCTTGGCTAAATGACGCAGTAATCCCAGATTTTCAGGGTGAGGCTGCGACTGCGTTTCCATAAAATCGGCGTACTCTTCTAATGTGAACGAGCGCGGCTCGGTAAAAATGACCTGATCTAAGTATTCCTTCAATGAAATTCGCCCGCACTCAAAATTTTCTGCGTGCTGCTGATGCTTTTCTTCTACTTTCTCATAATTGTACTTGAATGCCGCAGCGGCTGCTTCGCGAGTAATATGATCCCAACCATTGGTTAGCAAAACTCCGCCTACATCAAAAAAAATTGTGTTTATGTTGCTCATAATATTTCCTGCTTGATTATTCTCTAAGGTATAAAAATTTGGATGGTGATTTAGTCCAGAGTACGACAATGGTCTCCTTACAATGTACTCCTACTTGCACAATTTCTCCAATACCAGATAGTTATCAAAAACAGCGTTTGGTTCGCAGCCGGATACACATCAATAGCCCAGTCACTAGCATAGAGCCCATCACAGTGGGGTAGCCCCATTTCCACTCCAGTTCGGGCATGTACTAAAGATTCACCTTATTGCTGAGCATGGACATATACAAATTCATCAGCCCATTAAGAACTTCCCGCTGGGTTTCCATCGTACTAATGGCCTGTTCAAGGTTACTGTATATATCGCGAAAAAAATGGCGAGTGGTTTCTTCTACAAAACTCTCGTCATTAATGAGTTTACTAAGCGCATCACTCAGAGATAAAATACTTTTACGCAGTTCTACGATGTGGCGGGTATAAAAAGTTATTCGCTCCACCGCTTTCTGATTGGGGTTACGAATGATACTATCTTCCAACAGAATAAGCTATTCATTGTATTCTTCGGTAACGGTGTAATAATTATCCACAGCGACATCCATAAGTGCGTGTAGTATATAATCATCGCTTACATATCCGCCCGTTGCCTGTCTCTAATCGCTCCCGAACCGGGAGCAGTATCCGCGTGTTTACTAATACAATAATTATGACTAAAAACAGGGGCTTGCGAAGCAGTTGGATAGGAAGCAGCTGGAGAAGCTGCTTCTAGATTTGTTTTCTCATCACTTGCAAATAAACTTCTGCCCTTAACGGTATTGTATAGCTACGACTAATTCGTCCAGAACTCCTCTGTACTGCCTAGCGAATAATGACTTTGCGCTGCAAGTTTACATTACCTTGCTGAATATCTACAAAGTATAATCCAGCGGGTAACCGATCCTGACGGTTTAGCTTCACTCCTCTTACTAGTTCTTGTGCCGGCATCTCTAAAGATTCTAGCGCATTGCCGAAAACGTCTAACAATCTGATCGTAGCTACTTCTCCGTAGGGTAACCCTTCTACTTGTAGTGTTAACGCACCCTGCGTTGGATTCGGGAATACTCGAATATCCAGCACCGACGTGTTTAAGGATTTATACCCATCTACTTCTACACTAGTTATTTTTGAGTAATCAAACCTTCCGTCAAAGTCTACCTGGCGCAAGCGATAGTATACTGTACCTACTAGTGAGTTTTCGTCTTTGTAGGAGTATGATAATATGCTTGAGCTATTACCTGCTCCGTCTACTATACCAATAACATCCCATGACTCACCATCTTTTGAGCGTTGTATTTCAAAGAAATCATTATTAACCTCCGACGCTGTTCTCCATTTGAGAAGTACACTAAACCGCTGTGTTTCAGCCATGAATTCTAAAAACTCTACCGGAAGTACCGCAGGCTCAGTACTACCCAAAGTAATTATTTTCTCAGAAAACGGAACATAATTAGCAGGGGTAGTGGTATTTATCAAAGTACCTCCACTACCATCACCACTGTGGTTCGTTCCACCGAAGTTATCCCACTCTGAATCTGAGTTGTCCCAAACCATCACAACTAGAGTATTAACATCAGCTGGAGGATCACTGCTAGTATCCCAACTCAGACCAATAGCAGCTGATACACTACCTGAGGGCGCAGTACCTGCATCATCAGTAACTACCCAATACTCTTTTCGACTAATACTTTGAATACTAGGATCGCTGGTTGCTGACATACTAGTTACCCGGCCATCATCTTCGGCACTATTATTAAAATATTCTGCCTGCCAGGTAAGTGTTTGTCCAGTGTGCGTAGCATCATTCACCACCAATTGCCCTAAACGACTACTCTTGCCCACCGGGAAGGTAAAGCCATCATTATCATCTAATATCGCTTGCATGGGTCCATTTACAAAGCGCGTGGAGGAACTACCACTGGTCGTAGCACCTTGCAGCATTCGGAGTGAGTTGTCTGCATCAGTAGTAATTTGTCCGCTGGTGAAAACTAGTTCACCTTCAATTTCTATATCCTGGTTGCTAGAAATACCCCGGGTACCATCAGCTGCATTGACCACCGTGACCCCTGAAGAGTTGTCAATTTCTAGCTCATTAAAAGCATTGCTCCCCGTAAATCCTCCGCTAATTACTTGAGGTGAAGACCCGGCCATTGTAATGTGAGAATTTCCTCCTCCGTTATCGAAGGTGCTTGCATCGCTTTTATATACATTGCCTCTTACAATGACAGTACTATTTCCATCAGGCACCACCAAATTAGTAGTCTCGCGAATATCGAGGTCTTCGCAAATGTTAAGCGTAAAGTTATTAGGCAAAGTACGGCTACCGCTACCGGAAAAGACTACCCGACGGATGTTCGGAAGATCATTTAGTACCGTATATGAACCGGTACCGGCATACTCTAATCCACCACCGCCAGAGCAAGCACCATCGGGAAAGAAATCTTCATAATCACCCGTAGGAAATGAAACAGAGCTACCATTAGACTCCAGCCGGATAGTTCCTTCGCCCGTCACAAACCCTAAGTTATGATTACTAGTACCATTCTGAATAACTAGAGTTCCACCCGACTCAATAGTTATTTTTCGGGTACGGATATTACTCTGATCCAATATCAGTACATCTCCATCTTGAATAATAATATCGGGGGTTGCACCCGATATTGGAGCTACTCCCCCTTGGTACGTTCCATTATCAAAGAAATTACCCCCTCCGGTATCATCGGTAAGAAACTGAGGTACCTGATCAGGAATAGCTGCCCCACACAGTAGGCTAGTTCCGTCGTTCTGAAGGGTTATACCAGCGGTGTAGACTCCTTCCAGAGTAGCATCTGACTGATTAGTAAATGGATAGCTTATCTGCAGATTACTCTCATCAAAATCAGCGGTAGAGAATACCTTATCCCAGGTATCATCAGTGTTATAGAGTCGAGCGGGACCATAGTTGGCAATGGTGTATGAGCTTCCTCCTGCGTTAGTAATTCTGACATCATTTGGGTCATAGTTCACGGTGATATCACCACTAAAACCACTTATTCCGCTAGATTTTACAATCCAATAATATTGAAGCACATTATTAGCATCCGAGATATCAGGGTCGGTACAAGCAGGAGGATTATTTTCGGCATCTTCAGCAATAGGAGGCACATCTCTAACTGGGCGGATAGTAATTGAACCAGCTGACATATCGTTGATGGTAATCACTGCTGGAGTATACCCTATCAGCCCAACTGGATAAGTAAAAGTTTCATTGCCACTACTAACGGAATTGAAGAACTTACGAATACCAAAGTCGCGAATGGCACTGTTGGTTTGAATCATATTATTTACATTGAAGTCGGTAACCGAAGTACCTCCACTACCATTTTCAATGACTGCACTAGTTGATAACTCGATTAAATTACCTCCTACGTCAAAAATGCCCGTATTGAGAACTAGCTTTCCATTGATTTGAAAGTTCTCTTCAGTGTCAGGAATAATTAGCCCAGAGGCATTGTCTAGCTCCACAACCCCAAATGTGCTAGTTCCTGGACTTGAGCGATCCAGATTTTGCTGCTGACTTCCGTTAAACACAATCCCCGATCCAGCCGCATCACTAGTATGCGTGGCATCATGTACTAAGTCTTTCTTAATGTTAAAAGCATGAGTTTGAGTACTGAGGGTACCTGCGTAGATAAATGCATTGTTGTCTACCGTAACATCTTTTGAGAGAGTAAGCGTACCACTTCCTGATTTTTCAAAATTCCAGAAATTGGTAGTACCGCTTCCCGTAATTGTTACGCTAGATGATGTTGAGAAATACGTAAACTGATTGTTAGTAGAATTTCCGCTAGTGGCGAATGTGCCATTATTATTCAGATTTTCATTAATGGTCAAGTTAAACCCGTTGGCATCAAATGCTGCTCCGGTTCCAATATCTAAGATATTAGTCGTTAGGGGTAAATTGTAAAGTTCTGCCGAAATATTAGATGACGCTAGCTCTAGTTCTGATAAACTGATATTACTCTGTATGCCGAAGCGATCCTGATTAGCTGGAGTATTACCATTTCCGATAGTGATAACTGTTCCGTCGGTAATATTGTCGGTGGCTGGCTGTAGTAACAGACTAGCTGCCGTGGTGGAGTTATTATCCCGAACAATGGTAAGAGAACCAGCCGTATGCTCAAACGAGCTTCCGGCATTGATAACTTCTAGTAGTCCTCTATTTGCTTCAGGAGCGGCATTTTTCCCAATCACTACAGTACCACCACTCTGGGAATACTGGATCACGCCCGTATTAGCCGTTAAGCCCCGACGAACTTGTGAACCTACAGTTAAAGCTCCGCTACTGATTTCCAGATTGGCGTTACCAGATGAGGAGTATTCGATATAATTATTACCGTTCCCTACGAGGTCATCCATATTGACAGTACCGCCGTCTATTACCAGAGCCCCATCGAGAAGGATACCAGTATCATCACCTGACACGTTAACCGTTCCCTGGGTTACTTGTAAACCAGCCGCTCCAGGAATTTCAAAGTCACCTCCACCAGTCGTCAGATCAATATTGATTCCACTATTGTTTAGTGCTAATATTCCTCTTTGCAGTTCAATAGCTTTGGTAGCCCCACTGGTACTGGCACCCAAAGTGAAATTCGTATTGATACTTATCGTAGAGTCTTCGTGATTTTTATTTACTACTAGTCGATACAAATCAGGATTAACTGTGGCACTACTGCTAAATACCGTACTACTATCCCCGATTATGTTCAGTGTGATATTGCTTTCGTTTCCATCATCGCTCGTAAAAAGATCTAGCAGTGAATCATCATCTCGTAGCTCTATATTCCCACCTACATTTAATTGGTGATTGATGTTGGCAGCACCCCCCGTCTCTACATAGAGCTGATTGGCATTTGTAGTACCATCAGTATCAAGGATTATATCTCCACCTACTGTAATCGTTCGGGCATTTCCAGTGTTCTGAAAGATGATGCGCCCTTCGTTATTTGAGCCGATACCACCAATTCGCAGTGAGTCTTCTACATAAATA
This sequence comes from uncultured Flammeovirgaceae bacterium, assembly GCA_937883755.1. Classification (GTDB taxonomy): domain Bacteria; phylum Bacteroidota; class Bacteroidia; order Cytophagales; family Cyclobacteriaceae; genus Tunicatimonas. Next base: position 74,797 of record CAKZYA010000049.1, on the reverse strand, counting down.
TTACCCGCACTACCAGTGCTCATTAATATGGTTCCACCAAAACGTATATTAAGGTTTTTACAGGATATATCTGTGGCAAAGGTCACTGAGCGACTATCATTATAATTCGCAGAAGACCCGGGCACACTTAGCCTTGGAAACTCCGTAAGGTTAGTAGGAGCCGTTACATTACCACTATTGGAACGCATTATAAAGCTAGCTCCTTCAGTTCTAGCAAATTCGCCTAAGTTAGCATCGAGAGTAGGAGTACTCGTGCTAGACAACTGAAATTGAATTTCACCATCGCCCGCTATTCTACCATCGACCTTTAAGCCTCGGGTAGGAGTTATAACGAGCCTGCTCATATTGCCTTCTATTGCACCAGCTTCTGGGTTTTGCTCTAGCACTAACTCAGCTATTTCATGAGGGGAAGCAGTAGTACCTACATTGAGCGTCACCCTATGACGTTGATAAGAACCCGGCGAACCAGAGTAGCCAATGTTTACAATATCGCCGACCCCAGGGGTGGACGAAGCTGCTGCCCCACCGTACCCTACTGTAGACCAAGTAGAATTACTTCCCCAGTTTCCGTTGGCTACTCTTGAGTAATATACTGTTGGTGAACCAGTAAATCTATTAGATTCTCCCGCCGTAAAATTCGCTTCAACTAGTTCAAACCCGGTAAAGCTTGCTTGAGTAAATTGCCCTCCTGTATCGCTTCCATTAAAAGTAATGATTCGGGTTCGGTTATCTACACCAGCACTTTGGTTAGCTGTATTAGGAGCTGTTGAGGTAAATATATCAGTTCTATCTTCTGCTGGGTCAGATTCAAAGTACCGATCATAAGTACCTGCACCTAATACATAGCCAGGTACATAATTATCTTCACTACTACTTGCATACAGGTTGGGGCGGTCTCTTCCAGCAACTACTGATGCCGAACCTCGATAGTAAAACCGGAAGGCTACCGTGGGCAAATCCGTAAAATCATCGTGTCGTACCCGCCAGTAGTGCTGAAGAATTTCTCCACCACCTAAATTAGAGGTTTGTAATTCACCGCTTACCACGTTGATCTGTACATAGCCACTATCCACAAAATCTTTCACTTTCATTTGAGCCGGACGGGAAATGAGGGTAGTGCCTCCGTCGGGGGTAAAGCCTACCGGAAACGTAATTGGGCTGTTATTATTAATGCGCGATGTTTCATCTTCAGCTATGGTATTACCGCCAATTTTTAATCGTAAGCCACCGTCACTGGCGTTACCATCGGTGAACACCAGGATATTTCCAATTACCCCATCATTATTCACTCTGATGATACTGCTGTTAGCTACATCATTGTCAAAATAGGTTCCTCCCCCATTATTAATATTCCATATTTCGTCAACAGTCAGCGTATTACCTTTCACGTAGATACGACCGTTCAGATACTCCATCCGCTCAACATATACATCCGTATCGAACTCAACTGTTTCACCATCCCCTACATTAAAACGTATGTTACCAAAGGTAGCATTATCGGTAGTGGCAATAGAAATAGCACCACTGTTCCCTTCTCTCATGCGAATTTGAGCAGTTGATGGAGTTCCGCCTGATGCTGGGTACGAGCCACTGCTGAAGTACGTACCTAAGCGATCTTGGTTAGTAATATCTCCCCAGATTCGGAACGTATAGGCATTCTGGTCAAGAGCACCAGACAGCACTGACATATCCCCGTTAATATCGAACCGGATACTACCGTTATTCCCCGTTCGAGCAATAGTACGTAGTTCATTTCCAGTGGTGCGGTCTAGAACAAAATTGCCCATTTCTAACTGACCTATACCTCCACCTGTTACTCCCCAGTAGACAGTATCAATTGCTGAGGTAGCATCCGTTTGATTAAAGTAAGTGGTGTTATAATGAGTTGGTTCGTCACCATTATCATCATAATCGGGTGTTCCACCGAAGAGGCACTGATACGCTGAGTTACGGCCTACGTAGAAGCTACCACCTACGTACACATCGTTTACATTGGTGGCAGAAGTAACTGCTGAAAAAGTAACTGGAAAGTTTCCGAGCGGATTATCATAATATGTATCGTCATGGCCGTGAATAATGAAATCATTAATGACAACTAATGATTGGGCTGATATAGTAACTGGATCGCCGCTTGGGCCTGATGTTCCTCCGTCTAAATCAATTTCTCCGACTGAAGCACCATCAGCTCTCATATTTACGCTGTAAAAAGGCGCACGAGAAGTGATAGTAGCATTATTGATATTACTTGACTCAACAGTCACGGTACCTCCCGTTACATTTACGTTACCAGGGTCACTATTAATGAAGATAGCTCCCCGGCTGTTCGCCCCGGTCACCGTTAATGTTCCACCCGACATTAGGAATACATTACCCGTGTAAGTCAGACTAAATATATAGTAATCACCACTGGCTCCACTTATATCACCGTCTACGGTTACATCGCCACCCGATTGGTCGTACCCCCCCAGGCTACCTGATCCCACAATTGAGGTTCTGATTTGGTTGGTAAGCACGGTTCCTCCTTCAATCTTAATCAGTCCATTTTCGCGCAAGGTTAATCCACTGCCCCCAGTGGCTTCTAAGTAGCCCGCACTCACTTGTACCGTTCCGTAGGGAACAATAGCAGTAGAGGAGGTTTTCCGAACATCGCCACCATCTACCCATAAACGAGCGGTAGATGAGATAGAATAATTACCATTACGATTCAATACCGGAATTTCCACATTACTACGAATATCTGCCGTACCATTAATCAAGGCAAAGGCATTGGTGTTCTCGGTAGCTGTTTGCTGGTCGGAGTTCACATTATCGTTCGCAAAACCTAGTAACCGAAAATTATCTTCACTGCTAGCCCGGAGTGATAATAGATAGGTATCATCTACTCCCTTATCTATCACGATCCGGTAGAAGTACGTGGTACCGTTACAGTTGACGGTTTGGTCAACATTATCACTAGCAAATGTGACATCTACAATACCGTTTGTAGCTTCACTAGTGTAATAGGCATTGTTAGGATCACGCCGATCAGTATCCGAAGCAAAATCAGCTCGATTGGTAAAGCGTACTTGCCCCTGATTGGTAAAGTCACCGTAAAGCGTAAAAGCGTGGCGCACGTTGGCAGTAGAGGTAGAAATATTACCAATACGAGTACCACTGTTGTTAGTAATTAAGGCATCACCAAATACGGTAAAGTTACGAGCCGTCGTGGTTCCATCACCAAATTGGAAACCACCGTTTCTCACCTCAAAGTCACCATTTAGGGTAATATCAGCTCCAAGCAGTGCATCATCTGAATTATTATCGAGCTCAATCCGTAAGTTTTTGAATGTACGATCTTGATTTAGACTGATTTCTCCTGCGGCAGCAATAACTACCGTACCGCCGTTATCAGTATCAGCAAAACCGATATTTCCTGTGACTATCCCGGTCGGAAAATTATCTACCAAGCCACCGCCCGGATTATTTCCCGCCATTCGGATAAATCCAGTTCCGTTAATTGTATTGAAATTGTGTCCAGTAGTCGTTGTCACATTCAGTTCTCCGTCTACCTTAATTGTGTTTACCTCTAAATTATCCGTGCCAGGCTGAATCGTTACGGTTCGACCTGAACGGATAATCACTTCGTCAGCGGCCACTGGGATCGCACTGGAAGGATTATTGAAAATTGGTGCCGTAGAGGCATCAGTGGTCCAGGTGGTAGGATCATCCCAGTCGCCATCTTGAAATACGTACCAGGTTTGTGACAACAGTGGATTACCTGTACCCAATGTGTAATACCCAGTGTTGAGCCGCGATGAGGGTACACTTGCCACTACCTGATTTCCCCCTTCTACGGCATAACTATCGACGTATATTCGGTCAAAATCACCCCCTGAAGTAGAACGATAGAGGAGAACGTAATTAGATAACGCCCCCGAGTAGGTAAGTCCGGCTTCGCCAAAGTCAAAAACCATTTCTACGCTTACGTCGCCACCATCTACTCCAGCTCCACCGCCTCCTTGGTTCACTTCCACATACCAGTCGCGAGCCCAACGGTCGGTAATATTCACTATGTCAGCCCGGTTAGTCGTTACTCCATCTGCGTGTGTAGTGCCACTATGAGCGAACATAACGTACTCATCGGTATCCAAAGAGCTAGCACTTTCACGGATAGTAAGAGCGCCACTGCTTTGTGAATTAGTCCGGGTATTAGTGCCATCTGAGCCAATACCTCGGATATCTTCATCGTAGCTGCTGTTATAGTCAGTATCGTTCCCGAAGAAATCATCAGTAATGGTAATACTATATTTCTGGCTAAGATAGTTTTCTATGATGAGGCGATCGGCATTACTTAGTGACTCATCAAACATAATGATCTCAGCAATATCACCACTGAAGTCTTGATCGGTTTCGTAGTTACCATCTACCGCATCTTGCTCCCCACCTAATGCTAGGGTTCCCCCAGCAGTCATTGATGCTGCGCTACTATTAATGTCGTTATATTCTACATCCGTATCAAGGTTATGTATTAGTTGGCTATTGCTACGTTGCCAGCGCGTACTCAAGACCCGAGCATTAGCACTAGTTAAATCACCTGTACCTCTATTATTACCATTGACAAAAGTTCCCAGTACACCTGATGACGAGTTAAGTATTAAATACTCATTACTACTTCCACTTACTGCGTAAGATACTATACCGTTCCCGTTAAGATCCACTATAGGATCTGCTTCTCTTAATACAATGATGGTAGTAATTGCGTCAGTAGGCATTAAACTAAAAGATGATAGTATTAACCGCTCTGAGTTACTAGCATCGAAACGAACTACGGGAAGATTATTAAAAGGCGCTCCACCATCCAATACAAAAGAAGGAACGTCGGGATCAGAGCCATCAGTGTTTGAACCAAGTGCTGAGGGTTGAAGAGTAAGAGAATTACCCGATTTATCAGCCCAAGAAGACACATCAGCACCATTACTCAGCCCAGGAGTGAGCGTACTCGCATCCAGCCAAAGGACATTTCGGGGTCGCCCGGAAGAACCATCAAAATTACCTACCCCCGCAGGCCCGATTTGAGCTAGTATATTAGTGCTAAGAAATAGACAAGTAGTAATAAAAAACGTTATCGCAAACTCTTGGTATCTCATATTCATACTTGAAGAATGTACTTCTACAAGCACAATAATACGAGCGAAGTATGAAGCGGTACAAGCTCACTACATTTTCGGCATGTAAGGCTATTCACTGAATTTGCACATTTTCAGAGGAAAAACACTTCTGTACTCTACAGATACCCCCTTCTTCTGAAGGTTTCTCTGTCAGGCGATTATTACTTATGCGTAGACCACTGAATTAGCACAGCCAGCGCGTTGTTTTCGAGATATCTCTATAAATATTTATTAAATATTACATAGAACATAATATGTTCTTATTTCTCACGATGTAAGGATATTACTATAAATTGAATTATTTATTCTTAATATAATTAAATAAAATCACGATTTTATTTAATTATATGTTACAGTAACCCTCTCGCTTTAATCTCCAAATACTTGTTAATGGTATCTACTGAGAGTTGTTGAGGAGTGGTGAGGAGTGCCTGAATGCCATAATGATACAACTCATCAGCTATTTGCTGTTTTTCGTCAATAAACTGTTCGGCAATAGTATTGCGATATACTGCCCGAAGGTTCGTCACTTCCTGTCCGGCAAATTCGTACAACTCGGTATTTTTAAAGAAAATAACAATAGGAAGGTGTTGTCGAGCAATTTTCCGCAAATATGGTAACTGACGATGCAGAGCCGACACCGACTCGAAATTAGAAAAAATCAATAATAAACTTCGCTGAGCCAGTCGTCGCTTAGTAGTGGCGTAAAGGGCTGCGTAATTGACCTCTTTATAAGCCGTCTTCTGATTATACAAAGCTTCCATCAGCAAGTAGAGTTGCCGACTTCGGCGGTGAGCAGGGACAAAACCCTGCACTTTATGCTGAAAGGTAATCAGTCCGGCTTTATCTTCTTTTTTGAGGACAATATTGGAGATGACTAAACTGGCATTGATAGCGTAATCTAGCAACGTCATTCCCCCAAAAGGCATTTTCATGCTTCGACTTTTGTCTATTACTGCGTATACCGACTGAGCCCGTTCATCTTGATAGTTGTTCACCATCAGGCTATCTCGCCGAGCCGTTGCTTTCCAGTTAATAGTACGGTAATCGTCACCTGCTACATACTCCTTAATCTGCTCAAATTCTTGATTATGCCCCAGCCGTCGAATCTTCTTAATGCCGATTTCGGTCAGGTGATTTGAAAACGCCAACAGCTCGTACTTACGCATCTGAATAAACGAGGGGTATACCGCCACCTCTGTAGCGGATGCTAAACGATACCGACGGCGTACCAACCGTAGGGGAGACTGTACAAAGGTATTAACCGTGCCAAACTGGTACACACCCCGCTTTACCGGGCGTACTATGTAGCTATAATTTTTCTTTTCCTGAGGACGTAAATTAAACTGAATACTAAAATTCCGTTCCTGAAACTGGTAAGGTAGTTCGTCAATAATCTGACCGTGAACCGGAAATGAGTAATGATTTTTGAGATCAACCGTTAGGATATTTTCGTCACCGTTAGATAGTCGCTCGGGACAAACCCGGTCTCCTGTCACTCCCTGCCGAACCCGAAATAGTAAAATAATATCAGCCAGGAAAAGTACTACCAACACTACCAACGCCACTTGCCCTACTGGAAATAAAATCGGTACACTGAACCCTAGCAACAGCAACAGGGTAACGGCACCTATCGACCAGAAGAACCATGGAGTAAGATAGAGCTGGCGAAAAATCATATATCAACCACTAACGGGGCACTTCTACTTGGTCTAAAATCAGTTTGAGCACATCGGTTGCTGAGCGACCTTCCATTTCTACTTCGGGAGTAATCATCACCCGATGAACCAAAACGGGCAAGGCTACGTACTGAATGTCTTCAGGAGTAACAAAGTCGCGCCCGCGGATAGCGGCTAGTGCCTTGGAACCAGAAAGTATGGCTAAGGATGCCCGAGGGGATGCTCCTAAGTATAATGAGGGATGCTGACGGGTTTCGTGTACTAGATGAGCGATGTAGCTAACCAAATGTTCTTCTACCCGAATATCACCTATCGTCGTCCGGTGTTGCCTTAGCTGTTCAGCCGATATAATGGGTGATACTACTTCCATATCTAATGAAGTATTCCGTTTATGAAATCGGGATAACATCATGGTTTCTTCTTCCAGTGATGGATAGGTTACTTCTATTTTGAAGAGAAATCGGTCTAATTGGGCTTCAGGCAGGCGATACGTGCCTTCCTGCTCAATCGGGTTTTGGGTAGCTACTACCAAAAAGGGTGACTCCAATGGATAAGTTTTTCCGTCTACCGTTACCTGTCGCTCTTCCATAGCCTCGAATAAAGAAGCCTGGGTTTTGGCGGGTGCACGGTTAATCTCATCTACCAGCACAATGTTAGAAAATATCGGTCCCGATCTAAACTCAAAATCAGCCGTTTTGGCATTAAATACCGATGTGCCAATAACATCCGAAGGCATCAGGTCAGGGGTAAACTGAATGCGGGAAAACTGCACCGATACAACGCGGGCAATGAGTTTAGCTGTCAGGGTTTTGGCGACTCCAGGTACTCCTTCTAACAGTACGTGCCCGTCCGCCAATAGTGCCACTAGCAATAGGTCAACCATGGATTCCTGACCAACTACCCACTGACCAATGCTCTTCCGCACGGCATCTACGCTTTCTTTCAGAGGCGATAAATCGATTCGAGACTTAAAGGCTGAGCCTTCTGATGGTTCCATATATAGTACTTATAAAATAGTCGTGATCAAAAGTTCAATGAGCAATCAACTAAGCTGCTTTTTACCCTGATAAAAATCATTGATTTGCTTATTCAGCTTTAGTAACTCTTCTTCCTTTATCTGATTAGCCCGCTGGATATGAATTATGTGATCTAATAATGCATCTACTTCACGTTGCTCTCTATCTGATTTATGCGCGAGTCTTTCCCGAAATTCTGGATTAGTAAGGTCAGGCAGCAAACGATACTGATTCCGGATAAACCGGAGGAAGTGAGCCACCTTTTTATCTGCCAGCTTTTTATGGTTTCGGGTGCGATAATACAAATTGGCTACCGTAGAGACAAACTCTAATGTAGTATTCGCTGGTGGCCGATGCAGGGGAATGGCTCGCTGCTTGCGTTTGGTTTCAAATAGTATGAATAATAACAAACCCCACAGCCCAGCGTACAGTCCCCAACGTAGCGGCGGCTCACTTAGTAAAAATCGCAGAGGCGAGCCTGACTCCAATCGGCCTACCTGGTAGTATTCCGTCCAGAGAACATCTTGAACAGGTAAAAATGATAGCGCACTAGCCACTTCGGCGTATCGCTGTTCGTGCAGCATCTCATAATTGGTAAATAACCGAGGTTCACTGTGTAAATACAGCTTCCCATTACCCCAGTCTACCTGGAGTAATATCGGAGAATCAGCCGCATTACGCTTGAGTACGGTAGTTCGGGTACTATCGTAGGATGTGAATACGCTACGGTCAATCATCATCCCGTCCGTTACTAGTGAATCAATGTTACCGAACAATGGCTCTGTGTCGGTCTCGAGGTTCAGCGTATCAGCGAAATAACCATAAAAGTAGTTAGATGCAATGAAAGCTTGCCTCCCGTTGGTCACGGCGGTAAATAATACATCCATATCTAAGCTATCTGGACCAAAACTCCTGCTTAATACCAGGATATTGGGTGGTAGAGCGTTGCTCTGGTCAAGCTCGTATAGTGTTTCATAGGAAGTCTGTATTTGCTTCCCAGGAAATAAATCCTGAATCAGATCGCGTAGCACGTACGTACCGTAGGGAATTTTATCCCGATGGTGCAGAGTCATGCTCCAATCAGTAGGCGGCGGGGTGAGCAGTTCTACTACCACTAGCAGGGCAACGGTTATGATCAGAAAGAAGTAGTATTTCCGCATCTTCATCGCTTACACGGCTTGAGTTGGCGATAATTCATTGGCCTGACGTTGAGCATCGCGGTACAGGTTCTCATCTGCCGGAAAATCACCGTACCAGGTATATTCGTGCAAATACCCCAGATACGATAGCTTCTTTCGTAGCGAATCTGACGTAAGTTCGGCTAAATAGTCGTGATTAGTTTTACCCGGATGCCAGTCAATTTGCTGCTGATCACTCAGCTTCTTGAGTGCCCACAGGTAGCACCACCGAATAGCCTGCCGATAATTTCGCTGCTGTACTGCTCGGCTAATCTCCTGTTCAAAATCAATTTTATGAATATCCTCTGTCTCGCCCACGTATCGTACCTGCGACTTAGGAGTACGACCGAGTAGCTGATTAGCATCTATGCCTAACAACTGTAGCACGGCGTAGATAATAGCTAGAGCACAGAGCACATAAAATCCAATTTTTATGATCTGTGCCCACTCCTCGTCTACTTCTAATTGGGGAAAGTACTGTGACAGCCACTGCCAGAATCTCGACCACAGATCAACCTTGACTTGTCCTCGCTCAGGATAATCAAAGTCATCATCAGCTAGATAAGCTTCTATCTTTTCAGCGGAAAATGAGCGAGACGGTTCACTCCGAACGGAGTCAGCTGGCAAGGCTTGAGCCATTGCTGAGATATTTAACAACAGCAATAGAACTAACCATCGCAATCCTACTGAGTAAATTGTCTTTTGGTAACGTAAGTATATCAAAATGTTTCGTCAGGGTCAGTAGCCGACTGATTAGTATTACCGATAGCGTTAATATCTTGCATAAGCCCGGCTGACTCCTTTTTTTCTACCAGATTACCATACTGAAACGCGATAGCTACCAACGTAATCGCCGATAATAACTGATTTCCTAGGGTGTTAAGCACTTGAGCAAGAATGTAACCAACCTTATACAGTAACGACTTGTCTCCCATCATCATCTCGCCCGAAGCGGTAAAGAAAGAATCCGTACCCATCATCAGTAAAGCGGGTAATCCGATGATGGTTCCCAGCATGGTTTGCAGAATAATCATCACGACAATCAGTAGCAGCGTACTTAGGTAATTACCCGAAACTAGGCGAAAGCAGCGACTAAACGCATCACCAACAGAGAGCTTTTCCTGGGTCATCACCGCAAAAATTAGAGACAGAGCAGCCAAAAGTATGAACCCGGGAATGATTAGAAACATAAACCCTAGCACTACTACCAACCCTGTCACTATTATAGCTAGTATTGTCTTAAGCAAGACAGGTTTTACTCCCTCCCAGATATCAGCTACTTCTTGTGGCGCACCATCTTGCTGCATATATCTTTCCAAATAAACGTGGACGACGGCAATGACCAATGCCCCACCAAACAGTGAAAAAACTCCGTTTAAAGCAGTACCCCCCATAAACCCAGTAGTTGTTCCACTTTGAATCAATGTAGGTAACATACCATTGATAATCCCTACGATTACCAGTAGTGGTCCGGCAATAAACAGCAGACATTTGCCCAGTGGTACCAGGTTCTGACGAATAAAGGCAAAGGTGGCGTTTATCTTTTCGCCGAAATCCCGCTTTTCGTAAAGATCAATCTTGGAGAAGTTTTGCATGTTTGGCTATTTTCTGAGGATATATAACAAAGTAATAGACTACCACAAACGCTGAAGAACCGATAATCGCCAATTTTGCTACGGTAGGTAAATCAGTAAGTCGGGTCACGAATGATTCTAAAAAGCCGGCTGCGATAAACAACGGTACTAGCCCAATCACCATTTTAGCCCCCCGGCGCGCCCCTCGCTGAAAAGAAAGCATCCGGGGATAAGTACCCGGAAATAGGATACTGTTACCCATTGTCAATCCCGCGCCTCCGGCAATAATGATTGAAGCAATCTCGATTGTACCGTGAATCCAGATAGTTAAGGCAGACTCAAATAATAATCCCTGTTCATGGAAGAAGTACTGAAATGCCCCGAGCATAATTCCGTTTTGTAACAAAATAAACCCACTCCCAATAGATAGCAGAATACCTGCCGCAAACGCGTAGAACGATACTCGAATGTTATTAAATGTAATAGCAAAAAACATATCGACCTGCTTACTATCCTTATACACCCGCATCGGGTCGCCCTGAGCAATATTATCTAACGTCATATTCACGTAAGCATCACCCAAAATTAAGCGGACAAATGTTTCATCATGAGCGGCAGAAGTTGCTCCAACTAGTACTGCTAAACTGAAAATAATGAAAGAGTACAAAAGTGGTTTCCGAGCTTGATAAAACAGTAGCGGTAACTCTTCGCGCCAAAACGTGATCAGCCGATTGCGATCTTCTCGCTTGTTTTGGTAAATCTTCTGATGAACTCGCGAGGCCAGATTATTTAGATAGCGAGTGGTATTGCTATTCGGGTAGTAGGTGTTGGCGTAAGCTAAGTCATCGGTTACTTCTACAAAGTGAGCCGACAGTTGATCGGGATCCACCCGATTTTTCTGCGATAACATCGCATCAAAGGCTTCCCATTTTTCCAGACGTTGTTTTACAAAAGCGGCCTCTCGCATACCACAGTAAGGTTCTGACGAAACTTTATAAGCAAATTGCTATCCAAATAGCTAATTTAGTGTATTGTCACTAAAGATCATGAGCCATATCTATGCAAAAGATTAAAATTCAAACAACCCAGAATGTCGCTATTGAGTTTGTTCTGGCCGGGCTAGGCAGTCGTATACTGGCTTACTTGATTGATTCGCTGATAGTAGGCGTGTATTTGATCGCTGTATTCTGGGGGTATCTTTCTACCATTGACTCTGAGCCGTCGACCGTTATCCTAATTCTACTCTTCCTTCCTTCCTTTTTGTATCACCTACTGTGCGAAACTCTCTTAAATGGTCAGTCCGTAGGCAAACGCCAAATGAATATTCGGGTGGTTCGGTTAGATGGCTCCCCCCCCGGCTTCAGTGCTTACCTGCTACGCTGGCTATTACGCCCTATTGACCTTATTCTCTTTTCGGGCGGAGTAGCTATTCTTAGCATCGCTGTTTCACAAAACGACCAGCGACTGGGCGATTTGGCAGCGGGTACCACGGTCGTAAAAACAAAAGATGCTCCATCGCTGGCTATGTTTACGGTAGATGAAGATCACCAGCCCCAATTCCCTCAGGTTACTCAACTATCCGACGCAGATATTGAGACTATCTTACGAGTCATTACTACCTACCGCGAAACTGGGCAAACTGCTCCCTTGCGAGCCACCGCAGAGAAAATAGAAACATTATTAAGCATAACCCATGATATGCGCCCGCTACAATTTTTGTACACCATTGTACGGGATTACAAACATATTACGGCTCAATAAACTTATCAGGGGAGATAGTTGACAATCAACTATTGCTACGCGCTTTTTATGAAACTCATCGCTGCCCCTGAAAACTGGTTAGAACGTCTGGCGGTATGGCTAAAAATAGCTCCTACTCCCATTAGCGATACTCATCTCTCATTTATGATGGCTCGCACGATCATGGTTGGAGTGAAATTAGGTGTTTTTGAAGCACTGGCCGAACAATCACGAACGGTAGACGAGATTGCTACTTATTGCTCTACGCACAAAACTGCCACGCAAACTTTACTAAACACGCTGGTACACCTTGGCTACATAAAACTCCGTCGCGATCAGTATCGTTTATCAACTCTGGCTCGCAAGTGGATGCTAAAAGATGCTAACCAATCGCTTTACGACAAGATGATGCTACAGTTTCTAGAATGGGAGTTTGTAGAGCACTATGAAGACTACGTACGCACTGGGCAGCCTGTTGATTATCACAACTACATGAATAATCAACAATGGCAAATCTACCAGCGAGGAATGCGCTCAGTCGCGGGAATTTCGGCTGATGAGGTGGCTCTTCGTACTCCTATTCCTAAAAAAGCCACTAAACTGCTGGATATTGGTGGGGCGCACGGATATTACTCCGTGGCACTATGCCGACGTTATCCTCAGCTTCAATCTACTATCCTAGAGCTTCCGGCAGCTATTGAACATGCTCAAGATATTTTAGCCCAAGAAGAAATGAGCAGCCGCGTGGTACACCACGCCGGAGATGCCTTAACCGATGATCTGGGAAGAAGTGAGTGGGACGTAATTTTTATCTCGAGCCTAACCCATCACTTTGATGACACCACTAATATTGCCTTAGCCAAACGGATAGCCCAAGCATTAAAACCGGGTGGTTATTATATCGTTCAGGATTTTATCCGAATAGATACTCCTAAATCAGGAGATCATTTGGGCGGGTTATTCAACTTATTCTTTGCCGCCACCAGTCAAGCAGGCATATACTCTGAATCAGAAATTAGACATTGGCAGCAGCAGGCTGGATTACAACCTCACCGTAGCGTCTGGATGCGAACAATCCCCGGTCACGCTCAAATTGTAGCGAAGAAAATTTAGGGTTTTAGTGTTTGTTTGTCTTCCCCATTGAGAAATAATTGCTAAGTAAAAGCCCTTAGTCGGTCTGCTGACTTTTTCTATACGAGTATTAATTTCCGTAATTGGCGAAATGAACGATCGTACTATGTTTTTGCTAGGCTGAGAGCTACACCTTATTAGTGCCTGTCTTCATTCATATATTTCGTTATCCGTAATCTCTTTAAAGGTTTCTTCAGAGAAATTCATACTTCTTTCAAATTTTTTAATCCCGTCGTGAAATGCTTGATAATAGGTAATTAATCCATTCAGCATATTTACAATATATAAGGCACTTTCAATGGTTTGAGATTGATAGATTTTATTGGTTGCTCTCTCAATTATCACAATTCTAAAATCTTTACCTAATCGAACCATTGGTATAAACCCTAAAATCTTTGTATGTATCTCTATCTCACCTCTCCATCTACTTAGCAGCAGATATTGCTTGTCATCCGAGTATTTATCGTTGTCTACCAGAAATCGCCCCTTTAATTTATTTTCTTGGAGATAAACATCACCCATTAATGGCCCACCCATTCCAAATGACTCTTCTACATTCTGGTAGTTAATATCCTCAAGCTTTATCATTTTTCAGATAGGTACTAATCGTCTTGAGTTCAAACCTACGCAGCTTTGAACACACTAACACCATAACACCTAAACACATTATTTACAACGAAGTATCATCTTGCAGTAGTGCAATGTTAAAAGCGAAGTTACAGTTTTCACACTGCTTCACCTGCATAGTAGCAATACCTACCACTTCGCCTTTGCTGTTCATAACCGGACTGCCACTGCTACCCGGAGAGATAGCGGCATCCATTTGAATGAGCGCATCTCGCTGGCCTTTGTACTTGCGGATAGAGGAAACAATACCTCGCGACACGGTGCTTTCCAGCCCCTTAGGATTGCCCAATACAAAAATATCTTCACCCTTGCGGGGTAACGATGCCGATAAAGGAAGCGGCTGTATTTCTTCGGTTTTTTCCACTTGAAAAATAACGTAGTCGTACTTTTCACTTTGTTTAACGATGCGTTTCACGCCAAATTCGTTCCCAGCAAATGTTTTGATCTTCCAGCTTTCGCCTTTCTCAAAAACATGGTGGTTACTGACGGCAATTCCGTTTTTCTCAATAAAGAACCCGGTTCCTTGACCAATTCGCTTACCGCTACGGTTGTAAGTGTACACTACAAAGACGCTAGGTTCGGCAATTTCTACAATATCCGTGAGGGATTTTTTCTTTCTCTCGGTAGATGAAACGGGGGGGCTGTACGTAGCCACCGTATCGGGAGCTACATCGTCAGTGGCCATTTTTTGCAAGGAAGTGCGTTGCGCCTTCATTTTACGGGCAGAACGAGAGCAACTATTACAACCTGAGAGCAGTATGGCGAAGGCAAGAGACCAAATAATACTTCTCATCATTACTAATATAACGATTTCTATGCCGGAGATTATTCACCTCGCCAGAGTTTTTTAAAAAAATTTGTTCCCGCACCTGACTTATTTGAAGAAATTTGTTGATTTAGCAACTTTAGTTGTTCGAGTATTGCTGATTGTTGCTGATCATTTTGCTCTTTTAACGCCTTAATGTTTTGGTTCAGAGGCTCCATAAGTGCTAGCTTCCCTACTGCGTGCTGATTGTCGTCAAAGGCTTTTCGTAGGCGACTTTCCTCCTGAATAGCTAGATCGCGAATGGTGCGGATGCGCGTTTGGGTATGCTCCAGAAGTTCTTGTAAGCTCTTATCCAGCACGTGGTCTACCTTGATTACGGCATCATTAATCACCTGACCACGCTGCTCTAACTCAGTGAAATGAGAGCGTAAGAATTGCTGGAGCTTTTCACTTTTTTGGGCAATCCCCCGAATTTCTCCCAGCACGTTTTCCACTTCCTGCGTACGGTACAAAAACTGGTTGAGCTTTTCGGTTAGCCCCGATGTACTATCGACCATCTGGTTGGTCTGGGTAAGATAATCTTTAAACTGGGTCAGCTCCTTAGCACTGTCGTTTAACGATTGAAATATTTCCAGATTGGCCTTTGCCAACTCCATAATATCAATTTCCTGCAATACCTGGGCAATTTTCTCCTGCGCCTTCAGTGTTTCGTAATTTCTGCTGAGTAGTCCTTCTAACGTACTTAGATTATCCATAAAATTCTGCTGAAAGCCACTGAGTTGCCCTTGCAAAGTTTGCAGTGTCTGTGTAGTATCCTGCGCCAGTTGAGGTAACCATTCGGTTTGAATAAGCGTTAGAAATCCATTTTTCCGCTGAAGAGCTTTTCGCTGAACAGTTGGGAGCTGCCAGCCCAGAAGTGTCAAACTTAATAATGCGCCGATGATAGTCGCTAGCACGATAATTTTAACCCCGCTAAAAAATATTACGGCAGTACTTAAATAGATAGCGTTTGTAACAATCTCACTGGGAAGATTCGGTAAGAAGAAGGCACTAACTCCTAACCCAATGATGGTAAACCCTAATCCAATCAGTAGAGGCAACCAAGCTCTTTGTTTCAATCCCTGCCGAATTTGCATCTCTTGCCGAGCTACCAGATTTTGAATTAGGGCGAAGTCTAGTACTACTCCTCGGCTCTTGAGCAAGTAGCGATTAAGCGCATAAAAAAGTCGGTAGCGGGCAGCAGAGCTATAATTTTCGGCTTGCAGCATCGGTAGTTTGATGCCTTCAGCAAATCGCAGTTTCCCTTGGTAAAATCGCTCTAGTAACTGATCAGTATTGGTTTGGGTTAGTTCTGCAAGTGGAATGCGCTTAGGTACTATTTTGATAGCTTCCTCCGAAGGTATCCAATGAGAAAATTGCCTCATTCGCTGCCACGCCTGCCAGAAAAACCATACTTGTACTCCGATAGAAAAGATTAGTAGAATGGTTTCAAACGTAGCCAAATCACTCATAACGAATCAGAGCTTTATCTTCGGGAGTTACCACCCACTGGTCGCCTTCCCGGGTCGCTTTCCCTGGTTCTACATTCACAATGCGCTGCGCTCCCGGAAAGTAGGAATTCTCGCTCTCACAAACAGGTTCCAGATAGCTACCCGGAGAACTTAAGGCATCCTTCATGGCATCGGCATTATTGGCTACGGTAAAAGTAGCCGTATTTTCTCCGTTCTGCTCCAGCACCTCGAAGTGGTAGATGGAAGCCGACGGGCGGAATTGGGCAGACATGGAACCCGCTGGAAATGTACCGTCGCTGTTGGGCGTAGATAAGTAATAGGATTTTGTAACTGGAGCCGGAGGGTTATTCGGACCGAAACGCGGTTTTGTTATTTCTTTTTTCTGAGGTAATTGTTTCCGTAAGGCGGTTACTTGGGCCTCGGCTTCCTTCACCCGATTTTTCAATTGAGCTACTTCTTCACGGGTAACGTAGGGAGTACTTTTTTGGAGCTGCCGAGCGGTTAGTTCTTCAATCCGCTTGGTGTGGCGGTCGATGCGGACATCTTGCTTCCGAAGCAAACGCAGAGTATACCACAATAATCCTAGCAATAATACGATTATGACCAAAAGTGCCAGTTTGTAATATTGGCTATCCAAAAATGCAAGATTCTCACGTAGTGCTTCATTCGTTTGATCTAATGCTATCGCAGGAGGGTTAGTTGGCGAAGTAGTCTGCTCCGTTACTGTTTGCGGCTCAGGATTAGATTCTTCTGAAGTTGGAGCTGATGATTCTGAAGTGAGATACTGCTTTATCTCTTGAATTAATAAAGCTTTGGCCTGCTTCAATTGGTTGTAGTCATCTTCATTGGCTACCCGCAGTGGCTGAAGGCTAATATTTCGGATTTGCTGCTGTAGAAAATTGATAGCCTCATCCTCCGTCCACTCATTGCGATACATTTCCTTGATGCCGATAATCCGACGGTATAGATTGGTGCTGGCATTACGCCAATCGTTATTTTCTAAGAAGGTAGCGACGGCTTCACTGTTAGGCGGTTGCCCAATACTATAATTAGCTTGGCTAAATTCCTGCTGAAAGGCTTCGTAACCCACTCGCTCAGCAGCTTGGTTAGGCCGGATGCTCAGGTAATCCTGCATATAGGCATCCATAATCTGCCAACCTATATAGTCCACTGTTTGGGAAAACTGCTCTCGAATAACGGTAGCTTGGGCAGGTTGTAACAGACAATAGAATATAAGTAGTAGTAGGGCTCTGCGAATCATGAGTATCGTTAGTTTTGGTTAAGCCGCTCTCTAAATACAACTAGTTTAGTAGTCTGTTCTAAATAAGCTTTCGGGGCATCCGACCAATCAGTTAGCATAGTAGTAATTTTTTCCGGCTGAAACTTCTTACTTTGAATTAACGGAAACACATTAGGAATATCCCGGCGCGAATGTGAAATACCGACGTGTAGCGTGGCACTCTTCAGGTACATCTCCCACAAAGGTAGTGAGTTTCTTTTCTTCACGTAAAACGCTACTCCAGTAGCCGTACCACCGGGAGCTAAGTTTTGTATAGCAAAAGCTAGCTTTGAAACTGAACCACTGGCATCTACCGCAATCGGATAGCCGTCTTTCCGTAATGCACCACTGAGCGTATCTACCTTTTGCCTTTTTCTTAGTTCAATGGGATTAGCCCCCACTCGGGCGGCAATAGTCAGTCGCTCTAAATTATCATCTACATAATCTACCTGAACCGATCCTTTAGCTACCGCCAGCGCGGCTGCGTACAGTCCAATACTTTTGGCATTTCCACCAAAAATAAGCACGGGTGCCTCCGGGAATTTATCTAACTGTGGTCCTACTGATCGGTACGCATCACTAATGTTGTCGCTCAACGAAGCACAGTGGACTGGATCAATGCCCTCCGGTATTTTCACCAGCATAGCATCGGCAAAAGGAATCCAGATTTTATCACTGACCATACCACCGAAACCACCCGTTCCCGCGCCAAAGCCGTAGGCAGAAATAAGGGTCTTTTTACCATTTCTACTACAATTAGCGGGTAACTGCTGATAACACGGCTGGCACTTACCGCAAGAAATTGCCCAGGGAACTACCACTACGTCGCCCTGCTTAACATTCTTTACGGCGGAACCTATTTCGGTTACTTCGCCAATTGCTTCATGCCCTACACCGAACGGAGGCTGTAATGGAGGGTTTCCAAACGCATCCAACACTTTCGGGTCTAAATAGTGGAGGTTTACTCCTAGAGGCATCGCTTTACGATAATTGTGAAAGAGGAAAAGGCTATCCCCATCGCAACGAGCGGCGACAAACGGACGTACAATTGCCTCTCGCTCACTCTGTAACGTAGGTTCCGCTACTTCCCGCCAATCTACTCGGTTCTTACCTAGAAATGTGAGTTGTTGCATAGATCAATTATACTCTTCCGTCAGTTCGGTGGCAATTTTGAATGCCATCCGGTTCAGGGCTCCGGTGAGTGGATAGAAAAATAGGGTTTCCTCGACGTTTACATCCTGGTTTCCAGCTAGCTCTTTCATCTTTAGTTGTTGCCCTGATTTTAGGTACTCCATCAGATCTTCTTTCAGCATCATTTGGTAGCTACTCAGGTGCGACGGATTCACTCCGAAGTGATGAGCGAAGTTGTATTCTTGATGAATAGTGAAAAGTAACTGCATAAATTCATCTACCTCGCCTAACACCTGCTGCAACATTTCATCCGTCAGGTTCGGGTATTTTATTGATTGTTCAGGAATCATCACTCCCTCACCCGTTCCTAACAGTACCGTCTTAATTTGATCAATATCTACGTCTACACCGCTTAGTAAACCCCCTTTACAAGTGATTTCTTTAGGTTCAGGGTACTGCTCCAATTCGATAGCGTCGGCTTCATCTTGGTAGATGTGCTTGAACACTAATTGGGTCAGAGTGTTCAAACTACTGAGCCGAGGACTGGGATCAATAATGTTTACCACCTTAGAACCCCGGCCACTGAACAGAATATGGCGAGGCATTTCCAGTCCTTTCGCCCGCATCAGTTTGGCTAAGTGATAGATAAGCGCCGTGTAGAAGACAATGAAGACGATTTTGAAATCTTCATCTTCCTTCAGCATAGCGTGGAAGGAAATTGGGATTTGCTGTTCTTTGATATGCTTATTCTCTTCCAGTGAGAAAAAGAAAGCAACAATATCCTGTGATCGTTGCTCTTCTAGAATAGCGTTGTAAACCCGCAATAACTCATTCTGTCGATTTTCCTGTAGCAACCGACCAATTTCATCCGCATAGCGACGAATAAAACCATTGATAGCCGCCGAACCGTGAAAACTATCACCAAAAATAGCGTTGGCCGCAAACCGAAACGAGGTAAGCACCGTCGGCTGATTATTCTGGAAGATTACAATGTCGGTAGTACCTCCGCCAATATCGATACCCACTGAAGGCTTATCCGCTGCACTCTTGCCCAATCGCTCTTTATAAAAGTAGAAGGGTGCAATACTTTCGGATAATTTCTGCGGATCGCGCTCGGCAGTGATATAGCGATGATATAAATCCCGCCAAGTGGCTTCCAGACTATTACGACGGTTGGGTAGCATACTGGACGGATAAAACCAAATCAGTTTGGTCTTTTTCAGATCGCCGTTATTCATCAGTACCTTAGAGCGAATGAGGAAGAGCAGGTTTTCAAAGAAGGCTTCTACCCGACGCTTATCTTCCTGATTACGAGTGTAGTTCGACCACTTCAGGTCCGTAGTCACCCGGGTATTATTCTGAACAGGATACTTCTCGTAAACAAACGGAATATTAAAATCCGACAGCACGTAGGTAGACGTATCCAAATTCAGGTTGTGGTTTTCGCCAATGACGGTACGCTGCGGAAAGCGGAACTCAAACTGCTGTCCAATATAGCGGGGCAAAAACTCCTGCGGAATCAGATCGCGAATGAGCGTAGCCCCGCTTCCTCCGAAATCAGGATTCGCCTGGGCAAAGGCCGGATCGTGCAGAGTAGCAATCTGTACGTCTTCTTCAGTAATATCGAATGGACGAGGGTTTCCGTTACCCACTTTGTACTCAATATGGGTATTGGTAGTTCCGAAGTCAATCGCAAAAGTATAAGTATCATTACCACCGCTGTAGGCCGGAAATTTAGGAATAACGATTCCTTGCGCAGTACCCGTTTTCAACTGCATGTAGTCAAATTCTTGCTGCAACACGTAGTACTGAGTGCTAGCGCGGTCGTCGGCGCACTTATCGCTGCGCTGCTTTTCCGCCTGATGGTCAATAGGCTGAGTGCTACTTTCGCCGAAAAACTGTAAATCGTACTGGTGGTGGCGAGTGTGCGGACTTACATCCCGATCGATAAGCTGCACCCGGTAGTGCGTATTTTCTACTTTATTCCCCGTTTTGATGAACGGATACAGCGTTACGCCAAACTGATGCTCGACAATCACGCCTTTATTTCGGCCTTCGTCGGGCGGTGGCACTTCGCCTTCGGTCACTCCTGGAGTATAAATTCGCTCAAAAGTCACAAAGCCCTGTTTCACCGGAATGCGCAGGGTTACTCGCACGCCTCCCGCTGCCAGTGGCTCCATATCAATGGTATTCTTTCCCCCGACTACCGTTCCCTGTAATTCAGCTAAATTGAAGAACTGAAGGTAAAAGGGTTTGATGGGCAGCACGTAGCCAGCATCTTGCTCCTGTCCGACCCAATGCCCATCAAAGTACTTCCTCCGGTTGATCGGGTAGACCAGCTTAATTAGGTAGGGTTCCAAAAAGTCGCTAACCGTTAGGTACGGATACTGGATAACTTGCCCTGGCAAAGTACGCTGCGCTAGTGGTTCGGCCACATGATAGGGCACTTCCTGATCGTTATTCCAAGGCTCACTAACGTAAGTGTAGGGTTTATTGAACTGGTTTTGCAGTACCAACGGCTTGACAGCTTCTTGGTATTTACTGGATTGAATGACAAAATCACTCTGTTCAGCTACTGAACCTTGCTCAACCTTTTTCTTGCGAAGTGGGTAGCTCAAAAGTTCTACGGTATCACCCGCACTTCCGGTATCGAGTTCGGCGAACTGTTCTTCAAAAGAGCTTTTATTCTTGAATTCATTAATCCGTTGGTATAATTCAGGGTTTTTCCTATCTAAGACTTTTAAGTTTTTCGCCAGATACTCAGCTACCTCGGGAAAACAATCGCGAAAATTACCGCCCGAACTGGATCGGAAAAACTCTAGTAGTCCGTAGAGATAAAGCTGAAAGGCTTCACCCCGCTCGTAGAGAGGAGGGTACGAACCGCTAAACAGTTTATTTTTGTCAAGAGGGACGTCTACAAAACTTAGGTCGTTGGACGAGGCAAAAAATAAAGATGCCGGAGAGGTGCCTCCCACTACCTTATAATCATAGTAAAAGATATACAGTCGCTTAATCTCATCAAAGTTGTATGTATCCGCATCCTGCTTTAGGTACAACTCTAGTACTTCACCCAATCGGCGGTGCGCCTCATTACTGGATTGTAACAGATTTTTTAAATCCGTATCCGGGTCCCAGGCCACAATCTGTAATTTCCCCTTGATATAATCGGCATTAAACAGCAGTTCAGCCACATCTAGACAGTCAGATACTAGCTTGCGATCCAGCGTCGTTCCGCGCAGCTCCTCATCCTTTACAATGTTTCGGAAAGCCGTCCGTACCAGGTCAATCTGGGCAAATGGACTAGGAATAGAAGTAGGCGGTTGCTCCGTATTTCCGCCTTCGGGATCGCTAATGGCATCAATCTGGCGCCGACCGTAAGCATCCGCTTTAAACCAGTGCTCGCCGTTGGTTAGGTTATGATAGGTTAATACTTTGGGCATGCTTACTTTAGTTAAAAATCAAACTTACGGTTTACTAAAGAGTGGGTAGCTTGGTAGAAGATACGCATAAACTTCTGTTCTACGGGAAGGCTACCTACGTTTCGTTCGGCTCGGTTTAGTTCCTCATCGTACAATACATAATTGTCCCGGGCAAACGGACTCCAGTGGCGCTGAGGTTCTATACCTCGCACCGTGTCAAATAACCCCGACGAAGTTTTTTCACTTAGCGAAAAGGGGGCAAATGCTCGTTTGTTCTGACGTAACTCCTTCAACCAAGTGCCGAACTGCTCATTAAACGGACTAAGGTGGTTCTGGTAAAACGAGCCGTACGTAAAGGCCTTATTAATGGGTGGTTTCTTGCGATTAGTCCAGGGTTGTTTGCCCAAGGTTTGGCTCAGCTTATCGCGTAGGTACAAATAAAAGTACCAGTACTGCGTAAGCGGTGTTTTGATCTGAGCTTGGGTTTCGTCACCCAGTTGAGTGAAGCTAACCAATTCTTCATCGCGCTTGATGCCGAATTCCTTGTAAATTGGTTGTACGGCTCGTCCGTTTTCTGATCCTAAAGCCGTATCCGGCATATTCATAAAGTCAACCACCGAAAGAGCTGCCGCCACTTCCATAAAGTGGGCATCGTTACGTTGGCCATGCTCGCCCGGGTCGTTCGGATAGTCTTTGGTACGGTCATCTCCCAGATAATACAGCGCGTTCACTGAGTTATTACCGCTTACATTAGTCTCGTAGTAGGCTAGAGCAGCTTTGGACTTAGAAATAAACGTCGCTTTATCAATTTTACTGGCCGGATCGGGAGCTACCCCGAAGTAAGGCAGTAGCGTGACCGCCCCCATCTTAGCGTTACGAATCCACTCATGATTCGGCAAGGGAGGTTGGGCATTACGAATATTTTTCAGGATGGTAGGAAAGCCTGCCGCCCCAGTACCACCGAAGATGGAGCTAATGATGAAAATCCGGTCGTTCTGCGAAAAGTTGGATGCAAAATTGACAAACTCGCCGGAGTCTTTAAACTGATTGAGCACTACACTGCCAATATTGGGATTCCCCACGAAACCAATGTCCATTTCAGTCGCCAGATTTTTCTCTGAAAATAATAAGCTCACCAACGACTTATTTTTCTCATCTAGACTACCGAAGTTAATATAATCCTTAAACTGCTCATTTTGTACATTTTTCAACTTAAAGGAGAACGTGCTACCAATATTCTGACTTCCGGTGAGCCGCTGTAGCGTACTGATATTGGTTTGGAAAAACCCTTCGCGGCCCGGATCACGCTTGTCGCGCACTGCCTGATAATCTTCCAATAGGTTCAGTGTACGCTTCAAATCCTGATTACTCTGATGAGGGTCGACAATGATTGGGATGACTTCGGTAGTGTTCATCTTCACCCCCGAAGCCAGCAGCATGGTTAGCGATTTGATGACGCGAACGCCAGTACCCCCGATACCAAAAATAAAAAGCCTTGCCATAGAATGTTAGTTTATAATGGACAATGGAAAGTGGATAGTTTAGACTGGATCATTATCAATTATCCATTGTTACCTGTCAATTGATATTGTTTACTGAGGAACAGGAGTTGTCGAGCTATTGGTACTCCACCAACGAAGACCAAATGAAAATAGCAAGCAAAATGCCAATGCCCAGAGGAAATTCACCAAACTGAAGGTATAGTATTCCGAGCTGTAGGGATCTTCCTCGTAAAGTACGCTGATTTCGTTGTAGCTGATGAAGTAGGCTACCGTAAAGTTAATTATACCGATTATTAACACATAGACCAGCCAGTGAAACCATCGGTTGAATCGGGGGTGATTGACGACGTAGTAGTACATCGCAACTAGCCCGAGCGTAGTCAATAGTAATGTCCACCCAATAGGAATGTACAGCCGCTCGTTGTACAGATCGTCCGAAAAACTGTCCAGATAAAAGGCTCCCCAGCCTTCGTAAAGAGGAGCAAAAAAATCGTTCATACACCTGTTTATTATTTTTTAGAATTTAGGTATTAGACTTTACATACGCTACTCAAGATTTAAATTATTAGAGATATAAAAAACAAATAGACGGCACACTACTAGATCTCTATCAGTTGAATAATAATTCCCACCGTTCCAATCATCAGACATAAGGGAGAGTAGAACTGAGTATCCCGCTTTCCGAATTCAGTTTGCCTAATTTTTTTGAATAGGCCAACGTACTTAAAATCACCGATAGCTCGTAAGATGAAAATTGATGGAATAAGCCAACCACCGTATTTAAGTATCCATTCGGGAATACCCACCTCGATCATCTCCATTCGGAGTAAGTAGAATAATGCAAAGACTGTTAGCCCCAGCCCTACAACAATACAATCAACCGCCCCAGGATTTAATACTTTTTCTCCCTGCTCATTGGTAGGTAATGTACTACTGAGACCCCATTGGTTACCTAACGCCCAGCTAAAATGCAAGAAGGCAAGAGCCAAGAAAATGAGACACAAGATTACCGACAGTACGTTCATATTATACGGAGGCTAGTTGAAATATTTTTTCTGATTGCTTCCGGTTGATACTCGGAGGGACCATTCTCATTAGCTGATTTCTGAGCTGTATAGCTAGCGAGCTTTTCCAATGAGCTACTTTGCCTAACGTCCAACTCGTATTTACTACTTGGTGGGCTTTGGGCATTCTTAATCGCTGATATTCCGAAAAAGCCTGGGCTGGGTGATCCAACCCATATTTAGCCAGGCATTCTGATAATACAAAAGCATCTTCTATTGCTTGGCAAGCCCCCTGACCCATATTGGGAGTGGTAGCGTGAGCGGCATCACCAATAAGACAAACATTATCTTGGTGCCAATGCTTGATTGGCTCTAGATCAGAAATAGTGGCCGTATGGATAGCTCCGACAGGTGTGCTCCGAATGATTTCTTTTACGATGGGGTGATAATTCTGGAAAAGCATTGCCAAATCATCAACTGAGTATTGATCTTGGCGGAACGTTTTCAGCGCATACCAATACACTTTTTCAGAAGATATTTGCACGAACCCAATCCTATCGCCTTTTCCCCAAGCCTCATTCAGCTCGTTGCGATAGTTTTTCGGTAGGGTAAAATTAGTTACCCCTCGCCAACACATTTGATAGGCGCTACGAATCTTAGTTTCTGAAAATAAATACTCTCTTACTTTTGAGTTCAATCCATCCGCTCCTAGCAGTACTGCGGAAGTAGTTGAGCTTCCATCGCTAAACTTTAGTTGATACGCCGAATCTAACTTTTCTACTTTGATAAGTTCGTTGCCTAGTTCTACCTTACTTTTATCCAGTTGCTGAACTAAGATCTTCTGTAATTCGCCCCGATGAATGGCTACGTTCTTAACCCCGTGTTTCTTCTCAAAGTAGGTCAAATCAATACTGGAAATGCGGCTTAAGCTGGCATCAGTAATATTCATAGACGATACTAGATTCCCGCCATCCTCGATCTCCTTTCTTAACCCTAAGTGATCATAAACTTGCATGGCATTATTAGCCAGAATAATGCCTGCACCAACTGGTTTAATCTCGTTGGCTTGCTCCAATATTTTCGCCCTAATTCCCTTTTTTTGAAGCGCGATGGCCGTAGTCAATCCACCGATACCTGCTCCAATAATGTCAATATTCATATACCTGTGCTTTAAATATAGATATGTATCCAGGTGTTCACGTAGTTTACACACTTGAATACACGAACACATAAACACCCTAACACACTACTTTTTCACCGAAACCTCCGCCGTAAAGTAAACCTCCTGATTATTAAATACCTGTTCGTACGCCTCTTCCACCCCTTCTACCAAGTACTGTAATCCGAAAGTTTGGGTTTGCTGGGTTTTACTTCGCTGAATACCGGTGTCATCCGTAGAACTAGTATTCAGAACCCAAGCGGGTGTCTGCTTTACTAAAGAGATTTTCAAGTCGGGATAATTGGTTTGCTCCGTGCTCACGACCAATACATGACTGGCTTTCCCTTCTATTAGAGACTGATCGCGAGGGTGAGTCCGGGCTACTTCACTAATACTGACAATAGAATCCAACTGATAGCCCTCTACCCGATAATTACTAAGGCTTATTACGTAATTTTCTTCAGCTGGAATGGAGGCTAAGTCTATGGCTACGGCAAAGCTTAATTTTTTACTATCACCTCTTCGTCCCATTTCTACTTTCTCAATACCTCTTACGTAGTCGGCTGAGGAATAATCACGATCAGTGCGGAATGAGGCAGTAGTCATCGTATTACTGAGGACGGTATAAAACGGCGCCCCCCCTTCCTGATCAGCCGATAAAAAGTAACTAGTTTGATAACCATCTAATGCCGAAAAACGCACCTTCTGCTGTAAAGACCGGATAGCCTCTTCCGGCCCCATCATCCAGATATAGTAGGGGCGAATAGTATTACTGAGTGAAATCGGTCGATCATTTTTATCGTAGTAACTCCCGCTAAATTCAGACTGCAATTTGATAACTAAGGTACTGAATGGCGATTGCCCCAGTTGTTGCCGAAAGGTATTATAAAGGCTAATTTTTTGATTATTGAGCAAATCTTCGGTATCCCCACCTTTTACCGAGAAAATAAAGTCCGATACCAGCGCACTCACTTCACCCTGGCTGGCTTGAGCGGCTACTTTTTGCAAAATTTCATTCAGGTTGCTATTACCACGGTTGCCTCCTCGCCGCTGAAATTCCTGAGGTTCCAGATCACTGATAAACTGGGAAATATCCTGCTGATAAGGAATAGGTCGGGAGTTGATGTAGTAGAGTTGCAATGTGTCGGCCCAGTAGCCCACGTCTACCAGCATGCGGTAGATGGCATCCTCAAACTGGGTATTCCCCCGTACGTAACCGTCCATACTCCCTGAATTTTCTAAGTATACCGAAGCAGCGTACGTACTTTTGGGTGTCTCTTCTACGGCAGCGTTTTGAGCTGGAGCTGATTCTTGCTTTTGAGACTGGGATGCGCCCTGTCGTTCGCGGTCGTAGGAGCAGGAGGTGACACCAACTGCTAATATCAATGTGAGCCAGTAGACCAAATGGGACTTAATATTGTCTTGAAAACTTTTATAAATCCCCCTAGCCCCCTTTTCCAAAGGGGGAAACCCCAAAAGCAAAGCTGTTATTTCAGAACTACTTTTGTCTGAGCGAGAAAATTTACCCGGAAAAGAGGAAAGAAGCATCGAGGACTCTCCCCCTTTTCCAAAGGAGGCCGCCGCGGAACGGGCTAGGGGGATTTTCCAAATGGTATTTCGGATAGCCCTGTAAATTACATTCTGGCACAGACCAACTCCGCGCAGCAATTGTAGGAATCTGCTTAACTTAATCTTCTTCCCAGGAAAGTGTGATGGAATAGCGGTATTCAATCGTAGATTAGGTATAGATGATGAACGACTGCTCTATGGAAAAATTACGTACCAAAGCCGATTTTGTTCCCTCGGTAACCGTAGCGTTCCACCTGCTCAGCTGATTCTTCCACTTTCTCCTTCATCTCTTTTTTATAGACGTCTAGCTTTTTAGCAATTGCTTTATCTGTAGCTCCTAGAATTTGCGCCGCCAGAATCCCCGCATTTTTGGCTCCGTTAAGTGCCACGGTAGCGACGGGCACTCCGCCCGGCATCTGCAAAATGGAAAGCACCGAGTCCCAGCCATCGATAGAATTACTGGATTTTATAGGTACTCCAATCACGGGAAGAGTGGTTAGCGAAGCCACCATTCCAGGTAGATGAGCCGCTCCGCCGGCTCCAGCCACAATCACTTTGATACCTCGCTTGCGGGCGCCTTCCGCATACTTTACCATCCGGTGGGGCGTACGGTGAGCTGAAACGATACTTACTTCGTGGGGAATTTCTTGGTCTTCTAGAAACTTGATGGCTTCCTGCATCACAGGTAGATCAGATTTACTGCCCATGATGATGCCGATTTGGGGTTTGCTCATGCGATTACTTTTAAATGTTCTTTAACAAATTGTGCTTTCTCTTTCAATTGGTCTAGATTCTGATCTAAAATGGTTACGTGTCCCATCTTTCGGAAGGGTTTAGTCAGTTTTTTTCCGTACAGATGCACATTGATACCTTCTACCGCCAACACTTTGTCCAAACCTTGGTACTGGGCTTCTCCGGTGTAGCCATCTTCGCCCAACAAATTCACCATAGCAGTGGGAATGAGCGTATCGGTTGACCCCAGCGGTAAATCCAGAATAGCCCGAAGGTGTTGCGCGTACTGAGAAGTAGCATTACCTTCAATAGTATGGTGGCCACTGTTGTGAGGGCGAGGTGCCACTTCATTCACCAGAATTTCCCCATCTCGAGTCAGGAACATTTCTACTGCCAGTAGTCCGGTCATACTTAGTTCTTCAATAACCTTCTTCGCCAAATCAGTAGCTTTCTGAGCAATCTCAGTGCTAATGTTGGCGGGAGCGAAGAGATATTCTACCAGATTGTGCTCGGGGTGAAACACCATCTCGGTCACTGGAAACGCTTTGACTTCGCCCGATGGGTTACGCGCTACAATTACCGCTAACTCTTTCTCAAAATCTATTAATCTTTCTAATAAACCCGGCTGGTCAAACCCCTTGGAAATATCTTCGGGAGATTGGATTTTCTGTACGCCCCTACCATCGTAACCAGCTCGCCCTAGTTTTTGCACGGCAGGTAGCATATCTTGATGTTTTTCTAAGTCAGATTGCTGTTCGGTGAGTACGAAGGGTGCTGTTGGAATGCCGTGTTGCTGGTAAAACTGCTTTTGCTTCCGCTTATCCTGAATGAGCGAGATTACATTGGGTTCGGGGTACACCTTTTTTCCTTCTTCCCTCAGCTTTTGTAACGCCTCAGTACTCACATTCTCAATTTCAATTGTAATTACGTCGCAGCTTTGGGCAAATTCGTAAACGGTGTTGGCATCTGTAAGTGAACCTTGAGTAAATTGGGTGGCAATATCCCGACAAGGAGCGTTAGCATCGGGGTCGAGTACATGTACATCAATATTCAGATCAATTGCCGCCTGAATTAGCATACGACCTAGTTGCCCCCCGCCAACAACGCCTAAGGTTAGGTTTTTATAAATTGTGCTCATTGTGTTTTTATTTCTTCAAAATTACGGGTTTCTTTCGGTTATGCGATACGCCGGATTATTTCTCTTTCTGCTTTCTTTCTCACCCATCGTTTACGCTCAAAGTTTTCAAGCGTATGCCGAGTTAGGAATCAATGCTTCGCAGATTGACGGGGATGAATTAGCGGGTTATAACCAGCCAGGTTTACGAATTGGAGCGCACGTTGCTCTTCCGATGGATAGCAGTTGGCTCGTTCGGGGTGGCATGGTGTACAGTGGGAAGGGCAGTCGGCACGGGGAGCGCGATCCCATTTTTCAGATTTTACGGGTGAATTATCTAGAACTTCCGTTAGTGGCCCAGTATACTTTGTTAGAAAAAGTGTCACTTACCGGAGGATTTACGGCTAATTATCTGATTCAGGCAAAAGTAGATGGTGGGGGTGGTTTTACATCCATCCACGATCAGTTTCGGAATTTTGATGTTTGTTATACAGCAGGCATAATGTATCAACCCTTTGACAATGCCGCTTTCTCCGTCAGTATCATTAATGGACTTTTTAGCTCTAGTTCACTAGATTTTTTTCGTAACCGTAGTCTAGCGTTTTCGCTGTTTTATCAGTTGTGAAGGAAGGGTGTTAGAGTGTTCAGGTGCGCAAACTTGCTTAATCTTCAGAAATATGTGAACCCTCAAGTACATTCTTCTTTTCAATTATAATTCGTAATTTATCCCTTATGAATTACGCTAGCTTTTTCCAGCTTTGGTTCATAGCGCTGCTTCTTTCGGCAGCTTACCCAACTGGGTCTTTTCAGAATCAAAATACTGCTCCCAATAAACCAAATATTTTATTTATCGCGGTAGACGATCTGCGTCCCGAACTAGGCTGCTACGGAAAATCGGCGGTGATTTCGCCAAATATTGACCGCTTGGCTTCGCAGGGTACATTATTTAATCGGGCGTACTGTCAGATTCCGGTATGCGGGGCCTCCCGGGCAAGTCTGCTCACGGGCTTACGTCCTAATCGAAGCCGCTTTTTGGGTTATGATACCTGGGCAGATAAAGATGCCCCCGAGGCATTAACGTTACCCCAACACTTTAAAAATAATGGCTATTATACCATTTCTAATGGAAAGATTTTTCACCACCAGGATGATAAATTGGAAAGTTGGAGCGAGCTACCTTGGCGCCCTCGCAATCCTAACAGCAATTGGCGCGACTATGTGACTGAAGCCGCTCAGAGAATTGCGACTGATCACGAAAACGGACGTGGGCCAGCTTTTGAGCAGGCTGATGTACCCGATACGGCTTATTTCGACGGAAAAATTGCAGCTAAAACGATTGCTGACTTACAACGCTTAAAGAAACAAGATCAGCCATTTTTTCTGGCCGTAGGGTTTCTCAAACCGCATTTACCCTTCAACGCCCCGTCTCGATACTGGGATTTGTACGATCCCCAAAACCTTCCTAAGGCTTCTAATCCATTTCCACCGGAAAACGCCCCGGATGCCGCAATCCATAATTTTGGTGAATTGCGAAACTACGCGGGTATTCCTCCGGAAGGAGCACTGAGCAAAAGCATAGCAAAGCTGATGGTTCACGGATACTATGCCTGCACTAGCTATACCGATGCCCAGATTGGCAAATTGCTGGATACATTAGAAGAGTTAGATTTAGCTGACAATACCATTGTGGTGCTATGGGGTGACCACGGCTGGAATCTAGAAGAACACGGCTTATGGTGCAAGCATTGCAATTTTGAAACTTCACTCCGTGCTCCTCTACTTATTAAAGCTCCTGGTTTACCAGCCGGACAACGCACCGAAGCCCTTACTGAATTCATAGATATCTATCCAACCCTGTGTGATTTAGCCCAACTTCCCGAACCCGGCTATTTAGATGGACAAAGCTTAGTACCGATATTATCTCAGCCCGACGCATCCGGCAAAGAATATGTATTCAGTAAATTTTTTGATGGATTTACGGTGAAAAATAACCGCTACCGCTACACCGAATGGAGTGAGGACGATGGCGAAGTATACGCCCGAATGCTGTACGATCATCATCAAGACTCGCTGGAAAATGTAAATATTGTAGATCAACCAGAAAATAAGGAAATTGTAAGGGAGCTCCAGAAACAACTTCGAAAGGCCTACCCTAATGATTTTATCAACTAATAATGACCCTTTACCAACGCATTGTCCGAGCTAAGCTGTTTATTGACCAGCAGTATCATCAAACACTGTCATTGGAGCAACTTTCGGAAGCTGCCTATTTCTCTCGCTTCCATTTTCTCCGATTGTTCCGTCAACTGTACCAAGTTACCCCACATCAGTACTTAACTCGCAAGCGTATTGATGCCGCTAAAGACTTACTTACGAATAGTGAAGCTAGTATTGCTGAAATAAGCTACGACGTAGGTTTTCAGAGTGTCCCTCACTTTAACGTTACCTTTCGTAAGTGGACAGGTACCTTCCCTACCCAATACCGGGAAACACAGCGTCAACAGTTGCATCAAGCCCTGAAGAAACCCGAAACAACGATTCCTTTCTGCTTTATCCGAAGCCACTACTCCGCAGAATAGCAATATTCCGAAAGTACATCTCAAACTAGCTTTTTATCTTTGGCTAAAACTAAGGGGTACATTATTTAGGCATAGAATTGCTTACCTCTGAGTATCTCTAATGCTACAAAAAACCCTTTCCACTTTCAATTATTCATTATCAAATAACGTGACCTATGATTACCAAAATGTCTCACACTGCCTTGTATGTTCTTAATCAAGATGAAGCCAAAGATTTTTATGTGAATAAGCTTGGCTTTGAAGTTTGTACTGATACTACGATGGAAGGCTTCCGCTGGCTTACCGTAACTCCTTCCGGACAGCCCGATCTGGAAATTACCCTAATGGCCATTCAACCCGGCCCGCTTTACGATGAAGCAACTGTAGCACAAATGCAAGAACTTGTTAAAAAGGGAGCCATGGGTTCGGGAGTATTTGCCACCACGAATTGCCAGGCTACTTATGAAGAGTTGAAAAGCAAAGGCGTAGAGTTTATCGCTCCGCCTCAAGAACGACCCTACGGTATAGAAGCCATGTTTAAAGATAATTCTGGCAACTGGTTTAGCCTTACGCAACGGCATTTCTAGCCTTTGCTTCTTTTATTGTACACCTCCCCGATAGCCCTTTTTGAGGTTAGTATGGACTGCTATTTTCTTTATACTTTTTCTCATTGAAGTGGTATAGATAACCTGGTCGGTGCGAGACATTCTTTTCAACCTCATCAAGTCGCTCGATGTAAGGCAGTTTCAGTATTTTCTTTCTGAAGTTACGGTTGTCTATTTTGATATTGTACAGCGCTTCGTAAAATCGTTGCAATTGATTTAAGGGGAATTTGGTAGGCAGCAAATGATAAACCACTGGCTCGAGCCTTACTAATTCCTTTATTTTCTCAAATGCAAACGCTACTTTCTTTCCGTGGTCGAATGGTAAAGTCGGTATTCCATTCCAGGGAAACCATCGAGAGTATTGTTGTCGGCTGGCATCAGTCAGGTTCTCAAATTTGACAAGTGAATAGTAGGCTACTGAAGCAATTCTATTATCCTGAGAGGCGTCCGTTAGGCTGTACGCTTTTAGTTGCCGAAGATATACATTAGTCATTCCAGTTTCCCGCAGCAGGATAGATGCTGCGGTTTTTTCAAAGCTTTCAGTCTTTTTTACAAACCCACCGGGCAAAGCCCACTTTCCTTTCTGAGGCTCATTTACCCTTTCGGTAAGCAGAACTTTTAACTCATTGAGCTGACTATCATAGCCTACAATTACACAATCTATTGCTATTTTGAAATGTATCATTGCCTTTACGTATTTTTTACGCTAAGTTAGCGTAAAAAATACGTTTACATGTTTAAAAAGATAAGAACTAGACCTGTTATCATGGATCACGATGGCTCCGCCGATGATTTCCTTTCTTTAATTCTTTTGTTATCAATGGAGCATATTGATTTACTTGGAGTTAGCATAACACCCGCCGATTGCTACCTCGAAAATGCCTTAGAAACTACCCTAAAGCTACTTACGAAAGCCAAAAGAACCAATATTGAGATTGGAATCGGTCATTTTCACGGTATCAATGCTTTTCCGGCTGATTGGCGAGCTAAACCAAAAATTCTAAATGCACTACCTGACCTGATCGGTATTGATACCAATCCAGATCCATCCGCCTTTCGGAATAGTCAGGAGCTGATTATTGAGAAATTACTAACCGCCCAAGAGACAGTCACGGTGCTATTGACTGGACCCTGCTCCAGCTTAGTTCAAGCTATTGAGCGAGAACCAAAAATTCTGAATCACATCGCTGAAGTAGTCTGGATGGGTGGAGCCTTTGACGTGCCCGGCAACGTGGTAACCTATAATCATAATAGTACTGCTGAATGGAATGTGTTTTGGGACCCCATCTCTGCTAAATCATTACTAGCACATCAAATACCCGTTATTTTTATACCACTTGACGTAACCAATCACGTGCCCGTAACAATTGATTTTTTGAAGAAACTGGCGAATCAGTCATCCCAATCCTGGGCAAATTTAGCTGGACAATTTTGGGCCACTACCCTAGATACCATTCCCACTTACGAATACACATATTTTATGTGGGATGTATTGGCAACTAGTTTTTTACACATACCCGAAGCATTTACTCTGGAAGAAGCAGAAGTTGATATAGTAACCCAAGGTGCGTCGGCAGGGAGAACGTACCGAAAAGCAAATTCTGGCTATCACGCCAAAGTCGCTACCGATGTTAACAAAAAGTTATTTTACAACTATCTGTTAGGTGCGCTTTCTACTACGTACTGATACGCTAATTAGCGGTACCTTCATTCAGTTCACACAAATCTATATCCACCAGATTAACCTGCTCAATAAACGACACTGAACTGTTTGTTGAAGATCAATATACCCCGAATCGGGTGATTGCGTAAATCATTTATCTTCAACACCTTACAATAATTAGTATTGCTTTAGTCAACGGTTGCACCGCTTGTTGTATAATCCATTATTGTATGCGTCCTTTCTTCATTATTGGAGCAATTGTTTCCTCGCTAGCTTACCACTTTTCTTCGGCTCAGGCCATTATTGTTGTCAAAAATGACCATAATCCAGATGAGATAAAACGATGGGCAGAATACTACGCTCGTGCTTTAGATTTTGACACTGACGTGTATATCCTGATTAGCTTTAGCCACCGAGTATCTCGAAATTTGGGAGGCTTCACCCGCTATCGGGATGTTCGGGCAGAGGGAGCTGGACACCAGATAAACATCACGCTCAGCCGAAAAGCCGGACGAGCTTCCCAAATGCACACGCTGGCACACGAGATGGTACACGCCCAACAATTTATTGAAGGGCGCTTGGTGCAGTGTGACTTAACCCACTATCGATGGAAAGAGCAGGCCTGCAAAAAAGTAAAAAGTATGGCTTACCTTGATCGCCCCTGGGAAAAAGAGGCCATAAAAAATGGGGCTTTGCTGTATAAGAAGTATCGGGATGAAGCTACCCTGAGAGAACCTACTGAAATAGCTCATAAAGAAAGTGCTGAGGGCGGGAGTCGAACCCGCACGAGTATTACCTCACACGCACCTGAAACGTGCGCGTCTACCAATTCCGCCACCCCAGCGTAAATCCAAAATTAGGGATTTCTTTCAGGATGCACAACGCCTTGGCTTACCGATACGGATTTGATATTTTTTCTAACCTTCTCTACTAGGTAGGGTTCTACTTAAACACATCCCTAATCCTTAAACTATGAAGCGAGTAGAATATTCCGAATACGGTGGGCTAGACACATTGTCGGTGAAAGAAACTCCTATTCCTGAAGTAGATGCAGACGAAATATTGGTAGAAGTCAGAGCTTTTTCAATTAATGAGATTGATTGGAAAGTGCGTAACGGTGACCAAAAAATTATGACTGGTTCTCACTTTCCCCGAGGAATGGGTTGCGATCTGGCCGGAGTAGTGAAGCACTGCGGAGCCAAAGTCACTGAATTTGTCACTGGCGATGAAGTTATTGGCTGGCTAGATTTTAAGCACGCAGGTTCTTACGCCGAATACGCAGTACTGAAAACCCCACAACTAGCTAAAAAGTCCGCTAATGTCTCGTTTGAAGAAGGTGCCTGTTTACCAATGGTAGGCGCAACCGCTCGCCAAGCTCTGTTGGATGAAGCTAAACTACAACCTAATCAAACGATACTGATTAACGGTTGCACTGGTGGTCTCGGACACTACGCAGTTCAGTTAGCGAAACAGGTGGGGGCAACTGTTACCGGTACTTGTAATCGAGAACATACTACTTTGGCCGAAAAACTAGGAGTAGATGATATTGTAGATTATACCCAAACCGACATTCGGCAATACGGAAAAACATATGACGTAATTTTAGATACCTCTAAGCGCCTACCGTTTTCGGAGGCGAAACCGCTCCTCAATCATCCGGGTATTTATTTGGATACTCAACCTGGTATTCCGGCTTTTATTGGCAGCTTTTTCAACAATTTGTTCAGCGAACAGAAACATGATGTTCTGGGGGTTACCGTGAAAAGAGCAGACTTAATTGATCTGGTTCAGCGGGCTAGTGAAGGAACACTGAAGACAATCATAGGTAAGACCTACGCGTTTGAAGACGTAATTTCCGCACTTCGAGAAGTTGAATCCAAGCAGGTGCATGTTCCGGGGAAAATTGTTGTCACTGTTTGATTACAAACTACTCTATCCAAGCTATTCAATAATATTAAGTGTTTCTTGAACAGTTATTTTGGTCGTATCAATTTTATGAACGTAGCTTTCCCATTGGTAGCTGCGCAATTCCTCATTGACAATATCTACCCGATTCTTCATCTGATCTTCCAGAACTCGAAGCTCATCGCGACGATGGTTTTCATTGATTTCGCAGTAGAGCCAAGCAAACTTCATACTTATATTTTTCATCTCCTCTTCTAGCCTAATTCTCAGTAGATTTAAGCCATAAGGACTCCACACTCCCTCGATAACTACGGACATTTTTTGCATTAAGTACTCTTTCGCAGTTACCAAACTCAGATTCGCCACCAGTCTCTCTTCCTCTTGGGTAAACCGCTCAAAGCTATCATCGTGGATCCATTCGGTAAAATAGTCAGCTTCTATGGCTACCCCATTCTTACCCCTTGCCCACTGTCGTGCTACTGTAGTTTTTCCTACCCCACAAGCACCCGTAAGTATCAGTATTTCATTCATGAAAGTGCTATCCGAATGATCGATGAGTCGTTAGGGCGTATACGCCCGTACTGCTGTTTGCTGTTCTATGAAGCTTGATTTTGCGTTTTCTCAATCGCAATCCCCATTTTTTCCATCAGCTTGCTGGCATTAAAGCTTTGGCAAACCCCATCGTGTAGTTTATAATCAAAAATAATTTCATCACCTTCAATAGTGCTGGTAAAATTGTAGTTACGCAAATTTAGTAGTTCATCCGCCAATTTTCCTAGTTCCAGATCGTGAGTAGATACGAAACCAGAGGCTTCCAATTTTCCTAGTTGTTTAATCAGCGAAGCTGCTCCGTGGTGGCGATCTTGGGAGTTGGTTCCTTTTAGAATTTCGTCCAGCATAAATAGTATGGGTAATTGAGGAGTTTCCAGCATAGTTAATAGCTGCCGCAACCGCTGTAACTCAGCGTAAAACGAAGAGACATTCTCCTCCAGCGAATCTTGGGTACGCATACTGGTAAAAACCTGCATAATGGATACTTCAAACTGCTGGGCACACACTGGGGCTCCGGTCAGGGCTAGTACTATGTTGGTGCCTACCGTCCGCAGAAAAGTACTTTTACCCGACATATTTGACCCAGTGACCACGTTGATGCCACCCCGACCTTGCATCGCAAAATCATTAGTCACCCGCTGCTGAGGTGGAATCAGACAGTGCCCCATTGCTTCGGTGTGGATGTAATGCCGCTGATCGGAAATCTTAGGAAAAGTAAACTCCGGTTGTGCGTAAGCAAAGCTGGCAATACTGTCCAGAGCTTCTACTTCACCAATACTATTCAGCCAACCTTCAATGCGGTCTTTTGCCCGAGCTTTCCAACGGTCAGCTCTTAGCAGCCAGTGGACATCCAGCAACAGAATCACATTGAAAATATGATACATGACATTAGCCCGGGCATCAAAATTAGAAAGTATATAACTTAATTCCTTTACCGATTGAGAAGCTGATTTTCCCCCAGAACGAGTCTGGGGCAAGCCATCGCCCTTTAGTGCCTGTTGTAACCTTTGAAGTTTTGTTGAGTGAAACGTTTGCTGTTCTACCCCCTGCATCATAAACTGATAAGCCTTCAAGGTTGACACACTTTGGTTGGTTTGTTGATGGACTTCACTCGCAGCCTTGGCAATACTACCCACTACGATCATATTAATCAGAACAGCCACCATTGGAACCGTCCAATTTATTGAGGGATGGACAACTGATAATACGATAAGTAGCAGCGTTAAAAAACTGAAGGTATACCGAATTATTCGGTAAATAGTTTGCCACTGGGGCGAAATGGCCGAAGGGGAAGCAACCCACGCTAGTAGCTGCTCAATTTCTTCCTGCGTAGTTTTTACCTGCCGACCGTAGGCCTGCTGAGTTTGTCGCCAATCCAATTGCCTGATTAGTTCTTGTATTGCTTCTTGCCGAGCTTCAATTTCTACTTTAGAGGCAGTTTCTCGAAGCCAATCCGCTATAAAGTCTTTTCCTTTGCGGGTAGCACTGCGGTTAATTAATTGAAAAAGCGAATGGTCGCCAAATACATCCAAATCGCCAGAATAGGGGTGACGGGCATCTTGATAGGTTACGCCAGCATCAAAAGACTGAAAATTATAGTTCAACCGTTGAAGTTCTTCTTGGTTGATAGTTACCAACCGTTCTGTTTGTTCGTATTGCTGCTTCACGTGTTGGTGCCATTTAATGAGCAAGATGAATCCTACTATGGCTACTATCAGTGCTACTACAAACCAATACGTTTCCCGGGCATTTGCTAAATAAATAACGCCGATGATCGCTACGAAGAAGAAAATAATCCGCAGGATAGAAACTTGATTATACTTCTTTTGTAGTATCTGGGCTTGCTGCTGAAACTCAGAAAGGCGACCCTGGAATATTGCTTCTACTGACTTCTTCATGGTAATGATTGATGAGTAATGATGAATGAATAATGACTTCAGATTGTACTAGCTTTCGTTTGCTATCTGCTGGCAACCGTAGCCATTAATCATTTCGGTTTCCTTTACGTAAAAATGCCGACAAGTTTCTAAAATCCATCCGCTATTCCCAAATCTTATTGTATCTTCACGGTTCTGAATAATTTATTTATGTCTTTTTCTACCTCCGTAACCGAAGTCATGCCAACTACTCTCTCACCTCAGGGAGTTGATCTAGAGCAGGTTTGCCAACAGTTTAGCACTCCGTTGTATCTATACGATGCTGATATTATTATTCGCCAGATTGAGGCACTAAAAAATGCCTTCACCTACCCCAAAACCAAATTTAAGTACGCTGCTAAAGCCCTCACCAATATCTCGATACTCAAGCTGATTCGCCAGCAAGGAATTGATCTGGATGTAGTTTCTATTCAGGAAGGACATATTGCTCTGAAAGCAGGGTTTACTCCTAAACAAATCATGTACACTCCCAGCGGAGTTCCTTTTGCTGAAATTGATGAGGCCATTGAGCTGGGTTTTCAAATGAACGTAGATAGTTTACCACTACTGCGCTATATCGGTGAACGTTATGGAAATACAGTTCCCTGCTGTCTTCGTCTAAATCCAGATATTCGGGCGGGCGGGCACGCAAAAATTTCAGTGGGGCACAACGAATCTAAGTTTGGTATTGCGTTATCACAACTAGACTTAGTGGTAGATGTTGTTAAGCAGTACGGAATCACTATTAATGGTTTGCACATTCATACGGGTTCCGATATTAAAGATCCTAAAGTATTTGCCCAAGGTGCTCAACGCCTTTATGCTGCCGCCCAGCATTTCCCTGATTTACAGTTTATCGATTTTGGTAGTGGATTTAAAGTAGCATACAAAGAGGGTGATATCGCAACTGATATTCCTCAACTAGCTCGTTTGATGGAAGATTCTTTCCAGGAATTTTGCCAGCAGTATGGGAGAGAGCTAGAGATGTGGTTCGAGCCGGGGAAATTTATTGTAAGTGATAGTGGTTACCTACTTACTGAAGTTACGGTAGTAAAGGAAAATCCAGGAATTGACTTTGTTCACGTAGATACTGGTCTGAATCATTTGTTACGCCCGATGATGTATGATGCTTACCACGATATAGTGAATGTAAGCAATCCTGAAGGAGCTCAGCAACCCTACCACGTAGTTGGCTATATTTGCGAAACGGATAATTTAGCCGAAGGGCGGATGATTGCTGAAGTGCGACCGGGAGATATTTTGGCCATCAAGAATGCGGGAGCTTATGGTTTTAGTATGGCATCCAACTATAATTCTCGCTTGCGTCCTGCCGAGGTACTTATACACCAGGGAGAAGCCAAACTAATCCGCCAGCGGGAGACAATGGATGATATTCTACAGAATCAAATAGAATTACCATTATGAACAATCGTTCATTATCGATAAAGTCTTTCACTGAATACTCAGGAATAGATCGACGCGAGAAATCCCCCTTGCCCCTTTTTTCTAAGGGGGAGGGCATAGATGAACATTTTTTTTCCAGAACAAAGACATTGGATATTTTTAAGAATGGGAGAAACTCCCCCTTTAGAAAAGGGGGCTGGGGGGGGGTGAAGAATTTAGTACCTTATTGCCTGCTGATAGCCTTTCTCATCTTATCAATCAACCCAACCCAAGCGCAGGAAAAGTTTCGTTCATTTAACATTGGGTTCGGCTACACTTTACCCAAGTTTTTTGATCGCAGTTTTTCATCACTTCGTTACCAAGGGCACGCTGCTTCGGTGGTGGGAGGTTTTCACTTCCGTAAAGATAGTAGTACGCTAGAGCATATCGATCTACGATTTGATTACGGTCAAATGTCCGCTTTTGCTTTTGAGTTTGCCGATGTCAATTCTTTCCGCATCGAGGGAAATTATAGTTACAAAAAACGAATTAGAGATATCTGGCAAAATCGTCTTCAATGGTTTGTGGGTGGATCTATCAATACGCTATACACTCTATGGGACTTCTCTAACTTTAGTAACAACTCCTTCAATACTAGTCTATATATTTCACTTAGTCCGGCTACTTCTCTGGTATATCCCTTCAAACTCTGGAATCGGCAATTTCGGGCTTCGTACTCGGCGTATCTGCCTCTACTTACGTTTGCAGTACGACCATCTTATGGCACCACGCGCCTGCCAGGCTTTCTGGATGATGAGCGGGACGAGCCCTTAGCTCAGTTTTTTGAAAGCGGTTCTATTACCAGTTTTAATAAATTCTTTCGCTACAGCAATACCTGGTCGCTAGAGTATTTTCTATCAAACCGAAACCGCCTTCGCCTCAGCTACGAGTGGAACTACGTGCGTTACAGTGAACCTCGGTTGGTGCAAGCCGCTTCGCACAATATAGTTTTTGGTACCATGTTTAATTTTTAGCATGATGAAGTTAGTTAACGGATTTCTAATCGTCTTGGTCAGCCTGTTGGCTTTCGCCTCGTGTGAGGAAGCCTTTATTCGTGATGAATACAATGACAATGCGGTAGATGTCTTCAACTCTATGTGGACCACCGTAGATGAAAATTACTCTTTCTTTGACTTTAAAGGCATTGACTGGGATGCAGTGTACGAGGCTAATCGCCCCCGAGTGCAAGACGGAATGCGCCGCGATTCGCTATTCAATGTTCTGGCAGATATGCTGTTTGTCCTTCGCGATGGGCACGTTAATCTGCAAGCTGGTTTTGATCTATCGCGTAACTGGGATTGGTACTTAGACTTTCCCCAGAACTTTGATTTTACCACAATTGAGCGCAATTATCTCGCTGATGATTACGATATAACCGGTCCCTTTTTGCACCGTGCTATTGATTCCGTTGGCTACATTTACTACGAGAGTTTTGAGGATGATTTCAGCGAATCTATTGCTGACTATTTGGTGACGCTGTACGCTAGCCGAGTTACGGGTGATGACGATACGCTAATTTTTAAAGGGCTAATTATTGACGTACGCGATAACGGTGGTGGCAGCCTCGATAATGTAAATACTTTAGCTAGCCGATTTGCGGACGAACGTCGTCACATACAAAACTGGCAGTATAAAGATGGTCCTGGCCATAATGATTTTACTGATCCGGTAAAAAAATATATTGAACCCGGAGGAGCATTTCAGTACAATGGCCCAGTAGTAGTATTAGCTAACCGTTCTTGCTACAGTGCCACCAACTTCTTTGTACAGATCATGAAAAATTTTCCCAATGTAGTAGTGATGGGCGATAGCACTGGCGGCGGGGGAGGTCTTCCTATTAATCGCGAATTGCCCAATGGCTGGACCTACCGATTTTCATCTACCGTTACTACTACCGTAGCCGGAGAAAATATTGAAGATGGTGTAGCCCCCGATGTCCGGGTAGACATTACCGATGAAGACCGAGAAGCTGGCCGTGACACTATTCTGGAAGAAGCTCTGAAGCTAATCGGGCAAGTATTTGATGAACAGGTAAATGGCGGAGCCTAGCTTTTTAAGATATGAAATGTGAGAAAAGTTTTCTTATTTCACATCTCATGTTTCATATTTTACTTGGGTCGTTAGCTCAGTTGGTTTAGAGCGCTGCCTTGACAGGGCAGAGGTCACTGGTTCGAATCCAGTACGTCCCACTTTTATTATTGCCTATCTAAAAGTTACTCTGCTGCTGCTTCCGCTAGTAACTTAATCACTTCGTTCATTTCTTCATTATCGAGAGAGGCAAAGCCCATTCTTATAGCGTTTACATCATTTCCTTGCTCATCTTGAAATACGGTTTTTGGTAAACGCAACCCTAGTTTCAAGGCTCGCTGTCTAATTTCTCTGATGCTACACCCACCAGTAAAATGTACCCAAACGGCTAGTCCGCCTTCGGGCACTTGAAATTGCACTTTGTCACCTAAACGTTCTCGTAAAGCCTTACAGAATAGGTCGCGTCGCTGATGATACAGGCGCAGCGATTTTTTCAGGTAGCGCCGGATATCGCCATCTTGGTACAGTACTGCTACCGCTCGTTCTAGAGAATGGTTACCGTGGCAATCCATAATTCGGCTGAGAGCTGAGAGTTGCTGAATGATTTCTTCGGAAGCAACCACATAGCCCATTCGTAGTCCCGGCGCAATCGTTTTGCTGAGTGATCCTACGTAAATGACATTTCCGAAACGATCGGCACTGAACATCGGAAGAATTGGGCTACTGTTGAAATGAAAGTCGTAATCGTAATCATCTTCAATAATGACAAATTGGTACTTCTCTGCTAGTGCTAAAAGCTTCATTCGCCGCTTAGCTGAGAGGGTCACCGTTGTCGGATTATTATGGTGGGGCATTACGAAAACTGCTCTAATTTTCTTTTTCTGGCATACTGCCTCAATGGCATCTACATCAATTCCTTCCTCGTCAATACCGACTTTTATTAGTTGACCGCCATGAACCTCAATAATTTGGTTGACTACCTTAAAACTTATCTGCGCCACCACTACCGAGTCTCCCGGTTCTAACAACAACTGGAAAAGTAAATTAAATGCCATCAAGCTACCCCGAGTCACAAAAATCTGGTTTAGATCTACGTGAATACTTCGGGTTTCCGCCAGATTCCGAATAAGTTCCTCCCTTAGTTTAATATCTCCGCCAAATTGATCGGAATAATTCATCAGCGACAGGTAGCGTTTACTGCGGGAAAGAGCATTTAAGTTCCGACTCAACTCTCGAGCGGGTGCCAGCCGTACATCCGGGTATCCGGCATCAATGACGTGTTTTACCTTAATGTGATCATCTGATCGTTCGGTCAGAAAGTTATATTTATTAGGAAGCCAACTACTTTTGCTTCTGTCCAAGATCTTCTCTGATGCGTTAGTTGCAAAATGCTTCTGCCTCAGCAGTGGTAATTTATCGCTGACAAAGCTTCCTCGGTGCGAAATTGTCTCAATCCAACCCTGAGTTTCCAATTCTTCATACGCGGCAATCACCGTTCGTCGGTTTACCTGAAGTAATTCTGATAGTTGGCGACTGCTCGGCAGTTTATGTCCCGAACTAATCACCCCCTCAGTAATTCGCTTTAAAATCTCATTACTAATCTGAAGATAAAGAGCTTGTCCCGATGAGCGGTCTATTCGGATTATTGATTTGTAAGGCAGCATAAAGTGGTGCAGTTAGTATATCAAAAATGGATTACTTAAATGCACCAGTCAAATTATACTTTTATCCTTATTACATCAATAATAAGAGTATGCATTTCTTTAAAAACTTCTTCTCGCCATTCTTTATGGGAGTATTATGGCTGAGTAGCCTAACCACATTTTCCCAGAACCTAAGCACGGTTACCGGTCGGGTAACTGGTGACGATAATTTGCCCATTGATGCTGGAAACGCAGTTCTTTTATCTCCGGCTGATTCATCACTGGTTCAAGGAGCGATACTACTAGATGGGTTATTTACGATTGAAGACGTTCCTGCTACTACATATCTGCTAAGAAT
Source organism: uncultured Flammeovirgaceae bacterium (assembly GCA_937883755.1). Lineage (GTDB taxonomy): Bacteria > Bacteroidota > Bacteroidia > Cytophagales > Cyclobacteriaceae > Tunicatimonas. Next base: position 30,848 of record CAKZYA010000049.1, on the reverse strand, counting down.
TACGGCTTTAGGATATCATCCTTTAACTAAAGAAGTAGCGGTTTCTGCGGAAACTACTGACTTAGGTTCACTGGTACTAACGTTAGATCAACTGCAAGCTGTGGAAGTTATAGGTCAGCGACCCACTTATGAAGTGGAGGCCGACCGCATTGTTCTTCAGCTGGAAAATTCGTCGCTGGGTAATTCGGGCAATGCGCTAGATATTCTGCGAAACGCTCCGAAGGTGATATTTAATAGTAGTGGTCAGATTAATGTGGTAGGGAAGGGCAGTGCCTTAATTTATTTGGATGGTCAGTTGTTGACTTCTAACCAAACTTTGGAAAATATTGCTTCTTCGGATGTAAAGTCAGTGGAAGTAATTGAGAACCCTCCGGCGAAGTACGATGCAGCCGGAAATGCCGTAATTAATATCGTTACCAAGCGAATGAACCTGGAGGGCTACAAATTAACGCTGCTTCAGGAAATTGGAGCCACCAATTATTTACGAGGGCAACTAAAAACTAACCTTAATTACAAAAGCCGGGGTTGGGTTTCCCAAGTTGGCTACAGTTACCGTCCCATTGAGTACCGAATAGATAATGATTATGCCCGCACTTACGAATTCAGGGGCAATGCTGTTGAGATAGATAATCGATACGCCTCGATTATTGACCGAACCAACCATCTTTTCCATTTGAAGACTAATTACGAATTAAGTCCGCGCCAACACATCGGTATTCAGTACAATGGTTCTATTTCCTATTCTGAACGAGATGGGCTGAACCGAAATGTATTTGATGTGAATGAAGCCCGATTTTTTAATATGGATACTCAGATAACCGGACCGTTTGATCAGAGAAATAATACTGCTAGTCTTTCTTATTCACTAGACCTTGACACGCTAGGTTCTTCACTTTCGGCATCAGCTCAGTACGCGACCTATGATCTGGAGCGTATTGAAAATATTTTTCAGGAGCGATATAACTCACAAAGCAACTCTGTGACCGAACGGCGAACCTTCAATACCAATGATATTCGGGTGAGAACTTTTCAGCTCGACTATCATAAATCTCTTAGCCCGCAGTGGCAATTGGATATTGGCGTTAAAAGTGCGCGAATCAACAATAACAGTCTGCTTAATTTCCAGGCTATTGAAGAAGATAGGTCATTCACGACTCTTCCTGAGTTTAGTACTGATTATGAATATGAGGAGAGCGTATCTTCGGTTTATCTACAGTCTTCCGTAGCTATTCAGAAATGGAATTACTACCTAGGTCTGCGGACAGAACAAACTGCTATTCAGACACTTACTTATCAGAATGATGCAGAGCAAAGAAATGAACGAACGTACAATAACCTATTTCCCTCAGCATCAATAGCTTATCAACTCGCTGAGCAGGCAAACTTGAAACTGAGCTACAACTATCGGATTCAGCGACCTTCCTTTCAAGATTTAAACCCTTTCACATTTTACGCCGATTCCCTAGTTTCTTTCCGGGGTAATCCCGACCTAGTTCCGGAATACAGCCATAATTTTTCGCTCAATACTCAGTATAAAAGCTGGAATCTCAGCTTCAACTACAATCGCACCCGAGATAAAATCAACACCATTATTGAGATCAAAAACCCGGAAGAACCCGCCATTTTTGATTTTAGACGCGACAACATTGAGCAAACCGAACTAGCAGCTATCACTCTCTCGGTACCGTTGGAGAAGGGATGGTGGTCTTCGTATAATTCGTTGACCGGACGCTGGGAAGAACATCAATATAAAGATTTAGGAAGGTTGGTTTCTAATCAGACTTATGGCTTCTATTTGTATACCAATCAAATGGTTCGTCTGCCTAGCAATATCGTTTTAGAAGCTACTTACCAGTACACTTCCCCGCGAGTGGACGGTATTTATACCGATAATCCCATCTCGGCTCTTTCTCTGGCAGCCAGCCGGAAGTTCTGGAACAATCAATTGCTAGTTCGCTTTTTAGCCAATGATGTTTTTAAACAGTACAAATTTACCGGTGTAGCTAGTGTGTATAACAATGAGTGGACGTATCGCTCCCAGGGGGATTTCCGTTACATTCAGCTTTCTTTGAATTGGACTTTCGGTCTACTGAAAGCCAGTCAACTAGGCAATAAGGCAATTTCAGAAGAAGAACTGAACCGCATTAATCGTCAGTAGAGTTTATGTTTTTGTCTTGGTAGACTGACCGTAGGTACGTGATTAATCACGTACCTACGAAATATGAACATGTGTTCATATTATCAATACTATCTATGGTTGATTATAATAGCATATCAAAAAAAGCACTATTCAGTTAAATATGCTTAATATTTAGTGTGTTTTAAAAGTGAAGACTTCATGATAAGTTAATTAAACTATCGTTCAATTTATGTTAAAGTCACCCCGTAGATTACGGAAGCGTTTGCGGACATCGGCCACGTAAATACTGCCCGGATATTCTCGCAGAAACTGGGTGTACAATTCCATCGCTTTTTCAGTGTCTTTCAATTGTTCTTCGTAAATCCGTCCGGTCATAAACAAGGCATCATCGCCTAGAATATCGTAGTTATACGACTGGTTTATCTTGTCCAGCTTGTCCAGTGACTGTTCAAAGTTCCCAAGTTGCATCTGCACTTTAGCCATAAGCCAGTATACCTCATCTTCTAGCGGATGACCTTTGTAGTCCGCTAACATGCTATCTAGCTTCTGTAGAGCGGATTCTTGCTTATTTTGGAATAACATCAGCTCTACGTCAGCATAAGCTTGCATAGCCGCCCCTGAGGTGTCTAAAACAGTATTATTCTGGATGAGCAGACTCAGCGACATAGCATCGTTGGCAATTTCACGGGTAGTGGCTTCCTTTAGCACGTCCAAATGATCCTGAGCTAACTGAAAATCCCCTTTGTAATACGAGAGTTTGGCGTTGCGAAGCTTGGCCTCGTAACCTACGGGTTCTTCTTTGTGGGCTTTTTCTACCTGGGCATATAGCAGCGTAGACTCCCAGGGTTCGTTCATCAATATGTAGATATCGCCCATATCTAGTTTGCTCTGCGCCTTTATTTCTCGGCTAGCTTTGGGGCTTCCGGCCACTTGCTGCAAAATGGTAATGGCTTTATTCTTTTCATCCATGTAAAAGGCATAGAGTAACGCCTGACTTCGCATAGCTTCTAGTGTAGCAGCACTAGGTCCTATGGGTGAGCCTTTACTTTCGTCAATAAAGTTTTGGTAATCCTGAATCAGCTTGACAATCTCTTCCTGCTGCACTGGGAACTGGTTTTTCACCAATTCTTCCCTTGCTTTGATTTTGTACCGACGAGCTGATACGTAGTTTGATGTGCGAGGGTAACGCTCGATTACGTGATCGTACATTTTTAGAGCATTCTCGTAATCCTGGTTTTCCAGAGCAATCTGAGCAACGCTCATCACCTCATCACCATCAGTACGTTGTCGGCGATCTACCGCTCGGGCTTGCATAAACGCCCCATAAAAGTTTTTCTGTTGCAGATTGATCCATATAAGCAACTCACTGTACAACGGATTGTCAGCGTCCTTCTGAATGCGATCTAGCAATAGATTAGCCATGCTATCCAAATCCTCATCTTCCGTCAGAATATTTTGTAGCACATTTTTCACATAACTGATTCGGGAAGGGTCTTCATTGGCATAAGCTAAATACTCTAGTACCATTTGATCTACCTTGTTCAGGCGACGGTAGACATTAGCTAGTTCTAACGCATACAAGCTAGGATCACCGCTGGTTTGCCTACCTGCCAGATACATATTTACGGCTCGTTCAATTAGTTCGTGCTTAATGAGATGTCCGGCAACAATTCGCACTTTGTAGATATCAGCCTTCGCCTGATCAAATACGCGGGTGAAATATTCTTCCGCTTTTACATCGTCACCTTGCCGTAGATCAACAATGCCAGCATCCAACTGATACAGAATATTATCAGGATAATGGCGAAGTGTTTTGCTGAGATATTGTTTTGCCTCGTTTAGGTAGCCGTTGTTTATCAACAAACGAAAGTAGCGATCGTGGATGACCGGAATGTTTTTCTTTTTTCCAGCCAGCTCATCATAGATCGTTTTTGCTTTTTCTATTTCCCCTTTATCGTCGTATTGCTGCGCTAACTCTATTTGCTGGGTATTCTGCCCAAAAGCCAGCATGTTAGCGTTTGTTAGTAAAATAATAATCCAGGTTATAGTGCGAATCATGTTTTGTGGTTTAGAAATCGATAACTTATCAACTAACATATTACATTATTATTTAATTATTTTTCTTCGAAATTACTATTAATTACTACACTGTGAATTTGTTGATAACTTTAGAAAAAACGACCAATCATCTAACATTGTGAATAACTCCAATAATTATTTACAAATTATTAACATAGTTATCCACAATTAAGTTACTGATTTATAGATCTTTGCAAAGATATTAGTTAGTTGTTAACTAATATGTGGATAACTATGTAGATAATATTAAAAGTGCATAACACTGTTAATAACTTACACCGAGGAGTGAATAACTTATGTGAAATGTTGATTGCCGGATGAGGAGTGGATAACACGAAATTTATTAACAAGTTATTGTTAGCTTTTCCACAGGTTATTCACTCGATAATGTGGATAACTCCCCAACTGTAATCGTAAGATCGTTACGTTCCCAGTTAGCCCGTAGATCGATAACTTCTTCCTCGGTGTAGAAGTAGACTGGCTCTGGTTCTTGCTTGGTTAGGATACTTCCTGGTTCCCAGATGCCGTCCTCATCAGCATCAATTAATATTCGGATTTGGTACTTGCCGGGCGGCAACAAATCAAAAGAAAATTCTTTCGCATTTTTAGCTTCGCGTATCAGCTCAAAATTCTGATCTACTAATTGTATGAAAAAGCTAGGATAGTCAGTAGCGACGACTCCCCGGATAGCACCATAGTCTTCTGGGTTTTTAAATGAGAATTTTTGAATTACCTGTTCACTACTATCATTCTCGATACTCATAAAACTACCCGGGCTAACGTAGAAGTTAAATGATCGTAGGTCGTTCGTAATTTCTTCTCGCTCGTAAATTCTGGGAACAAACTTTCGATTGATCTGAACGGTGTCTACGTAATTATTTAGTAAACTAAGCTGAAGCGTTTCATCTTCCAAGGATTGAATACTATCCACTAAAATTCGGTCTTCACTACTCCGTTTGACAGATATAAATTCTTGCAACCAGTTTAATCGTCTTTCTACTGAGTCTACTGGAGTTCTGAGGCTATCTAAGTAAAGAGTCTGCTGGCGAATACGATCTTCATATATTGAACTATCGTTCATTTTTGAATAGAAGATTACACTATCGACCATACTGGACTGAGATACTGGAATCTTGAGCGTAACTTGATCAAAACGTTGGTTCCAGTTTAAAGCCTGATCATAATCAATGGGAATATAAAAAAGTGTATCGTAGCTGAGTAAAATACTGTCGGTATTGAGTTGGGCAATGGGCTTAGAGAAAATAAATGTTCCCGAAATAGTGTCAGTGATTTCATCGCCATCAGCAGTAAACTGACTGGTAAAGTCGGCTATCTTTCGGCGACTTTCGGTAAACTGCAAATAAAGTAATGTATCAGCTAACGTCTGTTGAGCTGAGTCGGTAGCAGTTACTTTTATTCCTAAACTATCTTGGCGGAGAGTATTATAAATACGAACGACTTTCTGCTCATCCTGAAAATTGCTAAATATATTCACACTCGTATCAGCTAAATTAAATGCTACTGAATCTCTCAAGAATTTTTCGGTAGAAGCGTCAATTTCTCCTTCAATGGTTAGGGTATAGTCATCTAGCGATTTATTGAATTTTATCTCATAGTATTTTCCGTTAGCCCGAGCACTCTGCAATTGGATAGGTCGAATGTCTTGTCGCTGAAGTACCAGATCAATTGTCTTATTAAGGGAAAACACAGAATCTGCCGTAGCCAGAGAGTCAGCTCGAATTTCCCGGTTCACATCAGTACCCAGATAAATTGGCTCCGATTTAAACCCGAAAGGTTCATTATTAGAATCAATTTTGAGGTTACCGTTCTCGTCTACGTAGGTAAAGACATTGTATAATCCTTCCCGAATGTAGCGGATCGTATAATTTCCTTCTTCATCAGTTTTCGCCAAATACATAGGTGGTCCGGTGAAGGCATCTAACGTATCGTTCACATCGTAAAGAGCAACTACCGCATCTTCAACCAGTTGTTGACTCAGAAGATTTCGTACAGTTCCATTCACCTGAAAAGAATCAATTTCGGCTCCGGTGCTAAAGGCTACAATCAGGTTTTCGGCGGGGTTCTTTTCCGAAGCATCCTTCACTGCTTCGCGAAAATTGAAAGTATAAGTGGTACTATCTCGCAGCTCTTCTTCAATCTCTAGAAAGAGCGTTCGACGGGCTGCGTAAAAACTAAATTCTTCAATAGGCGGAGTAATAATGAGTTCCCGCTTCAGATCTCGGGCTTCTATAAATTCGTCGAACTCCAGCTCAATTTCATTATCATCAAAGTTGACAGTTTCCAGCTCGGGGTACATATTTACCAGTTTCGGGGGGATGGAATCTTTCGGTCCCCCAGTAGGACTTCCCCTTCGGGCACACGATCCAGACAAAATTAGGAGGATCCAGAAGGTCAGTAGCCAACCGTATTGTTTTATCATATTATGGTAGTTCTCTATTTATAAACGTTTATTCGATTGCTTTCTTTTGATTGTTCATATAAAGCGTAGTAGAAATTGCTAGGGTATTTATATAGCGATTTCCTCTTCTAACCAGGCGGTGCATAAGCCCCGTTTGTAATTTGTACTTGCGATTGAAGAACCAACCGATACCAGCAAATAAGCGATTTTCTCCATGTTGCCCTTGTTGATTAAAAGACCACAAAAACTCATTGGTAATGATACCATAAAATTCGCCTGGGTCAAGTTGCTCTCCGTTGAGCGGACTATCAAACCCTAGTCGGTACCGCAAACGATTTGTCAGCGCTGAGTTTCGGAAACGCTGCTCTACTCGTGCTCGGTGGGCAATACGCTTTCCGCCCAAGGCATAGGTTACAAACGCAAATTGTTGCATCAGTCGATGCTCATGAAACTCACCCGGCTCTTCGGCTTGAATTTGGAAGGCATATCCGCCACTAAGCTTTTTATTTTGCCAAAGTTCGTAGGTAGCGAAAAACTGAGTTTCATTTAAATTCCAGCGGAAATCCTGATCTATCTCTTCAGAATTAAGCTCAGTGAATGTTGCACGTTGAAAAGTATTTACGTTAAACGACCAACGGTTGGGAAATTTCTGAGTAAAAGAAAGGCCGGGTTCCCATTGAACGGGTGTAGTAGACTGAGCCGAAGCACAAATACTTACTAAAAATAGAATAAGAACAGAAAGAAAAAATGAATGCACAGGATCAGTAGAGAAAATTATCTAACGACCGACGAACGATCAAGCGTTTTTGTTTTAGTCTTCCGCTCGCATCAAACAGCATTTCATACGATTGTAGTCTTGATTTTTCAGTTAAGTTAATCTCCAGCTCGTAGTTTCCAATCTTCTCTTCAGTAAGTTGAGTATAACTTTTACTCTGGCTCGCAAGAAACTGTCGCTGAACTCTCTGAACCGAATACTTTCCGTAGTTCTCTATTAGGAAAGAATGGATAGCTTGTTTTACAGTATCCGAAATTTGATTAAAGTCAATCAACTCTTCAATGTCCTCTAGCTTCCCAGCTTCATCAAACTCAATACTAAACCTCCGTCGGTCACGGATTAGTTTAGCTTCGTAACTACTGTGTTCAGCGTCGGTCTCGTAGTAGTACCGTACTCGACGTGATTTATCCAGCCAATTTTCCAGATAATCTTGAGCCGACTGAGGTATTTCATTAAACTTAATGCGCCTTTCTTTCTCCTCTTTCAAAAGTTCTTGGGCTTGACTAGAAAGTGGGAGAAAACACATAAGTAGCAGTACCCCCAAAACAGTCTGTGTAAACTGCATAACCTGCTATTTTCCCAGGTAAATCATAATAACGGATACGTCAGCTGGAGAAACCCCGCTAATGCGGGAGGCTTGCCCAATGGTTTGAGGACGGATTTTACCTAGCTTCTCTCTCGCCTCAGTAGAAAGAGCTTTTACGGTACCATAGTCGAAATTTACTGGAATACGATAATCTTCTAGGCTCTCGACCCGCTCAGCGTGCTGTCGCTCTTTTTCCAAATAACTTTCGTACTTAGTTAGGATTTCTACTTGTTCCCGCACTTCAGTATCAAACTTTTGAAAGTACTCCTTCAGGCTAGAATCGAGTTGCTCCAGAGTTGTCAGTGAAATTTCGGGACGTTTTAGTAACTGGTGAATACTGACTTTCTCTTTGATTGTTGCAGTAGAGATCTCGTCTAGACCTTCATTAATTTCATCGGGAGCTGCCTTGCGTTGTTTCAAATCCGTCAACAATTCCTGAATAGCGTTTCTTTTATCAAACACTTTTTCCAGTCGAACGTCATTAATCAAACCTAGCTGGTGCCCCTTCTCGGTAAGTCGTAAATCAGCATTATCCTGACGAAGTAGTAATCGGAATTCAGCCCGAGAGGTAAACATCCGATAAGGTTCTTCAGTCCCTTTATTTATCAAATCATCAATCAGCACTCCAATATAGGCTTCAGAACGGCGCAGCACGAAAGCTTCCTGCTCCTGAATTTTACGGTGAGCATTAATTCCTGCCATCAATCCCTGACAAGCAGCTTCTTCGTAACCAGTAGTACCGTTAATTTGCCCGGCAAAAAATAGGTTTTCAATAAGCTTGGTTTCCAGGCTAAGTGATAATTGAGTAGGTGGAAAATAATCATACTCAATGGCGTAGCCCGGTCGGAACAGTTTAGCTTTTTCAAATCCAGGAATATGCCGAATGGCCTGATGCTGCACTTCTTCGGGTAGTGAAGTAGAAAAACCATTTACGTATACTTCTACTGTGTCCCAACCTTCGGGTTCTACAAAAATCTGATGGCGATCCCGCTCCGCAAAACGGTTGATTTTATCTTCGATAGAAGGACAATAGCGCGGGCCTTGCCCTCGAATTCGTCCATTAAACATGGGTGAACGGTCAAATCCGCCTTCCAGTACTTCGTGAACCGTTGGGTTGGTGTAGGTGATATGGCAACTACGTTGATGAGCTAAAGGCCTTGTATCAGTAAAAGAAAACTTTCCCGGATGCTCGTCGCCGGGTTGTTCTTCCATTTTGCTATAATCAAGCGAACGCCCATCTACGCGAGGCGGGGTTCCAGTTTTCATGCGCCCTGATTCAAACCCAAGTTGAACCAGTTGTTCCGTAATTCCTTTAGAAGCTCGCTCACCTGAACGTCCCCCTCCCATTTGCTTGTCACCAATGTGAATTAGTCCGTTGAGAAAAGTACCATTGGTAAGAATGACTGATTTGGATTTGATATCTAAACCAATGCTGGTTCGCACTCCGGTTACCTTCTCCCCTTCTACTAGAATTTCGGTCACCATTTCTTGTAGAAAATCCAATTTGGGAATCTTCTCTAGCTCCATTCTCCAAGCCTCAGTGAATCTAGCTCGATCGTTTTGAGTACGCGGGCTCCACATAGCTGGACCTTTGGAGCGGTTCAACATCCGAAACTGAATGGCTGACAAATCAGTGATAATTCCGGATATTCCACCAAGCGCATCAATTTCGCGAACAATTTGGCCTTTAGCCACTCCCCCCATAGCGGGGTTACAAGACATTTGCCCCATCTTCGCCATATCCATGGTGATAAGAAGAGTCTTAGAACCTAGTTTTGCTGCTGCTGCTGCTGCCTCGTTTCCGGCATGACCAGCTCCTACTACAATTACATCGTATGTTTCAAATAGCATTTGATATTCGTCTTATTCCTTTACTCTACACACAAAATTAGTATTTCGTTTCCTAATTAATGCGATTTCTGCATCTGAATTAGATGGGTAGAAATACGGACACTTATGTTGCTCACTATTAGCGACTTTACCTGGAGAGTATGAAGTGATTTGTCAATGTTCCACGTGGAACATTGACTGTGAAAAGTGGTGGTTTCACAGAGTGTGAAACAGATTAAAGTAAAGCTCTAAGTAGCGATTTTCCAAAGAGCGCATTTCATTTTTCTCTTCATCAGAATGATCAGAAAAACCAAGTATATGTAGAAGTCCGTGAACAAGCACCCGCAGTAGTTCACTTAGGAATGGGGTATCTAATCGTTCAGCATTCTCAGTCACTCGATCAATGCTAATAAAAATATCACTCTCAATAGCTTGGGTAGTATCGTCTCGATTATCGAAAGTGATAATGTCAGTATAAAAATCGTGAGAAAGATACTCTTGGTTTATCGACAAAAGGTATTCGTCAGAGCAAAAAATATAATTAATCTCAAGAATTGATTGCTGATAAGATTGCACTATACTAGAAAGCCAGGTCGGAACAGAGGAAAGAGTATTAGTATCAAAATCCACATCCTCAACAAAAAACTGGATCACGCTAGTTGATATAAAAAATTAGCTCAACTGTGCAGCCTTCGTCTCGGAAATTAACTTCATCAGAAAGGTGTTTCATAAGGAAAATACCCCTACCACCCGGCTTATCAATATTTTCGGGTGCAGTAGGATCAGGAAGGTTTGAGTAGTCAAAACCATCGCCTTGATCTTTCACCCAGAAAATAATAGAGCCATCACTAAGTTTAAGAGAAAGATCTACATTTTTCCGAGAGTCACCTTTGTTTCCATGACGAATAGCATTGTTAACCGATTCGGTAACAGCAATCATAATGTTACCATAGATGTCGTCGTTCAAACTAAATTGCTCTTTAGCATTGTCGATAAAACTTTCTATCATCCGAATATTATCGGACAATGAAGGAATAGAAATGCTGATTGAATCCATTTTGCTAGTTTAAACGCTTAAAGTATTTATTGGCCTCGTCTTTATAATACGGATTGAGCTTAAGAGGCACGGTTTTCAACAACTCAATCTCCTGCTTCTTCAGTTTGATGTACTCATCGAAACGCTGAGTGGCTTGTTTTTCGTAACTATCTTTAGCGGTTTCGCCCTTACGCTTCTGGTCTAACTCCTGCTCCCGATCAGATTTCTCTACATCTAGCAAGCGAGTTAAAATTTGCTTCTGTCGTTCAACTAACTCTTTTGAAAGCTTTTTGTTGACCAAATCAGTCTCAGTTTCTTCCATTTGTTTGGAAAGTTCGTCACCAGTACCTCCTCCCCCATCTTCTTCTGAATCCATCTCTTCTAAAGCCTTTCGAATCTTTTCCTGCTGCTGGGCAAGTTTAGATAATTCTTCAGATAAAGCCCGACCCGATTTACCACTTTTTTGCAAATTCTGTATTTGTTCATTAAGCTGCTTTTGCAATTCACTCAGATTCATATTTTGCTGAGTATCACCTGGATTCTGCTGAGGATTTCCCATAGCATCAGCCATTTGCTGTTGCATCTGGCTCAGTACATCGTTCAGTAAAAGTGCCAAATTATTGATAGAAGTCATGGCAAATTGCTGCTGGCTAATGGCCTTGTACTGCTGCCGCTCCCGCAGTGATTCCATACTCTCATCCATGTACTTATTCATGTCCTTCACCTCGCGGGTTACAAATGACTGAATTTGGAATACCCGCTCGGCCAAAGCCAGCAAACTATCTTCAATAATCTGAGCATCATCCCGAAGCTTCAGTTGCTCCTGAGAGAGATCGATAAAGCGAGGGTCATTCTGTTTCACCTCTCGGAAATCCTTCATTACTGTTTCCTGATCAAAGGAAAGCGTCAACAAATTGTCTAGAATATTCCGAAGGTTATCCATATTTTCTTGCAGCATTTCCATCTCCATGCTTTGTTGCATCTGCTGAAGCTTTTGTGCCATTTGCCGCATCTGTTTGGCACTATTCTTCTGAGACTTTTGTGCCTTCTTGCGCTGATTTTTCTCAAGTGACTCTTGAGCTTTTTGTTGCTCTTGTTGGGCTTGCTGCTGCTCCTGTTTCATATCTTGCATAGGAGCTGGGTTTTTCATATCCTGGTTCAGCTCATTTAGCTCCTGCATTTCTTGCTGAAGTTCATCAAACTCCTGATTCAGCTGCTCTTGTTGTTCGCTTAATTCTTCCGTGCTATTTTCTTTGTTTTCAGTTTCTTCAGCTAATTTTTCTTGTTCTTCAGCCTTTTGCTCCATCTGTTGTTGTACATCCTCTAGCTTAGAATCAAACTTCATTCGTTTAAATAGCTCAAGCGTTCGCTCTAGTTCTTCTTCCAGGTTTTCTTCCTGATCATTGATCTGCTGAAGCTGATCACGCATTTTATCCATATCAACCTGCTCGTCTAGCAACTTCTGAAGTTCTTCATACATCTTTTTGGTCTCTTCGTCAAGTAACTCGTCCATAAGCTGTTGCAACTGATCAATCTGCTCCTTCATTTTTTCGCTCTGCTCACCAAATTGCTCCCGTTGCATTTTACTCGACTGGCTTTGCTCCTTCAGTTGTTCCAGCTGTTTTTCCAGCTCCTCGCGCTGTTTTATAATGTCTTCCAACTTTTTCTGATCTTGCCAAGTCAGGTCTTTCTTTCCTCTAAGTCGCTTCTCTACTTCCTCAATATCCTGTTTTAATTGCTCTGCCTGCTGTACCGTTTTACTGATCTGGCTTTGCGTCTCAGCCGTCGACTTTTCCAGGTTTTCCCGAATGGTTTCTCGATCAGGAATGCTAAATACGTAAGAAGAGGTTTGAGCTGACTTGTATCCGTTGACTGCATCATTGTCCCAAACCTTCAAGAAGTAGCGAATTTTTTCTCCTGGGTTCAGCCCAAGCGTGTCCACATTCCACTGATAGTAGTAACTCTGATTGTTTTGTCGGGAATCAAGGGGAAGGTTCAGTCGCTGATATTTTGACTCGTTCCCCTCTCCTTCCAATTCTTCAAACTTATAAAACAGGGAAAGCTGAGTAAGTCCGTAATCGTCCGACACATTTCCGCCTAACACTAAAAATTGGTAAAGAGTAGTATCCTGAAATTGCTCCAGACTGATCTGTGGAGTCTGATCAGGAATGACATCGAGATAGTAGCGAATATCTTGCTTATTATTGCTATATTCATTCACTAAGTCAATTTGGTAGGTACTAGACTTGAGAGCCTGTTTTTCTAAGGAGAAGGAGCCTTCGGAGTCTTGCTCAAGCCGATAACTTTCTTCCTGCTCCACAAACCTCATCTGCATACTGTCCGCCGCTAGCGTATTAAATTGCCAAGTGACATTCGTGCCTTCGGGCACTTGCAGATTACCGATGTTGTCTAATCGCTGGTCTTCCCGCGAGAGATAACCGGGGTAATCGAGATACACGCTAAAGTTCTTTAAGTTAGGACGATCAACTACTCGAATAGTGTGGGAGTTGGAATTAAAACCCGCTGCTTCAATATAGAAAGGAGCATCGCGTTGGATGTTTTGAAAGACAAATTCTAGCGTACCTTCGGCATTGGGAGCCATTCGAAACCGTCGCCCTGAAGCTACCAGATACACTTTGTCAGGGATAGCATTGCCTACTAAATCAGCTGTGACAGAAAAATCTTCGTTCTTGAAAGCAATGAAAGACTCGTTCTGTAGATTAAATGAAAACGGTGCTTCGGGAACGAACTCTTTATTGAAGTTTACAATGCGGCGGGTTCCTTCTGAAAAAAACTGAGGCACAAATAAAAGTACCAGCATCATAACTGCTATCGGAACTGCTAAATATCTCAGATGCCGAAGGTTCTTACGGAGATCAATAGCAATGGGAAAGCGAACCACCGAAAGCTGTTTAGTCTTTTGAGCAATAGTAGCCGCTACTAAAGCACTCTTACCACTACCTGCCCGATCGAGTTGGATCAAGTTCAGCAGCTTATCCTGCACTTCCGGAAAATACGTTCCAATTTGTCGGGCTGCCTCTTCATCACTGATCTGACGTTGATTGCTATAGTAGCGGGTGAGTGGATCAATTACCCATTTGATCAGAATAAAGAGAAAGAGTAACAGAAAGCTAAAGAATAATATACCTCGCCAAAGGCTACTAAGCCGGGCGGTGTATTCGATAGAATTAAATAGTAAGTATACAGAGAGCACAATAGCCCCGAAGAATATTCCTCCCCGGATCAGTTTGTTTAAGTAATACTTCCGCTTATACTGCTGAAGTTGCTCGGTAACGCTACGAAGGTGAGAGTCGGCTGACATAAAATTAAGCGTTGATTGATAATTTTAAATACAATAAGCCCGTCTTAAAAACTACGGAAAAATTAGCAATAAAGTATAGGTTTGGTTACTCTATTTCTACTACAATTGGGCAATGGTCGGAATGATGTACCTGAGGCAAAATACTAGCATTGGTCAATCGGTCTTTCATCGGGGCACTTGCCATATGATAATCAATACGCCAGCCTAGGTTTTTTTGTCGAGCTCCAGCTCGATAACTCCACCAGGAATAATTGTTCGGTTCCTGATTAAAAAACCGAAATGTATCAATAAAGCCTGAGTCAATAAATCCAGAAACCCATTCTCGTTCTTCGGGTAAAAAACCCGTGGTATTTTTATTTCTTACCGGATCATGAATGTCGATAGGGCGGTGGCAGATGTTATAATCACCACTAATAATTAAGTTCGCTTTCTTCTGCTTGAGTTCGTTAATGTAAGATTGAAAGTCGGAAAGCCACTGCATTTTGAAGGCCTGCCGAACATCGCCCATGGTGCCCGACGGCATGTAGACGCTCATCACCGAAAAGTTATCATAATCAGCTCGGATAACCCTCCCCTCTTGGTCATATTTTTCAACTCCCATACCGACTGCTACGTGTTGAGGTTCTAATCTAGAAAAGATAGCTACTCCGCTGTAGCCTTTCTTGACAGTAGCTACTTCCCAGTATGTTTGATAGCCTAGTGATTCAATTTCTGAAACTGGTACTTGGTCAGGGGCTGCTTTGGTTTCTTGTAAGCAGATAATATCAGGTTTTTCTTCCTGGAGCCAATCTAAAAACCCTTTTCTGATTGCTGCTCGGATTCCGTTTACGTTATAGGAGATAATTTTCATGTAGTGTTAAGTAGCAATTCCCAGTTCTTGTTCAAAGTATTCAATTACGTGCATTTTTAGAAGCTTTTCTTGCTCGAGCAAATCAAAGTGCGGCAATTTTTTCTGAAGTTTCCAGTGGGGCCATCCGTCTTGGTCTATTCCTTCTAGCTCATAAAACCCAGAAAGAGAGAGAACTTTACAAATAGCAATGTGCATCAAGTCTTGTTTTTCTTCTTTAGAAAAAGGCTGTGCTCCCTTCCCTAGTTCCTGTACTCCTATCAAAAAAAGTACTCCGTTCAAATCAGCCGGTCGTTTACCAATTTGTTGCTCAATAGTAGTCAGCAGTTTTTGCCACTTTTGTTCCAGTACTAAGTCCTTCTGATACATGCTAAGAAAAAGATTAGGAAAATTACGCTCGTAAGTTTATCGCCCTGAACCAATGGTGAGCGAGTGACTGGTATTGTACCTTGTGTGTTTCTATACGGAGCAAAATGCTAAAGGATTTCTTCTCACTTATATTTCCCCGAACCTGCCTACTCTCTCGGGTTCCTTTGGCTAAGGGTGAGCATTTAATTGCTACTCAGGCAATCATAAACTTACCAAAGTTTGATCTGAATGAAGAGAATACGGCACTGATTCGTCGAGTCTACAGTTTTGCTCCGGTGGAAAATGCTTGGGCTTACTACAAATTTTCTAAGCACGGAAAGGTGCAGAAATTACTTCATGCCCTTAAGTACCAAAACCATCCCGAGGTGGGAGAATTGTCAGGTAAATGGTTTGGCTATGCTCTACAGGAAAATGTAAGTAAAGCAAAAATTGACATGATAGTGCCAATTCCCCTCCACAAGAAAAAACAAAGGAAACGTGGGTACAATCAGTGCGATTTCATTGTTTGGGGGTTGGCAGAAATATTGGATATTCCCTGGTCAGCACAAATACTGGTGAAAACCGAAAATACGGAATCTCAAACTCGCAAAAATCGGATGGAGCGCTACCGAAATAGCTACCAAGCTTACGCCATCCGGAAAGGAGCTAACATTAAGGGAAAACACATTCTGCTGGTAGACGATGTAGTAACTACAGGGGCCACATTAGGAGCTTGTGCGAAATTATTACTAGTGGGTGGATGCCGAGCCGTGAGCATAGCAGCTTTGGCTACACCGGAGTAGGTAGATGACGGTTCGCCGGGGCGGTCCCGCCGCGCGATTAATCACGTCCCTACAATCCCCATTTGAACCGTTCAGTATAACTTGACTAATTCAAAAATAACTATGATAACAAAAAAGAGCTTGCGATTAAGCAAAGCTCTTTTTTGTTTATTTTATTTGTAAGACTAAATCTAGTAATTAGTACCTGCTCGGATCATAGCGCAACGGAATCCAATAGTAGCCGTAGCGGAATCCTGCTCTAGATAACGACGAGTACCTGGAGATAACCAGTAGGCAACATCAGCCCAAGAACCACCTTTATAAACTCGTAATTCATTGGTAACCAAAGAGTTAAATTCACCTTGGAAGTTAGGAAACTTCTCGTTGTCATACTTTTCTTCTGGGTCAATGGTTCCATCCCGGCGAATTGGATTCAGATCATTAAAATCCTGGTAAGAAAGCGGACGATACACGTCCAGTACCCACTCATTTACATTACCCGCCATATTGTATAATCCAAAATCATTAGGAGGATACTCGTAAATGTAGTCGGTAATCATAGCAGCATCATTCAGTTTTCCGGCAATACCCGCGTAGTCACCACGACCTCGCTTGAAGTTGGCTAACATATTACCCATTTGTTTTCCATAAGGGTTACGAGTAGCATGCCCATCCCACGGATAAATACGAGAGTGCGTTTGGTTTTCATCCAGGTACTGAGTACCGATAAGTGCTTTAGCAGCATACTCCCATTCAGCTTCAGTCGGTAATCGGAAATCAGGTAGTACTACGCCACTTTCTAGCGGAATACGTCCACCCTCAGGAATTTCCACTTCGGCTCCTGACTCTTCAACTAGTTTTTCGTTCACCACTGAAGTACGCCACTTGGAGTAATCGTTGGCCTGTCGCCAGGTAACCCCTACTACTGGGAAGAAACGGAAACCTGGGTAACGCAGATAGTGATCTTCGTAAGGATCGTTAAACGCTAGTGACCGACGCCATACGGTAGTGTCAGGCAGAGCTGACTCATAAAATTCAGTAGTAGAATCTTGACGAATATCAAATAAATATTCTAACCAGTGAATGTTGGCGACCTCAGTCTGATCCATATAGAATGAAGCTACCGTAACGGTACGCTCCAGATTGTCGCGGGTGCCCATAAGATCTTCTTCAAAAGAACCCATGGTAAAACGTCCACCTTCAATGTACACCATGTTGGGTGCTTCGGGCTGACCCTGATATTCGTCTAGTGTAAAGTTTCCTTCCACATTATACTCAATACCAGTAACACTACTTGATGGACCAGGATTCATACTGGTGGGCTGGCTCTTACTGCAGGCAGCTAGCACGGCAGCACATAACACAAACTGCCAAGCTCTAGAGACTTGGTTGACCAATTGCTTCATAACCTGTTTTATTAACTTTTAGAACGCTGTTTAGACGGATAACACAAACTGTTTTATAAACGATGCTGCTAATTTGCATACAATAACCTAATATTAATAATAAATACTAGGAAAAATTATATGTATGTAAGTTACAGTATAAAATAAGCAAGAAATAGTGACATATATAAATCACGCTACGTTCATAACGAATTGGGCTATCTGAAATTATCCACAGTAAGATAATTTTAGCGTATAGCTTTATAGCGAGCCAATATCGTCTAAAGTACTGATGGCTTGCTGTGTAGTCTCTATTTTTTCTATGGACAATATCGGTCGTTTTTTAGTTTCTTTGATGCGGCATCTTTTTGAGTGCTGCTGCACGTATTGCAAGATTTTTCCGAAAGTTTCAGATTTAAAGTACTCTTCATTATCCAGCCCAAGTAGGTAACATTTCATGATGCCACCTTTTAAGGTAAGCTTCTCAAAGCCCAGTTGTTCAGCTTTCCAGCGTAAACGTACCGTAGACATCAGTTCTAGTACAGGTTCTGGCACTTCGCCGAAGCGATCTTCCAGCATTGTTTTAAATTCTTGCAACTGCTCTTCATTCTGAATATTATCCAATCGGGAATATAGTCGTAGTCGCTCGGTGGTGTTAGTAACATAGTTCTCGGGAATGAGGATTTCTAAGTCGGTCTCGATACTACAGTCTTGCACCACTGGCTTTACTACTTCGGATAAATCGCGGGTAAATAAATTTTTGAACTCAGTTTCCTTTAACTCTTGCACGGCTTCATCCAGAATCTTGTGGTACATGTCAAACCCTAGATCAGAAATGAAACCACTCTGCTCGGCACCCAGCAAATTTCCTGCTCCCCGAATATCTAAGTCACGCATAGCTACTTTGAAGCCATCGCCCAACTCTGAAAACTCTTCCAGAGTAGAGAGTCGTTTGCGGGCGTCAGAAGTTAAGCCTGAGGCCGGAGGAGAAAGCAAATAACAAAAGGCTTTGCGATTGGATCGGCCTACCCTACCCCGCATCTGGTGCAAATCGGATAAACCGAACATGTGGGCATTGTTGATCAAAATAGTGTTGGCGTTGGGAATATCCAGACCAGACTCGATAATATTGGTAGAAACCAGCACATCGTATTCGCCATCAATAAATTGAAGCATGGTTTTTTCCAGTTTAGTACCATCCATTTGTCCGTGCGCTACTGCTACTCGGGCGTCGGGCACTAGTCGTAAAATGATGTTAGCAACTTCCTCAATATTGCTTACTCGATTATGAACAAAGAAAACTTGCCCACCCCGCTTTAGCTCAAAACTGATAGCATCGCGAATGACGCTTTCATTGAAGGTATGAATTTCAGTAGTGACCGGACGGCGGTTGGGCGGCGGAGTGGCAATGATACTCAAATCACGGGCGCCCATGAGAGAGAATTGTAGGGTTCGGGGAATGGGCGTGGCCGTGAGAGTCAATACATCCACGTTCACCCGCATCTCCTTTAATCGTTCCTTTACTTTTACGCCAAATTTTTGCTCTTCGTCAATAATTAGTAAACCCAGGTTTTTAAACTCAACATCTCTATTCACAATACGGTGTGTACCAATCAGAATATTGATTTCCCCTTCCTTTACCAAATTTAGAATCTCCCTGATGCTTTTAGTGGACTTGAAGCGGTTGATGTAGTCCATCCGTACCGGAAAATCAGCCAATCGATTTTTGAAGGTATGATAATGCTGCATGGCTAGAATGGTAGTAGGAACCAGCACCGCTATCTGCTTACCTTCGGTTACTGCTTTGAATGCCGCCCGAATAGCAATTTCGGTTTTGCCGAAACCTACGTCACCGCAAATGAGTCGGTCCATTGGGTGATGGAGCTGCATATCCCGTTTTACATCTTCGGTAGCAGTTGCTTGGTCAGGTGTATCTTCGAACATAAAGGAAGACTCTAGTTCGGCTTGTAGAAAACTATCGGGTTGATAGGCAAAGCCGGGAGCTGATTTGCGTTTGGCGTACAGGTTAATTAAGTCCTTAGCAATGTCTTGTACTTTCTTTTTCGCTCGTTTCTTCTTGTTTTCCCACTCGGGTGAGCCGAGCTTACTGATAGCAGGAGGAGTATCTTCTTTGCCGCTGTATTTAGAAATTTTGTGCAGCGAATGTACACTCACATATAGCAAATCATCATCGCGGTACACCAGCCGGATGGATTCTTGCTCCCGACCGCCCATATCAATTTTCTCCATCCCTGCAAAGCGACCGATGCCGTGGTCGACGTGGGTAACGTAATCACCTACTTTGAGCGAGCGTAGTTCCTTAAGTGTAATTGCTTTGGATTTAGCTCGGATACCTTTGGTTTTGTAGCGATGAAAGCGATCAAATAATTGATGGTCAGTATAGCAGGCGATATTCAGCGTTTGATCTACGAAGCCCTCACGTAGGGAAGTGTACAGCGGCTGAAAACTAATTTCAGAGTCTAGTTCGTCAAAAATTTTGCGAAGCCGCTCAATTTGCTGTTCTGAGTCAGAAGCAATAAAATTTGTGACGTCTTGATCCTTATTTTCATGCAGGTTAGCCGCCAGTAGCTCAAAGTTTTTGTTAAACGATGGCTGAGGCTGACTTTTTATGGTGAATACGCTATGAGTTTTAAATGAAAAACGGTTGCCAAATTCTACTTGAGTGAAAGGTTCTAGACTTTCCAGAAAACTGGCGCGGGTTTCAAATAAGGTTTCCGGGCTGAAAACCACCTGGGTTCCCGCCGATTCTTCCATTAATGAATCAAAATTCTCACAGGCTTCTACGTAGTAGCGGTTTACCATATCTTCCGCTGCCTCGGCATCTTTCCACCAAATTTGGGTATTTTCGGTAGGAAGAAAACTGATGAATGACTGCCGCTCTTCTTCTAGCAGTTTGGTCTGTACGTTAGGAATAATGCTCACTTGCTTCACCTCTTCTTGCGAAAGCTGGGAAGTAATCTCAAATGTGCGGATGCTTTCTACTTCATCGCCAAATAGTTCGATGCGATAAGGTAATTCGTGGGCGTAGGAAAAAACGTCAATAATTCCCCCCCGTACCGCAAATTGACCAGGTTCGTATACAAAATCAGTTTTCTCAAAGTCGTAAGTAGCCAGTAGCTCGGCAATAAACTGGGTATCCAATCGCTCGCCCGCCTTAATGAAAAAGGTGTTTTCCTGAAGCGAACGTTTGTTGATCACCTTTTCAGCTAATGCATCTGGGTAGGTAACAATCAGGTGACCGAGTGAAGGAGTATTACTAATGATGTTGAGAATCTCGGCTCGCATCAGTACATTAGCATTCTCGGTTTCATCTAATTGATAAGGCTTTTTGTAGGAAGCTGGAAACAGATGAACTTCCCGTGACGGGTTCAGATTTTGCAGATCGTTTTGAAAGTAAGCTGCTGCTTCCCGGTCGGCTAGTACAAACAGCATTAGCTGTGGGTTTATCTGGTGCAAAGCACTAGCTAACACTGCATCCAAACTGCCGATTACTCCTTTTAATTGGGTTTTAGGTTTGGCCTTAATTTGCGCGGCTAACGTCTGTATAAAGCTATCCTGAATATATTGGTTAAGAAATTGTGTTGACTGCACAGAAAATGGTATAATTATAGAATACGAATGGGAAACAAGTACAGAGAAATAAACGTTTTGAATGATACCTAGAACCAGAACCCCTCAGATATGTTTCTTAAGTAGTTCATCAAATTCTTAGACCTGCGGAACGATGCAAAATTACCATAAAAACACCGAGAAAGCCGAACGTAACAATGCAATTACTCGTCTCGAGCAGTTGCATCCCCATAAAACACTGCTGTATCTGGCTATTTTTGGTAGTAGTTTGGTATTTGTATTCATGATTGTTTCGTACACCATGAGTCAGCGTGATGCTGATATTTTTATCAACTTTGCATTTCCCAAAGCATTTATTGTAAGTTTAGTACTGCTCTTATTTTCTAGCTATACTATGACCAGGGTAGTTCCGGCGTTTGTAAAAGATGACCTGACAACAGTTAAGAATTCATTAGGACTTACATTATTGTTGGGAATAGCTTTTACTATTTCGCAGTACGTAGGCTGGGCAGAACTGTACCGTTCGGGCATCTATCTTTCGGGTGAGGCTTCGGGGGCGTATCTGTACGTTATTTCAGGCTTACATGTATTTCACCTGGCGGGTGGCTTGGTTGTACTTACTATTATGTACACTCAATTGAGTGCTATCTCCCGAGATCCAGTGAAAAAGCTGATTATGGTGACTAATCCTTACCAAAAAATTAAGCTAGAAATGCTAGCAAGTTATTGGCATTTTGTGGATGCCCTTTGGCTAATTCTCTTTTTCTACTTTCTGTTTAGTTTCTAGCGATAGTAGATAGAAAGCTTATCATCACTTACCGTTTTTTCTTCTGCCAAAAGTTTTTCATCAATCACTGGGGCAGCAATACCTTCCCCAAATTTCGTTTCACTACTGAAAACCCGGGCTTCGTCCCACCAGCCATGCTGAATGAGAAAAGAAAGAAGTTGCGCTCCGCCCTCTACAAAAACTGAAGCTACCTCTCGGTGGTGTAAATTATGCAACATGTACGAAATACAGGAATACCAGTCTGCTTCTTGGGGTAATGCAGTAAACTCCAGATTCGGCAAATCTTCGGGTGGGTGCTGAGTGTAGCAAAGTGTCGGTTGAGTTTGATCAAATACGTTTAGTTGCTTATCCAGTGTTTGCTCAGGGTCAATGACAATTTGCATCGGATTTTTCCCCGACCAATCTCGTACATTCAGTTGAGGATTATCGTAGCGATAGGTATTCTTTCCTACCCAAATAGCCATCTCCTGTGATCGCCATTGATGAACCAGCTTACGAGCATGAATCCCGCTAATCCACTTAGAATCATAATTAGAACGAGCTACGAAACCATCGACAGTCTGCGCCCACTTTAGTACGATGTAAGGACGCTTTTCTCGGTGAAATGTGTAGTGTCGACGATTAAGAAACGCTTCTTCTAATTGCAGTTTTTCATGTATATCTTTAGCAATCTGAACGTCTTGAATCTGGTACTGATTAGCTAACTGATGGAGTTGCTCAATATTCTCAAGCGGATTAGTATTGACAAACAGAACAGAATTAGCCGAGAATGTAGTATTTGCTAATTGATCTTCGAGAGAAGTCTCGAGATCTAGCCAACCTTCAGCCTGAATTTGTCCTTTGACAGTAACTACCCAACCTACCAACGGATAAACTGATGCGCGTTGGAAACTATCCCTTGCCAGGTCAATGGTTCTTTTACCGAAAAGCCAGTTATTTCCCTGCATCTTGTGTAGCTTTGGGCGAAAATACGAAGTTTCTGGTGGCAATTGGAGCAAAAGAATTATACGATAAACTATTCGGGCAACTTACCGATAATGTGCACGCTAACTATTCTGCCTCAGAGGTAAACGTAATACTACAGTGGCTGTTAGAATACACATTAAAAGTATCTCAAACAGAAATTTTACTGAATAAAACGATAAAAGTATCTGACCAGCAGCATCAGAGATTACGTCAATCTATTAAGCGAATTAATCGGGAAGAGCCTATTCAATACATTTTAGGTGAGTGCGAGTTCTATGGCAGGAAATTTAAAATAACCCCTAGCGTATTAATTCCCCGTCCTGAAACCGAAGAGTTAGTACAGTTCATTATTCAGCAACATAAAAATTTTGAAGGTTTGCAAGTGCTCGATATTGGCACAGGGAGTGGGTGTATTGCTATTACAGTAGCCAAAGAACTACTAAATGCTACTGTGTGGGCACTGGATAGTAGTCAAGATGCACTGCGGGTTACCCAACAAAATGTCAAAGAGCTAGCTGCCTCAGTACATTTGATAGAGATGGATATACTGTCAGGTATTCCCGATAACAAACAACTTGATATTCTGGTAAGCAACCCTCCTTACGTACTTGCATCGGAGGCAAAGACAATGCGCCCGAACGTGAAGCAGTACGAACCTGCCGAAGCACTATTCGTAGAAGATACCAATCCGCTTCTATTTTACCGTCGAATTTCGGAGCTTTGTAGCCAACACCTCACTACAGTAAAGTGGGTTTATTTAGAAGTACACGAAAACTATGCTACCGAAATAGCCGATTTGCTAATAGCAGAAAGTTTTTCTGAAGTGCAGGTTGTGCAGGATATGCAGAATAAAGATCGCTTTGTTGTAGCACGTCGCTAAAAGCAAGATAAGTTAGCTTTATAATTTTTTTAATGTAATATTTATATTAATTTTGTAAAAAATACAATTATATTCTATTGAATAACATATATCCTATCTTTGATACAATCCTAAGCCAAGCTGATAAGGAGACTTTACTAAAGCAAAAAGGCAAAGTTATCTGGATGGTTGGTTTATCTGGTTCAGGAAAGAGTACGCTAGCTCGGGCAGCTGAAAACTCCCTGCATCAGCAAGGAAAAGTAACCATGCTACTAGATGGTGACAATCTTCGGACGGGTGTAAACAATAATTTGGGGTTTAGTCAGGAAGACCGTCGGGAAAATATCCGTCGGGCAGCCGAAGTAGCTAAGTTATTTTCGCAATGTGGTATCATTACCATCTGTTCACTCATTAGCCCGACCGAAAGTATTCGTCAGATGGCTAAGGAAATTATTGGAGATAATTACTTTGAGGTGTTTATTCATTGTCCGTTGGAAGTATGCGAGCAGCGCGATGTAAAAGGCTTATACGCCAAAGCCCGCCGAGGCGAAATCAAAGACTTTACCGGAATTTCTTCTCCCTTTGAAGAGCCCCAGCAACCTAACCTGAAGGTTAGCACACATCAACAATCTATAGAAGACAGTCATCAATTACTAGTCAGTAAGATTTTAGAAACCACATCTTATTAATTCTGAAATTCAGTCAGTTATGAAATATAGTTTAACTCACTTAAGGCAATTAGAATCAGAAGCTATCTTTATTATGCGGGAGGTGGCATCACAGTTTGAAAAACCAGTGCTACTTTTTTCCGGCGGGAAAGACTCTATCGTTATGGTGCGGTTGGCTCAGAAAGCCTTCTGGCCCGCCAAGATTCCCTTTCCACTTATGCACATTGATACCGGACATAATTTTCCAGAAACCATTGAGTTTCGGGACAATCTGGTAGAACAATTGGGTGCCAAGCTTATTGTACGTTACGTACAGGATTCAATTGATCAAGGAAAGGCGGTGGAAGAAAAAGGACCAAACCCTAGCCGGAACGGATTACAGACAATTACTTTACTGGATGGTATTGAAGAATTGAAGTTCGATGCAGCTTTTGGAGGAGCACGGCGCGATGAAGAAAAAGCGCGGGCGAAAGAGCGCTTCTTCTCCCACCGCGATGAATTTGGACAGTGGGATCCTCGTAACCAGCGACCTGAACTCTGGAATTTATTCAATGGTAAAAAGACATTAGGTGAGCACTTCCGGGTATTCCCGCTGAGTAACTGGACAGAAATGGATGTATGGCAATACATTGCCGCAGAGAACCTGGATATTCCCAAAATCTACTTCTCTCACCAACGTGAGGTAGTAAAGCGCGATGGAGTTTTATTAGCCAAATCTGAATTTATAACCTTATTAGAAGGTGAGTCTTACGAAGAGCGCCAGATTCGCTTCCGAACTGTAGGCGATATGACTTGTACCGGGTCAGTAGAGTCTCCGGCTGATACACTGGAAGCAATTATCCATGAGGTGGCCGCCGCTAAAGTAACCGAACGAGGTGGGCGCGCTGATGACAAGCGCTCGGAGGCAGCAATGGAAGACCGGAAGAAGCAAGGATACTTTTAAAATATAGGAGTCAAGTTGTATTTAGAAATGACATGATTCTTTTATTTAATACCCCATATTTCACATTTATATCTCAGATTTTATATGACCTCCCCAACACAAGATATACAAACCAGTGAGCAGTATTTGAGCATGGACTTACTGCGCTTTACAACTGCCGGAAGTGTAGATGATGGTAAAAGTACGCTGATTGGCCGATTGCTCTACGATAGCAAAGCTATTTTTGAAGATCAGTTAGATGCGGTAGAGCAAGCCAGTAACAATGCGGGTGACGAGAACGTAAACTTAGCACTCCTCACTGATGGTCTACGCGACGAGCGCGAGCAAGGAATTACCATTGACGTAGCGTACCGTTACTTTGCCACTCCCAAGCGTAAATTCATTATTGCGGATACTCCGGGTCATATTCAGTATACCCGTAATATGGTAACCGGTGCATCCACAGCTAATCTCGCGATTGTGTTAGTGGATGCTCGGCACGGAGTAGTAGAACAAACCTGTCGTCATGCCTTTATTGCTTCGCTGTTACGGATTCAGCATTTGATTTTGTGCGTGAACAAGATGGATTTGATTGACTATGGGCAGGAGCAGTTTGAGAAAATTCAGCAAGACTTCATGGAGTTTAGCTCTAAACTAGACATTCCTGATATTCGTTACATTCCGATTAGTGCACTGAAAGGTGACAATGTAGTGCATAAATCGGAAAACATGCCTTGGTACGAAGGTGGTAGTTTGCTGTATACCTTAGAAAATGTTCAAATTTCTAGCGATTATAACTTTGTGGATAGTCGCTTCCCGGTTCAGCGGGTTATTCGCCCTCAATCAGATACTTATCATGATTATCGGGGATATGCCGGACGGATAGCCGGTGGAGTATTTAAACCAGGTGACGAAGTGATTGTACTTCCGTCAGGACTGACTTCTAAGGTTGCTTCTATTGCTACCATTGATGGAGAATTAGAAGAAGCCTTTGCTCCCATGTCGGTTTCAATGACCTTGGAAGATGATATTGACACAACCCGGGGCGATATGATTGCCAAACCCGATAATCAACCTCAAGTGGGTCAGGACATTGATTTGATGATTTGCTGGCTGAACGAGAAAAAACTGACACCTCGCGGAAAATATGCGATTAAGCATACTTCTAAAGATGCCCGTTGTATTGTAAAGGATATAAAATATAAGGTGAATATTAATACGTTGCATCGGATGGAAGATGATCTGGAGATTGGTCTGAACGATATTGGGCGAATCAGTATCCGTACCACTACCCCCCTACTATACGATAGTTACAAAGCTAACCGCACTACGGGTAGCTTAATCCTTATTGATGAGTTCACGAATGAAACCGTCGGAGCTGGAATGATTATCTAAGTAGATTTACATAAGCATGGAGAAGCCGGAATCAGTTCATTGGTTCTGGCTTTTTTTGCTTACAGAACTGCACGAAATTTTTTTAACCTATGGCAAAAATTGAGAAAGAACTGAAGCAGGCAATTATTGAGATGCCGGAGAAAGAGAAAGATAAATTACTGCTTCGGCTAATTGCTAAGGATTCAAATCTACTCAACCAGCTACAGTTTAAGCTGCTGGAAGGGGAAAGAGCTACGCAAGAACGTAAGGAAGAGGTAAAAGACTATATCCGTCGTAAGGCTGAGTACTATCCGGCATATTACTATAGTCCGGGGTATTTGATGATGGAAATGCGGGATTGCAGCGGGGCAATCAATGAGTACCGTAGCGTTACTAAAGATAAAGTTGGCGAGATTGAGCTACAGCTTGATATGCTCATTTCTCTTTTAGAGCCAAATATGAAGAAATTACTGAGTGCGCCGCCCCGAAAGGTGGTAAAATTTCTTCCCTACGTGGTGAAAAGAGCCGGAAAAATCATTGACCTTCTGGAAAAGCTGCACGAAGACTATCACATTGAGTTTGCCGAAAACTTGACTCGTCTTGGTGAACTCATTAAACAGTTAGACCCTGAACTAAAGATAGCCAAGACTAATCAGGTGGATATTCAATTACTGTATGATAGCCGATTATCAATCAAATAAGCGTAACTAAACTTTTAGAAATTATTGGGCATTGCTCAGCAAAATCCAATCCTGCTGATCGGGAGTAGTAATCGTTGGTTTGGCGGAGAAAGAATAGGTGTTAATACTTATAGTATTGCCACTACGCGGGTTGAACCAGGATAATTCCACAGTTTTACCAGACATTTCGGACAAGTTAAGTTGTAGCTCACGACCGGACGGTACGTAGGTAACAGCTCGCGAGGAATCAGCTAAAAAGGCAGTAATAGCGTAGTCGTTAGTAGCATAACCACCATCTCCCCGAATGATAAATGTTCCTAGCCAGTCGGGCTGTAAGTTCGGCCAACCGAATGATTTTATCAGTGGCGGTAGATGCTTTAGGCTTTCAGCACCCGGAAATTGCAGCACGTTGCGCCAATCGTCCCGCAAGTGCCAGTTGGGTGAACCATAAGCATGACCAGTAGCTCCCGAAAGCACGGCCCAATAGGCTTGCTTCCTCGCCTGAAGTGCAGAACCCCATTCATCGTGTTCCCCTTCATAAGTAGATTCGCCCAGAAAAAAGGGTTTGACAGGAGTTTTCTGGTATTCGTCGTAGCAGACCTCGTACACATCCGGCTGAATCTTGTTCCAGGCTTTATTAAATCCTCGGAAGTAGGTATATACCATCGATACGTCCAGCCAATCGGCATTAGGAAAAACATCGGTGCTGCTATGGGTTGAGGAAGCATGGTAAGTAAATAGCTGATTGTTAGAAGTGCGGTGCAAACCGTCAGCCATTACCTCAATTTCTTCCATCGCATTGAACGGGTCGTTATCGCCACCCATTACCCATATAATATGATCATAGTTACCGTAGCGGTTGCCTACCCACTCACCGTAGGCTCGGGCTTTTTCTACTCCGTTTCGATTCAGAGGTAAAGGATTGCCATCAACATCTTGTCCGGCGTAATCGGTTCGGCAACAGCCCGACCATAAAGGTACAAGAGCTAGCAGCAAGCTTTGGTTTTGCGCTTCTACCACGATACTATCCACTCGCTGAAAAAACTTTTCGTTAGGTTGGGCTAAATCATAGTTGTTATGAAAAGGAAGTTCGCCATAAATATTTTTTAGCCCTTTTCCACCGGTCAGCATTATCTGAAGAGTATTAAAACCTTGTTCTTTTCTGGCCTGCATATATTCTCTCACTTCAGGTAAAGTGAGTTTAAAGAAAAGAAACCAGGGAGTGTCGGCTTGGTATAAGAAAGGCTTTCCTTCCGCGTCGACTAAGTATCGCTGGTTCTCACTAACCGAAAGGGGAAAAATAGCTTGAGCTATTCCAGAGGTAGTGAGGCAAAAAACAAGAGCAAAAAATAGAAGTCGCATGAGCTGGGTAATGTGTAAAGACAATAAAAAAGCCGAGACAATTTACATCATCTCGGCTGACAAAACTAACGTATCCTATAATCAGCGGCTGGCTACTCTTTGCTCAAACTGGTTACTTTGAAAGTAAATCCAATCCACGGAGGCTCGAACATCAGCCGTACCGCCTTGAGTTACGAAATACAGCGTATGGGTTCCGGTAGGAGTCTCCTGAATTGGCAAATTAATAGTTATCCATTCGGTAGCTCCACCTGTCGCTGGAATAGCAGCTTCGGCGATAACGTTCCCGTTGGCAGCATCCATACGTACTTGCAACTGTAAACCTGCTTGGTTGGCTGCTACTCGGGCTTGCAAAGTATTCACATTCTTCAAATCAAAATTCTCAAAGGTAAAGTAGCTACTGTCACGCATATCAGCCATAAAGGCGTAATTGGTTTGGCTCGGCTGGCGAGGACGACACTGGTAACGTTCATTGTGCGATTCAGCTTCTACTTTTGGGTTACGAAGAGTCACTGTTTTTTCTCGGGTAATTGAACCAACGGGGTCACCTCCTTGGTCTTTATATTTTACCGATAATTCGTACGTGCCGCCCCCGTAGGGCAGGTGCTGGTCAGCAATCAGGCTTCCTTGTAGTGGTATGGAAGAAGCTTCATCAATAGCGAGAATATAGTCAATAATGGTTTCCGCTTCTTCTTGAGAAACGGCTTGGGCAGGCATTGCCCGGTCGCCCCAATTACCCATGCCTCCTTTTAGAATTTTATTGACCAGCATAAAGGTAACTTCTTCGCTGCGCTCGTAACGTTCGGCTACGGCATTGTAAGCCGGACCTACTGACTGTTTTTCAAAGGCATGACAAGCTTTACAACCGCTGTTTTCAATGAGTGAAAGGCCATCAACAACCATCTTGTGACCCATATCATCGTCTCCGCTTCCGGCTGCCGGGGTAAAGTTAAAAGCAAAACTTACGGACTGAGGGTTAATAGAACCATCCTGAAGGCTACCATCCTCCTTGTCCTGAACAACAACTTGGTAATCGATGGGGGAATTATCCCAGTAGAACGTTTGATTAGAAGCTAACTCAATAGCTACCGAAGGCGGCTGATTGCCCACTTGTATTTCTATGTCTTTACTAGAAGATTCTCCTTTATCATCTGATGCAACTAACTTAACAGTGTAAATACCCGGTTCTTCAAAAGTAAAGCTAGGACTCATCTCTTCGGACTGAGGATTGTCACTATCAGTAAAATGCCAGTGATACGATAGCTGATCTTCTTCATCATAATCAAAAGTGCCCTCGCTGGAAAAGTTGACGGTGAAAGGAGCTGCACCTACCGTTTGGTCAGCTGCTAATTGCACTACCGGAGCACGGTTTCCTTCAAAGTAATCAATCTTAGAGAGTGCCGCATTAGGATTGATAGCAAACCAGTCGGTGCCGTACTCCAAGATGTACATGCTACCGTCGGGACCCATCTCCATGTCAATGATTTTTATGAAGTCCATTGAATCTAAGAATGGTTCTAGTCGTACCAGATCACCATTTTCATCCAGAGTGACGGCGATAATCCAGTTCCGCATCCAGTCGTAGATGAATAATTTATCATCGTAGTACGCAGGAAGTTTATTATTGCTGTGTGGATAATGATCGTAATGGTAGACTGGGCCAGCCATTGCATTTCGCCCCCCCTTACCTACGATAGGAAATTCAGGAGAATCATCGTAAGGATACCAGATTAGGGCTTTTTTAAACGGAGGAAGAATTTTAGCCCCTGTATTATTGGGTGAATTGTTAACCGGAGCATTAAAGTCAAAGTAGTCACCGATTTCTCCGGTAGCAAAATCGTAGTCGGGGTATGCGCGATTTCCCCTGAAGTGGGGCCATCCGTGGTTACCCGCTTCTTTCGCCTGATTGATTTCATCGTATCCCTTCGGGCCTCGCTCACTATCTACTCGGGCATCATTGCCTACATCGCCCCAATAAAGCCAGCCTGTTTCTTGATCGATGCTAATTCGGTACGATTTGAGTGGGCGAATAGTGTTTATTTCTGTTTGGGCACCCGAACCATCTTTAGGGAATAGATTTCCGTCGGGTATGG
>CAKZYA010000048.1 GCA_937883755.1 uncultured Flammeovirgaceae bacterium | reverse complement strand
TGTTCAAGTGTTCAAGTGTTCAAGTGTTCAAGTGTTCAAGTGTTCAAGTGTTCAAAATTACCAAACTCAGAACTTTAAACTGGGCAATGGTGGACGCCACGCGGTCGCTTGACGACATAAACACATGAATACCCGAACACATTAACACACTTTCTCACAATAAAATCGGTGTAATTTCTTTTTACTATTATAGCAATATCTATTCTGCTTGATTTTTTGTATCTTCGGTAGATTAAACAGTGAGGATTATGCGATTAGTTAGTTTATTTCTGCTTGCTTTGGTAGTAGCATTCGGTGCCTGCAACAACGATGCTGAGGAAAACTCTTTATATACTGGAAGAGAGACTCAGTACAATTTACTGGAAGGTTCTTATTTAGAAACCACTACTTCGGGCTCTATCACCGTGAAAGAACGAACCGATAAATCAGTTGAAATTCAATTATTGATGGAAGGTACGCTTAACGGTGCTATACATCCGGTACACCTGCACTACGGTAGTCTTCAAGATGATGGATTAGTGGCTGAGTTTTTGAACAATCTAGAAGATGCTGGTGATAACCGCAGTCAGAGCATTACCCTTCTCACCAAACTATCAGATGGCACTTCTGTAACATTTGATCAGTTTTTGAATATGGATGGCAGCATTAAAGTACACTTTGAAGAAGATGGAGCTTTAAAAGATGTTATTCTTGGGGCTACTAATATTGGTACCAATTACCGTATGGCCGATATTGGCTCTATAGAAGATATTACCCTTTGTAATAGCAAAACCGAGTAAATCCCACATTACAAAAATACGCAAGCTGCTTCGGCAGCTTTTTTGTGTTCTGCCCCCTCATAACTTCTATTTTTACATCCACCAGATAGTCTATAGGCTAAATAGTTTTTTAAGCCGCGCCGACTGCCGTCGAGATACTTCTACTTCTTCCCTAGTTTGCAGAGTAGCTTTAAGTGTATCACTAAACTAAGCATCAATAGTTTGAACGTAGGTGAGATTAATAATTTGCTGGCAACCATTGGGACAACCATTCCTCCTTCGCTATGCCCAATTAATCCAATACTCTTACCTGACGTAGTCGGATGCTGTTGTAGAAACGCTACTGCGGCCTGGGCATCTTCTGCAAAACCTTTAGAAGTAGCCTGGGTAAAATCTCCCTCTAACTCAGCCACTCCCCGATCATCATACCGTAGCACTGTAATACCGTTTCGGGTTAGATACTAAAAATGGACGATGGTTCACCGGGGCTAACTCTTCATTACGATTTTATGGCCCCGAACCAGAAATTAACACCACCGCTTTCTTGAATGGCTTCTTTTTGGGAATAGTAAGAGTACCAACTAATTGGCTCCCTTCAAGATTTGTAAAGTAGACACCTTCCTGTTGATACGGAAATTCCGTTTTTATTTTACCCTCTCTCTTGGTTAAGGTAAGATGCATTGCCATACTACCCTGAGTGAAAGTTCCTACTACGGTGCTATCATTTTCCAACATCCCCTTGTAGGCCATACCCAATTGGGTAGCTTTGATCATCAGTTGATTGTCGCTAAAAGTAGTTTCTGAAGTAGCAATATTGCTTGCTCCTTGATCAGAACTATCCATTTTCGTAGCGAGTTTTCCGTCAGCCTCTTCAATATGAAACACAACACGTAGTGAAGTCCCTTGCACACCCAAGGTATCCTGTCAGTTTCCCGTAACAGGCTGAACATGAACAAGTAATGGAGCAATAAATAAGAATAGAATGGTTAGGGTTTTTATAGCCTCAAACTAGTAAGATAGATTAAAATTTCTCTTAGCTATCTACGAGAGCACATAAGTTAGTGCTAGAAAGTCGGGATGAGCGGTAGAGCGTCAATATTTAATTACCAACCATATGTTCAAAAACAAAAAAGCAACCTTAGATTAAGATTGCCTTTGTTTGAGTATAGTAAACTCTCTTTTTGAACTACTCCTTACTCATTTAACTCCACCGTAAACTCCTCAAAAGTAACGGCTCGATCACGGATCACGAGGGTATCTTTCACACTATGGGTTTCGCTATTGGCTAGGTCGGTATAGTTGTAATCTAGGTAGATCACATCCCGGGATTTATCTCCCCACTCATCACCATCTTCTACAAATTGTCCGCTTCCGTCAATCTGGTAGGGATCATCAGTGGCACTACGAATTGTGCACTGATTTTCACTATTAAAGTTGAGCTCCATCATCAAGCTACCTGGACTTTCGCTATCACCCCGACGAACGATGTTTTCCAAAGTAACCGAACTCCGACCGGAAGTATTAACCGGAACCACTTCATCACGCACTACATACTCACTAATGTATACATTTTCTACTGTGTTACCTGCCGCATCAGTCATCACGTCAATACCTCGACGAAGGTAGTTACCGTGATATGGATTGATAAACTTGATACCGTACAGCGTATAGTCTTTAGGTAAAACATTCCAGTCAGCGGGGTTTACCCGATCTGGGTTCGCTACAACACTTTCTCCGACCAATAACGTATCTAGGTTCTCCAGCTCAGTAATCCGTACTGGAATCACATAATTAACCCCTTCACCGTAGGAAAGAGGGTCATCAAAGAAGCCGCTGGTCAGTTGGATAGGAATGATACCTTTGGTACTACCCGATGGAATGGTTAGCGGGCTTTGCACTTCAGTAGTATAGTATTCACTTGGAAGTGCTTGCACATTCGCCACGTTCGCCAGCAGACTATTATCAACCTCAAAGTGTACGGTACGGGCTTGGTTATTTTCGTAAACCCCAGCCATCGTCATTCCAATCTCGAATCGTCGATTGTTATCATTTTCATTAATTCCCTGATCGTAGTTGCCGAGGATTAGTGTTCGGACGGGGGTTTGGTAGGGAAAATATCCCGCGGTGGTTCCATAGTCCGGATAAACAATATCTTGGTTCTCACAGGCGAACAAACCTAAAACCAAAAATGACAATATTAGATGTTTGATATTCATATCGTGAATAGTTTACTAATTTTTATATTGAAAGAATCACCAGCCCCGGTTCTGCTCCAACGCACTGAACTTCACTGTCTCTGACTGGGGAATAGGACCGTAGATGGCCCGTTCGCCGTACTGTCGAGGTTCCACATTCAGCAAAGTGTACTGACTACCATTGAAGAAAATACCATCTACGCCTTCATCTAGATTCAACTTCCAGCGTCGCATATCCCAAAAGCGGTGCCCCTCGAAGCATAGTTCCAGACGACGTTCGTTACGAATCAGCTCCCGCATAGCAGCTTGATCGTTAATCGTTTGTAAGTAGTTGTCGGGCTGTTCAATACCCGCTCGCTGGCGGATAGCGGAGATGATCTGGCGGGCAGTCATTCCTCCCACAGTAAAGTCCGGCCCACCCAGTTCATTCGCAGCTTCAGCTAACACTAAAAACAGATCGGTGTAGCGAAGAAATACATTAAAATGTTCTTGTTCGGTAACGGAACCATCATTATTGATAACCACGTCGGGTCGAAGGAGCTTCTTAAGATAGTAACCCGTTCGGGTTGATAATCCCAGAATAGCGTCTAGTTGATCAATACCTGCTCCCGCTCCGGTAAAAATGGTATTATCACCAATGGTGTTTCCATTATATAAAATATACTGGGCTAAGCGGGGATCACGTTCCTCGTAAGGATTATTGGCATCGTAGCCTGAATTGGGGTCAGCAATGGGGTATCCGTTGAGCATCGGAAAGGCATCCACCAGGTTTTGAGAAGGGTTGATCCGCCCATCACCATTGAGAGAAGGCGGGAACTGATTTTCCTCGAACCAAGCACTAGTTCCTACTGAGTTTCGCCATAAAACCTCCGCTAAATCCCGATCACTGTTTTCGTCGTAGAACGCTACTCCACCAGGGTCTAATCCGGCTACGCCACCAATGTCGTTAATAAGCTCAGCCGCCAGGTTAGCCGCTCGCTGATAGTAATCGCCCTGGCCGTTCATAAATGCCGGACTAGCCGCTAGTAAGGCCAGCTTAGCTTGATAGGCTTTGATGATTCGTCCGCTAATCCGCAGGCGGTTGTTATCGCCAAAAACGAAGCGATAGGCTTCGGGATCGTAGGATTCGTAGCGGGCGGGAATATCAGCCGCATTATCGTAGTCCATCGGCAGTAGACTCAAGGCCTCCTCAAAGTCGACATTGATCTTCGCCACTGATTCTTCAAAGCTTAATCGGGGCACGTTAAAGTCGCCTGCCGGATCAATAAATTCGGTGTAGTACGGGATACCCAGTAGCTCACCCGACTGGCTTTCTCCAGCGTGCCCCTGAAGTACGTACATATGGTGCACTGCCCGCATCGCCAGGGCTTCTCCTCGTAAACGAAGTTCAAACAACTCGTTCGTTTCCGGGTCGCGCTTCCACTGTACGTTTTCAATAGTCGAGATAAACCGATTGACGTAAAAGATAGGTTCGTACTTATCCCAACGGCTCACTGGATTGAACTGAGCAGCCCACTGCCCTACTGCCATCTGACGAAAACCGCTGTTAATGTCGTTAGTCACCGCATCATCGGTAGCAACTTCAGTAGATTGGTACTGATTAATCAAGCCTACGTAGGCGTTTATTAGTACCCCTTCGGCAAAGGCCGGATCAAAGTCCAGACGGTCGGCATCCAACACATTTTCGTCTACGGGTTCAATTAGCTCCTCGCAGCCGAAGACCCCTACTAGGGCAATTAGGATAAAATATTTATATAGATTTTTCATGTTTGCAGTAGTATTAGGTTAGAAACTAGCCCGTAATCCAGCGGAATATGAACGGTACATCGGCTCGCTGCCAATGCGTAACTGACGGATGTCCCGGTTCTCAGCAATTTCCAGTAGATTATTCCCGGCTACGTAGATACTAATGTTCGCCATATTGAGCTTACCAACCCAGGTGCTGGGCAATTGGTAGGTTAACTGAGTCCGCTGAATGGTGAAGTAAGAATTATCGTACATCCAGAAGGTTGAGTTCTGGAAGTTGTTATTACTCTGCTGGGATGATAGCCGAGGGTAGGTAGCGGTAGTGGCAGTTTCTTCCGTCCAGCGGTCCAGCACTACCTCCGAATACTTGTCGTTACCATCTACCCAGAAGTAATTATTATTCCGCAGTGCCTGATTCCCTACCTGACTTACGCCCAGCACAAACAAGGTTAACCCTTTATACTCTAACCGGAGATCAGTACTGAAAGTCCAGGGGGCAAACCACCGACCGATCACCACTTGGTCTCGGTTGTCTATCGTACCATCGTTATTCTGATCTTGGTAACGAATGTCGCCGGGGCGAACACTACCGAAGGCTGATTGAGGCAAACCTTCCCGCAGGGAACCATCTTCGGTGAAATCGGCAGCGGTATAAAAGCCTAAGTCTTCCAACCCCCACATGGCATCCGCAGGTCGTCCCTGACGAAACTGATAACTATCTTCGTACACTTCATCTACCCGCAATCGCTCGGTTTCAGCGTAGGTAGCTCGTACTCCTATTCCAATGCCTACCTGACCAATTTGCTCGGAAAGCTGCACGCCCATTTCTACCCCCTGAATACGGGTTGAGTTATAATTACTGTAAGGAGTAAAATCGCCGTAGAAGGAAGGGTACTGAGTGGTAAGGCGAGTCACCTGATTATCAATATCAGTACGGAAGGCATTCATCTCTACCCAAAGACTTCCAAATAGTAAACCTTCAAACCCGAGGTTGATATCTTTGCGCTGTTCGAAGCCAAAGTTCGGGTTAGGCCCCTGTTGTATTCGCGTTGCCTGGTTGTTGAAACCATCGGCCCAACCGTAGGAAGGCCCGTCTTGGGCGTAGATTTCCCGGTACAAAAAGTAGTCCGATACACTTTCACCGAGGTTAAGATTATCTGCCGTAATTCTTACATCGGAGTTGATAATACCCGCCGTAGCGCGAATCTTCAGGTAATCTAGCCAACTGGCTTCGCCCAGAAAGTTTTCTTCGCTCAATACGTAGGCAATTCCCGCACTGGGCGAAAACGCTCCCCGATTACCTTCTGGTAACTTTACTGAGTTTACGTAGGCTGAGCTAAAGTCCAGCAACAGCTTATTATCAAAGTTGTAGTTCAACTGTAAAGCGACATGGGCATTTTTTTGGGGCTGCGTCTGATTCTGAAGATAGGTGTTGTTCGCGTAGCCAATCAGTGAAGCATTAATGCGATGCTTCTCGGCTAGCTGCTTATCGTAATTCAGCATTCCGTAGAAACCATAGCGGGTTAGGAAGTTCTGAGTATTTACGTTTTCGGTAAGGTCGCGCAAGTCTTGTTCGCCGATTCGATTAAGAGCTACGATGGTATCACCACTCCAGGTAGGTTCGTATACTGAATAAGAGTTGTTTACCGACTGGGAATAGATGTTATAGAAATCAAAGCTCACGTAGGTTTTGGCTGAAAGCCCCTTAACGAACCGATCCAGATCAAAATCAATCGCATTGTTTACCTGAGTGATGCGGGTGATAAACTCCTGATAGCCACCCGCCAGCGCATCGGCAATTGGCGTATTATTCTGAAATGCTTGAGCTCCTCCCAGTAGATTTCCACCGTAAAGATTGGCCGCCG
The DNA here is from genome assembly GCA_937883755.1 of uncultured Flammeovirgaceae bacterium. GTDB lineage: Bacteria > Bacteroidota > Bacteroidia > Cytophagales > Cyclobacteriaceae > Tunicatimonas. Next base: position 88,884 of record CAKZYA010000048.1, on the reverse strand, counting down.
CCACTTGTCCGGCTAGTGCAGGGTTGCCTACGGTATCTACTAAAGAAACTGGTAATAGCGGAGCAAATGTAAAGGGGCGACGGATAGTACCTTCCTGAAACCAATCACCCCGGGCAGTCTTCTGGGTGCTTACCATAGATACCACATCCAGACTGCTGGTAATAAAGTCATTTACCCGAAAATTGATATTTCCCCGGATGTTGAAACGATGACTACCCGCATTAGCTTCCGGATTGAGACGAAGCAACGAGCTAGAATTGTTGTACCCCATATTGATGTAATACTGAGTATTCTCGCTTCCTCCCGAAAACTCAGCAACCGCGTTAACGAAGGATACTGAAGGGTTAAGATATTCCTGAGAGAAATAATCAACATTCGGGTAACGATAGGGATTGTCGCCGCTGCGGAAGTTATTGATTATCTCCTGACTAAAGGCGGAATCCAGCCCATCATTGAGGCGAGCTTCATTGAACAACTGCATATAATCTGCCGAACCTAAATAATTAGGCAAGTCCACTGGGCGAGACACTCCGTAGCTGGCGGTTACGTTAGCCCGACGGTACCGAGCGTCACCCCGCTTAGTAGTTACTACAATTACGCCATTTATCCCCATTGTTCCGTACTGGGCAACGGCGTTAGCATCTTTAAGCACGGTAATCTGTTCAATTTCCTCTGCATTTAGTAGGTCAATGGGACGACCGGGAATACCATCTACCACAATCAGGGCACCACCCAGTCCGCGAATATTATCGCTACCATATACTCCGGCAACTCGTCCTAATAAAGCATCCCGCACTACCTGAGTATTGTCGTAGCCCAGGTAAGAGTCCGGACGAATGGCTGATACCGCCCCAACTACCTCCCGCTTACTTTTTTTGTTGAATCCTAAATCAATCGTATCGCCTAGCTGGAAGCTGTCGTCTGTATTTTCTAACAGTGCCTCGGGCAAAGCTGCTAGGGTACTGTCTGCATTCTGTCCGAATGAGGCGAATGCTAAACCAAGTAAGCATCCTCCCAGGCAAAGTGTTTTGTTAAGTTTTAGATATATTGTCATAGTTTTTTGAGTAATCAGTGATTGATTAGTTACCAGCCCGGATTTTGCTCGAAACCAGCGTAAAGCTCGGTGTCGTTCTGGGGAAACGGCAGCCAGTAGTGCTTCTCTTCGAACACTTTAGTGCGGATTAACTCCTCCCGGTAGAAAGTGCGCCCTTCGTCAAAGCGAAGTCCAGTCTTCTCTTTGTACCGATCCATCTCGCCGAGCCGCCACCGTCGCAAGTCCATCCAGCGATGACCTTCCCAGCTTAGCTCTACCGCCCGCTCTCGCCGCACCTCATCCATAAATTTCTGATTATCGCTTACAAACTGCACTGCTCCTACTCCCGCTCGGCCTCTTAGCACATTAATCGCTTCCTCCGCCGTTAAGGAGTAGAAAGAAGGAGCTTGCTGGGCTCCATAAGCTGCGTGAGCCGCTTCAGCGTACATTAAGTACACATCCGTAAGCCGCATATGTACCCGGAAAGGTAGATAGTTACCTATGTTGTTATCGAAGTGGTTGAACGACAAACCGTACCACTTTTTGCAGATATAGCCGGTTTGGCTACCCAAATCTACGTTTGGGAAGCGGTGAGCACCGCCATCGTAAAGTTGGGCGAAGCGATGCACTTCATTATCACCGCTGGCCGACCCCAGATTTTCCACCATCTGGTCACCATCTACCACTACCCACTTGTAGAATCGCGGATCACGGCCTTCCCAGGGGTTACTAGGATCGTAGTTGGGGCTATCTTCGGTAGAAAGTCCATCAGCCATACCGAAATTGTAGTGAATATAATTGTGGGTAGGAAATTGCGTATCGCGCTGCTCGCAGTGACTGCCGATTTGAAAGCCTTGCGCTAAGAAGCGAGGAAACCAACCTACGTCACCCGATTGGCTAAAGATAAACTCTGTACCACCTGGGTAAATATAGCCCGTAGTCCCGCTAAAGGAATAGAACACGTCTTGGTAGTTATCCATAGTTGCTAATTCGTAGCGCCCAGCTTCGTCCAGTTTCAGCACTTCGGCAAAGGCCTCGGTAGCCATTTCAGAGAGCTGCTGATCGTAGTCGTAAGGGTCATTAGCGCCTTTCATCAGAGGACTAGCCGCAAACAGTAGATTTTTACCCTTAAAAGCCCAAGCTGCTCCCTTGGTAGCCCGAAACTGATTGATACCTTTGGTTTTTTGTCCCGCCGGGTGATTGTCCCAGTCAACGGGTAGCAGTTGAGCCGCCAATGCAAAATCATCGTCAATGGCCAACGCTGTTTCCTTATATGTCTCCGGACGCACTAGCTCCCAATCCTCTGAGTTCAATGATCGGTCGATATACGGAATGCGCCCCCAGAACTTCATGATCTCGTGGTGGAAAAAGGCGCGGAAGAAGTACGCCTGCCCCAGTAGTACATCTTTTTCTTCCTGGGTAGCATCTACGATTAGGTCAGCGTTCTCAATCACCAAGTTGGCTTTGCGAATACCCGCCCAGCTACTTTGCCAAACACCGGCTCTTCTAAACGGTAGATTGTCTCCTGTGTTAGCATTCTCGTTGTAAAAATATGTACCTATACCAGTGCCCCCGGTGTTAATCCAGTTCCAGTAGCGGCCCTGGTCAATGCGGAAATCGAACTGCCAGTTTTGATTGCCAATGGCATCGTCGCCGTAGCACATGTAGCCCTGCCAGTGGGTTCCGGTACCGTAGTTTACCACCATCGCGTACATTTCCTCTACAAAGCCCTGCACATTATCAAAGTTTTTGAAAACTTCTTCCTGATCCAGATTCGTTTCTATAGTCTTGTCTAAATAATCTTCACAGGAGGTAGTAATCAGCAGCAGGCCACTGAGCATCCCCGCCAGTTTTATATAAAATCTATTCATAATGGGTCTTTTTTAGAAGTTTATATTGAAGCCAACATTGACACGGCGGAAGGTAGGATAATCGCCCCGTACGTAGGTTTCACCGTTTGCCCGGTTACTCTCTCGGTCGTCGGGCAAGTGTGACCATAGAAACAGGTTATTTCCGCCGACAAACAGTTTGTAGCTATTCCCGTTTTTTCCCGGAAAGTTATAAGCGATTTCCACATTCTTTAGGCGGACAAAGGAGGCATCGAGGTAGTCACGATAAGCGTCGGTATCAGCCCCACCTTTCCACTCGGGCAGTACCTCTTGGCCATTAGGATTATCCACCGTCCAGTAATCAAGGTTATGCGCGAAATAGAGTGGAGTATCTTTGTGAAAATCCCAAACAGTGTGTCGTTTGGTAGCATTGAAAGCACCATAGAATTGAACCATCACCGATAGGCCGTAGTAGTCGGTACCCACGGTCCAGTTCCAGGTATTGATTGGCTGTTGAGGGTAGCCGTAGGGAGCCCGGTCGGTATTATCGTCGTGGCGACCATCGGAGTTAAAGTCCATTTGATCGTAGTAGCCCGGACGACGGTGCTGCATATCGTTGACCAGAGGCACTGACATATACACATCGTCCCAACTGGTAATCAGCTCTCCATTAATCGGTCGTTTGTACAGCCCAATGGGAAAGCCTTCAGTTTTCAGGTGGGCATCCAGTAAAGCAGGTTCTTCCCGAAACACAATTTCGCTACGAGCTTGGGTAAAGTTTATGTTTGACCACAGTTTCAAATTAGGATTTAGATAGCGGTTAAACCCTAGAGCAATCTCAATGCCTTCTACTGAGGTTTCACCTACGTTTAGGTCGGGAGCGTCAAACCCTAAAAATGCCGGAACGCTTCGGTCGTTTCCTTGAACAATAATATCGTTGCGTCCTTCCCGGAAAACATCAACGGTGGCCGTAACCAAGTTATTCAACAGAGTAAGATCAAACCCGATATTAGCTTTGGTCGACGTCTCCCAGCGAAGATCAGGATTGCCGATGACATCCTCTCGGTAGAATGTGTAAGGGGAACGCTGATTTCCTCCGGCCCAAGGATTGGCGTTATTCATGAAAGCCTGTCCGCCGGAAGCCCACTGCGAGATGTAGCCCCAACGTCCGTTAATATCATCATCACCCACTACTCCGTAAGAGCCCCGAATTTTTAGCATGTCCAGCCAATCAGCTCCTTGCATAAAAGGCTCGTTGGAGATGGCCCAACCTACCGCGGCCGATGGGAATAACTCAAACCGATAACCCGGTCCAAAACGTTCCGAGCCGTTGTAGGCTCCGTTTACATCCAGAAAGTAGCGTTCGTCGTAGTTGTACGTAGCCCGGGCTACCCAATCTTCGCGGTAGCGGGGAAACATAGAGCCTCTGGCGTACTCTTCTCGGTTCATCAGTAGTAGCACATTAGTGTTATGCTTACCCCCAAAAGTGCGATCAAAGTTCAGAGAAAACTGGTAGAACAGCCGACGTTCCAATTCACCATCATTCATATTAATAGGTTCATAGAACCAAGGTTGAGTGACAAAGTCAAACTGGTTATCGCCTGGAGGGGTTATGAACAGCTCTTCACCATTGTCGAGGTACCGCTTGAAGATCACGTTATCAGTCCCACCTGGATTTTGCTCGCTTACTCCTCCACCACCTCTAAAATTATTATCGTAAGCCAAGCGTCCGTTAAAGGTTAACCCCTCCAACAGAAAATCCAGGTCTTGCTCCAACATGATGTCGGAATTTACCTGAACACGGTGGTTCTGCCGAGCCCCTTTAGTCGTCATTATCATCAGAGGGTTGGTGGTATCCCAAATGTCGGCGGGATCTTTCCCGTAGGTTCCATCTTCGTGGATCGGATAGAATAAGGTAGGAGCCATTCCATAGAGGCTGGAGTATACTAACCGCATATCGTCGTTACCCACGGCTCGCTGTATTCCGTAGAAGCCTGAAAGATTTACCGATACGCGTGTGGTTTTAGTAATATCAAAATCGACATTGCTACGGTAGTTGAAGCGATCATAGCCGAAGTCTGGTTGATAGGTTCGTCCGTTATCATAAGCTGCACCGTCAAATATATCACCCACCCGTTGGTACGAGAGTGCCCCGAAGTACTGGGCAAAGTCGCTTCCCCCACGCACTGATAGGTTCACGTTATGATCCATCGCAAAATCTTTGAGCACCACGTCGGCCCAGTCTACGTCGGGATACCGCTCCCGCTCGAACTGGTTAGCCGGATTACGGTGCCGTTCCATAATTGCTCGCGGAGTATAATCTGCCCACGACTCTTCTGTGCTACTCACTTCCCGCTCAATAGCATCGTTTACGACCGCTAACCCGTTGTAGGCATTAAGTTTCTGAGGTATCTTAGAAGGGGTTTTAAAGGCCGAGTTAACCGACAGCGATAGCTGAGGCTTTCCCTTTTTTCCGCGTTTGGTGGTAATTAGGATGACCCCGTTGGCTCCCTTTACTCCAAATACGGCAGTAGCCGAAGCATCCTTCAGCACTGAGATTTTTTCAATATCGTTAATGTTGACGTCATTCATGCTCCGTTCAATCCCGTCGACCAACACCAGAGGCTGACCACTTCCATTCCAGGTACTTCGGCCCCGGATAAAAATCTCAGGATCTTCCTCGCCCGGTCTTCCGGTTGTACTGACCGTAATTACGCCGGGAACCCGTCCGGTGAGTGCTTGCCCCACAGTGCTTACTCCACCCGACTGCTGTAGAACTTCGCCGGTGGTTTGCACAATAGAACCGACTACGCTCTCTTTTTTCTGTTCACCGTAGCCAATTACTACTACTTCCTCTAGCCCTCTCACGTCAGGGGTTAACGATAAGTTAATAATCGCCCGGCCTCTTATATCTACTTCTTGAGTAGTATAACCGATGGATGAGAATACCAGGGTGGTAGCATCATCGCTAACGGTCAGTTTATAGTTTCCGTCGATATCGGTAACTGTACCTGTAGTTGTTTCTTTTACCAGAATGTTTACTCCAGGTAGGCCTTCACCGCTTTCTCCGTCGGTGATTCTACCGCTAATGGTTTGAGCTAACGCTTGTTGGGTGGCTTTTATACTTTGGTTCTCAAGTTTGAATAGCACGCTCTTTTGCTGGAACTGTTCCTCTTCTTTTATTGATTGAAGTTTTCCTTTTAGTATCGGTAATACCTCTTGCTCTTTTTGCCGAGCTGCCACAATTACGTAATGATCATCACTTATCTTTTTGTAGGTAAGTGATAGAGGAGGCAACAGTTCTTCTAATACTGCATCTAAGCTCTGGTGTGCTAGTTCTTCCATCAGCTCAGCCTCCACAAACTTATCTTTTACCAATTGGCTGTTGAAGTTAAACCGCACTTGATACTGGTCGCCTAGCGACAAAATAATCCCAGACAGTGCTCTTTTCTTCTTTTGTAAAGGAAGGTAACTGCTACCTACTTCCGCCACTGAGGCTAGCTGCTGGGCGGAGAGACCCGACGCCACCAATGCAAGCAAGAAGGCAAGGGAGACACAACGGTGAAAGTGCTTCATAATATATATTGTTTTAGGTGTTGTACTGTTTACTACTTAGGTTATCGGCGATTTCAACCGAAGACACTAACGGCTATCTATGGTGATTTTCTGTTCATTTTTGGCAATATCAAGGTCAAAGCTTACTGACAAAGTTTGCAGTAGTAATTCTGGCTGGTTGGCCGGTACGGAGCCCGTGAAAGAAAGCTGGGCGAGGCTATCGTGCTCAAAGCTGATTTGGTAGCCGTAGTTGTCACTCATCAGCTGGGCAATTTCGGCTAAAGAGCTTTCCTTAAATACCAGTAGATTGTTTCGCCAGGAAGTGTACAGCAGCGTATCTACTTCTTTTTGATCGATATGTTGATTCCTAGCTTCATACTCAATTAAGTCACCGGGCTTCATTACCCATTGTGTCTGCGACTTATTCTTATCCGATAATTGAACCTTTACCCTACCGGAATTAAGTACCACTGTTGCTTTTTCTTCCCGACTATTTACGTTGAATTCTGTTCCGAGCACTTCTACTTGCAACTCGTGGGTAGTATGCACGATAAACTTCTGGTGATCTTGCGTGTGAGTCACCGAAAAGAACGCTTCGCCCTCTAGCCATACGTTTCGTACCGAATCTTCCTGTGTGCTTTCAGGTATTTGGAGAGTAGAGTTAGCATTCAATATTACTTCGGTACCATCCGGAAGGATGATGGTCTCAACTTCGCCAAACGCAGTGGTGTACAGCGTATTATTCGGGTTATGACTGTAGTACCATATACCAATACCTGCTAAAAACAGAAACCCAATAAAGGTTGCTGCCACTTTCCATACCCAAGAGAAGCGACGCTTATGATCAGTCTCCGTAAGAGCCTCGCGACTTATAATTTGACTGAAGATATCGTTTGATCGCTGCTCGTCCAGTTGCGGGAGTGTACCTAGTTTGGCTCTTACTTCTTCAATCTGAGGTATATCTTCGCTATTACTCGATGTTTTGAGATAGTTAATAATCGTTTCTATCTCCTCAGGAGCGCATTCATCAGCACTAAACTTTATAAAAAGAGATTTAATGTAATTGGAGTCGTTCAAGGTTAGCGTATTAGATGTTGATATTTCTAATACCCTTGAGTAGCTCGGAGGGACGACCTCTAAAAAAAGATTTTTTATTTTTTATTTTAAAGCTTTGATAGTCATAGTTTTATGACTATAAAAATCTAATATAATTCTTTATAAGAGTAGCATATAGGTAGCATACTACCGTTTAGTAGACATACCTAGCAAGAAATTGGTGATGATTAGAAGAAGAGCAGAATAATAATACTAACTGCAATATCGGTATGTATGTGCAATTGTGCCTTGATTGTTTTTAAAGCCTTAACAATCTGATCTTTTACTGTGTTGGAAGAGATATTCAATTGCTGAGCAATCTCTTCGTGACTTAAACCTTCTACCCGACTCATGCGAAAAATTAATTGTTGGCGAGTAGGTAAACTTTGGATAGCCCTTTCTTTGAAAGTTTCTAAGTCGCGGTAGATCACCTGATCTTCTGTGATGTTACGGCAAACTGCTTGGTGATAAAATATTTGCTCTTTCAGTTTGTCGCTATAAGCAGCATTTCGTAAGGTGTTGTAGACGTGGTTTCGAGCTATCTTATAAAGATACGGCTTAATAGGATAGGCAGTATCTAGCTTCTCTCGATTTTGCCAGATTTTCAGAAATACCTCCTGTACAGTCTCTTCAGCCAATATTGATGATTTGGTAAGCTTATAGCTATAACCAAAAATAGCATCTTTGTGCTGGTTAAAGATTTGTCTAAACGCTAGATGATCGCCCTTAGAAACCCTTTTGATTATAGTAGCCTCGCTAATTTTGGTACTGCCTTTCAAAGTAGGTGGTTGTATTATTCGCGACAAATTGCTGTCTATTTGCAATATATCGCACACAATTTAGCGAATTTCCATAAACAACAAAATCAAGGCGATTGTTTTTAACATTTTAATATTTTAATGCTTAATCAGTGAATATTTTCCTTCTTGATCCAAGAGACATATTATTCGGCTATCTGTTACTGAGCATAAACTTTCTGTCGAGATGTTTCTATGGGTAATGTTTGGAAACAAGTTCTTTGGGAGTTTGGTCATGTCGCTTTTCGTAACTAATTTAGATTTTTTCTAAATAGATTGCATGAAAGTGTTCAAAATCCTAATAGCCGATGGACAGTCACTTACAGTAGCTGGCATTAGCTATCTTATTGAAGGGCTTTCAGGCTTTACGGTGGTAGGCAAAGTCGATAATTGGCAGGCTCTGACCAATACTTTTCAGCGAGAAGTACCTGACGTATTAATCTTCGATTATATTCATCTGGAGGGTTTTTCTCACGAACGCTACCAGCAATTCACTCAACAATATCCCTTGGTAAAGTTTTTTGCCATTACTGCTGATCAAAATCACCAGCAAGTCTTACCCATTTTACAAGCCAACACTTCAGCATTTTTAACTAAAGATTGCAGCGAAGAAGAAATAGTAACTGCCCTACAGGCAGTAATAAGTGGGCAAAAGTTTTACTGTGAATCTGTGCTTCAGTTATTAATGAATCGATCTATGAGCCAAAACTCGATGAGTCCCCGCGAAATACAGATCATTCAGTACATTTCCCAGGAACTTTCTACCCAAGAAATTGCCGATCAACTTCACCTAAGCCCCCATACAATTAACGCTCATCGAAAGCGCATTTTGAAGAAACTGGAGGCCAAAACCCCAATTGGGCTAGTTTTACAAGCTCTTCGCCATCAGCTCATTTCCCTGTGATTTACCGCAATCTCTTTCCCTCGATTAGCTAGAGTTAGTATTAAAATACGCTAACTCCAGCGATTGACTCTCCACAATCTCGCCATTACCTTTGCCATTGTTTAGATTAAGTCTAAATAAATACAAGCTCAACCTTGCAACTACCAGAAAAAATATTCGTGCGCCTTAACTATTCAAAGCCCTGGCTGTTAACCTACTTCATACTAGGCTTCTCAGCTGCAATAGGTTGGGCTCAATCAGGCTCAATATCTGGCTTAATAACCCAAGAAGGCACTTCATCTTTTGTAGCAGATGCCAACGTAGTTTTAGAGGGTACTACCATCGGTAGCATCTCTTCCGCAAGTGGTGAGTTTCACTTTCCTGATGTTCCTGTGGGTACGTACCAATTGATCGTATCGCACATCAATTACAATTCCTGGGATCAAACCATTGTAGTTGATACTGATCAAACGTCAGAATTACAAATCCATCTTACTGAATCATCCAATACGCTAGATAGTGATCAGGTAGTAGTTACGGCTACTCGCACCGAACGAGCTGCCGACGAAGTGCCAATCCCGGTACAAGTGATTACTGAGGAGCAAATCGACCAAATGGGTTCAATCCGGTTGAATGAAGTGTTGCAAGAGCAAACTGGCTTGCAGATGGTATCTGACCACGGCGCTGGATTACAAATGCAGGGGCTTTCTTCGGATTATATTCTGATACTTATTGATGGCGAGCCCGTGATCGGTCGCACTGCCGGAACTACTGATCTGAGCCGTCTGACGGTCAACAATATTACCCGAATTGAAATTATCCGGGGACCAGCCTCTTCGCTCTACGGTAGCGAGGCGATGGCCGGAGTGGTTAATATTATTACAAAAGAGAACGGGTTAGGCTGGAACGGGTTAGTAGGAACGCAGTACCGCTCGTTCGGAACGTGGGATGCTCAAGCTGATGCTGGCTACCGAGGGGAAAAATTGTCAGCCCGAATGTCAGTGAATCGCCTCAGTTCGCAGGGCTATGATCTTACCCCTGAAACTGTTTCCCAGACGTTAGCCCCTTACCAAGCGTACACACTTAATCCTAAAGTTTCTTATAAAATCAGCGATCAACTCAATCTACGGGTCAGCAGTCGATTTTATCAGGAGCAGCGACAAGATGTTTTAGATATTACTGAAGATGATGCGGACGTACGCTTAACTAGCGAAGACCAACGCTCTGACTGGAACGTGTTACCTATTCTGGAGTACCGTCCCAATGATCGTCACAAGCTCCAGTTCCGACAATACTTGACCGGATACCGTACCGAAAGCTCTTTAAAGTATCAATCTGACCAAAAAATCTATGACCTCAGCACTTTCAATCAGACATTTGCCCGTAGCGAAGTGCAGTATGATTGGTATGGCAGCGATCAGTTTATCTTAACTGGAGGTGTGGGTTATCTCACTGAACAAGTGGAAGCCACTCGCTTTGCTGATATGAACCAATTTACATCTACCTACGCTTTTGCCCAATCGCAGTGGCAGCCGACTGAGCAGTGGAACGTAGTGGCTGGTGCTCGCTACGATGCCCATAGTGCCTACGCCAATCGGCTTAGTCCAAAGTTGTCAGTAGGTTACACTCCCAATAAGTGGTTCAGTATGCAAGCTTCGTTCGGAGGCGGCTACAAAGCTCCCGACTTCCGACAACTACTGTTAGCCTTCACTAATCCGGTAGCTGGATACAGCGTGCTTGGCTCTCAGGTGGTGCAGGAAGAATTTACCAAGTTACAAGCTCAGGGACAAATTGCCCAAGTGCTGATTGACCCCACTACGGTAGAAGAAATCCGGGCAGAAAGCTCGCTAGCGTACAATCTGGGGATCACCATCAAACCCAATGAGAAACTAAAGTGGCAAGCCAACCTTTTCCGAAACAACGTGCAAGACCTAATTGAAACTGCTCCCATCGCCCGAAAAACCAACGGTCAGCAAGTATTCAGTTACTTCAACTACGCTGAGGTAATTACCCAAGGCGTGGAAACCCAGTTAGATTATCATCTCCTACCCAATTTGGTGTTTAGTGTGGGTTATCAGTACCTGGATACTCGCGATCAGGAAGCTTATCAAAACATTCAAGCGGGTGAAGTCTTCCGTCGGAATGCAGATAATCAAACGGAACGAGTAAGCACTACTGATTATGGTGGCCTGTTTAACCGTTCTCGTCATTCAGGCAATGCTAAAATATTCTACACCAACACTCGCTACGATTTTGACATTGCACTAAGAGGTATCTACCGAGGTCGCTGGGGTATTGGTGACTTCAATGGCAATGCTGTGCTGGATGCGGACAACGAATATGCTAATGGCTATTGGCTGGTTAATACGGCAGCACACAAAAACTTAGGTGAATCGCTGCGGTTGGAAGCCGGGGTTAATAATCTACTCGGTCAAACCACGGTGAATGAACCAGCGTTAGCGGGACGAATTTTCTTCGCTGGAGTACAGTGGAACTTTATTAATTGATAATTGACAGGTGATAATGGAAAATGACAAATTAACAATCAGCAATTAACATAACTCTAGTATTGAACACATACCAATCACAAAAATGAAACAGATACCTTTATTTTTCTTAGGATTATTAAGTACAACGCTAATCTTTACTGCCTGCGACGATAGCAGTGATGATCCAGGTCCATCTGGTCCAATAGAAGCTCAGACTGCTACCAATATTCCAGCCGATGCTAATGCAGTTTCTGGCGATCCTTCCCAAGCCCCACCACCTAATTTCACACTATTTAGTTTGGAAACTGGTGAGATTGTTAATGATACTGATTCTGCCTCGAACCTGTGGGACATTGGTTTAGCCGGAACAACGATCATCATCAACGGCGGCACTTCTGGTCCCGGCGAAGCTCAAGCCCAAGTCATCAACGGAATCTTTGATGAGGTTACTGAAGCTCCTGAAACGGGTTATCAAGCTGATAGTGAAACCGGATTAGCAATTCCGGCGGGTTCAGGCAATGGATGGTACAATTATACTGGCGAAGGTAATCCTCCCCAAGCAATTATACCGATTCCTGGTCGCATCATCGTGCTGAAAACAGCGCAAGGAAACTACGCTAAGATGGAAATTTTGAGCTACTACGAAGGAAATCCAGATACATCATCATCTGAATTCGTCAGCTTCCAAACCCGTCCGGCTGGTCGTCATTATACATTCAACTACGTAGTGCAACCCAACGGCAGTCGAAATTTCTAATTTTTCATTCAATCACTCAAACGTTCTATCATTCAATTACCGAATTATGAAAAGTACACTAATTACACTCAGTCTAGCTCTAACTAGCTTATTCGCCTTCGGCCAGAAGCAACAGGATATTGAATCTATTAAAGCCATGTGCGGCTGCTATGAAGTAGATTTTCAGTACGTGGAAACCTTTGCCCCTAAAGCAACCTATGAGTTTCACGATCGCTACGTAGCTAACGCCCTAGAATGGGTTGGTCTGGTTGAAGAAACCCCTAACAAATTGTCACTTCAGCATATTTTAGTGATGCGCGACACCATCGCTCTAAAGCACTGGCGGCAGGACTGGATTTTTGAAAATCAGGAACTGTACTCCTTCCAGGGTGATGAGCTTTGGAACTTTGAAACCCTGGCTAGTAATGATGTGGAGGGGCAGTGGACTCAGAAAGTTTATCAGGTCGATGACGCTCCCCGCTACGAAGGTAATGCTACTTGGATTCACGCCGATGGCAAGCATTACTGGGAAAGCACCGTAGATGCTCCTCTTCCCCGCCGAGAATACTCTAAGCGCGATGATTACAACGTACTAGAGCGCACTAACCGTCACGAAATTACTGATGAAGGTCACGTACACGAGCAAGATAATACCAAGATTCGCCGTCGCAGCGGAAAAGACCGGGTACTGGTTCACGAGAAAGGTATGAATATGTATAAAAAAGTAGACGATAGTCGTTGCCAAGCTGCTGCCGACTGGTGGCAAGAAAACCAAGCTTTCTGGAGTGATGTACGAACCGCTTGGGGTGAGATTTTTGCCCGTCAGCAAGATCTAAAATTCGCTACCAAGGTAGATGACCAACGACTGTACGAAGTGCTATTTCCCTTGAGCGAAGAATTAATGGCTGACGGTAGTTACGATAGCGAAGAGGGCTTAACCCGTATCCGCGAGACTATTACCCGCTACATAACCTCTCCGGCTGATACTGAAGTAGCCGCTGGAAAATAAACAAACTTTAATGATGAATGAGTAGTGATTGATACCGTCTATTATTCATTGATCATCAGCCATTAATCATTATCCCATTATCACTGTTCAGAGGTTGTACTATTGATGAATTATACCTCTTGAGCTTGAAGTCCCCTAAGACCGGACAGCATTTACTGCACTTTTTCCGGTCTTACTGGGGCACCAGTGTATAGCAGAACAGCTCATCTACCTCCTTTACTTACTCGAAATTTGAGCATTAAGATGTACTCTTTGCGAAGTTCAGCTTTTCTAAGCCAATAAATTATTGACCGTATCCTATGAACCAACAGGCTATTAGATACCGACTTCTAGCATTTACATTGGGGGCAATACTATTGGTTATTGGTGATTACCTCTACGGTACTACTTATTATACCGATCAGCCGGGTAGTCCTAATCGTTTTCTTATCAGCGGCCTACTGGGCATTGCTGCCTCAGCAAGTTATCTGTTCGGCCTGTTTGGCTACAGTAATGCTCTTCGGGAGCAGTATCCGTTGTACCGAAATTTAATCGTAGGTGGTTTATCTTTCTTTACACTGGGAGTTGCCGCTACCCATACCTTAGCCTCTGCTCACATGGTCGTATTCAATCAGCGATTACTGACTCCTAGTGTGAAAGAGCTGGACCTGGTTTTCACGCCTATTGATTACTCATATGAAGTTTATTTTATTCCGATGATTATTGGGCTGATTGTAGGATACGGAGCCTTATTTATTGCCATCTTACGCCGTAAAACAGTGTTCGCACCCTGGACACTCTGGTTCCACCCCCTCCTGCTAGCTGTCATTATTGGACTACTAGATACCTGGATAAAAAACTACCCTGTTTTACTGAAATCGCCCGCTATCAGTGCGGTGGTATTTAATACTGTGCTCATACTAAGCACAAAAAAACAACGAGTTTCAGACAGCTCTAACACTTATGCTTAATCGTAATACTTTTTACCTCATGAAATATTTACTACTAATTTGTTTCGCTTATTTGCTAGCTAATACTACCTACGCTCAAACTACTATCCAAGGAAGAGTTGCCGACGAAAAAGATAATCCATTACCCGGACTCGCAGTGGAGATAGTTGGTACTAGCCTAGGGTCAGTCACCGATATTGATGGAGAGTTTACAATTCAAAACGCCCCGACCGGCTCACAGCAGATTCGGGTGTCAGGAATAGGCTACCGGAGTAGAAGCCAAAAGGTAAACATTATAGATAGCGAACCGCTGACGATTAACTTCAGTATACGAGAGAGTTTAACTCAGTTACAGGAGGTGGAAATTATTGGACGAAAAGAAACCACCTACCAGAACGATGTTTCCTTTATCGCCAGTAAAACTGCTACTCCCCTCCAAGATATTCCCCAATCGGTCAGCTACGTCACTAAAGAGTTAGCCTTAGACCAGGCAGCTTTCCGGGTAAATGATATAGTAAAAAATATCAGCGGAGTCAACCAGTTTTCGTTTTACAACGATCTTACCATCCGGGGCTTCAGAGTATCAGGACAACGTAACTCAGGCAATCTAATAAACGGAATGAGAGCCTTCACCAGCTTCTGGAAGCAGCAGTTAATTCCTCATATTGAACGGGTAGAGGTAATTAAAGGTCCTGCCTCTGCCCTGTTCGGCAATGCTTCACCGGGTGGCACACTCAACCGGGTAACCAAAAAGCCTCTAGCCGAACAACGACAATCTATCAGTGCCACCGTAGGTAGTTTCAATACCTTCCGAACATTAGGCGATTTTACTGGACCAATGACTGAAGATGGAAAACTTTTGTATCGGCTTAATCTAGGCTACGAAAACTCCGGTGGCTTCCGCGACCTTCAGTACGATAAGAACTTAGTAGTGGCACCCTCCTTTTCTTTTTTACCTAGCGATAATACTCGCCTCAATTTTGACATTGTTTACCAAGGTTCAGAAGGACGATTAGACCGAGGACAAGCCGTATTTGACGATGGCGATTTATTCTCTGTACCCATTACCAAAGCGCTAAATGCCGCTAATGACTTTCTGAAAGAAGAAAGCCTGAATGCTACCGTCTCTTTTCAGCACCAATTCTCCGATAAACTCTCGTTTAATAGTGTATATATGCGCTCAAGCTATCGTGAGGACCTGCTAGAACACCGAACGGCTAACCGCTTCGCCACCTTAGGCGACGGCAGCTCTGACCCCGAACAAGTTGAGATGCGGGTATTTATTCGTAAGCGCAACTGGAATAACGATAATTTTAATAACTATTTCAATCTAGAATTCAACACCGGAGTAGTAGCGCATGAACTATTGCTAGGTTACGATTAACTTTCAGCAAGCCCTAGAACCCGGAGGTTCTCAGCTTCAGGCTCGGGGATACCTAACCGCTGACCGTACGGACAAAATCAATAATTTCGATCCTGATAATGCAGAAGTCTACGCCTTAGATGATGATAGTAATCCCATTCCGAACGTACCACACTTCGATCTGACCGATCCTACGGCTAATCGTATTCGGGATATGAGTGATTACATTTATCAAACCAACCTGTTTCCCCAAAGCTTGCTCCGCTCCCACGGTATTTACCTACAAAACCAAATGACCTGGGGTAACTTGCAAGTGCTACTAGGGCTTCGACAAGATTATTACCAAGACGAGCGTAACTACCGCACTGAAGATGAAGAACGGGTAGAGCAAAGTGCTTTGATTCCCCGCATAGGTGCAGTTTACACGCTCTCGGAAGGCGTCAACGTGTACGCTACCTACGTAGAGGGTTATCAGCCTCAAACGGCCAGTGTGGTTAATGACCCTAATGCGGGGGGACCATTCGATCCGCTTACCAGTCGCTTATTTGAAGTAGGGGCGAAAAGCAGTTGGTTGGATGATCAACTAACGATAAGTCTAGCACTTTATCGACTTACCCAATCGGGCGAATTGTATCCGGCTAATGACCCAAATAATCCCGATCGACTCGTGCAAATTGGCGAGGAAGAAGCTCAGGGATTTGAGTTCGATATTATCGGTAATATTTTATCTAACCTGAGCGTAACAGCCAGCTACTCTTTTAATGATGCGGTGATTACCGGAAGTGATAACGAGGCTGAAATTGGACAACAAAAACCGAATGCTCCCCGGCATACTGGAAACATCTGGACAAAGTATGTTATCGAGAATGGTCCGTTAGCAGGTATTGGCTTTGGTTTGGGGGCAAACTTTGTGACCGAACGCCTTGGTTCACTGGGTAGCCGGGAAAACCCGCCACTATTCCCCGGTTACGAGTTGTTGGATGCAGCAGTATATTATCAGCTAGAGAAATTCCGTATTCAGGTAAATGTAAATAATGTGCTAGATGAAACGCATTGGGTTGGCGGTTATGATTTTATTCGGGCCTTCCCCGGCGCACCTCGCAATGTAATGACGACGGTTTCCTATACTTTTTAAATATGATTAAGCTCGACAGAAAAAAGCTGTTCAAAATTCATAGCTGGATTGGCATCAAGCTTAGTGTATTATTTTTTGTTGTATGCTTTTCTGGCACACTGGCTACACTGAGTCATGAAATGGACTGGTTGTTTATTCCCGAAAGCCGGGCTTATTCAAGCGAGGCTACCCCACAGGCGGCACTAGTACCTCACAATCAAATAGCAGCAAATATTCATACAGCTTTTCCCGATGGGAAGATTGTTTATTGGAATACTCCGGAAGAGCCTTATTTGTGCAATATCATTCATCTAGTGCAAGACGGGCAACGCCGTTATCTGTTTGCTAACCCTTATACTGGGGAGGTGCAGGGTATCGTGAACCTTACTTTTCAGCGGTTCTTTCGCGATTTGCACTACTATCTGTTCATTCCCTTTCAGGTTGGCCACTTTACTGTATTAGTCTTTGGCTTCATGCTGCTGATTTCGCTACTGACTGCGCTATTTTTTTACAAAAAGTGGTACCGAAAGCTGTTTGAACTAAAGACTGGAAAGGGCGCAATAGTATTTTTCCGCAGTTTACACCGACTGGTGGGAGTTTGGTCAGTTCCGTTTACGATTCTGTTTTCAGTGACCGGGATCTGGTATTTTGTAGAACGAGTAAACGTAGGTGGCGTATCGACTATTGCCAATACCCAAGCCCCTCAATTAAGTGAGCCAATTGCTGACTCGGCAGCTTTCGCCGAAATACAACGTACTATCGATTACAATCAAGCCGTAAAGGTAGCGCAACAAGAGATTGAAGGATTAGTAGTAAAAGACATTCTTCCCCCGTCCAGTCCTACCTCAGCCCTTTACCTTACTGGGAAAAGCGATGAGCCACTCGTTCGCAACCGCGCTAATCGGGTATATCTGCACCCTACAACTTTTGAGGTACTAAAGGTGCAACGGGCTTCATCATTACCGACCGTTACCTGGCTTAATGATATTGCTGATCCACTGCATTTTGGTAATTGGGGTGGACTGATTACTAAGATTATTTGGTTCTTGTTAGGCTTAGGAATTTCCTCGCTGGTACTGACCGGAATTTGGATCAGTCAGAAGCGTAAAGTAAAAGGGAAAACCAAATGGAAGGCTCAGAAAATGGGCTACTGGAAGTATGTAAACTGGGCGATATACGGAATAATGTTAGGATTTATGTATACCATTCTAGCTACTCAATACCGTGCTTCCCTAACTGCTTTGCTGCTAATCACTACGGGTTGGGTAATCTTTATTGTCGTAACCTGGTATCTGTTTGAATACCGAATGAAGAAAATAGTAAAACGAGAATTAGCTCACCATAGTTAACCATGAATACTCAGCCCTTACAACTCGGCGAATAGTTTCTTGCTCCCGTCCTGGCGGAGAATCGCTTCAATCTCCCCTCTTCCAATTCATTATCAATTATCCATTGTCAATTATCAACTAAAACCTATGTGTAACATCAAACCTCCTATTACTCTTAATGAAACCGAAGTTGCTCAAATGAGTTGGTGCCCTGGTTGCGAAAGTTATTCGTTGGTTTATCGTAGTGCTTGTGTATCCTTCATGCCTTCTGAACTGAATCAATTTATTCAAACATTAGACAGCTTATCTTCGGATAAATTCTGCTATGATTTTAAGAATAAGCCTCACGCGATTATTTGTAGTTCACATTCGTATATGGGGTTTTGTCTGAACCGTAACGATGTGCACGCCCTGAAAAGCCTCATTCGTGAAGCACTGACGATGCACGAAGCTTATAGAGTACTTAATCATTAACACGTTTTCATAATGCAAAACGCAAGGTCACATTCCAAGTGCGACCCAGGGCGGGAATAATACCGGGACCGGGGTAAGCCACTGCCCGCCGGGTGAAGTACGAACGATCTAGTAAGTTATTGACGCTAGTGGAAAGCCCTAATCTTTCGGTAAAATCATATCGGGCGGAGAAGTCCAGAACATAATAAGCTGGAATTACGCCAAACACTCCTTTAAATGCTTCCTCGGTATTAGCAGCATCTGAGAACTGCTCGCCGATGAACGTTCCCTGGAGTGAGGCCGAAAACCCACGAAAACCGTAGCTAATCCCTGATTTAATATTGTAGTTAGGCAAGTCTTCTAAACGATTACCTGACCTTACCCCTATCGCTGCCCGAGGGTTGATTTGGGTATAAACACCTCGGTTTAGTGAGCCATTCACAAACGCACTCACCTTATGTTCGCTACTTTTGCCGAGCGATTTCAGCACGTCTACTTCCAAATAAAGCTCCACTCCTACAATGCGGGCTGAACCAATATTGGTACGTACCCGCAGCCCATCATCAATGACTTCGCCAATCCGGTCATCGTACTGAAGGTAAAAAACGCCTGCTTCCAGAAAAAAGGGGTCAAAATCCAGACGGCGAACGCCCAGATCAAAACTGTAACCACTTTCGTCTTTAATCAAAGTATCGACTAATTGTGTATTAGTTTGAACTCGAACATCAGTAAAGTTAATCGCCCGGTAATTCGCCGTAGCATTAGCATAAATTTCGTAGCGATCTTTCAGTTTTTTAGACAGGCCTAAGCCGTACAAAAAGATATGTCGCTCGTTAGCCGTGCTATCGGTGCGTACATCTTCCACAAAATCACCAAAGCTATTGGTACGGATAGTCGTACTAAATGAACCTCGGGATTTGGTGTTGATATATTCGTACCGGATACCTGGAATCAGACTTAATGATTCACTTAGGCGGAAGATATTCTCGGCGAAAAATGCCGCATTAAAGTTAGGAAAATCAAAGTCAGATTTTCGGCGGTCTAAAAATGTTGTATCTACCCGAGTGAAGTCAGCATCCGTTCCATCCGTACCAAATTGCTGGCTAAAATTAGTAAAGCCTCGGTAGAGCCGAGTACCCACCAGTATTGTATTTTCCTGGTCTTTGAGTCCCTGGTACGTTTGCACCAAACGGGTTTCATTACCTACGTTGCGGAATTTTCCATCAATTAAGTCTCGGTTCGACAGTGGGTCTTCCACATCGGGAGTTTCTAGTAAGCCAAGCGAAGTCCGCCTGGCCATCAACCCAAAAGTTCGGCTGTATAATTTCGTTTTAGATGAGATTTCGTACTCCAATAGCAAAGCAGCCAAATTCCAATTTACCCGAAACCAGTTCCGGTCTCGATTCGACTGCCGGGGGTTCTGGGCAAAAGCCTCGTCAGTCAACCCACCCGCTTGCTGGCTCAGGTAGTACATGTAGGTATAATCAAACCCGACCTTAAGCTTCTCAGTCGCTTCGTAGCGCAAGCTGGCAAATGCCCCATACTGATCAAATACCGAATTTTCCCGCCAGCCATCGCCCCGCTTATACTGAAAGTAGCTGTAGTAATTTAGTTTACCCGCTTGTCCGTGTAAGCTATTAAATGTATTAAAAAACTGATACGCCCCGTAGGTATTCTGCGACTCAAAATTTACGGGTTTTTCTGCGCTACCCCGCTTTAGTTTGAAATTCACTAAACCGCCAAACTGACTGCCGTATTGCAGTGCCCCAGCACCCCGTACTACCTCAATCTGCTGCACGGCTTGCAGTGGCGGAGTATAGTAACTCTCGGGGTAACCCAACGCATCAGCGCTAATGTCGTAACCATTTTGGCGGGTGTTGAAGTTGGAAGTACGTTTGGGACTAAGGCCGCGCCCGCCAATATCAAGTTGCAACCCCGCATTATCACTCTCCCAAATATTGAGGCTAGGAATTTTGCTGAATGCTTGCCGAGCGTTGTTAGTCGCTTTGTTGCCAATCAGCCTTTCAATGTTAATTACCTCAGTTTTCTTTCCTTCGTACAGCCCTCCGGCTTCAATTGAGCGCAATTGCCGAATACCAAACGCATCGGATTCTACTACAACTTCACCCAACTCCCGTACTTTCTCTTCTACTGTAATAAACAGTGAAGTGTCACCCTTCAGATAGATTGACTGCTGAAATGGCTCGATACGGATGCTCTGAAACGATAGTACGTAGGTTTGATTAGCCGATAGTTCGAGTTTAAACTGTCCCGCTTGATCCGTCATTGTCGATTGCTTTTGGTTCGGCAAAT
Organism: uncultured Flammeovirgaceae bacterium; assembly: GCA_937883755.1. GTDB lineage: Bacteria > Bacteroidota > Bacteroidia > Cytophagales > Cyclobacteriaceae > Tunicatimonas. The sequence continues at coordinate 67,958 of CAKZYA010000048.1, read as the reverse complement.
AGATATAAATATCCTCTAGCGGTTCGTTTTCCTGATCTCTCAGCTCACCCTGGAGTACTGCTCGTTGCTGTGCCCAGCTATTTGATACTTGAAGTAGTATCCCCCAAAAAATAATCGTCAGTGGTCGTGCTATCATTCGGTCAAGGATAAAATCCAGTTGTATTTGAGGGGGTTATCAGCGTTATAAACGTCGACTGTATCGTTGGTGAATGGCTGACTTCTTCTTCCGTTTAGCGACAAACGGCTTTTTACATACACCTCGGGACGATAGCCATGTTCAGTCTGAAACTGGTCGCCTACGTAGCGAGCAAACTGTAGCATCATGTCGGGTTGGGAGCGCATTTGCTGTTTCTGAAAGGGGGTTAGATAGTTGTCTTGCTCTATTTCTTTTTGGGTGTTGTTTTTTGGATCACGAACGATAATTGATGTGTAGCCATTTTTTTCCATCAACATCACCCGCCAGCTGAACCGATAGCCTCGCTCATGCCAGAAAAGGTTGCCAGAGTAATGAAGATAACGGAAAGGTAGATACAATTGCAGCAGTAAATACAGACCTAATAAGACCGCAATATACGGACTTCTGGCGATTTGTGCCGGACGAAGGCTTTCATCAGTAGCAAAGAATCGGGAAAACGGCAAGTACGATAACACTTTCTGATGCCAAGCGGGCGAAAAGAAAATTATCGTGGAAGTAATCATGATATAGGGAAACATCCCAATACGGGGGAAGAGAATGGCGGTCAGGATATGAAATACTAATACAAAAAAGTAAGCAACTCCTCGCGTTTTCCGTATCCAAAGAAGCATCCAGATAGTTAGATCGTATAGACATCCTGCCCAGCTAAATAGGTACGCTACTTCCTTTAAGTGTAGCCAATCGCCAATTATAGGTAAGTCGTACCTCCCGGGTAGCCAGGTAGCTAATGGTTGCGCCCGAAACAGCCAGTCCAGATTGACCTTGGCTAGTCCCGCAAAAAAATAGACAATGGACAGTTGTACTCTGAATATCAAAATATGCCAGTGAGCACAGTAGGCTGATTTCAACTTGGGAAACAATACCGAATCTACCGAATACCAGCGATGCGCCGGAACAATCATTAGCCAAAATGTGAGCAACGAGACTAAGTAATAATGATTCAGGTAGTAAGTTTTATCAATCAGCTCGCAGTAGGTAAAGAGAATGAAAAACGTAGTAGTACTAGCTCGATATAAGAGTCCTATGATAATGCCTAAAGCACTTACTCCCAGCAGTAAATAAACGAAGTACATTCCGTTACCCGACAGCGGTTTTAACCAGGGAAAAAAACCAAAATGGTACTGGGGTTCAATGTAAAGTGTGTGTATCCAACCTTGCTGAGCGAACCGGATAGTACTGTACAGCAGCAAACTGCCAAAAGCAATTCTAAATACTACCAGCGGGGCAATAGAAACTGGCTGACTCAGATACGTATTAATATTTTCTATTCGCGACATAGGTAATCGCAAAAAAAAGGTGCTTTACAGCACCCTTTTTATCGGTTAGATTCTATAGTGTAGTTAATTAATCGCCATCGTTGGCACCATCGGCATCCTGCACATTCAAAATAGGAAAAAGGTCTGATTTATACAGCGTAATCAGCTCCTGAACTTTTTCGTATAAAGCATCATCACCGGATACAGAGGTGCGATTCTGAATTTCATCGAAGATAGCTTGGTACTGCGCCTTAATATCAGTACTGATGGATGGCTGACGAGTCGTAACTAAGTCGTCGTACCCTGCCCCATCGGTGCCAGAAGTGGTTCTCCCCAGATATAAGTCCTCCATTTCTTCTACCGCAGCTTTCAACAGAGCTAGGGTAAAACTTTCATTACCCTCAGACTGGGACTGGTAATAAGCTTCAATCTTAGTTGCATCAGCCGCTATGGGCGAGTCATTTGGGCCCAGGCGACCAATGGGAATACCTACCTTATTTTCACGAACGTGATCTTCATAGTAAATAAGGCTTTCGTTGAGTTGAACACTGATAGAGCTTCCTAAATCAGTACCGCCATTTTCTACGAAATTGGTCTTGAGTGAGCCACTCCATCCTTCCACCAATGCATCCGATTTTGCCTTCATATCGTCTACCAATGCCTGAAGAAAAGGCAAGCGTTTAGCATTCTCCTGAAAGTAAGCTAAACCATCAGCCGAGCCGTAGAGCATAAAATCCAGCACGGGAAACCCATTCGCTCGCTCCTGAGCTGAGGTTCTAAAGTTATAGGATTCATTCTCAATCAAATTGGCTAGTAAGTCAGTATCTATCGGGAATAAGTTTGTGGTTCGAATTAGATTTTGATTAGCCGTAGCGAAATAGTTATGAACTGCAGTTGCCTGATATGCCAAGTAGGCCTCCTGATAAGCCGTTCGTACACTAGCGAGGTTATCTTCATCGGTTGACGAAGCAAAACTATTTACCGCGCTAGCAAAATCGCTCATTTTCTCCTGGTACGTAACCATAGTAGGAATGATGATTTCATTGACTTGATTAGTGAGAAGATCGGTGAAGTCCGTTTCACTAGGCTCTGTTTCCCCTTCGGCCTCACTCTCACAGGCAACCATAAGTAAGGTCATCATTAACCCAGCAAGAAGTAAGTAAACCAAATAGCTATTTCTCATCGTTCTCTTCTTTTTGAATTTTCTATTAGAAAGGTATTTCGCCAAACCCAGGGTACGATTGGGCTAGTAAATCTTTCGCTGCTTGTAATTGTTCATCGGTTACTTCCCAAAGGTTGACTTCGTATACTCCCCCCAACGATGGGTCAGTACTCGACCATCCCAGTTCCTGTAGCACATCGTGTACTTGGGTAGCTGATATTTTTCCTTCGGAGTTGAAAGACAAAGCGTAGATAAATGCCAGGGCTTCCGATAAGTGATGAAGTTTATCTTCGTCGGTTACATCAGCAATAGCATCATTTAAGTAGTGAAAAGCAGCGGCAGCTATTCCTGCTTCGGTATATAGTTTGATATCAGCCCGAGCAGCTTCGTAGTACGCCTCATTAGTAGTTTCATTGCTAGGGCCAAAACCTTCTCCTGCCTTCAGTACTGACCGACCGAAAATAAAAGCATCCATCAGTTTTTCGGCCAGATTAATACCGTAAGCGTCTTCGGTCTCGTCGCTAAAATCGAAGGTATAGTTAGCAATAAATTGTCCGTCGCCATTGGATGTATTAGAGGAATTTGGATATGTTTCTGGGTTAGCCCCCAAATAGCCAAATACTTCATCAAAGCGGTGCTGCCGATCAGTACCAATAGTTGAGTATTCGTCACCCACGGCTGATTCGTTATTCCCTTTTTCATTATCAGCTCCGGCTTGGGTTGGACGTAGGTAATCGTCTACCATTTGATCGTAAAATACTGCCCCGTATAATCCTTTTTCCAAAAGTTGAATATACTCCAGACCTTTAGCACTCACGTGTCGCTTTCTATCGCCTGTAGTAATCATTCCGGCTACGCCATTGCTGGCAGTTACGGTATAATTAGCTTGGCTCGACATGGTGAGACTATCAGCTAATTCCGCAAAGCGATCAGCCACGGAAGTATCACCATTATCAAAATTTAGCTCATCAATCTTGGTTCTAATGTCCGAGTTTCCTTGGGCATCGGCACTGATAAACTGATCCCGATTTTCGTTTTCTAAAGCAGCTCGTAAATCCCAAAAGATAGGTTCGTTACGGGAAGAATCTACGATTTCTTGTAACTGAGCTAGCCTTCGTCGCTGCCCATTGTACGCCCCGGGGGCAAATGTGCCATCAATATCGTAGGAAGAAGGAATGGTGAAATCACCTAAATCTATTTCGCCCAGTTCATCAACTTTACTCGCTAGAAAACCCGCTCTTGAGTTATCTGGCTCATTTTCTTCATCGTCACCACAGCCAGAAAAAGCTAACAGAAAAATGCTAAGGGTAAGTAGTGTAGTAAGTTTGTTCATCGTATCAGCAACCCACTGTTTTAATTTAGATTAATTCTAGTTAAGACAAAGGTATACGACGAATTATTTTATTCCTAAAGGCGGAATCAAAAAATTGCTGATTGCAAGATGAAGATGAAAGAAAATACTAGAGATAGTAAGGGAACATACTAGTCCTAGCTACTGATGAGTCAAGTTCAATTTGCCAGGCTAGAAAATAGCTACCTATTCACGATTGGTATTCTGCAAATTACTGACTATCCAGTTAATTTATGCCTTCAAGTGTTTCTTAAAGAACTCAATCGTTCGTTCCCAAGCCAGCTTAGCAGCGTCGGCATCGTAACGAGGAGTTGTATCATTATGAAAGCCATGATTAGCATTAGCGTACGTATGAGCCTGATATTCTTTATCATGCTTTTTTAAAGTAGCTTCGTAATCCGGCCAGCCTTCGTTTACCCGCTTATCTAGCTCTCCGAAATGAAGTAGTAGGGGAGCTTCGATTTGAGGAACTATTTCAGCATCGGGTTGCCCACCGTAAAATGGCACCGCCGCATCTAACTCTGATACCCGCACTGCCATCATATTAGAAATCCAACCGCCGAAGCAAAAGCCAACTACGCCTACTTTTCTGGTACATTCAGAGTGATTATTCAGATGATCGTGGGCCGCGATAAAGTCTTCCAACATCTCGTCTCGATCGCGCTGCCGCTGTAATGTCCGCCCTTCATCGTCGGTACCTGGATAACCGCCCAATGGAGTTAGGGCATCAGGCGCTAGAGAAATAAACCCGGCTAACGCGGCTCGACGGGCTACATCTTCAATATGGGGATTCAATCCCCGGTTTTCATGCACCACTACAATACCAGGCAGTTTTCCTGACGCATCGGCAGGCTTGGATAATAACGCTTTAATCGTCCCCCCACCCTTCGGAGATTCATACTCAATGAACTCTGACTTTAGTCGGGGATCATCTTGCCGCACCTGAATTTTATTCTGGTAATCGGGCATAATAAAACTGAGCAATGAAGACAAGGTTAAACCACCTACCGCATAAGTAGAGAGTTTATCCAAAAATTGCCGACGCTCGATGCGGTTATGGGCGTAGTCGTCGTAGAGGTCAAATACTTCTTGGCTAATGTCCTCTTTTCTGAGTTCTTTCATGCTGGGTTTAAGTTAGGTGTGATAGCTGTTATTAAGGTTCTACTGCTTTTAATTTAGGAACTTCTCGGTGAAATCCTCCCGGAAAGCTCTACCAATGGGCACTACTGCATCAGTGGTCATATATATTTGATTACCTACCACTTTGACAATTTTATCAGCGTTGATGACGTAGGATTTATGCACCCGAACAAACTGTTGGTCACCCAGTTTTTCTAGCCAGTTTCGGAGCGATTCGGAAGATAAAAGTTTTTTTTCTGGCAGAAAAATCTCGGTGTAATCCGCATCAGATTTGATGTAGATGATATCATCTACTAAAACCTTAATATGCTCGTAGCCCGACTTAATAAATAGCTCGCGACGGATTGGAGGTATCTCTTTAGCTTCGCCCAATGGCTGTTCAGAAACACTATCAGACGTAGGTACTCGGGAGACTGCCTTAACAAATCGCTGAAAGGAAAAAGGCTTCAGAAGATAATCTACTACATTAAACTCGTAACTCTCTAAAGCATAATCAGCAAAGGCGGTGGTTAAGATAATCGGTGGCAAATTGTTGCTAGTCTTTAGCAGATCAATGCCCGAAATCTTCGGTAAGTGAATATCCAAGAAGATCAAATCAACTTTCTCTGACTTCAAGTAATTAATCGCCTGAATAGCATCGGAGAGGGTAGCTTTTAGTTGTAGCGACCCAATGTCTTCAATGTACTTTTTAAGAATTCGCTGAGCGGGGGGCTGATCTTCAATGATAATACAGTTCATGGATGACTCGATTGCAACAGTCGTGCGGTTTTGAAAGTTACAGGTTTAGTAGGTTACTGAGGTTAAAAGTTTTGTATCTCACATGTCATATCTCATATCTTTCCCCTATCAATTTTCAATTAGTATACTGGTAGACCATTTTTTCTTTATTCAGTCTTTTTAACTGCATTGACAGATACACTTCGTACTGACTATCAGTTTCCTTAATGGTTAACTGGTGAGTATTGGGGTAGAGAAGTTGTAGCCGTTTTTTCACATTGTCTAGTCCAATACCCTGAGCCAGATTATCAGTATTAGCCACGGGTTGAAAGTTGTTCTTACAGCTAAATCCCAGTTCACCTTCTTCCGAAAGTTGGATAGCAATATCAATCCGAATATTTTCGGACTGACTAGCCTGGCTGTGTTTAAAGGCATTCTCGATAAAGACAATCAGTATCAGCGGAGCAATTTGGTAACCCGATTGATTAATTTCCGCTCTAAAGTTTACCACTCCCCGCTCTTCAATTTGAAGCTGACTGAGCTGGGTAAAATTCTCCAGTTGCTTTACCTCTTTGGTCAAAGGCACTAACTTTTCTTTGCATTCGTAAAGCATGTAGCGTAGTACCGAACTCAACTTCAGAATAATCTCGGGGGTCTTAGGGGAAAAATCTATGGCGTAAGAGTATAGGTTGTTAAGGTTATTAAATAGAAAGTGAGGGTTGATCTGAGATTTTAAAAACTTTAGCTCACTTTCTTTAATCGTACTCTTTAATAACTCAACCTCCTGCTGTTTTCTCAGTGCATCCCAGGCAAACTTAAACCCCGACAATACTGTGATTACTGGCAGTACTCCCCACAAACTAAAGAAAACTCCCAGAAACCGTTGCCCACGGGTATCAGGAAAATAAATCTGTTCTATCACTGCTTCTTCTATAAATATTAATGCAGCGATAACCACAATTGTCCAACCCACAAATTGCAGATGCTTTTTCTGATATAAGAACTGGGGTAGTAAAAGATAATTGATGATTAAGGCAGCTACGGCGTAGGTTAAAAAAAACACTATCTGATAGGATTCTACCTGCGGGTTCCGCCGATCATAAGAGTAAAAAATAAACACTACTCCGTGCAGTAGTACCTGAAACAGAATTTCTTTATACGACAGTGGTGAAACAAAATCTTTAGACGGCATCTTCCAAAGATAATCATTATCCGAGATCAATATGACATAAAGAGACCAACGACATTTTTACCATTATCAACACCAATTTTCTGCTGGTCAACGGTAGTTGTGCTATTCGTCGGAAAACTTTGGTCGTTCACCGATTTTACTCTGCCATACTAAACATTTCTGCGTACTAAATATTATAACGTCGCTACTATTTGATTTTACGTTTATGACTAATTGTTTCAAGTTTGCACTTTTTCTGATGATTATAGTTTTGAGTATAGGCACTACCATTGCTCAAAATAAGGAAGTAACCATCACCGGAACCATTCAGAATGAAGTAAACCAACAACCCGTAGAGTTTGCTACCATTATGGTAGCCAATAAGGACAGCGGAGAAGCGCTTACGGGTACCACCACCGGGTCAGATGGTACGTTTACCCTAAATGTTGAGTCGACTAATATCTATGTAGAGGTCAGTTTCATCGGCTATAAACCCCGCACCTTTCGTGATCTGACCGTCAGCAACGGGAAGATTGACATAGGTACTATTCAACTGTCCGAAGACAGTCAGGCGTTAGATGAAGTAGTGGTTAGAGGTGAACGATCGCGTACCGAATTCAAACTAGACAAGCGGGTATTCAACGTAGGGCAGGATCTGACCAGTGCTGGGGCTAGTGCCTTAGAAGTTCTCAATAATGTGCCCTCAGTTAACGTAAGCATTGAGGGGCAGATTAGTCTGCGTGGTAGTGCTGGAGTTCAGATACTGGTAGATGGTAAACCTTCGGTACTAGCTGATCAGGAGAGCAACGCCCTCGGTACCATTACGGCCGATATGATTGAGAGTATTGAAGTGATCACCAACCCTTCTGCAAAGTACGAGGCCGAGGGCACATCTGGTATCTTAAACATTATCCTGAAAAAAGAGGAAAAGAGGGGGTTGAATGGCTCAATCTCACTAAATACGGGTGTTCCTGATAACCATAGCGTCGGCATTAGCTTAAATCGGAGAACTGAGAAGTTCAACCTGTTTACTCAACTGGGAGTAGGCTACCGCTCGATTCCTGAGTTTTCGGAGACGATTAACCGCGATCTGATTAACAATACAACTGTTACCAGCGATGGTACCGAGTACCGCAACGAAACTTTTTACAATATAATCCTCGGCACTGATTATCATATTGATCCCTACAACGTCATCACGCTGTCGGGTAATTTTGCCTACGAGGTTGAGAGTCAACCATCGCAGTATGATTTTGCGCTGCTGGATGGAAATAATTCGGTAGTATCGGAATGGAACCGACAGGAAACTACTGAAGCAACGAACCCCAAGTGGCAGTACGAATTGCAGTACGCTAAAGAGTTTAAGAACAACGAGGATCATAAGCTCTTGCTAAGCGCAACCGGAAGGTTTTTTGGCAAAGATCAAGCTTCGGAGTTCATAAATACGGCTGTCTCGGGTGAGAATTTTAATAACGACCAACAAACCGAAACTGAGTATCAACAAGCAGACTATACCTTCAAGTTAGACTACACTAATCCGCTTACCAAGCAAATCACTCTTGAAACAGGGGCGCAGTACGTAATTAACGACGTAGGCAATGACTTTACGGTGCGAGAATTTCAGGATGGCACCTTGGTAACAATTGACGAGCTGACTAATAATTTTGAGTGGAACCAAAAAGTATTGGGAGTGTACGGCACCGGAGCCTACGAGGATGAAAAGTGGGGCGTAAAATTCGGCTTGAGAGCAGAAAATACTGACTTGAGCACACTGTTGACCAATACCAACGAATCTAATAATCAGAACTTCACTAATCTGTTTCCTACCTTTCACACTTCATACAAACTGGCAGAAAACATATCCGTGCAGGGAGGATACTCCCGAAGAATCTATCGGCCTCGCTTGTGGGATTTGAACCCGTTTTTTAACATCCGAAACAACTTTAATATCCGCGTTGGCAACCCCGATCTACTACCCGAGTTCACGGATTCTTACGAGATTACCAGTATTTTCAACCTGAAAAAGGCCTCGATTAATACTAGCGTTTACCACCGTTACACTACTGATGTGGTTGAACGGGTTTCTACCTTTGAGAATAACGTAAACACCACCATGCCGATGAATATCGGTACTGACCAAACTACTGGATTTGAAGTAAACGGAGAGTACAGTCCCACCAATTGGCTCAAGCTCAACGGTGATTTCAACCTCAACTACTTTATTCGCGAAGGCGAGTTCCAGGAACAATCATTTGACTTTACCGGTGATCAATGGTCATCTCGGATAACTTCCAAAATTGCCCTACCCGCTAACTTTGATTTGGAACTTATTGGCAACTACCAATCGGGTTTCCAAACCGTGCAGAGCGAAGTTTCGGGCTTTGCTTTTGCTGACATAGGCTTACGAAAGAAGATGCTCGACGGCAAGGCAGTCGTCAATTTCAGTGTACGCGATGCATTTGCTTCCCGCATCCGGGAAAGCGTTATTGACCAACCCGAATTTTACCTGTACAGCTTTGAACAACGCGGCCGCTTCATCACCCTAGGATTTAGCTACGGCTTCGGTAAGGGTGAAGCTATGACCTACTCAGGAGCGAGAAGAAGGTAAGCTATTTATCGCTCTTCAGAATCAAAGTCGCTTATCAAAAACCCTGATTCACACCATTTACCTGTCAAAGTTCCTTCCTAATAAACAGTCCAATGTTGTTAGAATACGTATAACCTTCTCCACTCCCAATCATGTTCTGGTCCAGTCCTAACCCAAACTGAAACCAATCTTTCAACCCCAACCCTACTCGGAGCTGCTGGTAGCTAAACTGGTGGCGATTGAACTGATGGTTTACATTGGTGCCAAAGAATAATTGGGAGAAAAAACTCCATTTTTCATTAAGCTGAGGCGCATAAAATGCCATACCAAACAACTCATAGTCAGGCCTTTGCTGCACAAATACCATAGGAAAAAGATTAATAAAAAAGTCCCCCTTTTCGTTAATGTAGGTATAAGACAAAGCCACCAGCGGGGCTACATCCTGTTCGGCGTAATTAGCTCCCGCAGAGATCCCCCATCGGGGAGTAAGGTTGTAAGTGACCTGCGAACTAATAAATGAGCTATTAAGGTTCGCATCTTCGTAGTCCACCGCAAAACGCGCCATGCTGAACAAATTCAGTTTTTGTTTCTTATCAAGGTCTTTAAAAAAGAAAAACTCGTGCTGTATTTGTTCGTGCCCTACCAATACCTCTACAGGTACCTGAGCACATACTTTTAGTGTCATCAGCAAATAGCTGATTATGATGATACTTCGTTTCATAATTTATCTGATTCAGTTTATCCGTAAAAGCTAATATTTTGCGATTAGGTAGTAGCCAACAAAGGCTTGATTATGCTAGGAAACAGTAGTGGCACTAGACAGAGGGCGAACCAATAAAAAGGTAGTGTAAGGGAAATGACCGACAAGCCACCAAACACTAGCGTGGTTCCAAAGCTGGCTAATCCATTCAGGGCTTGCGTAATACCGAATAGCTCACCTCGGCTATCTTGCTCAGCGTACCGAGCGAGCAAACCATCCATAATACCGGGCAGCAGCCCAATCGTCAGACAGTCGATGGTTACTACCACATACAATGCCCAGGCTGCCTGACCTATAAATGCGTAACTGATGTGGGTAATGATACCTAAAGCAGCAGTGATCCGTAGAAAGCGTTCGGGCTGCACCCGCTGAATGAGGTAAGAGTAAAAAATGTAGCTAACCACCAAAAAAACAATACCGAAGTAGGCAAAGAAGTAGGAAATCTCTTGAGGTGTCAGTTGCAAGCTCCCTAAACTAATATAGGTGATTAGATAGTTGTAATACCCTAAACTAAAGGTAAGACATAGCTGAAGGATCACTACCCGTAGTAGCCCATCCTGCTTCTGCCCTAATACTTGCAACCGCTTCCAGTACCTTGCTACATTGATAGAGCGGTTTACTAATTGGCGTAACTCACCTGGCTCACGGTGGACTCGCTTGGCAATAGTTTCGGGCAGTATGATACTGAGCACAATATTAAGTAACGAAATGCCAATACCTGTAGCTACCAGTACCGTGGTTGCTTCTTCGGGTAGTACTCCAAACAGTAGTAACACCCCCGAAGCTACTAGCGGACCCAATACAAACCCTAAAGACACTACTGTACCCTCCAACCCCATATTCTTCATCAAGTCCTCCTCCTCAGAAATATCGGTGATGGCGGAACGTACTGCGGAGTAAACTCCATTAGTCAACCCATCGGCTCCCCGATTACTGAAATAGGCAAATGCATTACGAGGTAGTAAAAGTAAGTTCGCCAAGAAAGTGCCTACCGCCGACACAATGAAAACGGGCTTACGTCCGTAAATGTCCGAAAGTCGCCCGAGTAGTGGTGCGGTGAACAACTGTATTCCAATAAAAATAGCGGTGCCTAATGCTAGTAGCAGTTCGGGATGCGCATACGCTTTTACAAATTGAGGCCATACCGGCCACATGATAGAACCTGCGATAATATCAATAAGCACAATGGCATATACCAAACCCAGTGGTTTACTCTGCTTCATAACTAGTATGCTTTGACTAAAAAAAGGCTGCTCTTTCTCAACCTAATTTCTTAAGCAAAGATGCAGGAATACTCTTAGCTAACGCTTACCAAAAATCAACAAAAGATTACCAATTTCGCAGCTAGCAATTCCTCTGACTCTGTAACTGATACTGCCGGGGAGTAGCACTCGTAAGCCGCTTGAAAAAGCGACTAAAGTGAGCGGGTTCCTCAAAGCCGAGCTGATACGCTATTTCGGAAGAAGTGTAGGAGGATTGAACAAGTAGTGCTTTAGCCTTCTCAAGCAAAACTTCGTGAATCACTTGCAAGGCTGTTTTACCCAGCACCTGTTGAGTTAGCTGATTGAGGTGTTGGCGTGAAATTGCCAGCTCGTCTACGTAAAAACTAACGGTTCGTTGCTGTGTTACTTCCGCTTGTACGGTCTCCATAAACGTGCTAACGATCTCCTGAGGGCGCGAAGTTACTACGCTCGCCACCTCACCTAAATAACCCCAGCATTTAAGTAAAAATACTTCCAGGTATGATTTTAGGATTTCATCGGTAACGGAGCTTAGTTGTTGTAACTCAAGCTTCATCCGATCTAGTAAAGTCGTTAATTCTTGTGCCTGTTCTGGGGTTAGTAGGTAGTAACTCTCAAAACTTCGCTTAAAAAAGGGCAAGGCATTAGTGTCAATCCTCAGCGAACGTAGCACTTCTTTTTTTATGTAAATACAATAACCAGTCGCTTGCTCATCTTCGCCTACCACCTGATATGATTGTAGTTGAGAGGGAGAAATAAAACAGACAAAAGGAGTACCATCCGGACGATACGTCACTCCATCTACCGTAAACACAAACTCCCGCTGGTTCTGAGCCAAATTGATCTCGTAAAACTCATTGCGATAGTATTGGTAAGTTTCTATAGATTCCTCACTAATGTCGCAGATATCTAAAACAAAGATCCCTGAGTCAGACGGAATACTCGAGAGTTTTAGGGCTTCAATAAAGTCGTGATAGGTCAGAAAAGTAGGAAACACAGTGCTTGTCGTTGAGGGCATTGGGGCTAAACAATTGTTCAGTAGTTTTAAATCTATTCCAACGGCAGATTGTTTTGCCATCATGAAGACAAACGGCTTAGATGTCTCAATATCGGGTACTAACAGTAAGTTTCAAGATGTGTCTAGCGAATGATACAAAAGGTTTTCTGGTTATCAGCATCCTCACCAATAGTCATTCGTCCGCAAACTTCGGTCGTTCGTCGGAAACTATTTTTTCGTCTGAGAAAAGATGCTGACCTTTATAGCTGCTAACTTCTCTTAACTAAATCCAAGCATGAAAGTCGCCTTTGTTTTTTTCTTATTGGTCATTGGCTTACAATCTTTGAGCGCCCAAAACCAACCCATTCAAATTACGGGGAAAGTAGTAGAAAGTGGGGGGAGACAACCCGTGGAGTACGCTACGGTGATGGTGAAAGCGGTGAGTGATGATAGTATGCTTGACGGGACTACGACTGCTGAAGATGGCTCGTTTGTGCTTACGACCCAAAACCCGGATGTTTATCTGGAAGTAAGCTTCATCGGCTTTGTGACCCAAATCGTTGCTGATGTGAAAATCAGTGGTGGCAAAGCTAATGTTGGTACTATCACGATTAGTGAAGATAATCAGACACTAGATGAAATAGTGGTGCGAGGCGAAAAGTCGCAGACTGAGTTCAAGCTAGATAAACGGGTATTTAACGTGGGGCAAGATTTGAGTAGCACTGGGGCGAGTGCGCTGGAAGTACTCAATAACGTCCCCTCGGTAGCGGTGAATATTGAAGGACAAATCAGCCTGCGGGGCAGCCAAGGAGTGCGAATTCTTATCAACGGAAAGCCTTCGGTACTCACCAGCGAAGGTGGAAATGCACTAGGTACGATTACCGCCGATATGATTGAGCGCATCGAGGTGATTACAAACCCATCGGCGAAGTACGAAGCCTCAGGTACCTCGGGAATAATCAACATTGTAATCAAGAAAGAGGAAAAGCGCGGATTGAACGGCTCGGTTACGCTGAATACGGGCGCTCCTAACAATCACAGTCTGGGGTTAAGTCTAAACAATCGTACCGAAAAATTTAATCTATTCAGTCAGTTGGGTGTTGGACACCGGACATTTCCTACTCAGTACCGAACCATTAATCGAGATTTAGAAAGTAATAACACGGTGAGAAGTCAGGGCGAGAGTGATAAGAACGAAACTTTTTTTAATATCATCCTCGGTACTGATTATCATATCAACGAAAATAACGTACTTTCCCTGACTGGGCACTTTGCTTATGAGCTGGAAACCGAGTTTTCCGACACTGACTTTGATTTTCTGGATAGCTCTAATACGTTGGTTTCGCAGTGGAACCGGGATGAAGAGACCGAAGCGACCAACCCCAAGTATCAGTACGAACTACAGTACAAAAAGGACTTTCCTGATAATGAAGAACACACACTCCTATTCAGTGCCATCGGAAATTTCTTTGGAAAAGATCAATCTTCTGAGTTTAACAATACGCCCGTTATGAACGGAGAAGATTTTAGCCAACAGCAACAAACCCGTACCGATTTTAAGGAGGGTGAGTATACCTTTCAATTGGATTACACCCACCCGTTTAATGAAGTATTCACCCTAGAAAGCGGAGCACAATACGTCTACACTGACGTAACTAATGATTTTTCGGTTAGCAATTGGAATGATAATGTTTGGGTGGTTGATCCGGACTTAACCAATGTGTTTGACTTTGACTTAGAAGTACTGGGAGTGTACAGTACTGGGGCTTATGAAGGTGATAAGTTTGGGCTGAAACTAGGGTTACGACTGGAAAGTACCGATATGAGAACCCTGTTGGTTACTACCGACGAAAGTAGTCGGCAGCAGTTTATCAACCTCTTCCCTACTGCTCACACATCGTATAAACTCAATGATAACTTTTCGCTACAAGCGGGCTACTCTCGCCGTATTTATCGTCCGGGTTTGTGGGACTTGAATCCGTTTACCAATATTCGTAACAACTTCAGCATCAGTGCTGGAAACCCACTACTGCAACCGGAGTTTACCGATTCTTACGAAGTCACCAGCATTTTTGATAAGGGTCCGGTCTCCTTTAGCGCGGCGATATACCACCGTTATACTACCGATGTAATTGAGGAAGTAGCCACGTTCGAGGATAATGTTAGTTTCTCCCGACCCGAAAATATCGGTATCAACCGAGCTACTGGATTGGAACTAAACGGTAAGTACAACCCTACCGAATGGTGGACATTAAACGGGGATTTTAACTACAATTACTTTAGTCGGGAGGGCAGCTTTGAAACCACTTCATTTGACTTTACCGCAGATCAGTGGACAGGTCGACTAACTAATAAATTCAAGCTTCCTGCTGACATAGATTTTGAAGTGATTGGCAACTATCGCTCAGCCCTTGAAACATTTCAGATGAACCTTTCCAGTTATTTCTTCGCTGATTTAGGAGTCCGTAAGAAAATTATGAACGGAAAAACCATTCTCAACCTGAGTATCCGCGATGTATTCGCATCTCGAATTTTTGAATCAGAGACCATTAGCTCTCGACAACCTGATTTTTATTTGTACGACTATCGACTGAGAGGCCGCTTTATTACGGTAGGTATCAGCTACGGCTTCGGTAAAGGAGAAGCAATGGAATTTTCGGGGCAAAAACGGTTTTAAAGTAGTCTTGCTACAATCTGTAACCAAAAATAGATGGGTATCTTGTATCTCTAATAACCATGAGCCTACTCAGGACCTTATTTCAGGTGAAATATCAAAGTGTAAGACCTCTTCCTTTTCACCTAGCTTTTCGTATAATTTGATAGCTGGGTCATCTGCATAGTCAGCCTGGACAAAAATGACATAAGCACCTCTTTCAGCAGCTACTGACTGCAAATGATTTATCAGCTGGGTAGCTACTCCCCGACGCCGAAATGATTCACTAACTGCAAGATCATAAATATAGATTTCGCTGCGCTGCTGCTCAAATTTCATCAATTCATAGGCAGCCAATCCACCGACAACTCGACCTTCTTGCCGTGCAACTAGAGCTATAAAATAGTTTTTGCTCAAGAGATCATGTAGGTAACTATCATCCGGCTGATTGTGACAATATGTATCCCGCTCGTCGAATACTTCACCAAAAAGGTTCAGCATACCTCGAAGAAGTTTAATATCTTCTGGTGATAATGATTGAGTTTGGTAATCAGATCGCCGCTCCATTTTTGATTTATAGAGGGTGAGAGAGATTCAGAACTTAGGGCACTTTCGGCAAGGCCGCTTACCCACCTTCTTATACTTCTTACAGCATTTCTTAAAAATACACTCTTCGGAAAGAAGCCCCGACTTTTTCTCAAGGCTTCCTATGGTGCATCTATCTTCTACCTGACGTTGAAATTCTAAGTTCATACCGTCTTCCTGTCAAAGTATTTTACGCTTCTTCCCCACCTTCAGCTCCGGCACCTGCCTCTTGGTAAACTATTTTCGGAATACGCTCATCAATCAGGATTAGATCCATACCGGAGTCGCCCATGATATCAAACAACTCTACGGCACGTCGAGCTACGTATTCTTCTTCTACTTGCTCCTGCACATACCACTGCATAAAGCTTTCAGTAGCAAAATCATTCGCGTTTCGGCAAGCTGCCACAATCTTATTAATTGACTCAGTTACGTGGATTTCATTATCCAGGGCAGTTTCAAATACTTCCTTTAGCGTTGAGAAATCATGCTGCACTTCGCCAACCTGCGGGGAGATGGCTGCCGCTCCCATATCGCTCACGTAACGGAACAGTTTTAGCATATGCATCCGCTCTTCATCAGCTTGAGTGAAAAAGTGATCGGCACTATTTTCCCAACCGTGCTGATCGCACCAAGCTGCCATCGCCAAATAAGCGGCTGAAGCAGTAGCTTCAATACGAACCTGTTCGTTCAGGATATCAACAATTTCGGGCTTAATAGAGGTGCGTTGTCGCATAAGATCTTTCATAGGAATAAGGTAATAGTGTCAAAAAAAGATTAAGAAATTCCGCAGTTTAACTGCTGGTGCAAAATACTATTTAGCTCCAACATTACTAACGTTCCTGATAACAGTTCTTTCAGATCAATGATTTCCCGAATACTCAACAAAAAAATAGCTTCTCGCTGGCAGGTTGATAACAACGCCACATCTGAGTAATCTGATTCGTCGGTGAGCAATTTCACCAAATCAATTGAGTCTACTTTCTTCTTAAAAGCTATTAAGGAACACACACTCATCGCCATTTTCCGCCCCTGAAAGTGCAGATAAAAACAACGATCCTGATCGGACTGAAACGTACAACCGTAGTCTGTAGCGAATAACTGTATCATGCTGAACACAAAAATACAGCTATTTAGAATGATTACAAATTAAATATCACAAATATCTGTATAGCCCGCCCGATAAGGCTTAAAGTATAACCATAGCTAGAGAGGCAGTTTCAGTGATAATTCGCTAGGTTGAATATCCAACTTGTCTAAATGACCCATTTTAGTATAGGCTTGATTGATTACGTGTACATGAATAAATGAGCCGTGGTGGGTGAAAACTCCTTGGTGATGGCGAGAGTAAAATCCTAGCAGCGTCACTTCCTCATCGGCCAAAGTAAAAAAACGTTTGGCTTTCTGGTGCAAGCCTGGGTTATGCTCAACCTGCTCTTCCGGCTTGTCCATTACATGATAGGTAATTTTCTGAGCTTTACCCTTCAGCGTAAACGGAAATGGCTCATCTAATGATCTTCCAGCCGCTAAGGCTAATTGCTCAACAATTTGTTGTAATTGATCTAAGGCAGTGATTGGTTGACTGATGATTTGTTCACCTCCCCACTTTGCCACTGAAGTATACACCAAAAAAGGAGCCTGAACAGTTGGGGCAATTTTAACGGTACCTTTTCCTCCGATTACCTCAGATACGTAAGCAGTATCGTTCCACAGCAAAATCTCTCCCTGCAAATGAGCCACTGGGCCGAGTCCGTAGAGGTTTTGTCCAGTTAAGGTATCCAATTGCACTTGCCCATCCAGTTGCCCCAGCTTTTTTACCTGCTTCACTGCCCCAATTACCTGAACCGGTTGCGCTAACAATACAGAGTAACTTGTCCCCAATATCAGCATGAGTAAGAGAATAATCGCTCTCATCTTCTTAATGAATGATGGGTAGAATGTATTGCTCACTAATCATTAATCATCATTCATTCAACAGTGCTTTTGCTTCTTCGATACTACTTTCCATTTGCTGTTTAACTTGCTCAATAGCCGCTTTTTGCTGCTGCTGCACCTGAATAATATTCGTAGTATCAACTGGGTCAGGGGATTGTAACTCTTCTTGAGTAGGAACTCCCACTGTATTTCGCATCCACTGCATCATAGCATCATCAGCTTCTTTTAGATTTTGCACGATGGTTTGCATCTGCTGTAATGTGTCAGCATAAGCTACAGAATCTACTTGTTGTAGCGAATCCATTTGCTGCTGTACAGTTCTCCGTAGTCGCATCATTTCATCCATTCGAGGCATCACTTCATCGTGGACAACGATGGCCTCATCGTAAATTTCCTGAGCCTGAGTGAGATTAGCATCGGCTTCCGTGGTAGTAGAAGATTGACAACTACTTAAGCTGATAAAAATTAAGGAAAAGAATCCAAAAAATAATCGATACATAGGGTTATGGGATAAGTACATGAATTAGTATATCTGATGGTCAAATAGAAATTTGACTCACTCGCAAGTTACGTTAGTTTTCACGAAAATTTTGAGATTTAGACCATGAGTTTTCTTGTAATTCTAACGCTAGGCTGCGCCTGACAAACACCTTTTTTCTTCAAGAATATTCACCAAACACAGCCTAGCATTTACTGTAACTATTCTTGCTTAGTAATCTTTAGCTCGCGAAGGAATTCAGAACCAGATAACCGCACCACATAAAGGCCAGGATCAAGTCCTTTTCCTAGTTCCAGCCTGCGTTTGGGTAACATATACTGTTCTTGCTGTACCAATTTTCCCTGAAGATCGAATACTTGGGCGCTAAGTTGCTCTACCTCCGACGGAAGATCAATACGGAAACTTTCGTAGTAAGGGTTAGGATAAACAGTTACGTCCACCAACTCATCATCGGAGGTTAATACTGATGTTGCTGATAGCGTTTCAGTTTCACAGTTGGCACATACTACCCCAATGTTATCCAGATAATAGACCTGCTTCGCTGAGTTGGTGCTGGCAACAAAGCGGAGTTCTAGCCACTCACCAGTAGCTAGTCCACTAATTATTACTGATGTACGTTCTAAAGCTTCAGACTGCTGATCAACTTCTTCCCACTCTCCTCCATCCATACGATAGTAAAAAGTCAATTCACCACCATCTTGAGCAATTATACTCTCAATATCGTAAGTCAACTCAAACTCCTTCAGTTCGCTGATATTAATCTTTTCGGACTGCCACTCAGCCGATGTATTACTAATCGTAAATCTTCCATCCACCACGTGAGCTACGCCCTGATTAGCGTCAGTTACTCGGCTAGTCCAAGCAGAATTACCTGCCCTATTATCAGCCATTGTGAAAGTTTCACTCCATACCACATTATTGGTAGCACTAGCGACTTGATTAGCAGAAGTAGTAAACTCAGCACCAACCACGTAATTCGATGAGCCACCGGAGCAATTAGTACGTACTTGCCACTGGTATGTAGTACCACTTCGCATACCTCTGACACCAATACTGCTTCGACTTACGTTGAAACTAAACCACCGAGAGCTCCCTTTAGATCGAATACGAAAAGTATAGTTTCGAGCTCCATTCATACTACGCCAATCAAAGCTAGCCGTACTAGTACGAATATTATTCACCACTAAAGCAGTAGGTGCAGTGCATCCGTTGGTATCTTCAGGGCGGGTAGTAAAATTAGGTCCACTGATATAGTCAGAGTTACTGTTATCACAAATAGTGCGTACCCGCCATTGATAAGTGGTGTTAGCTCTAAGGCCGGAGAGCGAAGCGTTACTTGACCCTACATTACGAGAAGTCCACGAGGAAGTACCCTGACGGCGGTATTGAAGACGATAATCATTACCACTTCCTGCACTTCTCCAATTGAGCGAAACTGTAGTAACACTAATATTTTGAGCTCTGAGTTGCGTCGGCACCGGACAGGCAACAGGGGGTGGTGTGCCTCCGCCACCAACGCAAGACAGACAGCTACGGCTAGAAATATGGTTATTAATAGCATTCGTTGAGGCACTTGACCAATTTGAAGAGGTATTCACTGAGGGTGCCATAATGAAAGGTGAACCACTGGCATCATGTCTGGCACTGAAGTTATGTCCTACTTCATGAGCAACCAGTACGCGGTTACTTTCTGAGGTGCGTAACTTATCGCAAACGGAGTAGCGACTGGAAGTACAAATGGCACCCACCCAGGCAACTCCTACTGTACCTGACCCAGCGCCGTCGAAGAAACAAATGCCCGCATCATGTCGCTGACTGAAGCCGGAAGATCCCCAGTTGGTAAACTCCCGAAGAATACTAGAAGGATTCGTAGTCGTCCAGGGATCACAGCTAGAGCAAGTGGATACTACTTGCTCTACTACATTAAACTTGATACTAAATTGGTTATAATTGGCTTGCACATTATTGAGGATCCCCAAAATCTCATTATTGACTGCGGGTTGGCTTCCCGCCGAGTTAAATCGTCGAAATAGTGCCAGCGTAGCAATTTCTAGCTCCGCCTGATCCTCACAACCGTTGGCGGCCTGGTCGGTCACCCGATCCTGTATTTGTTTATCGTACGCCTGTTCTTGTTTAGCCAAACAGAGTAGTTCGCCTTCTTCCTTTACGGCATCTTCAGAATACAGCACGAACTGCGAGGTACTAGCACCAGAAGACAGATTACTCAGATTTTCCAGATATATTTTCTTATCGTTAACTGTAACAAACCCTTGCAGCTGATCTCCATCTAATAGTAGCCTAACTTCACCACCACCTTCTGATAAGAGTTGTCCACGAAAAGTTACGGTCGGTGTTGATGCCACCTCTACCTTACCTTGAGATGTGAGAGCGAACGATTGATAGTCGGGAGATAGTAGATTATTCTCTTCTAACATTATTTCCCATTGATACTCCTCACCTAATACCAACTGAAAGGTGGCTGATTCAGGTGTACTCTTTACGTAACGATCGATAGCTCTAGCGTCTAGCGTATACAGGTCGTAGGAGGTAATGACTTCAGTCAGCACCTGATGGGAGGTGCCTGAAACTTGAGTTGATGGTCGATCCTTCGCTCCATCCCACTGCGCTAGATGTCGCCCTTCGAAAGTGGGAGGTGTTTGAGCATAACTAGGTACAGTCAGTCCCGACAGTGCGGCTACTATTAAGTAGCACCAGAAGATAGTCGTTGTTCTTTTCATCATAAATATGGTTTGATAGTTGAAAATAAGTAGCGGACTTATGACAACCCTACCGATATTTTGAGCGACGCCCATTTGGGGATGATGAAACAATTAGCAGGCTGTAATTTCAACCAAACCTTAAATACGTGTAATTAGAAAGCGACGTAGAAGTCAGAAAGGAGCCAATTGGATGAGGCTGTTTTTCGGAAACCAGAAAATCCAGATATCAGGCTTGCAAAAGCGATACAGCGACAGAAATGTACTGTAAATCTATACCTTTTTGAGAGGAATACAAGCTAAATAACAATCTTATTAAGCTTTACAAGCTTTTAGAAGGCTGTGACTGGACAGAAATTGAAGACCTGGAAAACTATTTTACACTATTACTTTAAGATAAGCTAACTCGATAGTTAGTGGTACTATTCAGTGGTCACTTTCCAGGCTATCCATAAGTGCTGTGATGCCAGCATCGTACATACTTTCTAACATCCAATGAACTACATTATCCGTTTTTTCTGGACTGCCTCCCTCCACCGGCGGAGCAGGATCGTATTCCATATCCAGCATTATTCCTTGCGTATAGTTTTCTCCCCAAACTTTTTTCATTATTGCTAACGACATATCCATGCCAGCGGTAACTCCAGCCGATGTCCAGTACTTACCATCTCGGGTAAAGCGTTCATTGGTAAATGTAGCCCCATGCTTTGCCAGCATCTCTTCAGCTCGGTACCAGTTCGTTGTAGCCTTTTTTCCATCTAGCAAACCCGTGGCACCTAGTATCCAACCACCCGTGCACACCGAAGCAGTGAACGTACTACTCTTATCAATTTTCCGTATCCACTCAAGTACCCGTTGATCGTAAGCGGTTTTCAATGTTTCCTGAAACCCACCTGGAATCACTAGAATATCGAGCTGATCAACCGAGTCAATAATGTTGTCGGGAATAATTTCTATTCCTTTAATGGTTTTTACGTTTCCTGGTTCTACGGCAATCAGTTCGGTCTTGGCTCCCATAGTCCCCAAAATGTAACGGGGGCCAATCATATCCAAGTCATTCACGCCGTCGTATACTAAAATTCCAATAGTTTTAATGTTATACTCAGGTGCGCCAAATACCCTCCCCATCACCTCCTGGTGTTTTCCTGCCATCAGGTCGCGTTCTAACTTTTGTATTTCTAGCGAGTCCTCCTCGGAAATTGGTTTCTTCTCTTGCCCAACTACGGTTTGAACCATAGCGACCCATAGGGTTATTCCTAGAATAATAGAATAAGTTCTCATACTTTATATGATTTTATTATTGTTGGATAACAAAAGACAGAGCACAGGAAAAGGAAAGCTGAGATATATTTACATCTTCCCTTTTCCGTCCTTCCTCCTCCGTCTTCTGTTGCCTAAAAGTTATAAATCACACTAACTGTCCAGCGTTCTTGAGCTTCAATATCGGCAATGGCATCACTGTTCATACGCTGGTTTATTGGATTTTTAAAACTGAACCCGATAGCTAAGTCTTGGTAGTAAACATCTAGTCCTGCCTGAGCGAACCAGGCTTCGCCACCAGTATTGAGCTGCCGAAACCCTTCGTCGGTATGCATCTCAGCAGTTTCGTAATAAACCCCTACATTGGGAAGCAGTGACCAACTTTTCATTTGCCGCCAGTAAAACAGTTGTGCTGAAGTATTCCACTGATTACCAAAGCGGTACGCTTCCGGATTTTCAGTATTAAATTGCCTAGTAGCTCCCAGATTGATTCCGTAGTTTTGGTAACGCACCGTGTAAACCGTGTTAAGCACAAAATCAGTACTACCAGTACCTAATTGAAAGTTAGGATTAACTAACGTGCCATTGTCTTCCTGCCGAAAATCTCCAGTAGGCAGTTTAACTCCTCCTCCAGCCAACCAAATATGTCGCCAGGGATTACCTACATCTTCACCCGTATTTACCAGGGTATAGTTCACCAGTACCGAAATATCTCCAATGCCCGAGGCGGTCACCGTCTGATGACTGCCCCGCATAAAGTTGATTGAATAGGGTACGGAAGTAAATAGTTGAATTCGGGGGGATAGATAAAACCGCCCCCATAACTCAAGCTGATGGTAAGAATCGTTGGAATATTCTCGTTCTAGTAGTTCGCTATTATGGTTCATCTGAGCGAAAAACGAACTGTGGTGCCAACGTACCCCGACGAAGTGCTTATCAAACTGGGGAAGAATACCGAAGTAGTTACTTCCCAGTGAACAACCACACACATCGCAGGCGTGGCTTGAGCTTACAGTAGTAATTATTAATATAAATAAGGCAAAAATAGATTTCATAAGTGGGTTATTGGGTATTCTGAAAACGTTCGTCAGCGATGAATTCGTAATCGGTAAGTGTTTCTAGAAAAGTAATAATCTGCGCTTGTTCTTCATCAGTCATCAGAATGCCGAGCTGGGCTCCATCGTTAAGTAGCGGGTCTAACGTAGATGATTCTTGTACTCCGCTGGCATAATGTGCCAACACTTCTTCCAGTGTTTTAAGCCGGGCGTTGTGCATGTAGGGAGCCGTTCGGGCAATATTACGCAAGCTAGGAACGCGAAACTTTCCTATATCCGACGGGTGTTCGGTAATTCGGGCTCGGCCTTCGTCGCTAAAGGTGGTACTGATGCCATTGTTGCGGAAACTGAAGTCGGAGAATAGCTCACCACTGTGGCAAGCTCCGCATTTTTCCTCAAACAAACGCATTCCTTTCAGTTCCTCATCAGTTAGTGTTTCGCCTTCGTTCCGAACGTATTTATCATACTTGGAATTAGCCGAAATCATCATCACCATAAACTGGGAAAAGGCGTGCAACATGTAGGGTGAGGTAATGGTATCAACCCCAAACGCTTGCTTGAACAATGCCGGATACTCCGGATGTTGATTCAATTTATCCACCACATTCGCCAAACTCTCGTCCATCTCCAATTCATTCTCGATAGCGTTGGTTGGCACAAAATCCAGATGCGTCACCCCTCCATCCCAGAAAAACTCCCGCTTAAATGCCAGATTTGCTAGTGGCGGAGCATTCCGAATTCCTAGTTGATTATCTACCCCTACGCTGAACGGATGCTGAGGACCGTCAGCAAATGCCAACCCTTGCTGGTGGCAATTACTACAAGAAACCGAACCATCGCGAGAAAGTAGTGGATCAAAAAACAACCGTCGTCCCAGTCGAAAACCTTCGGGCGTAACCGGATTATTCTCAAAGGTGTAGGTAGGTTCAGGAAAGTTCGCTGGTTTCTCAAACCGATACGTTATATCCATCAACCCTTCATCTCCTTCCGACTGGCAAGAAAACAGTAGCAAGCTGGCAGCAAATAAAACGCTACCAGCTTGCTTGCCTGAGAGCAACAACTTACTGATGCACATGATCTACCGTAAATGCACCCGGAATTTCGTCAGCCATCGGCACCGCAGCTCGGGGAGCGTGTACTTGGAATGTTTGAGAAAAGTCTATCGCTGCTCCATCCAATATCTTTAGCATATCGAATACTAGGTGTACTTTAGGCTTCACGTCCTGACCTACGGTAACCACATCGCCAAAGTCTAAGGTGATAGTACGGATATTATTGACCATATTGTCGTTACCTTCCAATTCTTTCCAGCCGCCTACATGTAGCTGAAAAGTATTAGCTTCGGTTACTAAGCCGTCTCGTTCTACTCGTTCTTGAGGTGAGTCAGCCGCAGTACCTTCCATACCCAAACTAATGTACCCGGAGTTCCAAGTCCAGAACCAGGCTCCTTCTGCCGGGTCGAGAATTCCTCCGGCCGCCCCTTCTTGTACTCCCTCTTCAGCAATGCCCAGCGTAAAGGTCATCTTGTTGTACTGACCTACTGGAACCTCATCCAAGTCAATAAAATAGCTATCCGGATCGCCTTCTTGTACCAGATAGTACCCTTGCACTTCATCCGCGTTGGCACTAGCGTTCATTTCGTCCTCAAAGCTAGCACCATCTGGTCCCTCCAGTTTAATGTTGCTGATATAATAGCGGAAGGTAGATAGGTTAAACTCCTGCCCGGCTCCGGTAGTATATCGGTAGTCAGTAGAACCCTCTGGGTCAAGCTGCATAGGTTGAGTGCCTACGTAGTTATCAAATTCAATGGAGAGTGCTCCGGATACCGTCGGAGCCGTTCCCCCTTCATCTTCCTCACAAGCAGAAAATAGAATAATAACTAATAAACTGATAATAAAATATGAATATCGTTTCATGATAATGAATTAAGTATAAGCCGCTTTACCACACTCATTATCAAAGTCTTAGATAAGGCAGTAAAGCTGATTAATAAGAAAATAGTAATGGGGTATTGCTTTCCTGCTATACAAGGACTATAAGTGAAGCTACTAGCCTACAGACAGAGAGACAACACCTTCATTTTCAAATGAACCCATTGAAATAGCTTACCAGAAAACAAGAAAAAAGAGGCTTATACTTGGGGCGGATGAAAAACTGACGTGGGATAGTCAGAAGGAAATGAGAGACTGGCATCCGAATAACCAACCGACATAGCCAGATGATCATTCGGAATAAAATGTAACCGTTCGGTTACTACGTAAAGTGATAAGTCAATTTCTAAAGTTGGGGCAGCCGGTGCCGGATCAGAAACGGGTTGAGTAACTATCTGCAACGCAGCTACTTGCTTATCTACAAAACAACGTCCACCACAAATGGCAATCGGCTGATCTTTATTTTCGCAGAGCACATTAGCGTAGTAATCTTGCCGTAGTGTGAAATCCAGATACGTCAGAGGAATCGCCAGAATATTCAGGCTCATCACAGCAAAAAGTAACAGGGCGATATGAGATAACCAACGCTTCAAATTATTTGTGAAGGTAGTAGCCAACAGGAAGAACTGCAATCAGTAGCCGTTATTTTTTGTAAATTGACACTGAATATTTGCACCTTACCACCATGAAAGCACGACGCAACTTTATTAAAACCGCAACCACCGGAGTAACAGCCCTAGCTACTGCTCCAGCCCTAGCTGGACAACGATGGCTACAATCTACCGATCCTAGTCAACAACCTTCTGTTCGGGATGCATTACAGTTTATCAAGATTGAGGATGCCGAAATCATTCGTCTAAAATTTGATAAAAAAACCCCTCGCACCTGGAATGCCATCAAAGAATCGGGGGGCGACTATCCTTCCACTACGTTTCTAAAGATTACCACTAACGAAGGAATTACGGGCTACGCGGTTACCAAGGGGTCTGATAAAGATGTACTAAGTTTCGTAAAGAAAATTAAGGGGCTAAACCTGATGAATACCGAGCAGGTGTGGCACCACATGTTTTTTGACAACCGTAAGCCAGTAGCCAAAGGCAAAGAGATTCACGCCATTGGTAGCGTTGACCTTTGCGTATGGGATATTGTGGGAAAAGCACTTGGGTTACCTGTACACAAAGTGTTGGGCACCTTTCGGGAGCAAATTCCGGTATACGCAGCGGGTGGGTATTATGCTGAAGATAAGGGCATCCCCGAGCTAGTGAAGGAGATGGAAAGCTACGTAGCGGAAGGATACCCAGTAGTTAAGATGAAAATTGGCTACCTGGATGCCAAAGCTGATGCCGAACGAACCCGCGCAGTGGCGAAGGCTCTAGGCAGCAGTGCCCGGGTGATGGTAGACGCTAACAATGGCTACGCTTCCGCTTACGAAGCTATTCGCTACGGACGTATGGTGGAAGACCTGGACTTATACTGGTTTGAGGAACCCGTAGCTCCTGACGACTGGCGGGGCAACGCAGAAGTGCGGGAAGCTCTCGACATTCCGGTGGTAGCCGGAGAAAATGAGTATACTCGCTGGGGTGCCCGCGATTTAGTGGAAAATCACTCCTGCGACATCGTAAATATAGATACCATCAAAGGAGGCGGTTTAACTGAGATGCGAAAGATCGCAGCACTTTGCTCGGCTTACCACGTACCCGTGGCTCCTCACGGTTTTTCTCATATGAATGTTCATGCCGTGGCCTCTATTTCTAATGCACTGATTTTGGAAACTTACCCAGCCAAAGCCCGTGACTTCAACCCAGCTCTTACTGCATTTCCTATTAAAAATGGGCACATTACCGCGCCAAGCGAACCAGGACTGGGTATGGATCCCGATGCTACGTTAGTAAAGAAGTATAAAGTCTAAATTATCTCTCATTAGTTTTCTAATTGTCTTTTATCCTTTACCTTCACAGGTAACAAGTTCTTTACTTAATTTCTTTATCAAAACGATGACGGCCCTCAACGAAAGGCGAGGATAATAGGGAATCGCGTGTAAATCGCGAGCTGACGCGCAACTGTGAGTCCGATCTGCTCAACTACGAGTAGATAGTTATACTAGCTTCATGATGCCATTGTCCACCTAAGGTGGATGAGAAGGCGAAGCGAGGTCGGATGCAGCCAGGAGACCTGCCGCTATCGTTCCTAACCCCGGCTTGGTGCCGGAAAGGAATTTGACCGGGCTTTCGCGTCCACGAAGCTTCGTCAAGATCAGCCAACCACACCCTCCAGCGGAATGCTGCATAGGCGAGATATGCCTAATTTTCTTCATTGGTCTGGCTGTCTACTGACCACTTTTGAAGCCCGGTGAAGTTGAGCTAAGGAGCTTTTAATGAATGTTTTATTTCTTAAAAGCTTTAGCATGAAAACGCACAATTTGGGCTACCCCCGTATGGGCAGTCACCGTCAACTCAAACGCGCCTGCGAACGATACTGGGCAACACCTAGCTGGGTAGGCAAAATTACTAATGACGAACTCCAGAGCACCGCTCGCGATCTTCGTCAGCAGCATTGGCAACTTCAACAAGACGCAGGTATTGACCTGATTCCTAGCAACGACTTCTCATTCTACGACCAAGTGCTGGACATGAGCCTAACGGTAGGGGCTATCCCCGACCGATACGCCCCACTTCAGGTCAATCCTAAAGTTTCTGACCTGGATTTATACTTCGCGATGGCGCGGGGCTACCAGCAAGATGGTCTCGACATTACTGCGATAGAGATGACCAAGTGGTTTGATACGAACTATCATTACATTGTTCCGGAATTTCAGCAAGATCAGACGTTTCATTTAACTTCTACCAAAATTCTGGACGAATTTGAAGAAGCGAAGAAGCTGGGAATGATTACTAAGCCAGTGATCATCGGCCCGGTCACGTACTTATGGTTAGGTAAGGAAAAAGAAGATAGTTTTCACCGGATAGAACTCCTCGACCGTTTATTGCCAGTATATCATGAGATTCTAAAATTGTTAGTGGAAGCGGGCGCAACCTACGTCCAATTGGATGAACCTTGCTTAGCTACGGATTTATCCGACCAAGAACAAGCAGCCTTGCAAACCGCTTATTGGGGCTTTCGGGAGCGATTTCCGCAGTTGAAGATTATTCTGGCTAATTACTTTGACTGCTACGGTGATAACCTAACGACTGCCCTGTCGCTACCCGTGCATATGCTACACCTTGATTTAGTACGTTGCCCCTCGCAATTGGATGATATACTCGAGTCGGGTAAACTATCAGAGGAAACCTCTTTATCGCTAGGAGTTGTAGACGGTAGAAATATTTGGAAGAATGATTACCAACAATCCTTGCACTTCATTCATAAGACTACTGACCGTATTGGAAGTGAGCGGGTCATGATTGCCCCCTCTTGCTCACTGCTGCACATACCTGGCGATCTGGAACAAGAAGACGAAACATCACGGATTACTCCTATCCGTCCTTGGCTGGCTTTTGCCAAGCAGAAGCTCCGAGAAATAGCCGATCTTAGTCAGTTGGCTCAGGCAGATGATCCCACTCAGCAGCCGAAGTACTCCGAAAACCAGCAGGCCATACAAGCTCGTCGGGAATCGGTGCTGATTAACCGCCCTGAAGTGCAAAGTCGGGTACAAGCCGTCACCGAATCAGACACGCGACGTTCTTCATCATTTGCCACCCGAAAAGTGCAACAGCAAAGCCTTGATTTACCTCAGTTTCCAACTACTACCATTGGCTCATTCCCCCAAACGGAGGAAGTTCGACAGCAACGAGCCAAATTTAAAAAGGGAGAACTCACGCGGGAAAAATATCACAGTTTCCTTCGTCAGGAAACGGAGCAAGCTATTCGCTGGCAGGAAGAAGTTGGTTTGGATGTGTTAGTACACGGGGAGTTTGAGCGTAATGATATGGTAGAGTATTTCGGCGAGCAACTGGAAGGCTTTGCTTTTACCAAGCAGGGTTGGGTGCAGAGCTACGGCTCCCGCTGCGTAAAGCCGCCTATTATCTATGGCGATGTGTCGCGCCCTACCTCTATGACGGTAGACTGGACCGCCTATGCTCAATCGCTGACTGATCGTCCGGTGAAAGGAATGCTGACTGGACCCGTGACGATCTTACAGTGGTCTTTTGTGCGGGATGACCAACCCCGAGCCGATACCTGTGCTCAGATTGCTCTGGCTATTCGCGACGAGGTGATTGATTTGGAAAACGCGAACATCCGCGTGATTCAGGTAGATGAACCAGCCCTACGAGAAGGTTTGCCCCCACGAAAATCTGACTGGGCGAATTACCTAACCTGGGCAGTACGAGCGTTTCGGCTGGCGACTAGCGGTATACGTGATGAAACTCAGGTGCACACGCATATGTGCTACTCAGAATTCAACGATATTATTGAAAGTATTGCCGCCCTAGATGCCGATGTAATTACCATTGAATGCTCGCGCTCACAGATGGATTTACTCGATGCCTTCGCTGACTTTCAGTACCCCAATGATATTGGGCCGGGGGTGTACGACATCCATTCGCCGCGCGTACCTTCCGAAGTAGAAATGGTACAGCTATTAGAAAAAGCCCAAGCGGTATTACCGGCCAGTCAGTTATGGGTAAATCCCGATTGTGGCTTGAAGACCAGAGGTTGGGAAGAAACTAAGCCTGCGCTGGAAGCGATGGTTGCGGCAGCCCGACAACTACGTCAGTCAGTAGGTGAGCTCGCTTAATAATTATGCCCGGTCATTAAATTGACCGGGCTTATTCCTATCATTTCAAGAATACGATTATGAAAAAATCTCCTTTTGTTCAATTTCCTATTCACTGTGCTGATGCATGTTTTTGGTATCGGGCCTGGCCCTCCCAATCATTTTCGTCTACTGACTGGAATACTCTAGGCCAATTCCAGCGCACCTATCGTTGGAAAGTAAACCTGGCCTCAGTACTAGAACAACCTTACGAAGCTCTAGTACTAACCGATCAATATCAGGTCATTCAGTGGGTAAATGAGGGGTTTACTAGCATGACAGGTTATCCAGCTTCGGCAGTCATCCACCAAAGGCCAGCTATGTTTCAGGGCGAATCTACCTCAAACGACACTCGAGCTCGCATTCGCGCCAAACTAAAAGCCACCGAGCCTTTTCAGGAGGTTATTGTCAACTACCGTCGTAACGGCGAGTCGTACTTATGCCAACTGAATGTTTTTCCAATGAAAGACTCGAGCGGCGCTTTACAACACTTCTTAGCGCTAGAAAAAGAAGTAACATGAGCCAGGAGGAACGCATCCGACAATCTGAAACCCGTATCTTTAAAGCAGTATTTCCGAACACGACTAATCACTACGATACGCTGTTTGGTGGAACAGCCATGCAACTCATGGATGAAGTAGCCTTCATAACGGCTACTCGCTATAGTCGGCAACGTATAGTTACTGTCAGTAGTGATGAAATCAACTTTACCCAATCAATTCCGGCTGGTACCATCATCGAACTGGTTGGCACTGTCATTCATGTGGGTAATACCAGCCTGAAAGTGCGGGTAGATATCTACATTGAGCAGATGTATTCCGAAGAACGGGAAAAGGCTATTAGTGGCCAGTTTACCCTGGTGGCTATTGGCGATGATAAAAAACCGATCAGGATTCAGTGAACGGCTCGGATTGCCTATGAAGCATCAGCCGGCATGGCTACCCACGACGCGCACCATCCGTTCGGGTGAATTGACCCTTTGATGAGTTGGCAACCACCGCAGCTTCCTTCAGTCTCGGGTGCTTGCCAAAAACGACAATTAGTACATACTTGCCCTTCCTTTTCACTTTGAGCTACGTACTTTAATTGCTCACGCATGGCTAGCTCCTGTTCGGTAAGACCGGATAAATCTTCACAGGCATCAGCCGCCAACTGAGTAGGAGCTGGCTCCTCTTCCGCAGCAGGCTCTGGTTCAGTAGGTGGCGCTGATACTGCTTCAGCACTACTTGATTCGGACTGCCCAGAGGGGCTGGAGCAGGCACTAAGCCAAGTAGCCCCTACTAATGTAGCTGCTCCTAGCTTGCTTACATCATTCAAAAATTCTTTGCGAGTTTGCTTTTTCACTTTCATAACGTATTGGTTTTGCTTGTCAAGATTCAAGGTTTGACCAGATGATTACCCACCGTAAGCCCCAGGGCAATTAGTGCTCCTAGTACTATGATGATTAGGAGATAAATACTGACATCTCCGGTAGCTCCTCCCATTCCAGCTCGAACCATCCCATAAATGCAGGCAATTTCCAGCAAAGCCGCACTTATCAGCAAAAACACCACTAGGGCAGGTAGAGCAGAAAGGATTTTTCTCAATCGGATCATTGGTGGTTCTATCTTCAAACCTGATGTAGCAACTGATCCCAATTTTAGCTTGTTCTCCTCACTAGCTTATTCAGAATTTTTCTAAAAATGCCTCGCCAGAAAACAAAAATCAGCTTAATTGTGTACTAGCTGCTGGTATTAATGCAACTTATTTGCATAATTAGTACTTTTACAACATGGATACTCCTTCTGTAAAAGAGATACTGCACCACCATCAACTTCGGGTAACTTCAGGACGCTGCGATGTGATTCAGCTTTTTCTTGCCTCAAGCTACGCGCTATCAGCCAAAGACCTGGAAAATCAGCTTCCTCAGTACGATCGGGTAACCCTCTATCGCACCCTTCATACTTTTATTGAGAAAGGTATTTTACACCTGATTCCGCACGATGGTGGGCTGGCGTACTTTGGGCTTTCCGACGAGATTCGCCAATTACTGACGGATAAGGAAACTGCAACGAGAACTCACCATGCTGAACATATCCATTTTACCTGCACCGCTTGCGGGCGCACCAAGTGCCTACCTGACAACTTAGTACCTGAAGTTACGTTACCCGAAAATTATCAGACTAGTGAAGTCGCCCTACTAGTAAAAGGACAATGTCCTGAGTGCCAATGAGAAAATACGGTTACTGGATTTTTGTTGCACTCAACTTGTTGGCTATCCACCAGTCTGAAGCTACTCCACCCGATTCTTGTCAGTATCAGGTAGCCGGACAAGTGCTTGACCTTAGTAATGAGCAGCCATTAGCATTTGCCTCTGTGCAGATTGATGGAACATCTCAGGGTACAGTAACCGATGAGCAAGGCTATTTTCGGATTACTCAAATCTGCCCTCGGGAGTTTGATCTGATTGTCTCCTTCGTTGGGTACAAAACGGCTATCCATCATCATGACCCATTTCATAAAAATCCCAGGATTCTACTGGCTCCCGACAGCCTAACACTGAAAAGTGTGGTGATAGAAGATGAGGCCCTTACTGGTGAGCTTTTTTCGGGCTCGATAAGTGGACTGTCGGCGCAGGAATTAAATACGTACCAATCACAATCATTAGGGGATTTGGCTAGTAGAATTAGCGGTGTATCCGGGTTAAAGACAGGACAAAACATTGTAAAACCTATTATTCACGGTCTGCACAGCAACCGAGTGCTAATTGTAAATAATGGGGTACGCCACGAATTTCAGAACTGGGGCACTGAACATGCGCCAGAGATTGATCCTTCCTTGGCACAAAATGTTAAAGTAGTAAAAGGAGCTGCTACCGTTCGCTATGGTCCTGAAGCGTTAGGTGGAGTATTGCTTATTGAACCTCCTAAACTAGACTTCCTCACTCCCATTCAGGGTGAGATTCAGGCAGTGGGACAATCTAACGGGCGGTCAGGCGAAGGTACAGTGCAACTGCAAAAAGGGTTTCACCGAATTGCCCTGATGGGACAAGCTTCACTAGTTCAACAAGGTGATTTAAATAGCCCAGACTACCAGCTAACTAATACTGGGAAGCGAGAGCAAAGTGGGGCACTCACGGCTCGATTCCACTACGGTAATTTTGATATAGTTACCCACTTCAGCCACTTTAATCAGGAGCTGGGTATTTTACGAAGTGCAGTTACTGGCAGTTTGGAAGATTTAGTCAACGCGATTGAGCAATCTCCCCCACCATTGACCCGTCCGTTTTCATATGGCATTGGCAATCCCCGCCAGCGAGTACAGCATAATGTTGCAAAAGTGCGGGGACAGTGGTTTGGCGATAAGCAGTCGGTAGAAGTGCAGTACGCGGTTCAGCAAAATAATCGGCAGGAGTTTGATGTGCGGCGGGGCACTAACAATCTTCGTCCCGCCATTGATTTAGAACTTGTTTCCCACTCGCTGGATGCTGCCTGGGAGCACCCTTCGGTGAGGCAGTGGGAAGGCCGAGTAGGTTTGCAGGGCTTAGTACAAGATAATAATAACTTACCCGGCACTAATACTATTCCATTTATTCCTAACTACAACGCTAACCGAATTGGCATTTACTTAATTGAACGTCGCCCTATCGGGGATGACTGGCTCGAGGGAGGCATTCGTTACGATTATCAAACCATGTCTATTCGGGGGCGAAACTCGCGTAATGATGTGTATCGTAATAATCTAAGCTTTCAGAACGTAACTGCCACCTTCGGGATAGTTAAGCAACTCTCTGATTATCAAACTTTTCGATCTAATATTGGCACTGCTTGGCGCCCACCCAATATATCAGAATTGTACAGCTTTGGTCGCCATCAGGCTTCTATTGAGTATGGGCTGTGGAGATACAACTATCAGGAAAACGGCTCAATCAATACCGATGATGTTTTAAATGAACAAGACCGCGCCGTTCCTTCCGAAGTGGGTATCAAGTGGATTGGCACTTATGAATCTCTTCGCGAAAGCCAACAAACTGAGATTACGGTTTACGTCAACTACATCCAAAACTACATTTACAATAAGCCCGCAGGAATTACCCAAACCATTCGGGGAGCATTTCCTTTTTTCATTTACGACCAAGATGATGCCCTACTAATGGGACTGGATGCTAGTACGACGTTGCAACATGCTTACCGATTATCTTCGAAACTTCAGGGAAGCTACATTTGGGCCAAAAACCTGACCCGTAACGAATATTTTGTTGGCCTGCCACCAGCAAATATTCAGTATCAACTATCTCAAAAATTAGGTAAATGGGGCATCCTGGACGAATCCCATTGGAACATCAACACCAGTTACACTTTTCAACAGTTTCAGGCTCCGAGAGTCATTCCGGTACAAGCTTTACTGGAGGCTGAACAAGGTGAGCAAGATCTCTTTACTGAAAACGACGCTATATTTGATATTTTGCCTCCACCCGACGGATATTTCCTACTTGACCTAAGCTGGTCAGGACAGATCAATCGTTTTACGCTAGGGGTACAGGTAACCAATGTATTGAATACCTCATATCGAAATTACACTGACCGTCTTCGCTACTTTGCTGATGAGATCGGACGGAATTACTTAGTATCGCTGACTTATGAGTTTTGATCTTAACTCTTGATCTCTTCTTACTAGAACATAGAGCGTCTACATCTCCCCTACTGCTCCATCAAATAGGCTTTGATGAACGCATCTAAGTCTCCATTCAGGACTGCTTGTACATCAGAAGTCTCGGTTCCGGTGCGGACATCTTTTACCAGCTTATAGGGATGTAATACGTAGTTACGAATTTGAGAGCCAAAATCAATATTGCTTTTATTGCTTTCAATCTCATCTCGCTCCTGGTTGCGACGTTCAATTTCTTGCTGGTACAAGCGTGATTTAAGCAATTGCATAGCTTTTTCTTTGTTCTGCAACTGAGAACGCTCCTGCTGGCACTCTACAATGATTCCCGAAGGTGCGTGGCGTAAGCGAACCGCGGTTTCTACCTTGTTTACATTCTGCCCTCCGGCCCCACCCGAACGGTACGTTTCCCAGGTAATATCGGCGGGGTTTACTTCAATTTCAATAGAATCATCTACTACTGGGTAAACATAGGCTGAGGCAAAAGAAGTTTGTCGTTTTCCGTTAGCATTGAATGGAGAAATCCGTACTAGTCGGTGTACCCCGTTCTCAGATTTTAAGTTGCCGTATGCAAAGTCGCCACCAAACTCGAGGGTCACGGATTTTATACCCGCAGTATCGCCAGGTTGAAAGTCTACCTGCTTCACCGCGTAGCCGTTTTTTTCACCCCACATAATGTACATCCGCATTAGCATCTCCGCCCAATCCTGACTTTCAGTACCTCCCGCTCCGGGATTAATCTGGAGCACTGCACTAAGTTGGTCTTCTTCCCCACTCAGCATTTTTCTGAACTCCAGATCTTCAATTACTTTCTCAGCTTTCTGTCGTTCCTGCTCAATATCTGCTTCGCTTACCTCATCCATCTCGTAGAATTCGTATAGCGTTTCTAAATCGTCGTAAGCGGTTTTAGCCTTTTCGTAACTATCAGTCCAAACCTTTTTGGTCTGGATGCTTTTCATCACCTTTTCGGCTTCCTGCGGATCGTTCCAGAAATCGGGTTGTAGTGTTAGTTTCTGCTCATCATCTATTTCGGCTTTCTTATGATCGTAGTCAAAGATACCCCCTTAAAGCCTCTACTCTGGCTTTCAAGTCTTTCAACTGGTCTGTGGTCATGCTTATATTAATGATTAGTAATTGATGAATAATGACTAAAATGTATTCTCATTAATCATTATTAATCTACCTTCATCACCCAATTATGAGTGTCTTCTACGCGCCCGTACTTTATATCATCCAATGCTTTGAGCACCTTATTGGAAAATTCACGGTTCTCAATAGATGGTAGTTCATAATCGATACCATCGTTAGCGATAGTCTGAATGTGGGCTACAGTAGCGGCGGTTCCGGCACCGAAGGCTTCCTGTAAGCGGTTTTGCTCAATAGCTTGAACAATTTCAGTAACCGATACTTTACGAACTTCTACCTTCATACCCCAATCTCGAGCAAGCGTCAGAATACTATCGCGGGTGATGCCGTCCAGAATAGTCCCGCTAGTAGGTGGGGTGAGCAAAGTGTTATCAATAACCAGCATCAGGTTCATAGTACCTGCTTCCTCAATGTATTTGTTTTCTTTGGCATCTGTCCACATCAGTTGATCATAGCCTTCCTGAACTGCCAATTGAGCAGGATACAATGATCCGGCATAGTTACCGGCGGTTTTGGCAAATCCAGTTCCGCCGTCAGCTGCCCGAACAAACTGTTTTTCCACTTTTACTTTTACTGGCTTGCTGTAATAAGCACCTACTGGACCAGTGAAGATCATAAAGCGGTAGGTTTGCGACGGACGTACCCCAATATATTCGTCGGTAGCAATCATGAACGGACGAATATAGAGCGATGTGCCGACCCGATCAGGAACCCAATCTTGATCAAGTTTTATTAGTTCACGTAGGCCATTCAAGAAAATATCTTCTGGTATTTCGGGCATGCACATTCTCACTGCCGACTTATTGAAACGCGCCGCATTTCGATCAGGGCGAAAAATCATAGCCTCACCTGCTTCGTTCTTGTAGGCTTTCAGGCCTTCAAAAATAGACTGACCATAGTGCAACACTGAGGTAGCCGGACTCATCGTGAGGTTCTCGAACGGTTCAATACGTAAATCGCCCCACTGCTTGCCATCGTAGTCGGCAATAAACATATGATCGGAGTAGATTTTTCCAAACTGAATATTCTGAAAATCAACCTGATTGATTTTGGATTGTGAAGCGCGAGTTACGGGGATTTCTATTGTTGATACCATAGCACAGAAATTTTGCAGATAAAAGACAAAGCTATCAATATTCCAGAGCGAATCCAATGAGAATCGCTAAGTATTCACTTAACGGTTTTTCGCTGGTTGGTGTTCTTTAAATTATGATTTTGCGCCTTTGGTGCGATAGAATGAGACATCAGGGTAAAAGAGCTAGCTGAAATTAGCCAACGGAGTTTCTAGCAAAATTTTCTCTACCCACAACTTATACATTCTACCTGAAGGGTGTAGACCATCTTCGGCAATTAGGCTGCTATCTTCGGCAACTTGCTGAGAGATAGAGGTGATATTGCAATAATGAACTCCGTATTCTTCGGCTATCTGGCGATTAGTTTGGTTATATTTCTCGATTTCTAGCTGAATCTTTGCTGTATCTTTATCTTGGGCAAAAGGAGTTATACTGTAATCAGGAATGGAAAGTATCAGCACGTGCCGGGCATCGGTCGTTTGGGAGATGGCGAATTTTAACAGGTTCATGAACTCTTCGGGATAAAGAGAAATATCTAGTCCTTGATACTGGTTATTTACTCCAATAAGTAAAGAGACCCAAGTGTAGGGTGGCGAAAAGAAGGTCTCGGGAATAGCATTGAGCAGATCGCGAGTTGTCCAGCCAGTGGTGGCTAGGTACTGTGGATTAGAGAAATTAAGCTGTCGAGTGAGTTGATGTGGCCAGCGTAAATGCAAGGGAACTGCTTCGCCAATGGTGTAGGAATCGCCTAAAGCCAACCAAGTTGGTGATGCTGATTCACTCATGATAGAGTAGCTAATTCTTCTCGCAGTTTTTTGGGTAGACTGGCTACGATCAAATCATATGAGTGATCAATCCACTCAGTAATTAACTTATCGCCTATAGTTCCGTCTATTAGCACCGTATTCCAGTGCTTTTTATTCATATGATAACCCGGTTGTACCGCTGGGTACTGCTCCCGTAGCTCTACTGCTCGTTCGGGGTCACATTTTAGATTAATACTAGTAAATAGCGTGACATCCGTCAGGGCAAACATCTTGTTCATCACCTTAAATACTAGTACTTCTTCATCAAACGGAAAGGATTCAGTAACCCCAGGTTTAGCCAGACAGTACTGACGGTAGGCTTCAATATCCACTAAAACACATTTTTGATAATCAGGAAAATAATCCCTAGTAAAAACATAATAATCGATATTTTATTAATACCGTGCATCATTCGCAAGTTAAAATTTGTCTTTCGGTTCGGGTCTTTTTTACGAAAGAAGTAACCAAACACCTCCCCAAATGCAAAATAATCCTTTAAACTATTTTGATCTTTCTTGTCAGTTGAATTCTCCATAACACTTTACTCTACAAATATTTCTTAGGTAAAAGGGAGTGTACAAGCATTTGGTTCAGGGATTTTACAAGTTTCTGGCGTGGTGCGGGGATTTAGGCGCTTGGAGTACAGTTTCCTACTCCTTACTCCCCGCTATTCAATATCCAAATTCTCATTACTCTGCAAAATGACCGTATGAACTCTCAATTAATTTTCCTCCTTACGCAACTCACCTACCGTCTGTCGGCGTAGCAAAACAGTAATGCTCACCCCAATCAGAACCACAAACAGCTCAAACGCAATAGGATGTTCACTCTTCTGAAGCACCGCACGGAATAGCAACTATGCCGAAGCTGCTGCCACCGCAATGATGATAACCAGAAGAAGTGATTTGTTTTCCACGATGAAACTAAAGATAAAGAAAGGCAAAGCAAGTTAGTTGGTTTCACACCATGTTTGCTAGAGCAACACATAGTTTCTCTATATGCTGTTCGTTGTTGTAGAAATGAAAACTGATACGCAGTCCTCGCGGACGGGTTGAGGTGACGATATTCCGTATTTTTAGTTGTTGTTCAGCATCTTCTGGGGCACTAATTACGACAATACTGGAGGCATGCTCAACTTCGTAGTCAGAAACCAGCTTTATGTTAGTAGGTAGGAGCTCTACGAGTCGGCTTCGTAACTGCATAACTTTCTCAAATATACTACTGATTCCAACTTCTTGGAGCTCGTTTATGGCTTGTCTTAAGGCTAATAAGCTAGAAAAATTATAATGTCCAGCTTCTAGAGTTTCGGGAGTGAATGGAATATTATCAATTGATTTCGGTGAAAAATTGCTTCCCACAGTACCAAAACCCAGTAATTTGGGCTTCAATTCTGGGTGTAGATCCTGACGGATGTACAGAATTCCACTACCTAACCCAGCCGTAAGCCATTTGTAGCCACTGCCAATCAGCACGTCTACTGGAGTTTCTTGCAAGTTGATCGGCAGCACACCCAGCGATTGCGTTGCATCTACCACTAATTTAGTACCCTGCTCCTGACGAATCTGACTCAGCATATCTAACGGAAGCTGAAATCCACTACTGTACTGCACATGACTTACCGCCAAAATTTCAATATTGTGCTGCCGGATACTTTGCTCAATAGCTTCCAACGGAATACTACCATCTGGTAAAGCAGTTATGGTGAATACTTCAAAACCCAGTAAGTGCCAAGGCAGTACCAGCGATGGGTAATCATCAGCCACTACCAACACTCGCCGATGACCTTGTAGCAGTTGAGCTACCTGATAGATACAGCTGGTAAAATTGTTGATCAACCCTATCTCAGAAGAATTAGCCCCAATAAACTCCGCTGAAACTTGGCGTATAGTAGCTAACTCATCAAACCAGGCATCTCTTCCTATACTACCTTGCTGAGCGTACTGCTGCGTAGCCTGTTGAATTACTTGCTGATTTTGAGTAGATAACAAACCACAGCTAGCCGTATTTAGATAGGTGCATTGCCGTAAGGCTGAATATTTTTCCTGGTAGTTCATCCGTAATCCTCAGTGGTAATAATTTGTTCGTCAATGCGCTACTGACTGACTCATAAGCTCACCATTAGGAATGGAAACCAATGAGCTATCCGGAGTAACGATGCAGGTAGAGCCCAGCCCTGAAGGCAGTTTCATCATCTGACAAGACCTCTTGAAAAAAAATGATCAGCCTGTTGTCTTGCTTGCCTGAGAAAGGCCATTTCTTCATCCAACCACTGTTGTAATGGCGGTAGTAGATGAGCCTCTCTAAGTTTTATCACTCCCTGGTAAACCTGCTGCGGAGTAGACAATGAGGTAGAAGGCTGAGAAACAGCAGTTTCTACTATTTAAAGTGATACGATGCTTTTTTAAGGGCTTCGCGTAAAGCTTCTGAGGCTTTTTCTATCCCATGCCGAATATCGTAAAATGCCGCAGTACTGGCGTGTTTTGCATCGTCCAAGGTTTGGTACACCTTGGAGTCTTTGTTCTTTAGGTCGCTCATTTGCTCGTCGAACTTTTTATCTAGATCGACTCGTATCTGTTTGGCCTGATCTTCTAGTTCTTTTATTTTCTCAAAAATTTCGCTGAGGGCTTCCCGTGCTTTATTCTCGAAGTTATTGGATTGTGCCATAATGATTGATAGTTAATACTCCCAAATGATACTAAATTTTCATTGCATTTTCAATGCATCGGATATACGAATGCTGAGAAGGAAAAGTTGAATTTACCTATCGGAAATTTTTGAAAGATAAACGCAGCCCCATTTTCTGGTGCAATACGCTATTACGCTCCCTTCTTTTTGCCTAAAACAGTCGGAAGTTACTAATTTCCTGAATAAATCGGGGAACTACGGCCGGATTAAGCAAAATAGTAAACGCTACTCCGAATAGAGCTCCCCACAAGTGAGCATCATGGTTGATACGGTCGCGGGTCTGCTTAGAACGCTGATAAGAATAAATTAGAAAAAATATTCCCAGCATAAACCCAGGAATAGGAATAATAGCAAACAGTAAAATATCGTTAGTGGGATCATATAAAATCGCACTAAATACTATTGCAGCGACTCCACCCGATGCTCCCAACGAATTATAGTTTGGATGATTCTTATGCTTGGTGTAGGTACTAAAGTCAGCTACTACAATGGCAATGAGATACATTGCTACATAAAGTACTCCACCCAGATCACCAAAAATAACACCATACACCTGCTCAATGATGGTACCGAAAAAGTACAGCGTAAACATATTAAAAAACAGGTGCAGATAATCCTGATGAATAAACCCGGAGGTAATAAAGCGATGATACTCCCGCCGAGAACGCACTGCGTAAGGGTTGAACATCCAGCGTTGTAGTAGATCCGGCTTATTCCAGGCGTATAAGCTTGCGGCTACGGTAATGATAATCAGTATAGTAGTGATAGATAGATTCATGAGTGTTTAACCCGATTATTCAATGGCTCGATTGCTGATTGTTTTTAGTGTTAGAGTATTGTGGTGTTTTAGTATTATTGTTGAATGAATAAGTGAGGGATTGACAGAGTGCGAAGTGGAACCTAAGTGAATGGTCATGGGGCAATTTCCTGATCTCCAATTTTTATCAATTTCTAGGCTCACTCTTCAGACTCTGTTCCTACTTCCCTCTTCTAATTTCCTCGCTCCCTGCACCTAGCCTCATATTCCTTATTTTTCCCGCTTCATAAGCTTTTCGGTAAAGTTGCGCAGAATCAATTTTCGCTCATCGCTGGCTGAAAGAGCCTGCAGTGCTTGAAAACCCTCTTCAAAGTAACTATTCATTTTGCTTCGGGTTTGCTCCGAGATACTCAACTTTTCGTATATCTCTTTTACTGCTACTACCTTTTCTTCGTTATCAAATTCCTTTTGAGCTAGCCAATGATGCAGGGTTTCTGACTCTCTGTCCTTTGCTTGTTCTAAAGCCTTAATTAGTAAAAATGTTTTTTTATTAGCGATAATATCGCCACCCACTTGCTTCCCAAACTTCCCCTGGTCGGCGTAGACGTCCAGCCAATCATCCATCAATTGAAACCCTACACCAATTTTCTCCCCAAACTCGTACATTTGTTGTTGAGCTTCTTCATCTGCCCCCGCTAGTATTGTTCCTAACTTTAAACTAAATCCCAGCAAAACTGCTGTCTTTTGCCGGATCATTTCTAGGTAGTCTACTTCACTCACTTGTTCTACCTCTTCGTAGTTCATATCCCACTGCTGACCTTCACAGACTTCAGCAGCACACTGATTAAATGCCTCTATAACTCTGGAAAGATACTCGGCTGGCACTTTTAATAGCATTTCGTAAGCACGTACCAGCATCACATCGCCGGATAGAATCGCTACATTGGAGTTCCACTCCTTGTGTACTGTAGGCTTACCCCGACGCAATGGTGCTTGATCCATGATATCATCGTGCATGAGGGTGAAGTTATGAAAAACTTCTACCGCCATTGCCGGCACCAACACATCATCACCAGGTTTATCATCCCTAAAAAGCTGGTAAGCCAAAAGCACCAGTAACGGGCGTAACCGCTTCCCTCCCAGTGAAAGAATGTAACGGATAGGGGCGTAAAGCTCATCGGGCGACTGCCCAAAATCATATTCTGATAGAAGCTCATTGATTTGCTCTCGATACTGGCTAACGGATAACTGCATAAACTAGATTCTGAACTCTTCCTATTGCTAGCAAAGATACGTAAGCCCTTGAGTTTTAATAGCGACAAAATTTTTTTTCAAAATTTTGGTGACATTTGTTTACTTTTGTTGAACTAAGAGTATCAATGAGCAAAAATATTCTTTAAATAACCAAACTTTACCAAATACCATGAGACGCCTTACTTCTTTACTCTCTCTATGTTTATTGATTATCTCGTTTAGTGCTTGCCAGGAAGAAAAAGCTCCTATCAAAGCGCCTACTTATAATCCAAATATTGATTTACCAACCTTTAACCCTAAGTTTCCGGGCTCTCTGACAGAAAACGGTGCTCTCGATCAAGCTATTCCTCTTAACGAACATTTATTTTTCAGAATCCCTCGTTTCCCTCGCCCTAGACCCTGCCCAAGACTAGCTGGATGCAACCTACCTATGCCAGAATTTCTTCTTCTACCAGTAGAGGGTGGTAATATTCAAGAAACTTATTTAGAGCTTTACACTGAAAAAGGAGAATTGTACGCCTCCAGTAGTGAAGAATTTGGAGGTAATATAGCATACGAGAGCGGTAGTGCCTTAGTCTCCATGGGCGTTGTGGATGACCAAGCCTCATCCGAAAACCTATCTCTCAGCGTAAAGGTAGCGTACGAAGTGGATGGCAAAGCGTTTGTCGAGGAATTTTTTGAAAAAAGTGTTCCAGTATATCTGACAGAATATGAAGAGGCAGGATCAGTGATGTTTCGTTTTCCTCGCTTTCCTCGCCCCAGACCTTGCCCAGTGCTAGCAGGATGTAATATTCCTATCCCAGAGTTACACGTAATTGTTTCAGAAGGATCAATCCAGAAGCTAAGTGCCCAGCTTTATACTAAGGGTGGTGAGCTATATGCATGTTCTGGTGAAGAGTGTGGATCAGTAATTGAATATGAAGCCGAAGAGGCACTAGCCCCTTTCACTATAGTAAACCCGGAAATAGAAACAAAAAGTCTTAACTTAGCCCTTCAGATTACTTATGAAATTAACGGAGAAGTTGTTTCTGAAGAAATTCATAGCGAAAACGTCCCTATTGATATGTATTGATATTTTAAGGTGTCGCTTAATTACTCTAATCACTGCATGTTTACTACTAAATGTGCAGTGTTTTTTATGTTTAGCCCAGTCTGACAATAGCACGAATACTACAACTCAAGATATTGAAGAGACTATCTTATCCGTATATGAGAACTATTTCTATAGCCAGCCGGATAGCGCCTTTAAAGCATTAGAAAAAGCCGCTCATCAAGCGGAATATCAACGCCTTTGGGATGCTCAGATCTCGACTCTTTTACAGGCAGCTTGGTGCGCCCAGTACCACACTAAGACTGATACACTTCAGTATTATCTCAATCGAGTAGAACAACTCCTACGTCAACATGCTGAGGCCTTAGATACCCTCGACTCTCTCGGAACACTTAGTCAAGATGTGGCTTACACCAGAGGTTCGTTTTACTACACTGTCGGTGATTTTGCAGCTGCTATTGATGCATTCAAGAAAATTGTGGAACCTCAGTCATTATTTGAAATGACTGACTCCCTATTAGTGAATGATGTTTTTGTTTACC
The DNA here is from genome assembly GCA_937883755.1 of uncultured Flammeovirgaceae bacterium. GTDB lineage: Bacteria > Bacteroidota > Bacteroidia > Cytophagales > Cyclobacteriaceae > Tunicatimonas. The sequence goes on along the minus strand of CAKZYA010000048.1, from coordinate 24,034 downwards.
TTGGCAATGCCTACTATCGCTTACAGAACTATCAACAGTCATTATACTATTTCAGAGTTTCTTCAGAATGGTTACCAAAAACAAATGACGCTCCAGATTATGACTGGAACTACCTACAAGCACTAAATGATCTTTATCAAGCTCAGTCATATTTCGCTTCAGCCTACTACAACCAGCAGTTGGACGGTTATGATAAGGGAATAGCATTAGCTAAAAACGCTTTATCTTATTTTCTTACTCAAAAAACTAATGCTAGAGTACAAAACCCTATACGTTCCTCGGCTAATATGCTTGCCTCTATCTATCAGGCTCAGCAACAGTACGATAGCACTCTTCACTATCTATCTTTAGCCCTCTCTACTCAAAGAAAGAGCAGTGATTTACTTATCACTACCTACCAAGAGATGGGAACTACTTACGCTCTCATGCAGCGTTACTCTGAGGCTCAGCAGGCTTACGACCGAAGCTTACAGTTGGCTAACGAGTTACTTCCTGCCAAGCACTACCAACGGGCTAGCGTGTACCTACACCAAGGACAGTTACTGGCTACTCAGAATGATTGGCGAGGTGGGCTAGAAAGATACCAACAAGCCTTAGGTCAACTGGTAACTGAGTTTACCGCCGAAGCTGACGTGCTGGAAAACCCACTGTACCAAGATGCGGGAGCTAAGAAAGAACTTCTAGAAGTTCTTGCCTACAAGGCAGAAGCATTGTGGGGGCTTTATCAGCAACAACCCGAAAGTACAGCTCCCTTAACAAGTGCTCTAGAAATTTATCACCTCATTGGTGATATACTGGATGAAATGCGCCAGGGATTTCCTTCGGTAGAATACCGACAGTTTGTAGCTTCTCACTTTTTTGAGATATACGAGCAAGCTATTCGGGTAGCTTACGAAATGCACCAACGCCAGCCCACTACCGATCAGTTTTTAGCTGAAGCATTTTACTTTGTGGAAAAAAGTAAAAGCTTTATCCTACTGGAAGCTACCCAGAAAATACAAGCACAGAGTTTTGGGGGAGTTCCAGATTCACTGCTGGAGCAAGAGCACACATACGCTCGGAAGGTATCAATATTGGAGCAACAACTCAATGACTTTTCCGATGCTACTAGCTCACAAGCAAACCAGGTTCAGCAGCAGCTATTAGTAGCTCAGCGGGCTCGCCAAGACTTACTTCAACAGTTTGAACAAAACTATCCTGATTACTACGCTTTACGCCATGATACTGAAGTGGCTTCTCTCTCTGATGTTCAAGCTAGCCTCCCGCCTAACACCATGCTACTATCGTATTTTATGGGCGATAGATCCCTATTTGCAATAGGTATTAGCACTAATGAGACTATCATTGATTCTGTTGCTAGTTTTCGTGATTTCGAACAAAACCTAGATAATTTTCTCCCGCTTGTTCGGCAGTATAACCTAGATGCTACCCGCTCCCCAGAAGCCAGATTAAAGTGGGCACAAAGCGGACATACGCTTTACCAACAGCTAGCAGGAAACTTACTAGATTCGTTGGATGTGCAACCAGAAAAGCTCGTTATTATTCCCGATGGTCAACTCGGCTATCTTCCTTTTGAGGTATTACTCACCCAGGAGATTACGGAAACTAAATCAGCAAACTTTGGCTCACTCCCTTACCTGATTAAGGAGTTACCGCTTCATTACGAATACTCATCGTCTTTGTATATCCGACAGCAGCCTGCTGCTAATACAGTAACTGAAAAATACGCTTACGCTGGGTTTGCCCCAAAGTACAAAAGCGCGCCACTGTTGGCCGAAAACGCTACCCGCAGTGGGGATGCCCCTGAAGCTTTTTATGATCTTCTATACAACAGAGAAGAAGTGCAGCAAGCTTCCCAATTATTTGATAGTCAGGTATTTATGGATGATAGAGCTACTGAGAGTGCCTTTCGGGATTTTGCCCCTCAGAGTAACCTCCTTCACCTCTCTATGCACGCCTTTGCCCATGATGAAGACCCCATGTACTCTGGATTGGTTTTTTCTCAAACGAATAATACTACCAATGAAGATAATTTTCTGTATGCTCACGAACTGTACAATTTACAGCTTCAGGCTGATCTTACCGTGCTAAGTGCCTGTGAAACTGGGGTAGGGCAACTAGCTCGAGGGGAAGGAATTATGAGTTTGGGGCGAGCATTCAAGTACGCGGGTTGCCCCAACGTAGCCATGAGTTTATGGAAGGTAAATGACCGCACCACCCAACAAATTGTACAGAACTTTTTTGAAGAGCTTGCGGATGGATCAGATAAAGACGTAGCCCTTCAGCAAGCCAAATTATCTTTTCTGGAAAAAGCAAAAGGGCCTTTAGCTCATCCGTACTACTGGGCATCATTAGTACTCATTGGCGATGATCAACCCCTGGAAACTTCTGCTTTTTCTACTTTCTGGTGGCTTGCTATCGGACTGGGGTCTTTACTACTTATTGCGCTCATCGTGCTGGTTATGCGGAAAAAACGCTCAATTTCAGTAACATAATTACTGCATCTTGCAACCAAACCTTACTCTTGAAGTTATTTTTATCAGTCAACCTTATAAATAGTCAGTCGTAAGACATATTCTGACTGTACTTTTATCGTTACCTTATTTGGTTAGCTCATTCTTTAAAAAACGATTGTCTTGCGCTCACTATTGAACCACAAATTCATGAATAAATTTTTCCTGTATTTGGGTAGTCTAGCAATTGCTCTCTCTGGTATCTTTTCTAAAGCACTTGCTCAGCATGAGCAGTGTGGTACCGTGCTTCTAAATCAAAATAAAAATAGTGGGCGTTTTGAAAAATGGATGAAAGATATTCGTATCCAACAAAAGAACAGCCCCCAAGCGAAATTTCAAAACGAAGATGCCGAACCTGTCTATCGTATTCCGGTGGTAGTACACGTGATTCATCGGGGTGAGGCTGAGGGGGTTGGAAGTAATATTCCGTTCGAGCAAATTGAAGATCAAATCCGTACTCTTAACGAAGATTTTCGTCGGCTCAATGCCGACACTGTGGACACTCCCCCTGAGTTTCAGCCGGTTGCTAGTGACTCCCGCATTGAGTTTATACTTGCTCGCCAATCTCCTGAGGGTTTTGCTACTAATGGGGTAGTACGAGTTGAAGGTAGTCGCGATGATTACGGTATCTTCGACGGCGATATTCTTTCGGATCTCAGCTTATGGAACCCTGAGCTTTATATGAACATGTGGGTAGCCCCGCTACGGAATGGCTTATTGGGTTACGCTCAGTTTCCTGATTCAGACCTACCGGGTTTAGAAGGCTCACCAGGAGGGGCAGAAACTGACGGGGTGGTGATTGACTTTAATTTCTTTGGTAGTGTAGGCAATGTGGTAAATCGTTCGCTTGGGCGTACTACTACTCATGAAGTTGGGCATTACCTCGGTCTACGTCATATTTGGGGAGACGGTGATTGCGGTGCTGATGATTTTGTAGAAGATACCCCACTACAAGAAGCTGATTCTGAAAGCTGCCCAGTGCACCCTCAAATCAGTTGCGGATCTGCTGATATGTTCCAGAATTACATGGACTATACCACTGACCGTTGCATGAATTTATTTACGCTGGGACAAAAAGAACGGATGCGGATTGTATTAGAGAATAGTCCCCGCCGTCGTACACTGCTTACTTCACCGGGGTTAGCGGCGCCCATTGCGCTAGATGATGATGCTGGTATCGCGACGATCGTCAGCCCTCAGCGCAGCGAGTGCAATGGTGACATTGTACCCACTGTCTCTGTGACCAATACTGGTCAGGAGCCCCTTACTTCATTTACAATAGCACTTAATGTACAAGGAAACTTTCGCGAGGAAACTTCATTTAATACTAATCTCGCACCCGGTGAGTCCGCTGAAGTATCTCTTAGCCCTATTACACTACAGGGAAATACCTCTAATACTGAATATAATTTTACCTTTTTCATCACAGAAGCCAATGGAGCACCCGATGAGAACGCTACCAACAATGTAGAGTCAGTCAATTTCGTCATTCCTCAACGTACTGATGTACCTATCGTTGATAATTTTGAGCAGCCCAATGAAAGTACGTTATTAAACGTGGGCTACATTAGTAATGCTGATAACGCCATTACCTGGGAGGTTGCCACCGCTCCTGGCTTTTTTAGTAATGATAATCAAGCGCTCAAACTTGACTTCTTTGAATACTCCAGTAATGTTGGTGCCCAAGATATTCTTTATACTCCCGTTTTTAGTCTGACCAATGTGCGGGATGCTCGCCTTACCCTACGCTATGCTTACGCCCCTTACCGAGATGAAGATGGTGAAATCAGCCCCGATGGGTTTGCCGTTGGTATTTCTACTGACTGCGGGGCAACTTTCGATACTTTTCTATTTGAGGCATTTGATGAGGAGTTGGCTACTACCGATTTTAATGGTTCGGCCTTCACTCCGACTTCTCGTATTGAGTGGCGCTTACTCGACCTTCCCCTAGATGATTATTTGGGTAATGAAAACTTACAAATCGCCTTTATTGGCTATAATGGTTTCGGCAATAACTTATATATTGACGATATTGCCATTGATGCTACGCCGATACGTGATGTTGACTTATCCATTCAAGAAGTTATTTCCCCAGAGTACCTTTCCAATGAGACGAGTCCAAACCCAAAAGTTCGGATCGAAAATATAGGCACTTCTCTGGTTGAATCTTTCGATGTAATCTACCAGTTTGATAATCAACCCGCCACGGCGTTCTCACGCAGTGCACTCCGATTAGCCCCTGGTGAAGAAACTTTGTTAGAATTTGACTCACCTGATCTATCGATAGGTTTGCATAGCTTTTCAGTACGAATTATCAATCCAAACCTTCGGGTAGATGATACTCCTGATAATAATTACCAACGTATTAATTTCGTGGTGGACAATAAGCAGGATATCATCCCATTGATCAACGAATTTCAGGAGTACGATGTGCCTAATATTCTTCAAGGTGAATCAGCTGATGCCTCAGAAGCTTGGCAGGTAGTGAATCCCGACAGCAGCATTACCTGGGAAACTGTAGAAGCTGCTGGTAATGGCTTTAACAACCAGGCCGTAAGCATTCGTAATAATGCCTATTCTGAGGTGGGTGCAGTAGACCACCTGGTGAGTCCTACCCTAGACTTCAGCAATACATTTGAAGCTAGTATGTTCTTTCAAGTCTCTTATGCTCAGTTTAGTGAGAATTATGTAGACACACTAAACATACTGGTTTCTACGGATGGCGGGGAAACGTATGAACAAGTGCTCCAACTAGAAGGCACTACCCTATCGGCAGGTGTAGTGTTTGACTCGGAATGGCAACCCCAGCAAGAAAGTGACTGGCACGAAGTATTTGTTGATTTGAGCCGTTTTACCGGAGAAACCGAAGTGCGGATAGCTTTTGAATCCATCAATGGCTATGGAAACAACATTTTTCTAGATGATATTGAATTCTTTCTGTCCAGTGATGATGAGCCGGTGGCAACTGCTGAGAATTCTTATAAACTCTATCCTAATCCAACTTCCGACATCCTGAATTCGGTATTTAACCTCCGCAGCCGGGAAACTATTCAAGCCGTTATTTATAACTCCCAAGGAATGGCCGTCTGGGAAGGGGCTTACCCTAACACCCTCAACCAAACCTTTGATGTTGACCTCAGCACATTTCCTCGAGGAGTGTATATATTTCGAGTTTTTAGCTCAACCTTAACGGACAGTAAGCAGTTTATACTACAGTAGGCCTCTACACAGCTTTTCTGAAATATTCGTAAAATCAGTGAATTTTAATCGATGATTTTCGCTGATAAGTAATTTTTTTGACATTACTTTGAAGTAAACTCAATTTGTCTTGTACGTACTAGAAACCAAAATCAATACTAACTCGGCCGAGTTTAGAGCGCAGCAACAAGTCTACCAAGAACTGATCGGCGAATACCGAGATAAGCTCCGCCAAGCCCTACAAGGAGGTAGTGAAAAAGCTCGAGTCAAGCACCAGGAACGTGGAAAATTACTAGCCCGAGAACGAATCAATCTGCTGGTCGACCCAAATACTCCGTTTCTGGAGTTATCATCGCTAGCGGCTAACGGTATGTATAACGACGAATTTCCTTCCGCGGGAGTGGTTTCCGGTATCGGTATCATCCACGGGCGGGAAGCTATCATCTCCGCCAATGATGCTACGGTAAAAGGAGGAACGTACGTAGCTGAGTCTATTAAAAAACACATTCGAGCGCAGGAAATTGCTCGGGAAAATCATTTACCCTGCGTGTACCTAGTAGATTCGGGAGGGGTATTTTTACCTGAACAGGCTAATGTCTTTCCCGATCGTTTCGATTTTGGCCGCTTTTTCTACAATCAGGCCAACCTTTCCGCCCAAGGTGTGCCACAGATTGCGGTGGTGATGGGTTCAAGTACCGCTGGGGGCGCTTATGTCCCGGCGATGAGCGATGAAGTAATTATCGTTAAAAATCAGGGTACGATCTTTCTCGGTGGCCCCCCACTAGTAAAAGCTGCCACTGGTGAAGAAGTTACCCCCGAAGAACTAGGTGGAGCTGATGTACACACATCCATTTCGGGCGTAGCCGACCATATGGCGGAAAATGACCGTCATGCCCTACAAATCTGCCGCAATATTTTTGAAACTCTGCCCAAGCCCAAAAAGCAATTTTTAGATCGCCAACCTACCAAAGAGCCGATTTATGATCCGGAGGAACTTTACGGTATTGCCCCAATTAACTTTAAGAAGCCCGTAGATTCTCGCGAAATCATCATGCGATTGGTGGACGGCAGCAAATTCCACGAGTTCAAAGCACGCTACGGTACTACACTAGTTACTGGATTCGCTCATATTCACGGCTACCCAGTTGGGATTATTGCTAACAATGGAATCATTTTTTCTGATACTTCGCTGAAAGGCACCCACTTCATTGAGCTGTGCTGTCACCGTAAAATTCCAATTCTGTTTTTACAGAATATTACTGGGTTTATGGTAGGAAAAGAATACGAACGTAATGGTATTGCCCGTGACGGAGCGAAGATGGTTCATGCCGTAGCTACCGCCAATGTACCAAAATTTACTGTGGTGTTCGGTGGCTCGTTTGGAGCGGGAAACTACGCAATGGCTGGAAGAGCCTATGATCCTCGATTGCTGTTTATGTGGCCCAACGCCCGCATCTCTGTCATGGGCGGCGAACAAGCTGCTAACGTCTTACTTACTGTAAAAGAAGCACAACTAAAAGCTCGCGGCAAAGACATTCCGACCAAAGAGTTTGATCACTTGAAATCAGAGATTATGGATAAATACGAACGGGAAGGTTCGCCCTACTACAGCACTGCCCGCCTCTGGGACGATGGCATCATTGATCCGCTCAATACCCGCAGTATTATTGCGATGGGTATTGCCGCTTCCCTTAATAAAAAATACCCCGATCCCAGACCCGGAATCTATCGAATGTAATAAACAAAGGCCGTAACGGGCGTATAGCAATACGCCCGAACAATGACAATTTAACAATAACACCTGAACACTATAATACATTAACACAAAAAAATGCACCCGTACGAAACTATTGAACTAGACATAAATAACAACATCGCTACACTGTGGCTGAACCGTCCGGAAGTACGGAACGCCTTCAATAACCATATGATAGCCGAACTGATGGATTGCCTTCAGTCTATCGAACATCAACCGGAAATTACGGCAGTAATTCTTCGAGGGCGGGGCAAAGCTTTTTGTGCCGGAGCTGACATTCAGTGGATGAAGAGTTTCTCTTCACTCTCATATCAGGAAGACTTTCAGGAGAATATGCATCTAGCACGCTGCTTTTATATGATTTACACACTATCTAAACCTACGATCGCACTAGTGCATGGAGCGGCTTTCGGCGGAGCTAATGGACTACTCGCTGCTTGCGATATGGCCTACTGTCTGAGCGATACTAAGTTTGCTTTCAGCGAAGTGAAGATCGGCATTATTCCCGCCACTATCTCTCCCTACATTGTAAAACGCATCGGTGAGTTTAATGCTCGGGAGCTTATGCTCACTGGAAGGCGCTTTAGCGGAGAAGAAGCAGCTCGTAGAGGATTGGTCAATACCGCTTTCCTTTTGCCAGAAGCTTTGGAAAAGCACGTACAGCAAATGGTTCAAGAACTTAAAACCAGTGCTCCTGGTGCTATGAATAGTTGTAAGGAATTAATTTTCAACATCACGAAAAGTAACAACTTCAACGAAACCATCGATTATACCGCTCGTATGATTGCCGATGCTCGTGCCTCTGAGGAGGGGCAAGAAGGTATGAGTGCTTTTCTAGAAAAACGCCAACCTAACTGGGTAGCTAGTGCTGGTGTAAATTAAAAACTAACGTATAATGTGTAAATCATTGATGAATAGCAAAATACAAATTATCAACTATCCATTTTCCACTTTCAATTAGGTCATGTTTCGTAAACTACTTATTGCCAATCGGGGAGAAATTGCGGTACGAGTTATCCGGTCAGCTCATAGTTTGGGAATCTCTACCGTAGCCATATATTCAGAAGCTGACCAAGGCGCATTACATACTGAGATGGCCGACGAGGCTTACCTATTGCAAGGTGACGATATCAGTAGTACCTACCTGGATATTCCCCAAATAATTAGTATTGCTCAACGAAGCGGATTGGATGCTATTCATCCCGGTTACGGCTTTCTGTCTGAAAATGCCGCTTTCATTCAGGCTTGCCAAGCAGCGAACATCACCTTCGTAGGCCCTAGCGAAGAAGCTATTCGCATGATGGGTAATAAGCTAGAAGCCCGATCATTTGCCAAAAAGCTAGGCGTTCCCGTTCCTGAAGGTATCACGGGTTCGCAAGAAGAAATTTTAGCCCAGAAAGATGAGCTACCATACCCTATTTTGGCCAAAGCTGCTGCAGGCGGTGGCGGAAAAGGCATGCGAATTGTCCGATCTTCAGAAGAACTTAAAGAATCCCTTATCTCTACTAGCAGGGAAGCAAAAGCTTATTTCGGCGATGATGCGGTATACATTGAAAAGTATCTGGAAGAACCCCGCCATATTGAGTTTCAGTTACTAGGCGATCAGCACGGTAACTTAGTTCATCTTTTTGAACGAGAATGCTCTCTGCAACGACGTTATCAAAAAATTATTGAAGAAGCCCCCTCACCGACCCTCACTCCTGAACTACGGGCAAAAATGGCTGAGGCTGCTTTGAAATTAGGTGAGGCAATCGGTTATTATAATGCCGGAACGGTAGAGTTTCTGCTGGATGCCAATCAAGATTTCTATTTTCTGGAGATGAACACCCGGGTGCAGGTAGAACACCCGGTTACCGAGATGACTACCGGAGTAGATATTGTCGCCGAACAACTGAAGGTAGCTGCCGGGCAAAAGCTTTCATTTACCCAAGAAGACCTCCAACAGCAAGGTCACGCCATTGAGTGTCGGATTTATGCGGAAGATCCTCAGCAAAACTTTCTTCCTTCGCCAGGAGAAATCACCTATTACCATGCGCCCGATTCTGTTCGGCTAGATACGGCTATCACGAAACCAACCGTCATTGAAAGTCAGTACGATCCTATGATTAGCAAAATGGTTGTCTTTAGTCAAAATCGTGAGGAATGTATTCGGCAGTCCATTGATGCGCTGGAAAACTACGTCGTTCATGGTATCGAGACCAATATTACCTACTTAAGAGCACTACTTCGCTCTGATGATTTTCAACAAAACACTATTTCTACCAAATACTGCGACCAACGTACTCCCGAGATCATTGAGCGTATGAATGAGGAAAAACAAAGCTTGGATAAATTTCCAATCGCTGTAGCCGGACTAGTGTATAACCTGGCTACGCTCCGGGCTGAACCTGCTAACAGTGTATGGGCAGAGATTGGTTTCTGGCGTCATATTCCTACTGTCAGTATTCTAGTAGATGAAGATTCGTTTTTGTTGGAGTTCAGCCGTAATGGTAGTGGATACGAAGTCAATTATCAGGATACACCATACCAAGTTCACAATGTGAACCTGGAAGATGGTAAAGTAGATTTTTCGGTAGATGACACAGCTTATAGTTGTTATATTTCTAGCCAACAGGATCTGAGCCAACAAATTTCCTGGAAAACTTACGAGTTTCATTGGCAACGAAACGATTTGATGTCTCCGGCGGGTTTCAGCAGTGAAGAAGGTGAACAAGAAGCTTCAGATGATCGCGTTAGTTCGCCCATGCCCGGTAAAGTTATACAATTAAATATAGCAGCTGGTGATAAAGTGAAGCGAGGTGATACGCTGCTAATTGTAGAAGCTATGAAAATGGAAAATCAGATCGTTGCTCCTCGTGATGCTGAAGTAAAGGAAGTTTTAGTAGAAGTCAGTGAGCGAGTAGATAAAGGCGAAATATTAATAGTACTAGAATGAGAGTATTACGGTGTTATTGTGCAAAATACTAAAGTTCTGAGTTCGTAGTTTTGTATCTATAAGCTGAATAAAATAGCTCAACACTCTGAACCTCAAGCTTAATTAAAATAAGCGCAATAACGATTTAATGCCCCAAACAACAAAAACCACATTAGCCCATGTACACCAATGAACAACACGATTTAATTCGCCAGAGCGTGCGCGAATTTGCTGAACAGGAAATTATTCCGGTTGCCCGAGAACTAGACAAAAAAGAGTTATTCTCCTACGAGCTTACCAAAAAACTAGGCGAACTAGGATTATTCGGGATGATGATATCCGAAGAGTATGGCGGTCAGGGAATGGATTACCTATCCTACATTATTGCCGTAGAAGAACTAGCACGGGTCGATAGTTCTCAGGGAGCTACGTTAGCAGCTCATAACTCCCTAGGCATTGGACCACTGTATAATTTTGGTACGGAAGAGCAGAAGAAAAAGTACCTACCCCGACTTTGTACCGGAGAGGCTCTCTGGGCCTTCGGGCTTACTGAGGCTGAAGCTGGCTCTGACTCCCGAGGTACTAAAACCATTGCAAAACTAGAAAGCGGACATTGGACGATCAATGGCTCTAAAATATTCATTACTAACGGAGCAACCGATATTACTATTGGCGTAACTGTACAAGCCGTAAGTGGAGAAAAGGATGGTAAGAAAGAATATTCCACCATTATTGTAGAGGGTGATACTCCGGGATTCGACGCTATGGTGATGCACGATAAGCTTTGCTGGCGAGCTAGCAACACCTCTCAACTATTTTTTGACAATTGCCAAGTACCCGAAGGTAATTTACTGGGTGAACGCGGACAAGGCTCTAAAATTATGCTGAAAACGCTGGATGCTGGGCGACTTTCTATTGCTGCAATGGGATTAGGGTTAGCACAGGGAGCCTACGAAATGGCCATGCGCTACGCTAAAGAACGCAAACAGTTTGGTAGATCACTTACTCAGTTTCAGGCAATCTCATTTAAGTTGGCGGATATGGCTACCAAGGTAGAACTAGCCAGAAACCTACTGTATAAAGCCTGCTGGCTGAAGGACAATCAGAAACCATTTGGGAAAGAAGCGGCAATGGCAAAACTCTATTGCTCAGAAATTGCCAAAGAAGTAGCGGACGATGCCGTCCAGATTCACGGAGGCTACGGTTTGATGGGTGAGTATGATGTAGAGCGTTTTTACCGCGACCAGCGCATCCTGCAAATCGGCGAAGGCACTTCCGAGATTCAACGATTGGTGATTTCAAGATATATTGGTTGTTAGCAATACAGAACGTTAGAATGAGTGATTAGATAGTATTATACTATTCACTCATTCCTCTATTCAAGAAACTTAAAATATGGTCAAAATCACGGAATGCCCCCGCGATGCGATGCAGGGAATTGAGACGTTTATTCCTACCGAAGATAAAGTGCGCTATATCAACGCCATCCTGAAAGTTGGGTTTGATACAGTAGACTTCGGTAGCTTTGTCTCACCCAAAGCCATTCCGCAAATGCGAGATACAGCCGAGGTACTCAGCCAGCTCGAGCTGAGCCCTTCTAGTTCTAAATTATTAGCCATTATTGGCAATCAGCGAGGAGCTAATGATGCTGCCCAGCACGATGAGATAACTTATTTAGGTTTTCCATTTTCCATTTCCCCCACCTTTCTAAAACGGAATATTAATTCTACTGTAGAACGCTCCTTTGATTTGGTAAAAGAATTACTGAACATCTGTAGTAAGCATAATAAGCAGTTGGTGACTTACATTTCCATGGCTTTCGGAAACCCTTACGGAGACAATTGGGACACTGAGTTGCTGCTGCACTGGGTTGACCAATTGCACCTAATTGGAGTACGCCGAATTACTCTAGCCGATACAGTAGGAATCGGTCAGGCCACGCACATCAGCACTGCTCTATCTATCGCTATTCCAGCGTATCAGGAAGTTGATTTTGGACTACACTTGCATACCAAATCTACTGACTGGCGAGAGAAGATAGATGCCGCTTACCAAAGCGGTTGCCATTACTACGATGGGGTTCTTAGCGGACTGGGTGGTTGTCCTATGGCCGGCCCCGATTTAGTTGGTAACATCCACACCCGCCACTTACTCGATTACTTCGAGAAAAAAGAAGCACTAGGTAACCTGAACCAATCTGCTTTTGAGCAAGCAGAACAAATTGCGATGGAGATTATTGGTTAGTGTTTTAGTATTGTGGTGCAGAGTGTTAAAGCGACCGTCGCACGGTATTCAAAATTACGCGCACACATGAATACACGAACACATAAACACAAATCGCAACGGAATATTACATTTCAACCTAAACCCAATACCCCTAGCCCTATTTTTGCGTTTTACTTTCGCTAAAAGGAGTAACTTTGCGCCAAATTTTCTAAGCATGAAGAAGAATATTGCCGTAGTAGCCGGAGGTAGTTCCAGCGAATACGTCATCTCCATGAAAAGCGCCGGGCTGATTATGGACTGTATTGATGCCAGTCGGTTCAATCCTTACTTAGTGGTGATGGAAAAAGACCAGTGGTACGTAAAGCATGATAATCACTCTTACCCGGTTAACCGCGCTGACTTTTCCTGGGAGAGGGATGGTCAGACTATCCACTTTAATCAGGTGTACAATATTATTCACGGCACACCCGGCGAAGATGGGAAAGTGCAAGGGTACTTTGACTTACTAAGCATTCCGTACACTGGCTGCGATGTAGTAACCAGTGCTATCACTTTTAACAAAAGTATCTGTAAACAATTGGTGAGGAGCCACGGTATCACGACTCCCCAATCCGTAGTACTTCGGCAACACCTGCCTTACTCAGTTGATGAATTAACGAAAGAACTACAATTTCCCTGCTTTGTGAAACCCAACAACGGCGGCTCAAGTTTTGGAGCAAGCAAGGTAGACCAACCCACCGATTTGGCTAATGCCATTACAAAAGCCTTTGAGCACGATCACGAAGTACTAATTGAAGAATATATTCTTGGTACTGAACTCACCTGTGGTGTTTACTGGGACGGTGAAATGGCACACGCTTTGCCCATTACCGAAATAGTGACCAAAAATGCTTTCTTTGACTTTCAAGCCAAATATGAGGGCGCATCTGAAGAAATTACCCCAGCTCGAGTGGATGAAGAAACAACTCAGAAATGCCAGAGGTTAACCGAACGGGTTTATACCGTGCTTGGGTGTCGAGGTTTAGCCCGGATCGATTATATTTTGCGGGAAAGCGAACTATACTTCATTGAAGCGAATACTACACCAGGTTGTTCACCCGAAAGTATTATTCCGCAGCAAATTAGGGCAGCTGGACTAGACATTAAAAAAATTATTAACGACCAACTGATCGATTAATACTCAAACCACTGATAATTCATGAAACTATTAACCATTCGTTCATGGCAAGGTCTACTCATTCACTTGGGAATTATGGCCGGACTTACTATTGCGGCGGTGCTGATATTCTTTAACAGCTACCTTCCTTCTACTACTAATCACGGGGAAACGGTAACTGTACCTGACCTTGAAGGGTTGCATATCGATGAGATCAACGAATTTCTGACTAAGCGAAACTTAAAGTACGAAGTAACTCCCGATTCAGGTTATACCGAAGAATACCAACCGATGTCGGTACTCACTCAGTATCCGCTTCCGGGAGCAAAAGTGAAAGAGAATCGCAAGATATTTCTCAGCCTCAACGCAGTTAATCCTCCCCAGGTAAAAATGCCCCGCCTAATTGATGGGTCAGTAAAAAATGCGTCACTGCTCTTAGAAAGTTATGGCTTAGAGATTGGAAAAATCAAGTACGTTCCTGACCTAGCGCAAAATGCAGTGATAGAGCAGAACTACAATGGTGAATCTATCGAACCTGGAACATTCATTTCAAAAGGTGCTCAAATCGATTTAGTGGTAGGCGATGGGCTAGGTAACACAACTTTGGAAGTACCCGAATTAGAAGGGCTGGTGCTAGAAGAAGCCGAAGTAGTAGTTTTAGGCTCTGGACTAAAAGTAGGAAATATCTTATTCCGCGACCCTACCCTAGAGGATCGAGACCCGAAAGATGAAATGCAGCAGTCGCAAGACCGACTGGTTATTGTACAGCAAAGACCCGTAGCCGGACGAAAAATACGGATTGGCGAAGAAGTAGATATTTGGTTAGACCGTCAGGAAGAACAAGAAAATAGTATTTTAGATGAGGAAGAGGATACCTCACCGGAGATACTTTAAACCAATCAGCTACGTTCTATCTCAAACTACTCGCCTTCTTTTGAATCAGATTCTTGCATTTTTCTTCATTGTTTTTCTTCTGTTAAGCTGCTTGATCGCTGAAGCTCAGCAAAAGGGGTTACGTCTAGTACCTCTACCTTCTTCAAACCCCACATCCACCCAAGCAACCGCACGTGTAGAACGGGCTAACGCTTTAGATACTGTGCTTAACTTACCTTTCTGGGACGATTTTTCTCAGCCTATTTTTACCGGTCTGGGCTTTCCCATTCCAGATACATTAAAGTGGTTTCCCAGTAGCCAAAATACCCGAATTAATTCTGGTTTGGCTATCAACCCTCCTACTATTGGCGTTGCTTCTTTCGACGGGGTACAACTGAATGGTACCCCCTACACTACTGGCGAAGAAGATGATGCTAGTGATAGCCTGGTTTCTCGCCCTATTAATATGGCGGCGGTGCCAGAAGGAGCACGGAACTCGGTCTTCTTTAGCTTCTATTGGCAGCGACGGGGCAATGGTGAATTTCCTGACCCTGGCGATTCGCTTCGACTTCAGTTTCTTCAGAATGATAATACCTGGCGTACGGTCTGGATTGAGGATGGGGGTGATTCGCTAACTACGAGAGAATTTGCTCAAGAAATTTTTCCGGTGTTCAATCCAGCCTACTTTCACGAGCGGTTTCAGTTTCGCTTTCAGGCTTTTAGCCGCCTTACTGGAGCTTTTGATACCTGGAATGTTGACTACGTGTATCTCAATCAAAATCGATCTGAACGTAATACTGCTTATCTCGATCGGGCGTTGACTAAGCCGCCTACCTCGCTATTTGGGGAATATACTGCCATTCCAATTGAGCAATTCCGAGCCGACCCTAATCGGTATTTAGGAGTTTCCGCAATTGAGTTTTTCAACTTAGGAGTAGAGTTACAGCCCATTCGTTACACTACAACTATAAGAGACACAGTAAGTAATACACAAGTTATCGTGAATGACTCCACGGCCATTAGCCCTGTACCTACTGGTTTAGAAAGACGTACCATTACCGCGAACCCTCTGGACATTAGCCAGTTCGACCTTAGTGCTGATTCATTATATCTGGAAACTGAGGTTGCTCTTGCAGCGGGCGATACTATTTTTGAAAATATTATTGATTATCGGATAAACGATACTGCCCGAGCAGTTTTTGCGCTAGACGACTGGTTTGCTTACGATGATGGTGAAGCCGAATTCGGAGTAGAAATTAATCAGCAAGGCGGAAAAGTAGCTTATCAGTTTGTAGCTCCACAAGAAGCCTTGCTAACCCATATTGATATCCATTTTCCTAATTTAGATCAAAACCAGCGCACCCCTATTCAGTTACTGGTCTGGCGCAGCTTAGCTGATTCAGTAGGTAATGAAGTACTCCTTCGATCCGTAAATGCCTCTTCAATTCCAGCCTCAACGTACAATGGGTTTACCGCCTACGAATTAGCCGTAGACGGCACTCCTTTTTATGTTTCAGTGCAAGATACTTTCTATATCGGCTATGAACAGCAAAGTGATCAGTTCGTTGCCGTTGGTTTTGATAAAAACACCGATACTAGCGAGAAAATGTTCTTTAACGTTAATGGTAATTGGGAGCAAAATCCTGATCTGAGAGGCAGCCTTATGATACACCCTCGCTTTGACCGGGCTCAGGCCGATTTTATTCTTAGCCTTCCCCAAATTCCGGTGGAGCCTAAACCTACTGAGCCTTCACTAAAAATCTACCCTAATCCTACAAATGGGCTAATTTGGATAGAAGGGGAAGTGAATTACCTACTGGTACTCAATCTCTACGGACAGAGGCTAAGAGAATACACTAATTTGGTAAATAAAACTTCTCTGGATTTATCAGGATTACCACCAGGGATATACATCCTGAAAGCAAACAAAAATGGGGTGATCAGCTCCCACAAAATTTTGCTTCGCTAATTACCCCAGTCACTTTTTCTCACCCCTTGCTAGGCTACACCAACCATAGATTCCACCAATTCTAGTTTGTAATTATCTTGTGCTTGTAGATAACCAACTTTAGGTATTAGTGTTGCACCGTACTTTTTCTTCTCCTGTCCGGCCGTCACTCCCAGGTAAATCCGTTGCTTATTCAAAGCCCACGCCCGCATGGTAGCCTGATATAAGATATGTTTGTAGAGCTTGTATTCCCGCGAGTACCGATAGTCCATGCCTAGCAGTACGCCGCAGTAGCTTTGTTGGGTCTTATACGTAAATGCCACTCCAACCAATGATTCGTCTTCAGAGTCAAGCAAACTGCCTTTCAGGCGAAATAAGATAAACTCCCAATTCGGATCGTGGTTCATACTCTCGAATAAACGGAATGGAAACTCCACATTATTGAAAGCCAGGTTATTCTGACTCACTCCCTGGTAAAGTTGATAAGAACGAAATAGCTCTTCCGCCTCTAATGTTTCTTTTATCTCAACATCAAAGCAAGATTGTGTTTTAAGCACATCTTTTCGCACGTGCGCCCGAGATTTACGAGAAAGCCGACCGAGGTATTCTTCTTCGCTGTTCCAATCAAGCTGTTGAACAACCGCACTCTCTGGCAATGCTACCTGTAAATATCCCTGGGTATGAAATAAACGGTTTAGTTCTTTGTCGTCTGCCATTATATCCCGGACAATCACGGTGCTGCACTGATATTTTTCTTTAAGTGATTCTAACTCTAAACTCATCATTTTGAGCGCATCACCGTACTGAGGATGATTTTTATCCAAATACATATGCTCACCATCTGTGATTAGCGACCCCATAGATAATACTCGCGATGTTAAGTAATCAGGATTTACCTTTCTCACTTGTTCAGCCTGCTCGGAAACCGAAGAGTCAGCCAACACATCATCGTTCCAGAGAGCCGCAGTGAAAAACGTAGCTAATACAGTCTGACCTTTACTGTCTTTTATGCGTAAATACACAAAATCCCAATTATTCTTAGAGTCAGCATGGTCAGAAAACACATCTTCGTAGAAACTAAGTGCATTCCAATCAAAAGCCCCTTGCTCACCTAGCAAACTATTCCATTCTTCAGGGTCGATATCTTTAATGGTATTTGATAATTGTAGCTTCAGGTTTTCCTGAGCAATGGAGTGTACCTTGGCTTCACTCTCTTCTGGAATTGCCAATTTGAATGCCTTCCGCACCTGATTTAGTGAATACCCTTCTTTTTCCAGCGCTTTAGGATAGTGGTATTCCATCGCCTCTACTAGTGCCTTAATTTCATCAGGCTGGTTATGACGAGAAATAGTAAACCGAATTCCAGTATTTTTTACGGGTACTACCGGAAAAGTAGCCACGTTTGTGTAAAAACCATCGTTCATTAAACGTTTGGCAAATTCATAAGAAACCGCCGGAAGAGCCGCTCCGATAAAATGCACCGGACATACATTTTCCTGAATCAGTGGTAAATCTGTTTGGCGGATGAGCTGATTACATAATGCTACTTTTTGCGATAAATCACGCTGAAGGTCATAAATCTCATCAGACAAATGGATTTTCGCAGAGGCTAGCGCTGCCGCCACACTGGGTGGCTCTAGTTGAGCTGAAAAGGTTTGGGGGCCACCAAAGATTTTAAATGCTTCGTACAGATCATCATCACCGAAAGCTACTATGCCACCGCTGGCTCCAAATGATTTGCTAAGTGTTCCAACTAATACAATACGCTCCCGGAGCTTTCCAAGCTTACTCATGACATAACCAGCTCCGTGTTCACCTGCCCAACTCATACCGTGTACGTCATCAATATACAAATGAAGCTGAGGGTAACGATCCATTAGAGGCAACAGCTGATCAAGTGGCACTACATCACCAAACATAGAGTATACCCCGTCAGCAGCGTACCAGATTTTCTGGTGTTTATTCCTCAACCGCTTCAGCATATCTTCCAGCATGTTAACGTCATTATGCTTAACTAACTGTACCGGAATACCCCGCGCTTTTAGTAACTGGCTAGCGTTTTGCACACTAGCGTGTACTTGCTGATCGAGAATGAGCACATCTTCATCGCGCACAATCGTAGGAATCACTCCAATATGAGCCAATGTGCTATTTTTGGTAATTACAATGGGGCGATTGTATATCTTTTGTACTGCTTCTTCTAGCTCTTTATAGATGACAAACGAAACGTAGGTTTTAGAGAGAGGGAACTGGGTACCGTACCGCTGAATCGCATCAATGGCTGCATCTTTCAACCGCTGGTCTTGCCCTAACCCTAGATAACCAGTAGTACCGAAGTGAAATAGCTTCTTGCCTTTTACCTGAATGTATCTACCATTAAAGTAGCTCCCCTCTGTGTATAAGTGAACTAAACCCTCTTTTTTGGCATTTAGGATTAGATCACCGATAGTATCCAGCAGATGATTATGCTTCGATTTTGCCATTGTTGATAGTTTTTTTTACTTGTTAGTGGTTCAACAAGATTATGCAAATTAGCTTTGGGTAAATAAGCGCAAAAACATCTACTCTCACATGCGTAAGTATTTTCCCAATAATTATTCTTTTTAATGAAGTACTCATGTACTATTGATGTATGAAAGAACAAATTTACGAAAATGAGTATATCACTTTTCAGTTTCACAATGGTGTACTACACGGAAAATATAAGACTCCTACCATCACATTAGATATTGCTAAAAGTGCTACAGATTTTAGAAGGGAAATCACTAGAGGAAAAAAGATTCCAGCCATTGCTGATATCTCTTCTGTAAAGCACGTCGATAAAGCCACGCGAACATTCTTTTCTTCTTCTGAAGCAGGTGGTGACTTAACAGCTTTAGCTGTCATTCTTAACAATCCAGTCACTCGTATGATGGGTAATTTTTTCGTTAAATTCTACCGCCCTGAGTACCCTTTTAAGTTTTTTACTAACTTAACAGAAGCAACCGAGTGGATTGAAGAGTTTGCTGACTAGCTATGCAGTTAATCAATCGATATTGTACGGCGACCCTCACTGACGGTATTGTTCACGTTCAGTACAGACCCTTCTTGCATATTACCCTAGAAGATGCCCAATTTATTGTAGAAGATCGTATCCGATTTTTTAAAGATTTACGATTTCCCGTGCTTATAAAAGAGGCGAAAATTAAAAGTATTGATAAGGCAGCCCGACATTTTTTATTTGATACTCAACTTGGCTTGAAAAATATTAATGCAATTGCTTTTATTGAGTCGAATAAAGTAGACCGGATGATCCTAAAAATGATTTTTCATCAATATACTCCGTCTATACCACATAACTCTTTTCAGTCTGAAGCTAAAGCCTTAGTTTGGCTTGCCCAACACCGATAAAAGATTCAAATATATGCCCAAACAACGAGATAAACGCATTGACGCTATTAATCGGGCACTACTGGAAATTGCTGAGGGGAACTTCCGGCACTTAGCACCTGTATCAGATAATTTCGATGATATAGATGCTATTGCTTCTGGGGTTAATATGTTGAGCGAAGAGTTGCGGGACACTGTCATCTCTCGTAACTATCTCAATTCTATTTTGCGGGGTATTGTTGATATGCTCATTATTTTTGATACTGATCTGCGTATTAAGCAAGTAAATCAAAAAGTATGTGAGTTATTAGCTCAACCTGAGTCCCACTTTCTAAACCAACCACTTGATACTCTTTTTGATGGAAGAAAAGCAAAGTTTATTAAAACTCTCAAGGATTCTCTATTGAAAAAAGAGCAAGTGTATAACCTAGAAACCAGGTTCAAAACCGCTGGCTCCGGTCGTCTTCCAGTTACTGTTTCTTTATCTACTCTCCGGAATAACCGCGAATGTATTGGCTACGTACTCATTGCCAAAGACCTAAAGCAAATACAACTTACTTCTGATGCACTACGTCAAAAAAATGATGAGTTAAAGACGCTAGTGTATCGAGTATCGCACGACTTAAAGGGGCCATTAGCTAGTATGCAAGGGCTTCTTCAGGTAATTGAGCAAACTGAAACTGACTTACCTACGCTGAACTACTATATCTCTCTCATTAAGCAAAGTGCCGACAAGCTTCACTCTACCCTGATGGGCCTTCTAGAAATTGGAATTGCCGATCGCACCAAATTAGATGTACAGAAATTTGATGTAGCTGATTGTATTTATGATGTAATTAATAGCTTATCAAACTATCCAAATCGCGAAAAAGTAGAGATTACTCTGGAAGCCAATACATCTGTAAGATTCACCAGCAGCGAGAAATTATTCCGATCAATTTTTCAAAACTTGGTAGAAAATAGCATTAAGTACCATAGATATAGAAATAATACACCATATATTAAAATAAATGCTAAACCATGGCGAGGTGGCATTGACATTATGGTAAAGGATAATGGAGCAGGAATGAATAAAGCAGTGTTGGATCGGGCGTTTGACATGTTTTATCGAGGTAACCATACTTCTTCGGGAAGTGGTTTAGGACTGTTTATAGTAAAGTCCAATATTGAGAAGTTGGGAGGAGAGTTAAAAATTAAAAGTAAGCCCAACCAGGGCACTGAAGTAAAACTTTACCTACCTTCCCTTGATAAATTTTGATTTGGAATGCCCACTCCTTCTTGGCTATTACTTAGAAATACTCCTGAGGACGTCGTTGCTACTCCTTTTTTAAATGACCAAGCTTGTCAAAAACTTTTTTCATATGCTAAGGTCTCTGCTGACCGTCCGTCTTACACTATCTGGCTCACCCAGATTGAGCAAATTCATCAGTTCGTCTATCGTATCCCTGATTTGGCATGGGAGCTAATGGACTACGCCACTGAACCTCTGTCGTTGGTATATTCTCACGTTAAACCATTTCTTTCTGAAGAACCTGCTCCAGCGGAGGTATGCATACGATTGATTAATGAACCGCCACTGCAAAAAGTATTATCAAATAGATATGCTTGGCTAAACATTGCACTAGATGTGCTTTCTCAAGAAATTTCTATCACCGATAAGGTGAAGAAGGAGATAAATATCAAAAATAAAGCAATGCCACATCGTGCAATCAAGATAATGCGAGTCTATGATAATGGCGAGTTCTCTTTTATACCTTAGCGAGATATATTCTTAGCTCTAATTGAGTGAAGGTATTGAAAGGCAATTGTACCAATTGTTTCAGTACGATTAGTCCGCACTTCTTCTAAAGAGTTTGACTTGTTGTGCTTATTCATGACTATATCAGTTTGTTGCTCTCAATATAAGCAAATATTCTTAAAAAAAGAATTTATTCACAAAAAAAGCATTATTGGGTGTATAGTAGCTGCAGGAATTAGAATCAGGAATTGGGTAACTTATTGCCCACGCTTCATTACTAACTGAGGATTTTTTTTCTCACTTCACTATCCTTTACCTTCAAAAAACTCATTTTTCAGCGTTGGCAGCGTAATTGCCTTAGTGTAAGTAAGTGAGGGCACATGTAGTTTAGATTTTTTAGTCTCTGGTCTCTCTTTGAGACCCACACTAAGCTACATACACAACATTGAAAAGGCGATACACCAAAGTATCGCTTTTTTTGTTTCTTCCTAACTTAATCCGCAACAGTGATCAATAAGTCTACTTAGACTCTCTATTCCGGCCTGTATTGCCTTACTTTTCCACTGATCATCTTCGGGACTAAACGCATCTCTCAAACGAATAGCGGATGCTCGTCGTTTATCGGCTTGATACTGGTAATAGTAATTTTCTTCCCGTAAATATTGCAAGATTTTCACTGAGCCCATTGTACCTATTTCCTGCGTTAGAATCAAGCAATCATGAGACGCATAAAACTGCTTTAAGTAGGCTACCAAACTACCCTGGGTTTGATAACTTAGCGCTTTATTTGCCTGAGTCAAGATTACTAACTGTCCTAGTAATGACTCAGCCAGATACTTTTGTTCTTCAGAAGTAGACTCTAGATAGAAGGAAGACTGACCAAATTTACCCAGCCCTGTATGAAAGTCAATTCCACGAATTATCTGATATTCACCTAAGTATTGCTGAAAAAAAGAGCATAGTAAGCTAGTTTCGGCAGCCTGCTGCTCACCACCGAAAAACAGTCCTCTAAGATCGTAGTACTGCCCTTGGGCAATGGCTTGCTGCAACTGGGAGAAGCCGTACTTAATAATTAGTTTGAGTGCACGTAGTTTAAAAAAAGCCAATTTCTTAGAAGTACCAGGGTTTAAAAAAGGAGATAACTGATCGTATAAAGGATGAGTAGGTAGGTTGTCAAAAGAAGCTAAAAAGTTTCGGTTAAGGTCGATGTTTTGAGCATTCCAGCGACGCAAATGGCGCATTCCAAATGGGTTTACGCAATGGATTAAGGCAATACTAGGTAAGTTGGGTGATACTACCCAAGTATCCAAAAAAGTACACTGTACTGCCGATCCAGGAAAGGCTTCTACTCCGTGTACTCCCGAGCTGTGAATGACCAATTTCTCACTACTTCCTCGCCAAAGCGCAATATCAATAAACAAATCACTAGCTTCATCCACTGGTAATGTATAAAGCTTCCAACCTTTCTCAGTAGCTAACTCCCGAAAACGAGTGCGGGCAGCACCATAATCAGCAGGGTAGTTTGGTAGCTCACCCATTAGCGAATGTCTGTATTTGCTGACGAATTTGTTGCCACTGATTAGTAGAGCGATATTCTTTAGCTATTAGTAGATGCTTTTTGCCCCACCGCTGCCAAAAACCCGATGCTACTATCAATAGCTCCCAATTGTTAAGTTCTTTTACTTCTATAAACTTACGCAGACCTTGGGGTTGCACCAACTCATCCCATCGATCGCAAATAACCAATGTAGGTACATTAAAGCGAGAGGTTTCCATACTATCTAACTCGCGACTAATGGAAAATAAGACTTTATACGCCCCTAGCGATACCCCAAGTTGGGCTTTATAGTTTTTAGGGGTAAACGAAGGAATCGTCACTTGATCAAAGGTTTCTTTCGGAATCATCGTAGGGATTCTTGTCCACTGCTGGAATGCCAGAGCGGGTGCTAGTAGTATCTGTTTGCGCGGTGCTACTACTTCCCCTTTTCCCAATAAATACGTCATCAGTAAACCTCCTAGTGAATAACCCAGATAAATGACTTCAGCATGATGCTGTTGCGCCGCTTGGTACTGTTCGCGAAAACTCTCTAGCCAACGATTAGCCGCATCTCGCGATAGCTCTTCTCCTTCATCATGACCAGGTAGTTGAATGACCGATCTATGGTCTTGGAGCCACCCCAATTCGTCAGCTAACGACTGCATTACAGTTGGCTGCACATTCAGACCGTGGGCTAAAATATAGTGAGGAGAAGGTGAAGACATAAACACTTAGTTAAGGAATACTCAATGAAGCGATTTAAAGTTTTACTAGTTGCTTGATCCAAACGTGAATGCAGAAGATGT
>CAKZYA010000047.1 GCA_937883755.1 uncultured Flammeovirgaceae bacterium | reverse complement strand
TGAGCGGGATGATCTCCGCCATCGGGAGTATTGTCTAACTTTAACTCTACCAATATGGTACCATTGTTCCGTTGGGAAAAGATCGCTTCTCCCTTGATGCTAGGAATTGCCAGTGAATCTAATGTATAAGTTATTGACTCTCCCGTTAGTGCATTCTGCCCGATATCGCCCTGAGCTACAATTGTTGCTAAATTATCGGCACTTAGGTGTACATTGATGTAACCATTATACTCTAGCAACTCATCGTAAGTAATGGGAGTTGCATCATCAAGAGCAGTGATATTAGCCACGCTCATACCCGTAGTGCCGTTCACCGGGGAGAAAGAGAATGCAATTCCACCTCCCTCAATCGCAGTGTTGAAATGAATATGCGCGGGATGCTCACCACCTTCGGGTGTTCCTTCTAACGAAATAGTTGCTAAAGTTTCGCCATTCTTACGCTTCTGGAAAACAGCTTCTCCCTTGATACCCGTTACCGCTCGCTCTATCAGTGGATAAGTTACCTGATCATCGGTAAGTTCATTTGCTCCAATATCACCTTGTACAATCAGAATTGCTAAATTTTCAGCACTTTCGTGTACGTTCACGTAGCCATCAAAATCGAGTAGTTGCTCGTAGGTGATAGCCGAACCATCATCGAGAGCTTCAATGTGGGTTAAGCTAGTTCCAGTAGTTCCACTCACTGGAGTAAAACTCACCGCAATTCCCCCACCTTCCACGGCATTGTTATTATGAATATGCGCCGGGTGACTAGCACCATCAGTGAGGTTCTGTACACTATCCAACGTTAATGTGGCCAGGGTTGCACCGCTTTTACGCTGCTCCAATAGTAGTGAACCCGTGGTTCCAGAATTGTCGCGCAGAGCTAGAGCATATTCTTGAGAAGTTCCGGTTAATTCATTTCCTCCAATGTCTGACTGAGCTATCACTGTAAGATCATTGGGGCTACGGTGTAAATTAATATGCCCATCAAAATTCATCAACTCTTCAAAAGTAATAGCCGTGCCTGCATCGGTTTGCGTAATGGTGGTAGTGCTTTGACCAGTAGTACCTGATACCGTTACCGACTCTAGAGAAATTACTATATCCCCCCCCTCCAACACGGAGTTAGCGTGAATATGAGAAGGATAAGTGTTACCGTTTTCTGCTCTTGCTAGAAATAAGGTGGCTTCAATGGAATTATCATCATTCTCAACGAACCTGATAAAGGCACTGATTTGAGAATCGTTGAGAGGGGATAGTTGGTAGCTAAAAAATGGCCCTATTGGGGTAGTTCCAGCGTCATCGTCTTCATTACAGGAAGTGAAAAGAAAACTGAGTGTTACCAACAAAGATAATAGTGGGGTTCTAACAATAGAGTTAAAAATCTTCATTACCGAAAAATGTTAAGAGTTGATAGTTTAAAATAGTTGTCAAAATTATCAAAACTGGTATGACTTGTTTGTTTAATTTACTGTTTAAATTGTACTTTGTTTATTGTTATCAGAGGCGTGAGTGAACGCAACTAGTTGCTGTATATTACATAACCCATACTACGACTATGACCTACTAACCTTATAATACTTTAGCTGATTTTACAATTGTGATTTGTTTAAGAATAAGCTCTTCTCTGGACAAATGTATGTGATCTACTATATTCTCTAATCGACTTTACCGTAGCGCATAAACTGCTCATCTTGGTAACACCAAGCCCACTTTTCTCCTGGTTCGGCCGAGATAACTACCGGATGATGAGAAGCATGGAAGTGTTTGGTAGCATGTTTATTGGGAGAGCTATCGCAGCAGTGGGTTTTTCCGCAGGTTTGGCAGGTGCGTAAATGCACCCAGGAATCGCCAGTTTTCACACATTCTTCGCACACGTACTCATTAGCAGTTTTCAAAGAATTTGAATCAAAATGTTCACAAGGAGGTTGAGCCATTGTTTAAGTGTTTAGGACTTCAATCTATTTTGGAATGATGTTTAAGCCGCTGCGGTGCGGTTTTCAAAGTTATTCATGAGTACACGGGCGCGGTAATCGTACAAATACCTAAATACAGTAATTTACGCTTTAGGTTATATATCTTTAGCTAATTTTACTCGTAACGATGAGCCTTCATCGCTCACCACAATCACTTTTTCGCCCTGGTCAATGTAATCGCCTCGGGTGTAGGCATCGAGCAGTTCTTCATCGATCAGAATTTTTCCGCTGGGGCGTAGTATGGTGTAGGCTTCTCCCTCTTTGCCTAAAAACGAACCGACCTTAAAGTTGGCCGTATAACCTTCAGTACTGGCTTGGGTACCTTGCAAAGCGACTCGCTTGAAAAACGCACTATTTGTGAGACGCACCCCTCCGAAGAACATAAGTAAAATTGCCCCGAAAAACCCAGCTAGAATAGTGACCAGTGCTTGGGTAATTTCCTCGAAATCGACAAAGAAAAAGTCGAAATTATTATTGTTAAGCATAATTAGCATGAGCGAGCCGATGACTAGTGTAATGCCTCCAATACCCGCTACACCGAAACCCGGGATGACTAAAACTTCTAACGCAATAAGGGCTACACCTAAAATGAGAGCGGCAATCTCCCAGTTGGCTGCCAAACCGTTGAGATAGTAGGGCGTGAGGTACAGAACTAAAGCAACAAACGATGCCAGGATTGGAAAGCCCACGCCGGGAGTCTGTAACTCGAAGTACAAGCCACCAATCATAATCAGAATGAGTAGCCCGCTGATAAATGGATTGAGGAAGAAGGATACCGCTTTGTCAACGGTGCTGGTTTGAAAAACGGTTAGATCGTAATCTTCCACTCCGGCTCTTGCCAACAGTTCCTCAATACTGCTCACCTGAGCTTCGCAGTAGCCGTACTGAATAGCTTCGGAAGTAGAAAAAGTAATTACCTCACCCGCCTCTGAAATACTATCTATTTCTAGAGTTTCATCTACCATTGCCTCGGCAATTTGCGGATCGCGACCGTTGGCCTCGGCAGTAGAGCGCATAATGCCGCGCATATACGATTGATACTTGTCGGGAGCCGCCTCACCTGTCCCGCCGTTGACTACCGTAGCAGCCCCAATGCTGGCTCCAGGAGCCATATAAATGCTATCGCAGGCAATAGAGATCAGTGCTCCAGCCGAAGCCGCATCTTTGTTGATAAAAACGTACACAGGTTTTTCGTACTCCAACATACGGGTGCGGATTTCGTCAGCATCGTACAGTGCTCCACCGTAAGTATCCATATCAATCACAATGTAATCGGCTTCCAGATTCTCAGCTTCCTCCAGTGCTAAGTCTACGTAATGGCTGGTACGAGCATCAATCTCAGATTGAATCTCCATTACCATTACCTGGGTTTTATTGGAAGACTGACCTACGGCGTGATGAATAGACCAGGCAAAAAATATCCAGCCAATTAAAATGTAAAGTGTATAGTATTTTTTCGGCATAACTCTCTTTTTTGATAAGGATAAATTGTTAGCCATTCCTTCCTATCTTTATCCGGTCAGACAGCTCTAACTAGTATACGTAAAAAACCACAGTCTTGCCGAAAAAGTTAAGATCAGCGTTTTCATTCTCTTTCCAGGCATCAGTTTGGAAAACCGTAATAGACGCAGCGGGTACGCGACTTTTTCTAGAATTACGCCGGACAGAAGATAAGCAGCCGCATTTCGCTGCCGTTGATCTTACTTCCGGTCAGCTACTTTGGAAAGATTTCACGTTGGCTACTCCAAACGGGTGGATTACTCTACACAGTGCTGACGATCAATATCTGGTATTTCAGGCATTTACTGATACCCACAATCCTGAAAAAAAGTCGTACTATTTGGTAGAAATTGCTACACAGAAAGTGATTCAATCCTCAAATTATAGCTCGGTAGCAAGTGGTGAAGCTGATAAACAAAAAAGTGTGAAAAAACAGAATAATGGTATGCGGCAACCGTTTTTTTATGCAGAAGATCAGCTGTATTTCACTACAGTAGCTAACTTTATAATATCGTTGGGCTTGGATAAGCCCGTGGGAGGATGTGAGTACCTAGAATGCGAAAACTATATCGGAATAGCGTACTATGTGTCAACCAAGCAGAAAGGGGAATTGGCGAACTATTTGCTTATTGTTAATCAGGTAGGAGAGATTTTATTGCATATGTATTTGGAAAAATCGGTGCCTCAGCCTGGTTTAGGCACATTTTTCGTTGTTCAGAATCAGCTTATTGTTGTTGAAAATAAAACCCGATTAGTGAGTTATGAATTACCCTAACTACCTGGTTAAAGTAGCAGCTTTCTTTCTTTTAAAAGGAGGTAAAGGAGTTTTTATGGGAATAGCTTTACTATCATCGCTGACTACTTATGCCACTTCATTTTCTGTAGACTCTATAGGACTGGAGCGGCGTAATGGCGAAACCTACGTATTGCATCAGGTAGATCAGGGCGAGACCCTATTTTCGCTTTCCCGTCAGTACAGTGTATCTATTCAGGAGATTAAAGATGCTAATCCGGAAAAAGACGTGAGTAGCCTCTCAATAGGTGATACGCTGCGAGCTCCGTTATTTCCCGATTTGAGTCGAGGAGAAAAGACATTGCACACAGTGCAGGAAGGAGAGACTCTCTATCGCCTCGCTAAACAGTATGAAGTTACCACCGACCAGATTAAAACTTGGAATGCTCTAGGGTTAGAACCGCTGAAAATCAACCAATTGATTGTGATTTATCAGCCGCAGCCTCCGGTAGCCGCTGTAGATACTACTCGTTATATTACCCACCAGGTGCAGGAAGGAGAAACATTGTACGCCATTGCCCGGGCTTATCAAGTTCCAGTAGCTACGCTTATGGAGAGTAACGAACTGGAGACCGAAAGCATAAAGCTAGGTCAGATACTAGCAATTCGCGAGAAAAATCTGGTACCGATACCCGAAGTAAAAGTAGAACCAACTGCTAGTACAGCTCCAACACCCACTCGCCGAATCAGTCGTTCGGAAGCCTTGCGCCGGGAGCGAGAACGCTACGAGCGTATTCGTCAGGAGGAAGAAGAGACTATTGCTTCCTACAAAAAAGTCTCTAGCAATGGTTTTGCCTCGGTTATTGAAGGAAAGCTAAATACCAAAAAATACTTAGCCCTGCACCGTAGCGCTCCAGTCGGTACTATTTTACGAGTTCGTAATGAGATGAACGATATGAGTATCTTTGTTCGGGTAGTCGGTAAGCTACCCGACACTGGGGTTAACAACAAATTAGAAATCCGTCTCACCCAATCTGCCTACGATAAACTCGGTGGCATCAACCAACGCTTTCCGGTAGAGATTACGTATGTGGAGTAATTGGCAGTAAACTTTAGTGTGAAGAATCTGATAAATGTAGTCTGGAGCCTTATCGTATTTTCTGTTTTGACGATTCTAATCCAGATCGGGGGGGTAATTTATCTGGTCTCTGCCTTTGTTACTCGTAAACAAGCAAAACGGAGATCTTTAAAGAGAATAATCACTTTCTCTGTCTTTTACCTTTTAGCCACTTACTTGATAATTCTGAGTATTGCTCCACTCTTTGGACGAGAAAAAATCAAGAATTCTGAATTAGTACAAGCTCATTCTTTATTCTATGGACTCACTAATCGGAATTACGTCAGACTAGAGTTAAACCAAGTTATTCAGAACATAGCGACTGTTTTTGAAAAACAAAATCCTGGAATCAAACTGATTTATCTGGATGCTAACTTTCCCTTTTTTGATGGCTTCCCACTTCTTCCTCACCTAAGTCACGATGATGGAGGTAAAATAGATATTTCTTTTGTGTACAAAAATCCGGATGGTCAATTGACTAATAAAAAAGTTTCGGTAAGTGGCTACGGTATTTACGAAGAGCCAATGAATAGTGAGTATGATCAAATTACTGATTGTAAGAATCAGGGCTACTGGCAGTACGATTTGCCTAAATATTTGACTTTTGGCAGCATTAATGAAGAAGTATCTTTCTCGGAGCGAGGAACTAGGGAATTGGTCAACTTAATAGCAAGTCAAAGGTTGGTAGGTAAAATCTTCATTGAGCCTCACTTGAAGAATCGCCTGAACTTAACGAGCGAAAAAATACGATTTCATGGATGTCAAGCCGTGCGCCACGGCGATCATATCCATTTTCAACTAAGATGATAACTATCAAACCATCCCGGAATTTATTGGGTTAAATATTTGTATACCAATACGTAAACTATTTATCCGAAAAGGTATTAGTTTAGGACATCAACATCCTATTATCATACAACTAACGCCTTATTTAACCATCCAATCTGCATATGTCGCCAAAGCAAACTTCTTCTAAGAAATTTCTCAATTATCTCTGGACAGGGATTTTTTCTGTTTTCTACCCAATAATCATGGCGTTTTCGCTGCTGTTTGTAGGATTGGTCTGGGTATTCTCTACGTTATCGTGGCTACTTACATCGCTGTACTATAAAATCTTTCCTGGTCAGGGCAAGGCTGCTGATAAGCCGGTAGCACCCAATTGGCAGTCGTTCTTCAGCACAGATAATTTTCAACTGGAGCGGTTACTCAAAGAAGAAATCATGTTTGGCCCTGCCTACTACAAACTGCGGGCAATGCCAAACAACGTAGAATCGCTGGCGAAAGGCTTTTTCGGCGATTTTAAGTATCCTTGTTTCGACGGGGTTCTGCTGCAAAAATTCAACACCATCATCCCTAAAGAATTACCTGACTTTGATTTGGTCTTTTTGAACTTGAAAACTGGACAGCTAAAATATATTGAGACCATAAAATCATTTAGCTGGAGCGTTGAAGAATCGGGCCGGGGCATTATTGTGCGTTGGCAAGATGAGGGCGAGACTTTTGAGCTTCGGCTAACGCAGGAGCGATTGCTTCATGCGTAATTTTGCTGAATTACGCGATTTTTTAGATGAGCAAGCCGATCGCTACAACCAGCCAAATTTTATTGAGTCTGATCCCATCAGCATTCCTCATCGGTATCAGAAGAAACAGGATATTGAGATTAGCGGCTTTGTAGCTGCCGTGCTGGCCTGGGGCCAACGAAAAACGATCATCAACAAGTGTCAGGAGTTTTTTTCTTACATGGATTATTCTCCCTACGACTTTGTTCTGAATCATCAGGAAGACGAGCTCAAACCTTTTCTAAACTTCAAGCATCGCACCTTCAATGCTACCGATGCTCTTTACTTTATCGCTTTTTTTCGAGATTTCTACCAGAAACATAATTCATTAGAAGAGGCATTTTGCGAAGGAATGACGGAAGAAGCTATCACAGTAGAAGCCGGATTGGCTCACTTCCATCGACTATTTTTTAGTCTGCCTGATTATCCATCCCGAACTCGTAAGCATATTGCCACACCAGAGCGAAATTCAGCCTGTAAACGCCTGAATATGTTTCTGCGGTGGATGGTGCGACAGGATGATCGGGGAGTAGACTTTGGTATCTGGTGTAAAATTCGCCCTAGCCAACTGGTTTGCCCCTGCGATGTTCACGTAGACCGGGTGGCTCGTCAACTAGGTTTAATCACCCGAAAGCAAACTGATTGGCGTACCGCCTTGGAACTTACTGAAAACCTGAAAAAATTTGACCCGGCTGATCCGGTAAAATACGACTTTGCCTTGTTTGGAATAGGGGTTGATGATCGGCTAGGTGCTTCAGGTGCCTAAAGTCATAGCACCAAAATGCTACCGCAGTATTTCGGTGAGATGCTTTACGCCTTCTTCGCTTACCTTATACTGACCCTGGCGCATTTTGAATACCTTTTTATAGTCCTGATTTAGCTTATTAAAGTGAGCCGTATTGGTCAGGTCAATACCGTGGTCGCGCAATAGTTTATTTACTTCCCGAGTGGTGAACGTATTTTCATTATTCTGCGATTGTATAAAGTAGCTGGCGAGTAGCACAATATCAGTTTTGTTAATGCTCTTGGGAGCCTTATAGTACAATTCACCGAATGACGATGGAATTTCCAGTCCTTCTGAGTTGGTTCTTACTGTAGCCTTCTTAGGTTGAGATTGCTCAAAGATGGATATTTGCTGGCCTTTGGACGGGGTATTTTTTTCAGCTTGTCCGCTGCCCGAAGCCTTTAAAATATCGGTAAATGCCTTAATAGTTTCCGAATAAGTGTCTACATATTGCTGAGAGCCTTCCAGTTCAAATTCGCAGTTATTCCAGGCCAAACGAATGCGAACACGATTATCTTCCATAGAATCAAGCATTTATCCATGTAACGAACGCTGCCAATATACGCTTTTTTATTGCATCAAATCAATTAGTTTTACACCTCAGTAAACGAACTAAACCACAACAGTATGAACGTCTCAGTTCAAGTTACCCCTTTGCTTGACATTGCGATCGCGGCTGGCGAAAAAATCCTGGAAATCTACCATGACAGCGATTTCTCACAGGTAGTTAACTTCAAAGACGATGACTCGCCACTTACCTTAGCCGACAAGGCTTCGCACGAAATTATCGTTGCGGGGCTCAAAGAATTCTTTCCAGACATTCCGATTATCTCCGAAGAAGGAAAAGACATTGCCTACGAAGAGCGGAAAGATTGGAATCCCTTTTGGCTGGTTGATCCGCTAGACGGTACCAAAGAATTTATTAAGCGCAATGGGCAGTTCACGGTTAATATCGCTCTAGTTCACAATCACCATCCAGTGGTGGGCGTTATCTATACTCCAGTTACCGAGGAATTATACTATGCCTCTCAAGAAGGCTACGCGTCTGATGTTGATGCTGGAACATTCAAGCGAGAGTCATTGGGCGAGCCTTATTCGTTAAGCGTAAGACATCAAGCCGAAAACCGAGTAGCGGTGCGTAGCAGTAGCCATGCTTCCGAAGAAGAAGAAGCTATTTTGAATGAGTACGGCGTTACCGAAAGTATGGCTCGCGGTAGCTCACTCAAGTTTTGTATGGTAGCCGAAGGAAAAGCCGATATCTACTATCGTCACGGTCCGACAATGGAGTGGGACACTGCTGCTGGGCAAGCCGTAGTAGAAGGTGCCGGAGGAAAAGTTCTGCAAGGCACTGGCCCAGAGTTATTCACCTATAATAAGGAATCATTAAGAAATGGCAGCTTCCTTGTACTTCCTAAGAGTTGATTTTTAATTTTGAGTAATACCCATTACTTTTGCATAAAATTTAACTTTTTGAAGAAAAAATTGAATAAATGAATAATAATTTTGCGTTAATCATGGCAGGTGGGGTTGGCACTCGTCTGTGGCCAGTCAGTCGACAGCAGTTCCCCAAGCAGTTCCACGATGTGATTGGGATTGGTGAATCACTACTACAATCTACCTTTCGCCGCCTTCAGAAAATTTGCCCTACCGAAAATATTTATATCATCTCTAACCAAGATTACTACGGGTTAATTAAGGAGCAACTACCGGAGATGACTGATGATCAGATTCTGCTGGAACCTGATTTACGAAATACAGCACCCTGCGTGGCCTACGCTTTTCATAAGATCGCTCAGAAAAATCCGGATGCTAACCTGATCGTCTCTCCCGCTGATCACCTCATTGTGAAGGAGGATGAATTTGTGCGTTTGGCAACCCAGGCACTAGATATTGCCAGTCAGAATGATTATCTGATAACGTTCGGCATTCAGCCCACCCGCCCTGATACCGGATACGGTTACATTGAGTATGAGAAGGAAACTAACGAGGGAGTACACAAGGTAGCTGCTTTCAAAGAAAAACCGGATCGGGCTACGGCTGAAGAGTTTCTGAAGCAAGGCAACTTTGTTTGGAACTCCGGTATTTTCGTCTGGAGTCGGGCGGCTATTCAGAAGAGCTACGAGCAAAATCTGCCCGAGGTAAATGATCTTTTTGCGGGAGGCAGTGAGACATATTACACGGATCAAGAAGCGGAATTTGTCAAGAAAACATACAGTGACTGTATCAATATCTCGATTGACTACGGCATTCTGGAAAAAGCAGATAACGTCTACGTGATGCCCGCTGATATTGGCTGGACGGATTTAGGAACCTGGAAATCAATTGATGGTGAACAGAAAAAGGACGATTATGGAAATAGCTTATTAGGTGAGGTGATGACCTACGGTACGAGCAATTCCTTTATCAAAGTTCCCAAAGATAAAATTGGAGTAGTGCAGGGGTTAGAGAATTATATAGTAATAATGACCGATGATGCTCTGATGATTTGTAGCAAAGATGAAGAGCAAATGGTAAAAAAATTCCTCAACGATATTAAAGCAAAAGGTTTAACCGTTTACGTATAGAATTATGAAAAAGGCACTTATCACTGGCGTGACCGGACAGGACGGCGCCTACCTTACTGAATTCCTGTTGGAAAAAGGCTACGAAGTACACGGTATCAAGCGCCGTACTTCATTGTTTAATACCGACCGGATTGATCATCTGTATCAAGACCCACACGAAAAGGATCTTCGTCTAAAGCTTCATTACGGGGATTTGACGGATTCTACGAATATCATTCGGATTGTGCAGGAAGTGCAGCCCGATGAAATTTACAATTTGGGGGCAATGTCGCACGTAAAGGTGAGCTTTGATACACCGGAATATACGGCTAACGTAGATGGTCTAGGGACACTTCGTATCTTAGAAGCGGTGCGAATTTTGGGATTAGAGAAGAAAACGAAGATTTACCAAGCCTCTACTTCTGAGTTATACGGATTAGTGCAGGAAGTACCTCAGAGTGAGAAGACGCCGTTTTATCCTCGCTCACCTTACGCTGTGGCTAAAATGTACGGCTACTGGATTACGGTAAACTACCGCGAAGCCTACGACATGTACGCGGTCAACGGAATCCTCTTTAACCACGAATCTCCGCTCCGTGGTGAAACATTCGTAACTCGTAAGATCACCCGAGCAGCCGCCCGAATTGCTCTCGGCTTGCAGGATTGCTGCTACTTAGGAAACCTGGACGCTAAACGCGACTGGGGTCACGCTAAAGATTATGTGCAAGCCATGTGGTTGATTCTTCAGCAGGAAATACCTGAGGATTACGTAATCGCTACGGGAATGACTACCACCGTGCGTGACTTTGTAAAAATGTCGTTCGCCGAACTAGGAATTGAACTGGCGTTTGAAGGAATGGCGGAAAATGAAATGGGTAAAGTAGTTCGTTGCTCTAACCCCGATTATCAGTTACCTGAAGGTAAAGTGGTTGTTCAAGTAGACCCTACGTACTACCGTCCTACCGAGGTAGAATTACTCATCGGTGACCCTACCAAAGCCAAAGAACAACTTGGTTGGGAGCTAGAGTTTGACCTGAAAGGCTTAGTAGAAGATATGATTCAGGCCGATATTGAACTATTCAAGCGGGATAAATTCTTACTGAAAGGTGGTCACAAAGTATTCAACTATCACGAATAAGCACAATCAGATCTAAATAGAGTTCACAGTGGAGAAAGAAGCTAAAATTTATATTGCCGGCCATCGGGGGATGGTCGGCTCCGCTATTATGCGGAACTTACAGGGCAAAGGCTACCAAAACTTTGTTACTCGTCGTTCAGCAGAACTGGACCTACGTAATCAGCAAGCTGTCGCCAACTTTTTTGCCGAAGAAAAACCAGATTATGTATTTCTAGCAGCGGCTAAGGTCGGGGGGATTCACGCGAATAATACCTATCGGGGTGAGTTTTTGTACGATAATCTGATGATCCAGAATAATGTGATTCATCAGAGCTACGTACAGGGAGTGAAGAAGTTACAGTTTCTGGGTTCTTCCTGTATCTACCCTAAAATGGCTCCGCAACCACTAAAGGAGGAATACTTACTTACTGGATTGCTCGAGCCAACTAATGAACCATACGCTATTGCCAAGATTGCCGGAATCAAAATGTGCGAGAACTACCGTGCCCAGTACGGTTGCGATTTTATCTCTACCATGCCGACTAACTTGTACGGCCCCAACGATAATTACGACCTCAATAACTCTCACGTACTGCCCGCATTAATTAGGAAGTTTCATGAGGCGAAGGAAAGTAAGGCTGAGAATGTGGAGATTTGGGGAACAGGCAGCCCGAAGCGGGAATTTTTGCACGTAGATGATCTAGCGGAAGCTTGCGTTTACCTGATGGAACACTACAGCGAACCCGAATTGGTAAACATCGGCACGGGTGAAGATATTGCCATCAAAGATTTAGCCCTGCTCATCAAAGACATTGTTGGTTTTGAAGGTGAGCTAACCCACGATACTTCCAAACCCGACGGCACTCCCCGTAAACTCATGGATGTAAGCAAGCTCCACAGCTACGGCTGGAAACACAAAATCAGCTTACGTGAAGGTATCACTTCGGTGTACCAGCAGTATCGGGAAGAGGTAGCTGTTTAGACACAGTGCAACATTAGTTCGTAGTTTTGCCGTATATGATAGTAAAAACTATCTAATCATGGCAAAACTCGCTTTATCCTATCATAATAAAATCATTGCTGGCGTTTGCGGTGGCTTAGCTGACCATTTTGGTTGGGATGCTACGCTTATCCGGGTTCTTTTTGTAGTTGCTGGTATCGCCGGGTTCGGTTCTCCGGTTCTGGTATACATAGTGCTCTGGCTAGTCATGAAATACTCCTGATGGTTTCTGAGACGCTTGCATAAACTCTCATTATCTTTTTCTACGCCTCAGCTAAAAGTCTAGTATTAGACTATGACCCAGCTTGTGTCGTGTAAGCATCTCTTTTTGGAAAGAAAAAACTAATAGCTATATTCGTTTATCCTTCGCTTATTGCTAATCAACGCCGTTTGGTGTAGCAAATAAAATCGCTAGCGTCCCGTCCGGGACATTCTATATTAGGTAAGTTTTACTTTGTAGGTCTACTGTTAAAGCAGTGTAGATCATCTTCAGTAAGGTAAGTTCACATTTCCGCTTATTGTATTTCTCGAGCCACAGTATAGACTCTATAGTCAATACTGCTGGGATAGTCGTGGTATGCCTGCATAAATGGCATATCAGTAATGGGTGATCCTCAGTTAATTCCCTCTTAAGGGGCATTTTATGTAATCATCAACCTATTAAACATTCTCATCATGAAGAATAATTATCTCTTTTTTAGTTCTAAAGTTACTGTGTTATGGTTTATCCTATTAGGGCTACTCATCTCTTTTTCTGACATCAGTGCTCAATCAGTTGTTGGGCAATACGGCAGACTTCGAGTGCAGGGCAATCAGATTGTTGATAAAAACGGTGATCCTGTTAGCTTGGCAGGGAATAGTCTCTTCTGGAGCAATGCGGGCGATGTAGCCGACTATTACAATAGCACCACCGTTAATCACTTAGCCGACGATTGGAACAGTTCTATCGTTCGGGCGGCGATGGGAGTAAAAGAAACCTGGGATGGCGGTACGGGATACATCGACAACCCCCAGCAGCAAGAGGCTAAAATCCGTAAAGTTATTGATGCAGCAATTGCCAAAGGCATCTACGTAATCGTTGATTGGCACAGCCACGAAGCTGAAAGGTACCAATCAGAGGCCGTTAGCTTTTTCCGTAAAATGGCTCGACTTTACGGCAATCGTCCCAATATCATCTATGAGATCTACAACGAGCCAATCAACCAGTCTTGGTCAGAAATTAAGACATACGCCCAAGCAGTCACTGCCGCCATTCGTTCTGAAGACCCGGATAATCTAATTATCGTCGGTACCCCGTTCTACTCTCAGCGGGTGGATGTTGCCTCTAATAACCCTTTGAGTGATAATAACACTGCCTATACTTTACACTTTTACGCCGGAACACACCGCCAGGAATTACGCGACAAAGCTACTCAAGCCATGAACAACGGCATTGCCTTGTTTGTGACCGAATGGGGATCAGTAAGTGCTTCAGGAGATGGGGCGATAGCCGAAGCTGAAACCCAGCGGTGGATGGATTTCTTGCGTGAAAAAAATATTAGTCATGCCAACTGGACCGTCGCCGATAAGGCAGAAAGTTCGTGTATTGTGCAACCTGGCAAGGGTGTAAGTGGATTAACCAGTAATCAGTTGACTCCTTCTGGGAGACTAGTTAAAGGCATCATCCAAAATTGGTCAGACAATCCCGGGGGAGGAGGCGAGAATAGTGCGCCAACGGTGTCGTTTATTTCTCCCTCGGGAGACCTTACTTTGCAAGAAGGGTATGATCTTGATATTGAAGTACGAGCTAGCGATACTGATGGGAGCATTGCCACGGTCGCACTTTATATCGATGATGGGTTAATTCGGATTGAAAGAAGGGCACCCTACACTTGGGGACACGGTGGTTCACCCAACCCCGAAGAGTTGAACGGTTTATCGTCAGGCACTTACGTATTTAGAGCAGTAGCTACTGATAACGATGGGGGCACTGGTGAGGCTTTGTTCACACTTACTGTCCAGAAAAACGGTAGTGGGGGGGGAGGAACTACAACCTGTAATTTTAATACCCCATCGCGTAATAGTTTACCCTCGGTCAGCAAAACTTATAGGAATGTATATGTACTGGGTGAGGGAGGGCCTAACCTCTCCAATATTGCCGAGTTGAGGATCAATTGGGCGAATGAGTCATGGGGTAATGGTCTTTGGGAAATGGCGTTTCAAACCAACAATGGTATTCCCGACTGGTGGAATGATCTTCGGCAGAACTCATCTAATACATTTGCGGCAAGTTCCCCATCGGTTACGTTTACCAACTCAGGCTTTCCGGGGTTAGATGGTTCCTATTGGGTAACTCTGGATGGTAGTAACTTTGTAATGGTTTCTAAAACCGATGACTTTGCAATTTACTTCAGTAACTCCAGCACTGCCCCGCCTTGCGGAAATAACGCTCGGCGAGCTAGTGGAATAAAAGAGACAGTTTCATCGCCTGATGACCTTGCCGAACCTTTTTCAGTATATCCCAATCCAACTAGCGATTACCTGATAGTGAAAGGAGTAGAAGCTGATGCCACAATCCGCGTTCTGACTGTATTAGGGCAGGAAAAGGAGATCGTAAAAAGTCAGAATCGTATCGATGTAACCAGTTTCCAACCCGGAATGTATATTCTTGATATAAATGGAAGAAAGTCGAGTTTCATCAAAGAATAGTTACTAGCTAAGTTACCTCCAGCTAAGAAGGGTTACTGAACTTTACAGTAACCCTTACTTTTTGACTGACATGTTGGGGACTGACGGCTGCTGAAAAGGATTAACTCACATTGTTTTGATATTAAGATACCGATCGGTATCTTTGTGCTCATATTATGAGAAATCCCGAAATCACTCGTAAGTTAATTATCAATGAATCACTCGCCTTATTCAATACCAAAGGGTATCAGGCGACATCTTTATCTGATATTACGGAGGCCACTGGAGTAACCAAAGGAGCAATCTACGCTAACTTTAGTAACAAAGAAGAGGTGGCAGCAGCGGCGTTTAACCATGCCGTAGAAATCATTTTAGGTAGGGTAAGAGAATGTATTCGAGAAGCATCCACTGCTCCGCTAAAGCTTAAGGCAGTGTTGCAGTATTATGAGAAGTATGTTCTGAATCCGCCAATTCCAGGTGGGTGTCCGGTATTAAACTTGGCAGTAGAGGCTGATGATAATAATCCCTTATTGCGCACCAAGGTCGTCCGACTGATAACCAAGATTAAAGATTCCCTCCGGCAGATTATACACCGAGGTATTTTAGAGAAGCAGCTACGTGAAGATTTAGACGTAGACGGCTTTGTGATGCTCTACTACGGAGCTATTGAAGGGGCAATCATGGTATCAAGGGTAGAAGGCGATAGAGATTCCTTCGTCAGTATGAGCCAATTTTTAACCCAACTCATCGATCAGTATTCGCTATAAATATTTTTTAAAAACCAATCGGTATTTATATGAAACCCGCTGTCGTAATTCAAGGTGACGGAAAAAATATTGGGCGTCCGGCATCGCATCCCCGTAAATCTAACTGGAAGCTTATCTTCTTGAAAAAGAGTTTACCGATGCTCCAGCATATTGCGCCAGGTAAAGTAGCCAAAATTATCTGGCAATATTTTGTTCGTCCGGGTAAAGCTCGTTTCTCAGAAGCGCAATCAGCTTTAGTAGAGAAAGCCACGGTAATCACGACGACTTACAAAGGCTACGAGATTGTTACGTATCGCTGGGGTGATTCAGGACCTAAAGTACTACTTTGTCATGGTTGGCGATCAAAGGCCGCTGATTTCCGCCGAATGATTGAAGCATTGGTAGCAGAAGGTTACATTGTGGAATGTATTGATATGAAAGCCCATGGTAACTCGGAGGGAGAAACTACTGCATTACCAGAGTTTATTGAAATTTTTAAAGACCACTACGTTAAAAATGCACCGTACCATACTGTAATTGGCTATTCCTTGGGTGGTATAACGGCAGGCATGGTAATGACGGAGATTACTCCTAACCTACATCCTACTCACTTAATTCTTATGGCATTTCCGCCATATGTCCGCTACTTCTTTCATGATATTATTGAACAGGCCGGGTGTAACGACAAGGTTTACCAGCGATTTTGTGATTTCGTGGTGAAATACTATCACCAGACAGTAGATTATTATGATTTGCGAAAGAAGCTTGCCCAGGTCACAGAGAGTAATGTTTATCTAATTTACGACGAGGACGATCAAACTGTACCGATTGCTAAAGGCGAAGAGCTTTGGTCAACCGTGCCAAACGCTACTTTTGTACGCACCCAGAAAATGGGTCACTACAAGATAATTGCTAATAAAAAAGTAATTGAGTACATCGCTCAAGCGACTAGCCAAGTAGAAAAAGTAGCTGAAATCTAAGCAATTACGCCCAACAATGCTCGCACTTCCTGAGCGATACTAGCTGGGTCATAACCACATTCGGTATGAAGTTGAATCTGTTCACCGTGCTCAACAATCCGATCAGGAATACCTAACCGTTTGACGGAAGCAGTATAGTCATTATCGACCATAAATTCTAAAATAGCACTACCAACTCCCCCCATCAGGCAGCCATCTTCTACCGTGATTACTCGAGTGAATCGGGAAAATACTTCGTGAAGTAGAGCTTCATCCAGCGGTTTCACAAAGCGAAGATCGTAGTGGGCGGGATGTACGCCTTCTTGAGCCAAAACTTCACAGGCTTCTACGGCGTAATTACCCACGTGTCCGATGGTTAGTATCGCTACTTCCTCTCCATCTTGTATGCATCGACCGGCACCTATGGGAATTTCTTCTATGGGAGTACGCCAATTAGGCATCACACCCTGTCCGCGAGGGTAACGAATAGAGAATGCCCCATCTTTGTATTGAGTAGCCGTGTACATCAAATTGCGTAACTCAGCCTCATTCATAGGAGACGAGACCACAATGTTGGGTAAACAGCGCATATACGCTAAGTCGTAAGCCCCGTGGTGGGTAGGACCATCGGCTCCAGCAATTCCAGCTCGGTCGAGACAGAAAATTACTGGGAGCTTTTGAATACAGACATCATGCACTACTTGATCGTAAGCTCGCTGCATGAAGGTGCTATAAATATTGCAGAACGGAATCAATCCCTGTGTAGCTAGTCCAGCAGAAAAAGTAACTGCATGTTGCTCAGCAATCCCCACATCAAACGCCCGGTCAGGCATTTCCTTCATCATAATATTCATGGATGAACCCGAAGGCATAGCCGGAGTAATACCGACAATTTTCTCATTTTCCTTCGCTAACTCTACAATGGTTTCACCAAAAACCTGTTGGTACTTAGGAGGCTGAGGGGTGTCGTGTACTTTCTTACGAATCTCTCCGGTTACTTTATCGAACTTACCGGGAGCGTGCCACTTGGTTTGATCTTTTTCGGCTTGCAGATAGCCCTTACCTTTTACCGTGACGCAGTGTAAGATTTTTGGTCCGGGAATCTTCTTTAAATCCTCCATCACGCTGACCAGATGGTTGACATCGTGCCCATCTACCGGACCAAAGTAGCGCAGGTTCAGTGATTCAAATAGATTACTTTGCTTCAGTAGAAACGATTTGATGCTATTTTCTACTTTAGAAACAATCTCTTGAGGATTCGTACCAAACTTACTTACTTTTCCCAGTAGCTTCCACACATCATCCCGTACCTTATTATACGTCTGTGAAGTAGTAATGTCAGTCAAATAATCCTTCAGTGCACCCACATTAGGATCGATGGACATACAGTTATCATTCAGTACAATCAGTAGGTTAGTATCTGAAACCCCCGCGTGATTCATCGCCTCAAACGCCATTCCTCCGGTCATAGCTCCATCGCCAATCACTGCAATATGCTGACGTTTTTTATCACCCTTATACCTAGAAGCTACTGCCATACCCAGAGCCGCTGAGATAGAAGTAGAAGAGTGCCCTACCCCAAAAGTATCGTACTCGCTTTCGCTACGTTTAGGAAAACCCGAAAGCCCATTGTAAATCCGATTGGTATGGAAATTATCTCGTCGTCCGGTCAGGATCTTATGACCGTAGGCCTGATGCCCCACGTCCCACACCAGTTGATCGTGAGGAGTATTGAATGCGGTGTGCAAAGCAACTGTTAATTCCACTACTCCCAAGCTAGCACCGAAGTGCCCACCGTACACGGAGACACTATCAATAATAAACTGACGAAGCTCGGAGGCAAGCTGTACCCGCTGCTCGGGGGTAAAATTTTTGAGATCAGTGGGGCTATCAATAGCAGCTAATAGTTTGCCGGGCTTAATTAGCATAATGCTTATTTTAATAATGTGGTAAGAGAACTATCATAAAGTTCAATTGTTTTTCAGCCAGGTTAGTTGTGATTGATTGTACGAAAATACAAAAGAACGGTTTTTTCGCTAAACCAGGAGTAATTTGGTGCGATTATATCATAAATTTGTGTTGGTCAACTAGTAATTGACCGAATTTGATTTGCCTAACTAGCTAAAGTAGCTCTGTTGTGAGTTTTGAAATAAAGTTACCCCTATTTGAAGGCCCATTCGATCTGCTGCTCTTCTTCATTGAGCGTGACGAATTGGATATTCACGATATTCCAATCTCCACAATCACTAACGATTTTCTGAACTATCTGCACGAATTAGAGCAAATGAACATTGAGGTGGCTAGTGAGTTTATACTGGTAGCAGCCACTTTAATGCGAATTAAGGCGAAGATGCTTTTACCTCGCCCGGTACTGAATGAAGAAGGTGAGGAGGTAGATCCTCGGGAGGAACTAGTGAAGCATCTGCTGGAGTACAAAAAATATAAGTCAGTAGTGCAAGAACTGGCCGCGATGGAAGAAGAGCGGATGCAAAAGTATGAACGAGGTAATGTGGTGAAGGAGCTGAAGACCCTCGCGCAAGAGCAGCAAGTAGAAACTGAGTTACAGCACGTAGATTTATATAAACTGTTAAAGGTGTATGAAAAAGTCTGGTTACGGTTTACCGAAGAGAAAAAAGGCACTTCGCACCGAGTAGTACCGTATCCTTACACTGTAGAGGGGCAAAAAAATCATATTCGGCAACTACTGAAAGAGCAGTCGCGTGATGTCTCGTTCATTACAATCATTGGACGTAACCCTAACAAGATTGCTGTGATTTTCAATTTTCTGGCCATTTTGGAGCTGCTACAACTTAACGAACTAACAATTAAAATTGGCGAAGGCTATAACAATTTCTGGATTTACGGAACGGAAGATGCGGAGCAGGCATGAATATTAATTCCAAAGAAATTTTTAAAACGCTCAATCCCAACCGAGTTTGGCTTCCGGTGCTAATCGGTCTGGGGATTGTAGTATACCTTTTTATTAGCGATCCTGATTTTACAGCTGAGAAATTAAAGTTGGTATTTGATGCTGAACTTTGGCCTCTCTTGCTGGCT
Organism: uncultured Flammeovirgaceae bacterium; assembly: GCA_937883755.1. GTDB lineage: Bacteria > Bacteroidota > Bacteroidia > Cytophagales > Cyclobacteriaceae > Tunicatimonas. The sequence continues at coordinate 76,750 of CAKZYA010000047.1, read as the reverse complement.
CTGTTAGTCATTCTTATTCGTGATACGGGGTATGTTTACCGGATCAAAGTTCTCACCAATCATGACCTTACCTGGGTAAGTAGTATTTATGTCATCATTCTCTGGGAGTTTGCTTCTGCCGTCACTCCCTCCATCGTGGGTGGTACCACCATTGTGGTGTTTGTACTGATGAAGGAGGGCATCAAGTTTGGGCGAGCTCTGGCTTACGTAATGCTCACGGCTATTCTGGACAATCTGTTCTTTCTAGTAATGTCACCATTGGCCTTGTTATATTCTAAGGAAGAATTATTTCCTAACGCGGAGGATATGCAGGTGCAGCTAGGTAATAGTTTACAAGTGTTATCCTTGTTAAGCTACGGGTTAATTGCTCTATACACCTTGGTGATGACTTACGCTCTGCTAATTCGCCCCAGGGGATTTAAGTGGCTTTTGCTCAAGATTGGGAATATTTCCTTTTTGAAACGATGGCGTCATCACCTAAACAATCATGGTGATGAGGTGATTTTGGCTTCCAAGCAACTGCGGGGTAAACGAGGAGGGTATTGGACGACGGTTCTACTCTTTACCTTTTTGATTTGGATATCCCGTTATGCTGTGCTTAACTGCTTAGTTACTGCTTTCGCTGAATTGAGTTGGAGTGATCATCTTCTCATTTTCTGTCGACACTTGATGATGTGGATTGTTATGCTGGTATCTCCTACGCCTGGTAGTAGTGGTACAGCTGAATTCTTCTTCAACCAGTTTTTCTACGAGTTTCTAGGAGATTACACTATCGTAACCAACATCTTGTGGCGGATGCTCACCTATTACCCTTATCTTTTGTTAGGAGCCATCTTTCTGCCTCGCTGGATTCGTCGGGTATTTTTCAACAAGAAAGAAAAAGAACAGAAGAGTGCAACACCCCCAGTAGAGATGCTGAAGTAGATGTTTATTTGATCAATCAATATTCTAAGCCGGTGCACGCTTTAAACGCGTTAAAAATGCAACTCAGTCATAGATAAGGAAAACCTCCGAAGTCTGGGCTACAAAGGCTTCGGAGGTTTTCTTTTAAGGATAATTAGAAACGCTCGGTTTCAGCAAAGAAAAAGCTCCCTTCTTGCTGGGCAGTTTCATCCGCATCTGAGCCGTGTACGGCATTCGCCTCAATTGATTTAGCGTACAGCTTACGGATCGTACCTTCTTCAGCCTCAGCGGGGTTGGTTGCTCCAATCAGTTTACGAAAATCGGCTACTGCATTATCTTTCTCCAAAATAAGGGCTACAATTGGACCTGAAGACATGTAGTCGGTCAGATCATTATAGAATGGACGCTCTTTATGCACTTCGTAAAATTTTCCGGCGGTTACTTTGCTAAGCCGCGTTTTTTTCATTGCTACGATGCGAAACCCTGCTTCTTCTATCATTTTTAAAATTGCACCAATATTGCCCTCGGCTACAGCGTCGGGCTTAATCATAGAAAAGGTTCTGTTTCCTGCCATGTTTCTTAATTTATACTAACTTACGGGTTGTGATTGGTAATCAGTGATGTGTATTCTGACTATCCGTTGAAATCAAATTTATATTGGTACAAAGCTAAGAGTTTATCCGCATCTTCCCGAATTTTTCCTAAAATTGATCTATGCACCGTCGCCAGTTCTTTCGCAACACTACTGCTGCCTCGCTAGGCAGTTTTTTAATTTCATCTTCTTCTGTAATTGGCCCACCAACCACTCTAAAACCCAATCGCCTGAAACCAGGAGATACTATCGGCTTAATTACTCCCTCCCGCTACTTGACTGAAGAAAAACTACGCGAATCGGTAGAGAATCTAGCTAAGCTGGGTTTTCGGGTGAAGTACACTGATAATATGCTGGTGAAAAAGGGTTACTTAGGTGGTACCGACCAGCAGCGAGCGGATGACATCAACCAAATGTTTGCGGATGAAAGTGTAGCCGGTATTATGTGCGCTGCCGGAGGCTACGGTACTACTCGGCTGCTTCCTTATCTGGATTATGATCTGATTCGTAATAATCCCAAAGTACTGATTGGTTACAGTGACATTACCGGGCTGCTGTACGGCTTACACAGCCAAACCGGACTGATTTGCTTTCACGGACCAATGGGCACCTCGGACTATAATGATTATACTACGCAGTATTTCCAGCAACTACTAATGGAGCCACAAAACTCACTGACCTACCAAAACCCAGAAAATATTAGTGAAGAAGAACTGGTGCCGCTCTATCTACAAGACGAAGAAGATACTACCATCTCCACTGCCGAGTTAATTACGCTTTCGCCCGGCGTAGCCGAAGGAACGCTGGTAGGCGGAAACCTCACATTAGTGAGTTCTATGTGTGGTACGTCCTACGATATTGATATGCGCGATAAAATTGTGTTTCTGGAGGACGTAGGCGAAGCTCCTTATCGCATCGACCGGATGCTTACCCAACTGCTACTCGACCCTAACAAACTTCCCGCTGCCAAAGGCGTAGTGCTTGGCCTCTTCACCGATTGCGAAACCGACGATGAAGACAAGTCATTCTCCCTTGCCCACGTGCTCTACGACCGCCTGGCTTCGCTCGGAATTCCGGTACTCTACGGACTGATGTTCGGTCATATCAAACGCAACGCTACCATTCCGGTTGGTATTCAGGCTCAATTGGATGCTGACAAGAAGAAGCTTACATTGTTGGAAGGGGCGGTAGAGTAAGGAGTCTTGCCTAGTGTAAAAGTGCTTGATATAACATTATTTTACTTACATGAAAAATTACCTATTCTCAGCCATTTTTCGTAATTTTTGAGATTAATCTCTCGTAACTAATGAACATTTCACTACACGCTTTCACTTTAAAACTTCAAGAACCCTTTCGTATTTCCTACGAATCACGGGATGAGCAGGAAGCTTTAGTTATTCAGCTATCCGATATTGATAAGCACGGGAACCAGGTGACTGGGTTAGGCGAAAGTACAGCTAATAATTACTACGGGGTTTCCATTGAGCGAATGCAGCGCGAAGTAGAATCGGTGCGAGAAATCATCGAGAAATACTGCTTGTCTGATCAACTTTTGGAAACCAATGAAATAGGAACACCAGAACATCTGTGGCAACAGCTTGCCCCTCACTTGCAGCAAAGTCCGTTTACCCTTTGTGCCCTTGATATTGCTGCTCACGATTTGTACGGAAAAAAAATTGGTCAGCCGTTGTACCAACTTTGGGGCTTGAACCCACTTAATGCCCCTACCACTAATTACACCATTGGCATTGATACCATTGAAGTGATGGTACGGAAGATGCAAGCCAAGTCTTGGCCGATTTATAAAATCAAACTAGGTACATCTGAAGATTTGGCGATTGTGCGTGAACTGCGAAAGCATACGGATGCAATATTTCGGGTAGATGCCAACTGTGCTTGGGGAGTGGGCGAAACCATTGAAAACTCTCGAGAGCTAAAAAAGCTGGGAGTAGAATTCATTGAGCAGCCCCTCAAAGCCAATAATTGGGCTGGCATGGAAGAAGTCTACCAACATTCAGCCTTACCACTGATGGCTGACGAGAGTTGTATTGTGGAAAGCGACGTGGCAAAATGCGAGGGACGGTTCCACGGAATTAACATTAAGCTTACCAAATGCGGAGGGGTTACTCCGGCTCGCCGTATGATTCAGAAAGCTCGCCAGCGAAACATGAGAGTTATGATTGGCTGTATGACCGAATCAACTATCGGTATTTCTGCTATTGCTCATTTATCACCTCTACTAGATTACGTGGATATGGACGGAGCGATGCTGTTAGCCGAAGACATCGCTACCGGAGTAACTATTACTCCCGAAGAGGTTCAATTTCCTGAAGAAAACGGTACGGGAGTCCAACTATCATCCCTTAGTGATTTATCGTTGACATAAATTTTTATGATAGAGACACATGCATTGCCAGGGCGGACTATTGTTACCGAGGAAAAAGAACGGCTATACTTTAGCGGAACATCCTATCTGGGTATTCACAAAAACATTGTTTTTCAAGAATTACTTCGTGATGGCTTCAGCCAGTACGGTACCGGATACTCCAGCTCCCGCTCGTCTAATGTGCAACTGGCAATTTATGAAGAGGCTGAAAGCTGGCTTACCAATTTTACAGACGCGCCGTTGGCTCTCACCTTCTCCTCAGGCTATCTGACTGGTCAAGCCCTGATTCGCACATTAGATAAAGGGCAACAGTTTGTTTACACTCCCCAGGCGCATCCAGCTCTGTGGCGTAGCGAGAAAGATAATATTACCGGATATTTCCAATCCTGGATTTCCCATTTAGAATTAAAAATAGGCTATGAGACTGAAGAGGTTGTTATTGTTACTAACTCAGTTGATCCGCTATACGCACGACACCATTCGTTTGACTGGGTAGTACAACTGCCCGACTATCTATCAATCACGTTAGTTATTGACGATTCGCACGGCTTGGGTGTACTAGGTGAGCGAGGCGAGGGAGTTTATGCATCAGTAGCGCAATTGCTTCCTACTAATGTGTCGCTCATTGTGGTTAGCTCATTAGGTAAGGCTCTGGGAATACCGGGCGGGGTAGTGTTAGGCGATCATTCGATCATTCAAAAACTAAAAAAGAGTCCGTACTTTACGGCAGCTTCCCCCATCGCCCCGGCGTATTTATCAGCAATGATACGGTCAAATAAACTTTACTCGAGTTTGCTAGATCAGCTTCGGGAAAATGTGCAGCACTTTCAGTCACTTATTCAGGATTGTGCTACTTTTCAATATTTTGGAAAGTACCCAGTGTTTTACAGTGCTGATCAGCAGCTTTGCCAAGCTCTAGAATCCCATTGCGTGCTTTCTAGTTTTCCTTACCCAAATCCTGACAGTGAGTGTATCACCAGGGTAGTGATCAGTGCGCTACATACGGAACAGGATATTAATACCTTAGGTAAGCTAGTGCAAGAATATACGGCAGTTAAGCTAGTGCGATAGGTTTACGCAAGTGGACAGCAGGGCACAAGTAGTACAAATGCTTTAAGAACTCGTCCCACTAATGCTAAAATCCCCCTAACTCCCTTCTTTCAAAAGGGGAATATAATACGAATTATGCCAGATTTCTGCTTAAGTTTACTTAATGTATACATACATTTTTGGCTATACCCGCTAGTGTCCCCGTATCTTTGAGGCAGAATAATATCTGAAATTTGTCTCATTATGCGAAGTCATTTTAATAGTCGCTTAGGTTTTATTATGGCCGCGGCCGGTAGTGCTATTGGCCTAGGAAATATCTGGAAATTCCCGTTTGAAGTAGGCGAAAGTGGGGGTGCCGCATTTATTATCGTTTACCTATTCTTTTGCTTTGTTCTCTGTTTCCCGATTCTGGTTTCAGAGATTGCTATTGGTAGGCGGGCGCAGCGCAACGCTTTTGGAGCATTCAAAGTATTAGGGTTTCCCCGCTGGGCAGTCATCGGTCTGCTACAGGTGGTTGTCAGTCTGTTTATCCTCTCGTTCTATAACGTGGTGGCGGGTTGGTCGTTTGGCTATTTCATCGAGATGCTCATTGGTAATTTTGCCATTGGCGAACAGTTTCCGCAGTATGTGCAGAATGTGCCTCGTATCATGGTGTATTCTCTTCTCTTCATGGTGGTCACAGGCTATATTGTAGCTCAGGGCGTATCGGCGGGTATCGAGAAGTACACCAAACTGTTGATGCCTATCCTGATTCTTATCATACTGGGGTTAGCAGGATATGCCCTTACACTGCCGGGGGCCAAAGCTGGATTAACTTTTTATCTGGTGCCTGACGTTAGTAAGATTACGCTTGATGTGATCTATAATGCATTAGGTCACGCTTTTTTCTCACTTTCATTGGGTTTGGGCGGACTGATGACTTACGGGAGCTACCTCGACCAAAAAGCGAATATTCTATCGTCAGCAGTAGCGGTAACTTTTATGGACGTGATGATTGCCTTTATGGCGGGTTTTATGTTGTTCCCTTTTGTGTTCTCCCAAGGAATTGCTACCGAAGGTGGAGTAGGGTTAGTATTTATGGCGTTACCTAAAGTATTTGCTTCATTAGGCTCAGTGTGGGGTATTATTATCGGAGGTTTATTCTTTCTGTTGCTATCCTTCGCGGCTCTTACATCTACGGTTTCAATTTTAGAGGTTTCAGTAGCTTATCTCAGAGATGAGCATCGCTTTTCTCGCGTTACGGCAGTAGTAGTCTCAGCTACGGTGATTTTCTTGTTGGGCATACCCTCACTATTAGCCAATGGTTCTTCAGAGTTCTTTACCAATTTTATGAACTACGGTGGAGTATCAGTAGATTTTATGACCTTTATTTCTGATCTGTCCAGTAATACTTTTCTGCCACTAGCCGGGTTACTGATCTCCTTATTTGTAGGTTACATTTGGCGTCCTGATCAGTTAATAAAAGAACTTTCTAGCGACGGTTATCAAACCATTCCTATTTGGGTAGCGGTGTATTTGAAAATAGCATTGCGCTACATTTGTCCAGTAATTCTCAGTCTGATATTCTTATTTACCGTGCTGGAAAAGTTCTTTGGGGTACAAGTGATTGGCTAGTTGCCATTACTTGGCAAAACTAACCGAGCGCATCTCCCGGATGACAGTTACTTTCACCTGGCCGGGGTACTGCATATCTTTTTCAATCTTTCGGGAAATGTCAAAAGAGAGATTGCCCGCCTGATCGTCAGTAACATTCTCGGCATCCACAATAACCCGTAACTCGCGTCCGGCCTGAATGGCGTAGCACTTGCTTACTCCGTCAAAACCCATTCCTAGCGATTCAAGATCCTTGAGTCGTTGGATATATGAGTCCACAATTTCACGACGGGCACCTGGGCGCGAACCGGAGATAGCATCGCAAGATTGAATAATAGGGGAGATAATCGAGGTCATCTCAATTTCATCGTGGTGAGCACCTACGGCATTGCAAACGTCGGGATGTTCGCCGTACTTCTCAGTTAGTTTCATTCCTAGTAGAGCATGAGGTAACTCGGGTTCATCAGGCCAAACTTTACCAATATCGTGCAGTAATCCTGCTCGCTTAGCAAGTTTGGGGCTGATGCCCAGTTCAGAAGCCATAGTAGCGCAGAGGTTGGCAACCTCGCGGGAGTGTTGAAGCAGGTTTTGTCCGTAAGACGAGCGGAATCGCATTCGACCAATCATTCTGATTAACTCAGGGTGCAGCCCGTGAATACCAAGGTCAATCACCGTGCGTTCGCCAGTTTCTACAATTTCTTCCTCAATGTTTTTAGTAGTTTTAGCCACAACCTCCTCAATGCGGGCCGGGTGAATACGACCATCAATCACCAATCGGTGCAACGAAAGGCGGGCAATCTCGCGACGAACCGGGTCAAAACCTGAAATGATAATTGCTTCAGGGGTATCATCTACGATGATTTCTACCCCAGTAGAAGCCTCTAATGCGCGGATATTTCGACCCTCTCGACCAATTACCTTTCCTTTTACATCGTCACTTTCAATATTAAATACAGAAACACAGTTTTCAATAGCGTGCTCAGTAGCCGTTCGCTGAATAGTTCCTACCACTACTTTCTTTGCTTCTTTGGTAGCCGTAAGTTTGGCCTCTTCCATAATGTTTTTGATGAGTGCTGTGGCTTGGGTATTGGCTTCGTCTTCCAAACTTTTTATGAGCTGCTGTTTGGCTTCTTCCGCTGATAGACCAGAGACCTTTTCTAGAATAGCCACTTTCTGCTGATGCACTTTTTCCAGTTCACTCTGCTTTTTGCGAGTTACTTCTAGCTGGGTTTCCAGCGTCTCTTCCTTTTGTTTTAAGCCATTTTCTCGGTTACGCAGTTTTTCGGCTTGATCGTTTAGGCGAGCTTCCCGCTGCTTAAGTTTGTTCTCATTAGTAATCAGGATATTTTTCTTCCGATTAGATTCCTCCTCAAATTCTGATTTCAGTTTTAGAAATTTCTCTTTAGCCTCGTAGATTTTCTCTTTCTTAATGGATTCAGCCTGACTTTTAGCGTCTTTTATAATAATATTGGCTTTCTCCTTAACGGTAGCTTCCCGTTGGTTCAGGGAAGCTTCCCGGTCTTTGAGCTGTTTTTCCTGACCATCGGCTTTACGCTTAGAAAGAATTTGACCTATGAAGAACCCAACTCCTAAGGATGCAACTATGGCAATAAGTAAAGGTATTATGTTTAATTCACCCATGATATTATAGTTATAGGTAGACATTACGAACAGTAGCCTAACTATACTGCTGATGAGCGAATATTAACGAAGAGAATACTGGACTACACGTTAGATGACCAGTAAAGCATTACTAGAATATGGGCACTACGAAATTGTCTGATTAATAAGACGGCTTATACGGCTAACCTTATCTACAATTACTTTTTCTGTTTCGGCTTGCCGGGTTTGATAGTCTAACTTCTCGACAAACGCATCGAAGGCTACTACTGCTAGTAAATCTTGCTTGTCGGTAGTATGGTAGCGCTGCCGATACTGATGAATTTGCTCATTCAGCATTCGGCCTGCTTGGCGAATACGCTCTTCATCTTCAGGGTCAACCCGCATTGGGTATTCTCGTTCTCCAATTTTTATTTTTATGGAAAGTGCCTCCATTAAACGTGCTTTACTGGCTCAAATGAGCAATGCATTTATCAATTTTCTTGATGTACTCGTTAATAGTACGCTTTACTTCAGTAGTTTCGTTTTGATTAGCTACTGTAAACTGAGCAAGTTTACTGATTTTAATTGATTTTTTAAAATTGTCGATTTCAGCGTCTCTAGAAGCTAAAACTCGTTTCAGTTCTTCGTTGTCGTATTGAGTTTGCCGGAGCTTTTCTCGTAGCGATTTATGTTCGGCAAGCAGCATCTCTACTTTTCGTTCTAGGGTGGCGATTTCAGATAGTAGGGTGTTAGATTGAGTCATGCAGACGGACGTATTAGCAGGGTTTGGTTTGATTGGGACGTTAATTGTAGCCAGCTCTCTGGGGCGGACTTACCTAGCTGATAGCATGATCTGCTTGCTATTTGCGGATTTCTGCATGAAGCTCCTGTTCAAATTGGTGCATAAGCCTATTCATAGTTTTATCAATAATTTTATCAGTCAATGTTCGGTTCTGATCTTGCAAGAAAAAACTCAGGGCATATGCCTTTTTATTTTTTCCAAGTGGCTCACCTTCGTACACATCAAACACATTGATGCGCTTCACCAAATTATGGCTGTTTGCCCTAGCCACCCTTTCTACTTCTTTAAATGTTACTTTTCGGTCGAGCACCAGTGATAAATCCCGACGAACCTCAGGAAACTTGGAGATTTCCTGAAACAACAGTCGCTCTTTGGTAGGAACATCACGTAGTTTCTCCAGTAAAGCGTTCCACTGCACAGTAGCGTAAAAAACGGACTGTTTTACTCCAACATTGTTAGCTACTTTTGTAGCAACTTTTCCAAGTTTAGCCAGGAGGTTGTTTTTATAGGTAAGTTGTAAACCATAGCTAAAAAGTGGATCATCCAGAGGTTTCTGAACAATGTCAGTCATACCAAACCTATTAAAAATTCCTCGAATATGCGAGGCTAAATCATGAAAAGATACTGGCTCAGAAGATGATGCCCAACTTTCTGCTTGCACGTTTCCGGTCATGAAAAGAACTAACTCCTTTGCTTCCAAATACTTATCATCCGCCTGAGCATAGGTGGTTCCGAACTCAAAAAATTTTAAATTTTTTTGCTGACGATTATTGTTGTGGGCAATTACTTCCAACCCGGAGAATAATAAGTTGCGACGCATTACGCTTAACTCTTCGCTTAAAGGATTATATAGCGAAACCGTTGTATAGTCCTGCTCAGTGGTAGACGCGTACTCAGGTTTAGTGAGTGAGTTAGTCACTATTTCGTAGAACCCATTTCCAGCTAGCATTTCGCTCAATTGTAACTGCAGCTTTCTACTATCTAGCTCAGGAAAGTTGGCTAAGTAGTCAGCATTCAGATATTCAGAGGTTTTTACCTGATCGTAGCCATGAATTCGCAGAATCTCTTCAATAATGTCAGCTTCTCGTTGTACATCTACCCGGTAGGGGGGAACCGATACAGTGATACCTGTTTCAGATGCTGCGGTAACGTCAATATCGAGCTGAGTTAAAATGTTTTTGATCTCTTCACGGTCTAGCTGTTTTCCGATCAGGCGATCTACGTTCTTGTATTTCACTGCTACCCGAAACGGTTCAATAGGGTTGGGGTACACGTCTACAATGTCAGAGGAGATTTTTCCTCCGGCTACTTCCTTTATTAGTAAAGCCGCGAGCTTGAGCGCATACACGGTGATGTTGGGGTCAGTACCTCGTTCGTAGCGGAAAGAGGCATCGGTCTTTAGGCTGTGGTGCTGAGCGGTACGTCGAGTATACTCCGGTGAGAAATAGGCACTCTCCAAGAATATATTTTTTGTTTCGGCTTTTACTCCGGATTTGATTCCTCCGAACACCCCCGCAATACACATCCCTTCTTCAGCATTGCAAATCATCAAATCCTGGGCTTGAAGCTTGCGTTCTTTCTCATCTAAAGTTGTGAAGGTGCTACCTTCCGGTAAGGTTTTGACTACCACTTTTCCTCCGGTAATAGCATCAGCATCAAAAGCATGCATGGGCTGCCCTAGACCGTGCAACACATAGTTGGTAGCATCTACTATGTTGTTGATGGGTGATAAGCCAACAGAGCGTAAGCGGGTTTGTAACCATTCGGGTGACTCCTGAACGGTTATCCCGCTAATCGTCAGCCCTGAATAACGAGGGCAAGCTTCCGTATTTTCTATTACTACCTCGATGGGTAAATCTTGATTATCGACCGCAAAGGCATCAGTACTGGGTAACTTTACTGGCTGCTGATACAGAGCTTTTAAATCGCGGGCTACGCCAAAATGAGAGGCAGCATCGGCTCGGTTAGGGGTTAGCCCAATTTCTAGCACTTGATCAGATTCTAACCCAAAATATTCGGCTGCCGGAGTTCCGTTGGGCAACTCCGTATCTAATACCATAATACCGTCGTGTCCAGTGCCTACACCGATTTCGTCTTCAGCACAAATCATTCCCTGAGATACTTCGCCCCGGATTTTTGATTTCTTGATAGTAAATGCATCACCACCTTTAGGATATAGCGTAGCTCCTACAGTAGCTACTACTACTTTTTGCCCTTGGGCTACGTTGGGAGCACCACAGACAATGGGTAGTGGTTCACTTTCTCCTATATTTACTTGGGTGAGCCGAAGTCGGTCGGCATTAGGGTGCTTCTCTACGGAGAGCACTTCGCCAATGACTAAACCTTTTAGCCCTCCCGGAATACGGTCAAATATCTCGATGCCTTCTACTTCTAGTCCTGAGAGGGTGAGCTTGTCGGCAATTTCTTCAGCAGTAGCTGGGACATCAATAAACTCCCTGAGCCAGTCAATAGAAACCTTCATACCTGTGGTATTAAAATGAAAAAGAAGGTCGCGTCTACTAAAGTGCGTACCTTCCTGAAATTCCTGTAAAAAAACAGGGTTGGCAAAAATAAGAATTTTGCAGTTACTAGGTAAAAATTGTCGGTGGATAATTGATGAACAATTGGAAAAACTGAGGTAGGAAATATATTATCGCTGATTTTAGTGGTAGGCAAAAAAAATGCAAGCTCCCGAAGGAGCCTGCACCAATACAACAACCTAACAAAAAAACTCTTTTAATTATTTCAGATCAATACTTTTTGTGTATACATAGTTTTTACCCAAGATTGCTAATGAGTACTGTCCTTGATTTAATTTAGAAAGGTTCAGTCCCTTAGCAAATTTTTCTTGAGAAGCTACTTGTTCTTCGTAAAGTACCCGGCCTCGCTCATCAAAAAGTTTTAAAGAAACCGGAGAGTTAATCCTGTTTTGAAAAACTACACTTACTTTTTGTGATTCAATTTTAATAGCAGGCTTAAAGTATACAACGTTGGCAGCTCCTTCGTTAAGAGAGAAAGCTTCTTCAGTAACGCCAGTTTTCGTACGAACCTCTACTACATATTCGCCACTAGGCAGGCGGGAGAAATCATACTTTTTCATGTATGCCTCTTCGCCAGTAAGCACTTCCCGGTACAGCACCCGGCCTACATGGTCTTTGATACGTAAGATAGCTTGATCAACTGAACTGGCACTAGCCACTCGGATTAGAGCTTTCTTACTTTCATTCTCTAGCGACCTAACACTAATTTTAGTATCGGTGTCACCAGCGGCCAGCACGCTTCCTACGACTAATAAGAGTGCGGCCATAGCCATTAAACTGTTTCTAACGATTTTCATTCTTGTTTTGCTTTTCGTGGTTTAACTAGACTTAACTTACAAAATTAGTTTTTCGGTTAACCGTTCACTGCAAATATACGCAGGTTTTGAATACTTGGTTGAATAATTTTCAAAAAATATTATTAAAAAGTAAAAAATCATCAATGAAATACCCATTTTATAAAAAATTATTCAATAGATTATTAACTTTATCGAAAGCTTAGGTGAAGAGTATATTTCTTTTCAACAATTTTTTAAAAAAGGGGCTAAAAACTGAAAATATTGTAATTATATAGTTTGTAACTTTTGAGTACTGTATTATGCCATTTTTAAATATTTTTTTTCGCAGAATCTCTTGCTGACTTTCTCAAAGCGTAGTTTATGCCGAAAATTTCGCGTAAAAAACAAGTATACCCTATCAGTGAACCGCTGCGGAGCTACCTAGGAGAACATGCCCGCCTGACCCAGGTACCTATTACTTACCAAGATCTACTACGGTATAATAACACCATACCTCTGTATGATAAGCTCAATCAGGATACGCTATGGGTCACCGTATTTTATCCTCAGCAGGATATGGATTGGATGTACTACGCCCTGAAGACCATTTATTCTCTTTTAAAGGCTGATGGGGATATGTCGGTGATTGAGCATTTGTACGTAGATCGGGTAGACTTGTGCATCTATGGAAATACTCGCCCTTTTCGGGTACGGATTGTTAACCGTATCAATGATAATTTCGATTATTTCTACATTAAACACGCTGATGCCTCCCGTATTTACGGTTTAGAGCTAGAACATATTCTTTCACCCAACCGGATGAGTTATCTGGTAGCCAGCCAAACTCTTATCGAAGAACACATCGCGGGAATTCCAGGAGACCTTTTTTTTCAGTATCAACTGCATGATGGTAGCCAAAACCTGACGCGGTTGGCAAAGGAGTTTGTAAAATTTAACGAACGTTGTGTGGTGCGATTACTCGGCGATATGCACGCCACCAATTTTGTCATAGATGTCACTCCTGACTTCGATGAGCTGCACTATCGAATTCGAGCTATTGATTTTGACCAGCAATCTTATGAAGGTCGGAAGGCGATATATATGCCTCAGTACTTCAAGCAAAATAATCCTATCATTCAGGTAGGGCTGAAATTAATGACCCCTGAGTCGGTACGGCAGTACCAAACCGAAGAACATGCTCTTATGGCTACCCGAGTGCGTTCTTCCCGCTATCAGATTCAACATCTGATGCATGCAATGGCTAACGATACGCTGGCTCCACCTGACAATGTAGTTCAGCTAAAAAATGATCTGACCGAACTATATAAGTCTACCGCATTTGCCCATTGCCAATCGATGGGAGACTTAGTGAAAATGAGTTTACAAGTGGTACTTCGTATGGATATATAGTGTTTATACTCATTTTTTGCAAAATCTTTCTTGCTGGTTTGTTACAACACAGTAAGTATAATACCTTACCCATTCTCAAAGAATTAGTTGCAGTAATTGATGAGCCTAAGCTCTACGCAGAAGTTGACTCAGAAAAGCTGATGTATCAGTGAAAGGGGCATATCCTAGATGAAGAAGCTGAGAAGGGTTTCTTAGATCTACTGGACTTGATTAAGAGGCACGGCCTTACAAATGTAGTAGCTGACGTGTCTAAGTTTAAGGGTGGCACAGTTAGCCCACGGCAAACAGGCAGAGAAACGTCCGTTTTGTATTATTGCTAATGCAGGTACTACCAATACTGGGGCGATTGACCCGATGGTAGAAATACGAGAAATTTGTGACCAATAGCAGTGCTGGGTGCACGTAGATGCTGCCTATGGCAGAGCCGCTTGGCTCACACTTTCAGGGCGGCAGTTATTACAAGGTATGAACGAAGCTGACTCTTTAACGATTAATCCTTATAAGTGGCTCTACCAACCCTACGATATTGGAAGGGTATTGGTAAAAAATAGTGAACACTTATTACAGGCTTTTCAGACTTCAGCCTCTTATCTTAAAGAAACTTGAAGGGCACCGAAATTTTTCCGGTAAGGGAATTCAACTCTCTCAGCGTTTTCGGGCACTGCCTCTCTGGATGTCGATTAAACATTATGGATTGAGTACGTTTCGTCAAGCTATTCAGTACACATTGAGTTAGCTGAGCAGGTAGCTTCCATGCTAGAGGAGTTACCAGATTGGTATTACTACCTTTCGGTTTGCCCCTTCCAACCGACCTGCAAGATAAGATCAACTCACAATTAGCTGATCACGTTATGGATGAACAGGGCATTGTTCTCTCTTCAACCAATATTCGGGAGCGAACAGTACTGAGGATGTGTACCATTAATCCAAATACAACTTTGGAGGATCTGGAAATAACACTGGCTTACTTAGACTTTTTGGCTTGCAAATATTATGGCGAGCTTCCGAGCAGTAACTCTTTACCAGTCCGAAAAATCACTTCTTAGTGGTGTTTTAGTTCACTACGGTACACAGGCCATATTCTGGTAGAAACCTCTTGATGGTTTAAAGCGTTTCTTAACACCAAGGTAGAACATGTAGGTTATAGACATACTTGTTCTACCTTGGTTAAGTTACACCTGAATACCTTGATAAATGTTACCTAAACTTGATATAGAAGCCTTTAAGCAAAAGCTTGATCAGCAGCATGACTGGCCTTCGCTTTATATGTTCAAATTTATTGTCCCTACTGGAAAGGAGAATGAAGTGTTTGCTTTATTTCCTAAGAATAATTTGACAACTAAACAGTCGAGTAAAGGCAGTTATACCAGCGTCACTGCTAAAATCATGATGCGCTCCAGCGAAGATGTGATCGAGAAGTATAAAGAAGCTCATCAGATTGAGGGAGTACTAGCTTTGTAAGCGTGAACTGGACGTTTTAAGTAAGTGGGCAAAAGAAATCTTGTACAATCTTCCTACACTTGTTGCAGTCGGCGCCCCGACGGGGTCTCTAGCCCAATAAGCAGGAGACCTCGGAATTTGCAAAGCTCATCCGGAGAGATTACAAAAAGCCTTTGTCCACTTACTTATTGTTGGAAAGGAGTTGTAGTGCTTATCATTCTTTTGATACCTCTATCACTCAGTGGTCAAACTACTGAAGAGCTGAGAGTCATCACCTATAATTTGAGAAGCGGACGAGGGTACGGTGAGCCTGATAGCAATACTGCTCCCCAGCGATTTCGCTTAATTGGACAGGAAGTTAAGAAATATCAACCCGATATACTGGTCATTCAAGAGCCAGGAGACCGAGCTGAATCATACGATAGTTTGGTTGCAGCAATGGGCACTTCATACCAAGCAATACCTATTAAGTGCCCGAATTACGAAGAACCCAAACGAGTAGGGCTTCTGATAATAAGCAACCGGGTGCAGGTCGATAGTACAGATTTTTGCATTTCTAGTAGCAGTTCGAGGGTAGATGATTTATTTAATCATTGGGGGCGAATCGTTCTTGGCTTTCAGGATGTTCAACTAGTAGTGTACGGCTTTAAACTTGCGCCTCGTGATAACTATGATCTGCGCCAGCAGCAAATTGACGCGTTGGCTCCTTACATAAGGAGTGATGTAGCCCAGGAAAGGTTCACTATTGTGGCAGGTGATTTGAATCATCGCCCCTTTGATGTAGAATATCCTCGTTGGACGAGCTTGGGTTTAGTAGACTCTTATGATTCTTTAAAGTATGGTTCTGGTTTTACCAAGATGGATGAACTAGGAACTGACCCACTACAACCCTACCGTCGGATTGATTATATCTTGCTAAGTAAGAATCTAGCACTATTTTTAAGAGATCCATCGCGAACACTAGGCGAAGGTTTGTTCATCCCAGAGCCATCTCGGCGTCGTTGGTCACTAAGTGATCATCTTCCAGTGATGACCACTTTCCGATTTGATAAGTAGAGTAGTTGTTAAACTTTGTTACTCCCGACTAGTTAAACTCGAGTATAAAAACTATTGACCTATGTGGAAAGAAGAAGATAACAAACTAAAAAAGTCTTTCGAGTTTGCGGACTTTGTAGAAGCCTTTGGCTTTATGAGTCGGGTAGCCATTGTTGCCGAAAAAATGAACCATCATCCGTTTATGACGAATGTCTATAATCAGGTGAGCTTTGAGCTAAATACCCATGATGCCGGAGACATTGTAACCGAAAAAGATCATAAATTGGCGGCTGAAATTGATAAATTAGCCAAGTAATTATCGTGCAGGAAACCGCCGCCCTCTTTTTGGTTCCTACTCCGATTGGTAATCTAGAAGATATTACACTACGGGCACTACGGATTTTAAAGGAGGTTGATCTGATTTTGGCGGAAGATACTCGAACTTCGGGGAAGCTGTTAAAGCACTTTAGCATAACTACACCTACCCAAAGCTACCATGCCTTTAACGAGCATCGGGCGGTAGAAGGGCTAGTGAAGCGACTAAAAAATGAACGGATGGCGCTTATAAGTGATGCCGGAACTCCTGCCATTTCTGACCCTGGTTTTTTGCTAGTGCGAGAGTGTTTAAAAGAAGGTATTGAAGTAGAGTGCTTACCAGGAGCCACGGCACTCGTTCCCGCTTTAGTGAATTCGGGATTACCGGCTGACCGATTCGTGTTTGAGGGCTTTCTTCCGCACAAGAAAGGGAGGCAAACTCGCCTGAAACAGTTAGCAGAGGAAACCCGAACCATCGTTCTCTACGAATCGCCCCACCGGCTGGTCAAAGCCTTGCAGCAATTAGCTGAACATTTAGGCAAAACCCGGCAGGCATCAGTCTCTCGTGAGCTGACTAAACTACATGAGGAAACCCGGCGGGGAACTTTATCCGAATTAATTAACTACTTTGCTGACTCTACCGTTAAAGGAGAGATTGTTATTGTTGTTGAAGGTAAAAACTAACTCGCTCTTGCCCCAAAAACCCTACTACTTACTTCTGCTTTCTGTTGCCAGTGGGTTATTATTTTGGCTCGGCTGGCCGCCATTTGCCTTTCCATTTTTTCTGTTTTTTGCCATTGCTCCGCTCTTAGCGATTGAAAATTATTGTACTACCGAGCGATACCGCCGTCCGGGTCGGGTGTTTTTTGGCTACGCCTATCTCACACTTTTTCTATGGAATATTTTGACAACCTGGTGGGTTTACAATGCTACATTAGCCGGAGCCATCTTTATGTTATTGGCAAATACGCTACTCATGACTTTACCCTGGCTTCTGTACCGCTTTACCAAACGCGCCGCTGGAACCGCTTGGGGGTTGTTTGCGCTAGTGCTCTATTGGATGACCTTTGAGTACATTCACCTGAACTGGGATTTATCTTGGCCCTGGCTCACGTTAGGTAATGGATTTGCCGCTCAACCCGCTTGGGTCCAGTGGTACGAGTACACCGGAGTCTTCGGTGGTACACTTTGGATTTGGCTAGGCAACATTGCGATCTATCACGTATTTTTCGCCCCCAACGGAAGTTTACTAACCTCGCTTCGCTGGCGTAGTTTGCTCTTTACGGTTGTCTGGCTTTCGTTGCCGATTATTTACTCTTACATCACCTATTTTAATTATGATACGATGGGCAAACCTACCGAAGTGGTCGCCCTGCAACCCAACATTGATCCGTATACTGAGAAATTTGTTGGTAGCGAAAATTTTATTCCCTACGAAGAACAGGTAGCCCGCTTTATTGCTCAATCCGAAGAAGCACTTACTCCTGAAACCCAGTTTTTGCTTTGGCCAGAATCGGCTTTTGATGGAGCGTATTACGAACCTGATTTCACTTCTTCTGAGATTTTTGAAAAGATTCTAGCATTTAATGAGCGGTACCCCGATTTAGCATTGATTACGGGAATGACATCTTATATTATTTACGGAAAAGATACTATCGCTCCACCCACTGCTCGCTATGGGGAAAAAATAGGTTACTACGATGTATTCAATACCGCCTTATTTGTAGATGAAAATGATACCGAGGTTTATTACCACAAATCTAAATTGGTACCAGGGGTAGAAATTCTGCCGTATCCGCAGGTATTCCGGGTGATTTCCGAGACAATTTTTGATTTGGGAGGTACTGCTGGAGGGTTTGGACGGCAAGCCGAACGCACCGTACTATACGATACCGATTCCGTAGGGGCAGCTCCCGCCATTTGCTACGAATCTATCTACGGTGACTTTATGGCCGAATTTGTACGAAACGGGGCTGAACTTATCTTTATAATCACCAACGATGCCTGGTGGGGTAACACTCCGGGTTTTAAGCAGCATTTGCAGTACGCTTCCTTGCGGGCTATTGAGTTACGTCGAAGTATAGCCCGCTCAGCTAATACCGGAATTTCAGCCTTTATCAATCAACGGGGGGATATCCTTCAGCCTACCGAATACTGGGAGCCTGCTGTGATTCGGGAAACAATTCACGCGAATGACGATATTACTTTCTACGCCCGTCATGGAGACTATCTAGCTCGTACTGCCGCCTGGTTATCTCCGCTAGTATTTCTGGCGGCTTTTGTAAAACGAAAAACTCACAAATACTAATGTACCTCAACCATCTGTTAGAACAAACCCTGGGCGCCGTTCGGGATACTGGACATTTTATTTTAGAAGAGAATCGAAAATTTTCTTCCGGTGATATTGAGTATAAGGGAAAGAATGACCTGGTATCATACGTAGATAAAGAAGCTGAAAAGCGGTTAGTTAAAAGCTTATCCGGAATTCTACCCGATGCCGGATTTATTACCGAAGAAGGCACGGCTGATGTTGGAAAAGCGGATCGCTACAATTGGGTAATTGACCCAGTAGACGGTACAACTAATTACGTACACAATCTTCCGTTTTACTCTATCAGTGTAGGCTTGATGGAGGGCGATGAGGTGATTTTGGGCGCAATCTACGAACCCAATCGCGATGAGATGTTCTACGCTACTAAAAACGGGCAAGCTTATCTCAACAATCAGGAGATACAAGTTTCTTCGGTGAAAAAGCTGGAAGAATCGCTATTGGCGACGGGATTCCCCTACTCTAAGTTTCGGGAGATGCCCGCGTATATTGACGTAGTGCAGGATTTGATGCAACAAACTCACGGCTTGCGCCGAATGGGGAGTGCCGCCCTAGATTTAGCTTACGTAGCCTGCGGACGGTTTGAGGGTTTCTTTGAATATAACCTCAAACCCTGGGATGTAGCTGCCGGAACGCTGATTGTACAGCAAGCGAGAGGTTCAGTCACCACATTTACTGGAACCGATAATTACATTTTCGGAGGCGAACTAGTAGCTGGTTGTGCCATTCGCCCTGATCTAATGGAAGTGATTAAGAAGCATTGGTACGACGGTAAGGATTATTGATTAAACGAGCAGTGTGAATTTTTCCCGAGGAGTTTGGTATATGGTGGTGTCAGTATTTTTCTTCTCCTGCATGGGGTTGATGGTGAAACTGGTATCGCATATTCCTTCTACTCAGGTAGTCTTTTTTCGCTCGGTGGTTTCTATCTCACTTAGCTTTTGGCTACTTCAGCGGCAAGGAGTATCGGTTTGGGGTACGCACCGTAAGTATTTAATCTTACGTGGTTTATTTGGGGCGGGTGCCCTAATATTATTCTACGAAACCCTCCAACAAATTCCCCTTGCTAGTGCAGTGACTATTGGTTTTCTCGCTCCTATCTTTACTACTATTCTCGGTATTTTTATTGCCCGCGAAAAAGTAAAGCCTGTTCAGTGGCTATTCTTTTTACTTGCTTTTGTCGGAGTAGTGATGGTGCAAGGGTTTGACCCCCGCGTTCCCTGGTTTTATTTAATAATAGGTGTTGTGGCTACGCTCTTCTCAGGCTTAGCTCAGAACTTTGTTCGTAAGATCAATACACAGGAGCATCCGCTGGTGATTATCTTCTATTTTCCCCTGATTACTACTCCACTCAGTGGAGCGTATTCGTTCTTCCATTGGGTGCCACCGCAAGGTTGGGACTGGGCAATCCTTATCACGATTGGCTTATTCACTCAGTTTGCTCAGTTCTTTATGACTAAATCCATTCAATTGGAAGAACTGTCTAAAGTGAGCATTATTCGTTATCTCAGCATTGTGTACGCTTTAATTTTCGGTTATATTTTCTTTGACGAAACCTACAGCTTGCTAGCCTACGCAGGTATGGGTCTAGCTATCTTAGGAGTAGTGGCTAATGTATGGTACAAACAAAACCTAGCGAAGAAACAAAAGAGTGTTAAAGTTGAACGAAAAGTATTATAATGTTTTGGTGTTAGAGTACTCATATCATCGTGTAATAATGTTTAGGTAGAGAAGTTTAGATTATAACTTACAAGCCCAGAACTTCAGAACCCAAAACACTATAACACCCCAACACTAATAAACAATATGACCTACTGTCAAGCGGTTCAGCAAATGGATGCGGACAATCCTAATGTGTACTACCACGACCATGAGTATGGCTTCCCACTAGAGGATGACGATGAGCTATTCGGGCGATTGATTTTAGAGATTAATCAGGCTGGTTTATCGTGGACAACTATTCTTAAAAAGAAAGATAACTTTCGGAAAGCATACTCGGAATTCAGGATCGAACAGATAGCCAACTATGGCGAAGATGACCGAACTCGTTTGTTAAGTGATGTAGGAATCATTCGCAACCGACTGAAGGTAAATGCTGCTATTCACAATGCTCAGCGGATTTTGCTTCTTCAACAAGAGTATGGATCGTTTAAAAACTGGCTCGACCATTACCATCCTCTTACGAAGGTCGAGTGGGTAAAGCTCTTCAAAAAACATTTTAAGTTTGTGGGGGGAGAAATCGTAAATGAGTTTCTGATGAGTACTGGCTATCTACCAGGAGCTCACGAACCTTCTTGTCCGATATATGCGCGAATACGGCAACTAAAGTAGTAGAATTACTTTAACGTACTGACTCAGTTAGTCCTCCAATTTATAAGAAGTAATACTTTTACAAGTAGTAATAGCACTATCATAGCCTAAATACTATATAATTTATTCAATATAATTTATGATTATGCTATAAATTATATAAGTAGAATTTGCAAATTTTCAAGGAATATGTAGTTTTAATCGATAGTGCTAATAATAAGATCGCAAGTAATCCTCGCTTTGCTAATATTTTAATAGCCTTTTATAGTTTTATATATTCTTTTTAATAACCTAAATCTACTTTCCATGAGAAAACGACTACTCGTTTTGCTACTGCTGACGGTAAGTGTGTCCTACGCATGGGCGCAGCGCCAAGTCAGCGGGAAAGTTACGGATGCCGAAGAAAATTCTGCATTGCCAGGCGTAAACGTTCTGGTGAAAGGAACTACCATTGGTACCGTGACTGACATTGACGGTAATTATGTGATTACCGTTTCCGGAGACAATCCGGTTCTAACCTTTTCATCTATTGGCTACACTACGCAAGACGTAGCCGTGGGTAACCGATCCACAGTGGATCTCGCATTAGAAGCTGATGTACAGCAACTCACCGAAGTGGTAGTAACTGCCCTTGGGGTAGAGCGAGACGAAAAATCGCTCAGCTACTCGGTAGAAGAAGTAGCAGGAGAAAGCTTTCAAGAAGCCCGGGAAATTAACCTAGCTAATTCCTTAGCGGGTAAAGTTGCTGGAGTTAACGTCAGCAATATTGCCTCGGGACCAGCAGGTTCTAGCCGGGTAATTATTCGGGGTAACGTATCGCTAGCCGGTAATAACCAGCCGCTGTACGTTATTGACGGAGTACCCATGGACAACTCGGGTTTTGGTCAAGCTGGTCTGTGGGGTGGTTCCGATGAAGGAGATGGGACTTCTAGTATTAACCCTGATGATATTGAGAACATCAGTGTGCTGAAAGGAGCCAATGCTGCCGCACTCTACGGTTCGCGAGCTTCTAACGGGGTAATCCTCATCACTACTAAAAGTGGCAAGGCTCGTAGTGGTATTGGCGTTGACTTTAACTCTAACTTCGTATTTGAGGATATAATTGATCTATTTGATTTCCAGGATCAGTACGGACAGGGAACTCAGGGGCGTAGACCTACTACTGCTCAAGAGGCTTTTGAATTCGGAACTGGTGACTGGGGCAGCCGCTTAGACGGTAGCTTGGTTCCTCAGTTTGACGGGGTAGAGCGCCCTTATTCCAATGTGGGCGATAATCTTGATGCATTTTATCGTATAGGAACTACTTTTACTAACACCATTGGGTTTTCGGGAGGAAGCGAGAATCAGCGGGTTCGCCTAAACTTCTCTCGTCTGGATAATGAAGGTATCATCCCTGAATCCGGCTTCACCCGAAACAACGTAACCTTATCTTACAATGGTAAGTACGCTGACCGCATAACCGTTACCTCCAAGGTTTTGTATTCTAACGAGAACGCCCAGAACCGACCACGGTTAGCTGACTCACCCGGTAATGCTCCTCAGGGATTGGTAAGATTACCTAACAACTACGATGTAGATGACCTTAGAGGTGATCCTAATAAGCCAGGTGCCGTTCCGGATGGGGTAACAACATTCGATGGTAAAGGTTCTGGCGAAGAATTACAGATATCTAATAACCTCTGGAACCAGAATCCTTGGTGGGCTGCCCATCAGTTTGAAAACGATGACGTCCGCGACCGTATCATTACCTCTAACGTAGTACGCTTTGATGTCACTGACTTCTTGTACGCTCAGGGGCGATTCAGCATGGATTGGTATACTCGTAGAGAAACTGACTTGACTCCGTTTGGTACGGGTTATCAGCGCCGAGGTAGCATGAGGGAGCGAGAAGACCGAATAAGAGAGACAAATATAGAAGGGATCATCGGATTCAATGACCGTTACGGCGATATTTCAGTGGATGCTTTTGTGGGTGCTAACATCATGCGCCGATCTTTCGAGAGATTGCAATTGAGTGGTAGTAACTTTAACATTCCGTTCTTCAACACTTTTGCCAATTTGGCGAACCAGAACCCTTCTTATGCCTTTAATGAAAAGGGTATCAACTCCGTTTTTGGTTCAGTGAACGTTGGTTTCAAGGATATAATCTATCTGACAGGTACTGCCCGAAACGATTGGTTTTCAACGTTGAACCCAGAAACGAATAGTATACTTTACCCTTCTATCGGAGGTAGTTTTGTGTTTTCTGAGTTGTTTGGATTGGCAGATGGCAATATCCTCCCTTTCGGTAAACTACGCGCTTCTTGGGCGCAGGTAGGTGGCGACACTGACCCTTACCGCTTAGCTCTGACGTATAGTTTGGGACAAGGTCACTTGGATCAGCCTACTGCTAGTATTTCCCAAAACTCAATCCCTAACCAATTGCTGGTTCCCCTAACCTCTACGGAGTTTGAAGTAGGAGTTGATCTACGGTTCTTAAGTAATCGTTTAGGAGTTGACTTCACCTACTACCAGCAGAGAACCACCGATGATATTCTAAACGCTCAGATTTCACGGACTTCTGGTTTTGAGGCTACTACCATCAACATCGGAGAGATGGAAAACAACGGTATCGAGCTATTGTTGACGGGTACTCCTATTCAAAAGACCAATTTCTCTTGGGATGTGCGCTTTAACTTCTCGCTGAACAATAATAAGGTAATTGCCCTTTCGCCCGGAATTGAAAGATTTCAGACTGGGGAACCTCGTACCCGATCGGCTTTTACCGAGAATATTGTAGGGCAGCGGTTTAGTACTATTACCGGATTTACCCAACAAATGATTAACGGCCAACCCGTATTCAACGAAGATAGCGGACAGCCAATACGCTCTAGCGAAACCTCTATATTAGGAAACGGAGTTCATAAATACATTGGGGGTTTAACGAATACCTTTACCTACAAGGGCATATATCTGGACTTCCTCGTTGACTTTAAGGCAGGTGGAGAACTCTACTCTGGATCTAATGCCCGTTTCGTAGGCTCTGGTCAGCATAGAATGACCGTAGAACCTACTTCTGGACTAGGTTTTGTATCCGAAGGACGGGAGTCACTAACCGTTACTGGAGTTAACCAAGATGGTGAGGCGTTTACCAAGACGTTAGATGAAACTGAAATTCCAGCATTCTGGGGAGCATACTCTGGACTTGCTGACCGCTTTATCTACGATGCTTCCTTTGCCAAGCTTCGGCAGTTGAGCTTAGGCTACAGTTTGCCCACCAGCTTACTAGCCAACACTCCACTACAATCCGTACGGCTTTCGTTTGTAGGACGAAACCTACTTCTTTTGTATACCAACCTGGAGAATGTTGATCCCGAATCAACCTACAACAATACCAATTCACAAGGATTGGAATACTTTGGAGTTCCACAAACCCGCTCTTTCGGATTTAATGTGAGCGCCAAATTTTAATCAAGTAATAAACTAAAGAGTAATAGAAATGAAATACTTAAGTATAGCACTACTCTTCGCTACCATCTGCCTGATACCCCTATCTGGCTGCGATAATGATGAGTTAGTAGCATTAAACGATGACCCCACGGCGGCTCTGGAACTAGACTGGAAGTTTATGTTCTCCCAGGGTACAGTGCAGTCGGCGGAAAACCGTTTCATTAACGGAAGGGTACATTTGAATTTAGCCTCTGGTCTGATTCAGCAGATGGCCACACTGCAAATAGGTGGTGAGCGTGGTTCGGGAGATAAATACATGCGCCACCTGGATAGTTTTGATGGAACCATGCGGTTTTTCTATCCAAATGCTTTAAAAACGCTAGCCGAGGTAATCCGGCAAACTGGACCCGAGGGAACCAATCCTAGCTGGACAAATCTGCACCACATGGCACAGATAATGTACATAGTCCCGATGCATATCGTAACTGATCTGCACGGAAATGTGCCTTACACTGAAGCCAACTCAGGGGTTGATGGAATCTTCTTTCCTAAGTACGATGATCAGGAGCTTATCTACAAAGATATGCTAGCCAAGTTAGAGACCGCTGCCAATACTATTGGTACTGGTCCCGATGAAGTGGGTAACGCTGATCTTATATTCGGTGGCGATTTCGATAAGTGGAAAAAGTTTGCTAACTCCTTAATGCTTCGTTTAGCTATGCGGATTTCCAACGTAGATCCCGCTACGGCTCAAGAGTATGTACAAAAAGCTCTCGCCGGGGGCGTAATGGAAAGTAACGAGGATATGGCATGGCTACAGATGGCGGCTGGCCCTAGCCAGTGGTTCAACCAGAACGGTATTTCCCGAGCCATGATTCCTGATGATTGGGGAGCGAATAATATGCTGAGTAAAACGCTGGTTGATTGGCTAAAGGATCGGAACGATCCCCGCCTAATGATCTACAGTGGTGGTATCGGAATATGGGGTGGACCCTACATCACCGACTATGATGCCCAGAAAGGAATGCCTAACGGATTTGATGCCGAAACCATTCGAGAGTTTGAAGGAACTACTGAGACTATTGACCGGGAATTAACGTACTCTCGCCTCAACCCAGCTATGCTAGATGTTGATGATCCGTTCATCTTTATGACTTATGCAGAAGTAGAATTCTTACAAGCTGAAGCTATTCTGAAGGGCTGGGCAAGTGGAAGTGCGGAAGAGCACTTTAATGCCGGAGTACGAGGTTCTATGCAGCAGTGGACTATCTTTGACGAGTCACTTTCAGTAACTGATGCTGAGGTAGATGCTTACCTAGCAGCTAATCCGTTTGATGGTACCGAAGAAATGATTGGCGAACACCACTGGGCTGCCAACTTTATGCAGTGGTACGAGGCCTACAGTAACTGGCGCCGAACGGGCTTCCCTCAGCTTACTCCAGTAAACTATCCAGGTAATGTTTCGGGCGGACAAATATTCCGCCGAATTGAATACTTCTCCATTGAGGTGGCCAGCAACCCCAACCTTCAGGAGGGTGGTACTCTACCAGATGACGTAATGACCCGTATGTGGTGGGATGTGAACTAATCGGTGAACATCACACTTAGCAATGATAGCGGCACTGAAATTTTTCGGTGCCGCTATTTGTTTTTTACCTGCGATGGAATGCTGAACATATCAGCTAGGGCTTGAATGATGATTAAAACTACTATTTACTCTTTACTTTTAGGGCTACTCGTCGCTTGTAGCCAATCTAGAGATGCGAGACTGCTTTGGTCGCAATCTTTGTATCAGATTGGTTCTCAATCTTCGCCTAAAACCACTGACCTAAATGGGGACGGAGTACTAGATATTGTGATGGGAGCCGGTACTGAAGAAATCGCACCCACTGACTATGGCGTGGTTGCGCTAGATGGAAAGTCTGGTGAACTTCTGTGGCAGCAAGACGCTACTGCGAGTATAGTTGGTTCTGCCACTTTCTATGATATTACGGGCGACGGTGTAAATGATGTACTTATTGGTGGTCGAAATCATAACTTGATGGCACTCAATGGCACCAATGGTGAATTCATCTGGAAATATGAGTACAAGTTTAAGGACGATTCAATTCTACAGTACGCTCGCTACAACTTCTATAATAGTACCTTAGTCCCAGACCAAAATAATGATGGATACCCCGATTTACTGACGGTCAACGGCGGTAATTGGGATGCATTGCCGGGTTCGACTGACGACCGTTTTCCGGGAGTATTGATGTTATTTGATCTGCAATCGGGTAATATTTTAGCAGCGGATACTATGCCCGATGGGCAGGAATCATATATGTCGCCGCTCTGCTTTACCCAACCTGGTAGCGAAGAAGCTACGGTAATTTTTGGCACGGGTGGCGAAACCGCTGGAGGTAATCTTTACCAAACTACCTTAGCTGATCTGAAAGTACGAAAAATAAAAAACGCCACAGTACTAGCCAGTGAAGAAACTCATGGCTTTATTGCTCCTCCGGTAATTGCTGACATCACGCAGGATGGCTACCTCGATATTATCGTGGCTTCCCACGCTAGTCAAGTTCACGCAATTAATGGCAATACGCTAGAAACTATCTGGAATCGTTCGTTCCCCCAGATGGAATGCAGCAACGGTTTTGCCGTGGGCCAGTTTACAGGTGACAATACACCCGATTTTTTGGCGATTATGAGCCAGGGCACTTGGCCGGATTATACCATTGCTACGCAAGTAGTGCTCAACGGGAAAGATGGCACCATCGCCTACCAAGATTCTATCGGTTGCTTCTCTTTAACCTCTCCGGTAGTATACGATATTAATAATGACGGTTGGGATGAAGCTATTTTGAGTATTGGAGAGTACGACTGCGCTACTCAACTAACGGAAGACGTCCGATCACCGGCTACGATGAATAGTCAGTTAGTGGTGCTAGATTTTGCCCATGACCGCCAACAAGTACTGGATAAAACTGAAGGGTTTAAAAATTTCTACTCAACCCCCTGGTTAGGTGATCTTGATCAAGATAATTACTTAGATGTGGTTTATCCTCAGTACTACAACGCCAATGACTTATTCCGCTTTCTGGGTATGACCGTGAAGCGGCTTGATATGGGAATCCCAATGAAGAAACCCGTACTTTGGGGAGAGTATATGGGTTCCGATGGAAGAGGAGTCTTCCCTCCTCTAGATTAACAAATAATTCATCTGCTTATGAATATTGTGAACATTCCAATCATACTTATGAAGGGCGTTTCCCCCTTAGGAAAAGGGGGTAGGGGGATTTTCAGTAACCTTATAAAACCTGTTTTTCTTTATTACTTGGCGGTCGCTATTCTCGGCTGTGAATCACAACCGACTAATGAAGAAAATTCTCTATCAGAAGAGCAACAAGTCTCTACCCTATTTCAACTACTAGACAGTACAGCTACTGGTATTGGCTTTGTTAACTCAGTAGAGGATCAGAAAGACTTCAATATTCTTACCTACCGGAATTTTTACAACGGGGGTGGGGTAGCCATCGGCGATGTAAATAATGATGGACTAGCGGATTTGTATTTCACAGCTAACCTGGAGGGTAACCGACTCTATCTTAATCAAGGTAACTTTACTTTCAAGGATATTACCGAACAAACCGGAGTAGCTGGAACCCGAGCCTGGAGCACCGGAGCAGCAATGGCTGATGTAAACGGTGATGGTTGGCTGGATATTTACGTGAGTAATTCGGGGGATATAGCGGGTGACAATAAAGAAAATGAGCTGTTCATCAACAGTGGAGTCTTAACTGAAGATGGTCTCCCATTGTTCACAGAAGAAGCAGAAAAGTACGGACTAAACAATCAGGGGTATTCTACCCAAGCCGCCTTCTTCGATTACGATATGGACGGCGACCTGGATTGCTATCTACTTAATAATAGCTTTAAAGACCCTAGTCGGATTGACCTCTACAAAAGTATGCGGGATAAGCCCGATGAGCTAGGAGGGGATAAACTATACCGAAACGACGGAAATACTTTCACGGATGTAACTGCCGAGGCTGGAATCTATAGTAGTGCCATCGGTTTTGGGCTAGGAACGGTGATTGGTGATATCAATAATGACCATTACCCGGATATCTACGTAAGTAACGATTTTTGGGAGCGCGATTATCTATACATTAATCAGGGCGATGGTACATTTTCAGAAGAGCTGATCGATCGCATCAACTTCTGTTCTATCTCTAGCATGGGTGGCGATATGGCGGATATTAATAACGATGGTCATCCTGAGATTTTTACTACCGATATGCTGGCGGGAGATAATTATCGGCTTAAGGCAATGTCGGCTTTTGATCCGTATCACCTAGAGAATATGAAATACCGAGCCAATTACCATTACCAAATTGGTCAGAATTGCTTGCATCTCAACAACGGGCAAGGTGATTTCCAGGAAGTAGGCATGTTAGCTAAAGTAGCCGCTACTGATTGGAGTTGGGGAGCTTTGTTTTTTGACTTTGAGAACGATGGACGCAAAGACCTGTTTGTGAGCAATGGAATTTACCGTGATCTGATGTACATGGATTTTCGGGATTTTCTGGATGATAATGATATTTATCGGAAGATGGCAGCGAAAGAAGAAGTCGATTACCCTGCTCTGATCGCTAAAATGCCTTCTAACCCATTGAAGAATTTTGCTTTTTCCAATACCGCTAATTTGCAATTCAGTAATCAAGCTGAAGCACTAGGGCTAGCTCAGCCCTCCTTTAGTAATGGTGCCGCCTACGGTGATCTGGACAACGACGGTGATCTTGATCTGGTAGTCAATAATGTGAATATGCCAGCCTTCGTGTATCGGAACGAAACCGAGCAAACGGCTAATAACCATCTGAAAATTAAGTTTAGTGGATACGCTGCCAACCCTTTTGGTATTGGGGCGAAAGTAACCCTGCGAACCCGGGCTGGGCTACAAATCCTGGAGAACTATACCACGCGTGGATTTGAAAGTAGTGTGGAGCCGTATCTTATCTTCGGATTGGACTCACTGGAAAGGGCAGATCAATTGGAAGTAGTTTGGCCTGATGGAAGACGTCAGATGCTTACTCAGGTTCCCGCTAACCAAACCATTACGCTGAACTACGCTGAAGCCACCGAAGTGCCTGACCAAATTGCTAGTACCCCTCCTCCGGCTTTTGTTGAGGTAAGCCAAGATGTAATTCAGGGGAAAGCTCAGCATCAGGAAAATGCTTATAATGATTTTGACCACGAAATTTTGCTGTGGCGAATGCTCTCTACCGAAGGCCCCCGCGTAGTTACTGGGGATGTAAATGGCGACCAACGGGAGGATTTTATTTTACTAGGAGCTATTGACGATGCGGATAAGCTATTTGTACAAACCTCTAGCGGTAAATTTCGTCTGATGAACGTAGCTGATTTTCAGGCTACCAAAAGCTTTGAGAGCAGTTGTGGTGCTTTGTTTGACCACGACGGAGATGGTGATCTGGATTTAGTATTGGGAGCAGGAGGTAATGAGTATCAGCGGGGAGGACAGCAATTTACATTGCGTTACTTTGAGAATGACGGGCGAGGTAATTTTACTTTAGATAATGACCAAGTGCCGCCTATTGTCGGAAACTTCTCCGTGGTAGAAGCACAAGATTTTGATGCGGATGGTGATACTGATCTTTTTCTGGGCGGACGCTGCATTCCGGGCAATTATGGTTTACCTCCGCGCAGTTTTTTGTTGGTCAACGATCAAGGTAAATGGCAGGATGTTACTCCTGAGTCGCTAGCTGGAGTAGGTATGGTGACTGATGCTGTTTGGGCTGATACCGACGGTGATCAGGATCAGGATTTGGTGATAGTTGGTGACTGGATGGGGGTACATATCTTTAAAAACAACCAGGGACAATTGGGTGAAGCCCAACAACTACCTAATAGTAATGGCTGGTGGACACGCATAGAAGCCGCTGATCTAGATCAGGATGGTGACGCGGACTTCGTGCTGGGTAATTGGGGTTTAAATTCAAAATTTAAAGCTTCGCCTCAAAAGCCAGTTACCATGTTCGTCAACGATTTTGATCAGAACGATAAAAGTGAATTCGTACTCAACTGGTACGCGCCCGAAGATGATCAAGCCTATCCCTTTGCCACCAAAATGGAGCTAACGCAGCAACTCCCCAACCTACGGAAACAGATTTTAAAGTACGAAGATTACGCTAGCCAAACTTACGAGTCCTTATTCTCACCAGCTACTCGAGAAGCTTCTATTGCCTACAAAGCTGAATATCTGGAAAGTGCTATTCTTTGGAACGAGGGTACTCAGTTTTCATTGCAAGCTCTACCGATTGAGGCGCAAGTTGCCCCGGTGTTTGCCATTGCAGTAACTGACTGGAATAGCGACGGACACGCCGACATTTGGCTAGGAGGAAATTTCTATGGGCTTAAGCCTCAGGTGGGTCGCCACGATGCTAGCCAGGGAGTATTTCTAATTGGTACGGGTAAACGAAGGTTTCGGGTAGTATCTGCTGCTATGTCGGGCATTCAGGTAGAAGGTGAAGTACGAGATGCCGTCATTTTACCGCTTAATCAAAAGCCAGCTATGCTGGTGGCTCGGAATAATGACGAGGTACTGATGTACCGCAGAAAGTAATGTGCTTAGTTAATAATGATTACTTTACCTCTTCGTAGTCTACGTAGTCGCCACCTTTAAAATCCTGAGAAGAGCGTCCCTTCTTTTTCTGATCTTCAGGAACGTAATCAATATTAACATCACCCTTAGGTCGTTGGTAGCGACTACGCTGTTGTTGCCTCCGGGACTCTGGACCGAAACTGTAGCCTCTCTGTTTAGAATTTACCCGTCGGCCTCCTCCGGTAATGCCATCAATCATACGGAGGATAAAATCGCTAGCCTTATAAACAACATAAATAAATAGAACCGCGATAATAATAAATTTCAGCATAGTGTAGACAGTCTACTTATTTAACTGACTAACTAAGATACAAGTTTCATGTCAAAGTATTGTGGTGTTAAAGTGTTTTAATATGTGGTATCAAGGTCATATCCGGAAGTATACCTATTCAAACAACTTGAACACAATAACACCCTAACACTAAAACCTATTGCCACTGAAGTATTACTCCAGCATAAAAGGTACGTTGGGCAAACAACTCATTAAAGGTTTGGGAATAATCTTGATTGTAGTTGATGCGTCGTACATTGCGATGATTTAATACGTTATTGATGTTGCCAAAAGCTACAGCTGATAATTTTTCGGACAGTGGCCACACCCGGCTGATACTCAGATCGATCACGTTGTAATCAGGTAATCGCAAGGCTTGATTAGCTGGGGCATACGTAGGCGCGTATACTTCCAAGTTAGGATTCCAGAAACGGTCGGTTGCGGGTTGGAAAAAGGTGCCTTGCCGATGAATAAACATACTGCTTAGTGACCATTGCGGACTTATTTGATAAGTAAAGCTACCGCGTACAAAGTAGTTCAGGTCATAGGGTGATGAAACCGTAGTTTCACCTTCTTGCACAGTAGCGTTTAAGTAGGTGTACGAAAGCTGCATTCTCAGCTTAGGTGACCAACGAATATCGGTGGCAGCTTCGGCTCCGTAGGTCTGCTCCATTACTCTATCCGCTTGGGTATCCTTGTAAAAAACTGCCAGTGACAGCGTTTTTCCTTTCCTTTGGTACTGATAATCAAGTGAAAGCTGATCGCTACGGTAGAAACTAGCGGCTGATTCTTCTTGTGGAATCACTTGCTGATGGTACCGCCCAGCGGAAAATGTCAGGGTTTGATACTTTGCCAATTGGTAGTGGGTATTAAACTGGTAGCTCAAGTAATTGGGCTGATCATTGATTGGCACGTTTTTCCGTAGTCCTAGCCCAAAAGTCCAACGCTGACTAGGTTGATACTTGCTGTAGACATACCCTTCGGGCACGCGTACCTGAATATGGGCTTCAAATGAGTCAACCGGATGATGAGCCGCTCGGGCATAGTCAAATACTGGCGTTTGTCCAGCAAAATTGGCTTGACGATCATCGTAGGTAAAGCCGGTTTTCAGCGTCCAGGCATCCCAAAAGCGAGTGTAGTTGGCTGAAAAATACATGTCTTGGTTTTGGGTATCAATATCTAGATTACCTACTGAAAAATTCATATCACTAATGCTGAAGCCACCGTTCAAGGTCAGTAGCGAATGTTCATACTGAGTCCGTAGATTAGCAGTAGTAAAATTGCGCCACTTTTGTTGCCGAAAAGTATCATCGCCGGAAGGGTGCCGACTCGCAAAGCGATAACCCTCGCTTACCGCGTAGTTAAATACTTTCAGACTTGTTTTCTCATTTAGTTGGTGAAAGTAGTGCGCCCCGAAGTCCAACGTATGGAAGTATTTGAGATCTTGTAAAGCACTAGAATTCATTGTCTGAAGAATACCTGATGGTTGATAATTGCTGAATAATGAAACTGCCGAAGCTGAACTAGTCGGTAAACTAGCGTAAATTCCTACGTTGGCCGGAGAGATAGCTGCATCAACACTCGCCCGTTCCGGAATCTGGTCAATGGTTTGCAAGGAGATTAGCCCGGCTGAAGTATTCCCAAATTCCAACGGTGGATTACTGGGAAATACCTGTAGCTGTTTAATCAGAGCCGTATTAAAAATACTAAATGTGCCAATGCCATTAAGTTGAGCAAACCGGACGGCATCGTAAATCGGCACATCATTCAAGAAAATACCCGTTTGCGCTGGACTGCTTCCGCGCAAGCTGACACTCGCTGATTCGTCCAACGTAGTAGCAGCCGGAAGGGAATTTACCGCCAACAGCGGGTCAGCCTTGGCATTGGGATTCATATAAATTTCTAACTGTTCAATCTTCTTAATACTGAACTCTTCGGCCACCAAGCTAGATGCTTCTACCGTAACAGCTTCCATGTTCTGCACGTTGGCAGTCAGTTTTACCGAAAGTTCGCCTTCGGTAGCTGGAACCAACTGAGCCTCATAACCAATAAAGGTGACCATTAGCGTATCACCAATAGCAGCTTCCAGCGTGAACGTCCCTTCACTATCGGTGCTAGTGCCTCGCTGCCAGTCTGACAGCGGGTAGACATTTGCTCCCGTCAGCAATTCTTGGGTAGTTGCATCCACTACCTGCCCCTGGACAGTAATTGGACTCTGGGCGAAAGAAAAGGTGGAAAAGAGAAAGAGAACGGTAGAGAGTAAATAGGTTCTCATAGAACAAAGGGTAAGAATGAGTATGGTTTGGGAAAAGGGAAGTTTGTCTAAATCCCCCTAACCCTCCCAGAATAAATCTGGGACAGGCTCTTTGAAAAAGGGGGATGAGGTAGGGTCATTCGTTTATTACTTGTTGGAAGATTGAGCGATGATCTGAGGCATGAGTTTGTACTTCACCCAACCGAAGTTAGGTTCTACTTCTAATGCTTTTTGGTAAGTCGTAATAGCTTCCGAAGGCTGTTCAGCTTGTTGATAGGCTTGTCCGAGCCAAGCTAGGGCATCCAGGTAACGCCAGTTTTTAGCATAGTTCGGTTGCGCTTCGTAGTACTGTACCGCTTTTTGATAGGCAGCTATTGCTTCATCTATATCGCCACCAAAGGTTTTAGGCGTAAAGAGACGAGAACCACCGCGCTGCATCCAAGCATCCGGACTTTTTGGATCAGCTTTCAATGCTCGGTCAACTAACTTTTCGCTTTTGGGGCCGAGGTACATGGCTTTCCAGTTTTGGAAGGCCATAGTAACAGCATAAAGCCGAGCCATCTTGGCTAACGCTACGGCATCTTCAGCATTTTGCTCGAGAAGAGTTTCTAGACTTTCTTCCAAGTCATCGGCGATAGCATCGTACGTTTCTTCGTCTTGGTTGGCCATCGCGTAGATCAACAACCCACACCGAGCTTCGGTGACAGCGTGTAACTTTTTGGTTTCATCAAGGGAAGCATCCTGATTTATTTTTTCTATCGCTTGTTCCCAAGGAGCTTTTTCGGCAGCAAGGTAGCCTTGGTAAAATAGCTGCTGCACTTCGGGGTTTACTTGCGCTAAAGAAGTTGCGGCAATAGCACACCCAAGAACTATAAAGAAAAATCGGGAGATTGATTGTAAAGCATTCATGGTGAAAATAGATTTTTGGTGAATGAATGCTTCAAAGAAAGCGGCTTACCAGATGGAGCAGAAACTTAGTTGACCAAATGCAATGGGACGTTGACGAAAGACGGAAGAATGGTAAAAGGTACAGGGTTGAAGGTAGAAGAGGTTTAAACAGAGCCATACCTTGTACCTACGACTGGTTACCATCCATATTGTGCGTCTTGTCAGGCGTTAAGTGCATTTGGTCAACCAAAGTTGTTTCGTTACCTTACTGATAGCAATTTTGCAAGTATGAGTGACTTATTATCTCGCTGGAAAGAATCGGAAGCCTATCACCTAATTGTCCGGTATAAGTTGTATCATATTCCGTTTTGGGTGGTATACATATCATTCTGGTGGCTATTGTTCAGTAGTGCGCCTCTACTTTCTTGGGAAACACTCTTCAGTATGATTACGCAATCAATTGCTTACGGGTCAGGAGCGTATCTTAATATATATTATTTCATTCCAGCCCTACTCAAGAAGCAGCGTTATGGCTGGTATGCGTTAGGGTTTTTAGCGTGCGTGCTCTTATCAACTTCGTTAGCTACTCTAAATTTTCAGGGAATGTACTACTTAGCCACTGGCGGTTGGAATGTAGCGGGCGATTGGTTTAGAGGAACGTATCCGCAGTTTCTGGGAATTATGGTCAGCAATGCGTTTACTGCGGTGGTGGCAGTGATGATCATAAAGTTAGCGAAAGACTATCTGAAAGATCAAAAACGAACGCAAGCACTGGAAAAAGAGAAACTAGAGACTGAATTGAAATTTCTCCGTTCGCAGTTTAACCCTCACTTTCTGTTTAACACAATCAATTCAATTCATTTTCTGATTGAGAAAGACTCTAGAAGAGCTTCGGATACATTGTCTAAGTTTTCTGATTTGCTTCGTTACCAGCTTTACGAATGCAACGAGCCACAAATCCCGCTGAAAAAGGAAGTGCATTATCTGGCTAATTTTGTGTCACTGGAAAAGCTGAGGGTCAATAAAAATATTTCGGTGGCATTAGACGTGAGTGAAAATGTGAACGGAGCGCAGATTGCCCCGTTCATTCTGATGCCCTTCGTGGAGAATGCGTTTAAACACGTATCTAAAGGAAAGCAGCAAGATAATTTTATCCGAATTTCGCTAGCCCAACAGGAAAAGCAGATTCGGTTTACAGTAGAAAATTCGCAAGAGCCCACCGAGCCTAAAGCCCGCGATGCGGTATACTACGGCGGTATTGGCTTAGCCAATGTAAAGCGACGCCTAGACTTGCTGTACCCCCAGCAGCACGCCCTCCAAATTGATAGCCAAAACGAAACCTACTCGGTAGAACTGACGATTGACCTCCATGAAAATTAATTGCTTGGTAGTAGATGACGAACCGCTGGCTCGGGAGGGATTAGCGGGGTACGTTCAAGAGCTGGATTTCCTCAATCTGATAGGAGAATGTGAGTCGCCGTTGGAGGCGGGAACATTGCTCGATAAACACGCGGTGGATTTAATTTTTCTGGATGTGCAAATGCCCAAAATCAACGGCATCGATTTTCTAAAAACGATCCGAAACCCTCCGCTTATCATTCTAACTACGGCTTATCCACAGTACGCCCTGGAAGGTTATCAGCTTGATGTGCTGGATTATCTGCTTAAACCCATCACATTCGATCGATTCTATCAGGCGGCCAATAAAGCGAAAGCTCAGTACCAACTTCAGCAGCGGGCCGATAACTCAGTTCCGGTAGTTGAACCGACTCTTCCTCCATCCACCGAAGCGGAAGATGACTACTTTTTCGTTAAGGTAGACCAGAAGTACGAGAAGATAGCCCTACGCGATATTTGCTACGTAGAAGCTATGCAGAACTACGTAGTCATTCATACTGAACGGGATAAATACATGACGCTGGTTACGCTAAAAAGTGTTGCGGAACGTTTACCGAACGAACGGTTTATTCAAACCCACAAATCGTATTTGGTAGCCAAAGACAAAATCACATCCGTAGAAGGAAATCAAATCTTCATTGGCCAACAAATTATTCCTATCAGTCGTCACTACCGCGAATCAGTTATGGAAGCGTTGATTAATCAGAAGTTGCTGAGACGATAGAAAGAATACTTAACTTTAGAAGACTAAAATTCTTGTACTGCTCTTTCCAGCATTTCATCAATTCCTGTTGCTAATACCAAAGAATCGTTGGCAATTGCTATATCAGGGGCGATACCGTCTTCAATTGATTCGTCAAAATTGACACCGAGCATTTTGCTAGATGAAATAGTCACTAACCAGCCGTTGGAAAGTTCCTGGGTTTGGTTACCTCCACCCCCACCACCAGTGATTTGCCCTAATAAAGTTACATTAGGTAAGCTTTTTAGCTCGGCAGCGAGATAGGTAGCGGCACTGAAAGACCCACGGTTGATTAAAAGAATTACGGGTACGTCAAAATACGGAGCTTCTGGGGTAGCTTGAATAGAGAGGGGTGCAGAAATGGCATCATGGGGTCTACCTATTTTTTCAACCAGATAACCTACTGTAGTGGGCTGCTCGATAAAATGCCCAACAATCTCTACCGCATCCTGTCCACTTCCCCCGGGATTATTCCGAATATCTAGTATGATCCCATTTATGCCCTTATTCTCGAAAAATTGCATTACCTGATGAACTTGGTTTACACCGGAAAATTCACCTAAATGAATGTAAGCGATCTGATCGTTCAAGATGCCGTAGGTGTAAAATCCTAATTCCTGAAATTCATTGCCGAGGTAATTGTTTTTTACAACAGATAAATCAAAATGAATCTCAAACCCTTCTTTAAAATTATAGCTACGTTGCGTACCTGGGATATTGATAAAATTGTGTCCGTCTTTCAGTGTATTCATCATCTCGGACATGATATCTAATAGTGCTATTTCGCTCAAGCTTTCATTAATCATAGGAGCATAATCTGCCCTTACCTCATTCCAATTAATACCTTTATGCTCGAAGTAGATATAATTTTCATCAATGTACGTCCACATTTCTTGAAACACCTGCACATTCTCAAATTCTGCTGTATCTTCTTCTGAGCAAGCAAACAGACAGGTAAGGGTTCCTAGTAAGTATAGTTTTCTTCTCATCGTCAAAACTTAAAATTGGTGGATAATTGGATCCCGTTTTTAACTTGCTTTACTTCTTTTACCTCATCTATTTTCAAATAATCGAGTATGTATGATAAGCCTATCTCATGTCGTTTTTTCGCAAAGTATGAGGAGAAGCCCACTTCGAAGTAGGCCTTTTGAAAAGTATTCAGGCTATTGAGGTTACCACTACTCAGCACATATCTACCCATGCCTTCTCGCTGAAAATTGAATACGCCATCTTCGATAAAATCTTCGGGATAAGGTAATCCGTAGGAAGGTCTGATAACATAGCTAACGATGGGTATTCTCAGCCTTGAGAAAATAGCAAATCGCTCATTGTTGAAAGGAAGCCGCTTCTGGAACTCAGTGGCAAGACCGACGGAGCCCCAGATAGAATAGGAAATGTTGTTATTCCCTGCCCATAATCCAGTCGGAAAACTGAGTAAAGAGCCCAGTCCGAAATAACCCCCTACGTACCAGTTTGCTATCTCTCTTTGGTAGGTATAGATAAACTCTGGTCTCAGGTTATTGAAAGCAACAAGCTCACCCGCTCTCTGCGGAAAATTCTTGCCAAAGCCCAGCCTGAAAGAATGTCTACTTCTATTTTTCTTCCAGAATAGTAGCAGACTACTGGTGAAACCTGGCTCTACTCTATTTCTAAAGCTAAACCTGGTATCTTCAAAACTCTCGTTATTGAATGAGTAGTTGATAGTGATTCCGCGGGAAGAAGTAGTATCCGATTGACTATATACCTGTCCGATACATAAGAAGAGCGCTATTAGCGTCAGTTTGCTTTTCATGGTACATAATGATTTGTTTGTCTAGTGCTCAGGAGTTTTGAAAACGATGACCATCTTTAATGTACTATCCCAGATATGGTATTTCACCATTGCTGAAGTTCATTCATTAATCAGCGACAGAATTTTCTCTACTTCGGTGTCCTTACCCAAGGCAATATCCTTCCAGGTTTTTTCCACTACTACATCCGGTTGTATTCCCCCGTCTTGTGCCTCACCCGTCAGCGGGGGTATAAACATGTGGATGACTGGAATGTCTATTTCCACCCTAGTATTAGGGAGACGTAGAAAGAACATGAAGCTTCCGTTGGTGCCTAGCTGGTTGCCTCCGGTTTCTTGACCTACTAGCGTGATATTCTTGATTCGCTTGGCATAGGTGGCCATCAGGTGAGTTGCTGAACTGTTGGAGGCATCAGTGATGAGATAAACGTTCCCCTGGTATCCGTTCTTTTTGGGTTGGTAGGTTTTTCCTCCCACGGAGTATTTCTGCTTGAGGAGATAATAGTCATCCTGTTTTTCGGCTACCTTTTTGGTGAAGTCGTAGGAAAATTTATCCCAGGTGCCGATATGTTTTTGGTATGCCTCAGGAATAGTTAGATAGCGCACCGATGCTTGCATGGCGGATACGGCGAACGGCTCTCGAATTACCTGCTCTAAAATGTATTCTCCTACTTCTCCCTGACCACCCTCATTTTCTCGGATGTCAATAATTAGATTAGGAATTTTCTGATTGTTCAGCGTTTCAAAAGCATCATCTATAATCGCTTTCCAGTCAAACTCATTGCGCTGCACAGCAAAAGATTTGATGGTAAGCATACCCACCTTATCATTTAGCAACCGAAAATTCCACCCGTCCTGCAAGCTGGTTTCTAGGTTTTCGTAGCGATCTTGGAGCACTTTGGTTCGTCGGGTTTTTGACATCGCCATCACCGTGGTGCTGAACGTCTCGGCGGTTTGGTTGTCCTTTAGCTGTAGTGCAAACTGCTCGTAGCTTCCGAATACAATGGGATAAAAAATGTCAAACAAGGAGTATTTTTCCGTTCCGGTGAGGGCTAGTCTTTCTAGCTTTTTTTCATAATTATTGCCGTCGGACGTCACGTACTGAGCCAAGTTGGTCAGGATAAAATCCACGGCCACTCCGTTGATGCTTAAAATTTCTAACCCACTGTTTAGCTGCTGATTTCCAGAAGCATTTTTGTCTATAAACAGTTGCTTTCCGATTCTTCGAAAAGTAAACGGTAGCTTGTCTGGTCGGTAGAAAATGGCTTTTTCTACGTTTGCACTCTGGTTCCACGGATTCGTAAAGGTGTGGCTACACTTAACTTTAGCGGCAAATTTAGAAACGGATGCGTAGGCATTGACCAGAGTAGGTTCAGCTAGCATCTCCTGCTCCAGTTGTGCCAAATATGTCTGTAGCGTTACCGAATCGGTATACTGATAGATAGCGGGATGAATGTGTTGAAGTATCTGACTCAGAGTAGTTACATCTTCCTGTATCTGCTCGGCGGTAAATGTCAGCTTCTCGCGCTGTTCATCATCGTAAAACTCGTATTCGTTGAATGTATATACTTTTTCTAATGGCTCGTCTTGGAACCATAAAATACGTTCATCCGCTCCCGATAATTCTATTTCCCCGTCTGCTAAAAACTTGAATTTCACGTATCTATCAGAAGTATTGAAGGTGATCTCAGCCTCAAAAATACCGTCTCCATCCTGGTCAATGAGGGGGTACGCTTCATCCCAGCTTAGTGGACTGACCGAACCTTGGATGGCTACATCTTGAGCGTCTAACCCAGCCATATCTACTTTAAATTGGATGGTGTGCTCTTGTGCCGAGACTGAGCAGCTAGTTAGCAGTAACACAATAAATAGGTTTTTCGACCAAGAAATCTGAGTAGCGATCTGGCCGATAGGAATAGTAAGCAAGCGTCTTCTTTTGATTGCTTTAGCTATTATAAAATCTAGTCCCAACCGACCGGATCCCATTGCTAGACTGTAGAGGCTTACCCATAAAAAACCCATTGCGGGCAGCATTTCCCATAGGCTACTGTCCCACTTCTGGAAGAAGATAGCTACCAGCATGGTACACCCAATCATCAGAGAAGCTAAGCGGGTTTTTAATCCTAGGGCTAGTAGCAAACCACCCAGCGTTTCGCTAGCGGCAGCCATCCAGGCGAAAAAATAGGGAGCTAGTGCAAACAGTCCTCCGA
This sequence comes from uncultured Flammeovirgaceae bacterium, assembly GCA_937883755.1. Lineage (GTDB taxonomy): Bacteria > Bacteroidota > Bacteroidia > Cytophagales > Cyclobacteriaceae > Tunicatimonas. Next base: position 36,019 of record CAKZYA010000047.1, on the reverse strand, counting down.
ATTGGGCGACGTCTTCGGCAGACCAATCGGGAATATCAAATAAAGTAAGATCATTACCCGACCAAGGCATACCAAATTTAGAAGATCCAAAGTCAAAAGCTAACAGTAAGCCACATACAATACGGGGAATAGATACTAATATATCTCCGGCTAAGTTGGTTTGGGGTTGGGTACTAAAGAGTTTTTCAATGAAGCGTTTCATGTGTTTCGGATTTTAAGATGATGATCCAAAACTCATAGAATCTTGCACTGAAATCGCCTCAATAGGTGGCAAGAGGAATCAAATCATGAATTGAGACCTCATTAATATTCTAATTTTACATTAATGACTCCAGATATTCGGAGGGAGATTGACTTTCGGCTTTTTTGAAAGCACGGTTGAAGGTGGCCTTACTATTGAAGCCCGCTTCGTAGGCTAGTCCTAACAGCGAGTGCGTCTTATGCTTACCATCATGTATGAGCCGTTTAGTTTCGACTACCCGATAACTATTGATAAAGTCGTTGAATCGGTTGTGAAACCCCTGATTAATCGTATCGGAGAGTTCTTCTCTGGACACTCCGATTTTTTGGGCGAGACTCACTAATGTTAAGTCCGCATCTAAATACGGTCGTTGGGTACGCATAAACTGCTCGAGTTGCGTCTTCCGCTTTGCCATTTGATCATCCGTAATGGTTCGGGTAGGCTTTTTGCTCAGCTTCGTCTGCTCGAAACGGGAAAAGTCTACGTTTTGTAGTGCGGTCAGCTTGGTAAAGTAGCCACTGATTCCCACGTAGATAATAGCGATGCCCGATAGCAGGTAGTACCACCATTCCTGTATCCAGCTCAGGTTGGTAATAGACTCATCAATGACCGTTTGCCCAACATTGAATAGATACAGGAAGCTGTAGGCTATCAGAAAATTTCGTAGCCAGTTCAACTCCAGCTTATATGTATTAGCAAAGTAATGCTTGATCTTTTCTCTAAATACGTACAGTAACTGAAAGGAGAACGCCAAATACAATAGCATCTGAAGCGTCTTCAAAATAAAGACGAACGGATCTACGTATCTCCACTGGAAGTTGACAACTAAATATCCGTTTTGCACCTCGTCAAATCCAGGTTGCGAACGATCGTAGATCAGAATGAATGCCTTTAGCAAAAAGTAGAGCAACATCGGAATAAAGTGCCAATACTGTATTTCTTTCAGTCGAGAAGAGGGTGAAACCACCGATCGAATGTAGTAGTAAATCAGTGGTGCCAGCGCAAACGATAAGTCAACTAGGTAGTAATTAATTTTGGTAGTCCGGTAAGTATCGTACCAGCTTAAGAAACCGATAGTATAACTGGTCTGGTGATAGCAGGTAATGATCAGTACCAGCGCAAGAAGAAGATCCGAAGGCTTTCGCTGTTTGACGAACCTACTTAGTAGCAAACCGCTAAAAATCACCCCCTGACTGGTGAGCAGTAGTAGTGAGGTGCTGTATAGGTTGAAAGTGGGAAACACTGATCTTGAATGAATTGCTAAACTGACTTATAAAGATAAGATATGACAACTTAGGTCGGCGATTATTCTCAGAGATTTTTGTGAGATTGGCTACTACTCTGCTATAGGATAAGACTATCCTGAAACCCTGTAACTCGCCGGGTGACTTTATTTTTGCTACCCTTTAGCCGGAATGAGATTCTATTACCAACTTCATAAAAGGCTTCTTGGCTTCTATCCTTATGAAAGAGTAATCTTTGGGCTGGACTCTCTAAACAAACAAATGACAAAACTAGGCTATAAAGGAAATACTTCATTAAAAATGTAGGCTGTTTGGAAACTTTTAGAGGCAAGCTAAATAATTTCACTTACAGTAATTTACCCGCTTGGTCTTTTATTGTATCGAACGTAGATCATCATTTTTCTACGTTTCAAGAGAAACGATTAGTTGCTATCTTCTGGTATCTTTCAGATGAAAATCTCAGTATCAGATAGGCGATACTCAAGTTGAGTAACCAGGGGAGCCAGGCGGAAAGCTGGTAAATCGGCATGAAGGGAACACCGGTTAAAAGTGGGATCAGAAGCAAGCTTCGCTGCGTTATTGCAGCAAAGGTTAGTGCGTAGCTGAAGTACGACCATTTCTCGTGGTCACTGATATTGCCATTACGTATAGCTGTTATTGATTTTACAGTAGCGTAAAACCATAGGATGGCCAATATAGAAAAACCAATAGATGTTATACGACCGCCCATAGCAAATTGGGCAACAATGCTTCCGGATAGACTGCTGAGTATGACGCCTACGAAATAGAAATACCCCAAGACTCTGTGTAGTCTCGTATTTCGGGTTCGAATACGTTTGATAAACTGAATGGGACCCGCAGTAATAGCAAATAACCCGAAAAGGACGTGTGCTCTAAATGTAAGTAGATACCAAAGGCTACTGGCAACTTCTTTCCTTTTTAGTATGCCAGAAGTGTTGGAGTATAAGTAATGGCTGGACATGACGATCATAGCGATGGCACCAACTACCAAAAACGTGATAAATGCTTTTTTCTTCATGCCTTAAACATAGTAGCATTACCAATCAGAAGTCAGTAAATGGTCTGAATGTCAAAGAAATGATTTGAATAGCAAAGCTCGCGAGGCTAATGGCAAAGTGTGGGGTGAGTAACAGACTTTATCAGGTCGGGTTGACCCCTGAAAAGAATTGTCTGACGATAGGGATATACTTTCTGGATACGGGAATTTCCTCGGCATGGTCGGCCAGGGTTAGCTTTAAACCCTGAGCATTGCCCGATACGTTAGTTACTCTTTTTAGATTTACCAAGTAGGATCGATGGCACCTCTTCAAATAAGGGGCATCTAACTGTTCCTCGAACGAGGAAAGAGTAATTCTATACGTTTTGTACGTCAGTTGCCCCTCATCAACTGAGTAAAGATCAATGTAATTACCCGCAGCTACGGCGTGACTGAAACTATGGTCGTCAAAAGAGAATTTTTCATCTTTCAAGTCAGTAGAAATGGACCATACGATAGATTTTAGCGATTGATTGAGAAAGCTTTTTCTGTCAAGAATGTCAAGAGCTGCTTTACTGTTGACCTGATTTCTTCTACGATAGTCAATGAGTATCAGAAAGGAGAAAGGGATACCTCCCAGAACGAACGTCCGGTTGATAATCCACCAATAGTTAGCCCAACTGAAGGGTAGGGAGTTGATATAGTTGGTGTACAATCCATTCAATGTCGCTATTATAAAGAGGATAATGAAACAGAAGATGATTTGGTGCTTTACTTTCCAGCGACTATCAGCAAACAGGTTTGGAAATACGAGTGGTAGAACGTAGATGAAAAGAGCAAGTACACTGGTAGTAATAAAACCGAAGAAGAACAGCGAAGCTACGCTGTTTTTCCCGCTAGCAATGTTAATGTCGAATGGTTCAAAGAAGAGTAGAAACAGTGCAATGAATGTTCCAAATAAGACGGCGATTAGGAGGTTTCTTACCTTAGGGGCTGGAGCCGGATATTCATCATTTAGCACTTTAAAGTATTTAGTAGTTTATCTAACAGTACAAGATAAGAAGTTACGTCTCATTATTTTTGCCTACAGCTTTTGAAAATAACTTGAATACAAGCAGAGATACCAGGCCTATCAGTAAACCAACAATGAATTCCCCTAAAATGGTGGGCAGAGCGTATACTAGGTCGTGTATAAAATGAATATTGTGAACGAATATGCCCCCGGCGACCAGAATCATGGCGAGTGTGCCGATTACTCCTAAAGCCCTGATTAAGACTGGTAGTGTTTTTACCAGAGCAGTGCCTATACTTTTTGAAATACCTGCTTTATCGTTACTAGCTGCTATTAATTTATACCCTGCATCATCCATTCTCACTAATAATGCTACGAGACCATACACCCCGATGGTGGCTAACAGGGCAACTACTGAAACTACCACGATTTGTATATTGATTGGCTCGTCAACGACAGTGCCCAGTGCTATAATTACAATCTCTACCGACAGGATAAAATCCACAACGATGGCCGATTTTATCTTCTTTTTCTCATACCCCAAAGCTTCTGCTTCAGTCATTTCGGTAACTGCCACTTTCCGCTTCGCCTTGCCTCTGTGAAATAGATATTCGTAAATCTTCTCTGCCCCTTCGTAGGCCAAGTACACTCCGCCTACCAACAGAATAGGAACAATAGCCACTGGAAGGTAAGCACTTAGCAGAAAGGCAACAGGTAGGATAATGAGTTTATTTAACAGAGAGCCTTTGGTGATTTTCCATAAAACGGGTAACTCCCGGGATGAAATAAAGCCGGAAGCTTTCTCGGCATTTACCGCTAAGTCATCAGCCAGAATACCCGCGGTTTTTCGGGTGGCAACTTTACTCATGGCTGCTACATCATCCATAAGCACGGCAATGTCATCAAATAGCGCAAAAAATCCGGATGCCATCTATATTATTGTCAGTTTGGTGTGTTTAGTATCGGCTAGTTCTATATTCTTCAATGAACTATGATATCAATATTTGTCAGATTTAATTCTGAGTTGCTATCTTCTAAGTTAAAATATTGGTGTTCAAATTTTTCGTCAGTACCATTTTTTTTCCTTGTACCTAAAATAATTTCGAATTCTTCTTTGGAAATTTCTTCTAAGAACTCTCTTCCTAATAATCCAGTACTACCGGTAAGGAATATTCTCTTCATTTTTCTTAATTGATTAGAATATCCAGTTATCATCCGTAAGCTGAACCAGGTCTTGTAGGCTTTTCAAATATCTATAAAACTATCTCATAGCACCAGCCTTTGCAAATAGCTAAGTTAGCTGGGTCGCGCAGGCTTGTAGCTGATAGTATTTGTATGTGCTTCACTGCTATTTTCCAAGGCAATGTCCTCTTTATTGTGTATGATCTTCAATTTCCTCGAGAGCTTCCGCCGAGATACGTTTTCCTAGCTTCCTCATAGCTTCCATTTCTTTCGGATTTTCATTTCCCCAGAAGTTTTTCCATGATTCTAATGAGTCCCATTTCGCTATGGTAATCACCTCTGTCTCATTCTCAAAAGATCTCAACATGAAACTACCGAGTGCCCCGAAAACGGATTCATGAATTCTATTGGTTGTAGTACTCCATATTTTCTTAAATTCTTCAAAGTTTTCTGGCGCAACGTGCCAACGATAAACTACTCTAACCATAATTATCTACAGAATTTATGTGGTTTTCTTGCATTATTTTTACTCTTAGCACATAAGAATTGATAGTGGAAATGTCTCCTTCATTCGATTGATATTGATGGGTAACGGAGACTCATTGCCATTGTAAATAGCGACCTTTCTGGATATCCCTCTCTTTCCTTCTTTTTGAACCTGGCGGAATTCCCGCCAAGTTGATTCTCTGTCAAGTTCACCTTCTTCATATATTTTTTGTATGCTCATCTATTGTTCGTCTTGCCTTAGAACAAGTCAATTATCTGTTGTGCAGTAGCCCGAACCGTATAAGGCTCACCGTTGAGCATTACCTGAAATTCAGTCTGTCCACTTTTAGGTTTGAAGATTATTACTTCACTATTTTCTATTCCAAGTAGACTCATATTTTATGATAGGCCACTAATTTAGGCTTAACAGTCTAAATAAGCTCAGTGAGCAAATCTGGTTTGACAGAACTAAAGGAAAGACTGCTCATTTGAACTAGATTTGGCGAATATCGAAGCCTGCTCCTTGGGTTTATTGTTTGTTATCTACGGTTCCTTTAATGAGTAAATCATCTTGTTCTAATGAGCTTATTTGGTTCATGAAATAAATTGCATCCAAAACCTGACTTCCATTTCCTCCAAGAAATCTGTACATCCATTTCTTTTTCACATTTTTCAGACTGATTTTTTCAATTAACCAATAAGAAACAAGCGCACAGAATATAAAGGAAACTAAAGTCACCCAATCAACTCCATTGATAACAACATGCTCAATTAAATTCCGACCTGTGATTATATAATAACCCAATAGTAACGTATTGAACGGTAAGAGTAAAGCCCCAAGTCTAAGCAGCCTGATAGTAGAAAGCTTAATTAGGCTTAGTTTCTTCAATAAAAGAGCCAAATGCTCATTATAATCAATGCTCTTGAGTAAAAAGACTTCATAGATTAAAACCAAACTGACCATTATGGTCCAAAATGCAAAAAATGTCAGCGTAGCGGCGGTCGCAATAGACGACAGGTTCTTGACAATGAGCACAACCAGATAAACCGTAACAGCAAGAAAAAAGCAAAGAATGAACAGTTTAACTCGAAGCAAATTATTAAGCTTATCAGAAGCTTTAGTAAGATAAGATTGTCTTAATAAATTCAGATCTAATTGCCAATTATCTTCGATATCTTCGCCAAGATCATCCCATGGATCTTTGAGATCTTCAAGTTTCATCATACAATATTTTAAATTTATCCTTCAATTGCCTTTTTATCCGATGGATTCTCACCCCTACAGCGCTTTTGGAAAGGTTGAGAATCTCGGCAATCTCTTCATAGCTTTTCTCTTCCAGATATAATATAATGATGGCCCGGTCGAACTCTGTCAACTGCTTGACCATTCTCCGCAATAAGTCAGTCTGTTCCTGCAAATCCTCATTTCCACTCATCCGGATGGTCAATACTTTTTCGTCAATACTTTGAAAATACTTTCGTTGGGTAGCATGTTTCCGATAGCTGGAAATGGCCACATTGAGGGTAACTCGATAAATCCAGGTAGAAAGTTTAAAGGTTTCATCGTATTTCGGAAAGGATTTCCAGAGTTGCAGAATGACTTCCTGTACTAGGTCTTGTTTGTCTTCATTACGGTTGCAATACATATTGCATATTTTGAAAATGATCATTTTGTGAGATGAAATGATCTGCAGAAATGTATCTTTATCCCTTTTCACTTCAGTAGGGATTTACGCTTTCCGTTGAGAAGCCATCCTATGGGCGTCCACCTCACCAAGAGTGCGTAGCTGGCGATTCCAATGAGAAAGGTGGCTCCGCAGGAGAAGGTTAATTTTATCCACATATTTAGCTCGGTGTCAATCAACATAAACTGTATGTACAGTAATATTGGTAAGTGAACCAAATAAATCCAATAGGAAGAATCAGCGATATATCTTGCTGTTTGACTCTTATTGTTCAAATATTTTTTCCCAATGACGAGAAAAGTTAGCGTCAAATAAACGGCCGCTATGCCTTCTAGTAAGCTAGAAACCCCTTGCACGAAAGTAATCGGTACGTGAGCTGCCCCTGACATACTTTCGGCCACACTCATTGGCTCTGGTAATAATAAGTAAAACCCAGCGTATGCTATCATGCCTATCGCTAATAGTATTTTCCAGTAGTCTTCCAGTTTTTCAATAAATACATTGTTCCTGAAAATACAGCACCCTAGCAGAAAGAAAAATCCATAAAATCCCAAAGACCATAGTTCTGGGGTAAAGGTTTCCGGCGATGGATGTGGCTTAATGGTTGTAACCAGCGAAAGGGCGACCAATAGCGGAGATACCACCATAAATAGTAATGGATTTTTATTCATCCAATGGTTGATTGAGTCAACAGAGTTGGTTTTGAAGAATAGTGCCGCCAGTGCATACATATACAAGAGAACGTATAAAAACCAGAGGTGCATGGTTCTAATTGGACCATGAGCCGCATCAGGCTGGTCTATTATTTTGGTTATTGATTCCAGCATGGGACCGGGATGCTCAACCATTTGCGCTGCTTGGCCTAGTACAAAGAACATGGCGGCCATGAGTAATGGCAAGAACAATACGAGTGGCAGTAAAATGCGTCTGGCTCTATTCTTTACCATTTCTCCTATTCCTCGTTTCTCAATGAGATAAAAAGCGAAATAGCCAGCAATTAAAAAGAACAGGGGCATCCGAAACAGGTGAACGCACCAGGCAATGAAGTCAATAATAGCGGATTGCTGAGTATCTGCCGAGAGCCAAATATTGTAAGACAGTGGACTATAAGCTAGAACTGCATGAAACACAATTCCGAGAAGCATGGCATAGGCCCGAAGGTTATCCATGTAGTGTACCCTATCATTGGCTTTTCTCTTCTGTCTGTGTTTTTTTGATCTAAGTTTTTCAGGTATTTCTCTTGTAATCATGGTCATACTTTTGCAATACACTTTTTACATGATTCGCATGACCAAGAAAAAAATTACAGAGTATCTATGATTTTATGAAAACTTTCTGAATTGAGAGTGGTGGATAACGTCCATGTATGAGGCGTGTGCTCTCACTTTATGGATAGCACTAAAGTAGTGAAGTCTGCCGGTGCTTCCAAAGTTCGTAAATGCACTGCGTTCTGAAGTGAAAGAATCCCGCGAACTAAAGTTTCAGAACAGCACAAATCTTTCTCGGTGGCAGGCTTACGGTCAGGTCTGATGCTGATTGTAGAAAGCACTAAAGCACATGCCTTATACATATTGTTAGATTGTCGTCTCTTAGATTCCCAGTTCTTTCTTCTTACGTTTGATCAAGCTCCCCATTGATGATAGGTCAACTGTTCCAATTCCAGTATCAACATATGTTGGCTTAGTTGTAAAAAGATAATAACCTTCCTCGTTCTTGATTTTGAGTTTGTACAAAGGTGGAAACACAAACCAGAATTTGCTAATGGATTCAACGTTCATCCAGTTGATTACCTCTTCTGGTTCATAGTCCAAAATTGTTATGTTTTGTCCACCAAGTTTGATACTTACAAAATGCGGCCCGAACAAAAGTTGAAGAATTATCCCAAGAATTGTGATGCCACCAATTATCGCATAATCATAAATGTCAAACTCAGAGGGTTCACCGTTCACAGTTACACTTTCAGGTATTAGATAGCCCATTATTCCAATAAGACCAGTTAGTAGTGCAATTAGAAGGAAAATATGCTTGAAGAAGAATGTATATCCAGAATGACTTTTCATGTTCGAAGTGCAATTGGCTAGTAGCACAAGATGCAATCTAACGCCCAGGCTAGCCATCATACCGGGCACTTGTTTGCGTTTTCCTTTCAAGTTACAACTTTCGTGCTTGGAGCAAAAAGCGGTCGTGCTCACTTTTCTGCCCGGTTGGGGCTAGCTGATGTTAGCAGGCGTATTCACCCCATTTCAGGATATTGTTTATATTCCTTTTCAAGTTGATGAATACAATTTTTGATCGTCTTTATGACTAATTCTCTTTCTATACGAACCGAATATATTTTATCGATTCTATCTTCGGGACATGGATCTCGCCACCCCTTCCATATAAATTTTAAATCATCCTTTTCTTTAGTCACAGTAATTAGCCATGCATCGGTTGTTTCGTCAATGGATAAATGACAAGCTGCCCACACAGAGCTATCTAAAATTGGTAAATAATCATAGGTAAGATCAAATTCATCTTCTAGTTGATTGGCTTTCCAGATAAGTTCAAAAATTTCTTCATCTGAACGATCTCTAAACTCACCGCTTTCCATGACCTCAGATCTTTCTTGAATACGGTTCAGTAATTCTTTCATCGAGGCGAGCCATGAAAGCAAAAAGCAGCTTTCATTTGAATCACCTATAATTTGTCCCGAGAGCACCAAATGTAAAAAGGCATAATAATAATTAGATCCTTTGGTTTTGTATCCTGGAATGTAACGTATCGCGAACCTGTTTTTATCCCCAAAATATGTCGCTCTCATTTTATCTATGCCTGCTAACAAGTTGGTAATGGCAATGTCTCCGTTATCTGGCTGATATTGGCGAGTAACGGAGACATTGCCGTTATTTCTCTTATACTGATGACAACCTCTCTTACTTCCGCTACTTACTCAAGTACAAATTCCGCTCGCTGTAAATATCGAGGAAGTAATCATCCAGTAAATCGTCAATGAAGTAGATGGCTTCGCCGGTGGATTTCATTTCGGGGCCTAGCTCTTTGTTTACATTGGGGAATTTGTGGAAAGAGAAGACTGGAACTTTGATAGCGTAGCCCTGCTTGTAGGGGTTAAAGTCAAAGTCTTTCACTTTCTTCTCGCCTAGCATCACTTTGGTGGCGTAGTTCACGTAGGGTTCGCGGTAGGCTTTGCAGATGAATGGTACGGTGCGCGATGCCCGGGGATTCGCCTCAATAATGTATACCTTATCGTCTTTCACCACGAATTGAATATTAATTAATCCGACCGTATTGAGAGCTAGAGCAATTTTCTTGGTGTAAGCTTCAATCTGCTGCATTACAAAGTCACCCAGATTGTAGGGCGGCAGTACGGCGTAAGAATCACCGGAGTGGATTCCGGCGGGTTCAATGTGTTGCATGATGCCGATGATGTGTACGTCTTCGCCATCGCAAATGGCATCGGCTTCGGCTTCAATGGCTCCTTCCAAAAAGTGGTCGAGCAGAATGTGGTTGCCAGGCATCTCGTTCAGAATGTTCACCACATGCTTTTCAAGCTCCTGCTCATTAATTACAATCTTCATACTCTGCCCACCCAGCACGTAGGAGGGACGCACTAGCAAGGGAAAACCGATTTCTTTAGAAAGTTCTAACGCCGATTCAGCATCGGAGATCGTCCCGAATTTAGGATAAGGAATATCATTTTCCTTGAGCAAGGTAGAAAAGCGTCCGCGATCCTCAGCTAAATCGAGTGAATGATAGTTAGTACCGATGATCGGAATACCGTAGCGGTCGAGTTTTTCAGCTAGCTTCAGCGCAGTTTGCCCACCGAGCTGTACGATCACTCCTTCGGGCTTTTCGTGCTGGATGATGTCGTAGATATGCTCCCAGAAAACGGGTTCAAAGTAGAGTTTATCGGCAATGTCAAAGTCGGTAGAAACCGTTTCGGGGTTGCAGTTAATCATGATGGTTTCGTAGCCCATCTCTTTGGCGGCTAGCACCCCGTGAACACAGCAGTAGTCAAACTCAATGCCCTGCCCAATTCGGTTGGGACCAGAACCCAGCACGATAATTTTCTTCCGATCCGAAGCGATAGATTCATTCTCTTGTTGGAAGGTAGAGTAGTAGTAGGGAGTTTGGGCTTCAAACTCAGCGGCGCAGGTATCTACCAGTTTGTACACCCGGTTGATGCCCATTTCTTTGCGCTTGCTATGTACTTCGCTCTCTAAACAATCTAGCAAGTGGGCAATCTGTCGATCAGCGTAACCTTTCTCTTTGGCTTCCTGCATCAAATCCGCTGGAAGCGTATCGAGTGAATGTTGCTGGATTTCTTTCTCTAGTTCAATCAGCTCCTCAATTTGGCGTAAAAACCAAGGATCAATTTTGGTCAGCTTACGGATAGTGGTAAATGAAATACCTAGTTTGAAGGCATCGTAAATGCGGAACAAACGGTCGTCGCTCGGATGCTCCAGGGCTTCCATAATCTTCTGCTGGTTAGTTTCTTCTTTACCGTCAGCTCCTAGTCCATTTCGTTTGATCTCTAACGATTGACAAGCTTTCTGCAAAGCTTCCTGAAAGTTACGACCAATACCCATCGCTTCCCCCACTGATTTCATCTGTAAGCCTAAATGAGAATCAGCCCCGTCGAACTTAGCAAAGTTCCAACGGGGAATTTTTACAATTACGTAGTCCAGGGCTGGCTCAAAGAAAGCTGAGGTTGTTCCGGTAATTTGGTTTTTGAGTTCGTCCAGGGTGTAACCGATCGCTAATTTGGCAGCAACTTTGGCAATCGGGTACCCGGTAGCTTTAGAGGCTAGTGCCGAAGAACGAGAAACGCGCGGATTGATTTCAATACCGATGATAGAGTCGTCTTCGGGATTCACCGAAAATTGAATGTTGCAGCCACCCGCAAACTCACCGATGCCGTTGATCATAATTTTAGCCAAATCCCGCATCTGCTGGTACACCGTATCAGGCAGCGTCATGGCGGGAGCCACCGTGATTGAGTCGCCGGTATGTACGCCCATCGGGTCAAAATTCTCTACCGAGCAAATGATAATCATATTGCCCAGATTATCGCGAAGCAGCTCCAGCTCGTACTCTTTCCAACCCAGAATACTTTGTTCTACCAGCACTTCGTGGACGGGCGAAGCGTGCAATCCAGCATTCAGAGCCTTATCAAATTCACTGGCATCGTTTACAAATCCACCACCGTAGCCACCCAGCGTGTACGAGGGGCGAATCACCAATGGGAAGCCAATTTCTTGGGCAATTTCCTTTCCTTGTAAGAAGGAAGTGGCAATACGCCCCTTACAAACCCCTACTCCTAATTCATGCATCTTCAAGCGGAATTTCTCCCGGTCTTCGGTGGTTTCAATGGCGTTTACATCTACCCCGATCATTCGCACCCCGAATTTTTTCCAGATTCCGGCTTTGTCACAGTCAATGGCTAAGTTTAGCGCGGTCTGTCCACCCATCGTCGGTAGAACGGTATCAATCGGGCGTCCTTCCTCCTGATGCTTCTTGAGAATCTCTACGATATATTTCTTCTCCAGTGGTTTAAGATATACATCGTCCGCCGTAATCGGGTCGGTCATAATCGTCGCCGGATTAGAATTAATTAGCGACACTTTGATCCCTTCCTCCCGTAGCGAGCGAGCCGCTTGTGATCCGGAATAATCAAACTCACAGGCTTGGCCGATAATAATAGGACCGCTTCCGATAATTAGAATGGACTTAATACTGGTATCTCGAGGCATAGGGTAGGAGTTAGTTTACAGTTGAAAATGGACAGTAGATAATTGATAGTTAATACGAATATTATTGTTTATTACATTTCATAATAGGGCTCTTCGTCTAGGTTAATCGTCAGCAGATGAACAGCAGCTAGGATGAACTCAGGCTCATACTCGAAATTAAAACTTTCAGGGTACTTGAGTAGTGTTCCAGTCATAGATGGACTGAAGTCGCTGGCAGCGAAAAAGGCTTCACTGTACGATTTTAGCCGACTATTTTCTTCTGAGATTCTTTTGAGCATACGGGCAAATTTCCCTCTATTGTTCGTACACAGATATTTGGTTCCTTGTCTATCGGTACAAAAACCCCATATGTCGTTGAACAGATTTTTATCTATACCCTCTAAAAGTTCTCGTTGCTGCCTTCTCTCTATGTTCAGTTCTACTGATCCTGCTTTAGTGTTTTTGAAACTGCTAAAATATAAATCAATACACTCTTGTGATGATAGCTCACAATCCTTAGTTATCTGCTCTTCAACAAAAGCCAATAATTTTCTCAGATCATTGATCTCCTGTGCCGAGTAATATTCATCCAATAAGGTAGCAGGTTCCTCAGCCTGCGTACATTGAATCAACACTAAAAATAAGAATGGTACTATCTTACGCATCTTTACTACAAAAAGTCTTCGCAGAGATTACAGACCACCAATAAAGTTTAGTCCAAATTGCTGCGAAGTTAGTAGAAAATGGATAGGAATTAAAGCTGAAGGAGGAATCCCGATGAAAAAGTTGTATTATCGCACACTGTCTACAACTATCTTATTTACGATCACTACATTTACCAAATAATATTTTGTTTCAAGGGTTGAGGGCGTTATCTACGATAAGCCTGTATTGCAAATTTTTCTTTTTTTTTCTGTTATCAACTTCTCTGTTTGCCCAAAAATCGGATCGGCAACTGCACATTAAACAAGCTTCATCGGTCATTAAGCTGGATGGGGTTTTGGAAGAACCTGCGTGGCAGGAGGCGGAAATGTCAGATGGTTTTTGGCAAAACTTCCCGATGGATACTTCCCGGACAGTGGCTCCCAGTGAAGTGCGGCTGACGTATGACGATAAATTTTTGTACGTGGGAGTTAAATGCTATGCCACTGATGAAGGCAATTACTACGTTACTCCCTCACTTCGTCGCGATTTTCGGGGACCAGGTAACGACCAGTTTTCGTTTATTGTCGATCCGTTCCAAGATCAGACCACAGCCTTTATCTTCGGGATAAACCCCTACGGAGTGCAACGTGAAGGGCTGATTTCTAACGGCGGGAATTCTATGGATGATTTTGACCTGTCGTGGGATAACCGCTGGTTCTCCGATGCGAAGATTTACGAAGACTACTGGATTGCTGAATTTGCTATTCCGTTTAAAACGCTACGCTACAAAGAAGGCTCTAAAGAGTGGAATATTCAGTTTTATCGCCTGGATAGCTATACCAACGAGCGCTCTACTTGGAATCACGTTCCCCGTAACTTCCGCTTGTATTCGTTAGCATACACGGGTGAACTACTCTGGGATAAACCACTGAAAAAGCCTGGCGGAAATATCTCGGTTATTCCTTATGTATCGGCTCAACAAAACCGCGATTTTTCGGAAGAAGAACCCGTGGAGAACTTTAGTGCCGGGGGAGATGCTAAGATTGCTATTACTCCCTCATTGAACTTAGATCTAACGGTAAATCCCGATTTCTCCCAGGTAGAAGTGGATCGCCAAGTGACCAACTTGGATCGTTTCGAGATTTTCTTCCCGGAGCGAAGACAATTCTTTCTAGAGAATGCTGACCTGTTTGCCAACTTTGGTTCAGAGAGTGTTCGTCCATTTTTCTCCCGTCGCATTGGCGTAGCCATTGATACCGCTACTGGTGTAAATGTGCAGAACCGTATTATAGGTGGGGCTCGCTTAAGTGGGCGGGTGAATAAAAACTGGCGAATAGGGTTGCTCAACATGCAAACTGGCGAAGATAAAGAGATTAACGTTCCTAGTTTTAACTATACTGTAGCTGCCGTTCAGCGCCAACTGTTTGCTCGGTCTAATATTTCAGCCTTATTTATCAATAAGCAGTCATTCAGCGACAGTACTAACGAATTTTCTCTGGCTTCGGGTAACTACAACCGTTTGGTAGGGCTAGACTATAATTTGGCTTCGGCAGATAATACCTGGGCAGGGAAGGTCTACTATCATCAATCCATTGATCCAGTACCGAAAGATGACGCCTATTCGCACGGAGCTAACCTGACTTACAGCACCCGTAACTGGGAAGTTACTTGGGAGCATCAGATAGTGGGCGAAGGGTTCAATGCCGAAGTAGGGTTTACTCCTCGTCTGAATTTCCGACGTATTTCTCCCTCGGTTGCCTATACATTTTATCCAGACTCACGATCAGTGGTCAGTCATGGCCCTGGTGTTGAGCAGCAACTGTGGTGGAAACCTGGCTTGGGTATCACGGATTATAATTTTAATCTGTTCTACGAATTTAGCTTCCGGAATACTAGTCAATTGACTGTCTCGGCCTTAAACGATTATATCTACTTATTCCGTCCGTTTTCTCCTGCCCGCGAAGGCATACCGTTTTCTACGGGTGATACGTTTAATATGCGTTATTTAACCGTAGAATATCGATCAGATACCCGGCGCAATTTTAATTACGAGATCAATACGATCAATGGACAGTACTACGATGGTTTTCTGAATTCTTTTTCCGGGACGATTAACTATCGCTTTCAACCCTACGGCCTATTCTCCCTAGATTTCAACTATAGTGATATTAATTTACAAGAACCCTACTCTGATGCCCAGTTTGTGCTGATTGGCCCCCGATTAGATTTAACCTTCACCCGCAGTGTATTCCTAACCACGTTTGTGCAGTATAATAGCCAGTTTGATAACGTAAATATCAATACCCGCTTTCAGTGGAGGTTTAAACCAGTCTCCGATTTGTTTATTGTATATACGGATAACTACACCGCCTACGGCGAAAGCCGCTTTTTTCCTGATACTTATGAGAAGAAAAACCGAGGTTTGGTGGTAAAGTTAACGTATTGGTTAAACCTCTAGAATAAGAGTTTAGGTAGCAGTACCAAGAAGAGCTTTGCTGAATTAGAGTGCTTCCGCCATTTTCTCGCCAATAGCAGCGGGTGATTCAACTACAATCAGACCACACTCCCGCATCACGCGCATTTTAGCTTCGGCGGTATCTTCTGCTCCACCAATAATAGCTCCTGCATGACCCATTCGGCGACCAGGAGGGGCAGTTTGTCCGGCAATGAAGCCAACAACCGGTTTCTTATTCCCATTTTCCTGAATCCATCGGGCAGCATCGGGCTCATACTGTCCACCAATTTCGCCAATCATCACAATGCCATCGGTATCAGGATCATTCATTAGCAGTTCTACGGCTTCTTTAGTAGACGTTCCGATGATAGGATCACCACCGATACCAATGGCGGTAGAAACCCCCAATCCGGCTTTTACTACCTGGTCAGCAGCCTCGTAGGTAAGAGTTCCTGATTTAGATACAATACCAACTTTACCGGACTTAAAGACAAAACCGGGCATGATACCTACTTTGGCTTCACCCGGAGTGATTACTCCAGGACAGTTAGGGCCAATTAAGCGAACTCCTGATTTTTTCTTCAAGTAGTCCTTGGCAATCATCATATCCTTCACCGGAATACCTTCGGTAATGGCAATAATTACTTCTATTCCCGCATCAGCAGATTCCATAATGGCATCAGCCGCAAAAGCTGGTGGAACAAAAATGATGGAAACATTCGCTTGTTTCTCAGCCACCGCTTCGGCCACACTGTTGAAAACCGGGCGATCGAGATGGGTTTTTCCACCCTTACCCGGGGTTACACCGCCAACCACATTGGTACCATACTCAATCATTTGTTCGGCATGGAATGTGCCTTCCGAACCAGTGAAGCCTTGAACTATAACGCGGGAATCTTTATTTACTAGAACACTCATAGGGTGGGAAAAAATTTTTGACAAAAATAGGACAAATCAGCGCATTGCCAAACCAATATAGTGTTAAAGTACGATGGTATTCTAGTGTTAGCGTGTTAAGGTGTTATAGCTCTCGTTTTCAGGATAACAGAGGAGGGAAAATGGAAAACGAATTGAGGTGTTTTATGTCTAACCATCTTCTGTTCTACTTTCTCTAGTACTGTAACACAATAATACTATCATACTAGACCTACTGAAGACTGAAGATGTAGAGGAAATTTCCATCCAATTGAGTGCCGTACTGCCGTAGAGGTAAGGGGCTTACTCCACCCGCTGGATTGCCCTGAAAATCATAAACGGTATTATCGCAGCCTTCCTTTATAAAGAACCCGGATGGGTCTACAAATATTTCGGCGCACACTTCTTCAAATCGATGGGGGCTGGCTTTTTCGAAAGCCCGATAGGTAGTAGCGTTCTCTCGATAGATTAAAATGCCTTTGTAGCCACCCAGAATCTCCACGTGGCCTCCGTCTTGCCTCAAGGGCAGATACTCCTGATTGGTCAGGTTAATAGTTTCGTCTACCAGCACATAGGGGATGGGATCGTAAAGTAAATCGTTTTCGCAACTGGTTAGTAAAAGTAAAGACAATAGAAAGGCAAAAATCCCCCTGCCCCCCTTTTTCAAAGGGGGAATGAAATTAGGAAGGTTAGACAATTTAGTTTTCATGTGACGATTATATACCACTCAACCGATCAACGCATAAAGCAAATAGAAAGTGTCCGTAGTAAACACTTTACGGTGATTCCATTACCATGCAGCCTAGTGACTCCAGACAGTGGATAGCTTTGGTCAAATCCGAATTCTTGATTAGTAAGTGGTCAGTAGAATAGGCTGAAAGGGCAAAAATAGAAATCTGCGCATCGGCTAAAACTTGAGCCACCACAGCTAAGAAACCGACTAATTCAAACGGCAACGTCACCCGGAATGATAGCATTCGCCAGCCCTGCTCGGCTTCAATAACCCAATTATCATTTAAGTGTCGTTTTTCGCTTATCACCGTAATCTCTTCTTTATCATGAAATACAGCTACAAAATCGTCAGGGACATATTTGCTTTTAACCACGGCAAATTGTTGCGACCAGATTTCTACTTGGCAGTTTTGTAAATAATCAGCAGGATTTAGCATTTTAGTTAAATGCCCTAAACTGCTTCAAGAAACGCACATCATTTTCGGTGAAGAGGCGTAAGTCTTTAATCTGATATTTGATCATCGCAATACGCTCAAAACCCATCCCAAAGGCAAAACCCGTGAACTCTTCGGAATCAATACCGCAATTTTCCAGTACATTGGGGTCAACCATACCACAGCCACCAATCTCTAGCCAGCCCGTGCCTTTGGTCACCCGGCGATCCGCTTCGGTTTCGGTTCCCCACCAAATATCTAATTCAGCACTAGGCTCGGTGAATGGGAAGTACGATGGCCGTAACCGAATTTTAGTCTCAGCACCAAACAGTTCCTTAGCAAAATGTAGTAGGGTCTGCTTGAGATCCGCAAAGCTGACGTTTCGGTCAACGTATAACCCTTCTACTTGGTGAAAGACGCAGTGTGCCCGAGCGGAGATAGCTTCGTTACGGTAGACCCGCCCCGGCATAATTGCCCGGATAGGTGGCTTCTCTGATTCCATCAATCGTACCTGCACTGAAGAAGTATGCGTTCTCAGTACAATATCAGGATTCTTCTCGATGAAGAACGTATCCTGCATCTCTCGTGCCGGATGGTTAGGGGGGAAGTTCAGGGCAGTAAAATTGTGCCAGTCGGTTTCAATCTCTGGCCCCTCAGCCACATTAAAGCCCATTTGCTCAAAAATCTCTACTACCCGGTTCTGAATCTGGGTCAGCGGGTGAATGGATCCCAGGCTATCCGGTATGGGAGGAAGGGTTAAGTCAGGTACATCGTCCGGTTGTCCGTTTTGCTGGTCTTCCAAAGAAGCAATCAGTTCTTTAAACTTATCTTGAGCGGAGTTTTTCAAGTCGTTTAACCGCACGCCCATTGCTTTACGCTCTTCGGCAGCAACAGTTTTCATTTCGCTGAACAAATCTCCGATCACATTTTTTCGGCTGATAAACCGTAAGCGGTACTGCTCCAGTTCGTCGGTATTTGTTACAGCATACTGGCTGATCTCCTGCTTTAAAGTTTCTATCTTTTCATTCATAGCAAATTCTCCAGATAAGGCTACAAAGGTAGAAGTTCTTTCGTCTGATTTCAACGGCTAAGAAGTTTTTGTATTTTCAGCAGTAATGAATTCCTACGAAAAAATTACGATTATAGGGGCTGGTAATGTTTCTTGGCATTTAGCGTCTGCTTTGGATGAGTCGGGTTGTTCAGTTGTTCAGGTGTACAGCCGCAGTGCCGAGAGGGCGCAGAATTTGGCACATCGATTGAAGCGGACAAAACCCACCACTAGCCTCGACTTTGCTGATAGTTCAGCTACGTTATTTATTCTCGCTGTATCGGACGATGCTATTGCTGCCGTAGCCCGCCAGATAGAATTACCTGAGCGATCTACGCTAGTGCATACTTCGGGTGGACAGCCTATGCAGGTATTGAGTGAGGCTAAGACTGACCAGATTGGGGTATTTTATCCTTTACAAACTTTTAGTAAGCAACGGACTATTTCATTTCAGAATATACCGCTCTGTTTGGAAGCCAGCCGTAGCGAAGTATTGGGTGGACTGACTCAATTAGCTCAGAAACTTAGTACTCAGGTAGCAGAGGTTGACTCCCAGCAGCGAGCGGTACTGCACGTAGCTGCCACATTCGTTAATAACTTTACCAATCATCTGCTACGAATGGGAGAACAGTTGCTTCAGGATGCTCAATTGGATACTACACTACTTCGTCCGCTTATTGAGGAAACGGTAGCTAAGGCTCAGGAAATGGGTGCGGCTCAATCGCAAACGGGACCAGCGCGACGTGACGATGAGAAGACGATCAATCATCATCTGAATTACTTGAAATCATATGACTCGGTTTATGCGGAAGTCTATCAGTTGCTAACAGGGCACATTCAACATGTCTTCAAAAATAATTAATCTTACAAAACCCTTAGCTCTGCTAATTTCTCTCGAAGATTTGTACCCGGCGGGAGGTGGATTCCGGTGATACCAAGTTTTTCGGCTCCGGCTATGTTTTCGGCTACATCGTCAATAAAAATAGATTGCTCTGGCACGATGCTGGGTTGACGGTCGAGCAGGGTTTGGTAAATGCGAGTGTCAGGCTTTACAATTTTCAGTTTGCCTGAAACTACCGTATCCTGAAAATACTGTAAAAATGGATAGTCTCGCTGGGCAATCGGAAAGGTTTCTGCCGACCAGTTAGTGATGGCGTAAATATCAATGTCTGGCTTCTGCCGTAAATCCTCCAGTACGGTCACATTTTCTTCAATCGCTCCGCCTAGCATTTCTTCCCAACGCTGGTGGTAGGCTTGTATTTCCGCTTTGTATTGTGGATACACTGCGGTACGTTCTGCTACTGCTTCAGTAAACGGACGGCCTCGGTCTTGCTCTTTGTTCCAGTCGCCGTGGCAGACTTCTTGCAAAAACTGCTTCATCTCGGCTTCATCTGAGAATATTTTGCGATACAAATATTCCGGATTCCAGTCAATCAGTACTCCGCCGAGGTCAAAAATTACGGTATTGTAGTTCATAGTTCATACAATTAACAGAGGGCAATGTACAATGAACAATTAAATAGTGGAAGGTTGATGTAAGTTCAGCTCGAACACTATCGTATTTGATTCAGGATAATATTGACGGCTTCGGGCAAATTTTGGGCAACATGCTGCCCAATCGTTTCTATTTTGTCTCTGGTCTCTGATTTTCTTTCTTCGCTATCCCTTATAACTCGGATAGTTTGTAAGCCTAGTTTTTGAGCTGGAATCAGATCGCGTTCGGCATCTCCAATCATCCATGATTTGCCAATATCAGCATTAAAGCGGGCGATAGCTTTCTCCAGCATCAAACTATCTGGTTTGCGAGTGAGCGATTCGGTAACCGATGGATGATAGGGGGCATAGTAGATTTTTTCAATCAAATGTCCGGTAGTCATCTGCAAGAAATCGTGGCAGGTTTGCATATGCTGGCGGGTGTAAATGCCTTTGGCGATGCCCGATTGGTTAGTAATCACTACCCGGCGAAAACCAGCATTGCGTAATGTTCGTAGGGCAGCAGGAACGTTTGGTAGAATCCTAAAATTTTCTAATTCATAAGCATAATTCACCCGGTCGCGGTTCAATACTCCGTCGCGGTCGAGAAAAATACAGGCTGACTTTTGGGTCGTGGACACGTTATTTTTTGTTAAAAACTTGGGTTAGTTATAAGATTGCTTCGCAATTATTGTTTTAATTGTAGCAGTAAGATGCTAATTTCGCAATCTTTTGCTAATAAGCCCCAGGAGTCTTGAGTGAAAATTTGGTAATTATTCCTACGTATAACGAGAAAGAAAACATTCAACTTCTTCTCAATAGCATATTATCGCTAGAGGTAAATTTCGATGTGCTGGTGGTTGACGATGGCTCACCCGACGGTACGGCGGACTTGGTGCGTGATATGCAACCAAACTACGAAGGGCGAATCCACCTAATTGAGCGTAAGGGAAAATTGGGGTTAGGAACCGCTTACCTCCGGGGGTTTCAATTTGCTCTGGAAAATGGGTATCACTACATTTTTGAGATGGATGCCGATTTTTCCCACAATCCTGAAGATTTAGTAAAGCTGTATCGTGCCTGCCATATGGAAGGCTACGATTTGGCTGTTGGTTCCCGCTATGTAACCGGGGTGAACGTGGTGAACTGGCCCATTCGACGGGTGCTGGTATCGTATTTTGCGAGTCAGTACGTAAAGTTTATTACCGGAATGCCTATCAATGATGCCACGGCGGGCTTCAAGTGCTATCACCGTAGTGTACTGGAAACTATTCGCCTAAACAGTCTTCAGTTTGTGGGCTACGCTTTTCAGATCTCAATGAAGTTTAATGCCTGGATGTATGGCTTCAAGATTAAGGAAGTGCCGATTATCTTTACCGACCGTACCCGGGGCGAATCTAAAATGTCCTCTAAAATCTTCTGGGAAGCCTTTGCGGGTGTCATTCATATGAAAGTCCGCAGCTTATTTCGGAAGTACCACCGTCCAGTCTTGGCTAGTCAAAGCGAATAGCCCGGATGGGTTGTATTCGCAAAATTACGGCGGTAGGAATACTTAGCACTAGGCCAATCACCCCGAATGTGAGCGCATTTACGAACAGAATGGCTACGAAATCCCACTGGATTGGCACAAATTCCATGTAGTAGTTTTCGGGGTCGAGCGGCACAATTTTGAAGTAATACTGTAGAACCCCGAAACCGATACCGATTACGTTACCTAAGACCATTCCCCGCATAATCAGTCGCATGCCGTTGTAGGTGAATATCCGTCGAATCTGGCGATTTTTAGCACCAATGGCTTTCAGTAATCCGATCATCTGAGTGCGCTCCATAATCAGAATGAGCAAAATACTCACAATGTTGAAGCAGGCAACGAAGAGAATTAATACCAAGAAGATGATTACGTTATTGTTGATCAGCTCTAGCCACTCAAACATTTGCACATATTTGTCACTGATTTTTTCTACAAATAGGCTGTAATCCAGATCGTTTTGTAGCATGGTTTCGGCTTCCGCTAAATCGTCTGTATCAGTAAGGTACACCTCAAAGCCACCGACTAGCGTATCGGGCCAATTATTCAGTCGCTGAATCAGTCCAATATCCCCGATAATTACCTGATTATCAAACTCTTCCAATCCGGTGTAGTAGATGCCCTTCACTGTGAGTTTACGTTGGCGAGGAGTAGGTGGGTCCACAAAGTACATTCGGACATCATCGCCAGTATCTACCTCCAGGATATTAGCGATCTTCCGGCTGATGAGAATATCAGTAGAATAGGTATTGGCTTGAGTAGAATCTGTATCAAACTGAATAAATTCACCTTTCTCTAGATTGCGTTTGAAGCGAACACTATCAAAATTAGGGCTAACCCCCTTCATAAACACCCCGTACCACTCGGTGTCTGATTTTAAAATACCCGCCTTGTGGCTATACACTTGCACATGGTCAATGTAATCGTATTGCTCGGGGTTTTGATAGAGTGGGTTGTTCAGCGAAATCGGTTCCTCCTGCATGGAGTTATTCAGGGTATATTTGGTCACCTGAATATGTCCACTGAAGGTATAAATTTTATCCTTTACCTCTTTCCGGAACCCGCTCAAGATCAAAAAAGCGATAATCATCAGCCCTAGCCCTAGCGCAATACTGGCTATGGCAATTTTGTTGATAGTCGCTGAGAATGAACGATTTTCAGCCTTACTAATGCGTTTGGCAATGAAATAAGGAAGATTCAAGGAAAAAGTACGTTACTTTGCAAACTCATAATAAATACGGTTGAAGCAACTACCGAACTGCTATTATGCGATAAAGGTTGCTTTTTTCTGATGCAAAAATACATGAAGTTTTGATTAATGAATGATGAGAAATGGATAGTGGTCAATATTATTCATTCCTCATCATTCATTGTTCATCCGCGCGGCGGCCACAGTCATTATAATTTATATGAAACGATTTGTTTGGAACCACCTATCAGTTAACCTGCTTTGCACTGTACTTATTGTCTGCTACTTCAGCTTCTCGGTCGGTTGCCAACCCTCTGAGAGTACAACTAATAGTGATAGCACCGCAGTTACCGAAGTAGCTTCCCCTATTTTACCCGCTGCTTATCAAACTGAAGATTATCTTACGCTACTACAAGGTAAGCGGGTAGGTATGATAGTCAACCACACTTCGCTGATTGATACAACCCACTTGGTAGATTCCCTCCTCTCGTTAGATGTCAACATTACTCAAATCTTTGCGCCTGAACACGGTTTCCGAGGCGAAGCGGCGAACGGAGAGGAAGTGCAAGATGCCACCGATGTGCGAACTGGTTTGCCTATTGTTTCACTCTACGGAAAAAATCGAAAACCTTCGGCGGGACAGCTTAAGGGAGTAGACATTCTCGTTTTTGATATTCAGGATGTGGGAGCACGGTTTTACACCTACATTAGCACTATGCACTATGTGATGGAAGCCTGTGCTGAGCTAGACAAGTCAATGGTTATTCTCGATCGCCCTAACCCCAATGGCTTTTACGTCGGGGGCCCCGTTCGTGAACCAGAACAGAAATCTTTCTTAGGGATGCACCCTATCCCGATTGTTCATGGCCTTACCGTAGGCGAACTAGCTCAGATGATTAATGGTGAAGGCTGGCTTACTGATAGCTTGCAGTGCGATATAGAAGTGATTCCGGTAAAAAACTATACCCACGCCGATCGTTACTCACTGCCAGTACGACCCTCACCCAATTTACCTAACGACCAGGCGATTAATCTTTACCCATCGCTTTGTTTATTTGAAGCCACTAGTCTCAGTCTGGGTAGGGGTACCGAGTTTCCATTTCAGGTGCTGGGAAATCCAAATCAATCTATTCAGCAAGCTATTTTGGCTAAATACCCTTCTTTTGATTCTATTCAATTTACTCCGCAAGATATTCCGGGTGTAGCGTTTGATACCAAGCACCGGGGCGAACTTTGTTATGGAGTTGATCTACGGGAAATTCCCCCTTTAGAGGGATTTACCTTAGAGTTTTTGATGGATTACTACCAGCAAGCCAAAGCCCACGGTATGACGAATGAAGAATTCATTGACCGCCCCAGCGCTTTTGCCTTATTAGCTGGAAACAAAACCTTGCAAAAACAAATAGAAGAAGGTAAAAGCCTAAAGGAAATCGAGCAAAGTTGGGAACCTGAGCTTGCCGAATACAAAGCAATGCGTCAGCAGTATTTGCTGTATGAGGATTTTGAGTAGAATTTGGTATTAGAGTTTTGTAGTGTATTCACGTATTCGTGTAAAGTCAATTAACTTTGAACATCATCCTACGATAATTGTCTTATTAATGGCTTTAAACATATGAACACTTTGCACTGTAACACCAAAACACACTAACACTTCAACTAATCATGAGCCAATTGCCACTACGCATTATTTTTATGGGTACTCCAGAGTTTGCGGTTTCTTCGCTGCGAATTTTGGTAGAAAATCGATTCCAGGTAGTGGCAGTAATTACGGCACCCGACAAACCGCAGGGGCGAGGAAGGAAAATTGCTCATTCTCCCGTTAAGCAATACGCTCTGACACAAGATATTCCGGTATTGCAGCCGACGAATCTAAAAAATACTGATTTTCTGGAAGAGCTGCGAAGCTATCAAGCTGATTTGCAGGTGGTAGTTGCCTTCCGGATGCTGCCCGAAGTAGTTTGGAATATGCCCACTCAGGGCACATTTAATCTACACGCCTCGTATTTGCCCCAGTACCGGGGAGCGGCTCCTATCAATTGGGCGATTATCAACGGAGAAAGCGAAACGGGCGTGACTACTTTCATGATTCGCCACGAGATTGATACCGGAAATATTCTCTTTCAGGAAAAAGAACCAATTCATCCCGACGATACTGCCGGAACACTGTACGAGCGACTCATGCAGAAAGGAGCTGAACTAGTACTAAAAACCGTGGAAGCAATCAGTCGGGACGACTATTCGCTCACTCCCCAAGAAAATATTGCCGAACTAAAGCCTGCTCCCAAAATTCATCGGGAAACCTGCGAAATTGACTGGAGCCAACCCGCTGAGCAAATTCGCAATTTTGTTCGGGGACTTTCGCCCTACCCAGCAGCCTGGACAGAATTAACCTTAGCAGACGGAAGTAAGAAGAACTGTAAAATATTTTTGATAAACCACGTAGATCAAGGTGCGACAGATCATTCTCCGGGTGATTTTATTACTGATAATAAAACGTATCTGCATATGCGGGCGAATGATGGTTGGCTAGCGGTAGAAGAACTTCAGCTAGAAGGAAAACGACGTATGGTAATAGATGAACTCTTACGAGGAACTAAACTATGATTAAATCAATAATGGTAGCCCGGTCGGATAACCATGTGATCGGCAAGGATAATGACTTGGTGTGGTATATGCCCGCTGACCTAAAATATTTTAAAGAAACCACTAGCGGTCACTATGTGGCTATGGGGCGTAAGACTTATGAATCGGTTGATAAGCCCTTGCCAAATCGGCTCAATATTATTATTACTCGGCAGAACGATTACTACCGTGAAAACTGCATTGTCACCCATAGCTTGGAAGAGGCGCTAGAGCTAGGCGAAAAGAATGGTCAACAAGAACTATTTATTCTGGGCGGATCACAAATCTACAAACTTGCTTTAGATATTGCCGATCGCATTTATCTCACCGAGATTCACGGTGAATTTGAAGGCGATGCTTTCTTTCCTGAAATTGATTACGAAACCTGGCAAGAAGTGAAGCGCGAAGACCACGACGCGGATGAAAAGAATCCACACCCTTACTCATTTGTCGTATTAGAACGACGCTAAAGCGGATTGCCGCCCAGCTCTTCCATTGCCTTAAATAAGTTAGTCTCCATCGCTTCAAATTGGCGGAGGGCTTTTTCTAAGAAGTCGCCACTACTTACAAGCTGCTGAATATCTTCTTCTCTACTAATTTCTAGTTCAGGCACTTTGTAGGTCTGTTCTACCCATCCTCGCTCTAACTTAATCAGATACTTATTATTCCAGTAAAACACCGTGATTTTACACTGATTGTGAGGAATTTCTCCAACAACTCGCATAGTGATTCATAGTCTAGTTTGATTCCAAAAATAGGAATTAATTCCCGCTCTGGCACTAATCGCTTTCCTCTCTAAGCCGGATTGTAGCTTTTGTTGCATTTCCTTACATCTAGCATACTATTAGATTATACTATTTTTATATATTTCATAATTTATCTTATTTAAAGTATGCTAAAAGCATATGAAATATCGCTAATTACTGGCCTTGTACTAATACTAGGAGGCTCTTATTCAGCTAATTTGCTAGCATATTCTCCCCCTCAATTAACATTAGTTTTAAGGCTTGATGAAGCCGAAGGTGTGATGAATTCATCCACCAACGAGGTTTCTACTACTAAATACTCTCATACAACCTATAAGATTACTCAAGTAACCAAAAAAATTAACACTACTCTGGTTCGTAACGGTGCAGACCTATTAGTACACTTCACCGATCCTAATAACCAGATAGTAGTACAAGTTTCTGATGTGCGAGGGCAATCCGTTCATTCGGTTTATCATGATAACATGGAGACCGGATTCTATGAGATTCCAATATTGCCAGCCGGCGGCCAATCTGCACTATACTTTGTATCGCTCATTATCAACCAACAGGCCTATTCATTTCAGGTTTTATCTCGACCATAATTACTAATTTATGGATACTGCTAAAATATTAATCGCTGAAGACGATGAGGCTCTCTTAAATATGATTGCTTTCAAGCTACGAGGCGAAGGGTTTTCTCAGATATTTCACGCTTATGATGGTAAGCGGGCTAAACGGATTATTCTAGAAGAAAAACCTTCGGTCATCATTACTGATATTCTTATGCCATTTGCCTCCGGTCTGGAAGTGATAAGCTACGTAAGATCAGAGCTGGATTACGATCCGTTTATTGTGGCACTATCCGCTATGAACACTCCCCAGGCTGAAGCGGAAGCTTATGATTTAGGGGCGAATTACTATCTCGCTAAACCCTTTAATCTGCAAGGGCTAGTTGATCAAGTCAAACAGATAATCCCCGTCGCACTTTGAAAAAGGTTTGTATCTATATCGCCCTAGTAGCCTGGAGTGTTCTCGGATATTCGGGGCAAGTCTTTTCTCAGGTAATTAATGCAGATAGTCTGTATACAGCAGCTCGGTCGCAAGCACATGATCAGCAGTATAATTCAGCGATAGATAATTTACGCGTACTACTAGCGAATTATCCGGAGCGGTATGATGCTCACCTTTTATTATGCTCTATCTACAGTTGGGAGCGTAAATTTGATCAAGCCCGAGCAGCTTATCAAGTGATCTTGGATCGCTACCCTACAGTAGAAGTTTACCGAGGAGCAGGGCGAGTAGAAATGTGGGACACAGCTTGGCCAAATGCTCTTTCATTATTCAACCAGGGACTAGAGAAATACCCTGAAGATAGTATACTCAACTTTTTAAAAGCTCAAACATTAGTGGAGTTGGGTCGAACCAAGGAGGCAATTACGTTACTAGAAGGAGTAGATTCATTACCCCAGGCTGATAGTCTACTGAACTATTTACAACCTCAGAATACAAAAAACGCAATTCGTGCCAGTTACTATTATGCCAACTTCGATCAGGTCTTCACCCCCTGGCATATTGGTCGTCTAGAGTATGAACGCCAAACTAAACTCGGATCAGTTATTGCGCGGTTGAGCCGAGCACGTATGTTTGACCAAGTTGGGCAACAAGCGGAACTTGATTTCTACCCTAGAATTGCTGCCCGCACCTACGCTTACGTTAATGTTGGCTTATCAGATCAAACAGTCTTTTCTGATTTTAAGTGGGGGGCTGAACTGTTTCAGGGGTTTGGAACAAGTATGGAAGTATCGGGCGGTATGCGAATGCTCTACTTTGATCCGGTGAGTGTACGTATTTACACTGCCCAACTAGGTCACTACGCGGCATCTCACTGGATGTCGGCTCGAGCATTTCTAACCAATGTACAAGAAACCAGCTCACTTGCGGGGGCATTTACCTATCGGCGGTACATTCAGCACAGCGACCACTATTTTAGTTTGTACGCTAACTACGGAAACTCCCCTATACAAGTAGTGAGCTTACCTGAAATATTACGACTAAATACACAGAGAGTGGGTATTGATTACCAACATGCTTTTTGGAAACGATCTCTTTTAGCTCGCTTGATGGTTGAGTACCAGCAAGAAACGTATGAAGAACTACGGCAGCTAAACCGGTGGGGAGTTGAATTTGGATTGGCGAAAAGATTTTAATTAGGATGATAAGGACTACCATTCAATCAGAGATTTTAACATCCTACGGAGGATTGGTGAGTGTAGCATTAGTGCTGATGCTGGGTTGTTTAGCCTTGGTGCTGGTGCTGTATATTCATCGTGCTTTAGCCATGGCTAGAAAAAAAAAGGTAGATGATCTTCAGTTTCGCTATCAATATTTACTGTACGATGCATTGGTAGAAAGTCAGTCAGAGAATGCATCAGATAATTTTTTAGAGACAGTACTACAGTTATTTCAGCAAGAGAAAAAGCGCAGCGGATCGCTCAACCAGCAGGTGCTTACCGACATTATTCTCAACTTAAAGAAAAGTTTAACAGGTGCAGCTCAAGATCAACTCCTTGAGTTAGCCTATGCCTTAGGGTTACCTGAGTATGCCCAAAAGAAACTTCGTCAGCAGAGTTTTAATATCAGAACTCAGGGGTTACATGAAGTAACTGCTATGCAGATAAATAGCACCGAAATAAGAAATGAAATAGAAGTGCTTCAGCAAGTTGATACCTCCCCGATAAATCAGGAGGTGATTTTGGCACTAACAAAGTTAGAGAGCGCCCCCAACCTTGGGTTTTTAAATAAGCTGACGACACCACTTAGCGAGTGGCTACAAATTCGTTTACATCATCACTTGCGAAGCCTCGAGCGCCACCAACTGCCAGATTTTAGCCAGTGGTTAGATTCTACCAATGAAAGTGTAGTACTTTTCGCCTTGCGAATGACCGCTGAATTTAAGCAGTACGCGGCCAGTCAAAAGGTATTAAATCAACTCAATGGTTCATTGGTACCAATTTTAATCGAGACTATTAAAACTGTTACTAAGCTGAAACTGGAGGAGGCAATACCCTCACTTACTAATCTAATTCAACACGAAAATACGGATGTTCAGCTAGCTAGTTTAGAGGCGGTTGGCGAATTAGGTAATTCCCAGCAGCTTGCCAAATTGAGCAGTCTTCATGAACATCCTAACTATTGGGTTAGGCGAGCTACTGCCACCGCAGTTACTCAGCTTGAGTCAAATACACCAGTGTCGTAACGAGATACAAACTCTACAAGCAGATTACTATGAAAGAAATCATCATTACCAGTATCACCTATCTTGCTGAGAATCTCATTTTAATCTATGGGCTAATTCTGGCAGGATTTTCCATATTTCTTTCTGTAGTTGGTCTGACTGAGATCAGGAAATATCTCAAGAACAATCGTTTAGATGATTCTCAGGCTTTACTTTCATCTCCATTTACCCCAAGAATCTCATTAATTGTACCCATGTACAACGAGGGGCAGACAATTATTGATAGTGTACGCTCGCTTTTATCACTTCAGTACAATAACTACGAAGTAATTGTAGTGAACGATGGTAGTACCGACGAGTCCCTACGAAAACTAATTGAATACTTTCAGTTGATACCGACCTACCTAGAAAGTAACTACGAACTACCGACTAAGAAAGTACGATGTCTGTATAAATCGCGCCAAAAGGTATTTAGCAAACTTACTGTGGTAGATAAAGCGAATGGCGGAAAAGCAGATGCTCTGAATGCCGGACTTAATCATGCGGAAGGCAAGTTAGTGGCTACGATGGATGCAGATTCAATTATTGCGCCCAATGCTTTACTTAGAATGGTGAAGCCCTTTCTGCAGAACCCCGAGCGGGTGATTGCTACCGGAAGTATGGTTCGCATCGCTAATTCTTGTACAATAGAGGACGGAAGTTTAGTTAAGATTCAGTTACCTAAAGGCTGGCTGGCTCGGTTTCAGGCGTTAGAATATATTCGGGTATTTTTACTGAGCCGTTTGGGTTGGAGCCGATTGAATGGCTTGCTCATCATTTCGGGAGCTTTCGGCTTGTTTGATCGGGAAATTGTGGTGAAGGCGGGGGGCTACTATACTAAGACAGTAGGCGAAGATATGGAGCTAACGGTACGAATGCGCCGATATATGCATGAGCAAAAACTTCCCTATAAAGTAATTTACATTCCTGATCCACTGTGCTGGACTGAAGCCCCTAATAGTTTATCTCAACTTAGTCGCCAGCGCAACCGCTGGGCGCGGGGTACCGCCGAAACGTTGATTAAACACCGGGGGCTATTGTTTAATCCGAAATATAAACTGATGGGTTGGCTGAGCTATCCTTACTGGTTGTGTTTTGAGTTTTTAGCTCCATTTGTAGAGGTTATTGGTTTAGCATATTTTACCACACTTGCAGTGTTGGGTCATATTGATTGGACTAATTTTTTATTCTTTTTAGTTATAATTTATTTTTTCTCGGTATTGTTATCTTTGGTGGCACTAATAGCCGAAGAATATTCTTACCACAAGTATCAGCATACATCAGATATGGCTAAGTTAATTCTAACCGCACTGATGGAACCAATATTTTATCACCCTATTATTTTGGTCAATGCTCTGAAGGGAAATTTGGACCTTTTAGTTGGAAAGAAAAGTTGGGGTGACATGCAGCGCCGGGGGTTTACTAAACACCAAGCCGAGTCATCTAAGAAGGTTGCTGGGTAGCCAATTACTCAAAAAGTCGCTTATTATATTTTGTGTCGCTATGCCTGAAGATTCAATGTATCGTAATACGATAGACTACCAACTATCCAAAATTGCTGAAGATGATCAAGGTTTTAAAGAACAATTGGTAGCTATCTACTCTGAGTATATGCGGGATATTCCTCAGGATTTTACGCATCTGATTCAAGAGAAAAACTGGGAGGGACTAGTGCAGCTTCATCATAAGCATAAAACTACCTGCCATGTGTTAGCGCTTCAGGAGCTTTCCGATACTTTTGAGCAAGTACGAGGGGCAGTAATTAACAAAGTACCAGATCAAGAGAAGTTACTAGACAACTACATAGCAAGAGTTTCTACGATCTGTTTTACTACACTTACTCAGCTTCAGGAAATAGTTAGCTCCTGATTTGTTCAATTTTTTCTTCAGCTAATTTTTGGTCAAGCTCATCTCCTTCTAGTTTCTGGGGAGTTAATTCAGCAGAAATTTCATAGGTCACTTTGGTGTAAATCGGTAGATGATCAGAGCCGTAAGGTGATAGTCGTTTCAGTGCTACCAACTTAAAGTGGCGAGACATAAAAATGTGGTCTAGTGGCCACCGCATAAGTGAATATCTAGCGTGAAATGTACTATAAAATCCTCTACCCATTCTAGGGTCAAGTAAACCACTGATTTTGATAAACAAACGAGTGGTATACGACCAAGCCACGTCGTTTAAGTCTCCAGCAACTAGCGTGGGCTGAGTTGAATCAACCAATGTCTTTCCCACAATTAATAATTCCGCATCCCGCTTAGTAGAGGTTTCACTTTCGGTAGGGCTGGGAGGTTCGGGATGTAAACAGTGAAGATTTACTCGTTGACCGGAAGATAGAACTACTTTGCCATGAAATGACGGAATATCGGGCTTGACCAGGAATTTTATGTCGAAATCTTCGAACTCTAGTTTAGAATATAGAAGCATTCCGTAGGTGTTTTCCAAGGGGTATTCTACGCAATACGGATATTTTTGCCGCACTGACTCTATTTTTTTCACCCACCATTCGTTGGTTTCTACCATTAGCAAGACATCAGGATCAACCTCTTCAACTCGCTTTAGGCAGTTTTCTACGTCCCGGTTATACATCAGTACATTCGCTATCATTAGACTAATATTGTTAGCCGCTACTGATGATTTAGTTCGTTTTACTTGTCGATAGGCAATAGGCGTATACGGATAGATAATATATGCTTGATAAAGTATGCAACCGAATAGAGCAATAAGAAATAAGGTATGAAACCAACCAGATACCGGGAAGAGAATCACTAACCCAACAAAGATAAGCAAGTTGACAACTGTAACTTGAACGTGCGGAAAATCAAACACTCGCACTACCCAGTGATCGTGTCTCACCAGTGGTAATAAAGTTGCTACCATGAATAATCCTCCTATGGCGTATAGGGCAATCTTCATGGCAAAACGGTAATTTGGTTGTGGTTGTTAGTTAATAATGTTGAATCCCGTGTAGGGAATAAGTACATCTGGCACTTTAACCCCTTCAGCTTGCTGATTGTTTTCCAGAATAGCCGCCACAATTCGGGGAAGAGCTAGAGCGCTGCCGTTGAGAGTATGGAGCATCTGGGTTTTGTTGTTACCGTCTTTATAACGCAATTTGAGCCGATTGGCTTGGTACGTCTCAAAATTACTAACGGAACTTACTTCTAGCCACTGTTCTTGGGCTGCCGAATACACTTCCAGATCGTAAGTAAAAGCTGAAGTAAAGCCCAAATCTCCGGCGCAAAGTTTTAGTATCCGATAGGGTAGTTCTAGCTGCTCAAGTAACTGGCGGGTGTGGAGGAGCATTTCTTCCAGTGCAGCATATGAATGCTCTGGCTGAGTAATGTGTACAAGCTCTACTTTGTCGAACTGATGAAGGCGGTTTAGCCCTCGCACATGCGCTCCCCAGGAACCCGCCTCCCGCCGAAAGCAAGGAGTGTAGCCAGTATTTTTTACAGGCAGGTCATTCTCCTGTAAGATTACATTCCGGTACAAATTCGTGATAGGAACTTCAGCGGTAGGAATTAAGAACAGCTTTTGGTCTACAATTTCGTACATCTGCCCCTCTTTATCAGGCAGTTGCCCGGTTCCGTAGCCCGAATCTTCATTAACCAATAGGGGTGGTTGTATTTCAATATAACCAGCCTCCCGGGCTTTATCCAAGAAGAAGTTAACCAAGGCTCGTTGTAGTCGAGCCCCCTTTCCCTTGTAGACTGGAAAACCAGCTCCCGATATCTTACTGCCTAGTGTAAAATCAATGATATCGTACTTTTCTATTAGCTCCCAATGGGGTGAGGCATCTTGAGGTAAGGTCGGAATCTCTCCGTGCTCAAGTAATACTTCATTATCTTCTGCCCGTAGTCCTTCTGGTACGTTTTTATGGGGAAGGTTAGGAATATTATACAACACTTGCTGCAATTGCTCTTCGTGCGTTCGTAGAGATTCAGCAAGAGCTTTGGAACTATTTTTTAACTCAGTGGTTTTTAATTTGACAGACTCAGCTTCCTCTCGTTTTCCTTCTTTCATAAGCTGACCAATTTGCCGAGATAGTGTATTAGATTCTGCTAAAGTACTGTCCAGTTTAGTTTGGGTTTCCCGGCGTAGTTGGTCGAGCTGTACTACCTGATCTACCAAGTCTCGGGCATTTGCTAAGCCTCGTTTGGTAAGACCTTGTACGGCAGCTTGTTGATTATTGACAATATTTGATATCGCTAACATATTCTTTAGAAAATTTAGGAGAGAGCGAAGTACGAGAAAATGGCGTAGAAAAAGAAAGGGAGGGTATAAATTAAGTCATGTAGGCTAAATAAAAATCATGAGTATTTGCTTGACAAATAGTAATTGATGGTCTATAATTGCACTAGCAAATCAGGAGAAGCGAAGCGTCTTGCCTCCCATTCTATTTTCAGTGCGCTGCATAATCCTTTAATATCCATTATTTAATATTCTTACCTACCAGCCTCATGGCTGAGTTTCCAAATTTTTAGTATTACGCATTCCAATTTATGTACAACATTGATGAATTACAGGTTCGCTTACTATCCGAACTGCGGGAGATAGCTGAACAGATGGGGTTATCCAATTACAAAAAGCTTAATAAGAAAGATCTTATCTACAAAATTCTAGACCAGCAGGCGATTTTACCGGAAGACCAACTTCCCCAGAAGAAGGAACCTGCTGTTGAAGAAACAGTATCTGACTCGTCTGCTGAGGTCACTGCTGAAGAAAAACCTTCTGCCCCTGCCAAGAAAGAAAGTAAGCCTAAGCGACGTCGCTCAAAGAAACCCAAAGGGGCTTCTGCTGATTCAAATCAGGAGGCTAAGCCAGCAACACCAGCAACAAGTGAAGAAGGTGTTAATGAGCAAGAAGAGTCGTTTCAGCATAAGCGCAAGCGAGTAAATGTGACTGACAGTAGTAGTGATAGTGACAATTTTCCTGTTATTCCTAATAGCACAAATGATCTGCTAGACTCATTTGATATTGAAATGGAGGAAATGGCTGAAACTGGCGAGGCCTCCAGTAATCGGGATCGAGCCAACGACGATTCCCGTAAGGACAAAGACCGTGACAGCCGGGATAATCGGAACGAGCGCAATGATCGTAACTCAAGAAACTCTCAACGGGACAACAATAATAATCGCGATAAGAAGCGAAACGATGATAAAAAGCAAAACCAGAACCAGATGGTGCCGATCAAAGAATTTGACGGAGCCATTGAGAATGAAGGAGTGCTAGAGATTATGCAAGATGGCTACGGTTTTCTGCGCTCGTCAGATTACCACTATTTGGCTAGCCCCGATGATATTTATGTTTCTCCCTCTCAAATAAAGTTGTTTGGTCTAAAAACCGGAGATACGGTTCACGGACAGATTCGTCCGCCTAAGGAGGGAGAGAAATATTTTGCGCTACTTCGGGTAGAATCAGTTAACGGTAAAACTACCGATGAAATCCGCGACCGGGTTCCGTTTGAATATCTGACACCCTTATTTCCAGAAGAGCGATTAAACCTATCTACTAAGTCAGGTCATTATTCTACCCGTATTCTAGATTTGTTCTCACCTATCGGAAAAGGACAGCGGGGGATGATTGTTTCTCAGCCAAAATCAGGTAAAACTGTACTACTCAAGGAGATAGCAAATTCCATCGCGGAGAATCACCCTGAAGTTTATCTAATTATATTACTGATTGACGAACGTCCAGAAGAAGTAACTGATATGGCTCGGTCAGTGAAGGCTGAGGTAGTGGCTTCTACCTTTGATGAACAAGCTGAAAAGCATGTGAAGGTTGCTAGCATTGTGCTGGAAAAATCAAAGCGTATGGTGGAGTCGGGTCACGATGTGGTGATTCTGCTAGATTCTATTACCCGTTTAGCCCGGGCGCATAATACTACGGTGCCATCTTCTGGTAAGATTCTCTCCGGTGGGGTAGATGCCAATGCTCTGCATAAACCCAAGCGTTTCTTTGGAGCCGCCCGAAATGTAGAAAATGGTGGATCACTAACCATTATTGCCACTGCCTTGATTGAGACTGGTTCTAAGATGGACGAAGTAATCTTCGAGGAATTCAAAGGAACTGGTAATATGGAACTACAACTGGATCGTAAGCTTTCTAATAAGCGAATTTATCCGGCTATCGACGTTCCAGCTTCTGGTACCCGCCGCGAAGATCTACTGATGGATAAAGAAGAGTTATCACGTGTTTGGATTCTACGTAAGCTCATGTCGGATATGACTTCCAACGAAGCCATAGAATTCTTACTCTCACGAATGAAAGGAACTCAGAATAATGAAGAGTTCTTGATTTCGATGAACGGGTAGTTTTTTCTGTGAAGTGATTTAAACTTTTAAGAGTTAGATATAGAAAAAATGCGTACTGCCACTT
>CAKZYA010000046.1 GCA_937883755.1 uncultured Flammeovirgaceae bacterium | reverse complement strand
TAAATACGGCTACCTATTCGCCATTAACAATGACTCTCTCCGGCTAATAGAGTATCAGAGAATGCCATAGCCTACCTTAAGGAGGGGTGTTTTTGTAGGAATTTGATTCATCAAGTTCCTGAAAAATAGTGCATTTTGCGCCTGAATCGGTAATCTTCACTATCATTTCTACTTACAAATTTGACAAGCATCACATTGAATTTTTGAATTAACGCACCAATGTCTCCAGATTTCTCAGAAGTGAATTTTATGAAAGGGGCGTATTAGCAGTTCCTAGATTTTACATATCTTAGTGATTTCAACTTACTCTAGTAATGAAGAAATTTATTCTTACGTTTTCTGTTGGCCTTATTGGATTCATTGCTGTAGCTCAAGTACCGAAGGCTATCCCTCAATCGCAAGTAGAAGCTCATGTACGCTTTCTGGCTTCCGACGCACTGAAGGGACGTGATACTGGTTCTCCCGAACTAAATATCGCGGCTCAGTATATTGCGTCCTATTTTCAAGGCTATGGTTTACAAACCTTAGATAGCACAGATGGTTATTTTCAGCCAGTTAGCTTATTTAAGGAGAGTACACTCTCTTCTGCTACGCTGACTTTTCAAGATGAAGAGTTTCAATTGGTGGAGGATATGCTGGTATTGTCGGGTGATAGTTTGACCGAGGAAGTTCCAGTTGTATTTGTAAACTACGGCATGCCCGACGATCTGGAAGGTAAAGAACTAGAAGGCAAAATAGCAGTGGCTCTACTAGGACGCCCGGGTGATACCAATCCCCAGAGTGCTTTCTTTGCCAGTGCTGAAAAGCAGAAGCAAATTACCGAAATGGGTGGTGTCGCACTAGTTGAATTATACCGTTCGGCGCAAATTCCTTGGTCACTGCTAGTTCGCTATCTTAACACGGAACAGATGAAAGTAGGTAACGCGACTTCTGACGAAGAACTCCCGGTAGTTTGGCTGAATGATGGACAGAGTACGCTCAAAAGCCTGTTTGAAGAAAACTCTGGCGAAATGGCTTCTCTCAGTATCGGAAGTAAAGTTCGCCAGCCAGTAGATACGAAAAATGTGGTAGGAATTTTAGAAGGCACTGATCCTGATTTGAAAGACGAGCACGTTGTTTTATCAGCCCATTACGATCATGTAGGGATAAATCCTCAGGCAACCGGATCAGAAGATTCAATCTATAATGGGGCGCGGGATAATGCTCTGGGCACTACGGCTCTGTTAAGTGCCGCCAAGTATCTTTCGGAAAATCCGCCCAGGCGTTCCGTCCTATTTCTGGCTTTTACCGCCGAAGAGAAAGGCTTACTCGGCAGTCAATATTACGTTCAAAACCCTCTCGTACCTATGGAGTGGGTGGTATTTAACTTAAATACTGATGGCGCGGGGTATAATGATACTACTAAAGTAACGGTGATTGGCCTAGAACGAACCTCTGCTGAAGAAGCTATTTACTTAGCCAGTCTATCAGCCAGTCTGGATGCAATCATGGATCCCGTACCAGAACAGAACCTCTACGATCGATCAGATAATGTTAACTTTGCTAAACTAGGCGTTCCAGCGGTTACGTTTGCCCCCGGTGCTACGGACTTCGGTCCGGAAATTATGAAGTACTACCATCAAGTAACCGACGAAGCCGAGAGTCTTAGCTTCAACTATGTAGAGAAATACTGCGAAGCTTTTACAAAAGCCGCTGAAAATATTGCTAACTCAGAGAGCGCCCCCGTGTGGAAAGAAGGCGACAAATACGAAGAAGCGGGTAAGCAATTGTACGGACGCTAACTCTACGAAAGGGTGAAGGGTTAAAGTAATGTCTAGCCTTCTGAACCTTGCACCTTCTACCCTTTACCTCTTAAAATTGGAGCGTAATTTGACATAAGATTAGATAGCACATTAATCTAATCTTACGATGACCTCTTTTAGAATACCTTCCCTATTTTTGCTAGGCATTGCCTTGGTAGGTTGCACCGTCGGCTATCCGCCTAACTTCTATGATCAGGATATGCTGGTAGATTTTCCACTCTTACCACATACTGAAGACGTTCCTGTTTATTTCCCGCACGATACGTTACCGGATGAAGAATACCTGCGAGTAGGTGTGCTGGAAGCCCGAGGCGGAGAGTTTACCTCTTACAATGAGCTAATTCGTCGGCTACAGTTTCAGGCTCAAGAACGCGGAGTGGATGCTATTCAACTGATGAACAAAGAGGTTGAAGCAGATGAATACTACGGAACATCCATTCTGTCGGGCATCGGAATCAAATACATAAAAAGTCTAGACTACCTGAATGATTTCGTTAGGTCGCAGGAAATTTACCTTACCAATGGTAATCATGTTTCCCCTGACTCAAGCCAGTGGGTGAGCAAGGTTTGGTTCAATTTCAATGGCGAGGTAGAGCGAGTAGAAGGTGATCAGAATTACGCTCAGTTCATCAGAAAATACTCATTAGATTATCTGCTATACTCTATTTCCCGAAGGTGGCGATACGCAGTTGATGAATACGGTGAGCTTCGCCTCCGAGTTAACTATAGTGCTACGGGTGCAGTGAATCTTCGAGCGTGGTTCTCCTACCAAATGAGAGAGCGTCCCAACTTTATCCGAATCAGGGAATATCCCAGTCGGGCTGAATCTACTCTCTGGTTTGCTTACGATGTTGAAGCGAAAATGCTAAAAAAACGGATAACCTTGCCAAACGGAGATGTAATGGACCAAATTCCGGTATATAATGCCGCAGGAAAGCTAGTAAAAAGCGAGTATTATAAGTTGGATGCAGATCAGCAGTTAACCCCTTACTTGTTAGTGGTGCATCAGTTCTACTCACCGGATGATGTACAAGAACGAGTGGTCTTAAAGTAAAAAAGCGGCCTTACGAGCCGCTTTCCTATTTGATAAGTAGAGTAAATACTAGAAAGAGTAGCGCACTCCTAGTTGAGCGGCCCAACGAGAACCTTCAATGGTAGGTGCTGGATTCACATCCCAAGGATCACCAGGCTCGCTGAATGAGTAAACCGGGCGAGTGGTGCCTTGTTCAAATCCTTCAAACTGAAGTAACTCAAACACGTAGCGATTATCGCCACTGCCGACGAAGTAACGGCGACCCCAATCGCTATTGAGTAGGTTGCCAACATTAAATACATCCAGCGAAAGCTGCAACGTATGACGGCGTCCATTGGAGGTAGTGATATAGAAATCTTGTAATAATTTTAAGTCAAATACATTGGAGAAAGGTGCTCGGGAGCGATTTTGTTCAGCGTATTCGCCACGGCGCTCACTCAGGTAATCGTCATTATCTACGTAGTTGCTAAAGGCAGTGTACATGGCTTGTTGCTCTGCTTCGCTAAAAGGAACACCGGCCAAAATAGGATCACCATCAGGAGTAGTACCTACTTGCTGGTTTTGCCCGAAGGTAATTTCACCGGCATTAGCGGGAACGTAGAGCAACGCTCGCTCGAAGCCTTGGTCATCTTCATTGAGTAGGGCATCACCTCCTCGGTATACGTATGAGAATGGTTCGCCTGATTGACCATTATAAAATAAGGAAACGGTAGTAGCCATGAACCCAGCGTACTCTTTACGATACGATAGTGAACCCGTTACTCGAGAACCTACATCAAATACGGAACGCCCTACCAATGGATCATTTCTTCCAGTTAAACTGTACGCTTGTCGCCAGTTAGTAGCGTTGATAAAGCCACGTCCGTCAAGCAACGACTCAGCCTGGGTAAAAGAGTAAGCGATGCTACCTCCGAAGCCATTGGTAGCTGGTTTTTGAAGTTGAAAAGTAGCATTCCAGGTGTAGCCTTCGTTGGTATTATCTACCAACGAAATGAAAGAGTACGTAGGGTCAATTCTTTCGCCAGTGAAGATAGGACGAGTATCAGGCGAACCTTCTAAACGACCGGAGAAATTAGGTTGCAGATTGACGTTTTGCACCGAAATGTTATTCAACGTTTTGGTGTACATAAATTCAGCCGATGCTAGTAAGCCATACGGAAGAGCTTGGTCTACTGCGATATTAGTACGGAAGACTTGCGGATACTTAAAGTCTTCTACGAATAAATCTACGTCACCCGAAGGTCCGGCTGAGGTATTAGCTAAGTTATCCCGCCATTCATCAGGAGTGGCGTAGAAGGGGCCAAATTGGCCTACGAACGAGCTGTTTAGACCATTACGGATAAACATACCACCCGGCCATACCCAAGGTACCCGGCTGGTGAAGATACCCAGACCACCGCGGATTTGCGTGCTCTTGGTTCCGGTTACATCCCAGTTAAATCCTAAGCGCGGACTCCAAAGCACTTGAGTAGCTGGAGTTTTACTGGCTCGGGCTCCTTGTAAATCATAAAATTGTTCAATCATTGGTACAGTCTCCTGATTGAACTGCGTATTGTTTAGCGGTGGATCTTCTAAGAAAACCGGAATATCGGCTCGTAAACCAACTGTCAATTTAAAATCACTGTTGAACTGAATTTCATCCTGAATGTAGAAGGCCATTTGTAATGCATCAAACGTTGGTCCC
Source organism: uncultured Flammeovirgaceae bacterium (assembly GCA_937883755.1). GTDB lineage: Bacteria > Bacteroidota > Bacteroidia > Cytophagales > Cyclobacteriaceae > Tunicatimonas. Next base: position 86,541 of record CAKZYA010000046.1, on the reverse strand, counting down.
AAGTTGCTAGCATCATCACCTAAACGAATTTGAGATTGTCCAGGAGCCAGTTGCTCGTGTCCAAATAGGGAAAAACCAGGGTCGCCATTGGTAAAACTCTCTAGTGAGTTGTAGAAGTAGCGGGGAGTAGAGAATACAGTAAATAAGTTTTCTATCTGGAAAAACTCATTATGCGTTCCTAGTGTGAAGGTATGCCGCCCATTGTACCAATTGAAGTTATTCGTCAGGGTGTAAACATCTTGGAATACTACGTTGGAATAAGAGAAGTTATCGGTTCCTACGTGAATAACGGCTGGCCCATCAAGAATTTCAGCTTTAGGAAACGGATCTCCCAGTAATTCTCGGTCGTCCCGCACCCGAGTGTAGCCTAAGATTAGATTGTTAGAGAAACTATTGCCAAAGTTACTCTTTAGCTCAATGGCGGTGGAGTTGGTGGTAGTAGGGAAAGCATTTCCGGTGTTGAAGAAAAAGATATCGCGGCTAGTAGGTCGGTTCAAACGATCCGTATTTCCGAATACGTAGCTATGCCGAGCACTCAGCTTATGGTTCTGGTTGATGTTCCAATCCAGCTTAGCAATCACTTTATCACTGTTCCGGGTCTGAATATTATTCAAGTACCCGCCCGGATCGTAACCATACTGGCTACCTAAGTAATTAATTAGTCCATTGATATCGCCTTCCTGGGCATTCCCTTCGTAACCCTGAAAAGTGAATGGAAACGGCTCTTCCTCACGAAGCAATTCTACATTGGTAAAGAAGAATAATTTATCCTTCACAATAGGACCACCCAAGCGGAATCCGTAGGTGTTTACTGAAAAAGGTGCTAATCGGGTACGTTGATCATCGGGAACATCGCCGGGGGTTTTTCCCGCAAGGTTTTCATTACGGAAGTAGTAGTAAGCTGATCCTTCAAAGAAGTTTTTCCCACTACGGGTTACAGCGTTAATTCCCCCTCCGGCAAATCCACCGAGTGTTACGTCGTAGGGAGCCACTACTACCTGAATTTGCTCCAGAGCATCCAGGCTGATCGGCGAAATACCGGCTTGCCCACCGTTGGTTCCCGAGTTAGCCAGACCGAACACATCGTTATTCACCGCGCCGTCAATGTATATGGTATTAAAGCGGTTGTTTACCCCGGCAATAGAAATACCTCCACCAGGAGTTAGGTTGGCTTGCGGAGTCAAGCGGGTAAAATCATTCAGATTACGATTTACGGTCGGTAAGTTCATAATCTGTTCCCGACCTACGTTAGTTTCAGCTCCGGTACGGTTACCGTCGATTAATCCTCCGGCAGATATAACTACATCCTGTAGTTGCGTAACTGATTCGCTCAAGACAGGGTTTACGCTAAAGGTTTGCCCCAAATCCAGGAAGATCCTCTCCTGTACTAAGTTATCGTAGCCAACAAAGGAAACGGTGAGGGTGTAAGGGCCACCTACTCGCATGTTGGCAATGCGGAAGAAGCCATTTCCATTGGTAGCATTAATGTATTGTGTGCCGGTAGGTTCGTGTACTACCTGTATGTTGGCACCTGGGATCACGGCTCCGTTTCCATCGGTTACCTCACCATTCATGCTAGCAGTAGTGGTTCCTTGCGCCCAGATGAACTGGAGGCCAAGCCCCAAAATACATACTGAAAGAAGTAGAATTGTTCTCATCAGAAATTGATTAGGTTTAAACCGCAATATTACGGAAATTATAAACTTTAAAGAAAGAATCCTGAATAGGAAAGTCGGGAAAGCTACAGTTTGCCAACTAGTAAAAATAAGCATTTTGCTTATCTGCAAAATATTGTTCTGATATGGCTGTTCTTTTTAGAATATTTTAAGAATACCTACTGTTCTGCAAGCCTTACTACAAATCTTCTACGGTTGGTAATTTTTCTTGATACTGCTCCCAGTTCTCAACCAAGCTTCGCACTACTGCACTGCCAATTAGATAGGCTGATTCCAACGAAGGGATGAAGCCGGAGTAGCCGTTGTTTTCATTCTGCATACTTTCGGCTGCACTCATGTCGTCGGGTGGCATGGTGAAGTTACTGGCAGTCCGCAGTACTAACAATCGGCTAGCATCCACCTTGCCGGCATTATCCAGCAGTTGCAGCGACTGAGCGGTTCCAGTATCTTCCATTGCTGAGGTGACAAATTCACCCTGTCCCTGAGTCCAGTAGCTAACCCAACGATCCGCCCAGGCATCCATGACTTTACCGTGCCAGAAAGTCATGGCGGCTAAGTGGTCGCCCTTCATCACCATTGGGGCTTGTTGAGCTGCCGGATAGTTTTTGTAGCGAGTACGTAGCTGCTGTAAATCGTCGGTATCTTCTAGTGCAATATCTTTGGTAAGCTGATAAGCCCACTCAGTTAGTGATGGGTTTAGCTGAAATACTGCACCGCCTTCTGGGTTAGGGGTTTCTTCCGGAAAGGGTTCCGTTTCGCGCAAAGGAAATATACCCGTTTCCCAATTATCAGGAATTTCCCGAGCATCAATCTCGTGCATCAGGTCACCATCTACTAGCCACTCGGCCCAAGCAGCGGAACCCAAGGGCATATCTTCGGGATCAGCACCCGCAATACCCGCTACTACCCAGTAGGCTTTAGTCAGATCGAAGCGAGAATCCATACCCAAAGCCATGATGGAAGCGGCTGAATTAATACTACCTACTCCAGTGGTGATTGCTAAAACCCCTTGTTCAGCATTATAGTATAAATCCTGATTCCCTTGGGGAAATGCAATGGCAGTAGAAAATGGAAAGCGTTCCACCCAATACTGTAGCTCACCCGGCTCATCACCCTGTGCTTCACCCCGTTCAAACATCGTGACTACCACTACCTTAATTGGCATCGGTTCTTCAGCGGGGTTTTCAGACAAAGAAGAGTTTTCTGGCTGACAAGAGAAGAAAGTTAGTGATAAAAGAAAGGTTAGTAGGCGCATAATTTTAAAGTATTCTTACTTAGAATATTGAAATTGTATTTAAGAGTTTACTGATAGGCACTAGTATCCAGTCCTTTTAGTCGCTTCTTATCTAGTTATAGTATCTACGTTAGCATAACCATTACCAGTAAGAAAGTTATCATTCCGATGATAGTAGTGAACCAGCCCATTCGCGTCGACTTAGTCCAACCAGCTAAGGCTAACATTACAATTAGCGATGATACTCCCACAAAAAGCGCGATAACGCCAATAATTTTGACTGTACTCAAATCGGAGGAAGTTACCTCTAAAGGGTATCCGGGGGTAGTCATCATAAGGATATTGGTAAAAGCAAAAGAGGCAATAATAGCAGCCTTCATAATACTCCCAGCTAACCTGCCCGTTAAGTCGGACACTAGAAAATTAGCTACGGCGGTAATAGAAAACCCACCCAGTAGCGAGCTGATGACCACTGTTTGGTTGGCTAACTTGTTCAAGTATTCAAGGGGGAGCTCTACCATTTCAGACACTCGTTAATAAAATCATCCCAGCGGCTTTCCCAAACCTGTAAAGCTGCCTTCTTTTCGTCATCGTTGAGTAGGCTGTAGGTAATAGAGTTCATGGCTAATTTCTTCAAAGATCGCAAATCCAGCTCCCACGCCAGAAAGATTGTCCAGTAATCGTACGTTACGCCAGTGTAGTCAAATACAGCTGGGTCGTCGGAACTAATGCTGCACTGAATACCTTGCGCCAAATAGCCTACTGCCGGGTGTACCCGTAAATCCCGCACGTAGCCTAAAATCTGATTACTCAGTGGGTTAATTTCCATGCACATATTTTGCTCCTTCATCGCCCGTTGTACTGCCGGATAGCGGTACAAGTTAAAACCGTGCCCCACTCGAGCACTTCTCAGGGTAACTGCATCGTACAGATTATCTAAATTCCAGTCACTTTCCCCGTCGTGCAAACAGAGCGGTACATCTACATCATAAACTTGCCGTAGCGAGTCAAACATCAACCAAGCATCCAGAAAGTGTAGCGTAGAATTTCCTGCGTCTTCTTCCGCAACCAGATCGTAGGCTTTAATAAAATCGGGGTAACGCTTCCGTAGCTGAAATGCTTGAACTACATCTTGCTGAATAGTATCCAGCGGCCAAAACCGCAGGTTGGTCTTAATTAATTTGAGAGTGAAATCTGGATCAGTTTCCTGCGCTCGCCGTAAAGCATCTTGATGGTATTGCACCATCGTATCGGCAGTGTAGTAACCGATAGGGTGATCTAAATCGTACAATCGGTGAGAGGAAATTCCTGCGCGGAACTCTACGTGTTGAACTCCGTCGGCAATTAGTGTGTCGAGCACAGCCGTGAGGTAATCGCGAAAGATCGGTTGGTAGTAGAAGAACCCACCTAGTTGGGTAAAATGACCCTCGAATGCTCCCCAAATATCCACCGAATCTTCACTCATGCCTTGGTCGAACGTTAGCAGATCGTACAGTGAGTCGGTAAAATGCGGTATTTGCTGACTTAGATTGCTTACCCTTTCAAAGCCGGCTTCAACCTCGTTTTCTCGGAAGAATTTTAGTTCTCCTTTGATGTGCTCTTCTGAGTTTTCGTCCCAAAATATGTAGCAATCAGGTTCAGTCAAAGCTCGATCGACTACCCAGTGAAGATCGCCACTAGCCGATGGGTGCAAATGCAACAATCCGCCTTTGGGCATTTTGCGAAGTAGCTGGTACAAATCGGATTGTTCAATATGCTCTTTCGATTGATAAAAGTAGCGAGCCGGAGGAAAGAAATTGGTTTCTTTGTAGTGATCCAGCATTTCCTTTTGTATAGCCTTTAACTTCTGGTCGGCTCGTTTTTCTTTTTCGCTCAGGAAAATTTCAGCGTCAAAGGCCTGGGCAGAATCTTGATGTACGTATTGTTGGCGAGCGGTCAAGTAAGCTTCACGGTCGCTGAACGCTGGAACGCTTGGTTCGTTTTGGGTAGTTGGTGGTGTAGTTTTACAGGCAAACGTGACCGATAGTAGTACAGCTAAAAGGGCGAATTGGCGAATAACGTTAGGGAAGGCTGATATTGGATAAATCACAGTTCAAAATTGCTAACTTTTCAATGAACTGCCAATGGTTTTGTGAAATTCTTCTGATAAACGGGTAATAATTATCTTCAAGGCTGACTTTGGCGTTTAGACAAGCTCTGTGATCATACCTTTTAGACTGATTAAATATTGGTGATTAGCAAAGATAATCTCGTAGCCTGTTTTGCTTATTATGCTTACCTCTTTAGCAGCTTTTCGGATTAACTTTGAAGCAAATAAAGAGCCCCACATGCTCCTGCTCCAGTGATTAGAAACCAGGAAACCCAATCTTCGAATTCGTTATTTTTATGCAGTAGTAGGAGGAGGTGAAGAAAGAAATGGACAATTAGAAATGTACTAAATCCGTATCGGAAGGAATTACTATCTAAAGTGGTTGGCAGCAAAAGGATGTAAAAGAGCGGAATGTGTAAGAAGGTGAAGACAATCATTCCCATTTTGTCATTCAAGAAACTGGTAATAGGAAGTATTTTCCATTCACGGCACCTGACCGCGTCCATTTCATGCATAAATATAAATGTTAATCCCAGCGTGTAAATATCGATAGTCATGCCTTTTAGCTTTAGGGCAAATAACTATGATACTTCTGTTTAATTTTAGACGGGTCCGTTTATTGGGGAAGAATTTCTAAGTTCTGTGGTTATTGATTTAAGCTCCTTAAAAGAGTTTTGCAAATGGCTAATTGTAAGGTTTTTAAAAGTAGAACGTTGAAATAAATTCTCAATGCCCATTTTGAGAAGACGTCTTCCAGTGCTAGAGTGAGTAGTGAAATTCAATTCTTTATTCCATATTTTTATAATTGCGTCAATGCCTTGATCTGTAATTTTTGTGTACAAACCTTCAAATTCAGGATGGCTTCTGTTCACTAACAGTTGTCTATGAAATAATACATCACGCTTATATTTCAGAAAAATCTCGAATAAGTCAGGATCAATATTTTTGCACCTTTTCTCTTCCTCCAGAATTATCATTGATCTTTCGAAATGATAATTCAATAATCGATTGGTAAAAACTTCCAAATTAGCAAAATGATGATAAAATGAAGATTTATTTATATTGACCTCTCGAGCAAGACCTTCTACTGTAATTGCTAAAGGACCTTGTTCTGCAAATATTTTGTGTCCGGCGAGAATCCAGAATTCTTCTTTCTTCTTCATTGTTGGTTGGTTGCCATTGCTACTAGCTGTGTGATGTTCAGTGGGCTATATAATCATAAATTACTTTAGAAACGTCGGCGAGGGCTTGTACTCCGGCATCTTCATTAGTGAGATTTTTAGAAAGTAGTACCAACGCGTAGCTACGTCCGTCGGGTAAATAGACAATGCCTGAATCGTGGTGTAATCCGGTGATCCAGCCGGTTTTATGTGCTACCTTTACATCGTTGGGAAGTTGAGCCGGAATCATCTCATTGAAGCGCTGATCCAACAATACGTCAATCATTGCCTGACTAGCTTCAGTACTGACCACATCATGTTGGGCAATAGCTTTAAACAAAAGCATCAGGTCGTAGGCTGTAGTTGTATTGTTCAAACCTTGTCGGTAGGCTTTGCCGTCCTCTACCCCGCGTCGTACCTGAATATCGTTCGCTCCCAAATCACGCATGGTTTGGGTTACTCTTTTAGCATCCGCTAGCTCAATTACAATATTAGTTGCTAGGTTGCTGCTGGAGATAATCATGTGATAGACCAGATCGCGCAAACTTTGCTTGGTGCCGATTTGCTCGTAAAGCTCGTTATAGGAATCGTCTTCAGGCGATAATGAATATGTACTGCTATCCACAATACTGTAAAATTCATTTTTAACTAGTACGGAATCATTGAAGCTTAACTCGCCTGTCTCGACCTGTTTATAAACCTCTAGCATTACCGGCGTTTTCATAGTGCTGGCGGCGTGGAACTCCTCCTGAGCATTCATCAGCCATTGTTCTTCGGGATTATCCAGACTCTGGAATGCTACGGCAAAGTCTCCTTCTACTTCACTAAGTCGGTCTTGGATAATTTGTTCTACTTCTACCAGAGTAGATGGGCTAGGTTGGGCACAAGCCAGGCAAATAAACAGCCCAAACGGAAGGAAACGAAATAGCATAGCTGATACGTTAAATTGAAAGAGGTAATTTGTAAATTACCCTAGACTTTTCAAACGATTGGCGTATGCCTCCTTCTAAAGTTTATTATCAACAGTACAAAAACTTTGGAAGACTTTTCTACTACTAATTAGCTGGGTTTAGCATTGTGCCGGCAAACAGAATGGCGTCGGTATGCTTCTCGCGAATAAAGTAGGCAAACGGGCGGTTCACTACAATTATGTCGGGGCGCTCTAAATTTATTGATTCTACCCCGATAGCTACGGCAGTGGCAGCTGCCGCTTCCGAGCCTTCCTCATTTACTTCAATAAAGGCTTGATGAATCACCCGATCCATAAAGAGCTTCTCACCCGGAATTTCATTGAAAAAGCCGCCGAAGTTCGCATCTTGAGTGAACGGAAGTTCCATCCCCATTCCTTTTAACACATCACTTAAATTCAATTTAAATTCGGTCTTGAATTTGGGTAGCATCAGGTGAGTAGTAAGTGTATCGGTTTGGTCTAGCCAATCGTTGAGTTGACCAAGGGTTAGCCCATCCATCAAGCTAGCCACCGTATTTTGATCTTGAGGAAGAAGCACAACCATGCTGAACTGTCCGTTGCCGTAGGGTAGTTCAATCACCTGAAGTCCATCCTTATAATTGTAATTTACTTTTGATCCTTCGTTAGACATCATTGACACCGGAGTCGAGGCCTGGTCTGCTAGATAAAAGGGAGCTTCGCGGGTTTTGTCCGGGTCAAACTGATACTGCCAGTTGGCTTTGTAATAGATAGCGTTGATCAGAAACATCACATCACTGTCCTTAATCTGACTAATCAAATCCTTGATTTTACCCTGCGTTTGGTCTTCTACCCACTGGTTAATGGTTTCTTTGGCTTCAGGTTGGTTAAAGTCCAACCCTTCAATTCGTCCATCATAGTATTCTTGTATCATCTGATCAAACCCTGATTGCAATGTGAAGGCATCGTGGAACCAAATAGAATTAGCAATCGCTAAGGCTACGTCCTGATCCATATTCAGTAGTTGCTCAGTCAACGACTTTGCGGCATCGTTTACCTCCTCATCGCTCAGGTCGGCTACGCCTAGCGTTTCTTTCATTACTTCCTTCGTTTCCTCACTAGCTCCGTTCGCTGCCATATGCAACGCAATGTCTACGCTGAGGGGCGATATGAAGATGTTTTCACCGGATTTCTCTTGATAAATGGACTGAAATAAATCAATAGCAAAGGAATTAGAAGTCTCTACCAAGGTTTCGGTAGAACTCGAGATCGGGCGTAAATCTGGCGAATTATCTTGGTTGCCGATGGGCTCTTCTTCGCTACAGCGTACAAATAGTACGCCCGTTATTAAAGCGAAAAAAGCTATTGAGATTTTGGATAGAATGAGGGCTTTCATAAAAAAGGAAATTATTTGATCGTTTGAGGTTCGTTAGTATTCATCATAACTTCGTATACACCGCCTTTATCTAAGGCGAGAAATATTCTTTCGGTACCTTCCGTACTGATTACTTTAAGGTCAAAAATACCGCCTTGATCTTCATCGGCATAGGTGCTTTCTTCCCAGGTATCTCCACCATTCTGAGAGTAATAGAGGGTTAAGGGTTGTTGTTCGGCTCCCTTTATCCACTTTCCCGCAAAGACCAAATCAGGGTTGCTATCGCTTACGCCTACCCCAAAGAAGAAATGAGCTTCTTCGTGGCGATCGATTAACGTTTCCCAGGTCTTTCCCGAGCCTGAGGTTCGGTTTAGTTCGCCTTCCCAACCCACGTATATGTTTTGTGGAGTACTATTATCGAAGACTATCGCCTTAGGAACGGTCGGGTTAGGCACTAAATCATTCCACTCGTTCTGCACTGCTTCATCTTGCCAGTGAACTAGATAGCCATTCTCGATGCCACCCTGACCACCAAACCAAATGTCAGCAGGTTTTTGAGGATTTAGCTCAACCATCATACCCGTCCCGATGTAATCCCAACCACCCCAGATTGGTTGCCAGGTAGTTCCTTGATCGGTAGACTTTGCTAAAACGCCGTAGCCAGTGGCGTACAGCGTATTGTTAGAGACATCCCACTCGAAGTCAGTTACTGCCTCGGTAGTTCCGGGAAGTCCGAAGCTATGTTCTTTGATGACCCAGTGTAGTCCACCGTCTAAGGTTTCGTAGATTTCTGGTTTGAATGACTCAGTATCCCGATAAGAAGCCAGCAGGTGATTTTCGTCGAAAACCACAGCATCTAGCAGGTTACGGCCCTTTAAGCCCAGCGATGAAAATTCGTTTTCGGTATCAACGTTCATCGTGTACAAACCGTCGTTAGTCATTGCGTATAGCTGGTTCTCAATTGACTCTAGCCTGTTAACTTTAAGGCCATCTAGCCCAACCTGCTTCCAAGTGAACGATGATGGCGGAATGGGAGGATTGTCCTCAATAACAGAATCTTCACTACAGGACAAAGAAGCGATACTACCAGCGAGTAGAAAAAGCACAGATTTTATCAACTGGTTTATGTTCATATTGAATTTCGAAGGAGTTAATCTTTCTTGGAAAGAAGCTCTATCAAGTTTATTTTGCTAGTTAGCTGGGTTCATCATGGTTCCGGTAAACAGAATGGCTTCCGTATGCTTCTCCCGAATAAAGTAGGCAAATGGATGGTCTACCCGAATTACCTGAGGCTGAGGTTCAGCACCTGCACTTAGTACGCTAATTACTACAGCGGTAGCGGCGGCTGCTTCTGAACCCTCTTCGTTCACCTCAATAAACGATTGGTGAATTACCCGGTCAATGTAAAGTTCCTCTCCGGGAATTTCGTTAAAAAGAGCATCGAAGTTGGCATCCTCAGTGAACGGAAGTTCCATTCCCATACCAGCGAGCGTTTCATTAAGCTTCAGCTTAAATTCCGTTTTGAACTTGGGTAGCATCAAGTGAGTGGTGAGCGTGTCGGCTTCTGCTATCCACGCATTCAGCGTTTCGGTAGATAGATCGTTTATCAAATTAGCTACCGTGCTCTCATCAGCAGGTAACAGAATAACCATACTAAACTGCCCGTTACCATAGGGAATTTCTAGCAGTTGAGTACCATCAGGCTGATAATTGAGACGTAATTTAGTGCCTTCATTGGACATCATGGGTACGGAAACCTCACTACCATCGGCTAGGTAGAAGGGTTCATCCTTGGTGAGGTTAGCATTGAACTGATACTGCCAATCCGCTTTAAAATAAATAGCATTAATCAGGAACATCACATCCAAAGGATCAATTTGCTCAATCAGGTTATTAATTTTTCCCTGCGTTTGGTCTTCTACCCAACTGTTGATAATGTCTTTCGAGGTTGGGTTGTCAAAGTTCAACCCCTCAATACGCCCGTCGTAGTACTTACGAATGAGTTCATCAAAGCCGTCTTGCAGTGTATACCTGTCCTTGAACCAAATGGAGTTTGCAATGGCTAAGGCTACTTTTTGATCCATGTTGAGCAACTGTTCTACCAATGCTTTAGCCGCCTCATTCACTTCTTCATCACTCAAGTCGGCTACCCCTAAAGTCTCTTTCATCACTTCTTTAGTTTCGCCGCTGGCACCATTCACCGTCATATGCAGCGCAATATCTACACTGAGGGGTGATATGAAGATGTTTTCGTTTGGCTTTTGCTGTTGAATCGAGCGGAACAGATCAATGGCAAATACATTCGATGTTTCTACCAGCGTTTCGGCAGAACCTGAGACGGGACTCAGATCAGGGAGGTTAGGTTCACTAGCTATTGGGTCCTCGCTACACTGAACCAGCGGGAGCGAGGCCAGAAAGAGAAACAGTACAAATAGGGGGCGAAATGAAGTTGTCATATTTTTAAAAATTACTAGATACCTTTTTAGAGAGACTCAATTCAATTTGATTAGGTTGGAAGGTGCTGGTGAGAATTTTAGGAATAGAAGTCTCACTAAAGATACTTATCTTTTTGGCTCAATTTCCCCGCTATGCGCTATACTCTACTATTTTGCTTCCTTCTTTCTCTACTTCCGCTCCGACCAATGTTCGGGCAAACGACCGAAAACCAACCCAACATTCTTTGGATCACCTGCGAAGACCTCAATGCATACCTGGGTAGCTACGGTGATTCCCAAGCAATTACTCCCAATCTAGATCGGCTAGCGAGTGAGGGCGTAAAATTTACCCAGGCATTTGCTACTGCCCCAGTTTGCTCCCCGGCTCGCTCAGCATTAATCACGGGTATCTACGCGACCTCAATGGGAACCCAACACCTTCGTTCGGAAGTAGAAATTCCTGATGAAGTGAAAACCTTACCCCACTACCTGCGCGAAGCAGGTTACTACTGTTCTAATAACAGCAAGGAAGACTATAATTTTCAGGATAGTAGCATCTGGGATGAGTCCAGCAAAAAAGCTCACTGGCGTAATCGTCCAGAAGAAAAACCATTTTTTAGTGTGTTCAACATTGGTACTACTCACCAATCGCAAATTTTTGGTTCTGATGCAGAATTTCACGAAAAGTATGGCCATCAACTGAGCAAGGAAGAACGACACGATCCGGACGATATGGTAATTCCACCCTATTTTTTTGACACTCCTGTCACACGAAAGATGTGGGCGCGCTACTACGATTTGGTGACCATCATGGATCGACAGGTGCAGGAGATTCTGGATCAGTTGCAGGAAGATGGGTTAGTCGAAAATACTATCGTGTTCTTTTTCTCCGACCACGGTACGGGTATGCCCCGGGGCAAACGAGCCTTATATGATTCAGGACTAAAAATCCCCTTTTTGGTAAAAGCTCCATCTGCGTATCAGGAGGTACTAGGGCTAACTCCAGGAACGCAAAACGACCGTTTGGTAAGCTTCGTAGATTTTGCCCCTACTGTGCTAAGTATTATCGGGCAGAAAGCTCCCGATCAAATGCAGGGAGAAGCTTTTTTAGGTGAACATCAGCAACCCGCTTCCAAATATGTGTTTGCTACCTCTGACCGAGTAGATGAAGCCTTTGAACTTTCCCGCAGCGTGCGCGGACAACGTTTTCTGTATATCCGAAATTACCTGCCGCGCCTGCCCCTCGTTCAGCCTAACTTTTATACCGACCAGTCGGAAGTAATGGTGGAACTTCGGAGAGTTCTGGCTGAAGGAAATCTAACTTCGGCTCAGCAACACATGTGGGCACCCACACGCCCAGTAGAAGAACTGTACAATACCGAAGCCGATCCCTACCAAATAAACAATCTAGCAGGTAACCCCGAGTACACAACCACACTAACTGAAATGCGAGTAGCCCAGCAACAGTGGGCTGTTGAAACGCATGACTCTGGCCTAATTCCTGAACCTATGATGCAGCGATTGGCCGAAGGCAGTACGATCTACGAAATGGTACAGGACAGTAGTATTATGCCCATTGAGAAAGTATTGAAGCTCATCAATTCGTATCAGAGAGAAGGTAACTTGGAAAGCGCACTAATCAATAGCGATAATCCGATTTTGCGTTACTGGGCGATAGCAGGCATAGGTTCTGTGACCGGTTCGGTGCTAATACCACCTTTATTTCAACAGACATTGCAAAATTATTTAGATGACCCGTTTCCTTCAATTCAAATTCAAGTGGCGACATTGCTATGCGAATTCGGTGAATGTGATAACGCTCTTCCAGTACTTGTTAACCACCTTAATAACAAAGGCGCAAGAATGCTAATGGCGGCTAGGGCTATTCAGTATTCAGAGGCAAGGACTGAACGAGTGATACCGGAAGTGCAGGAAATACAGAAACGCCTCTGCAAAATAGCTGAAGATCGGTCGCGGTACTACGAATTATACGCTTGCTGGGCACTATCGGAGTGGATGAAGCAAGACTAATACTGTGAACCATCGGTTAAAACAAGTTAGGGAAAGGCAAGTTAGTCTATTAATTGCCCAAATTTGTAGAATATCGATCACCTTCGGTGTTGAACATCCGTTAGCTAATAAGGCAAAGTAATCTCACAGTTTAAGTACCAATTTAATTCCCATGAATAAACGGAAACTATTAGTCTTCGGACTATTTGCCTTGCTTATTGCAGCCGGCGTTGTTGCGATGCAGCAATTTGCCGGAATGAAAGAGCTACCTCCCGAACGTCCCCGTCGGGCATCAACTAACTTTGTCCGGGTAAACCCTGTAGCCTACGAAGAAATTGATACCGAAGTGGTGGAATATGGTCGGATTACCTCCTCCCAACCTTTAGATTTGATTGCTGAAGTAGGTGGGCGGCTTTTTTCAGGCCGTGTTAACCTAAAGCCGGGGACGAATTTTCGCAAAGGGCAACTTATATACCGCATCAACGATGCCGAGGCCAGCCTAAATCTACAAGCTCGTAAAAGTCAATTTCTTAACTTAATTGCTTCTAGCTTACCCGACTTTAAAATTGACTTTACCGAGGACTATTCTGCCTGGCAAGCCTACTTTGAAAGTATTGAGATTAATGAACCGCTAAAGCCGCTGCCGGAGATTAGCAGTAATAAGGTGAAGACTTTTCTGGCGACCAAAAATATTCTGGGCGAATACTACAGCATTAAGAGTGGAGAAGAAAACCTGCGAAAATACTACCAATACGCTCCTTATGACGGCAGTATCGTTAACGTAAATTTGGAAACCGGAACGGTGGTGAATCCCGGAGCTAATATTGCCCGCATCATCCGCACCGATCAGCTCGAGCTAGAGATTCCAGTTGACCCTAAGGAAATCCGCTGGGTAGAAGAAGGGGCAGCGGTAGAAGTTTCGTCGGAAGACGGTATGCAAAGCTGGCCGGGAAAAGTGATCCGTATTGCTGATTTTATTGACCCAACTACTCAGTCTATCAACGTATACGTTGGTATTGAACCCGAACCGGGGAGTGGCTTATACGATGGGCAATATCTGCGAGCGACTATTCCAGGGTCTCGGTTGGAGCAAGCGATGCAAATTCCCCGTCGCGTACTGATTAACGAAGATCAAGTGTATGTAGTAAAAGACGGAATGTTAAAATCACGTCAGGTCAACATTGAGAAAATAAGTCAGGATCAGGTGATCATTAGCCCGATAGAGGGAATTGGTCTAAGTATCGGAGATAGTTTAGTAGTGGATTTACCCGCTAATGCGGTAGAAAACATGAAGGTCACTACCAATGTGAGTAGTGGCAGACCGTCTGGTAATCGTCCCCAGAAAGCCCAGGGCAAACCCGATTCAGTGCAAGCTAAAAACCAGAGTGCCACATGAGAAAAATTGTAGAGTTCTTTGTGCGTTATCCCATTTGGGCCAATGCCATTCTAGTCGTCATTATCATCTTTGGCATACTAGGTTATTTAAGCATTAATAAATCCTTCTTTCCTGAACTACCGGCTAATCGTATTGCTGTTCGGGTGACGTATCCGGGTGCTTCTCCCGAAGAGATGGAAGAAGGAATCACCATTAAGGTAGAAGAATCCCTGAAAGGAATTACAGGAATTGAAGAAGTAACTTCTACCTCATCCGAAAACTCAGCTACCGTTAATATTGAAACCCGCGACGGCTATGATATTGACGAAGTACTAGCTGAAGTGAAAAACGCCGTAGACGGAATTCCGTCGTATCCGGTAGGTGCGGAGCCCCCGATAGTAGTAAAAGACCGAAGTAGCTTTAGTTCTAGTGCCGCCTTTTTAACCTTGCGAGGTCCGGCTGATCTAAAAGCGCTCAAGCAGAAAGCTGAGCAGATTGAAGATGATATGCTCAACTCCGGGGAAATTTCGCAGGTAGATATTTTCGGATATCCTCCGTTAGAAATTTCTATTGAGGTTAACGAAGCTACTTTGCAGCGCTACGATCTCACATTCGCTCAGGTAGCCAACGCCGTTCGCTTCAATAACCGAGATATTTCGGGCGGCTCAATTAAAACTTCGGAAGAAGAAATTCGTATTCGGGCGAACTCACGGGAATATGCTCCCGAAGAAATAGGCCGGATTATTTTACGCGCCAATCCCGATGGCAGTAATCTGCTACTAAAAGATATTGCTAATATAAAATTCCAGTTTGCCGATACACCCAACAAAACGTTCTCTAATGGGCAGATGGCTATATCAGTTAACGTGCGAAAACTGCCGGAGGAAGATTTGCAGGAAATCTCGGCGTTCATCGGTGATTATCTAGAAAAATTTGACGCTGAAAACGAAAACTTCGAGCTAGTCGCTAGCTTTGATTTCAATACCTTGCTTCAGCAACGAATCAGTCTACTCACCAATAATGGTCTGATTGGTCTGACTTTAGTATTGGTGGCTTTAGGGCTATTTTTGAGTTTGCGGCTTTCATTTTGGGTAGCCATTGGTATTCCAATGTCGTTTTTGGGTATGTTCATCGTTGGCGGACTGGTGGGCATAACCATCAATATGCTCTCGCTCTTCGGGATGATACTAGTAATCGGTATTCTGGTAGACGATGGTATCGTGATTGCTGAAAATATCTATACTCATAAGGAGATGGGCAAAGGCCCGGTGCAGGCGGCAGTAGATGGGACAATGGAGGTGCTTCCAGCGGTATTTACTTCAGTAACTACTACCATTATTGCGTTTATTCCGCTGATGCTACTGGACAATCAGGGATTCACAACCGAGATGTCTATTGTAGTGATTGCCTGTCTGGCTTTTTCCTTAGTAGAAGCGTTTTTTGTACTTCCCTCTCACTTGGCAACAGGTAAAGCCGAAGATGCCGACCATAAACCTAAGAAAGACCGTATCCGGCGCGGGTTGGATAAAGGAATTAAGTATCTGCGAGATAATATTTACGGTGGTGTGCTCCGGTTACTGATTCAGTGGCGTTGGGTTTCTTTCGCCATCCCAATATTCATCTTTATGGTTGTGTGGGGTATGATTCAGGGTGGACTAATTAAGTACACTATATTTCCCTCTATTCCCTTCGACGATTTTGAGGTATCACTAGTACTGAACCCCGGAACCCGGGAGAGTATTACCGAAGATTATCTGCGGCGCTTCGAAAATGCCATATGGGAAGTAAACGAAGAGATCAAAGAAGACCGTAGTGACGATGAGTCTTTGATTGAGACTGTGAGCCTGAATGTAGGCAGCAGCGGCGGTCGTGGGGGAGCTGAACGGGGTAGCCATGCGGGGTACTTGCGAGTAGACTTAGCCAATTTAGAGAGGGTAGAAGACATCTCTAGTTTCGAGATTGCCAACCGAGTGCGCCAGAAAATTGGAGCGGTACCCGAAGCACAGAAGTTTAGTGTAGGTGGGCAGAATCGTTTTGGAACACCGTTTTCACTAGCACTGCTAGGTAACGATCTTGAAAGTCTGATGGCGGCCAAAGAAGAGGCTAAAGCCGAAATTATGGGTCTGGCTTCGCTTAAAGATATTAAAGACAATACCGCTACCGGGCAGCGGGAAATTCAGTTAGAATTGCGTCCGCAAGCGTACTTTTTAGGGTTTTCCCAGCAAGATATTACTAGCCAAATTCGGCAAGCGTTTTTTGGTGAAGAAGCCCAACGGCTGATTATTGGCACCGATGAAGTGCGGGTGTGGGTACGCTACCCAGAAGAAGATCGTCTGACTATTTCGCAAATGGAAGCTATGCGGATTAAAGACGGGCAGGGAAACGAGTATCCCTTACGAGAGCTAGCTGATTATAACATTGAGCGGGGTGTAATGAACATCAACCACTTTAATGGTAAGCGAGAGGTGCGGCTCGAGGCTGACCTAGTTGATCCTTACGAGCCAGTTCCACCGATTATTGAGAAGGTTCAAACCGAAATTCTTCCGCCTATTTTGGCAAAATACCCCAGCGTAACTTATTCGTTCGAAGGACAATCACGACGTTCGGCTCGCACATTTGACTCGTTCATTAAGGTATTCCCCACCGCCTTAATCATGATGATCCTGGTTATTACCCTTTCGTTCCGATCGCTTTACCAGGCAATCTTAATTCTGCTGCTCATTCCACTAGGATTGGTTTGTGCAGCTATTGGGCACGGTATTCACGACCAGCCGATTTCTACGCTCAGTATGTACGGTATGATTGCTCTGTCGGGAGTAATCATTAACGATGCCGTAGTGATGTTAGATAAATACAATCAGAATCTTCGGGAAGGTATGCGGGTAGAAGAAGCAGCTTTTGGAGCGGGTATCGCTCGTTTCCGAGCTATCCTGCTTACGTCAATTACTACGGTAGTTGGCTTGTATCCGCTGATTTTGGAGAAGAGTTTTCAGGCCCAGTTTCTGGTTCCGATGGCGATTTCGGTCGCTTACGGAGTATTACTTGGCACACTGATGATCTTGTTATTCTTCCCAGTGATTATTCTGGTTTTCAACGATGTTAAGCTGTATATCAATAAGAGTATTGGTAAAGTGAAGCATTATATGAGTCCTGATGAACCATATCGTTCGCCTGACCACGAAGACGTGGAACCTGCCATCCGCGAGCAGCGACGCTTGCAGCAAGTGTAGGAGAAATATGAGATGTGAAATAAGAAAGACGCAGTATATACGTACATCCACCGTTAAACCCTGACCTCCAACTTTTCATGAAATACTTTCTTCTTACTTTAATTTTCTCTTGGATAACTCTTTCAGGCTATTCTCAAGAGCAAGAAACCCTCTCGTTGTCAGATGCCATTCAGGTTGGTTTAGCCAATAACTTTGATATTCAGGTAGAAGAACTGAACGTAGAGATCGCTAAAAATAATAATAATTGGGGAGCCGCCGGACGTTGGCCTACCATCAGCTTGAGTGTAGCTCAGAATAATAACTTTCGGGATGTGGAGAACCCCGCAGGCTTTCTACAAGGGTTAACCATCTCAAATGATGTTACCCCCGGCGTAAATGTCAATTGGACACTATTTAGTGGGTTTGCAGTGAATATTCGACGGGAGCGATTGCAGCAACTGGAAAGTTTTACGCGGGGTAATGCCCAGGTGGTTATTGAAAATGCGATTCAGGCGATTATTAATCAATACTACCTAACCCAGTTGGAGCGAGAGCGGCTAGATGTGCTGGAGACCGTATTTTCACTTTCTAAAGATCGCTACGAATATGTGCGGCTGAAAGGTGAGTTGGGTAGTGCAGTTACGTTCGATATACTTCAAGAGCAGAATGCCTTTCTGACGGACTCATCCAACCTAGTTACTCAGGAGATTAATTACTTGAATACCCGTCGGACGCTAAATCTGTTGATGGGGCAAGACGTAACCTTAACCTACGATCTTACTGATAGTTTGGCAGTTGAATCTTCAAACTATGCGCTAGACGATTTGTACGAACGCATGATTGCTAGCAATCGTAACTTGCAAAATCAGTACATCAACCTAGAAATAGCCCGCTCAGATACTCGTTTGGCTAAAACCGAGCTTTATCCTCAACTTAATTTTACGGCTGGAGCCGGTTATACCTGGCAGCGGCAGGATGTTTCCAATGCCCAGTTCGCCTTTGATGATCCCAATCGGGAAGAAATAGTTCAGGGTAGAACGCTTAGTTACGCGGCTGGGTTTACCCTGAATTATCTATTATTTGATGGCGGACGGGTGCGTCAAGCCATTGAAAACGCTTACACTCAAGAGCGTATCAGTCAGGTACAGATCGAGCAGCAGAAAATTACACTTCGTAATAACCTAATGGCTACTTACGATCTGTACAACGTGCGTAAAAAGCTACTATCCATCTCAGAAGAAAATATTCGGTCAGCTCAGCTAAACTTAGACCTATCCGAAGAACGTTTCCGCAACGGCACCATCAGCTCCTTCGATTACCGTGACATTCAGGTGAATTATCTGAATACCGCCCTGGCAAATATTCAGGCCAAATACAATCTCATTGAGTCAGAAACCGAGCTAATGCGCCTCACTGGAGGTATTTTGAGCGAATATGAGAATGTAAATTAAGCTAAATTTATATCAGCTTGACTGATCTGAAAAACGTGTTATTTTTGGCATAAACCTGTCCTTGCCAAATGATCAAGCGAATTAAAGCGGCCTATCGTCAAAAGATCAAAATCACTATTGACTGGAAATCGAAGCTCATCGATTTTTTAATTGTAATCCTAGGTATCACGCTTGCGTTCCAGTTAAACAACTGGAACGAGTCAAGGAAAGATAAACAACGTCTAGAAAATTATCTGGAAAGCTTTAGACTGGAAACCCGAGAAAACATTGAAAATCTGCAATCAGCATTAAAACAAGCTCGCTTTTTTAAAGAAAAGGCGGATACTATAAAAGTTTTAATCGCATCAAAAAGATTTATGGATTCCCGACTGGGTACTACCGCGCCACTAATGACCAACCCCGTAGGCTACCAACCGCTCTTCACTACGATAGAAAATATTAAAGAGTCAGGCGACTTTAATTTAATTAAAGACTATGCTTTACGAAAAGAATTAGTCAATACTTACGAATCATTGAAAGGTACAGCGACTAGTGAGCAGAATACCCAAGAATACATTAGAGACTTCATTGATCCGTATTTTTTCAACAAGGTTAGGTATAGTACGAACTATCCCATAGACCCAACTGACTTTATTACTGACCATCGATTTGAGAACATTGCTATTGCTTACAGTAATTTGATGAACCAGCAGATTGATGATTACAACAGCGTATTAGATAAGTTACAAACTCTCCAACAGAGTTTAGACGATACGGAATAGTGATAAAAATAACGTATTTTACTTCTCTACTAAGCTAATAATAATGAACACACTATTTTTATTTATCGGTAATATAGGAGGCTGGGAAATTTTAACAATAATAGTCTTTGGGCTATTAGGAACAGCTTTCTGGCTTTATGCACTGATTGATATTCTTCGCAGTCGGTTTCGTAATGACAGTAATAAAATCATCTGTGTCTTAGTCGTAATCTTATTACAGTTTCTTGGCGCCATTATTTATCTGGCTGTAGGCCGCAATCAGAAAATAGCCTAGTTCATGCGCCGTTCTAGCACTACTTCCTCTAAAAACTTTCATTTAGGTCTGCTGATCATTCGTATTGGACTCGGTATTTCTTTTATCGCCCACGGTTTGCCAAAACTCATGGGCGGGCCTGAACGCTGGGAAAAGCTAGGCGGTACGATGGAAAATTTAGGGATCACGTTTCTCCCGGCTTTTTGGGGTTTCATGGGAGGCTTTGCTGAGTGTGTAGGTGGCCTCTGCCTGATGCTGGGTATTCTCTGGGTTCCGGCTTTGTTACTACTTATTGCTACCATGATTGTTGCCACCGCCATGCATATCGGCAACAGTGATAGCTACGGACGCATCTCGCACCCGCTAGAGGCTGGCATTGTATTTATTGCTTTACTCGTTACTGGCCCTGGAAAGCACCGGATTAGTAAAAAATTATAATATATGCGGACATTTCTTGGCTTACTACTTTTAGCTGCCTGTACTCAGTCCTCTCCTACTGAATTTGAATCTTTTTTAAGCCAGCAGCCAGGGAAAAAGTATTCGCTGCTGATTCAAGACGGGCAAGTTATCGACGGTTTAGGGAATGATAGCTACGTAGTTGATTTACTGATTCAAGATGATACGATTGTCTTTATCGGTAAAGTAGATACTGCGCTGATGGAGGTTGAAAAAACCATTGGTGCTGCGGGAGAAGTAGTCACTCCGGGATTTATCGATATGCACTCCCACGGCAACCCGCTCGAAACCCCTGATTTTCAAAATTTCCTGGCGATGGGAGCCACGACAATATCGTTGGGAAAAGACGGTTCTAGTCCCGATTATGAGAACCTGGCTGAGTGGATGCAATTGGTAGAAGATACTGTGCCGGGAGTGAATATCGCTATGTTTGTGGGGCACGGTACGCTACGGATGCAATCAGGAATCAAGTACAACCCTCGCCCTTCGGAAGAGCAACTGGAGAAGATAGGTGGTCTATTAGAGAAAAACCTGGATGCCGGATGTTTCGGTATGACTACGGGGTTGGAATACATTCCCGGTTTTTACGCCCCATCCTATGAACTAGAGCACCTTGCCAAAATTGTGGGTGAAAGAGAAAAGGTCATTACCAGCCACGTCCGTAACGAAGACGATAGCGAAGTGGGATCGTCTATTCAGGAATTGCTGAACCAGGGTCAATTCTGCCAAGTGAATGTGTCGCATATGAAAGTGGTCTACGGACAAGGTGAAAGTCGGGCGGAAGAAATTCTAGACCTATTGCACCAAGCCCGACAGAGTGGAGTTCAGGTTACAGCGGATGTGTATCCCTACACGGCCAGCTATACGGGCATCAGCATTTTATTTCCAGAGTGGGCTAAACCCCCGAATGATTACCAGCAAGTGATTGCTAACCGTCGGGCTGAATTGGAAGAGTTTCTTCGGAATAAAGTAAATCAGCGCAATGGACCGGAAGCAACCCTCCTCGGTACTGCTCCTTATGCCGGAAAAACGCTGGCGCAACTAGCCAAAGAAATGAATAAACCGTTTGAAGATATTCTAATTGATGACATCCAGCCTGGTGGCGCATCGGGGGCTTATTTCGTGATGAACGATTCATTACAAAGTCGCTTTATTGCTGACTCTTTAGTTATGATTAGCTCCGATGGTAGCCCGACCTCGCGTCACCCGCGGGGACACGGAACCTTCGCTCGGATTATTGAAAAATTTGTTGTGCAGGATAGTGTGCTTACGCTGACTGAGGCTGTGCGAAAGATGACTTCATTGCCTGCTCAAACAATGGGTATTAGTGACCGAGGTACGCTGACTGTTGGCAACAAAGCTGATATTTTGGTGTTTGATCCCCAACAAGTTCATGAAACAGCCACCTACGAGGACCCATTTCAGTTGGCTAAAGGCATGAATTACGTAATCGTGAACGGAGAAATCAGTTTAGAAAACGGTGAGCTTAGCTCTCAGCGCCACGGACAAATGCTGAGAAAATAATGATTGATGACTGATGATTAATGATTAGTGAACAATGTAGCTTTCATCAGTCATTACAAATCTTCCGTTTTCAGATAAATCTCTTCTAGCTTAGTTTCAATCTCTAAGGATTGCAAGGTGAGAACCTGCTCTTTTCCTCGTACCCAGTTCATCTGCCATAGGTCGGTATCAGATGGGCGATAATACACTTGTACAACTGGCTCGTGCTGGCTGATAAGTACGTATTCCCGTAAGCTATAAAGTTTGCTAAAGTACTCGAATTTCCGACCTCGGTCAAAGGCTTCAGTACTATCGGATAATACCTCCACCAGCAAGATAGGATTCGTAATTGCTTTAGTATCCTGCTCAGAGCGATCTACTGAACCGCAGGTGACCGAAGCATCCGGGTAAAACGATCGATTGACCGATTGAATGTATACTTTCTGGTCGCTATTAAATACATTACAACTTTTCTTACGAAGAAGCTGGCTAAGAATAGTGGTCATATTTACACCGATAGCATTATGTACCGGATCACCACCAGCCATCGCGTACACTTCGCCGTCGTGGTACTCGTAGCGTTGATAGGTTTCTTCTTCCAGTTGATTATATTCCTCTAGGCTAAGTCGTTGAGTTACTTGAGGCTGTTCCATGACTCTTTATTTTCCTTAGTAAAGCTAAGATACTAATTAATACGAAGATTAATGAGCAAGGCTTCGGGCAGATGTAGAAACTTTCAAGGCTTAATTAAGATATGGCGAGAGGTAAATGTGGTCTCATCTTTCTCTAGTAACTCAATCAGGTGGTAGCCAAACTTAGTCCGAACTGGCTTGGAGATTTCGCCAACATTTAGTGCCAGTACGCCTGAGTCATACTCCGGCACAAACTGCCTAAATTGAACGCTTCCCATTTCTCCACCATGAGGTCCAGAACCCGGATCATCAGAGTGCTTCTTAGCCAACTCATTAAAGTCAGCACCTCTGAGGAGCTGTTTTCGTAGCTTTTCCGCTTGTTTTAGTGCTTTCTTCTCGTTCTTTGGTAAATCTATAGCAGTTTGAGCGAATATGTTTACTACGGAAAAGGAGAAAACGAATAGGGTGATTATTATTTTCATAAAGCAGAGGAGCTAGTCAAAAGCCCTAACGAACACCGATTACTACTTATTTGCCCGGTTCTGAAATTCACCGGGCGATAGGTGCTTTTTTCTCTTGAACAAGCGATTGAAGTAGGAGCGGTTCTCGAAACCACATTCTAAGTAGACTTCCTTAATTTTCCGGTTAGGGTCTCGCAGCATGTTAGCCGCTTGGTTAATACGTTCGTCGTTGATAAAATCAATAGGAGAAACACCGATCTCATTCTTAAATACCCGGTAAAAGTGCGACTGGCTCATGCATGCTTTCTCACTCAGTGTATCAATACTCAGTGATTCATCCAAGTGATTGCGGATGTATTGAATAACGTAGGCGAGACGGTTGTTGCCATCCGCCCCATCCGCTGACTCGGTATAAGTCTTTCTAGTATTAGCTTGCAAAATCCGCACAATCAACTCCTGAAGCATATTATTGACGAAGAAATCCTTTGCCGGGTGGTTTTCGGTGAACAAGAAGATCAATCGTTGCAAAATCTGGTAGATACCTGCATCATTGGTGAAGTAGAAATTGTAATCCATCAAATTCCACTCCTGCTCATCAGCCTTCGGCATAGTTTCATTCATTAACGTGGTGATTTCTTCTACACGATCTTCAGCAATGGCGATAGCCAAACAACGGGTAGGATCATCCTTCTGGGCTTCCGGAAAATCAATTTGCATTATCTCCTTAGCTGGAAGAATAAGTGATTCTCCTGGTAGAAAATCGAAAGGTTGATGATCACGCAGATGCATAATTTTTTTGCCTCGCAACATACTGGCTAGTACTGGCTGGTCAAACTGTAAGTGAACCCGTTCAGCTTGCTGCTGGGTCTCAAATACGTGCAGGGCAGCTTGCCCTAGTGTGTAGGTAGTCTGATTTTCTACTAACGTCTCTAGTTTTCTCTTCTCAAAGAAGTGATCAGGTAACTGCATAACAGATGGGCAAGGCATTACTAACTAACAAATAATAGTACTTTATTTTTAGTAAATATGCAATTTGTTTAGATGAAATGATTTTAAGATTATCAAAATATTAGTTTTAAGAGAATTGTTCACGTAAATGAGAGAATTCGTCAGCACTTTTCTCCCTCGATTCGTTAACTTGGGTATCCAGTAAAGTTTTGACTTACCATTTAATTTCATAACCTAAATTCTAAAACTATGAGTGATACGCTCACTACTACCCGCAGTCAGGTAGAAAAACCAAAATTCAAGGATCAGTACGACAACTACATCGGTGGAAAATGGACCCCTCCCATCAAAGGTCAGTACTTTGATAATGTTTCCCCAGTAGATGGTGCCAACTTTACCCGTATCCCTCGCTCTACGGCGGAGGATATAGATGCAGCCATCGACGCAGCTTGGGCGGCGGCTCCTGCCTGGAATAATTCTTCGGCTACCGAACGTAGCAATATGCTACTGAAGATCGCTGATGTGATGGAGCAAAACCTGGAGGATCTGGCTAGAGCCGAAACCTGGGACAACGGAAAAGCCCTACGAGAAACCCGCGCGGCTGATTTGCCATTAGCCGTTGATCATTTTCGCTACTTTGCCGGAGTCATTCGGGCAGAGGAAGGTTCTGTAAGCGAATTGGATGCCAATACTGTCTGCATGAACGTTCCCGAGCCACTGGGCGTAGTAGGTCAGATTATTCCCTGGAACTTCCCTATTCTGATGGCTACCTGGAAGCTAGCTCCAGCCTTGGCGGCAGGAAACTGTGTGGTGCTAAAGCCCGCTGAGCAAACCCCGGTAGGCATTTTAATTCTGATGGAATTAATTGAGGACATACTACCCGCCGGAGTACTTAATATCGTAAATGGCTTTGGCGCCGAAGCTGGTAAGCCATTAGCATCTAGCCCTCGCGTTAATAAGGTAGCTTTCACTGGTGAGACAACTACTGGTCAGCTAATTATGCAGTATGCCTCTAAGAATATCACTCCGGTTACCTTAGAGCTAGGCGGAAAGTCGCCCAACATTTTCTTTGAGAACGTAATGGACGCCGACGATGAGTTCTTTGACAAGTGCTTGGAAGGCGCGGTAATGTTTGCTCTTAATCAGGGTGAAGTATGTACTTGCCCATCCCGATTACTAGTGCAGGAAAGCATCTACGACAGATTCATAGAGCGAGTTATTGAACGTACTGAAGCTATTCAACTAGGGCATCCGCTTGATCCCGATACCATGATGGGGGCTCAAGCTTCTAACGATCAGTACGAAAAAATTCTCAACTATATTAATATTGGTAAAGAAGAAGGCTGCGAAGTACTGACCGGAGGCGAAGCGGCTTACAATGAAGGACTCGAGGGTGGCTACTACATTAAGCCGACTATCTTAAAAGGAAATAACAAAATGCGGGTATTCCAGGAGGAAATCTTCGGGCCAGTAGTTTGTGTAACCACCTTTAAAGATGAGGCTGAGGCTATTGAAATTGCTAATGATACGCTCTACGGCTTAGGAGCGGGAGTTTGGACCCGGGATATGCACCAAGCGTACCAAATTTCTCGAGCGGTTAAGGCCGGGCGAGTTTGGGTGAACAACTATCATAATTATCCAGCCCATGCACCGTTTGGTGGCTACAAAAAATCAGGTATTGGTCGGGAAAATCATAAGATGATGCTGGCTCATTACCGTCAGACCAAGAATATGCTGATTTCTTACGACAAAAAAGCAATGGGCTTCTTCTAAACAAATTGACGGTAGAAGGGTGAAGGGTTGAAGGTTAAGAGGTGTACAATACCCTCACCATTCATCCTTGACCCTTTACCGTAAACCATATACCTTTATGACTGAGCGCGTAACCGTTACCGAAAAGGCGAAAGAAACGATTGACCAACTGCGGGAGGAGCATGGTGAGTTGATGTTTCACCAAAGTGGAGGTTGCTGCGATGGCTCTTCACCGATGTGCTTTCCTGATGGTGAGCTTATGCTCAACGAAACTGACGTTTGGCTAGGTAAAATTCACGGCTGCAATTTTTATATGTCGCAAGACCAATTTGAGTACTGGAAACATACGCAGCTTACGGTAGATATTACTCCAGGACGTGGAGCAAGTTTCTCACTAGAGATTCCGCTGGGGCTCCGCTTCGTCATCAAATCCCGCCTGTTTACCGAAGAAGAACAAGAGCAGCTCCCACCA
Source organism: uncultured Flammeovirgaceae bacterium (assembly GCA_937883755.1). Lineage (GTDB taxonomy): Bacteria > Bacteroidota > Bacteroidia > Cytophagales > Cyclobacteriaceae > Tunicatimonas. The sequence goes on along the minus strand of CAKZYA010000046.1, from coordinate 60,361 downwards.
GTGCAGTTTGGAGCTAATTAAAGCTAAACTATTATTGATAAACTAAATAGTTGATCTAATCACTCTGCCGAAGTGATCTGAGATTATTGCGGGCTTTTTCGTGAGCTCGGCTGCTGCGTTTAGCCTCTTTCTTTACCATTTTGTAGTACTCTTTGGCCTGGTCGGGGTTGTCTTGCTTCTCAGCAATTTCCCCTAAGTATAACATAGAGTAATGGTAGTAGCCAGACTCGGTGGCATCAATAGACTTAGCATAGTCAATAGTTTTCTGGTAATAGGTTTCAGCTTGGCTGAGCTTACCTTGCATCTGATAAATCTGCCCTAAAAAGAAAGCTGCGTACCGACCGCTGGTAGCTTCGTAGCCCGTCATACTACTATCAATTTTTGCCAGAATCTCTAATGACTCTCGCTCAGCATCACGATGCTTACCCCGACTATATAACTGCCGGGCATAGTAGCGGTGAAAGTAGGCGTTATCGGGGAAGGTCTGATGTAAATATTCAGCAATCCGGAACGCTTCTCGCGGGTCGTTCTGCTCTTCCGACAAAATTCGCATTAAAAAGTACTGGGCTTCAGTACGGGTATAAAAAGCATTGTTCGCCACGGTCTTCAACTGTTTGATGCCTAAATTTTTATTTCCATCAGGAAAGAATACCATCAATGGGCGCAAAATGGGGTAATTATCCTTAATCCACTCAGCGTAATAATTGTAAAGGGCATCACCAAAGAGCAGTTCGGGGCTGAAATCTTCTTTTCCCTTACAAATTTCCAAATATTTTAAGGATAGGCGACCATCACTAGCGGCCTTAGCAAAGTCGCGGCGCTCAGAATGCAATCGCCCTTTAAAAGCATAAGCAGCCGCTAAGAAAAATGCTGACTCAGGATCTTCCTCATCTTGTTCAAACATGCGTTTGGCCAGCACCGTAGCAGTATCCATATAGGCAATACAGCGGGCATCGTATTTAGTCTCGCGAGGATTGGGCACAATCTTCCACCATTCGCTTAAGCCCAGCAAAAAATACGGAAGAGGGTGATTCGGGTGGTCTTGTTTTATCCAGCGAAACTGACGCTCAGCTCGAGGGAATTTAAAGTTATACATATCATTCACCGCCTGGGTTGCCTCAATCTGCATATTCATATCCAGCAACAGCGGCTTTTTCTGACGGGGTATTTCTGGGGCTTGCGCTTGCCCATATACTGTTATCCAACCACAGAATCCTAGCCCCCATACAACCAACCAAAAAACTCGTAAGGTATTCATAAGCGCATCTACTCTAAAACTACTAACTAAAAGTTATCGACAAATATTTCATTCGTGCAGAAAATTATATGTACTATATAGGAATTGGTAATTTTTTTCGAGAAAATTTGTTGACTACTGTGGCCTTGAAGAAACGAGGAATTCATTTTAATCGCTTTCTTTTATTAGAATTATATACTTAAATTTGCAGACTTAATAAAAAAAGGGTAATGGTAGATGATTTTACCCAGTTTGATATAGATATTTTTGCTTTATCAAACAAGGTTTATACGTACGAGTATCATTTGGGTGACTCTTTCTTTCAGTTATTTGATAATGTGCTGGTTGAGAAAGGCAATCTTAACGCAGATGTGGTATTAGATAAACAGTCTACCCTGATTACCGTAAACTTCCGAATTAGTGGAACTGTTCAGTTGGAATGCGATCGTAGTTTAGAGCTTTTCGACCATCCATTAAAGGTTGACAGAATGATTATCTATCAGTACGGAGAAGAAGAGGAAGAAATTTCCGAAGATATTGTTACCATCACTACGGGCACCCAGAAGATTAATATTGCCCACTTGCTCTACGAATTCATTGGGTTGGCTTTACCGATGAAGCGGTTACACCCTTCGTTAGCTGAGCAGGAAGATCCTTGGGTAGAGGGTGAAATAGTGTTTAGTTCAGAATCAAAGAAGCAAGATCGGGATGACGCTGAAGAAGTTGATCCCCGATGGCAAATATTACGTAATTTGAAGAACCAGTAGAAATTTGTAAAAACCAAAAATATTATGGCACATCCCAAAAGGAAGATTTCCAAATCGAGAAGAGATAAACGAAGAACGCATCTAAAATCGACTCCTCGTAACATCGCTATCGACCCTACTACCGGCGAGCCTCATTTGTTTCATCGGGCTCATTGGTACGAGGGCAAACTTTACTACCGAGGCAAGGTAGTAATGGAGAAAGAAGACGTAGCGTAATTTATGAGGATTGCGCTTGATGCAATGGGTGGTGATTTTGCCCCCCAAACCTGTCTGAAAGGAGCAGCATTAGCGGCTCATGAATTCTCTGAAGAAGACCAACTAGTACTAGTAGGGCAAAAGGAAGTTATAGAAGAGCAGCTAGCTCAGCACAATTTTCCGGCCTCAGTAGTAGAAATTGTGCATGCTGAAGAAGTTATCGGTATGCACGAGCATCCTACTAAGGCGTTTAATCAGAAGAAACATTCTAGCATTGGCATTGGCTTTCATCTACTTAAAGAAGAGAAAGTGGATGCCTTTTGTAGTGCCGGAAATACTGGGGCTATGTCGGTCGGGGCCATGTTCTCTATAAAACCCTGTGCAGGAGTGATGCGTCCGGGGTTGGCTAGCTTTGCTCCTCGTGAAGATGGTAGCTTTGGAGTATTGATTGATGTGGGGGCTAATGCTGACGTAAAGCCCGAGATGCTCGTGCAATTCGGTGAGCTTGGTTCACTCTACGCCCAACATGTTTTTGGCATCAGTCAGCCCAAAGTAGGACTTCTGAACTTAGGTGAAGAGGAACAAAAGGGAACAGTAGTTACCCAAGCTGCCTATAAACTTTTTAAGGAGCAAGATCAGGTGAATTTCATTGGTAATATTGAAGGTCGCGATATCTTTAGAGATAAGGCAGATGTGATGGTTTGCAACGGTTATGTGGGTAATGTAGTGCTAAAAATGGCCGAATCAATCTACGAACTACTGGAGCGAAGAAATTACCGTGATCCATTTTTTGATAACTTAAATTACGAAGCCATCGGGGGTAGTCCGATTTTAGGTATTAATGGCAATGTTGTAATCGGGCACGGAGCATCTAGCGCTTTGGCTATCAAAAATATGATTATGCAGGCCTTCAGTATGGCTAAATCGGGCATTCATCATAAAATTCAGGCAGCTTTCCAAGGCTAGCTACTAACAAATAATCTACGTATGAGTACACGCAAAGCCGTTATCACGGGAGTCGGAGGATATGTTCCAGAAGACATCTTGTCTAATCATGATATTGAAAAAATGGTGGACACATCTGATGAGTGGATTGTGACCCGTACAGGCATTAAAGAGCGGCGTATTTTGCGGGGAAAAGACCAGGGAACATCGGTAATGGGTACCGGAGCAGCTAAAGAGCTGTTAGAAAAAACGGGAGTTGATCCAGCGGAGATCGAGCTGCTGATTTGTGCGACTACAACCCCCGACATGATTTTTCCGGCGACAGCCAATCTGATTGCCAGTGAAATTGGTGCTGTGAACTCATTTGGTTACGATTTGCAAGCAGCCTGCTCCGGATTTTTGTACGCGCTGAGTACTGGGGCACAGTTTATTGAGTCAGGCACTTACAAAAAGGTACTAATAATTGGTGCCGATAAGATGTCATCAATTATCAACTACGAAGACCGCACCACTTGCATTATTTTTGGCGATGGAGCTGGGGCTGTTTTGCTAGAACCTACCGAAGAGCCCTACGGTGTTATCGACTCAGTACTTCGTTCTGATGGATCGGGTGCGCCTTTTCTGCATTTAAAAGCAGGGGGAAGTCGTCGTCCGGCAACCATTGAGACGGTAATGGCGCGAGAACATTTCGTCCACCAAGAAGGAGCAACAGTATTTAAATACGCAGTAAAGCACATGGCTGACGTATCAGCCGAAATTATGGAGCGTAATCAACTAGCTTCGGAAGATGTGGCTTGGCTAGTTCCTCATCAGGCTAACAAGCGCATTATTGATGCTACTTCCAAGCGTATGGGACTGGATCAAGACCGGGTTATGTACACTATTCATAAGTACGGAAATACCACTAGTGCGACTATCCCGCTAAACCTCTGGGATTACGAATCTCAGTTACGAAAAGGTGATAACCTGGTACTGGCAGCGTTCGGTGGCGGGTTTACCTGGGGGGCAACCTACGTAAAGTGGGGCTACGACGGAAAATGAGGCTGATCAAACTTTTTGCCTGATTTTCTATTTATTAACTAACATCTAACCAAAACCTACGTATGGCAACTACCGCAGACTTTAGAAATGGCCTCTGCATTGAGTATAATAATGATCTTTATACCATCGTAGAATTCCAGCATGTTAAGCCCGGGAAAGGCCCTGCCTTCGTGCGGACAAAACTCAAAAACATACGTACTGGCAAAGTATTGGATAATACTTTTAACTCGGGGGTAAAAATCACCACTGCCCGCATTGAGCGCCGTCCGCATCAGTATCTTTACAAAGACGATTTAGGTTATCATTTCATGGATAGCAATACCTTTGAGCAGGTGGTTGTTCAGGCAGAGCAGATTGATGCTCCTGAATTCTTATCTGACGGGCAGGCTGCCGACATCATTGTTCATGATGAGACTGAAACGATTCTGGGTTGCGAGCTCCCTCCCTTTGTAGAGCTTACCATTACTTACACTGAGCCTGGTTTGAAAGGTGATACTGCAACCAATGCCACTAAGCCTGCCGAGCTAGAAACCGGAGCGACTATCCAGGTACCTCTCTTTGTTAATCAGGACGAAAAAATAAAAGTAGATACACGAACTAAATCTTATTCTGAAAGGGTAAAATAAACATTATGAAAGCTAGCGAAATCCGCAACCTAATAGACTTTATTGCTAACTCTGGCCTAGACGAGGTAGAGTTAGAGACTGAAGACATTAAGCTAAAAATCAAGAAAAACAGTGCCCCGGAAGTGCGACAAAATATCATTCACTCTTCGGGTTACCCATCTATGCCCAGCGACGCTACTGGGCTGGTAGCTAATTCTCTTGTTCCCCCGCAACAATCAACTGCACCGCCAGCGGCTACTTCGGAGAGCACCGCCTCATCTGAAGAATCTAAGGGAGCAACTGAAGCCAAAGAGAAAAATAATTACGTAACGATAAAGTCTCCTATGATTGGTACTTTTTACCAGTCGCCTGACCCTGAGTCGGGTTCTTTTGTGAAGGTAGGCGATAAAATTTCTAAGGGGCAAACCGTTTGCATTATTGAAGCCATGAAGCTGTTCAACGAGATTGAAGCTGAGTATGCAGGAACTATTATAGAGATTTTAGCAGAAGACTCATCTCCCGTTGAGTTTGATCAGCCCCTATTCCTTATCGATCCAGCCTAACAACATTGTGCTAAAGTGTTAGAGTGCTAAAGTGTTATTGTTGAAGTTCACGGTTATTGATAAAACACTAGCACCCTAACACCAAAACACCCTAACACCGTATTGTATGTTTAACAAAATCTTGATTGCTAACCGGGGAGAAATTGCTCTGCGGGTCATTCGAAGCTGCCGCGAAATGGGCATTAGCACCGTAGCGGTTTACTCTACTGCTGATAAAGATAGTTTGCACGTCCGCTTTGCCGATGAAGCTGTCTGCATCGGTCCTCCACCTAGTGGTGCTTCCTATCTTAATATTCCTAACCTGATTGCGGCGGCTGAAATCACTAACGCTGATGCTATTCATCCTGGTTATGGGTTCTTATCAGAGAATGCGGAGTTCTCCCGGGTGTGTGATGAGTACGGCATTAAGTTCATTGGTGCTTCACCCGAAATGATTGGGAAAATGGGTGATAAGGCTACAGCAAAAGCTACCATGCAGGAAGCTGGCGTACCCACCGTGCCCGGTTCAGATGGCTTGTTAGATAGTATTGACCAGGGGCTAAAGATTGCCGATGAAATTGGCTATCCGGTTATTTTGAAAGCTACGGCTGGTGGGGGTGGAAAAGGAATGCGGATTGTTCAGGATAAAAGTGAATTCAAGAAGGCCTGGGATGATGCCCGTCGCGAATCAGGAGCTTCGTTCGGTAACGATGCGCTTTACCTAGAGAAATTTGTAGAGGAGCCTCGCCACATTGAGATCCAAATAGTGGGCGATCAGAATGGGAAGGCCTGTCACCTCTCCGAGCGAGATTGCTCTATTCAACGCCGCCATCAGAAACTATTAGAGGAAACTCCCTCACCTTTCATGACGGATGAACTAAGGGAGAAGATGGGGCAAGCTGCTATCAAAGGAGCGGAAGCCATTGGGTACGAAGGTGCCGGAACCATTGAATTCTTAGTAGATAAGCACCGCGACTTCTACTTTATGGAGATGAACACTCGTATTCAGGTAGAGCATCCCATTACAGAAGAAGTGACCAGCTTTGATCTGATTAAGGAGCAAATTAAGGTAGCTGCTGGGATTGGGCTTTCGGGTAAAAATTATTACCCCATGCTACACGCAATTGAGTGTCGAATTAATGCGGAAGACCCGGCGAACGGTTTCCGACCTAGCCCCGGGAAAATAACCAATCTACATATGCCGGGTGGTCACGGAGTGCGGATTGATAGCCATATTTACGCAGGCTATAGTATCCCCCCTAATTACGACTCTATGATTGCCAAGGTGATTGTGAGCGGGCAAACCCGAATTGAAGCGATCACTCGCATGAAACGAGCACTGCAAGAATTTGTGATTGAAGGTATTAAAACGACTATTCCCTTTCATATTAAGCTCATGGATGACCCCAAATTTCAGGAAGGCGACTTTACTACCGCCTTTATGAACACTTTTGATCTATCAGATATAAGGGAATATGAGGTAGTTTGATAGTCCACAGGTTTTCCTTTATTGACTGTTGACATAACCCGTACTCTCAAGTTTGCGATAAATTTCTAAACACACCCAAGCATCGGTAGCCGCGTAGCGCAACTGGGGTTCGGTTAGTTTAGGGTTCTCCCAATTAGAGGTTTGTTGGGCCTTGGAAACGCGAAAACCGAGGAAAATAGCCGTCAAGCGTCGTACTCCGGCGTGGTTTACATCCAGTCGCTTAGCAGCATCATTCAAATCTAGTACATTTTCTGAGGTGAATTGAAGATGATGCTTGGCACATAGCTTTCGTAAATCTTTCAGGTCATCTTTAATGCTGATGCCTACTTTCTTGATCTGAGGATTAGCGAAGAAATCAGTAAAGGCTGGGCTAAGCCCGGTGTAGTTTAAACGAATGATGTACGTTTTGTTGGGTACCGCCAGTTGCAGCAAAGAAGTATCGTAGCGTATCCCCCGTTTAAATGATGGTCGGGCTTCAGTATCGAAGCCCACTATTTCCTGATCTTTTATTTCCTCAAAAACTTCTTCTTGCTTATCCGCATCGGTTACTAGTACAATTTTGCCCTCATACTTCTGTAAGGGCAACTCATTAATTTCTTCTTTAGTAATGTGCTTAGAAAATGTCATGCGGTCACTTTTTCTTGTTCCTCACTCTCTAACTCACCGGGTTGGTAGCGGGCAATTTTAAAGTTTAAAAATCCGAAGAGAATGGTCATAATCGGGCTGAGAATACAGAAAAATGCAAATGGGGCATACGATAGTGTAGCCACTCCCAGCACAGCGGCCTGAGTAGCTCCGCAGGTGTTCCAGGGAATTAATACCGAAGTTACTGTACCCGAATCTTCTAGCGTTCGGCTGAGCACCCTAGGTTTTAACCCCCGGTCTCGGTAGGTTTGCGAGAACATCCGTCCGGGCACAACAATAGCTAGGTACTGATCCGAAGCTGTAACGTTAAAGAAGATAGAGGTAAAAGCAGTAGAAGCAATGAGTGAGCCAGTGGAGTTAGCAAACTGAATAATGGACTGTGTAATCCGTTTCAGCATTCCGGCTGATTCCATTACCCCTCCGAAGATCATAGCACAGATAATAAGCCAAATAGTGTTTAGCATACCAGCCATGCCTCCGGTGGATAGTAGCCCGTTCACCATCTCGTTATCCGTAGTGATACTAACATCAGTGTACATCGCTTTCATCACCGCAATGTATGTACCCATGATTCCACTTTGTCCACTCACTTGGGCAATAGCCTGGGGTTGAAAGATAATAGCAAATAAACCTCCAAGTAACGTCCCGGCTAACAAAGCGGGCAAGGCGGGTACCTTCTTCACAATCATACCGATGACTACTACGGGTACAATGAACAACAAACCATTAATATTGAACGCATTATCCAGCGCTGATAAAACCTCTTGCGTTCCGCTGCCAGCCACGCTATTATCCGCTGTAAACCCGATAATTAGAAAAATAATTAGCGAAATGGTGATAGAGGGAATAGTCGTATAAGTCATGTAACGGATGTGGGTAAACAAATCCGTTCCGGCCATAGCCGGAGCTAAATTGGTAGTATCAGAAAGGGGCGACATTTTATCACCAAAATAAGCCCCTGAAATAATCGCCCCGCCAATTACGCCCGGTGATAAACCCAAGGTAGTTCCGATGCCTAGCAGTGCGATTCCGACAGTAGCAACGGTTGACCAGCTACTACCCGTAGCTACCGAAACAATGGCACAAACAATACATGCGGCAAACAGAAAGATCGTAGGGTTCAGAATCTGTAAGCCGTAGTAAATCATAGCTGGAACAATACCGCTTAACATCCAGGTTCCGGCTAATGAACCAATCAACAGTAAAATTAGCATAGCCGACATGGCAGAACTGATGCTCTTCACAATGCCGTCGCGTAAGCTATGCCAGACAATGCCCGTTCGCAGCGCAATGAGTGCCGCTACCGCTGCCGAGATAATGAGGGCAATTTGGTTAGGTCCGTAGGTAGAATCGCTATCGTACACATACACATTTACTGCCAGCAGGGGAAGCAAAAAAGCGATTGGAATAACAGATTCGGTTAAGGTAGGTGCTCGTCTTATATTAGAAGACATCAACTAATTCTTTGGTACAAACGCCTAAAATACTAAAAAGTGGGGAAAGGAGTACGATTGATACCAAGCGTTACGTCTTTCCACAAAAAGATTTCGGAAGTTTCTTTGGTATTAAAAAGAAAATCAAAATTTCTTCTCATGCCTTAAGTACTCTGGTGGTAAGATAAGATATAGCTAAAACACCAGCGTAACCCCCTCTTCCTGCCCTTCCTTACGAGTGTACGAAATCTGATCGATCATACGGCTGTTACTATCAAATAGCGTGATGGTATCCCCAGTATTGTTGAGTCTTACGCGGGAATCCAGTGTGACCTGGGCTACATCCCCAGCAGCGATTATATCAGAATTTAATAGCTCGGTTAGCGGGGCAGATTTACTTATACCATCAGCTATCGTCCAACCCCTAATATCTTGATCGTGCGGACTTACATTAAGCAAGGTCACTCGTTCCTCTCCGGTTTCCTTCCCTCCGGGGTTGACCAATGCTGCCACGATGCGGATATTTTTACCAATACTGGGTTTTACTGGAGGTGGTAGAGGCAGCACGATTTCACCATCGGGTACAATGACTAAATCTTCCGGCTCATAGTTCATCCGCAATTGCAAAGGAGCTACTACATCAATTATATCATGCATATTGCCGAGTTCTCCGCTAGGCAGTAGTACCCGGTCATCACGGTTTACTGGGTCTTCGCGTAGCCAGGTATCAAGTTGAGCGAGTGTAGTAAATCCAGTACCAACATAAGAAACCAGCCGTCGGAATAGCTTAGGCCACAGTACCAGTTCTTCCATTTCGGCCAAGCCTTCGGTAAAACTTGCCGTCTGCTGCGTATTAGCAGTTGCCTCTGGCCATAATCCTGTTCCTTCCTGTCGTTTATCCCGAACCAGTTGAGCTAGAATTATCCGTAAGTCAGCCGGAAGCGAAGTGTAGAATGCTGGATAGGCTAAACCAGCTTCCAGCAGTTGGTAGTTTAGACTGGCTTCTACGTGTGCTTCTTCAATAAAAAGTTGGGCACCGTCTACTTGCTGGGCATCTCCAGCGTACACAAATGCGATAATCCGACCGAAGGTATCTAGGTTATTGGCCAATACGTAGCCTCGTTGCGGATGATTATCGATAGATGCAATTTTATTTGGATTGCGCTCAGCGAACTCAATATTGGTAAAGCCAATCCGAGCCAGAAGCTCATCGCGAGCTGCTTCTGCCCAGTTCAAGTTCTGGTGACTCTCACCAAAGTGGGTTTCTAATGCATCAATTCCTTCAAACCGAAGGTTAATCATACCCCGACGGTTAAAAGCTGCGCCTCGCCCGGCAGTGCTGAGAGCATCTACTAAGCTAGGATTGTCGGGTAGGAACTTTATAGTATCACCGTCAGGTTCTGGCCCCGAAAGCGGAAGATCGGGATAATGAACGTGAAATTCGCCTTTAATCAGTCGGTAGGGCATATCTATAAGGTTGATTTATTTGTTGGTCGATTATCTATACCAAATGTAATCTAATTAAGCGTTAATAAATGGAGAACCTCGTTGTGTAATTGTTAAGAAAGTCAGTCGTTTGCTATTTACGGAAAGAATTGAATCCGCTAACAGTTTTTTGTAATTTGCTGATAAACACCATTTTTTATGAAAGCTATTCTAATCATATTAGTTATAATTACCTCTCTGGTCGGTATGAAGACGATACTTAGCGAGCCTCCGGTGCTTAAAAAAGCGGACTACTTGCAAGTAGCCCACCTCGCTCAGGGCGATGCTGAAGGATTAGCCGGAGTACGGGAAGCATTTGTTAAGCGAAATCCAGGCTATGATTTACATTTTTTCGGTCAGACAAAAGAAGTCGCCTCGGCGGAAAGCTACCGACTGGCTTTTGTACAGCAAGGGGGTGGAACGGCTCAATTTTCTGAAGGCCCATCATCTAAGATTTCCGTAGGCGATATTATTTACTTACCGCCTCAACAAACCATGACTACCGATAGCTTGATCGATTATGTAGTCTTTACCGTGCCCGACCCCTTGCCGAAAGAATTCCCACATTTTATTCGCCCCGATTGGGACGAGAATATTACTGATACTCCCGGCGGTTGCGCTACTGAAACCGGAGCATACCGTCGGATTCTGCTTACTTGGAGGCCTGAGGTAGGGCCTTACGTTTACCATGCTCTCAATGCCCACCGAGTACGTATTACCGATTCATTTACCCACTACCATCCGGTAGAAGGGGGCTTCGATGAGTTTTACTTAGTACAAATGGTACAGCCCGGTGCCCGGTTAATTACCTCTAACCAAACCGATAAAATCATCGATCCCGAATCAGTGCAAGCGGATGAAGTAGATGATTTGCTGCAATCTACCGAGTTGCAGGTAGGCGATTTAGTGTATCTGCCCCGAGGGGTTATTCATCGTGGAGTAGACGGGGTGCTGGCGCAGGTAATTACCATTCCGGGTTTTATTCCTGGTTCCGAAATAGGGGTTGATCACCACTTACGGGCAATCAACCAGCGTTTTGGCTCAAAAATAGATCTGCCACTGAATCAGGAAGCTTCCGCCTCGGCAGTTATTCGTTAGCAATTACAGTTTTAGCCGGACGCTCAACTTCGTGTCTACTAGTGATAGCCATGCACGACGCAGCAAATAGGGTCGCTTACTATAGTTCGTCCGAAAAGTCGTATTTTTATTGACTGAATGTCTTTTAACTATGAGAAACAATCTTCCTTTACTTATCATATTGTTAGTTCTGACTGCATTCTCAGGGTTTGCCCAAAACAAGAATCTACCCGATGATCTGCTCTCATCAGATTTCCACCAAGAGCGGCGGGAAGCGTTGCGGGCGAAGATGCCAGAAAACTCAGTAGCAGTTGTTTTTTCCAATCCGGTACGAAACCGAGCTAATGATGTAAATTACGTTTATCATCAAGACCCAAATTTTTACTATCTAACCGGGCACCGCGAGCCACATTCGGTACTACTTTTATTTAAGGACAAGCAGCGTATTAATGGTCAGCGTACCGATGAGTTGATTATTGTTCGTCAGCGTAATGCTTTGCAAGAACTATACGATGGTGCCCGGATGGGTAAAGAAGGGGCTAAGACCGAACTAGGGTTTTCAGTAGCCTACGAAGGGACTGAGTTCGCCGATCTTCCGATTGACTTCTCTAAGTTTGACCAAGTGCTGTTCTACGATTTTCATAATGATGTGCGGGACATAAAAGAGAAAGGTGACTTGCACGACCTGATTTTGGCATTCAGACGAAAAGCCCGCTATCCTAAGAACTACTCCCAAATTTTGGGGTTAGAGCCTGAACAAAATAATTTAAATACTAGAATGCTGGACAGCCTGATGCAGGAATTACGGGGTATCAAAACCGCCGAAGAACTAGATTTGCTTCGTAAGGCAGCCAAGATCTCAGCATTGGGACAAAAAGAGGTGATGAAAGCGATACGCCCGGGTATGTCAGAGCTAGAAGTGCAGGGAATGCACGAGTTTATTTATAAGAAGTATCGAGCCGAGTACGAAGGTTACCCCAGTATTGTGGGAGCGGGGCACAACGGCTGCGTACTGCACTACATTGAAAATTATAAACCTGAAATCGAAGACGGCGAACTGATTCTGATGGATCTGGGTGCCGAGTACCACGGTTACACCGCCGATGTGACCCGCACTATTCCGGTGAACGGAAAATTTACCAAAGAGCAAAAAACTATATATGACTTAGTATATAAAGCACAGGAAGCGGGTATGGCTGTTTGCCGAGCGGGAGCTACCTTCAAAGAAATTTACCAAGCGACTGCCGAAGTGGTTAATCAAGGCTTAGTGGACTTGGGTATTTTCAAAAGCTTAGAGAAAGAAGATATGATTAATCCGGCTACCGGACGCAATCGCTACTACCCCCATGGTTGCTGCCACCACATAGGCCTGGATGTACACGATAAAGGCAATTACGATACGCTACGTGCCAATATGGTGATTACGATTGAACCAGGCATCTACATTCCCGAAGGCAGCCCCTGCGACCCCAAGTGGTGGGATATTCCGGTGCGGATTGAAGATGATTTCTTAGTAACTGAAGATGGCTACGAATTGCTTTCCGATGCTGCTCCCCGCAAAAGCGAAGAGGTTGAGGAGGTGATGAAAGAGTCTAGCTTTTTCAATAGTGCCGATTTGCCTTCGTTGGATGGGGAAGAGTAGACTTGTCATGTTCAGGTTAGTAATTTAAAGTACTTACGAAACTCACCTTCTAGCTTAGCTAGATACGCAGCAGTACCAGCTTCGCCTTCTTGCGGAGCCCAGGGGGCAAACTCTTTATCGGTAGCAGCATCGTAGGGTCCGGGTTTTACTTCTAGTACTACGGTGTCGGGTTCTAGCGCAATGAAGGTATGCCATACTCCCGCCCGATAATCTACTCCCAGCAAGCCTTCTTTCGGATTTATATAAATGAAGTCTTCCGGCTCATAGGTGCCATCGTCGGCAAAGCGAACAAACCCCAAACTACCTTGGATGACTAGCACCATTTCCGCTTTAGGTACTGCTACGTGCCGATGCGGAGCTACGTAAGTACCCGGCTGAAAGGCATTAAGCATTCGCTGTAAGGTATCTTCGTCCCCGGTATGTAGCACATGGATATTACGCTTTCGGTCACTATCGCGAGCATCCTGGGCTTTTTGGTTGACTAATTCCTGAGTTATGGTAGCTACCTGTTCATGTTGCGAGAGTGTAGCGGCGGATGAGATACGATGAAGTTTCATGTTACTTTACTTAGTACCGTAGATCGATTGAACTCCTGCAATATCACCGGTTTGCAGATCAGTTATATTATCGTTCCAATCAGGATTCATGATGTTCTGGCTACCTACGTGCCCAAGTCCAAGTACGTGACCAATCTCGTGCAAGGCTAAGTTCAGAAATCTATCACAGGTACCACGTATCGGAATATTAAAAATCATCTGACCCGCAATGTCTTCGCAAGGGGAGCCCACATAGGCGGGATACCCTAATCCACCTTGCTCAATATCAGCTACAATAATCTTGATATCGCTGATTTCAGGGTCTTCAATCTCTTCAAAAGAGATGTTTGCTACGGCCTCCCATTTCGCAAAGGCTTCTCGAATTTTCTCTTTCCCACAACTGGATAAACTGTTAATCGACTGGCTGACTAATCCGCTTTGAGAATGGGTGCTAAACTTGTATCCTTCATCTTGGAAGGCGTACGTTACTGTTCCTCCCGCGATAGCAGGCCCAGATATACTACGACCTGCATTTTCATAAGGATTGCTGCCTCCCCATTTATATCCTAGTGTACAGAACGAATCGTCCCCACTTCCAGGGCAGCGGTTAAATATTTCTTGGTCGCAAGGGCGGTACACATTTTCTTCATCGTCACGACATGCGCCAAACAGGAATAGACAAATGATGATTAGGTATTTTCTCACGACATAACTTTTCTGATTATCACTTTCCCGACAACAATGATTTTCCAGTCATTTCTTCGGGTTGCTCCAATCCCATAATTTCCAGAACAGTGGGAGCAATATCACCCAGTTTGCCGTTGTTTAGTTTGCCCTGGTAATCATTATCTACCATAAAGCAGGGAACGGGTACGGTAGTATGTTGAGTGTGGGGTGAGCCATCGGGATTTTTCATACAGTCAGCATTGCCGTGGTCAGCGATTACGATAGCAGCGTAGCCATTTTCCAAGGCGGTGGTGAGTACGTCTTTAGCGCATTCATCTACCGTTTCGCAGGCTTTCATGGCGGCATCAAAATCGCCGGTGTGGCCTACCATATCGGGGTTAGCAAAGTTGAGGCAGATGAAATCTACGTCACCCTCTTTTATCTTGGGAACGATTGCATCTCGGATATCGTAAGCACTCATTTCGGGTTGCAGATCGTAGGTAGCTACTTTAGGCGAGGGGCACATGATGCGCTCTTCTCCATCAAACTCCTGCTCTCTTCCGCAATTAAAGAAAAAGGTTACATGCGGATATTTCTCAGTTTCGGCAATCCGAATCTGCTTTTTGCCATTTTCCGCTAAAATTTCCCCTAGCACCCGGTCAATAGGTTTATTATCGAACAGAATATCTACTTTTTGGAAAGTGTCGTCGTACTCGGTCATGGTAAGGTAATGCAAATCCAATGGCTTCATTTCCTGCTCCGGAAAGTTCTTTTGCGTTAGCGCCACCGTAATCTGCCTAGCCCGATCGGTACGAAAGTTGAACGACAACACTACGTCGCCTTCTTCTATCTTGGCCACGGGCTCGCCGTTCTCCACCACCACTATGGGCTTAATAAACTCATCAGTTGTATTATCGTCGTACGATTGCTGAACACCCTTGGCGGCACTCTCAATCTCGCGACCTTTACCGTGCACCAAAGCATCGTAAGCTAACTTGGTACGTTCCCAGCGTTTGTCCCGATCCATTGCGTAGTAGCGGCCAATTACGGTAGCCACTTTCCCGGTGGTTTCAGCCATATGCTGTTCTACATCTTCTAGGTAACGTTTGCCGGCTTTGGGGTCGGTATCACGCCCGTCGGTAAATGCATGGACAAATACTTTCTCTACTCCGGCTTCCGATGCGGCGGAACATAATCCTTTCAGATGATTAATATGAGAGTGTACTCCTCCGTCAGAAACCAATCCAATGAAGTGAACTTGCTTGTCATTTTCTTTAGCGTACTTAAAGGCATCTTGCAACGGTTGTTTCTCCTTCAGTTCACCCTCTTCAATCGCTGTGTTGATACGCTCTAGCATTTGGTAAACAATACGGCCCGCTCCCAAATTCATATGGCCTACTTCTGAATTACCCATCTGTCCTTCGGGTAGTCCCACGGCCTTACCCGAAGCTTGCAGTTGACTGTTGGCGTATTTGTCATACAAAGAATCTACAAAGGGAGTATTGGCTTGATCTACTGCCGATACTTCCGGGTTTTCGGCAATGCCCCAGCCGTCGAGTATCATTAAAATGGCTTTCTTATTCATGGTTAGATTTTGTTGTTAAAAAAATATTTTGCAGTTCGGTAAGGTGATTAAAAGTTATATTCCGCAAATTTATTCCTGAAGCTAAATTAGTTAATTATCCCGTTTTTATGTCTCTACAATTATCAGAAATCTATATTTACCCCATCAAATCATTAGGGGGTATTGCGGTATCCGAAGCGTTATTAACCGATCGGGGACTCGCTTACGACCGTCGCTGGATGCTGGTGGATGAACAAAATTTCTTGACGCAACGCGACTTTCCGCAAATGGCTCAGATGACTGTCGTTCTTCGGAATGATTCACTGGAAGTCTCATCGCCTAATCAGTCTCATAATCTAACAATTCCGTTATTTCCCAATGCTGAAGCTCCAGTTACTACGGTTCAGGTGTGGGGTGATTTGGCTACTGGTCAGTACGTGAGCGAGGAGGCGGATGCTTGGTTTAGCGATGCTCTCGGGCATACCTGTACTTTAGTGTATATGCCCGAAGGCAGTTCGCGGTCAGCTACCGGAAAAGTTAGTGACCGAGAACAGTTGGTGAGTTTTGCTGATGGCTACCCAGCCTTACTTATTGGACAGGCTTCGCTGGATGATTTGAACAACCGGCTTGATGAACCCGTGCCGATGAACCGCTTTCGGCCTAACTTGGTGTTTACTGGAGGTGAGGCTTACGGGGAAGACCTCTGGCACGCTTTTACCATTGGCGAGGCTCAATGTTGGGCGGAGAAACCCTGCTCACGCTGTACGGTCATCACCATTGATCAAAGCACTTCCGAGAGGGGCAAAGAGCCGTTGGCTATGTTGGCTCAATATCGTAAGCAAGGAAATAAAGTGCTGTTCGGCCAGAATACTATGTTTGAGGCAGGGAAAACTATTAGTGTAGGTGATTCTATTCAGGTGCAAACGCATAAGCCAGATATTTTGTAAGTCCATCCTTTTTCAGGTTCAGTAACGCTGAAAATTTGGTGGATAACTTCTGCTCCCGTTTGGTAGACTATTTTTAGCCAGATGTTACCTTTTCTTAACTCAGAGTTAAAGGTTTGGTAACATAACAATCCCTTCCTGACTCTACCTTTACGAGAAATCTACTGGGCTATTCGTTCACTTAGCTAAGGCTCTTCCGTACGTCCTATGTTTTGTTAGCATTGCTTACCAAATACCTTAAACATATGGATGTTTTTTTACCCAAATCTATCTGGCAGCTCATTTTGATCGCTGCTTTCTGTTTTCACGTAAACGTACTGCCTGCTCAGGAACGTACTGCTCAGGAACGTACCGTCAGTGGTACGGTAACTGATGAAGAGAGTAGCTCTATTCCTGGAGTGAATATTCTGGTGAAAGGCACGACTCAAGGAACTATTACGGATATTGATGGAGCTTTTCGCTTGACAGTGCCCGAACAGGCTGAGACACTGGTGTTTTCCTTCGTAGGTTACGAAACGCAGGAAATTACCATTGGTACTCAGTCCACTTTTGATGTGCAGATGATGACCGATGCGGCGCAGCTTTCGGAGGTAGTGGTGACCGGTTACACCACTCAGGACAAAAAAGATCTCACGGGTGCCGTGTCAGTCGTAGAAATTGAAGATGTGCAAAGCTTTCCGGTAGCGGGTGTCGATGAGATGCTGGAAGGCCAAATAGCTGGAGTAACGGTGATTAGTGATAACTCCCCGGGAGCTAATACCGCAGTGCGAATTCGTGGCTTTGGTACTATCCGTAATAATGATCCGCTCTATATCATTGACGGTGTGCCCACCACAACGGGTATCAATCTAATCAATCCCAACGATATTGAGTCCATGCAGGTGCTGAAAGATGCCTCGTCAGCTTCGATCTACGGCTCACGGGCGGCTAACGGAGTGGTGATTGTTACTACGAAAAGAGGAGTTAGTGAAGAGCCTTCCATCAAGTTACGTTCCTACACTGGGGTACAGCAAGCGTTTAATTTGCCTAATCAGCTCGGTGCTCAGGAATATGGCGATTTGCTGTGGCAAGCTACCCGTAACGATGGTAATACTCCCGCCAGCGACATTTACGGCGATGGGCCCAACCCGGTTATTCCTGCTTTCCTGGACGATGCTCAAACCATTCCATCCGCCGATACCGACTGGATAGAAGAGATTTTTGAACCAGCCTTCATCCAATCGCATTTTTTAGAATTCGGTAAAGGTAGTGAGAACGCGCATTCGTTTCTGTCACTGGGTTACTTCGATCAAGAAGGTATTTTGCAGTACACTGATTTTCAGCGGATAACTGCCCGCCTCAATACTGACTTTAAGCCTGTTGAGTGGTTAACCATTGGCGAGAATCTTTCGGTAGCCCATTCGTGGCAAACGGAAACTACCACTAACTCAGTGCTGGGTAGCGTGGTGTACGATGCTTTCCGTTTCCCATCCATTGTACCCGCCCACGATATTAATGGCGAGTTTGGCGGAAACCCGATTAACGATGTGCAGAACCCGCTCGGTAAGTTGTACCGCAACCGCAATAATCAGGATTTGATGTTACGCATCTTCGGTAATGCTTACGCGGATGTACAATTAATGGATGCGCTGACGTTCCGCACTAATTTTGGGCTAAGTTATACTAACTTCAATGCTCGTAATTTTAACCCTCAGTACAACGATATTCTGAGCCAGCGGCTAGCCAGTGATCTTACCACTGTAAATGAACTTCATACTGACTGGGTGTGGTCTAACACACTCAACTATCTGAATGATTTCGGACAACATTCGGTAGATATTTTAATCGGAATAGAGTCGGTGAACTCCTACCGCGAGGGTTTTCAAGCTTCCCGAGTAGGTTTTCCCTTTGATGAGCCTAACTTCCAGTACCTAGACGGAGGAGATGGAGCCGATCAACGCAATGCAGGAAATGCTCTAGAATGGTCGTTATTCTCTTACTTCGGGAAAGTCAACTACGAGTTTGACCAGCGCTACCTGCTGTCGTTTACTCTGCGACGTGACGGTTCGTCCCGCTTAGGGAATAACAAATGGGGCAGCTTTCCGGCAGTTTCAGCCGGATGGCGTATTTCGGAGGAAGACTTCTTTAACATATCTGCGATTAACCAGCTAAAGTTACGGGTGGGCTACGGTCAGAATGGTAACCAGGATATTCCTCCCTTTTCTACTATCTCGAGCTTTGCTACCAATCCGTTCTACTCTAACTACGCCATTGGTGGAGGGCAGAACAGCGTGCGACAGGGCTTCACCGAAACTCGTAACGCTAATCCTGATTTAAAGTGGGAAACTACTACTCAAACCAACATTGGGGTAGACGTTGCCCTCTGGGAGAACCGCTTGATTGCCGGAGCAGATTACTTCCACAAACGCACCGAAGATTTGCTCGTAGAACGTCCATTGCCTCCGGTGGCGGGTGGCACTAATCAGACCATTTGGGATAATGTAGGAGCGATGGAAAACTCGGGTTTTGAATTCTACGCTAGCTATCAGGATGATCGTTTGCAAGATTTTTCTTGGCACATGGATCTCAATTTCGCTGCTATCCAAAATGAGCTGGTAGACTTGTCGGAAGATATTGACTTCTTATCAGTTCCCCGTTCGGCGTTGCATACTACCAATTTCAACCAGGAAGTATCCCGTTCGGATGTCGGGCAGCCTATTGCTTCATTCTACGGTCACGATGCCATCGGTATCTTCCAGTCCACGGAAGAAATTGCTAATCACGCCCAGCAGGAAGGGGCTCAACCCGGTGACCTTATCTTTCGCGATGTAAATGAGGATGGAGTAATTGACGATGAAGATCGTACTTTTATTGGCTCACCCCACCCTGATTTTACTTACGGAATTACTGTGGGTGCCAACTACAAAGCCTTTGATATTTCGCTGTTCTTCTTTGGTTCGGAAGGAAGTCAGGTGTACGACCTAACCCGCTACTACGGCGACTTTTTCAACCTATCGGCCTACAACCGACACGAGCGCACCTTGGGCGCTTGGACACCCGAGAATACGGGTGCAGAGGTGCCTCGTTTATCACTGGACGACCCTAACCGTAACGCCCGGCCTTCATCCTACTTTGTGCAGGATGCTTCCTTTCTTAAGCTCAGGAATTTACAAATTGGCTATACGCTACCTAGCCAGATCAGCGAGCGAATTAATTTGCGAGTATACGCACAAGCGCAAAACTTGTTCGTGATTACACCTTACGAAGGCATGGACCCCGAGGTAGGCTTGCAAAATCATCAGTCGGATAATCGAAACCTAGACATCGGGGTTGATCGGGGTATTTATCCTCCCTCCCGTACTTTCACACTAGGGGTTAACATTGGATTGTAATTTTTAACCAGGATGGACGGGATACAACTACTGGATAGCCAGGATATTAGAAGATTATCAATGTCGCGTTACGATAGTCCGCTTTTTATAGCAAGCGACGTATCTATTCCCCCTTTTTCAAAGGGATTTAGGGGGATTCATTCTGCATATCACAATCCGCCAAGCCAGCCTCAACCTCTTTATAACCTATTCAATACTGACCAGTAAACTCATTCAACTATGAAAAAGATATTCATTCTATTCATCTGCGTAGCTTCAGGCGCATGCTCAGAGGATAATTTTCTGCAAGAAGAAACTGTTGGGGAACTAACTCCCGAACAAGCGTTAGCTCTTGAAAATGTGGAGGGAGTTATCATCTCGGCTTACAGTATTCTAAACGGTCAGATTGACCAGGCGACCAATGCATTTAACTCGCCCGCCTCTAACTGGAGCTTTGGCGATGTGCTTTCGGACGATGCTTACAAAGGTGGGGGTGGTACTGGTGATCAGAACCAAATCCATCAGATGGAAATATACAACACCGATCCGACCATTATTGACGTACAACGCAAGTGGCTCGCGCTGTACGAAGGGGTAAACCGGGCCAACCAAGCTATTCGCCTGCTTAATGCTTCGGAAGAATTTGATACTGAACTAAAAGCGCAGCGAATCGGTGAAATGCGTTTTTTGCGAGGGCACTTCTACTTTGAACTAAAGAAAATCTATAATCAGATACCCTACGTTGACGAAACCGCCGAAAGCCTGGAAGATTACAACGTGTCCAACACCGCTCTGTCGTCGGATCAGCTTTGGCAGAAGATAGAAGAAGACTTCCAGGCAGCTTTTACCGCCTTGCCTGATGCTCAGGATGAGCCCGGTCGCGCTACCAAGTGGGCTGCTCAAGCGTATTTGACAAAGACCTACGTTTTCCAAGAAAAATGGACAGAGGCTAGTGCTACGGCTGATGAAGTAATTAATAGCGGTCAGTACAGTCTAATGGATAACTTCCGGGATGTATTCTTACCAGAAAATGACAATGGTTTGGAGATTATCTTTGCTATTCAGTACTCCATCAACGATGGTTCCCCACGTAACTTCAACGGAGGTATTGGGGATCGACTAGCGCCTCCCGGTGGCCCCTTTTATCCGCAGTACGGCTTTCATCGCCCTACTCAAAATCTGATCAATGCCTATAAAACCAATACTGATGGCTTGCCGATACTCGATAATGTGGATGTTACGGAAGATGACTTTGTTGATCCCCGTCTCGATCATACTACGGCTCGCCCAGGCATTCCCTACCTTGACCTAGACAGCCTGTATAGTGAGAGCTGGGCTAGGGATTTAGCTACCTACGGGCCGTATGGTCCTAAAAAGCGAGTTGTTTCAGCCAATTCTTCTAGCTATCTGCCTGTTTGGCCTTACGTCAATGCTCTAAATTACTATATCATTCGCTACGCTGACTTGTTACTGTGGAAAGCCGAAGCAGCCATTGAACTGGGCGATTTGGAAAGCGGGCGTCAATACATCAACCAAGTGCGGGAACGGGCCATGAATAGTGAGTACGTAACGATGCTAGATGGTAGTGTAGCTGCTAATTATTTAGTACAGCTCTACGCTTCTTTTGCTAGCTACGATGAAGCTATTACCGCGCTGCGTACTGAGCGGCGTCTGGAACTCGCCCATGAAGGGCATCGGTTCTTTGATTTGGTTCGTTGGGGCATCGCGGCCGAGGTAATTGATGATTACCTAGAAGTAGAACGAACCCGCCGTACCCACCTAGCTGGAGCTCAATTTGAGGCGGGTAAGCACGAATACATGCCTATTCCTCAAGCTCAAGTTGATCTGGTGGGTACTGATTTGATTCAACAGAACTCAGGATATTAATCAGAACTTCAGATATAGAAGAGGGGCAAATTAGTATTGCCCCTCTTTATTTTTGAATGGGGGTTTTTGGTAGCTGTTGCTGGAAAATACGCTTGGCGTAATAACCTGTTCCGATCAAAGTAAGGAGTACCATTCCGGCTAAGAATAGTTGGACGGTAACATCACCATCGTGCTTAACTAAAAAGCGAATTTCTTGAGCTTGGCTTCCTAACCAGATTAAGAAAAATGTGCGAGGGAGCATGCCTATCCATCCGCCAAATAGATAATTTCTAAAAGATACTCCGGCCAGCGGTAATAGCACATTCATTATCGTAAAAGGCATAATGGGTGACATACGCGCTAGGGCAGTCAGACCCAGTTGATTATGGGTGATACCAAGTTGTAATTGTTGAGCTAACGTTGCTTGCTTAGAGGGTAGTTTAGCCAGCGTACTAACTAACATTCCATGATCTATCCACCGAGTGATCTGAAACCCAACAATGGAAGCAATGGTGTAGGCAATTACGATTCCTGGTAAAGCTGAGAAACCGAGAAAGTACCCCGCCAAAAGTGCCATTAGAGAAGTGGGTAAAAGGGCAAATCCCATAGCAAAGCAACTTACTAACCCTATTAGCCACCATATTTCCCAGGAGAGATTAGCAAGAACGTGTTCGTAACGAATAATTTCGTAAGAAACTACGGAGCTGCTGAGTAAGGGAATGAGGCTCATCCAGCCCACAAGTAGTACCGTGGTTCGGTGGTTGCGGAAAGTTGTGTTCAAATTATAAACGGCCTGTCTTATCATGGTCTTCTTATAGACGAACAGTTTATTTCGCCTATTTAGTTTTTAGGTTAGTCAATTCTGTCAACTAAAATGTAATATTCATCGTAAGATTGGCTAACTATCTTTTTCAATTAGCAATACTTATGAAATTCGGAACCAAAGCCATTCACTCGGGTGTGGAACCTGACCCCACTACGGGGGCAATTATGACACCCATTTATCAAACTTCTACTTACGTGCAGGCCTCACCTGGCGACCATAAAGGATATGAATATGCTCGTACTCAAAATCCTACTCGGCACACTCTAGAACAAAACCTGGCTGCTTTGGAAAATGGTACGCACGCCCGCTGCTTTGCCTCGGGTATGGCAGCAGTTGATGCTGTTATCAAATTGCTCAAACCTGGCGACGAAGTAATTTCTACCAACGACCTGTACGGAGGTTCCTACCGAATCTTTACCAAAATCTTTGCCAATTATGGCATCAAGTTTCATTTTGTTCCAATGAATGATCTGGAATCGGTGAAAGAGAAAGTCACTGATAAAACCCGGATGTTTTGGATAGAAACTCCTACTAACCCGATGATGAACGTAGTGGATATTCAGGCGGTGGCTGAATTAGCAAAAGAAAACCATACTTGGACGGTGGTAGATAATACCTTTGCTACTCCTTACCTACAAAACCCATTAGATTTGGGTGCGGATATGGTGCTACATTCCATTACAAAATATTTGGGTGGGCACTCGGATACAGTAATGGGCGCAGTGATTGTGAAAGATAGTGCTTTAGACGAACAGCTAGGGTTTATTCAAAATAGCTGCGGAGCCGTGCCTGGTCCTCAAGATTGCTTTTTAGTACTGCGGGGCATAAAAACCCTACATGTGCGGATGCAACGCCACTGTGAAAATGGACAAAAGATAGCGGAGTATCTGGCTAACCACACTAAAGTTGACCGCATTTACTACCCTGGTTTAGAAACATCAGTAGGTTACGAGGTAGCTCGCAAACAGATGCGTGATTTTGGAGGTATGCTTTCTTTTGTTTTGAAAGGCGACCGTATGGAAGATGCATTTCACACGTTAGAGCGGTTTAAGGTATTTGCCCTTGCTGAATCTTTAGGAGGAGTAGAATCTCTAGCTGGGCATCCCGCCAGTATGACCCACGCTAGTATTCCGAAAGAGGAACGAGCCAAAACTGGGTTGAGC
Source organism: uncultured Flammeovirgaceae bacterium (assembly GCA_937883755.1). Taxonomy (GTDB): domain Bacteria; phylum Bacteroidota; class Bacteroidia; order Cytophagales; family Cyclobacteriaceae; genus Tunicatimonas. The sequence continues at coordinate 36,343 of CAKZYA010000046.1, read as the reverse complement.
GATTCTCTGATCCGATTAAGTGTAGGTATTGAAGATAGTGCTGATCTAATTGCTGACTTAGAGCAGGCTATTGGATAAATAGCGCATAGAACTACTATCGACAACAATAGTGTTCGTATTTTTGCCGATTATTTGCATTATTCTCTAATAAAATACATACCTTTCCAGTAATTGTGATTTTTTAGCTTTGGCTCACAATTACTGTCGCTTATGTACTACTTTTTAAGTTAAGTACATCCCCTTTTGATGGGAAAAATGAGTTTTTTGGTGAAATGATAAGAAAATAGTAGGGGGAGAATATTACCTCTAGTGCTTGTAAATGACATACAAGTACAATGAAAAAGGAAATGTTTTCTTGTACTATGATAGTAAATATTTATATTTTTAATATAATTAATTTAATTTTATTACATTTGTATAGAATATCAGTAAGTCTGAAATTATTATTGACCAATCTTGAATACTTACTTATGAGACAACTTTTTCGCGAGTACTTGGCTGATTTACAGGAGATAAGAGCCAAGTTGAAATCCCAGAATGTACCGCATCTTTTCACACAATTTGTACTCAGCCTATCGGTGATATTTCTAGCAAATTCAGAAGTTACTAAAGCTTCTTCATCATTTATGGCACCTCCAACCAGCCTCGATTTTGATGAGCGATCTAGTGTGAACGATGCCATTGACGATAATACGTTTCCCGGACAGTTTGTGGGTGTGATTGTTCCTGCTGGCGGGGATGCGCCTTTCACATACAGCTTAGTAGCGGGCGAAGGGGATACAAATAATGATAGCTTCACCATCAGTAACGACTCGTTATTCGCAGCCAAGTTTATTGACTTTGAAACTATGCCTACTACCTTGAGTATTCGGGTACGAGCGGCTGATGCTGCTGATGCAGGTTTCGAGCAAGCTATTGCCCTTACCATTCGAGATCTTAATGAAGGAACAACTGCCAACTTTGGTAGCCAAGGAGATGAATTTCGGGTAAATAACCGGGGGCTAAGCACGACTAGTCAGGAATACACAGCTATGGCAGGAGATGATAACGGGAACTTTGTGGTTGTTTGGCAAGATCAAACTGATGGAGTTTTTGCCCAACGCTATAATTCAGTAGCTGAGCCAGTGGGCGGTGTATTTAGAGCAGATAATCTGAATAATGAGAATCAGATATTACCTGACGTAGCGATGGCCGGTGATGGTCGGTTTATCATAGTGTGGCAAGGGGGTAGTAACAGAAGATCTCAAGACGGAGAAGGTAGTGCGATTATCGGTCGTCTATATTCTAGTGCTGGGGTTCCCGGCGATGAGTTTGTGGTAAATACTACTACGGCAGGTGATCAGCTTGCCCCTCAGGTAGCGATGAATGACGGTGGGGCATTTGTAGTAACCTGGAGTGGTGCAGGTGGTGCTGATCCTGACGGAGTGTATGCCCGGCGATTTGACGCAAGTGGGAACGCGATAGGGGGACAGTTTCCAGTTAATACTACCCAAGCTAACGTTCAGGGTAGTTCTGATGTAGCTATCGCTAATGATGGAACCTTTACAGTGGTATGGCGTAGCGAGAGTGCCACTACTTCAGGAGATATTTTTCTGCGACGCTATGCTGCCGATGGCAATGCTTCGGGTGGAGAGATTCCAGTAAACACTACTACGGCAAATGATCAGGTTTTACCAAAAATTGCTATGGCTGGTGATGATCGTCACGTAATTGTTTGGGAAAGTAAACAACAAGATGGCTCTGAAGGGGGAATTTATGCTCAACGCTACAATGCTAATGGTACTGTTGGCGGAGGGGAATTTCGGGTGAATACGCAGACGAACGGTAACCAAGGGGCACCATCAGTATCTATGAATAATGGTGGGGCATTTGTTGTGGCGTATAAAGGGGTGAATAGTGGTTCAGTAAATAACGACGAAATCCGGGTACAACGCTACAATGCTAATGGCACTACTAATGGTAGTGAGTTTGAAGCTAACAAGCTACGGGCTGGCCAGCAAACATTTCCGGATGTTGTATTGAATAATGACGGAACCCTGAGCGTCTCTTGGGAAGGTAGTAATACCGGAGATTTTGATATTTATGCCCAACGGTTCTACACTAACTCAGCTCCTACAGCTATCGCGTTAGACAATCAAGTGCTAACCAACGGCAGTCCGGAAAATACTCCGGTAGGTACATTATCTACTACGGATCCTGATGCTGGAGACCAATTTTTCTATGCATTAGTGTCTGGAACAGGTAGTGATGATAATGAACTGTTTAGTATTCGGGGCAATCAGCTCTTGGTGAACGAGCGGGTTGATTTTTCAGTAAAGCCTAGCTATACGGTAAGGATCCGATCTACCGATGCACTCGGCCGTTTTTCGGGAGGTTCGGAAGCAGCATTTGCTATTACAGTGGATCAAACCAACCAACTTCCCACAGTAGCCACTAATACTGGACTAAATGTAGTACAGAGAGATACCTTAACCATTGCTCAGACTGCACTGGAGGTTACCGATGCTGAAAGTGCTGCCGAAGCAGTTACCTATACCTTAGTAACTGAACCAGCCAATGGGTCATTACAAAAAAGTGGTATCACGCTAGTGGCGGACGAAAAGTTTACCCAGGCTGATATTAACAGTGGTTTAATTACCTATGTACACGGTGGAAGCCGAATTACCGAAGATAGTTTGACCTTCATTGCGGCTGACGATGCCGGGGCATCTACTTTAAAAACGCAGGTAAACATCACAATAGCCCTTTTAGTAGCTCCCGTAGCGAATGCTGGCCCTGACCAAGTGATTATCGATGAGGATAATGATGGGCAAGCCGATGTAGTGTTCGATGGCTCAGCTTCCAGTGACTCAGATGGAACGATTACAAGCTACGTTTGGCGACAGAATGAGTCAGATGTAGTAAGCGGAGTTAATCCTACTTTTACTTTAGATACGGGCATTCATGTCATTACTCTGGTAGTTACCGATAATGATCTGCAAACTGCTACAGATACCGTGGTAATTACTGTGAATGCCCCGGATAATATATTGCCGGTATTGGCTACTAATGCTGGACTGAACCTCGCACAACAAGGTACTACGGCAACAATTTCTTCAGCTGAACTTGAGGTAACTGATGAGGAAAGTGGTCCAGAAGCTGTTACTTTCACCCTAACCCAAGTTCCTGTCAATGGAGTACTTCAACTGAGTGGTACCGACTTGGCGATTAGTGGTACGTTTACCCAGCAGGATATCAATGATGGATTGCTCAGCTACACCCACAATGGGACAGCCGAAGCTGGTGATTCAATCAAGTTTACTGTGGCTGACGCCCTTGGAGGTATGATTGCCGAGACTACCTTTAGTATTTCAATTAATATAGTAACTGGGCTTGGCGACGAGATTAATGGTGAAGTAGTGTTGGTATACCCTAATCCTTCTCAAGAATCATTGTATATCAAAATGGATAATACTTTTGGTAAGGTGCAGGTAGATATCAACAATAGTATGGGAAAACTGCTAAAATCAGTACATTTAGATGCCCAAGTCTTACACGAAACCCCAATTGATATAAATAATCTTGTAAAAGGCACGTATTTTGTGAGAATCCAAGCAGATCAACAAACCGTAATCAAAAAACTTATTAAACAGTAACTCATGCGTACTCTATTTTCAACAATGTTTTTGAGCCGCTATTTCCCGATTTATCTATTGTCGGTGCTAGTGCTTTCAGCTAGCTGTAAGAGTGATGATGGCGGTGATAATCCTACACCAGATGCGGAATTAACTGCTCGGCAACAGCGAGCGCAGGCTCTAACAGGAACTTGGGTGAGCAGTCAAGTAGCTGAATCGCCGGGTGATACAGAAGATGCCGCTCTTCAGGAACTACAGGCTCTTTCAATGACATTTGGCGTAAGTAACAGTACTGATCTGGCACCGGGTAGCTTCAGTGCTAGTGGTGCTGATACCTACTTTAGTGCTGGCGGTGGTGCAACTTGGGCTTGGGCAAACACTGACTCTACCAATGTCTCAGATGTAAACTTGAATGCAGTAGCTCCAGTGGCTGCCTTCAACATTACCTCTTTTGATGGAAGCACCATGACAATTGCTTTCGACTTTCAAGGAGCTTCTACTGGAAGGGTCGCCGGGCTGGGTGAGTATCGCATACAGATGACGAAGCAATAGCACCTGGTTCTCTTAGAGAAAAGCATAAAAGCCGAAGATAGAGAGCATCTTCGGCTTTTTTTATCCGATTTGTACGGTTGCCAAGTAAGTTACTAACTCATACGTGCCGTAGATCAGCAGACCAATAATGCCAAAAATCGCTAGGCCAACCCCCAATAGTATTCCGGTTCCTTTGCCCTGATATTTACGCTCTTCGTAGTGCCGTTTGAGCAAACGTATATTACGAGTATTAGCCTTGTAGAAAAAGTCAAAGAGGTTACCTAAGATGGGTATACTACCAAAAATGGCATCCAAGGCAATGTTACCCAGCATCATAATAATCACTTTACGACTGGCTCCGTGTTTAGCCATGTAGTAAACCAATGTTCCAGAGATGGCCAAAGAGGTAGCATCACCCAAGCCAGGAATCAAACCTAGGATAGGGTCTAATCCAAAGCGGAAATTTGTACCTGGTATTCGGAAATTCGAGTCCATAACCCGAGTAATGCGGTCTACCCACTTCAGGTCAGGAATATTTTGGAATGGAGTATTTTGTATTTTTGTTGTAGATCGTGCCATAAAAAATATTTGTAAAATTCGAGGCTTTAGATTATCGGGTATTTAGTCTTGATAGCTTTCTGCTTAGAAACTTTGTGCAAACTAGTGTGGGGAAACCCATGCCATCTAGTGCATAATTCCTACTATCAAGTACCCAAAATCTGGCCTCTGTCTCTTATTATAAACTCTGATTGGAAAGATAAGGTTATTGTTTCGCTACCACCCCGAGTAGATGTGAAAGAGGGATGTCTTCTAATTTAGGGTACAACATGATCATACTTAGCCAGGTAAATACCTTGAACAAAAATAAAGGCGGTGTAGAAAAACCACACCGCCTAAATTGAGAGATTATACTCAAGATTTTATCAAGCTATCATTACTCTTATTCCTTTACAATTCTTTTAAGGTAGCTTCCTCGGTCAGTGACAACCTTGATGAGATAAATACCCGGCTGATAGCTACTTAAGTCTATGTCAATTCCCTGAGCTGGAGTAGTATTCTCCATTTGATAGGGCATACCCTGCTTATTCATCAGCACGAAAGAACGAATACTCTCTCTTTCGTTGGCCAGCTGTAAGCGAACTTGCTGGTAAGCGGGAACCGGAGATGCACTCATGGCCATTTCGTCAGTTACTGTAAATGAGATACTGAGTGCTGTTCCAGGTAGTCCGGTAGCACTACGGCTAGTGTAAGGAGTTGCCATTAATGTATGAGAGCCTACTGGTAACTCTCCTTCTTTATAATCACCGTCTCGGTCGCTAAACAGCGCAAAAGGAGCCGCATTTTGGGTTTGGAAAGTGCGATCATTCAGTTTGAATACCACACTAGTGACTAATCCAGCTACATCAGCTCGGACATTGAGTTTGGTAGTAGGTAACTCAGCAAGCTTAAGCTCCTTACCATCTTCTAGCAGCATAATATCTTGATCAGTTTCAGCATTTACCAATATAAACTGAGTAACCATGCTTTTCGGAAGCAGTACCTCGTCAATTACATGAATGACGCCGTTGGAAGCCATAATGTCAGCCGGGCCAACAGTGGCTTCATTTACCTTAATCATTCCATTGACTGAAAATTCTACCGGAGCACCGAGTAGTGTTTCCGCCGTTAAGCCATCAGACAAATCAATAGAAAGTACCTGACCAGCTACCACGTGGTAGAGTAGTACGTCGGTCAGTAACTGTTTATCCAGTTCAGTAATATCATCAATACCTAATGCAGTGAGTAACTTCTCAAAGGCAGCATTGGTAGGAGCAAATACAGTAAATGGCCCAGGCGAAGATAAAGCAGCAGCCAAGTCCGCTTTGATAACGGCGTCTACCAATATGCTAAAGTCTTCGGTTTGTGCGGCGATGTCAACAATGGTATTGCTCTCGATAATTTCAAAATCAATGTTGAGGGGAGTTCCCATCATTCCCTGTCCGGTACGTCCGGTGTAGGGCGTTGCCATGAGTGAGAAACTGCCGGGTAAAAATACTGTGCCATCGTCATCATAATCACCGTCATCGTCACCAAATAGTGCGTAGGGAGCTGCGTTTTGGGGTTGAAAGTTTTGCTCGTTGAGTTTAAAGATGATACTTTGGGTTTGTCCAACTACCTCGGCTCGTACGTTAAGCTGGTGTGAGGGTAAATCCGCTAATACTATTGTTTCCCCATCGGTGAGTTCTTTTATATCTTGATCAGTTTTGGCATCTACCAGTATAAATTTGGTTACAGCAGGTGGGGCTTCTACACTGTACACGGAGGTAGAGCCACTTACTTCATTAGCTACTACCAGTAGCGGCGAACCAGTGGGGCTATCTTCGGCTGATATGAACAATAATCCTTCCGGAGCCAGATCACCAGCCTCGGGTAATTCCTGATCTACTTCAAAATTCCGGTTGTTGACGTAAGCCACGAACTTTGGCTGTTTCGGATTGCTGATATCGTACATCATAATCCCGCCTACACGTTCTAAGCCAATAAAAGCGTACATCTTGCGGTTTACCATACCAACGGCAACCCCTTCGGGTTCGGGACCTTTAGCATCGCTGCGGCTGTCAAATTCAGCTTCGTCGTTGGTGCTGTTAAAGAAGTCAGGAAGAGCGTCAGCCGTAATTTTCTCAAAATCGTCACCGCTATCGTACACCAAATTTCCGTAAGCATCCCAAATAGTGAATGATCGGGCACCGTAGGAGAAGATACGGTCGTAATCGCCATCGCCATCAATATCACCGTTTTCTAATGTGGCATCTAGTCGTCCTAGGTTTTCCTCCATTTTCAGGGTCTCAGCATCTGGGAATGCTATGGGATCGAGCATATAATTTTCATCGCCTACTCGCTCCTCTTCTTCGTAAAAATCATATTCTCGGGCATCGCCCTCGTTAGCTGTTACATAATATGTTGCCCCGTTAGCTACAAAAGAGGCAACACCATCGGGTTGATACATACCCAAGGTAGGCCAAGAAGTGATGTTGATGGCGTTATCTCTGTCGCTGATATCCAGTGCGTTGAGCTTTTTATCAAAGGAGATAATACCCAAGCCGACGGTAGCCAGCGCAGGGCCTTCTAGCCCGAAATCATTATCGTTGAGTACGGCTAGTTTCCCATTCGGTAGTAAGGCTAATCCTTCGGGCTTATCGCTGGGTAGGTAGCCGATAGAGGGTAGGTTTAGCACTTTACGCTTGAAAATAGGTGTAATTCCTTCGGCTTTCAATTCCTCAGCCGTTAGCGACTCTAGGGTCTTCCCGGAAGTAGCTTCGGAAAGAGTAGTACCCAAGATATTGGTAGCCCCGGTTAAGTCAATTTCAAAGATGAACTTCTTATTGGTTGGTTCAGCTCCTGAATCCCGCTCAATGGTGTAGAAACGCTTGGTAGCGGGATCATAGACGGCATCGCCCATTTTGTCCACATTTCCAGTTCGGAAGGCAGGTTTCTCCAGTAAATATACGTATTCAGATACTGGTTCGCCGGTAGCGGGATTAATTCCAATCACTCGAATAACTGTGGAAGCATTTCCGGTAGCCCGGTCAGGATTAGATAGTGGTGTTTGAATAAAAGCGTAGAGTATGCTTTGATCGGTATCCAGTGCCATTGCCTCAAACCCCCGGTTGCGACGACGGTTATTGTAAGCTTCGGGTAGCGTTTCATTGCCAAAGGTGCCTTCGGCTTCTCCAGCTAAAGCAGCTGTTCCTTCAGGAACAATACGGTCAATTAACTTTCCGTCAGTACCAAAATGGTAAATAGCGGGACGGTACTCGTCTACCATCCAGTATGTTCCATCCCCAGGGTTGACCACAATTCCTTCCAGGTCAGCCCCAAAAGCATCATACTCCAGTAATTTGAAGTAATTTCCGTCAGCATCCGTAAAGTCAGCTGGTGCAGCAACGGGTTGAGCAGGAACTTCATCTACTCCCGGAATATTGGGTAGACCAGAAATAGGTGTGCCATTGGCCCGGGTCAAGTCAATTTTTTCAAGTACTTTAACCTTACCGGAGTGGGTGTCTACCTCAAAGCGAATAATCTGAGCTTGATAATCGGGAATGAGAAAGGGACGAACCGTTAGCTCATTTCCTTCAGCATCAGTTACATCGGTTGGATTACCGTTCGGACCTCGGTCAGGAACAGTAATGAACTGATAACGTCCACTGCCGTTGTCACCTTCAAAAAATAGTCCGGATAACCCACCAAACAGAATCCCTTGTTCTTCGTCCAGGGCTGGTTCGTCAAATTCATATAAATCCAGGTGAGGTTGACCAGAACTATGGTCTTTGTAGCCTAACGGAAGAATATCCAAAGCTTGTTCGGCGGCGATATCAATAACGGCTACGGCATTATTTTCCTGCAAAGCGACCAGGGCTTGAGTGCCATCGGGCGAAACGGCAATTCCTTCGGGTTCTAAATCCTGGGCTACGCTCTCAGCGTACTCAAAGATTCGTACTCCTTTAGCAACTAAAGCGGCTCGCTGGTCATTAAATTTTTTAAAATCTACTGTAGTTGTGGAGAAATCGCTAACCCTAATTATGCTAACGGAACCTTCAGGATCTGTACCATCATCGTCGGGTTCGCCTTCATTAGCGACTAGTACTTTGGTACCATCGGGAGTGAAAATGAGCATGTCGGGCAAACTACCCACGGGGACAATTGCTTTGGCATCGGTAGGGTTGGAATCAAGGTTAGTATCGAAAAATACTACATTACCGTTACCATCTTCATCTTCGGCAGTAACGGCGACTAATCCGGCTTGCGTAGCAATACTGGTAATTTCGGCACCAGGGAGCACTCCGTCTACATCAAAAGAGAAAAGTAGGGTAGGTTGAGATGGATCGCTTAGATCGAGAACATCTACCGTTTTGTTGGCTCCATTAGTCAGAAAAAGTCGCTGAGTACCCGGATCATAGGATGGAATTTCAGCTCCACCATCATCAAAAATGCCAGTTTGGTACGTGCCTAGTAACTGTAAATCTTGTCCAAAGATGGGTTGCTGAAACAGTAAGCAGCAAAAGAAAGCGGAAAATAACAGAAAAGGTCGGTTCATAGAAGTAATTGGTTAACATTAGTTTGTTTGCTGATAATGAGGCAGTTAAACTAATGACAAGCCAATATTCTATCAACCAGGGTTGATTACTAAATCGTGAATCCTCTTATTAAATAATAACAAAAAATTGATAAACAAACTTGCTGCTTCTTAGTTAGAATTTGATTCCCATATCGAGACTAAACAGATCGTTTTTAATAACCAAATCACCTACATTGGCATCAGTGGAGCGAATGGTATTACCCAGCCCTCGACGGTAACTAAAGCCCCCAAATAGAATCGTGCTGTAACCAAATTGATATTCGGCTCCGGTAGCCAATAGTAATGACGCATCTACAGGGCGAAACTCGCTAATAAACTGAGGGTCTTCGCTGAGATTGTCTTCCAGAATTTTCATATCCAGTGTAAATCCGGCCTGAAAGTATAGGCGTACGTCCAGGGCAATTTCGTTAGTAAACAGCTTCATAGTAGCCGGTAGCTGAAGATAGTGCAGCCGATAGGCTTCTTCTACTCCACTGTCGATATTTCTGACGCCTACTCGTTTGGGAACAAAGAAAAGACCGCTAGAGACATAGTAGTTCTCTTGTAGCATATAATCGACGATAGCTCCACCTACCAGTCGGCCACCGATACCGTCATTATCAAAACCAGTTGCTGCTTCATCATCGTCGAGGCGATTGAAACTGAGCGTAGGAGACAACTGTACCCCTAATTTTACCTGAGCAAAAGTGCTGATGTAAGATAAACTTAAAAATAGTAGGAGAATGTATCGTAGCATCAATAAATTATTTTAAGGAATAATCCGTTTTCCCAACAAAGAAACTTTGTATGCGCCTGATTTTAATATTTTGCTGGTTAGTACTGGCTTTTTCTTCTTCTTGTCAATCCGATCAATGTTCTAACGCCGCAAATGTCTCTGATATTTCTGTCGAGGTGGAGATCATTCAATTAGAGGACAAAATCTTCTCAGCTTCATCCCCCTCAGCTATCCAAGAAGCACTTCAACCACACAAACAGTACCTACGGCGATTTGCGAATTTAACCGGAACCCCGCAAGATTCGCTTTTTTACCAAGAATATTTTCGGATTACCCAAGATCCTCATGTCGATACGCTCTACCAGCAAACAAAAGCGACCTTTTCCAACATCGAATCCCTAAAAACGGATTTTGAACAGGCATTTCGTCATATCAAGTACTACTATCCAAATTTTCAGCCCCCGAAGATTTATACCACGTTTACGGGGCTAGGTAGCTTAGGAGATGACATACTGGTGAGCGATAGTATCATTGTAATTAGTCTGGACTTTTTTGTAGGCGACGGAGCTCGCTTTCGACCTAAAGTACACGATTACATGCTAACCCGCTACCAGCCTGAGTATATCGTTCCTAGTGCTATTATGTTAATGTCAGATAAGTTTAATCGTACTGACCAGGCTGATAATAGCTTGTTGGCGGAGATGATTTACTATGGTAAGAGTTACTACTTTATGCAACAAGTGATGCCTTGCTTATCCGATACCTTAATTGCCGGATATAATGCTGAAGATATGCAGGTAGTGGGAGAAAACACTCAGATGATCTGGTCACATTTTATTGATAATGAATTACTGTACGAAACTAGCCACATGGTGAAGCCTCGCTACGTAGGTGAACGACCCAACGTCTTGGAAATTAACACTAAAATTCCGGGGAGAATAGGGCGTTGGCTAGGCTGGCAGATCGTACAAGATTTCAGCGAAAAAACGAATCAAGCCCTTCCTGAAGTGATGAAGGCAGAAGATGCTCGGAAAATTTTTATACAAGCGAAGTATAGGCCATAACCTTCGCTGGCTGACGGGTTGGTTCTAGCGCACTTTTGAGTATTTCTATCTGCTTTTCTTTCGCAAACTCTCGTTCAGCTAGTGAACGGGCATTACTCTGACAGGTCTCCAGTAAAGTTCGTTCGGTAACAAATGGGGCAAGTTGAGCTACAAATTTTTCGGGTTGTCGCGGTGGTGAATAAAAACCGCAGTGGTTATCCTCGATAAGTTGAGCTACCCAACCCGCTGTATTAGTAATACACATTTTCCCCGCTGCTAAAGCATCGAAAAACTTATTTGGACTACCTGACTGAAGTACTGGATAGTCAGCAAAAGAGATGTACACCGCGTCAGTAACGTTTAGTAAAGACAGAAGACCGTACTTATTTTGATGATCAATAAAAGAAATATTGCTGATTTCTCGAGCTTCTGCGCTTTTCTTCAAAAGAGGTAGTTCACTTCCTTGACCAGCAATTAGAAACTGCACTTCAGATAAACCTTTCTGTTGGCAGGCCTCAGCTACATTGAGTAAATAATCCAGATGATTCACGGTACCAATGGCTCCGAAGTAGGTCACTACAAACTTATTCTCTACCCCGAATTGCACCTCATGGTAAATATTACGTTCGGCTTTACGAAAGAACTGACAGTCTGCCATGTTGGGAATGAGGTAAAGTGGCTTGTGAGGAACTATCCGGCGAATATGTCGCTCTATTTCGGGTGAAAGTGCTACTAATGCCTGCGCCTTCCGATAAATCTGTTTCTCTTTTCGGCGTAGGAATCGTTGCAGCCAGCGATTACGAAAAATACCCATTTGAATGGGGGCTTCGGGCCATAGATCCCGCACTTCAAACAGATACGGAATGCCGAAACGCCAGCGATAGTATAGTGCAATCAACCCAACGGTGAGCGGAGTAGAAGTTGCGTATACTCGATCAGCCTGCTTGAATAGTGGTGCTTTCGTACAAGCGTACCATACAAACCACAAGAAAGCCTGAATACGCTTCCATTTGGAAAAATTTTGAGCATAAGGTACCGGGAGATAGTGTACGTAGATTCCATCCACCAGCATTTTTTTGTAAGTCAGCTCATTGTGCGAGGTAAGCATCGTTACTTTGTGCCCAGCTTCAACCAACCCTTTTGCTAAATAGTATGAGCGTATAGCACCACCCTCTTCGGGAGTTTTGAAATACTGATGGATATAAAGAATGTGCATAAATCTCCTAGTGTGGGTGTGGTATAAAAATTTCTAAAAACAAGGGCTTAAAATACGATGATTTTTATTAGTTGCCTAACAAAGTTACACTTCCATTGAGGTAGCTGAGTAAGTTATAATAGGCAATTTAATTAACGAAGCAAAATGAAGATTGTTGAATTAGTTATCCGGTAAAAATACTAAGCATTTTGGCGGGCGAGCCAAGCGGATAAAAGTAGCACCGACCATAGTTCAGCACTGTAATCCTGGTAGCTTTTTCGGTGAGATGTAAGCAGTTGATTTATAAGGGTAAAGGAAAGGTGTTGATAAATGGGTAAGTGATCATCCTCTAAATATTGGCGAATAGTAGTCGACTGATTTTCTCTCAGCCAGTGACCAAATGGTAGCCCAAACCCTTCTTTCGCCCGGCGAGTAAATGGTTTTCCCCCATACTGATCGAGCAGCTGACGAAGAATCCATTTGCGTCCGTATTTTAGCCGAAATGTTGCCGGAAGCGATTGAACATATTGCGCCAATGGGGTATCCAGATAAGGAACACGAAGCTCCAGGCTGTGTGCCATGCTGGCGGTATCGCTCACCTGCAATACATCGTCAATTAGATAGTTTTGTTGATCGTGCTTTAGAGCGAATGATAAATACTTTTCCACAAAACCTTCTTCTGATGAGACTACTGAGGGCTCGACTGGCGGGGCATAATCTTTAAACGCAGTTAGACCAACGAATTGGAGAAAAGTAGTTTCAGGATGAGTGGATAACGACTGGACGAATTTTTTGGTAAGGCGAAACGATTTGCGGAGCGGATGCGGAAATCCAGTAGGAAGTACATTAGCTACCTTTTTGCCCGTTCCAGCCAGTAACTTGAATACTGAATAGTTTTTGAGATAGCGGTAATAAGCTTGGTGACGATTGTAGCCCCCAAATAGTTCATCGGCTCCCGTCCCAGAAAGTACCACTTTTACATACTTTTGAGCTTCCTGAGATAGTAGATAGGTCATCATCGCTCCGCTGTCACCTACGGGCTGATCGGTACGCTGAATAAACTCTTCAAAATTGTTTTCAAATAGGGATAGACTCAGAGTTACCTCTCGGTGGTATCCGCCAAACTGCTGGGCAGCCAGTTGGGCGTAACGATAATCCTCTGTGCCGAAATACTTTTCCCGTGGATCGTTTACGATAGAAAAAGTAGGAATAGGTGGTGATCCAGTTTCGCGTAGCATTGCCAGTAGTAGAGTAGAATCTACTCCCCCACTCAGAAATAATCCGGTAGGTACATCAGTAGCTAGATGACGAAGCACGGCATCCTTTAGTAGTTCTTCTACCGTTTTCTTCACTTCAATATCTTCTAATATTGGCTTATCTGAGAAATGTCTTGTGGGAAAAGTATAATTTTGGGTAGGCGATCGCGCACTATATACTAAGTAATTACCCTCGATTAATGAGTGGATAGCTTGATACATTGTTCGCCCCTTTTGCGGGTAGCGAAAGTAGAGATAATGATCAATCTGCGAAGCATCTAATTTGGTAGAAGCCAGCCCTGAGGCTGCAATGCTTTGAGAAGAAGATGATGCTAAAAAGAACTGCTCATTCTCAGCGTAGTAAAGCGGTTTAATGCCAAACGGGTCGCGAGATAACAGTAAAGTTTCTTCTTGCCGATCGTAAAAAGCCAAGGCAAACATACCTTCTAGTTGGGGCAACGTGGCTTCTCCTTGCTGAATGAGTATTTTTAGCAGTACTTCTGTATCAGATTGAGTGCGGAAGGTTTCCCCTTGGTTTAGAAGCTGATTACGAAGTTCAGGATAGTTGTAGAGGGCTCCATTAAACAGCAGTGTGTAGCGTTCGTCTGCCGAAACCATTGGTTGGTTAGCGCGATCATCCAAGTCGGTAATTTTTAGTCGTTGACCGCCTAAATACGCTTGTTGGTGGGCTCCTGACCAGTGTAGAATTTGGGTAGCATCGGGTCCACGGTAGGCACTCGCCTGCATCATCCGATGCAGGGCTTGCTGCATATCGGAAGCATTATTTTTCTTAGCGATGATAAGGTTGATGCCACACATAGTTGCTTGCAAGCATACAAAATGCATTGAATTATACCGCAACGCAGGCTAATTTTAGCAGAAATTAAGATCACAGGTGTATGTTACCATCCAGTGCTGACTATCAAATACAAGCTGCCCATACTCCTCAAGACTTCAAGCAGGCGCAAGGTTTATTTCAACAATATGCGGATTGGCTAGAGATTGATTTGAGCTATCAGAAATTTGAGCAGGAGTTAGCTGTATTGCCACAAATGTACGGGGAGAATACAGGGCGAATCTTACTAGCTAAGGTTGGCGATCAAGCAATTGGCTGTGTAGGAGTACGTCAGTTTAGCCTCTCGATCTGCGAAATGAAACGACTTTACGTTAGGCCCGAGTTTCAAGGAAGCGGCATTGGAGTTGATCTGGCAAAGCAAATTATTCAGGAGGGACGAAAGCTGGGATACGCCGAGATTGTGCTGGACACTTTGAAAAGCATGACATCAGCCCGTAGGCTTTACCATAATTTAGGGTTCTATGAAATTCCAGCCTATTACGAAAACCCAGTAACCGATGTAATCTATCTGAAACTAAACCTGATTAAGTAATAAACTATAAGAAAATATCCCAAAATCAGAATTTTATTTTGATATAAACTTGTTTTGCATACTGAAACTATTATACATTTGCGTAGATAACCAATGATTCTTTCTGAATAGAAATCCGCCACTATGCAAACTTCCATGAACCGCCGAAGCTGGTTAAAATCCAGTGCTCTTTTTGCCGGAGGGCTCGGACTCAGCAGTACGCTACCTACTAATTTTGCTCAGGCATCTAACCAAGTTGCTGCCCGGCTGTACGCGCCGTATGATGATGAGGCTGCCTTGTTGGCGAAGATGCCCAAGTTGAAGGCGCGTATTTCATCCAACGAAAATCCTTTTGGTCCCAGCAAAAAGGCTAAGGAAGCACTGATGGGCGAAATTGATACTAGCTTCCGTTACGGGCGAGAGAGCAAAACTATGTTTGCCGAGCTACTAGCTGAGCATTTTGAGTTAACCGAAGTGGAAGAAACCCGCTGGGGAAAACGGCCTACGCAGATAATGTTGGGTGCTGGATCTACCGAATTGCTACTGGCGGCTTCGCTGGCTTACGGACAAAAAGGAGGGAAAATTTTATCGGCTGATCCAACATACATGTCGCTCATCCGTCGGTCTCAATCGCTCGGGGCTGAGTGGGATACCGTACCATTGACGAAAGATTATGTACATGATCTTGATCGCTTGGCAGATGCCGTATCAGACGACCATAGTCTGGTGTATATCTGTAATCCGAATAACCCCACTGCTACGGTATGCGATCCAGATGAGCTGCGCTCTTTCTGCAAGGAAGTATCTAAGAAGAAGCCTGTCTTTGTGGACGAAGCGTATATCGATTATACTCCAGATCCTAAGAAATACTCGATGGCTGATTTGGTGGCGGAAGGCTACGATGTAATTATCGCTCGTACTTTTTCAAAGCTACACGCTTTTGCGGGATTACGTATCGGCTACACGCTGGCTCAGCCCGAAGCAATTGCTAAAATGAGTTTATACAGCAATAGTGCAGGCAACATTTCCAGTCCATCAGCTGCCGCGGCTATTGCGTCTTTTCAGGATACTGAGTATCACGCCTATGCAAAAGAGATGAACCAAAAGTCGAGGGATTTCCTACTAAAAACGCTTACTGACGCGGGTTATGAGTATATTCCTTCTACCACAAACTTTGTGTTATTCCCACTGCGTACCAATAGCGAGGAATTCCGGCAAGAGATGCTGAAGCGGGGCGTAAGTGTTCGTTCCTGGAGCTTTGATGACAAAGAATGGTGCCGAGTAAGTATTGGCACTATGCAAGATATGGAGTATTTTGCCGCCGCTTTTCACGAATTAGCTTAAAGAATTAAAGATTACATTTCTTCATATCAGTCTACCTACTGACTTAAAAACCCTCGAAGCAATTGCCTTTAGGGTTTTTTTTTTGCCTTCCTGCCCGTAGCTTTGGCGCCAGTAGACCAACTTCCTTTTGGATTATACGGCACTATATCAACCTATTCCCCTGAGTAATGGAACACTATTGGCCTTGCTGGTGCTGGCCATTCCCTTACTCAATTTTGTCTGGCTTATTTTTTTTCGGAAGAGAAAAGTTGAGTTACTGGGTTGGGTAGCGTCGGGCTTTATGCTAGGCTCGGTGCTGGCTGCTACACTTATTTTCTGGTGGGTTTGGTGGGGTGAGCCATTGCATAGTCGCGCTCTTTGGTTTGAAATTCCCGTTGCCCGCTTTACTTATCCCTTTACCGTTGGTATCCATATTGATCAGGTGGCTGCCCTAATGCTGGTAGTCGTTACGTTTATCTCGGGACTAGTCCACGTATTTTCGGTACGTTACATGGAGCACGACGAAGACTATGCCCGCTACTTTGCCCTGCTGGGATTATTCACTTTCGCTATGCTGGGTATTGTAGTGATGGATAATCTGCTACTGATCTTCATTTTTTGGGAATTAGTAGGTGTTTCTTCTTATGCACTTATTGGTTTCTGGCATCGTCGTCCGGCAGCTATCCAGGCTAGTACTAAGGCCTTTCTAATGAACCGCGTGGGTGATGTTGGTTTCATTATAAGCCTACTAATCCTCTGGTCGCAATTTGGTACACTGGATTTACAGACGCTGGAGTACCTTATGCAACAATCGGTTTTTACGGAAGAAGGAGTGTGGCTGAGCTACTTCCGAGTGAATAATTTGCTAATAGAAAATGCCGCTCCGGTAGGCTGGCTTACAGTAGCTGGGTTAGGTTTGATGCTCGGTGCCATCGGTAAATCTGCCCAATTCCCTCTATTTACTTGGTTGCCGAACGCAATGGAAGGTCCTACTCCGGTTTCGGCTCTACTACATGCGGCAACCATGGTTGCTGCTGGAGTATATTTATTACTGCGCGTATTTGTACTGCTAGATACGACCACATTGACCACCATTGCTGTTATTGGTAGTGTTACCGCTCTTATTGCAGCGATTACGGCCTTAGTGCAGCATGATATTAAGAAGGTGTTGGCGTATTCTACGGTATCGCAATTGGGTTACATGATGGTCGGGGTGGGCACTGGAGCGTACCAAGCGGCCTTTTTTCATTTGGTCGCTCACGCTAGTTTTAAGGCAGGGCTTTTTTTATCAGCCGGAGCGATTTTACATAGCATGGCTCATCTTCAGGAAAACACCTCCCAACCGGAAGGATTCAATTCGCAGGATATGCGGTGGATGGGTGGTTTACGCACCCGAATGCCGATTACGTTTGTAGTATATGTAATCACCGCCGCGGCTTTAGTCGGTATTCCTCTATTTTCAGGGTTTTTATCTAAAGATGCCATACTGAACGGGGCACTAGGCTGGGCGGCTAGCCAAAGCCCTGAGGTCGTGAGTTGGCACTGGATCTTACCGATGCTGGCTTTCACCACCGTACTGCTCACGGCTCTTTACATGGGGCGGCAGGTGTTGCTCGTCTTTTTCGGCAAACTAAGGGCAACAGAATCTACTAATAGACCTGTAGCGTGGCAACCATCCTGGATGATGCGGGTTCCGTTGATTATGCTTGCCCTTCTTTCTTTCGGAATCGTTTACTCAATCAATCCATTCTTAACGGATAAAAGTTGGCTGCTTCAAGGGTTAACTACTAAGTTGCCCGCTGTCCCAGGGAACTCGCTGGATTACGTAAAAATAGCTGCTGAAGCAATTGATTGGCACCAAGTAACTACGATTGTGGCGTTAGGAGCCAGTTTGCTAGGATTACTCATGGCTTATGGATTATATCGTCCAACAGGAAAGAAGCATCGGCTATATCACACTCAACCTGATTATCAAAATCAGTTCATAGCATTCTTCGCACAAAATTGGTACTTAGACCAGCTATATCAAGCGGTGCTGGTTCGTTCGGCAGTTTGGTTAGGAGAAGCAGGTCGTTGGCTTGACCGTCGGGTAGTAGATGGAATGCTACACAGTTTTACTATGCTCGCGGTCATTGTAGCTCATATTTTAGCGTGGCTGGATCATACATTAGTTGATGGTATAGTTCGAGGGGGGGCAGCTTCATTCTCAAGATTAGGTAATTTAGTGCGGTCGGTTCAAACGGGGCGAGTTCAGACCTATCTGGTAGCTAGTTTACTGCTATTTATCGCACTACTGTACTGGCTAACCCAATTCTGATGAGTATAATTTATCTAGAAAATCAGTACCAGATTAGTAGTGAAACACTAGAGCAAATCAGCCAAGCAGAGAGTATTCCTCATATCAACGAAGTTAAAGAAAGCTTAGCGGATGCACTGAAATTCGCTTGGCAGTGGTTACGGGGCGATACTACATTTGAGCAGGCTACCTCGGGTTCTACAGGTTCTCCCAAAAAAATCATCATTCATCGCGACCAAATAGTAGCCAGTGCACAAGCAACTATTCAGGCTTTGGGACTCGATGAATCCAACTCATCTTTACTTTGCCTGTCTGCCCGATATGTTGGCGGGAAGATGATGGTGGTACGAAGCTTACTGGCAAATATGGATTTGGTAATTGTACGCCCTGCATCCAATCCCCTACTCTATTTACCATTTTTACCTAAGTTTGCCGCAATGGTACCATTACAGGTACAGACACTACTGGATAAGAAAGAGGCAGCGGCACTGAATCAGATGAAGGCAATCATCATTGGTGGTGCTCCTGTAAGTAATTCTTTGGAAACACAAATCACTCATGAACTAACGATTCCGGTATACAGTACCTACGGTATGACTGAAACAGTCTCGCACATTGCTTTGAAAAAACTTACTCCCCACCATCAAAATTTCTATCAAGTATTGGCAGGTAATCAGATAGCCATTGATGAGCGGAATTGCCTGAAAATAAAGGGTAAAGTCACTCGTGATACATGGGTAGTAACAAATGATCTTGTTGAGATAGTAGGCGACCGGCAGTTTCGGTGGTTAGGCCGCTATGATTCGGTGATTAATAGCGGAGGAGTAAAAGTATTTCCTGAGGAGGTAGAGAGGGTGCTAGAGCCAATACTACGCCAAGCGAATTTCTCTGGTAGGTTTCTGGTTAGTTCATTACCTGATAGGAAATTGGGTGAGCGGGTCATTCTAATTCTGGAGAGCCGCTTGCTTTTGGATAATAGCCAGGAAAAGAGAATTCTAGATGAAGTCCAGCAACAACTTGCGCCCTACCAGGTACCTAAGTCCATTCACTACTTGCCTCAATTTGCTGAAACTCCTACGGGAAAAGTACAGCGAAGCCAAACCCAGCAGTGGCTTCAAGGTTAAATCATGCTATCTAGCCAGAAAGCCATAATAGATTGGACGAATTATGTCTGTATGCCGGGAAAAATTAGCTAGTTAGATATCTTTGTTAGATGATGTCAGATTTCTCAGCCATTCAGCGACTTACGGTTTATGTTGAAACTCTCTCGGTACCACCGCCTTATAGCCATCGTTATTCGTTTGACCTGAAATTCGACACAGCGGGGCTTCAGGCGCAGTATAGTTTGGAATACACTGATCGGGATGATTTGAGTAAAGAAGAAATTTGGGAAGAAGGATTCAGTGATAACAACAATTTTAGCTGGGTAGGTAACTTACCCTCAGTATGGTATACTACCATACTGGAATCTTGGTTGAAAACTAAACTATCTTCAGAAGAGAAAGATGCTGAGTCACTAGTAAGCGGACTTATAATTACTGCCGAATTGGTTGATGGACAGAAAATAATGGGTGTGCCCGACCAGATAGATGACTGGGTATATCTGTTGCAAGAGCTAACCCAAGCAGTATACGAGGCCGCCAAAAAAGAGTATCCGTTGCGAATTCGCTATTTGGAAAAATCTTCTGATCATGAACAAACCCAACTTATCATCACTGCTCAATTTTTACATCGCACATTGGAGGTCATCCAGCAGCGAGGTAAGCAAAGTCGCCAATACAAACTAGATTGGACTAAAGCTAAACCTCTACTAAGCACACTGTATCAATTAGACTTTAATTCTGAGCAAGTATCGGCTAAAATGCCCCACCATTCCGGCAAATACTTAGACCCTGGTGACGGTCTGTGGTATTCATTTGAGAAGTCGGTTACTAACCCTGGCAATATAGATTTTATAGCTGATTTAGAAAGAGAATTACAAATAGTCAGGAGAAATATACTTTGAAAGTAAACAGAATATTATGACTGCTACTACTTGAAAGGGTGGGAGGACAAGTGATAAGGTGAATGCTTTCTATTATTTAAACAACAATTTAAAAGCATCTTATCGTATGATGAAAAGTGGTACTATCGCAAAAATAGCAAAATTCAAATAATAGAGTATTTCAGCTTATTACTTAGAGATATTTACAATTTATTGGATATAATAATAAAATATTTTAATAAATAGGTAATTATGTTACTAATATTGAATTTGTTTTATATATTTGAACTTAGTTAAGGGCATAAGTAAGCTTATCAATAAGTATTATCTACTTTTAGTAGCCTTCTTCAAAAGTGCCGAAGAATTTAGTTGAGGCTATCTAACACTACATTAGAATTTTTAATAGTCTTACAGTTGAAGGCTATTTCTATCAAGAAGGTAAGACGTACTTCATATTTAGTAGTATGTTATATTAACTAACCTAACTATGGAATATTTTTTGCGTCGGGTGCGACATTACCAATATTCTACTGCTATTCCGCTCTTGCTGCTTATTTTAGATGGCTTAGTAATTTTAGTAGTATCCAGCCAACTATATACGCACTCTCATCTGTTTAATTATTTCTCGCCAGAGTCGTTTCGGTTTTTAAGTGTGATTTTAGCTATTTGCTGGGCCTTAGCAGCTTTGTTCGCTCGGGTTTATCAGATAGGAAACCTGGGAAGACCTCGTAAAATCATTTTAAGATCAGCAGTAGCTTCTGTTTTATATAGTATACTATTGCTGCTATTGGTAGGCTACCAATTGCCTTTCGAGAAACTTTCAGAGGGTATGTTGCTCTACGTTGTCACTGTAGTAAGCGTAGTGGTAGTTAAGCTAATTCTACTGCAGGTTTATCGTTATTTTCGACATCTTACAATAAATCGTTGTAATACAATAGTAGTAGGAGGAACGACCCGTGGATTAGAGCTTATGCTCTACTTTGATCGGAATGCTTCTCTTTCTCAGCAACTACTAGGTTACTTTGACCAGCAACCCTCAGAGATGATTTCACCCAATATTTCTTATCTGGGTTCTTTAGAAAAGGTCAAAAACTTTTGCCAAACTCATCAAGTAAAGGAAATTTATTATGCTCTAGATAATCAGTACGCTTATTTTGAAGATTTGCAGCAATTTGCCGATGAGCATTTTATCTTTTTGGGAGTCATTCCCCATATAGATGGAATTGATTATCGTAAGCGTTTAGATACCCATTTGTTAGATGATAGCCGTATTCCGGTCATCTCCAGCCGCCGGATACCACTCTATCGGATGGTCAACGTACTGATCAAGCGTGGGTTTGATATTGTTTTTTCATCTTTAGTACTACTAGGGTTAGCAGTTACTGTATTTCCACTAATTGCGCTGGCAATACGGATTGATTCCCGAGGGTCTATCTTGTTTAGGCAACTGCGGCCAGGACGAAGCAATCAGCTATTCTGGTGCTATAAGTTTCGTACTATGCGAGTAAATACTGAAGGGCAAAAGCAAGCGACTAAGAATGATAGTCGTATTACTCGGGTAGGAGCCTTTTTGCGGAAAACCAGTCTTGATGAGTTACCACAATTCTACAACGTATTACGAGGAGATATGTCGGTAGTAGGGCCTCGACCTAACCTGATAGTACACTTGGAAGAATATCCTAAGGTAATTAAAGACTACTCTATGCGACACTGGGTGACCCCTGGTATAACTGGCTATGCTCAGGTTAATGGCTATAGAGGTGAAACCCGCGAGGTGTATCAGATGGCTAAACGGGTAGAATATGACTTACAATATATGGAGAACTGGAGTTTGATGCTTGACCTGAAAATCATTTGGCTTACTATGTATAATATGGTGAAAGGAGAAGAGAACGCGTATTAATTCCACTAAGTACGCTGTACAGGTTAACTTAGACCTTTGCTAACTTTTCTCTAGTACTTCAGCGTGAACCACACAACGACCAAAAAACCTAAACTATTAGAAAATGCCTACGGATATAGCTACGCAACCCAAGAGAAATCTATTTTCAGTTAATTACTCTTTAGTTGATTACGAAACTGCATCGGATATTCTTATTGATCATGCTCGTATCAACAACAGCTATGGTCTGTCAGCTTTAGCAGTGCATGGTCTGGTAGAATCTGTTTGGAATAAAGATTTAAACCAGAAAGTTAACCAAATTGATATGGTAGTACCGGATGGACAACCTATCCGGTGGGCATTAAACTATTTCTACCGAGCTAATTTAAAAGATCGAGTATACGGTCCTACCCTTACTTTGCATGTGTTAGCCAAAGCTTCTCGAGAAAAACTGAAAGTATACTTATATGGAAGCCAAGAAGATACCCTTAACAAGCTAATTCGCTTTATAGAGACTGAGTACTCTGGAGTGCAAATTTGTGGTGTTCATCCAGATCGCTTTCGAGAAGCTACTCCTGAAGAAGATCAGCAAGATATTGATAAGATTAACGCTTCAGGAGCTAATATAGTGCTAGTGGGTCGAGGCTGCCCCCGACAAGAAATTTGGGTAGCCAATCACTTAGGAAAGGTAAATGCCGTAATGATGGCGGTGGGTGCCGCTTTCGATTTTCACGCGGGAAATGTAAGCCAAGCTCCGGCTTGGATGCAAAACAACGGATTGGAATGGCTCTATCGCTTAACTAAGGAGCCTAAACGATTATGGCGAAGGTATTTGCTTACCAATTCATACTTCATCTATTTATTCATCAAGCATCTTTTTAAACCGTCATTGCAGCAGGTAAAAATAAATTAACTATGAAAACAATGTTAGTAACCGGGTCCAGTGGACTCATAGGAAGTGAAGTGGTCAAGAAATTTTGCGAAGATGGCTGGCAGGTGCTGGGCGTTGATAACAACATGCGAGCTGATTTTTTTGGTACAGGTGGGGATACTCGTTGGAACCAAGAACGTTTGAAAGAAAATTATATGAACTTCAAACACGTAGAGTTAGATATTCGCAACCGAAAGGATGTTCTAGCTTTTATGGAAGGCATAAAACCGGAAGCTGTTGTACATACCGCAGCTCAACCCAGTCATGATTTGGCCGCTAGCCGCCCCTTTGATGATTTCGATACTAATGCAGTAGGAACCTTGAATCTACTGGAGTCTACCCGTCGGTTCTTTCCAGAGGCGGTGTTTGTTCATCTTTCTACCAATAAAGTATACGGTGATGCTCCCAATAACCTACGCTTGGTAGAAAATGATACCCGATGGGATTATGCAGATGCTGAGTATCAGAGTGGCATTAAGGAAAATTTTACTATTGATCAGTCCAAGCACTCTTTATTTGGAGCCTCAAAAGTAGCGGCCGATATTATGGTACAGGAATATGGGCGCTACTTTAATATACCCACCTGCTGTTTACGTGGTGGTTGCCTAACTGGCCCTAACCATTCAGGGGTAGAACTGCATGGGTTCTTGAGCTATCTAATCAAGTGTAACCTGGAAGAAAAGCAATACAATATTTTTGGATACAAGGGCAAGCAGGTGAGGGATAATATTCATTCGTACGATGTTACTCGTTTTATTGATGAGTTTATTAAGGCTCCTCGTGTGGCAGAAGTTTATAATATAGGTGGTGGAAGAGATAACTCTATTTCTATTCTGGAAGCATTTAGTCTGATTGAGAGTATTTCCGGGAAGCCAATGAACTTTGAGTACGTAGATAAAAATCGAGAAGGTGACCACATGTGTTATATCTCAGATTTATCTAAAATGAAGAACCACTATCCTAATTGGGATATTACAAAGAATCTACAATCTACCTTCGAGGAGATTTACCAATCATGGCTCGACCGGAAATCTAAAACCTTTGCATCAACGACAATTTAATTACATAAAAATCTTGAGATAATTAGCTAATGCGTATATTACGTTATTTTATTAATACGCTTTAGCTATGCACATCCTTCTTTCAGCGTATGCCTGTGCCCCCAATCGTGGTAGCGAACCTGGAATAGGGTGGAATTGGGCAGCAAGCTTGGCTCGTCAGGGGTTAAAAGTCTGCTGTTTCACTAGTCTGCGCCATCGAGAAGCTATTATTGGTTTTACTAAAAAGCAGTCGATTGATAATGTAGAGTTTGTTTTCGTTAAAGTTTGGCGGTGGCTGGAATTTCTTTGTGAGAAAATGCCCTACCCCTTTCTGTATCTCCACTATCTGGTCTGGCAATACCAGGCGTATCGCCACGCTGCTACAATGCAGCATCAGATTAAGTTTGATGTAGTTCACCATGTCTCTTATGGGTCTATTCAGTTAGGTTCTCATATGTGGAAGCTAGGCGTACCATTCATCTTCGGACCAATAGGAGGTGGAGAGAAAATACCAATTTTGCTCAAGAGATACATAGGCTTTGGTTGGTTTAGGGAGTCATGCCGGAGCATAGCTGAATACTTACTGTTGCATAGAGTTAAAAATACACGGCAATGCCTGCAAAAAGCTTCTGTGGTGCTAGTGACTAATAGAGAAACATTTAATTGGGCTAAAAGGTACGGGGCTAAGGATATTCGGTACTTCTTAGATATGGGAATTCAAGAGCTTAGACCCCAAGTTAGCAATCAACCTTCTTTTACAAAAGATAGGCTTAATTTTTTGTGGGTGGGAAAGTTGATATCTAAAAAGGGACTAGGATTAGTGTTAGATGGGCTGAGAAAAGCAGATAATGACCGTGTTTATCTCACTGTAGTAGGAAGTGGACCACTACTGTCTTATTATCGCTGGCGAGTCCGACGTTTGGGATTATCACGGCAAGTTCGATTTGTAGGATATCAATCCTATACGCAGCTTAAAGAACAATACGCTAATCATCACGCGCTGCTTTATACCCCGCTACGGAGTGCCTTTGGCGGTCAACTATTGGAAGCGACAAGCTTCGGACTTCCTATCATCACGCTAGATATACATGGGGCTAACCAGTTCCTCCCTAATAAAATGGGATTTAAACTGATACCTAAGGGTAAACAGGTGGTAGGGGAAACTATCAACTACATGTACGAACATCCAAATGAATATGAGAATATGAGAGAGAATGCTTACCAGTTTGCGAAACGGCATACTTGGCAAC
The DNA here is from genome assembly GCA_937883755.1 of uncultured Flammeovirgaceae bacterium. Taxonomy (GTDB): domain Bacteria; phylum Bacteroidota; class Bacteroidia; order Cytophagales; family Cyclobacteriaceae; genus Tunicatimonas. The sequence continues at coordinate 10,800 of CAKZYA010000046.1, read as the reverse complement.
AGAAAGCTCTTGAAATGTTGCAAATTTATCGTGAGATGCAATCTGCCGCTTCTTCTTATTCTATTGAGCGTGCAAAGGAAATAATATCTTCTACCACTAAATAATCCACTGCTGAATAGCGGTACCCGCTTTTCTAGCAAAATAGATCATTGATAGGACTTTCTTGATAATTAATAGTCTACATGAAAAAGATACTAGTAGTCGGGATTACTCCTCCCCCCTACTATGGGCAAGCTATGATGACCGAGCGATTGGTCAACGCAAGGTTTGATAATATTAAGATCTACCATGTCCGTATGGCCTTTTCTAAGTCCTTATCATCGGTAGGCACCTTTGCTATTAGTAAGCTATTGCATATGATTGAAATAGTAGCTAAAGCATTCTATTACAAGTATCGTTATCAAATTAACATACTTTATTATATGCCCGGGGGATTCAATTTTACGCCAGTAGCCCGTGACATATTTATTCTTTTTTTTCTTCGTCTCATTTTCAAAAAAACAATTCTGCATTTTCGGGCAGCAGGGGTTTCGGGAGTAGTTGACCGCCAGCCATTTCCTCTTAAACAACTGGCCAAATACGTGTATTGTAGGCCTGAATTAGCTATTCATTTATCCGAGTTAAATCCTGATGACGGAGGATATTTTGAGGCGAAGAAAACCATGGTAGTGCCTAACGGGCTAGAAGATGCAGCCCAAGAATATCTACCTATTCATCGACCTCAAAAAGAGTGCGTCACTATTCTGTATGTAGGTATTATACAGGAGACTAAAGGAGTGATGGTACTACTAGAAGCGACTAAGCTACTAAAAGAAAGAAAGCTCTCGATCAGAGTAAACTTAGTAGGTGGGTTTAACTCTTTAGAATTTGAAGAGCAGGTAATAAATTATTGTCGACAGCATAATTTGATGGATATTGTCTCCTTAGTAGGTATAAAAACTGGAGAGGAAAAGTGGAAATATTTTAGGGAGGCTGATATTTTTTGCTTCCCTTCTTACTATGAATGCGAGTCTTTTGGCAATGTGGTGGTAGAGGCCATGATGTTTGAGTTACCAGTAGTAGCAACTGAGTGGCGAGGAATTGCCAGTATTGTAGATCATAAAGAAACCGGCCTTTTAGTGCCCATTAAAGATCCGGAAGCAACAAGCAATGCGCTAGCAGAATTAATAGAAAAGATTCCAGTACGCAAAAGATTTGGTGAGGTAGGCAGGCGAAAATATGATCAGACATATCGAGTAGATCGTTTTTTGAATACGATATCTCACGTATTAGATGTTTAGCAAAGAACTATCTTCTTTGAAAACCAAAACAGATAAACTCTACATTAAATAATACTACGCTAAGGTATTTGAAATAACCTAAACATGACCCTATGCGAATTTCAACTGATTATAAATATATTTTTTTTGCCAATCCTAAAACAGGTTCAGAGAGTGTTAGAAAAATGCTAGATCCTTATTCAGACATTAAGGATAATAGGTCGGATGAAAGTAGTGAGTTTACTTCGCATATGTCTCCCAAAAGAGTTAAAGCACTATTTGAAAAGAAAGGTTGGAACTACAATGACTTTTTCAAATTTGTGTTCATTCGTAACCCGTGGGATAAAATGGTTTCGCTTTACGAAATGAAATACTCAGGTAAACGGACGAAGGTGCTTGTAGCTGGGACGTTAGAAAATCAGATAAAAGATCGGTTGAAAAAATTCAAGCAACGCTACTTCACCAAAAAACCATCCTTTAAAGAGTGGGTTCTATCGGTTGAAGGTTTGTCAGATTATGAAAAAGATCAATTCAATGATGAATGGTACCGATATGGTTTGTGCTCGCTAGATCGCTATGTTAGTGATGATAAAGGTGGTATTCTGGTTGATAAAGTTATTCGTCTTGAGGATATTGACCATGACTTGATTCCCACGCTTATAGAGCTTAAGCTACCGAATGTAGAAGCCCTTACCATAGAACAGATTAATAGAAGAAAGCATAAGAAGTACGTTGCGTATTATGACGCTGATACTATTTCGGTCGTGGAGAGGATGTTTCAGTATGACATTGCTGAATTTGGTTACAAATTTGGCGAGTGAACCTGGAAAAATTTAAGCGTTATTATCTATGAACCGACTCGCTGCGAAACATTATTACGAAACATTTGTAATTGCGCTGATTGTAACATTACTCCCTTATCGCGCTCTCGGATATCTAGTACCTGCCTTTTGCCTAATTTGGTATCTCATTCGCTCCAAATCCGGGAACACCTTAAAGCGGCTGGTGATTATTACTCTTGTGTATACGGTCATTATAACTTTCTACGTAATACTTAACCAGATTACGGGTACTGATTTCCTAACCAGTAACGCTGCTGTTTCGCTGCTTACTTATGGGTCTTTTATTTTTATTTTACTCATTGAAGGAGACTTTGTAAGATATGAACACTCCTATGAGAAATACGCTCGCATACTGAGTTACGCCACTCTTATACAAGGGCTCGTCGGTATTTTCCAATTCACTATTGTTGCTCTCACTGGTCGGTTTGATATTATTCCAGGCGACGCGGTGCAAGGAACTATTGGTTTATTGACCTTTGTGGGTGGTGAACCAGGGTTTGGCAACCAGATGTTAGCCATTAATCTGGTATTCTTCTTAGTATTTCTAATTCCCAATGTACTTGTTCATCGCCGAGGCATTGGCTCTTTTCTAATCGGATTAATTGCTCTTATGCTGGCAGGAGTCCTTCATATTTTTATAAGCCTGGTGTTCAGTGCCATTGTTACTCTGTTCCTTTATCGTAGAAATCTCATATTTAGCAATATAGGTAGGCTTATTTCGGCTGTGGTACTTGCGATATTACTTATCCTCCCCTTAGGTATTATTTTCCCTGGCGTGTTTACCACGGCTAATATTTTCATTACGCTCTATAGTAATCAGGATTCTCCGAAGTTTGAGGTGGTTAATCGAACAGTTATCGATATGCCTCAGGAATACCCTCATGTATATCTAGTAGGGCTAGGACCCGGACAGTACTTAAGTCGAGCTGGGCTCATGAGTTCAGGTAAGTATTTTGATCAATATGTGCCATTCTTTTCCAATACAATATCCGAACCTATGAAAGAGTACGGCTATTCTATCTGGAATGCCTACTCTTCCAACACTAACCGATTTGGAAACTCCACCATGCATCGCCCTTTTTTTTCCTTACTATCAATATTTGCCGAGTTTGGATTAGTTTTCTTAATAGCTTTATTCATCTATCTAATTGTGCTTGTGTATAAGATGCGTAAAGCCTATTTGCGCTATCGTAGTAACCAACAATATCAGTCGGCTTATTTGTCGTTTGGAGTAGGGTTATCTTTTGTTTTTCTTTTATCAATCTCGTTTTTTGATAACTATCTTGAGACTACACAAGCAATCTTCCCTGGACTTTTGTTAGTTAAAGCTTTTTACAGCTCACTACGAACTAGCGCGTTTGCTCAAATACTTCCTGATAAAGTTGAGCATAAGCAGCAGCTATTGTCGAGGGCATAAACCGTTGGCAGTTATTCCAGCCATTCTTAATGAGTTGTTCCCGATAAGATGGCTCTCGTATCACCTTGACAATACCTGAACGGATAGAAGAGACACTAAAAGGATCTACTAAATGGGCAGCATCACCTGCTACCTCTGGCATGGAAGATATGTTACTAGTCACTACAGGACGCCCAACAGCATTTGCTTCTATAATAGGAAGGCCAAAGCCCTCGTAAGTAGAGATAAAAACTAACATATCACAATCAATGTATTTTTGAACCACCTGCTCATTAGTTAAATCTACTTCCCATCTATAGTTAATTTTATATTTCTCTAAGAGTGCTAAGTCCCTTTCCAAGGGCTTACCAATAATCTCTAGCTGACACGAAATGCCTTCTAAAGCTTCAGCTACCCGTCCCAAATTTTTATTAGGTTTAATACCAACCTGTAGTATAATAGGCTCTCGTTCGCGGAACTCTTTTGGGTGAGCTTTAAAGGCCGAGGATACACAGTTATAAATAACCCGTATTTTTTCAGGGGGGCAGTGAGTATGCTGTAATATCTGTTCTTTGGTAGTTTGCGAAATAACTGTCACTACTTGCGACTTTCTTATGGGTATCTCGAGCCAAAACCAACGATGAATAGTCCGTTTGAATGCAGAGGGTAAGTTAAGAAGGTTTAGATCATGAATAGTTAGGATCGTTTTTCTCTTTTTCATAAAAATGGCGATATAATGCACATCGCCAGTAATGTGGTTGATATCTCCTTGGGATTTAAAAAGTATTTCAAACGTATTATATAGTTTCTTTCCCCAGCCGCTATTCACAAAGCTTGATCTGACCACTTGGTATTGAAGTGTATCCGGAAGGTGCTTTCTGAGACTATCAAAGAGTACCTCAATACTAAATGTTTTTTTGGGAATAGGCTTACGCTGAAAAAAGAATACCGTCATTGAATGTTTAAGCAGGGTTTATCTAGGATAGATTAATCTGAGTAGGAGATAATAAAGTTGAAGTAAAAAAGCGGTAGTACCATCAGTGGTGTTACCATTGATTTCTTCTTACATCTGTGTGAATTGAATATACTGGCTATTGCAATTTATATTATTATTTATCAAAAAGAACTTATGTCGCTTTTTAGCTTTGCTTACTGCCATCTAGAAAACATACAACTACTGTATAGTAGGTGATTGTACTGCAGGTTTTGGAAAGTCCGCACGATACTTGGCATACCTCTTTTGCTGTATGTCGCGATTTACTTCACGGATATAAGCTGTTGACTTAGCATAAAATCTGTTTGCAATGTAATTGGGCATAGATTCTCCTTTGAACCTTAGGAGGGGATATTTTGCATTACCGACCTTATCATACTGGTAATCTCGCAAAATATGCGGAAATAGAAGATTTACCATACGGATTTCTAGTTCGTTAATCTCGTCTATCCAGCTATGGATGGGGTGAGTAGAGATCCCTTTAAAGTCTTTACCACTCATACTATTGCCCAACCAATCTTTACCATTAAGAAATGTAGGCTTTAATAATATTTCGTTGAGATCTATCCCGCAAAAAGTAGCAATTTTTTTCATTACTTCAGGTGGGTTAGTTAGTAAGTCTTCAAAACGGACAACTAAGTAATTATTTATATGAAGCTGATTTTTGTAGAGATAATAGTAGGAGTTTTCCATGCTTTGTAACAGAGGTGCTATAAAGGGGTAGTGTCCTCCCACTACATATTTAAATCTGCGTAGTGCTACTAACGTTGCATAAGGATTGCGAACTACATGCACAAACTTTGCATCAGGATACAGGTTTTGAATTACTGGGACAAACTCCGCATTTTCTACAGACTTCTCAACAAATTTAATGTTATCTGAGGGGATTTCCCCAAATAGGCTTAAATACATGGCTTGTACAAAACAATTAAAGAACGCCCTTAGGTCATAAGCATCAAAAAATGGTTTCCCTGTTTTATATAGATAAGAGTAGAAAGCATCTATATTCCAACTTCCTGGGATAAAGCTATCACCCCACTTCATTTGGCTAGATGGCTTGTCATTTGATTCTTTAATCTCCATGCATAGTCGGTGAGCCACTTCATCAAACTTTAAGCGTTTGGGCAAAGTATATGCTAATTCGTAGGCTACCCCTAACCCAATGTGAGAGAAAAAGTGAGTCTCAATTGGGATAGCAAATGTACCTGGAGAGCCATCTAGTAGGTTTCTAACTAGTGTAGTTCCTGATTTATGGCAGCCTAAAATGAAGATAGGTTTATTCATACACCCAGTCCTTTTAGTAAAAAAGCTTGAATTTCATTAAGAATACAGTTTTAACACTTGTTTCTGCGACTTAATGGATTACCCCCTTATGATATTCACCTAAAGTAACTGGTATCTTTTGTTCTTATCTACCTGCACCTTCTGTTTGATACTTATTAGCCAGGAATGTTTTTGAGAACGAATTACTTAGCCTCTACGGGCTTCCTATTAAAGGCTAGTCCTAGTTGTTGTTTTATATTGGGTTTAGTTACTAGAAGATAGCCTACATAAGCAGCCCCGCTCAATACTACTTGCACGGCTAAAATAGGTAATGTAATTCTTACTATCAATTGAGAAGATAAATATACTATTAATGCTAAAGCAATACTGAAAATTAGGGGCTTGAGAATGTTTACTGTATAGTATCCTATGTTTAAATTGATGAATCGACTAACATAGAAAAGTATAATAATAAGGGTGATAGTCATGCTGATGATATAAGTAGCTGCTACCATTTCAATTGAGATCTGTACAGCAAAAAAGATTAACACAAGGCTAAGAAGCAGATAAACGATTTTTATTCTCAGATTTAGGCCTACTTTACCAAGGCCAGCGAGCAGGTTGTTGAAACAAGAGTAAAAGCAAATCAGTACTCCAGCAAATGAGAAAACTTGAATAATAGAGATACTAGGCAGCCACTTCTCTCCGAATAGTAAGGGGACAGCATAAGGGGCAAACACAAAAGTGGCAGAAAACAGTGGGAATGTTACCGTTGCGGTAAGGTCAATAAATTTACGTAATTCACTAGCAATTCTCTGCTTTTGGTCTTGCAGAAGAGAAAATACCGAAAACGTAACCTTGGTAAAAGTCAAGTTTATCAGGTCAGTTAAGGTTATAAATATCTTTTGGGCAAATGAGTAATAGCCCAACAATTCAGTGCCTAGAAAATAGCCAATCAATAGTGAGTCAGCATACCGAATCACGTACATTACAAAGCGGTTCATCATCACTTTCGATCCAAAAGAAAAGATACTCCGGTAGCATTCCCACGAAAAAACAAAAGAGGGTACCCAACGACCTAGAATCCACAGAATAGCCGTTTGTAAGAAATTGAAGATAAGTTGCTGGAAAATTAAGCTCCAGGCTCCGTATCCTTGGTAGGCAAGAAAAATACTGACCGTACAGCTTATCACAATGGCAATTGTTCGGGCTATTGCAATGGTCTTAAGTTTTAGTTCTCTTTGTAATAGGGCTAATTGTACCTTAGCAAAAGCAGAAATAACGAAAGTGATGGCGTGTACCCTTAGAATGTCTGTCAACATAGGCTCACCATACAGAGAGGCTATCCAGGGCGAACCAATATAAGTTAGAAAAAAAAGTAATCCACCCAATACTAGATTTCCCCAGAAGGCAGATGAAAGGTGTTTAGGTAACAAATCTTTTTTTTGAACTAGTGCAGCGACAAACCCTTGGTCAACAAATGCTTCACTGAAAAAGATAAAAGTGTTGGTGAGAGCCACCAGTCCAAAAGCGGTGGGATCCAATATCTTGGCTAGAACGAAATACGTAGATACAGAAAATAATCTGATCCCTACTGTCTCGAGAAATGACCATTTTAGCCCTTCGGCAGACTTCTTTCTTAAGCTCACACGTTTCTCTGCTTAAAGGATTTCTTGTTGTAATATCCAGTGTATACATCCGTTCGCTGAGCACCATTATATACAATGCCCACATCTAAACGGTTTTGGTGAAATAACTTGTTTAACCGCTGTATGTCATCTCGTTGAGAGTGTTCGTGGCGAATTACCCATAACGTATAATCAATCGTCGTACTCATCAGCAGATAGTCTGCGATTGTTCCTACCGGAGGAGCGTCTAAAATAATAAACTCATACTGTTGTTTGAGTTCGGTCATAGTAGCTCTAAAGGTATTGCCCGCAAATAGATCTGAAGGGTTAGGGTGATTACTACCTGCCCCGATAATATGTAACTCACGGATGGCCGTTTTTTGAATAATCACTTCATCCCGCTGCTGGAGCATATCGCTTAATCCAGTAATTTGCCGCAAACTTGCTAACTTGGATAAGGTAGATTGATGTAAGTCTGCATCTATAAGTAGCACCTTACGACCCGCCTGAGCAAAGGACTCAGCTAAGTTCTTAGCTACGAAAGTTTTTCCTTCTCCACTTTTGGCGGAAGTAACTCCAATCACTTGTGTTTCATGGCTAAGTCGCATAACTTCTACATGGTGGCGAATATAACGGAATGCATGGGCTAGATACCCTTCTCCCATGTAGGGTCTTCTTCTCTCCTTTTCTTTCACCTGGGCTATGCGCTCAACTACTGGTATATTAGTCCATTGAGCTAGCTGATCCTCACTTTCTACTTTTAATCTGAAGAAGTCGTTGATGAAGATGAATCCAGCTGGGGCAATTAAGCCGAGTAGTATAGCGAACAATAGAATGAAGAGCGTATTAGGGCTGTCTGGTTGCTTACGTATTTGTCGAGGATTATCAATGACGGTTTTATTGGGTATATTAGAGGCAATGGCTATGCCAGCTTCAGCCCGCTTTTGTAGGAGATAGTTATAAATGTTATCGTTGAATGTAAAGCGTCGTTCTATATCGGTAAGGTTCCGTTCATTCTGAGGTAACTTACTCATGGTTGCCCGAATATTAGCTACCCGCCGCTTATTTTCTCGTAAAGCGATATTATTTGAGCTAATCAAATTATCAATATTATCGATAAGAGCCTGTTTTGTATTTTGAATCTTGCGTTCCACTATCCGTAGAACTGGATTATTAGGATTAGAACTAAAATCTTTCGCAATTTTTTCCTCGTTCAGGTTGGCAAGCTGAATAAGTAGGCTATTTAGTAATTCATCCTGAATACCAACAGAAGAGGGGGCAACTACATCGGCAATACTATTATTGGAGGCCAGGTACTGAGCCATATATTTATAATATTCGTTTTGTACACTTAGCTCCGCTTGCTTTTCTTCTAGAGAAAAAAGTTGCTCCGTAAGATTCTGAGATGTTACGCCTACATCAATTACCTGATTTCTTGCCCGAAAGGCTTCCAGACTTCCTTCTGTATCTTGTAAGGAATCAGCCACGCTGGCTAATTGATAGTCAATAAACTCAATAGTATTTTTCCCTAATTGATTTCTCTTGGATAAATCATTATTGATGTACACTTCCATCAGGCGACTCAGAAAATCCATCTCTTTGCGAGGTACTGAGCTGTTTAAGCTTAAACGAGCAATATTAGAGTTTTCAGATATTGTTTCTACCCCCAGTTGCTTTTGATAGTAATCAGTTACGTCACTTAAACTACGGATAGTTACATAATAACTGACATCTTTGTCAATCATTTGCACTGGATTAACTATCTCAGGAAAGATACTCAAGTAAGATAACTGTAATGGCTGGTCAATCTGTAGGGTTGTATCTAGTGCGAGTTCTTCGTACCAAGGAACCACATGTTGCGTTGCTCCGTCTTGAACCCAAATAGGATCCTCTTCAGTTTCTAGGGTAATCCGATAATGCTGCTCGTCGGGGAAAGAGATGTAAATGGGAGTATATAGTAGTTGTGTACCTGCCGAGTCTAATTCTACACGAAAAGGAGAAGGGTACATCTCATTGCTCACCATGGTAGAGACCCAACTGAGCGCAGTAGGATAGGAGTAATAACTAGTCTCAAACCCAAGTGTTTCCAGGCTCTGGCGAATAGTAGAGTAGGAAGTTAAAATCCCTATTTCATCTTCTAACTCGGCATCTGACTCTAGTAATTCAAAGCCACTAAGGAATTTCTCCTGTGCAGTTCCTTTGTCGCCCAGGTTTTGGTCTTTTAACTGAATAGTAGCCGCTATAGAGTACTCTTTTTCTGCTATATATAGATATAGGGCAGCCAATCCTAGCGTTATTACTAAAGATAATGCAAACCAATACCACTTTCGTAAAAGCTTGCGGATAATAATGCGCACATCAATATCTTCCATAGTTATTCAATAAATCTTAGGATAAGAATCGTAGAAGAAATAGCTCCAAAGAAGACGCTCAGTAAGGTAAGTGTGTTAAGATTGCTTCGGGTCTGCTTTGCTCGTAGTGGCTGTACATAGACTACATCATTAGGCTGGAGATAGTAATAAGGAGAGGCAAGCAGTTTGGGGTCTTTAAGGTTCAATAGTACTACCTCGTTACCATCGTCCGTCTGGCGGATTAAGGTAATATTCTCGCGATTGCCAAAATCGGTTAGGTCACCAGCTAACCCTAATCCTTCCAGCACGTTAGCCTGTTCGTTATATATATAAAAGTAGCCTGGGTTTCTCACTTCGCCTAAAACAGCTATTTTGAAACTTACTAGTTTAACTAATATAGTAGCATTATTAACGTAGCCACTAATTGCATCTTGTATTTTAATTTCGGCTTCTTCTAGAGTCAAGCCATCTATCTGAACTCTACCTACTTCGGGAAGCGTAATCTCACCATCAGAGTTGATAGAGTAGCCGTTGATGTAAAACCCAGCGGGATTAAAATTAACAAATCCATTTTCCGGTTGAACATTAAAGTACTTCTCAGTATCAGGATCTAAGGTTTTAATTCTGACCGACAGAACGTCTCGTGGTTGTAGTCGGTAAGTTTGCCTATTATTGTAGGCTAATGTAGGAGTCTGAGTATTAAACTCTGGATTGGGAAAGTATACCAGCTGTTTATTAGGAATGCAAGCTGCTAAGCTCAGCATAATGCATAGGATGAAAAGGTTAGGTAGTCTCACGTTAGTAAAATAGCCTATTTTGTGACTCTCAGGCTAAACTTTGGTTAAGTTAAACTTCAAATAAACAAATAGGATCTTACAAAAAAAAGAACTTCTGATTAAAAAAATGCTAACAAAATGGTTTGCAGGCTTTCAAATTAGTAATATACTGGGTCTAAACTATATCAATTTCTTCGATAATCTTGCTATAAGTATATGCTGTAAAATAAGATAATGAAGTGATTTAAAGTATTAGTTGAGCAAATAAAAAAGACTACGGAAGTTTGTGAA
>CAKZYA010000045.1 GCA_937883755.1 uncultured Flammeovirgaceae bacterium | reverse complement strand
TTCACAAACTTCCGTAGTCTTTTTTATTTGCTCAACTAATACTTTAAATCACTTCTATTTAAGTCATGTAGAAGCTAGTCAAAAGTCACGCTAAAAATTTGAGCCAGATTTTCTTCATAAAGCATTGAAAATCATCACTAGTAACGCGATCGTTTTGTAAAAACTTTAAATCGCTTCAATCTTTGATGTGCTCCTTTTTCATTAAATTAATGAACAACTCACGCCCTTGGCGGGGTGGAATGGAATTGTAAGCAGTCTCAAACGTTTGAAAATGAAAGTAAGGCGTAAAATACTGACGATATTCCTCCCGGTTGCCTCCAAATGGCGGATGATCGTCGTAAAGCGGATCATCGAACAGTAGCCCAACAAGTTTTCCGCGGATGTTAAGTAATTCATACATTTTTCTGACGTAAGCAGGACGTAGCTTAGGATTAAGCGCACAGAAAAACGTTTGTTCTACAATCAGGTCAAATGATTCGCTCAGCGCAAAAAAATCCTGATGCAAAATCTGATCGGATGGAAAGTGAGGGAACTGTTCTTTAAACTTTGTTAGCGGATACTGGCTAATATCCACGATATACACTTCAGAAAAACCTTGTTTAAAAAGATAGCTCGCTTCGTAGCTATTTCCACTGCCGGGTATCAGAATTTTTATATTTTTGTCTGATAGCTGATCAAAATACGTTTTTAGGGGAGTGGTGATACTACCCGTATCCCACCCTGTGTTTCCTAATTGATAGCGCTCAGTCCAATAGTTTTCGTTTAGTATTTGCATTTTTTAGTACGAATGATGAATTTTTTCTAAAATAGCAGGTATTCAATTCAACTCAACAAATTATCCTTATGGAAGAGACCACTGATTCCGGCTCAAATAAAAGAAAAATACTACTGATCGTCATTGGGCTACTGGTGCTGACCAACCTTGTAGTGCTTTTTCTATTTTATCAGAACAACGAGGAAAAAACTACTGAACTACAAACCAGCCAAACGGAGCTACAGGAAACCTACGCCAAACTAGAATCCATTAGTAATGAGCTCGACCTAAAGATTCAGGAAATACAAAAGCTGGGGGGCGATGTTGAAGAACTGCGGCTCATTCGGGAGACCTTGGAACAAGAGAAAGAGCAGTTACAAAACGACCAGGTCTTAGCCCAAAAACGATACAATCAGATTAGTGCCCGGGTGGAAGGTTATCGAGAGCTTTTGCTTAATAAGGATAAAGAGATTGCCCAACTCCAGCGGGAAAACGAAGTGTTGTTTGCTGAAAATACAGAGTTGAAAGAAGAGCAGCAAGAGTTAAATAAGACCATCACTGAGATTAACTCTAACAATGAGCAACTGGCGGAGAAAGTAGCCGTGGCCTCCCAGTTAGAAGCCGAGAATATTAAGGTGATTGGGTTAAACAATCGGGGAAAAGGCAAAGAGCGCGACCGCTATCGTAGTAATCAATTAGAGCAGTTGCAAGTTACTTTCAATATTGCTAAAAATGATGTAGCCGAAATTAAGGGGCGGGATATTTACGTCCGCGTTGTTGAGCCTGACGGTAGTGTAATATTTGATGTTGCCAAAGGATCAGGTACGTTTATGTTGGACGGCGAAGAAATCTTCTATACTATGAAAAAAGATATTCTGTTTGATAATACTGGGCAAGCCCTTTCATTTTTATACCAAAAGGGCAGCGATTATACCGAAGGACGCCATAAAGTAGAAATTTATGCCGATGAATACATTATTGGTACCGCTAACTTCGAGGTGCGCTAACATGAACCTCAACCAGCTTTCCACACTGACTATCTTCTTCTCAATTCTAATTCCGTTGGCGACAGTAGCCCAATCTTCTACTACCTCTCTCGACGTACAGGGGCACCGGGGTTGTCGTGGCTTACTACCTGAGAATACTATTCCGGCTTTTATTAAAGCCGTTGAGCTAGGAGTCACTACCCTGGAGCTAGACGTGGTGATTTCTCAGGATCAGCAAGTGGTAGTTTCTCACGAACCTTTTCTTTCCCATACCATATGTAGAGACTTGAACGGCGAACCTATTACTGAAGAAAAGGAAAAAGAGTATAATCTGTATCAGATGAGCTACAAGGAAATTGCCCAGTGTGATTGTGGTAGCCGATCTCATCCACAGTTCCCTGAACAGCAAAATTTTGTAGCGCCTAAGCCTTTGCTAAAAGAGGTAATTGATTCAGTGGAGCAGTTTATCAAGGCGTACAACTTATCGCCGGTGTTCTACAACATTGAAACCAAATGTACTCCAACCGGTGATGGCACTTTTCATCCAGAGCCAGATGAGTTTGTAGATTTGCTATTATCAGTTATTCAAGAGAACGATATTGAGAAGCGGGTGATTATCCAATCGTTCGACGTTCGCACTCTGCAATACACTCGGAAAAAACATCCCAGTCTAGCTCTGGCTCTACTCGTAGGTAATAATGATTCAGCTGAGCAGAATCTGAGCTACCTGGGTTTTACCCCAAATTTTTATAGTCCACACTTTCAGTTAGTCAACGAAGAACTAATCAATTTTGCTCAACAAGAAAATATGAAGGTGGTTCCCTGGACGGTGAATAAACCAGAAGATATTCAGCGAATGCTCGATCTTAATGTTGACGGAATTATCTCAGACTATCCTGATCGAGTAATTATTCTTACCAAGGACTAATTGCGGCTCACTTTCTTTTTCTCTATCACAAAGCCTTCGGCGAATACTTTGTATTGATCAAAAATGGATCGTACTGCTCCTTGCAAGTAACGCTTATCACTGTAAAAACTATCGCCAAAAACCCCAGAAGCATAGCCCTGCCAGATTGATTTTTTCCGCTCTCGGTCGTACATCAGTACCAGTAACGTTCCTTGACGAAGATTGTACTTCACTGGGTCCATTTCCTGGTCGATATTTTCTTCGTACTCAATAAATAATTCAATATCGGGTTGGTCGTAGCCAGTGAAGAATAGACTATCGTAAAAGATTTTGTAAGAAACCAGCAAGCGAGGGTCACGCGTGGTATACTCATATCCCTGTAGTTCCATTCGGGCGCGGATAGCACTTTCTATAATATCATTCTGAAGGCTGGAGTCAGCTCCAGAACTACGGGTATCTAGAAAATTAAAGGTTTTATAACGCCGAAACTCACCCTCGAAACTGTAATCCGACTCAACGGGAAACTCCTTATAGCCCATGCAACTGGCAAAGAAGAGGAGGGTTAATAATGCAATGGTAGAAAATGCTTTCATGAGAAAAATTATAGCTATTTATAAATAATCAATCTACTAATAAAATGTTTTTGCGGAGAATATCCAAGCTATAAAAAATTTACTGCTATTATCGCTTTTTCAGTAAAAATCTTTTGCTAGGCTGCTTAAGCCATGTTTGTCAGTAGTTTTTTGAATAGTTTCTGTCCTTAAACTTCTACAACAGTTTAATAAATTTTTGTCGCCTGTCTTACTTTCTTTATAGTTCAAAGGGTATTGGCTTGCCACACCACATAAGAATACGCCGCAAATCGAGCAAAGCGAGTAGTGGCATATATCAAATATTTTTTTGCCGGAAAGTCAACCGAACCAATCAGCATACTAACCCCCGAAAAAGGTAACGGAGTTAGGGCGGCCACTACAATTAAAAAAGCTCCAAAATTCTGTAAATGACGCTCGTAATGACCAAACACTTTCCTCCGAAAGTAAGCATAAAAGCGAGTATGATTCAGGTAATTTCCAATCAGATAGCCCGAAACACCTGCCAGATATGATATAAGTGCTAGACCTGCTACATTTAGCACATAGCTAGCTAGTTTTTCTAGTCGCAATGACCAAATCATAAAGATTTCGGGGGGAATAATACCAAACAGTAGCTCAGAAGCAGAGTAGACGACGTATACCAAAAACGGTTGCTCATACACAGGTGCTAACCACTGTAAGTAGTCTGGGTCTATCTGATCTTTTAGTAGTACAAACCCACCAACCACAACCAATAAGGCCAGTAATCCTCGAAGTAAATTGCGTATAAAAAACCAAAACTTTTCCCGGTCAGACATTCAGTACTACTAAGAGCATGTTAAAAAATTCTGTTTGGTCATGCGTTTAAACGATTAAGAATGA
>CAKZYA010000044.1 GCA_937883755.1 uncultured Flammeovirgaceae bacterium | reverse complement strand
TATGATTCAACTCATGCTTAACAAACTTGCTTAAATATTTCCAAACACGCTCTTAGACTGCCCTCTTTATTTGGAAAAGAAATGTGAATATATGGTCAAGATGGTGGCCACTTCTTTTCTAGAGCGACAAAATAACCGAACGAAAAAATCCTTTAACTTTAAAAGCGTATTTATCGTTAGGGGAGAAATAGTATGAAGCAATGGGTTATCACCGATATTCATGGCTGTGCCAAAACTTTTGAAGAGCTATTGCACCGTATTGGCTTTAACCGTACTGATACGCTCTACTTATTGGGCGATTACGTAGATCGTGGGCCTGACAGTAAGGGAGTACTTGACCTGGTGATGCAGCTGAGTCAATCCAGACACAAAGTATACTGCTTGCTCGGCAATCATGAGATTATGATGATGCATGCGGTGCACAATTCAGGTAGTAAAGATGCCCGGCACTGGCGGCGTTACTTAGGTGGGGCTGAAACTCTGCGTAGCTTTGGCGTTGTAAAGCCTCATGAGATAGCGAACGACTACCTTGAATTTATTGACAGCATGGACTACTACTTTGAGGTAGATAATTATATTCTGGTGCATGCCGGGCTAAACTTTGCCACGCCTGACCCATTGGAAGATAAAGAAGCAATGCTGTGGATTCGAGGGCAGACCCATGTTAACTATGCTTGGCTTAACGGGCGTATTGTCATCCATGGTCATACCCCTCAGCCAACTGCTCGAGTAGGCTTAAACGTTGAACAAATGGATAAGCAGCCTGTCGTTGACATTGATTGTGGCTGCGTATATCCCCGTTCGGATATGAACCATCTCTGTGCCCTGGAGCTTGCCTCTCGTGAGCTAGTTTTTCAGAAAAATATAGACTGAAAGGGGCATCTTGCCCACTTAGTTTATCGTAAATAATAGTAGACATAAATGACTTTTTACATGTCTACTAGCAGCACAATTCACCCCCAGCCCGAGATAGCCGAACGCCTGCTGGCTTTGCAAAAAAGGTTGAATGGAGTCGTTACATTCTACCAGCGAAATCTAGATTTTACTACGATGGTCTATGCTCACTGGTCGGCTAAAGACATTCTGGGGCACTTGATGTTTTGGCACGAGAGCTTCGCCCGCAACCTTCGCGATGTATCCGAAGGGCAAAAATCCAATCCATTGAAAGGTAAACTATCGGAAGTAAACCAGCTAGGGGTAGAAGCTACCCGTCCGGTTCCCATTGATAAACTCCTCGTGCGTTTGAACATTGCTCAACGAGTGGTTGAGGAGCATATTTTCAATACAGAGGTACAGCTTATTCCCTACAAAAAAGGCTCTCGTGACTACAGCCGGAAGGAACATCTAGAGATTGTGGCAGCTCACATAAAGCGACACCTGAAAGACCTACACAAGAAATACCATTTAAAATATGCCGAGACCTAAATCTAAACCCGAACTGCTGGAGCTAAGTCAAAAAAACTTTGATAAGCTTAACAGCTATGTAGATTCTTTTTCACCCGAAGAACAGCAAGCTGAGTTCCCTGAGGGTACGATGAACCGAAACATTCGGGATGTGCTAGCGCACTTGCACCATTGGCATTTGATGGTGCTAGATTGGTACCAAGTAGGTATGCAGGGAGATAAGCCAGACATACCCGCCAAAGGCTATACCTGGAGAACCGTACCGGAACTCAACCGAAAAATACGGGAGAAGTACAAAGACATAGCACTGTCAGAAGTACGGGAGAAGCTAAACCAATCGCATACTGAAATGCAACAAGTGATTGAGGGGCACTCAAACGAAGAGCTATTTGAGAAAAAGCGGTATAAGTGGACAGGTAGTACCTCGCTAGGCGCTTACTTCATATCCGCTACTTCTAGCCACTACGATTGGGCGTATAAACTAATAAGGAAGGGTAAAAAATAAGGAGTTGCTGATTGTATTATATTTGCGCGGTGCGTAGCTCTTTTCACTTATTTCTTCTTGTGGGCTTTATTTGTCTGATAGGTCAGGCAGTTTGGGCGCAGTCTCCGTTTGTAGAGGTCTTCCAGCGGGTAGGTAGTTCCGCTTATACCATATCGTTTCAAAATACGCTGACTGTCAATCGAGAAGGTGGTCACATTCAGGGGATTCAGTGGGTAGGTGATTCTTTTTTGCTGTCGGGTAGTTCCAGCACTGTTTCGTACTATGCTACGGTCACTGAGGATGAAGTTGTTCGGGTGGATACGCTGCTACATCTTCCTTACAAACACGCAGGTGGTTTTCAGATCAATGATGGATTACTAGCAATTGGAGTAGAAGACAATGAAGCAAAGAGTGCTTCTCAAGTACTGGTTTACGACTTTTCTGAACCATCAGATCCACCGAGCCAGCCGATACAGGTAGTTCAGCGAGAAGGAAAAGTGAAACGGGCTACGGCAGGTTGTGTGGCAATTGCTGAATACGACGAACAATATATTCTACTAGTTGGCGATTGGGATATACGTCATTTAGACCTTTATCAAATTTCTGCTAATCAAGTAAATGATACCAAATTATCATTTACACTAACTCAATCAATTACATTGGAAGAGCATTCTCGAAGGGGATGGATAGATACCGCTTGGTGGTCTTATCAGAATATCAACCTATTCAAGGTTGAAGACTCACTTTGTCTGGTAGGTTTGGGAATAAATGATCAGAAAGAAAATGTAGCTGATATTTTTACGGTTAGCCTAGAGCCGGAATTAAAACTTACCAAAATAGCCAGCCGAACATTTCCAACAAAGCATCAAACCAGCTTTTTGTGGGGTGCCGGGGTAGATTGGAATCCTGAAACAACGCAAATGCGTATCCTCACCACACCGTATTCAATGCAGGAGGAAAATATTATTGTTGTTTATGAGTAGCCCCATGATTAATAGCGCGGCTACCGTCATGGGGCTACCGGAATTTTTTATTCCGCTGTTTCAGCTTCTTCCAGCGTGGGATAATCCGTATAACCTTTCTCACCGGGAGTATAAAAGGTGTCGAAATCAGGTTGCTGCATTTCAGCACCTACCTTCATCCGGTATACTAGATCAGGGTTAGCGATAAACGGACGACCAAAAGCAACTAAGTGCCCCAAGCCATCGGCCAAATCTTGCTCAGCCCGTGCTTTATCATAGCCCCCGCTGATGATGATCGTGCCACCAAAAGCATCTCGGATTTTCTCTTTTACTGAACGAGGCACTTCGGGTGCACCCATGGCTGAATGGTCTACAATATGAATGTAGGCCAGATTTAGCTTGCCTAATTCCTTAGCTAAGTACTCGTAAGCCTCTGTAACTCCATCGAACGCACCAGTATTATTGAACACTCCGTAAGGAGAGAGCCGGATACCAGTTCGTTCGGCTCCAATAGCATTAATTACGGCTTGAGCTACTTCCAGAGCAAACTTAGCGCGAGCTTGGTGATCGCCGTTGTAGCTATTGCCTAAATTATTCACATTGGCATTCAGAAATTGCTCAATCAGATAGCCGTTTGCACCGTGTAGTTCCACGCCGTCAAACCCCGCTTCAATCGCATTCTTAGCACTGGTCACGTACGACTGTATGACGGTCTGAATATCAGATTCAGTCATTAGCCGAGCCGAAGGATACGATTTGGGGCCTTCCTGGTCGGTGTACATTTCACCTTCCACCGGAGTGGTATTCGTACCAACTACTTCAGCACCCTCGGGTAAATTAAGCGGATGACCTACCCGTCCAGTGTGCATCAACTGCATGAATATTTTAGCACCTCCTTGGTGTACGGCATTGGCTACTTTCTTCCAGCCTTCGGTTTGTTCTGGAGAAAATGCACCGGGTATTCTCGGGTAGCCTAGAGCGTTGGGCGAAGGAGCTGTTCCCTCGGTAATAATCAGTCCGGCACTGTTGCGCTGCCCGTAGTACTCGGCCATTAAGGCGTTGGGAATATTATTGATAGCCCGAGAGCGGGTCATGGGTGCCATTACCACTCGGCTTTGCAGTGTAATACTACCTAAATTAAAAGATTCAAAAAGCATAAATATTGTATTTTAATAATGATTGTAGTAACAATAGTTTTATATACTATATTCTGAGTTTTTAGTTTACAGTAAGAGTGAAAAATAGAAAATAAAGTGGGTTGCTTTTCAGGTAGCAGTAGTGATCAGGCACTTTACTACTGGTGGTAATAGGCAAGCTTAGCATAATCTAGAGAGTAGAAGCAGTTTTTGCTATTACTATCAGCAACCATTAGATTGTCACCGTATCAAAAGAAATTATAATAATAACATTACTCAATGAACGTTTCTATTCAATTTCTTGGGGCAGCTCAGTCGGTAACTGGCTCTAAGCATTTACTGCATTTTGATGATTTTCAGGTTCTGATGGACTGTGGTTTATTCCAGGGAATGAAGAAGCTGAGGCAGCGAAACTGGGATAAATTTCCGATGGATGTGTCCGAAGTAGAAGCGCTGGTTATTTCCCACTCTCATATTGATCATATCGGCTATTTACCCAAGCTAGTGAAAGAAGGGTTCGATGGACCAATTTACTGCACTGCAGCTACCGCCGATTTAGCTCGGATTATGCTATTGGATTCGGCGAAACTGCAAGAAGAAGAAGCCGAATGGGCAAGTAAGAAAGGGTACTCTAAGCATAAACCACCTAAGCCACTATATACCGTTGAAGATGCTGAGAATACTTTCCGCCTGTTTCAACCCTACGATTTTGATGAGGACATTTATCTGACAGACAACATTCGGCTGAAGTTTCATAATGCGGGGCACATTCTGGGAGCAGCCTGGGTAGAACTCAACGTGCGGGGGCAGTCGCAGCAGAAAACCCTGATTTTTTCGGGAGATTTAGGTCGCTACAACCAACCTGTATTACGCGATCCAGTATCCATGACTCAGACGGATGTTTTATTGGTAGAGTCTACCTATGGCGATCGGGAAAACCTATCGGAAGACCCCACTGAAGAGTTTGCCGAAGTAGTGAACGAAGCCATGGAGCGAGGGGGGTGTCTGTTGATTCCGGCTTTTGCGGTGGGGCGCACCCAAACCGTTATGTACTACTTGAAGACCCTGATGGAAGCCGGAAAAATACCGGAAGTACCCGTTTACCTAGATAGCCCGATGGCGATTAATGTCACTCAGCTCTACAAACGTCACTTTACCTACCACAAGCTTCGCGACCAGGATTTAAAGTACAGCGAATCTATTTTTGACTACGAGTTTTTTAATTATTACCGCAGCGTACCCGCTTCACAGAGCATCAATGAGATTCGGAAGAACGCGATTATCGTTTCTTCCAGTGGTATGTGTACCGGGGGGCGGGTGCTACATCACTTGGTTCGCCGTTTAGATCGACCCGAAGACACTATTCTATTTGTCGGTTATCAGGCGAAAGGAACTCGGGGGCGAAGAATTCTTGATCAAGAAGAAACCATCCGTATTTTTGGGCAGAATGTACCGCTCAAGATGCAGGTGCGCCGCATTGATGGCCTATCGGCCCACGCCGATAAAAGCGAACTACTACGTTGGGCAGACACTTTAAAAGAGCATCCCAAACGCACCTTCCTGGTACACGGTGAAGTAGATAGCGCAGAGGCAATGAAGCAAAGCCTGCTAGACGCAGGCTGGATTAACGTTCATATTCCTGACTATCAGGAGGTGCATACATTATTTGAAGGAATCTAGTTGCCTTGGAGAGTTAACGGCCGATGTGAATAGCTGGCTCGGTCATTTTTGCATCTATCTTTCACAAGTTATGAATCAATAGCTATTTTTCGTGTAGCTCTTTTGACAATCCACTTAGTATGCTTGCTGTCAGACTTTTGCCATTTTTCTAATAGTTCTTTAGTCAGCTGGTAATTAACCTTTAGCCAATCTGTCAAATGATTACCTACCGATTTCTTGACAAACATAATCTCATCATCTCTCAGTATTTCAAGAATTTGGAAAACCGGTTCAGGGTTGTTGCTAAAGGTGTCGAGCTTGGTAGACCAGGGTAGTTTTGGTCTTAGCCCTTCGCTTGCCAATCTTCTGAGGTGGAAGTTATCCGATTTTGCCCATACTTCCATTTGTTGTAAACACTTGTCTGGATATTTTCTGATAAATGGTCTGATCGCATATTCTCCTGTATTGCGTTTTGTGATTTCTGCTATAGCACTTATAGAAAGGTCATAGTGATCGATACCGTATAGCTCTACATATTTGGCTATCGGCATGATCCACCAATAATGCGTAAACATACCGGTCTCATTGGGATTTTCTTCTTCCAATGTAGCAATCAAAATTTTGATTGCCTTTGCAAAATCTTTTGGCAAGTGTTCGAATAGTTGCTCTGCGATATATATAATTCTTTGTGTATAAGTCTTACCTATTACACCTTCATCTACTGCCTTAATAAATGACGGTCTATCAAAATCGGGATAAACTGGTAAGATTTTTTCTGCAAGAAGTATTGCTAAGGACTTTCCAAACTGTTCAGTGATACTTATTCTTTGTGTCATGTTTAGTTATAATTTACAATATCAATCAGTAACCCACTTGGGTCTTTGATGGTAAAATGATGCCCATTAAATTCTTCTTTTACAATGTCAACGATTATTTCAAGCCCTTTAGATCTCATACGTCTATACTCCTGCTCCACCTGTTCTACTTCCATTTGAATAATTACTCCTCTACCATTGAACTCAGGATGAAAAGCTGGGTGGACAAAAGGAGAGTCTGGTACACAGAACATCAACTCATACTCAGGATGTTTTATATGCTGAAGTACCACAAAACCTTCTGCCTTTGACTTTACTTTGAATCCAAGATGATTAATGTAGAAGCGTTCACACCCCTCTATATTGTATGTGTATATTTCAGTACTTACCTTCATTTTTCAGTCTGTGTGTAAGTAACTATGTCAATGCCAATTCCATTAGGATCAACGATAGCAAAATGCCTGTCGCCCCAAGGTTCATTCCTAATCTCGATTTCAATTGCTACGTCCATACTTTTTACTTTATCATATACCTCATCTACATTTTCCACCTCAATGGTCAAATAGACTCCTTCACCTAAAAATGGGGATTGGAAAATTGGTTTTTGACTAGGATGGTTAGGCAGTAAAAAACTGATTTCAGCTGAGTGATTTGGTGTATGTAGCAGCACATAAAAATCATTTTCGAAGGTGATACCAAAACCTAGCTTTTGGGTATAAAAGTGCTTGGTTTCTTCAAGTTTTTCGGTGATAATTCCAGCGTTTAATTTCATTTTGTTTGCGTTTTGTGCATAAGCTAAACCTGTAAAAAGGAAGCATGCGGTTAAAATTAAATTTCTCATCAGTCCTGATTTTTTCTTAAGACAAATTTAGGCAGAGAGGAAAGGCTGGAATTGTAAAAAATGGACATATTCACCGGAAGGCTTCAGAAGGAGTAACACCATAAAAGGTTTTGAACGTTTTGATAAAATGAGCTTGATCATAGAAGCCTACATCATAATATATTTTATTAGTTCTTAGTTGTTTTTCTGCAGAAGTGGCACTTAAAACATATTGAAAGCGAACGATATTGCTGAACACTTTAGGGCTTGTTCCAATGTAATAATTGAAAAGTCTCCTTAATTGTCGGGGGCTAATACCCGTATTCAAATATTTTTCGGCATCTACATAGCCATTTTTCTTTAATATCAAGATGAGTGAGTTGAAAAACCTAGTGTCGAATTCGAAGTGAATGTTCTCAACTATCTCTTCAATTTTTTTATTCAACAGGTGTCTTATTTTCTCAAAAGATACACCCGGCTTTAGTTGAGTGATCATCCAGTCAGAAAAATCAGGCAGAACATTTTTTAGTTCTTGAGTTTTTTCGACTAGATATTTTGCGTCTATTCCAAACAGCACTGGAAATGCTGCCGGCAAAAATCGGATTCCGATATAATCGAAATCCTCCCCAATCTGGAATTCAGAGTATTTACGACAAAAACCGATTATGAAATTTTCCGCAGGCTGCTTATGATTGAATAGAATATCTATACATCCATCAGAGACAACGCGATAGACAAAAGGTTGCTCTAGTTTCTCTAATGTTTTTAATTGCCAAAAACAGTATACGAAACAACTAGTTTGCCCACTGAGACGTACTTCTTCATACTTAATCTTCTTGTTTCCAGTCTTAATGGTCGGTTGTATAGGCTTGAATAAATCTCTTATGGTTTCAAGTTCTTTCATTGTTACTCATTTTAGTATTACTGCTATTTGAGTTAAGCTTTTTGTGGTTGTACCCATTTACAATATTCTTAGTTATAAAGAACAATAGTAGCGAAATGCAAATGATCCCAAGTACCATTTTACTTGAGCTGAAAACACTCGATATTACAACTCCTAGGGCATGCAGATTGGGGTATCGTTGCATCAATAATAGTTGAGAAATGTTTTCTAAAATATCTGTAATAGCCATGAGCAAGGGTAGCATAATAAACCATTGTGCCTTTTTGACTAAAGCCGCAAGCAATAAGGAATAACCTATACCTGAAACTGCAGCATATAAAAAATCTATTTTTAGCATTTCGGCATAAAATCTTCTCCCTTCTTTTCCTAATACTTGATACAGGCGCGATAAATATTCCGAATCATAGACAAACAACTGGTCTGGATTTTTTAAACTCTCTGAAAACACAAGGAATTGAGGAAGGTATTTATATATCAGAATTCCCTGTAAAATGAAGCTGATAATTAGTGTTGGAATAGCAGTATTATATCTTCCATTCCTGAATACAAAACCTAGTACTTTGTTCATTAGGAGTAATTTTATTAAGTAGTATCACAAAATTATCTCCTTGATTCCCATACGTTGTTATCAATTGTTATCAGTTTTGTTTTTCTTTAGATCTGATTTAAGCCGACTTAAGGAAACAGGAGTAATCCCTAAGTATGAGGCAATGTGCTTTTGTGAGATATGCATTTCTAAATTGGGGTAATATTTCAGAAAGCTTAAGTACTTGTCTTTTGCTCTTACTTGCAAAAGGCAATTATCCCTATTTCTAAGAGCGTGTTTGGAGACTTGACTTAATAAAAACAGGTGTCAGTATCTTTGGGT
>CAKZYA010000043.1 GCA_937883755.1 uncultured Flammeovirgaceae bacterium | reverse complement strand
ATAAGCACTTGTAAAATGTGAGCGTTGTAAACCCCAGTATGCTCCATACAGAATAGGGTTTCGGTGAAGATAATCTCTTGCTTTTTCAACTCCTTTAGATAGCTTTTTACTGCCTTTGGCGTATCAGAAATACGCTGGTAGTTCAGTTTTTTACCTTCTTGCAGAACCGGACAGTCTAAAGTAGATTTAGCTACATCGATACCCACTTGATAAACAAATTTTTTCATATCCCGGCGGGGAACCGCTTTAAAAGGTTAGCGAAGAGTTACGCAGCTTGCTTTGTCTCAGCACGGGGTGCCCCGCACCTTGATAAGAGACCTGGGGCGCACAGCCTGGAAGTCTAAATTTCTATGGCTCCGGCCACCCGGTTGAAGCCAGACAAGCTACCTAGCGAGGCGCAAAATCGGACGATAGTGGTTCCCCACCGGGGTCTTTCCTAGGCCACGGCAGTGCCCGTTCCTCGCTAGGGTAACTTTTCTAGTATGGAAATGCGGCGTGCAACGATGAATAACTCTGTTCGAGTTACCCTCATTCCCACACTTTAGCAATAGTAGCTGCTTCTTAGAATTTTCATATACTACAAACCTAAAGGTGCCGCGGTGGCAAAATCAGATCACCCGTAAAGACCACAAATCTGACAACCTATACTCGGTGTATTCAGTAAAAAAACCACTTTAATTATCTGCTTAAAAGTAGTGACCTTCTCCATCTTGTTATGCTTTTGTTGATGTAATTGGTATAACATCTCGGCAATTAATCCAAAAGAAACTAGCTGTAATCCCCCTAAAATTGACATAAATCCTAAAAGCAATAAAGGTCGTCCTCCTATGTCATGCCCAAACAGTTTGAGACTAACTAAGTACATCAGCAAAATAGCACCGGTACCAATCAGCAGCAGGCCTATGGTACCGAAGAAATGCATGGCTCTTGCCCAGTATTTCTGAAAGAATAGCACCAATAGTAAATCGCTAATTACTTTATGGGTTCGGTTCAGTCCATAGTGGGACTTTCCATGGAGACGTGGGGCATGTTGTACGGCAAGCTCCCCAATTCGAGCACCCCTAAGATGAGCCAGTATGGGAATAAAACGGTGTAGTTCGCCATGCAACTCCAAGTGTTTCGCCATATTGGCATTAAATACTTTTAGTGTACATCCATAGTCTTTTACGTGCACCCCCGTTGTATTACGAATAAGCCAGTTAGCCAGCTGGCTAGGTAAAGTTCGATGCCAAGCATCCATTCGATCTTTCCGATAGCCAGTGACCATATCATAAGAGCCTGTTATGAGTTCATTAAGTAAACAAGGAATGTCTGATGGTTCATTTTGTAAATCACCATCCATTGTGGCAATATATTTTCCCACAGCCAAAGCTATTCCTGCACTCATCGCATACGATTGTCCCTGATTTTTCTTAAGGGATATTAAGCGAACTCGTTCATTGGCCTGGAGATGAACTTGGTGTACCGTATGATCGGTAGATCCATCATCTACTAAAATAATCTCGTAGTCGAAACTGGCTAGTGCTTCATATAATCGCGCTAACAGGATAGACACATTTTCTTCTTCGTTATAGAGCGGGATTACTACGGAAAGCTTCATAGTCAAACAAATTAAATTGTACCCATTACTTTTACGATTAGTACGTGTAGAGCTTGATACGAATCGGTTCAAATAATTGTGACTGCTCATATAGCAAGGAAGGGGGCACTTTGGCTGAGTCTAATTCTGGACTAAAGCGATGATCAGTTAGAATAATCGTATTGGAAGTGTTTCGTACATACTGCTGGAGACTATCGATATGTTGATACTGAACAATAGGTTTCTGCCAGTAAAAGGCAAAGGCTGGATGAAATCGTTTATAGCTTACCAACTGCGCTTGCTTGGGGATATACTCGAGCGATGCGGCCACTGGATTTAGCTTATCTAGTTGGGGAAGAATGACAAAAAACGCAATCAGGCTTAGCGTTACCCAAGAGATCACCAGTGATCCGATCATTACCTCCAAATTATGACGTAGGGCAGCCAGCCAGGATACGATTCCACCAAGGGGAATAACGATGAAGAAAAAGGATACATCCTGTAGAGTCTCCAAGTGCTCCTGGGTTTCTAGGAATAGGTAAAGCCCAACCGGTAGACCGACCATCAGTAAGGAATAGACCAACAATGTAGTGGCTATCGCGAATTGTTTTAAATTGCCTGATGCCCATAGCTGGTTTAGAAAGTTCCCTAAAATGATGGCTACAAACGGCAGACAAGGCCCAATATAGGTAGGCAGTTTTGTTCCAGACACGGAGAAAAATCCTACAACCACCACTATTGAGGAGATAGCGAGTACCAGAAGGTTATCCGAACGCTGCTTCCAGGCCATATAAAGCGCAGGTCCTATAAAAAATGAAAAGGGCAGCATACCCGTAAGCATTAGGATTGTCATGAGCCACCAAGGACCTCCATGACCTTCCATAGGAGCCATAAATCGGCTGAGGTTCTCTTGGAATACGAACCGTCGTATCCATTCGCCATCAGTAGCCACCGAAACGGCGATATACCAGGGAAGTACAATGAGTAGAAATAAGCCAATACCGTAAACCGGCATAAGCCATTGTAGTGTTGATCGGTCTATAGCCTTTGTGTAAAGTAAAAATAGCAACATGACCCCTCCGACGATCACCAAGGCAATTGGGCCTTTGGCCAGTACCGCTAACCCTAATGCGCTGTAAGCCAGATAGAGAAACCGCCGATTGGGAATAGCCAGCGCTGCATAAAAGGAAAAGATGCTCAGCAACACGAAGAAAATTAAATAGGGGTCAGGAACGGCTAAACGAAACTGCATGATTATATGGATTGAGGATAAGAGCACCAAACTGGAGAGGAATGCCACTCGGACAGGTAAAAAGCGCTTGGTAAACAAGTACATAACCACTACAGTAAGCAAGCCAAAGAGGGAAGAAAAGAAGCGAGCTCCCAACTCATTTATACCAAAAATGTGATAACCAAGAGCCATAAAATAATAGTGTAAGGGTGGTTTCTGAGCGCGTAGGCTATCATTGAACGTAGGGACTATCCAATTACCCTTTTCTAGCATTTCTCGGGCGCAACTGGCATTTTTTGCCTCGTCTACTATGTAAATATCCCAACCCGCTAACTTCCCAAAGAACAGTAGGATTCCCAGTACCGTAATCATCGGTAGTTGACCGCTGGATTGGGTAAAAGCAGCGAGCCAATGAGCCCTAGAACCGTTGAACTTGGTAGTACCCAGTTCAGAGAACACCGAAAATAGGTTAGTGGAAGGCATCAGGTCAAGGGTAATTAGGAGTGAAAACAGGGGAAGGGGGCAAGGTTTGTAATCCAGCCTTAAAGTAAGGCTTCAACAGCAAGGCGATAACCAACAGATTACAGTAAATAATACTTAGCCGTAACAAGAAAGTAGGCCAAAACCGGACTTTGGCAGTAAGAACGTTTGAGGGTATATTCTTGCCATCGTATCGGATGACTGGATTAAAAAAATACGCTAATGCCGGGGTTTGAGCCTCCAGGCGTACGTAGGAATCACCGGGTTGAAATGAATACCCGAATTCATCGGTATTGGCTGTTTCTTTTAGCAAGGTTCCGTTTTGGCCGATAGCTCGAATAGTACTTATAGGCTTGGTAAACTTCACGTTGATGGTACCATTTGTGACAGAAAATGATTTAACAAGGTTATCCGATTGACGTCTCCAGATCATAGTCTGTAGCTGCTCTATACTTAAGGAATCGTGTAGGCGTTGTACTCCGTAGGTTTTGCCCAGACGAAGTGCGTATAGTATTGAGTCACGGTGCTGATGGTTCGATTGCACCATCGTCCAGCTTTTTCCAATTTTATGGGCTTTTCTTATATCATGACAATCGTCATTGGCAAGGATATAAACCGGTTTGCCGGCAGACAGGGCTGCATCCCAGTGGGTAGTGGCTACTCGGAAGCTATTGATGACTTCTAGATAGTCATATCCCGATAGGTTCTCCAACATACGAATGGGATGGCTGTCTCGCATCGTAGGATGGTTAATGGCAACAATAGGAGCTGTTTGTTTTAACCGCTTAATTAGGTACTGCCGGATGTCTTGATTTTGAAAAAGCATCACATCAAAGTAGCTCACCTTTTCGCTGCCGATAGCCAAACGGTGAGACTTATGGATATTCATACCATGTTCATAAATTGGCATGAAGCTATCCGAGCAAACATCCTGCGTAGCGTTCACCGAGAAATAATCGGAGAGGTAGGGAAGATCGTATCCAAGTTGCCGGTAGGCAGTCTGAACTTCATTACCAGGCTGATGACCATTGGTTAAACCACCCCAAGCAATGGCATGGGAGTGGAAATTGGTTTTCTGCCAACAAGTTTCTAGTGAATGATACGGGTTATAAAAGTATGACCCAGAAAAGGGTATTGGGTCAGGGTAGGCAAAAATTTGTATTTGAAAGTACTGATAGCTGATCAATAGTAGCAGCCCGAGAAAACCGATTTTTAAAACAAGGGGCATGCTTATAATGGTTGGTTTAGATGACTTAAAATTAGAATGGTTAGGGTAGGGATGCTGAATTTTTAGATTAGAAAATAATCAACTTTTTAGGTCAAAATTCATGTCAACTTAACATTGGTGATTCATTTCAGGGCTCGCTTAACCTTGGCTTAGAATACGAAAAAAATAGTACCTATTACTACTTAACAATTTGGTAACATGTTATTAATTTCCAGTGCAGCAATGTTCAATAGTTCTTTCGGAATGCTCGATGAGCTAGCGCGGGACGCTCAAGTCATCTTAGCACAGCGGGCACCGAGTAATGATAAATGACCGGGCGGTTACCGCGTAATCTCGCCTGACCGGGTCTCGCCTGACTGGGCTGCGACCACCTACTCTAAGGCGTTGAATCATCAGCGAAGCCGCCGCTCTTGATCAATGGATATTCTGTCGCTGGAACCTGGTGCATTAGCATCGGCAGCAGCCATTGCCAGTATAATGTTCTTTATCTAAAATTTAAATAATATTATAAATATGAAAATAAAAATCATTCAATTTTTAATGTTAATAACATCAATTGGCTGCATCGATATGTCTTCCATTAAAAACAAATATGTTGAGGTAAACTATGCAAACATTTCTGATGCACAAAAACTGGATGTTTTCATACCTGAAGGATCTGGACCTTTTCCAGCTGTTATTCTAATTCATGGTGGTGGATTTAAAGCGGGAGATAAAAAAGCGGAATATTCTTTGGCAAAAAAACTTGTTTCAAATGGATATGTTGCCATTTGTGTTAACTACAGATTAAGTGGGGAAGCAACCTTTCCGGCTGCAGTTCACGATATCAAAGCAGCTATTCGGTATATAAGAGGAAATGCTAATAAATACACCATCAACCCACATAAAATTGGAACCTGGGGTTCCTCTGCGGGGGGTAATCTCTCTGCGATGATGGGTACTTCTTCGGGCAATAAATTTATCGATGGCGATATTGGAGATCATCAAAATGAATCGACGAAAATCCAAGTCTGTGTTGATTGGTTTGGTCCTATCGATTTTACCAAAATGGTAGACGAGGCTCAACAATTAGGGTTTAAAGAAAATTTTAGAGTCGCATTAGAAAGTAAATATCTTGGAGCTGACGCTACCAATCCAAACAATTTCGACTTAGCTCAAATGGCAAACCCAACCAGCTATATCGATATAAACGATACTCCATTTTACGTGCAAGTTGGTGACAAAGACCCATTAGTTCCTTATCTACAAAGTCAAAATTTTGCCAATGCCTTGCGTACAGTATTAGGTAATGACAAGGTTAGTTTTGACCTAATCGAGGGAGGTAAACATGGAGGAAAGAAATTTTCAAACACAAAAAATCTAAATAAGGTAATTGCCTTTTTAGATAAGCATTTAAAATAATAACGTATTATTGAACAAAAAAAATTTATTGGAATACTCCATTAAAATGAGCATTACGCTGTGCTGGATATAGGCATGTATCACTGACTTGAGACAAAACCTTATCTCTCTGATATCACTGATGTATAAAAAATCTAAGATACGAATGCTACCGATTTGATATATAAAAAGGCAAATTGGCTATCTAAAACACTTCCTTAATGATATTTCACAGGTCAGTTCTTCATAGTAGTATTCATTATCGCATTGTTCAACACAAAGATCGTACATCTCATCACACGTTAGCCCTGCTACCCAATCATCATCAAAACAATCAATATCATCCCAATACCAATAATTCAGACAATCTGTAAACTGTCCCCAAGTATCTGCCTCACAAGTGTAGCAGTCGTTTTGGCAATACACAACCCCACACCCATTGCAGTTAACGTAATTTAGTTTTGCCCTGGGACTACTGGACTCTTTTTTTCCAATAAGCTGTCTGCTGTATTCAGCATTTCAAGAAAATCTTCTTTACTGATGTTTGGGTAATTCTTTTTCAAGTACACTTTACATTCTTTTGCTTTCTCCCTTGACATTGCTTGCTGTTTTGCTACTGGCTCAATTTGGCTTTTTGATCAGGAATACGATCGCGCAAAGTAGCGTCACCCGACTGCTCGGCGGCTTGCAATGCCTCTCTGTATTCATTTAATTCTGTCTCGTCCAAAGAATTCACAAATTCACTTACCTGGCCGCTCATAGCAAAATCGTAAGAACGCCGCGTCTCAGCCATCGAGATATACTCAGGGGTTTCAACGAGTTCCTGAGCCATGGTGAGAATGTTTTCCGGGCTGTAGTTCATCTCGACTTGAAGGATGTTTCCCTTATCTTCTTCCGTACATGCTTGGAAAAGAGCAGGAATTACCAAATATATCCATAGAAAATACGCTGACTTTTTCATGATGATTGGGGTTTAAGGGTATACCTTGATAGTTAACTACGCTATTTATCATCGGTCTATAAACTGTGTTAAAAGTAAAGCGATTTGAGCAGTTTTTTTCGTGCTGGATGTATGTTCACTTACCCAACTTGATGCATTGATTCTGAACGAATTGGAGCAAATATCTGCCTAATCAGTTGGTTAGCCACTGCGATGAGAGCGGCTTTCGAGGCTTTACTAGCTACAAGAAGGTCAACGGGAATATAATAGCTTACTAATGCTCCAACCCACTGTGGCTACCCCTCCTTTTCATTCTGGATTTCAATGAACTAGAATAGGTAATTTTCCCTACTTTCTCAGTTTAACTTCCCCTAATTTACTACCAACCCGTGTTGTATCGGCTGGGGTGATAATACATTGAATTGAGTTAAGCCTTCTCATTGATAATCAAGCTCTTAAGGATATATATTTATTTTTCACCCATCATACATTGAGATATATTTATCATTTTTTTACAAAACAGTACGGGAGTGCTTAAAACAATGAGTTGTAATGATTTCACTAAAATGGTTACATTTAGTCCTATGTATAGACAAAGAAAGAATAAATGGGTAAAATAGTAATTTAACGAATGGTTGCTGTTGCGGCCTATCGCACTCTCCGATTAACAGGCAGGTAGGTAGCGCGATTTCTGATTTAGTTTATATTCATTCGCCTATTGTACTTGATCGTTTTTTCCATCTAATAATTAAAGTTTTTGCGACTAATTAAATAAAGCCATGTACAACGAACAACCGGTAGTTGGACTAGATATCGGTACTACTAAAATTTGCG
>CAKZYA010000042.1 GCA_937883755.1 uncultured Flammeovirgaceae bacterium | reverse complement strand
TAAAAAGCGTTCGTAGCCACATGCGTATACCTCTCGCCGGGGTACCGGTCGGTAGTTTTACTTGAATTATAGCCCAGTAAGGTCTGTATATAGGGTATCTGTACACAAACGGGCGAAATCCTCGGTAGGAATGCATCAAATAGCTAATTATCAACACGTTACAAAATCAGTCTTTTTGACTGAA
Organism: uncultured Flammeovirgaceae bacterium; assembly: GCA_937883755.1. Taxonomy (GTDB): domain Bacteria; phylum Bacteroidota; class Bacteroidia; order Cytophagales; family Cyclobacteriaceae; genus Tunicatimonas. The sequence continues at coordinate 53,531 of CAKZYA010000042.1, read as the reverse complement.
AATAAGAAAATTCTCGGTAGCGGTAAACGTCCTTTTTTCCACTAGGTAAATAATATAGGTGCTCATAAGTCAACATTATGAGTACTAAACTGCGTTATGATGATCCTTGAGCAACAGTGCGGCAAATCAGTACCAGAACTCGGCATAACCGTGACATTTGTGCACGTTGATAGGTGAACCAAGATAGTTGACCACTAAAAGAAAAAGAATTGGTGGGTGATAGGGTAGGGAGCACCGAGTTGCAATTCTACACAAAATTTCATCTAGACTTAACGGCTTAGTGATCTTAAGGAAATGCTAGACTCGTAGATTTACCATGTAGAATTGTAAGTCAATCCACACACATGGAATGCAAGAAAAAATACCGGTAGAACGATCTATCGGTTTTTTTATGAATAAAATGCCTGAAACCCACCGTTTGTTGGACATTCTGTATTGTCAGATTACTAAATGTATGCATTTTCACAATTGTATACAAAGATGTTCCGGTAACCAAAAAAATGCTTTTGCTACCAGGGGTATTCGTAGCACACGGGTAAATAACTTACTCTAAGAAAGCGAAGATCACGAAATTTAAACGACCGTTTTTCTACACAAACTCGTCCAGTAGGAAAATTACCAGATATTAGTGTTTATTTTGCTAAGTAAATATTCAAAGTGTAGAAAGCTCATCAACAATGGGTTTTTAAAACATAATACCCCTTGATGTAATGGATATAAAGTGCATATGCACTTTATCCAATTGTTGTATGCCATTAGACTACTTATATAAAAGCATGATCCATGAATAAAGTTGAGCTAACGAAAGGACAAATAATTCAGAGAAAAGGAGACTTGAACAGCAAAGTCTATCTTGTGCAATCAGGATTATTGCGAAGTTATTCTATTGATAATAAAGGAAGAGAACACATTTATATGTTCGCTCCTGAAAATTGGATTATTGGTGATAGCGTTTCTCCGCAAACCCCATGTGATCTATTTATTGATGCTTTGCAAGATTCAGTGGTCATACAAAAGAAAAAAGAAGTTGTTCCTGTAACAGACGTACAAAAACTCATCAATCGACTTGAAGTGCTTCAGAAAAGAATAATAAGGTTAATGAGTGCCTCTGCCATTGAGCGGTATGAACATTTTTTAGAGACCTATCCTGATATTGTACAACGCGTACCTCAAAAAATGATCGCTTCCTACCTTGGTGTTACGCCCGAAGCTCTTTCCGCAGCTAAGCGCATGAGAGCTCGAGAATAGCGAGAGTATCAATTCCACCATTTCTTAATTTATATTAATGCTTTTTGTTGTTCAATCAGTGACTTTTATCTGCTCATTGAAATATGAATAAAAATGAAACAATCAAAAGGACTGAACATTGCTTTGTGGGTAGCACAGGGCTTACTAGTTGCGGCTTTTTTAATAGCGGGCTTCATGAAACTAACTGCACCAATTGATGAACTGGCCGCAAATGGAATGTCATTTGTGAACACCTTCTCTGAAGGTATAGTGCGCTTCATTGGAATTAGCGAGTTACTAGGAGGTATTGGCTTGATACTACCCGCCTGGCTGAGAATCAAACCTATACTTACACCAATTGCAGCTATAGCATTAGCGATAGTTATGGTGTTGGCTGCTATCTATCACATTTCAGTGGGTGAGCCGCCCGTTCCCAATATTATCTTGTTTGCATTGGCTGCTTTCGTGGCATGGGGTAGACTCAAAAAAGCACCAATTCAATCTAAGTAATGCTTGCGGGCTGTGGTAATCATAACTTGTCACTACAGCCATAAGAAATGAGAAATAAAATAATATAAATTTTAAAAAATGAACATCATCATCTCTGGCGGACACTCAGGCATGGGTTTTGAGCTGACCAAAAAACTACTAGCAGAAGGGCATCAAATTGGTCTTATTGTTAGAAACGAAAAAAGAAAAGCAGAAACGCAACAATTATTTCCTAGTGAAGATAACCCGAAAATTTTCATAGCGGATCTTAGTAATAGAGATCAAATCGCATTAGTGGCAAAAGAGATACAATCAAATTATGGCAAGTTAGATGGCATTTTCAACAATGCAGGTGTACTTCTTGATAAGCTTTACTTTTCTGATTACGGAAACGAATTGCAATTAGAAATCAATGCAATTAGTCCTTACCTTCTAACAAAATCACTACTGCCTTTATTCGAGAAAACGAAGAATCCATTTGTTGTAAATACTGCCACTGGTGGACTAAATTCAAAAAAGTTCATTGATATTGCTGCTTTCAAAAATCCTAAAAAATTCACCAAACTCATGGGGTCCTACTTAGATTCAAAATTAACTCTAGTAGCATTGATGAATCAATTGAGCAATGATACGAAAGATGTTCGCTTTATAAGTGTTGATCCTGGTTCGATTAAAACAAAAATGACTGCTGGGGATGGGATGCCGTTTTGGTTAAAACCAATTAGAAATTTATTTTTTAAGTTACCAGAGCAAGGTGCTCAAAATTTGTACGATGGAGCATTTAGCAATAGTATTAAGGGTAGCGGTATATATGTAAGTGGAGGCAAAGTGAAAGACATGCAAGCGAATATCGACACCCAACAAATAGATGAATTATTGAAGTAAAAAAGGCATATAGCATAGTACTATAGAACGTTAAATAAGAAGCATGAAAAACCAAAATCTCCTAGTAGCTAGTATTACTCTGCTTTTTATAATGCTATGGGTGCCCCTCGGGCAATGTGACTTCTTGGTTAATCATTGGATGAAAATAGGAACGTATTCCATTCCTTTCATTGGAATTGGTTTGTTTGCTTTTAGAGAAAAAGAGTTATCTCCTAAATCAAATCTTAGGTTTCTTTCCTTACTAATGCTTGTAGCATATGTAATACATCAATTTGAGGAGCATTGGGTAGATATTTATGGAAATGTCTATGCGTTTTATACTTTCAATAACAACTTCATTCTAACTAATCTGGGCGAACCGAACTCCGCAATAAGACCACTTACAAGAGAAAGTATTTTCATTATTAATACATCACTTGTTTGGTTAATAGGTACCCTAGCAATTCTGAGAAGTCCAAAGCATTTGTTCCCATTTTTTGCTATGGCCGGAATAATAGCTGTCAATGGGTTTGTCCATATAATTGCTGGGGTTGCAACGCAGGCTTATAATCCGGGCTTACTCACATCTGTCTTAATTTTTATCCCACTATACTTTTGGCTTGCAGCTAAACTTCGCCATTCGACTGAGAACTACAGAAGATTGGTCATAGGTGGTTTAATTTGGGCAATTATTGCGCATGTTATTATGGTTGCAGGACTTTTAGCCGCAAATTGGTTTAGGATAATTCCAGAGTTTATTTATTGGGTAGTTTTAATTGTATGGTCAATTCTACCAATTGCAATTTTTAGAAATCATAAAAATAATAACGGCATACAATCGAGTAGGCGGCTGACAGTCTAGTGACTGCCAGTGCGCCTCTCACACCACTCAGCGTACGGGTCTCGTACTGAGCGGTTCGTTAAATTTCAAGGATACTTTCGTGTAGTAATCAAGCATTGACTGATAGCCTCTTTTGGCGAGTCGCTTTTTGGTGATCGTCGTTCCAAGAATAGGACTCTGAGCTACTGCCCAGCCCCCCATCCTAGTTCTGCTCCAAGCGTACGCCTGGCCGTATCGGATACCCAATCGGATCAGGTTCTTCCTTTTCCGTTCGGGCTTTTTCCAATCGTGCCAGATGCAGTACCTTAGCCTGTTACGAAGCCAACTGTCCATATCCTTGAGTTTGCCCTGTATATTTCCCATTCGGAAATAATTAAGCCAGCCTCTTTGGACTTCTTTGAGTTTAACGATTCGCTCGGCTAAGGAGCTAGGCGTGGTCTTCTTAGTGATGGCTTTCAAGCTTCGTTTTAGGGATTTCCAACTTTGATCGCTTACCGTAAGTTGGTACTGTCCTTTCACCCCCTTCTTGTACACGGAAACGAACTTATACCCTAGTATTTCAAAGTTTACCGGTCTACGTATGCCGCTTTTCTCTCGGTTAATGGGTAGCTTCAATTTGTCCTTGAGAAACAAAAAGATAGCGTTTCCCACCTGCCGGGCTTCCTGTTGACTTTTGGTATAAATACTAAAGTCATCCGCATATCGAACATAACAAAGCCCTCTCTTTTCCATTTCTTTGTCCAGCTCATGTAACATAATATTGGACAGCAGTGGTGAGAGCGGACTTCCCTGCGGTACGCCCTTTCTACGTTTGACTAATTCCCCATTGATTTGAATGGGTGCTCGTAGCCATTTGCGAACTAGGCGTAGGGTGAGTGGACATTTTACTTTCCGGTAGACAAGTTGCAGCAGTAAGCAGTGATCCACTTCATCAAAGAAGCTTTTCAGGTCAATGTCAACAATGTGTTGATTTCCTGCATTGATATACTTCTGCGATTGCCTGATTGCCTGTAAGACATTGCGATGAGGTCGGAATCCATAGCTGTGTTCTTTGAACTCCAGTTCAAACCTTGGTGCTATCACTTGGCTGACCGCTTGTTGCAGTACTCGATCTACTACGGTCGGCACGCCTAGCAGGCGTTTCTTACCGTTACTTTTAGGGATTTCAACCCCCAGGATAGGTTGAGGAAGGTAAGTGCCGTTACATAGCGATGTGGCGATCTTGTTTTGGTGTTCTCTGAAGAATCCCAGCAGATCACCCACGGGCATGCCGTCTACCCCAGCCGAACCTTTTTTAGCCAGGACTTGATGGTATGCTTTCTGTATGTTCTTTCGGCTAATTACCTTTTCAATCATCCTCTACTACTTTAAAACTTCCGCGCCGCGGCGGCCTGTCCTGCCTATCACCGGGCTGGCAGACTCTCAATCTGTAAACCTCCCGATGGCATTTAGGACGAATTTAACGTTCAGTCCTTCGTCACCTTTCCAGTGACTACTATGACCTCTGCTGACTTCTCTTGATATGTCAAGTACCAAAAGACCTCCTTTGGTAAGGTAAATACCCTTGTGCCTATTCCTGCTACATCTACTATTTTAGCGTTGACCTCTTACAAGGTTTTGGACTTCGGTATGATGTGTTACCTCATCCAGCCTCATAGCCTCGGTATGTAGTTTCTGTTCGTCAGTACAGACACCGCAGTCTGGCTTACTTCAGTTCCAGAGTCACCTCTGACAACCTTGCCACTTGCTTCGCTTGGGGTAACGACTCCCCCGCCTACGGGACTTTCACCCTTTGGGACATCCTTCTAAAGGACTATATTTACCATTCAAGGCACACACAAAGTGTATAAACAATAGCGGTTTAAGTACATACTTGAACCGTTTTTACGTTTAATCAAGTATATTACAATCTGACAGTTTAGTGGGTTGAAATCCGCTACTGCTCATACACGAGACCGTTAGCGAAAAAATCTGGTGAGAAAGAGATAGTGTAAAAATCCTTAGAGTAAGTCATTTACCCGTATGCTACGAATACCCCCAATAGATACCGGTGCTTTCCATCGCAACGGTATCTACTTCGCGCTGTTGCAGCCAAGCGACAATTTCATGCAAATCACAGGTCATCGTACCGAAAGTCTAAACTTGCAGCTCGTCTCTACCATCAGGGACAGCTACTGCGTGAAGCGTGTCACCCACATCAATACCCGCAGCATTTGGGTTGACCAAAGGCATGTTCACAATGCTAGTTTTTTTTGCTCTTGTCCGTTTCATAATTAATAGGGTTAGTGAATAAAACCCCTGCCTACAATCCTATGGGACTTTAATCTTCCATGCGGGCTCTAACACCCAATCGGTAACCTAAGGGGATCGTAGAATCACACTACGACCTGAGCTAAGTGCCCATTGTCTCTTTTGGCTTCGCTGCAAGGGGATACATAAGATACCAAAAAAATAAGAACATTAAGTCATTCTTCAGATACGTCAATCTCATTGAAGACTTTCAATAAAACAGGCACATATTGCTCAAAGTTGGCATATTGGCTACGATGCTCTTCATAAACTTTTATATTTTCTTCTAGTGGTGGGATATAAATAAACTTTCTTTCTTCTACATAATCTTGGCGTAATCGTTCAGCCGTTTCGTCAGCATTCATCGCATAAGCAATACGGATTTCACCTAATCTGACAATATGTTCCGTCAGGCATTGGTTCCAGTTTCTGTACCCTTGTCTTTTCATCTCTTCCTGAATGGGCTGAAACAAATGCTTATTCTGATCAATAACTTCTTTGTTCTCGGGTGTTGCCAAGGTAGGGTTGACAAAAGAGTGACCAAATTCATGCACAGATAATTCGTGAATCTTCTGCGCATCATTGTAGCCATAGCCAAATTCGCTTGAATCGTTGGTCAAGACAATAGGCCCAAATATATTGAAAACGGCAAACCCTTCAGATGTTTTTACGCGAGGGCCAATCGCCGCACTTCGATACATCATTGGTGAGGGAATCAGTGTATATGAATGTTGTTCCGTACCATAGTATTGCTCCATCGTGGGGATAAAATCAGAAGAAGGGAGATTGGCTTCTACCTCTTGAAGCACTTCTTGATAGTAGCGTTGATTAGTTTCCAGAAACTCATCCACATGAGCTTGCTTATAGAAATCATTTAAGGCTTGAATAAATTGTTCTATCGTTTCTTTCCCCTCTTCTACATCTTTATTTTTTGAAGCGGCTCGCAACAGCGTACTATCCAATTCATGCACTATCTCGGCTTGAGGCACCGGCGAAGTATGTAAGGCGATATACATTAGCTTGTCCAACCAAAATCCCTGCTTTACAAATCCCTCTACCATCTTCACTGCTTGATGATCTTTATAGGAGTAAAAGTGTTGCTGCGCTTGGGTTCTGAAGGGTTCATAGTAATCTTTGGGAAACGAGGAGAACCCGTTCTTAGCCAGCCCGAAGCAAATGCCAATGCTTTCTACATTCTGGTTAATTTCAATGTGGATAGGTTTGGGCTCACTATTGGAACCTAGATTTATTAAGAGTGCGGTGAGCAATGCGGCGAACTTCATGGGAATGTTTTTAGTAGTATTGATCATCAATATACTAATTCTTGTTCAGTGTGGCATATGTCGCGGATTCTATGCAAAGATGTTGTATATTGAAGCTGCTTCCCTTACGAGATGAAAAAATCACTGAAGTATATTTTGATCTTTCTTTTTACTTTGGCTGCAACAAGCATCAGTTTCGGGCAGGACACATCATTTGAAGGGATGGTCTCTACTAAAATGACAGATTGGCAAAGCACCAATAAGAAAGACTACTTTAGTGCCAGCTATAATAGTTTTAAGGGCACGATCCGAGGTGTTGCTTTTGATGCTAAAAAAGGAAGTACACTTTCTTACGAATATGCGTGCGAAATGGATTCCGGCCAAGTGCATCTTCTGCTAGTTCGTTCCAATGATCAAATCATCTGGGATCATATCCTTACTCCCTCTAATTCTATCGATCAAACCAGAACCTTTTCCGTACCACTCAAGGCCAGCGATCAATATAGAATAGTGATCGCCGGAAATAGCATGAGAGGCAATTGGGAAGTCCACCGTATTGATAGGTCTGAAGAATAGTTTGGGGGCATCATTCTAATAAACTTAAGCTGACTGGTTGCCTTTGAAATACCCGTGTTAAACAATTTGGTGTGATTACCACGCCGAAATCTCCTTCTTCTGCTCTCCCTAGTGCCAGGGCGGAATGTAGAGTTATTATAGCGGAAACATTGGTTTTCCAATATATACACTACGGCAGAAGCCTGGCTTCTACCATAGTCTCATTCCTTCATTTATTCATTTATTTGTTCTACTTTGATTTCTCTCAGAATAGGTACATTTAAAATTTCTGCTTCATAAATGACTCTATGCAACACTGTAGTGCCAAATCCCATCTTTGCTTTCCATTGAATCGCTTGCGTAAAAATGTCCATTGAGCGGGAACGTTCTTTTTGAAGATCGCTTTGCATTGGTTCGCTGGAAGATGATATAAACATATCATAACAATCTGGTAGCATATCTTCTTCAATAGTCCAAAGAATGTCGCTCATTTCATCCGCTGAGAGGTATACTTTAACGATGCTTTGGTATCCTTCAGATTCATGAAAAATGTTATCTGAGAATTTATCTATTATATAACCATGAAGGTCAGGATGATTGATCCAATAGCCTAGTTTTAACTGCATGCTAACTACCTCAAAACCATCTTCTATAATACGGCTTTTAGGCGGATTGCCTTGAGGTAGTATGATCTTTTCGCCATATAAGCGGGCACGAAGTGACATTATTTGATTCCTTTTCATAAACAGGGTTAAAAAATATTCAACCCTGACTAGCCTCGCGGCAATGAGCGGGGGGAAACGGTCAAGATCAGGGTGAGGCGAGGGGGATTGGCATTCCATGCTGGCCCAGCTCGCAGCAATGCAAGCGTGAGCGTAAGGGATACGCCTTAACCTACCTGCCATCCTGCCATGCAGGTTGTCTTGACCCGTGAGGGGGTCGCGGACCCCTCTAAAACGAACTTAGCCATGTGTTTCTGCGTATTCGATTGAAAAGAAGGCTGATTTCGCCTATAATAACGTTATGACTGAATTAGAACTACGTCAGGATATTAAACAGAAGCTTCCGTATCTGATGCAGAAGCTTCCTTCGATGGATGAAAGTGAGCTGCAACAGCTTCATGATATGCTAGATGCTGTCCTAGAAGTGGATGAAAGTGCCGTAAAACCAAAGAAAAAGCGGTTTATTGGCAGTATGAAGGGTTCCCTAATATATATGGCTGATGACTTTAATGAGCCATTGGACGATTTCAGAGACGATATGCCCGACGAGCAACCCCATTCATGAAGTATTTGCTTGATACCCAAGCGGTAATCTGGTCGCTAGAGGATGATCCAAGGCTGTCAAAACAGGCACGAAATGCGATTGACCATGAAGATAATGAGATTACCATAACCATTGTCAGCCTTTGGGAAATTGCCATTAAACGCGGGGTTGGTAAACTTAATTTCAAGCCTACACTGGATGATATTATTAAACAAACTGAAGTCAGTGAATTTAATTTTCTAAACCTCACCGTTGAACACCTCAAAACGCTAGAAGAATTAGCCTATGTGGATAATCATCGCGATCCGTTTGATCGGCTTATTATCAGCCAGGCGCAAACAGAGAATTTAATTATCATTACGACCGATCCTCAGTTTAAAAACTATTCTATAAATACATTGTGGTAGGTCGTAGGGAAGAGTTATTGTCTTTTACTTAACATAAGAAATCTTAGTCTAAACCTGTAGACTGATTTTAGGGAATGACAAACTTTACCAAGCAGAGGATATTCCTAGTGTATAGTGTGTTACTTAGTGTATTTTACAGGAAAATCACTTAGGAAATGTTGCATTGACACTGCGTAATTGATAAATAAATCGTTCCAGCAATCGCAAGTCTTCCGTAATGACTTCAGCCCTCCCTTGTAGTTGTTGCTGAAAAGGAATTTCTTGGTTGTACTGGGTTACTAGTCCATTGTCAAACGTAATCGTTAAAAGATACTGCCCCTGCTTAGGAAGTGAAGAGATTGTTTTAACTGTGGCAGACAAGGTACCATATTCGACGTGAGGGTAATTTTCCAGATATACTTCCACTTGCTGTCCTTTCTTGAGCTTACCGGAATTCTGGGTTGGTACACGAAGTTGTCCAATGATGTTTCCGGCAGCATCCTCTATCGGAGGGACGATACGCATAACCGTTTGACCTGCTTCCACTTCCTGTTGTTCTGTCCAAAAATCCGAAAAGGCTACCTGACCTGAGCGGGGAGCAATTAGTAAGTAATTTTCCTCCCATTGCCGGATGGCGGCCCGTAATTGATCTAAGGACGATAGCAAAGTGCTCCGTAATTGCACTCCTTCCTGGGTATGCTGGGTGCCATACTGAGACTGTTCTCTTTTTAGTTCTGCAATCTGTACCGAAAGCTGAGAACGTTCACTAAGTAAAATTTCATAAGCTTCTTGTGCTGCTAACCACTGCCCTTCACTTGCTTCTAAAGCATTATCGGCAATGGTCTGAGTTTCGTGTAGCTCTTGATTACGGCGATAGTCTTTTTCGGCCAGTTGTACTTTTCGCTCTAAGAGGTGTTGTTGTTCTTGTTTTTGTATAAGTAACCCTTGATAACGAGCCAGTTGCCCAAGTATAGCTTGCTGTTGCCTGTAAGCTGGGGTCAGTTCTCGAAAAAGGCGGTATGCCTGGTAAGCTTTCTGTAATAGGGCGTACTTTTCCTGTAAACTGCCGAGTCGGTAGGAAATAGCAAAGCTAAGTGTATCACTATTGATTGATACATCAAACCGCTGAAGTTCTTGTTTAAGCTGAACGATATCGGAGTATATCGCCGTATTTTGTACTACTGCAAGCACCTGTCCTTTCGTTACCATATCCTGATCTTGAACCAAGAGTTGGGATAATGGGCCATTGACCCTGGCATTCACTGGCAACGGAGGCTGAACCGTTGTAATTACCACTTGAGCCGGAATACGGTCGGGGTAGCGGATTAGATAGCCGAGCAGTAAGAGAAGCACAACGATAAACAGTACAAAGACTTCTCCCCACCGAACAGCCCAACTGGGAGGGGTATCTAAGACTTCCTTCAGATATTCCGAAGGCTCATTAAGCTCTTCAATGGCTTTAGGCAGTTTGTTCATTCCCCTAGTTCTAGTTGATTTTTCACTAGCGTGTAATATACTCCTTTCTGGTACGTCAGCTCGTGATGTGTACCTTGTTCTACTATCTTCCCTTGATCCATCACCAATATTTGATCAGCATGTTTAACGGTACTAAGACGGTGGGCGATGATGATGACAGTTCGGTCCTGGTAGAAGTTTTCTAGATTATTGACAATATAGCGCTCACTAGCAGCATCTAGGGCGCTCGTAGCCTCATCAAAGAATAGGTAGGTAGGGTTCTTATATATCGCCCGAGCAATAAGCATCCGCTGCCGTTGTCCCCCTGAAAGCCCCATACCGTTTTTTCCAATTTGTGTAGAAAATCCTTTAGGAAGAGAATCTATAAATGATTCTAAATAAGCAATACGAACCGCATGAGCGAGTCTTTCTTTATCTAATTTGTGTTGGCTATCCGATTCCGTAATATTAGCAAGAATGGTATCGTCAAAAATAAAACCTTCCTGCATGACAACTCCACATTGAGAAAGCCAGTTAGCTGAGGGTAGCTTATCAAGCTTCTGGGAGCCAATAGTAATGTATCCTTGAATAGGGGAATAATACTTCAGTAGTAATTTGAGCAGCGTCGTCTTGCCGCTACCACTGGCACCTACAATAGCGGTAACTTTTCCTTGTGGAATTGTTACGGATATATCATTGAGAACTGCGGGCGAATGTGGCCCTTCGTAATGGAAAGTGAGATTTTCTATTCGTAAATCACCTGGAGGTAGTTTGTCCTGAATTTGAGCCTCCTCGCTATCTTCACCTGATTTTTGAAGTACCTCACGAAGCCGGGCAATACTCAATTGGGCGTCTTGAGCAGAACGGAAAAAATCTATCAGATTCAGTAACGGTGAATTCATTTGCCCGATGATATACTGCACAGCGATTAACATTCCTAGCGTCATTTCCCCTTGAATAACCAATACAGCAGCTAAAAAGGTAATGCCGATGTTTTTTAATTCATGAATAAACATACCTCCTCTTTCTTGTAGCTGATCTACTGAGAGGGTTTCCGTATCAACTTGATGTTGCTTAATACGTACTGATTCCCAACGCCAACGCCGACGACGCTGTGACCCATTCAACCGTATTTCTGGCATCCCGTAAATCAAATCATGCAATTGTCCGAGATGCTGAGAAAAAGTCTCGAAGCGTTTATATTCCAGTTGCTTTCTTTTTCTGGCAAGCAACAAAATCCATCCCATGTAGAGCGCAGCTCCTATGATAAATATCAAGAAGATCAAAGAGTTATAGTAAGCCAGTACAATACTGAATATTGAAATACTGAATACAGAAAAGAGTACATTAAGCGATTGAGCCGTTAAAAAATCTTCAATTCTTTGGTTATCACTAATACGCTGAAATAAATCCCCTAAATTTCTTTGCTCAAAAAACGACTGGGGTAGTTGCATCATTTTTTGTAGAAAGCTAGATAAGAGTGAAATACTAACCCGGTTGCCAACATATAATAATAGGTAGCTTCGTATCACCTCCCCAACAGTTTGAGAAATGAATAATACCAGTTGACCAATAAGAATGATATAGACAAAATGCAGATTTTGATTACGGATACCTTCATCCACTAGCGATTGAGCTAGAAAAGGGAAAACAAGCTGAATCAGACTTACGGCTATCACACTTAGTAAGAGCTGTGCTAAATAGCGATGATATGGCCGAAAAAATGGGAGTAGGAAAGACCACTCATTAGACGATTTAGTAGAGCCCAATGTAGTCTGCTCATAAAATTCAGAAGAAGGCTCTAGTACCAGCAGGACACCACTAGGTTCGTCTATTGACAGATCATCGTTTTGCCAACCAGAGAGAAATTCTTGATAGGTATACCGAAGCTTTCCGGTGGCTGGATCAGATACGTAAATATATTTACTTGTTATCCGGTAGATAACCACATAATGACGATCACGCCAATGAGCAATACAAGGTAGTGTTACATCTTGCTGTAAAGTATGCAATCCAGCAATAACCGCTTCAGAGCGAAATCCAAGATTTTCCGTTGCCGTTGAAAGATTGAGTAATGAAATCCCTTGTCTTCCCAAATGAGTTTTCGACATGATCTCCTCTAACGAGTAATGCTTGCCATAATAACTAGTAATCATGCGCAAGCAGGTAGGGCCACAATCGGCAAAGTCGAGCTGTCTGTAGAAGGGAAACGGTTTCATCAAGACAGCAAGATTCGTAATACTTCAGGTTTGTACTTACGTCCAATAGGAAGCTTATCTTTAACATCCTTAATTGAGATTGCATTATTACTAATTTCCTCAATATGTTGGATATTGACCAGGTATTGTTTATGTATCTGTATAAAGCGATAAGGTCGTAATAGACTATTTAGATATTGTATAGTTTGGTTGATAATCATAGAATCGCTTTCAAGGCTTACTATCTTTACAAAATGACCGCAAGATTGTACATACTGAATATGTGAAGGATAGATCTTACTGTTTTTACTTCCATTAGGAACAAAGATATATTTTGATTCACTTTGATATTGACCCAATCTTACTGACCGTCCTTTCTCCAAGGCTATTAAAAAGCGATCAAACCTAAATGGTTTTAGTAGATAGTCGGTAATATCAAGTTCATAACCATTAATTGCATACTTATCATACGATGAGATAATGATAAATGCAGGATTATTAGTTGTATGCTGTTTTTTGGCTATGTTTATAAATTCAAGTCCTGACAATTCATCCATCTGAACATCGACCAAAGCAATATCTACGGCTTCCTTAAGTAAAATATCAAGTGCCTTAATTGGGGATGTGTAAGTGCCTATCAGTTCAATCCACGATATTTTTTCAAGGTAGTTATGAACTGTTTCTAATGCCCCTATATTATCATCAACCGCAATAAGTTTTATTTTTTCCATAGTAACCTCAATCGTACCAAGCATTCAATTTCCACATAAAGAAGGAGAACTGATCAGCTAATTCTAAAACATTATCTGTCCCCTGTGTCCCATGACCTGTATTGTAGACCCTGAGAAAAACGGGCTGATCAGTTACTTGCTGTATTCGGGCTACGTATTTAGCGGTAGACCATAAAGGAATTCTGGGATCGGTGACTCCTGCAATAACTAAGATAGGTGGATAATTATTCTTAGAAGATATATGTAAATAGGGATCCATTTGGTAAAGATAATTAAATTCTGTAGAGTCTTTTGGATCACCAAACTCATCAAATTGCTCTTCAGACTCCAAGCGTACTGGATTGACCATTGGATAACTTAGCACAGCAGCACCGAAAAGTTTTGGTGCTTTATTCAAAGCCATCCCAACTGCAATTCCCCCAGCACTTCCCCCTATGACACCTAACTTCTCAGGTTTTGTATAATTTTCTTCGATCAGAAATTGAGCACACGCAATTAAGTCTTTCCAGGTATTTGATTTTGTTTTCTTTCTGCCAGCAGTGTGCCATTGAGGGCCATTTTCACCTCCACCCCGCACATGAGCTTTCGCTAAGATACCGCCATTATACAGCCAAGGCAGAGACTCTACTTGTAGGTATGGTTCTAGCGACGTTCCGTATGCACCATACGCCTCTAATATCACAGGAGCTACATCACTTCCTTTTACCCCCTCTCTATAAATAAGTGTTAATGGTACTTCTGTTGAATCGTGAGATCGTACTAGTACTTGTTCTACGACAAGATTATCAGGATTTTCGTATTTCCCAGCAGGTCTAATATCTGTTTTTATAATAGTATCACCTTCCGAAGAAGCATAGTAAATTCCATATCCCTGATTCCAACTTGATAGGCCAAAGAATAGTCCTTGACCATTCACTCGAACGGGACTTTCTGTATTTAGCACAAGATCCCCTTGAAAGGGGAGTTGAAGAGTTGACGTTGATTTATCAATGAGATTTACTCGAATTAATTGACTAGAACCTTGATATGACTTTTCATAATACAGAACATCTTCTTCAATCATCATTTCTGCAATAAACCCCTCTTTTTCGTTAATTAGCACTGTTGTATCTTCCAGTTCTTGAATGTTAAAGTATACAATTGATGTTGTTGAGTCAGGTTCGGCCCGCAATAAATATGCATCATTTTGCGTAAAATCAGCAGTAATAATCTGTTGATCGGAAGAAGTTATTCGCTGCCAAGAATTAGACTGTTCTCCTAAAATCTCGTCTAAAGGTGCAATATAATGGTCAACATACTGAGAAATTCCATAGGCCATTGAACATACTACTCGCTTTCCATCGGGCAGCATTTGTATTACTGGAAAATCACCATCACCGTAGGTGAGTATGTTTGATGATTGTCGGTCAAGTACCAATTGATCCGTATTTTGCGATTGTCCAATTATGTGCCGTTTAACTTGGACAGAATCAAACTTCATAGGGGAGCATAGTTGAGTGTAGAAGAATGATTTACTATCAGGTAGCCAAAATGGGTAATAGGATGTGCTTGCGTCAATAATATCTTCAGTAAAACTACCTGTCTTACTATCATAAATCCGAATAATCATATCGTCAAGCCCTTTAGGGTATAGTTGAAGGGCTATATAACGGTTATCAGGGGAAGGGTTGTAGTCAAATATCTCGTAAACCGAACCATTAATCGTTAACAATTCATTAGTAAGTAAAACTTCATATGGTTCAGCAAGCGTGTTGTATTTAACTAATTTCGTTTCGTTACCCTCCGCGATATCTAATTGCGTATAGATGACCCCATTATTATTCAGTGGAACAGTAGCTCGTATTGGTGTTGAAGCCGATAACGCAGAAATTGTATCAACTAATAGAGTATGAATAGGCTGACCATTAAGTGCCGCTTTGGCTTCTAAGTTTTTCTGCTCAATCCACTTTTTAGCTTCTAGATTTGCAGGATCTTCAAAGGGTGAAAAAGGGTCATCGATCTGGATACCATGTATGGTATCTGAGGAATTCTTCGGTAATAAGGGAAGCGGAACTTGCCCAAAAGCAATTTGACAAATTCCTATTGTTATTATGATAAGAGCTATGCCCTGCTTTACACGTTTATGAATTCTTTCAAGAGATAATTTCATGTCCGCTGTACGTAAAGGCTGGTGTTTCATTCTTTATTTTAATTTCCAAATTGACTTTAAAAGTGTCGATTCCGTCTTCAATAAGCAAGTGGTGATACTCACCATAGAGCTTATCAAGCATGGTTTTAGTAATAAGGAGACCTTTTTGGGTCGTGTTATTAAGCGGAATATCCTTCTTTTTATTGGTTACTTGAATTTGTAATTCAGATTCATTCGCAACAAGCTCTACCTTTATTGGAAAATTAGGGTCACTGGCGTTTCCATGTTTTATCGCATTCTCTACAAATCCCATAATTATGCGTGGATAAACCCATATATTTTCAGTACGACCAGCTATTTCTAATTTAATATAGTGATGAGGGTGAATGAGCTGGTTAAGGAACATGAAGTTCGAGAGGTACTCTATTTCTGTATTAAGTGAAACTTTCTTATCTGATTCTACAGCCGTATTATACCGTAAAATCTCAGTCAGTAGAAGAATAGGTTCAGCTAAATCAGGAAGCTTAATTGCCTTAGAATGTAAATATGTTAATATATTAAAAGTGAGATGAGAGTTAAACTCTCCTTTGTAGTACTGAAGTTCTCGTTTAGCCAGCTGTTCATTTAACATCGCAAACTGCACTTTTTTCTCATTTGCCTTCTCAGCACGGTACAGTCCATATTTATAGTAATACAACCCATAGGCTGGAACAATCGTCGTTAAAAGAACGATAAAAGCAGCTATTGCATCATCTTCTAGTGAATATATTACAATCTGAGGGTTGCCATCATTGTACTCTGGAATAATATTATTTAATCCCCTATAACATCCAAAATAAATAATGAATAGCCCTAGTTGCTTTAAAACGAGTAATCCAATGTTTTTATGCGCATCGGGACATATCCAACGATATACAATAAAACAGGCAACTATATCTAAAAGGACATAGGGTGTTTGTGTCCATAGGGTGTGTATCAGTGGAAAGCCAAAATGAAGTGCGGATATAATAAAAGATAGCCAATAAAGGAAGATTAGGACACTTAGAACTTGAATTTCCTCTTTCTTAAAGGCTAGAAAGTTTTTCATAACAGTGTGAAGCTAGGTATGAGTCTATCTCAAAACACTACAAACATACTACTAATATAGCTTTATCTATTTTAAACAAAGTTCATTTTCAGCTTGAAGTTTAGCAGTTGGTGCTTTGATTCGTGCCGTTCATGACCAAAAATGGTAGTTGGCACTTAATAATTGCCGTTGGTGAAATATATGATAACGACCAAAGGATTTCTAAGCAGAATATATATTTTTGAATAAATCTATATATCTCTAACTGTATTTATTATGAAAAAGCTAAATTCGAAACCTGAGAGCAAAGGCAAACTGCTTCCACTGGATGCCGAACAGCAAAAAGCTATTCTAGGAGGTTCCTCACCAAGACCCCCACGGAGTAACATCAATGCGAGACCCAAGAGGTCAAGATAGTTTTTCGTACCCAAACTGGGAAGAAAATTCTTCTCAGTTTGGGTCTCTTGTAGATCACTATGACTCTTGAGAAGTATTCAAACCATCAATTGAAAAGCTTAGTTATTGACGATAATGTTGCTGCTATTGATGTATTAACGAATTATATACAACTGTGCAATGAAACATTATTAGTTAAATCATTTGTTGATCCTATTTCAGCTATTTCTTTCCTTTCTGAGTCTAATTGTCAAATTGATCTACTGTTTCTTGACGTAGATATGCCAGGTCTTAACGGGATGGATTTTCTAAGTATTATTGAGAATGATATGAAGTACGGTAGTCCAGCTGTTGTGCTAACCACGGCACATCCAAAATATGCTTTGCCAGCACTAGAAACCTCTAAGTACACTAGAGGATTCTTATGCAAGCCTTTTGGATATCGAAAATTCTTAGCAACTCTTGAGAAGATAAAATCCCAAACTACTCTGGATACTAATTTAATAGGCTCTTTGAGTAGACAACCTTTAATCTTAAAGCGACGTCGAGAAAAAGTGGTAATCAATCTAAATGAAATATTATATATCTCAGGTAGTAAGAATTCAGTCATAGTTACTTTAAAAAACGGGCGAGATGAAAGGTTCTACATGGCATTTCATAAAATAGAAAAGTTTTTACCCAAGGAACAATTCGTAAGAATTCATAAATCATATATTGTCGCCATTAGTGAGATTACGTCAATGGGTAGAGATACTATAAAATTACAAGATATGAGCATAGTCTTTCCAATTGGTGATACCTACCGAGGTAATGTAAATCAACTTATGGGATTGTATACCTCCTCATAAAAACTACTCCTGGTAATTTTTAGGGTAGTGGCTCAGCATGGGGCTTCAAACAAATGAGACATTTCTACTGCGAAAGCAGTAATTTTGGCACCTGCATATGTTCATTGAATGAAGGTTTCTGTTAGTATAATCTGCTAGTAACTGCTTGAGATCAGCAAGTGATTAGTTGGCAGGTTTTTTTATCCATACGACGGTTGAGTTCATGCCTCACAACTACTTTGGCAACTGCTAAAACATAGTTACAAAATGACACAATGGGTTTTATTAACCTGAAAAACGGAGAAACGAATCCTATACCTGTACAGAAATCTATCACATAAGAATCTGGAGAGTTATCTTTCGGTAGGCATTGACCTACACTCCGGCCGCTGCCATTGCGGCAGCAAAAAGGCAGCGTAAAAAACGTATCTTTGAGAAAATGACTACGATCGTACTATGAGCACTCCTATTTGCCCCTTCGCTGCCTGCCAAGATCAATGACCAAGAACTAAAAGCACTCATTTAGAGTGCTACGAATATTTTAGCCCAGCGTTATAGTAAATCGGTGGTCGCCGCATCCACGCCGAACCGGGCGATGGACAATCCGAAAACCGCCGCCATAGCCACCGCGAATCCAGTAGCAGACAATAAGGAAGACCATGTTAAGAAATCTCCTTCCAATGTTTTAGAAAAGGCAGATATCCTATTTGACTTCCTTAAGAAAAGACGAATTACACAAGGGGAGACTGCTGAGGCGTGGGGAACGACTTACCTGGTATGGTGGAAAAATCGCCAAACGGTGAAAAAATTAAGTATGGAGCGGATTTACTTGCTCTCCAGATTAGCCCAGGTAATGTCGGAAGAGCTATTTCTTTTAATTCTAAACTGCTATCCTCAGCAGCCCGATGGTACCTATACATTTGATGATTAACGAGAGGAAATGCAGCAAGGTTTGACCAATCAGACTTTCCAGAAAAAGTGGATTGTATACCCCTATACTTGTCTTATGTCTAATTAACATTTAACTCTCTTTCCATAAGATAAAAGCAAAATCGATTCTTAAAATACCCACCCCGTTAATGAAAGGGATTTTTTCTTATTTATAGCCGAGTCGCTGATTAATAACCCGCCCATTTACCTATTCTCATTCCCACCGCGCCAGGTTCTAGCAAAATTACTAAGCCTACTGCGCAAAAGTCAAGAGTACGTGAACCGTCCGGCCAGTTAGCTTGCCCACATTTCCTCGCTCCGTAAATAGCCGTCCGCTCTTGACTTAAGCAAGTAGTTTAGTGGGAAACAGAGCAGAACCTGATCGCGGTTGGTCAGGGCATTATTTTAATTGTTTACTGCCATGTGCACCAAAAAAACTTCTTCTGATGTGTATCAGATCGTCACCGATCACATTATCAGACAACTAGAACAGGGCATCATTCCCTGGAAGCGACCCTGGCGCAGTCTGGGCACCCCACGTAATTTTCTGACCAAAAAGCCTTACCGAGGAATTAATCTGCTACTGTTGGGAATGAACGAATATGCTACCCCCGACTACCTGACCTATAAGCAAGCCCAGCAACTGGGAGGGCATATTAAGAAGGGAGCCAAAAGTCAGATCGTGGTCTTCTGGCAGATGCGCTATTATGTGGCCGGCAATCCGGATGAGACTGCTAAAAGCTGGAAAAATCTTACGCAGCAACAAACCCCACCCCAAGGCAGCAAGATCGTTCCGCTGCTGCGCTACTACCGGGTATTCAATCTAGAGGATACCGAAGGTATTGACTATACGGTGCCTGAGATGCCGGAACCCACCCAGGATTTATCTATCGATGAACTTGCTCAGGCTATGCTCCCCGTACAATCGCTAACCGGATTAACCATCGTGAGTGGCGGGAACCGTGCCTGCTATTCACCCCCACAGGATACGATCTATATGCCTAGTATTCATCACTTTCACAGCACCTCGGCCTACGTAGATACGCTCTATCACGAACTCTCCCATAGCACGGGCCACCAAAACCGATTAGCGAGGATTGGTATTACCGAAGCGGTCAACAACCGCAGTGAGCGTTACGCTAAAGAAGAATTGATTGCCGAGCTTGGTAGCTGCTTTCTGATGCACCACTACGGCTACGGGCGCAAGGAGCTACTGGACAATAGCGTTGCCTATCTGCAATCCTGGCTGGGAAGGCTACGCAATGACAAAAAGCTGATCGTAGAAGCAGCTGCCGGAGCACAGAAGGCCGTAGATTATATCTTGGACCAGGTAGAAGAACAACCGGCAGTTGTACCGACTTAACTACCGGGATCAGGCGGGAGTCAAATCCAGGCTTCCGCCATTTTGGGTTACAATACATGCAGTGACGAAAATATCCGTAGGATTAGCACATTTCACTGGCTATCAACCAGTTACAACACTGTTTATTTAGCCTACATTATGTTCATGTCCAGATCACTCAACGCGTTGATTATTAAGCTTTTACACTGATCCTATGGCACGTCGGGGTCGCCCCGGCCACCGTTGAGAATTACGTCCGGGAGAGCCTGGGAGACACCCCGCCGTCCCTTGATGTCAACGGACCCAACGAAGGACTTTAAATCAGAATGGGGTTGAAATTTTTTGTAGTCCATGACTGACTCATTGATTTTAGCAGGCTTATCGATTATTACGAATTTTCTTATCCAGCACCAATGGTTACATGGTTGTGCTCATTGGTTAGAACACGAAGGATATGGCTAGTCAATCCATTTGGAAGTCCGTTCCATATTTTTTACCAATTTCTTTCATGTCTGATATATTCTGTTCAAGTTCCTTAAACATATGCTCTATGCCTGCGGGAACAAAAGTGACCATGAGTTCGGCATCAAATTCTGTTTTGTTCTGCCAAGTATGCTTCTCACCCTTTTGAATATTTAAAAACTCGCCTTCCTTCAATCGAATTTCTTTTCCATCGACTAAGAAGTTCAATTCCCCTTTTTTGAGATAAAACCCTTCATCTTCATTTGCGTGAAAATGTATTGGTGGACCATCGTCGCCAGCCGGTATGGTGGTATGGCTTAAAAAGTATTTTCCATCGGTTTCTTTTCCCGTTGCCAGGAATGTCAAACCGAAGTACGTTTCTTGTGATTGGTTAATTTTCATTCCAATAGTTTTTTTCAGGATGACCCACACGAGTATGAGTATCAGCAGGCGGGCGTTCATATCCTTGTCAATGTGGTAGAGACTGATCTTTGTAATTAGATGGATTATGTTACTGTTTCGCTCGCTTGCTAATAGTTGCGGTTGCCCGGTGTTTCTAATTTTAGGGTAGGATTGTTATCGGAGCTGAGGAAAAATCCTCACCTGTAATAGGTTTTCCGTTTAATCTACTGAGCAGTGAAATTTGTCCAATATGAGTCAACAAGTCCGAAAATGGTCCTTGTAGTAATCGCTTGGCATAATTAATTTCAAGCGGTTTTTTTGCCAGCACATGATCCAAGTTCTTTATTTCTGCAATAAATCGGTCTATTTCTGATCTCATATTAAGTTTTTCAGGTGGCTGTTTGTTGTACCGCTCTTCCGAAATGAAAACTCGAGTCGCATGTAATACATGATACATATGATTAATAATTTCATTAGGTGTTCTACTACCATTACCTGCACTGAAATTCCCAAATTTAGTATCTGCTTTGCTTACAGCGCTTTGAAACCGATAGGCTATTGTTGATAAAGTATGTCTTAAAAATTCATTTTCCATTGAACCTAATGTAGTGAATGCCAACCACTGCCTAGCTGCAACTGCAGTTATTTCGCAGGTAGCTGCACCATTTTCCCTTGATATTGTGATTAATATATAAAAAAAGGAGTTCTTATTTTTTCATTCACGCTGAGATAGATATTCTTTTTTGAATACCTATCCACCTAAAAACGTTGGTTGACCTCAAATTTACCCTTGCATTAAGGCTTACCAGTACAGAAAACAATCGCTGGAAGCATTAAATCCGGAAATTATCGTCTTTTATGGATGTAAAGTCGGATAAGCGCTTGATGTTGCCTAACATAATGATGCATTCTATTCGTTTACAACCCCAGCTTCGTCCCCGCATTATGGGTTCGGGCATCCTCAAAACGGGTATAGCGCCGGATCATCGCCGTCGTCTTATGAAAGGTTTGCGCCATAATTTCGCTATCACTCGCCCCGTTTTTTTTGGAAATCGTCACAAAGCTCGCCCTCAATGAGTGGGCGGTAAACCGAGCCCCAAAGTATTTTTTGACCACCAGGTTGACCGACTGGTCCGTCAACCGCTCTTTACAAAACCGGTCCCCTCGGCGCATCCGCACCAATAAGGGGCGAGAAGACAGCGTAGGTTCATTCATTGAATCAAACGAAGAAAATCCGTCTTCTGAAGACGAAAAACTATTACGCGAAACACCTACTCGCTCTAAATACCGTCGCAGCGTGCGCACCGGGCAAAGACGAGGATCGGAAGCAAAAAAGATGGCTTTAACTTTTCCTTCGGAGAGCTGATCGGTCTTGCTTTTGCGAATGTCTATTAATAGCCCATCCTCATCAAAGTACAAATCAGCCAGGTTGACGGCCGAAAGCTCGCCCCGACGAAATGCCCCGGTATACCCTAATAAGATGATCACTTTATCGCGTAATTGAGTATTACTGGTTTCATCTAACGAAAGCACGACTCTGCGAAACGTTTCAGCATTGTAGGCTGGAGCCTGGGTTTGCCGAATGCCCTTCTCACGTTTGATTCCGTCCATGGCCGTGCGAACGAGTTTGCTTCCGATAGGACTTTCCAAGCCTTGCAGCTCGTGAAAGGAAGACAGCATCGAAAGGCGCCTTTCCAGGGTGGCTACTTTGTAGTGCTGGGCAATGGCACTAATGTAATTTACCACCTGGCCAGGACTAGCGGGGAAAGGGGTACAGTGATGGGATTCGCACCACCGGGTATAGCAATCTAAGTCTGATTTATATGCCCGAACAGTATTATCGGATTTTTCAATCCCGAGTTTTAAGTAACGCTGGGCGGAAGTACTCACGTGAACCGAAGCTGATCTAGAAGCTTGCGCGTGCTTTACAGCATGTGGTTTATCTGCCATCGTTTGCTCGGGTTACTCCAGAATACGAAAACACGGAAGCTTGTACTTGCGGATGGTTAGTCGCACTCAGCGGTTGAGCCGTTACCGGGAACCGCCGTTCCGGGTCACACCTGACCGGGTCACGCCTGACCGGGTCTCCCGTGTTCACAGCGAGCCAGTCTGTACTTTTATCCGGTTCTTTTGGTGGTCCACCGCGCGGTTGAACGTCCATATGATTTGCTTTTCATTCATGATATTTTTAGCCCAGTTATGATACCTTAAGGCCGCTAGGACGATCGTCCTTCGTTTAGCAATTCCTTGATGAAATAAACGCTTATCACCCGTAACTTACCGTCCGCCCCCAGTTTCCCCCGCTACCATGGTAGTCGTTTTGTCTAGCCCTGTAGTCCAATGTAATTATGCCATTTAGGTCACGCAGGTTACTGAAGCACTTGTTGGGTTCACGCTTCATTGTAAGCGTATCCATGATAATGAGAAGATTCCTCCAGCGGGGGAAGATTTAGTAAATGTCGCAAATCATTCACCACCGTATATAATGCTGCTTCCTTGCCTTGATGCAAGCATAAATTTGAGGTCAACCCAGGATTATCGGGCTGCTCCTTTTTCATACGCGCATACGATAGTCGTAATTGCAGTTGTTCACGAGCCTCCCGAAGATAGCGGTCGTGTAAGTAGGTGAGTGTTTGCACACTGTCCATCGTTCAAGGATTAGTGATGGGAATAAGCATACTAAGTTGATGAAGCCTAAGGTACGAAATTGGCTCATGGGCTGCAAGGATTCATGAAAAAATAACTAGTGATAAGTAAACCTTATCGTTAGTTATTTTTGATGATAATTTTATCAGTATAATAGGTCATCTGCACAGAAGATGATACATCAGTATGCAGATGGATGGAACGTGCACAGAAAAAAGCTACGCTAATCGGGGTCTCCGTAGAGCGGCTTACAATCATTCAATTTCGTAGAATGACTGAATTAGGCTAAAAAAAGCGATGTTGGCAAAAATTTGACCTTCATACATAGCTTCTACTGGGCGATCTCATAGGTCAATGGCAGATTGGACATTTACGCATTAGGTTTCTTTTAAAGAGCTTAATTCAATAAAATCGATTTCAAACAAGTACCTATACCCATTTTTTGGAATTCAGGTACGATTACGTCTGCTGAGCCGAGCTAGTGGAAAGCAAGACTCAATACTATCAATGGTTGGCATGTAGAAGAATAGGTATCTAGCTGGCGATATTTTGATTTTCTTGAATTTTGGTACGCTTGCCAGCAGCATTGTTTCATTTTATCAAATTCAGAAACACACAATCATCTTCTTTTGATTGATTGCCGCTCATTTAATGCGTAACATTGACAGGTAAAACGGGGCTTTTACTCCCACATTAATTTTGCACTATGCTAAGAACTATCACTATACTAGCTATTATCGTAGTCCTGCTTTACTGCTGTACCCGAAGAGGCTACCTGGATAGTGATCAGGCTCGGCCACTGACAAGTTTACCAAACTCAGTGATCGCCACCCCAGCGGATTATACCTACCCAGATGATTCTGTATTTCGAGTATTATCCTGGAACGTAGAGCACTTCGTTGATCCGTACGATGATCCCTATATTGATAACGAGCGGGAAAACGCACCTTCCGAGAATATAACCCAACGAGTCCATTTATTCGTAAAAGCTCTGCGAAAAGCGGATGCGGATATTGTTGTGTTACAGGAATTTGAAGGGGCGAACTATTTAAAAAAACTCGCCTATGACTCGCTATTGAGTATGAATTACCGCTTTTTTGCCGATATTCCTAGTCACGGCTGGTACATGAATGTCGTGCTGATGAGCCGTTTTCCGTTGGGCCTGATGACTGGTTACGGTGCTACGACGACCCCGCTACCAGGATACACTACTGAAAACGGTGGGTACGAGACGCAGAATAATATCAACACACGAATGTGGAGCATTGATGTTTTTCCGGCGGAAAATTACGCTTTTTCACTAACTGGCGTTCATTTAAAAGCGGGCACTGGTCAGCGAAATAGCGCAATACGCAAGGGTCAGATCAACTTGTTAGTAGCCCAGTTTAACCGCTGGCTACAAGAAGACCCGGCGCGAAATATGATGGTGGCGGGTGATTTGAACTCAGTGCTAGGCAGCGAAGAAATAGCATTATTCGTAGATAATGCAGGTTTGACTAACCCCTTCCTAGATCCCATTGACCCGACTGTTCTTTCCCATCCGGCCGATGCGCCCACCCGGAGACTGGACTATATGCTGATCAATCAAAATATGGCTCAAGAAGTAGTAACTGGTTCTGTTCAAGTGAAATATTTCTTTCCCCCTGATACGATGAGAATGATCAGCGACCATTTGCCAACGTTTGGTCAATTTTATTGTCGTGAATAACAGAAATGTTGAGCGGAGATTACGCCATATAAAATTTTGGATGGAGGCATGTGGTTACTCATATTATTTAACCTAAAAAATTACGTAACTCTTGGTCATACGCTAGAATAGGTCTACATAACCCTTGTACACCCATGCTTGCCAAAGAAGAAACACCGATCACTAAAAAGTACTACCCAGTCAAATTCCTATGGAAAGAAATTGGGTTCGTTTACATAAACGGACGTTTAAATTTTTCTGTAACAGAACTAGTATCTTCTGCACCGCAGATGCTTCCGTAAAATTGGTTCGGGTGCCGATCCCGGCGGGGAATCGTATCCCTTATGCTCTGAAACCCCAAGTTCCCCTCGCTTTCTTCTAGGTAGTCATCCTGGCAGAACCAGCGAAAGAAGCGAAGAAAGAGCTTCGGTGGAATAGATTTACTCATCTATAAGACATTCTACAGGATTTACTTGCGCGGCTCTTATCGTCTGTAATCCTACAGTGAGCCAAGCAATGAGTAGTGCTAGTAGTCCCGCTCCTACAAAAAGCCACCATTCCAGATCAATTCTGTAAGCAAATTCTTCCAGCCAGCTTTTGGCGATGAAGTAGCTAATAGGTAGGGCAATGGTCACGGCAATCAGCACCATCTTGGTAAAATCAGTAGATAGCAAACGGATAATGCTGAAACTATTCGCACCCAACACTTTTCGAATGCTAATTTCTTTCAACCGTCGCTGAGCAGTGAACGCGGATAAACCAAACAAGCCTAAGCAGGAAATGATAATAGCAATTACTGCCAGGTAATTTGATAGAGTAGCCACCTTATTTTCTGCTTCGTAAAGTGCCTGATAATCCTCATCCAGAAAAGTGAATTCAAATGTATTGCCGGGAAGAAACTCACTCTGTAGTTTTTTAAGTTAAGCGATGGTATTTTGATCTTTACCATCACATTTCTTCCGGTTGGGTCAAACCGGAAAATTAGGGGCTCTATGGGGTTATGAAGCGAGCCGTAGTGAAAGTCCTTGACTACTCCAATAATTTCACCCCCCCCCCGTTCATCTGAATAATTTCACCTACCGGATTCTCTAGTTCCATTAGTTGAACCGCAGCTTCGTTGAGTATAATTTTTGAATAATCGTCATTATAATCCCTTGAGAAAGAACGCCCTTCCAACAGCTCTATCCCTAGAGTCTTGATAAAATCATACACTACTACTGGGGATTTGAATAAAAATTCACTATCTGATTCTTCGCCACTCCAGGAAATACCACTTTGCCCGTAAATTTCACTTAAGATATTACCCGACATATGAGTTGCACTAACCACCCCCGGAATGTTTTTCATCTCCAATATAAAGGTCTCAAACCGCTCGTTGGATTTTCCTTCCCGTAATCCACGTCTATTGTATAGCTCACCTTTCCACGGAAAGGATATGATATTGTCTCGGTTGTATCCCAGGTTTTTCGTCTGGATAAATTTGATTTGTTCGTTGACCACCAACAGCCCAACAATAAATAAGACCGATAAGGTAAACTGAAAAACAACCAGGCCCTGACGAACCCATAATGCCCCAGTAGAAGTATGAAGCTTGCCTTTTAATACCGCGATGGGTTTAAAATTGGAAAGGTAAAATTCGGGATAGCGGCCTGCAAGAAGCCCAGTGAATATTTATCGTGATCGCTTCAGCGTATACTTCCTTCTATTATATCACGTTGCTACCAGGCGGGGATCAAACACGAAAGGTTCTGAGTCAATCAACTGAATCTTAGCAAAATCAGGATGCTTGGCATGGATAACGAGATTCCGCTCGGCAGCTACTACGGCCGAAGGCACGGATAGCAGACAAGAACGCGCTTCTTGGTACCAGGCACTGCCCATTTTCTGGCACGCTGAACTATTGGGTTGAGAAGCCCAGTCTTTGGGCAGCTCATCTATTTCAATGCGCCTAATTGACAAACTATCTGGAATATGTATGACCATGACCTTGTAGGATTTGTGCAAACCTGTGCCGCGCCGATGTACGACATTCTCTAGGCATGCTAGCGAGCGGGAACTAGCCGTATAAATAACAAACTGTCCTTTCTGGTTCCAGCGTCCGGCAAGTCCTGGGGCAAATAGTTTATCAGCGTACTTAGTAAGCGTGATCCGGTAGACTTCCATTAATAAAGTAGCTCGCTACACCGTGTAACCGTAGGCGATCCTAGTTAACTGATCATGCACCTCCCCTACCCCGGTGACCGTTGATAATAACTGCCAGGGGGCGGCGCCTTCAAATTCTCCGGCAGCAAGGGTAAGCCACGTGCGAAAGGATTCCTTATCCCCCAAAACTTCTTGACCTAGCGCGAAAAGATCCACTAGTTTGAGAAGGAGTTCCGAACGCAGCGTATCCAGGTGCTTATCCTTTTTCCGGTAATTCTCCAGCGTCTTGGGGTCTAAGCTCAATAGTTCAGCCAGCTCGGTTTTGTGCAGGCCGGAGTTTTGCAAAAACGTATCAATTTGCGCGGTATCGACCCCTTCTTCAGCCTGCTGAATGAACATAATGGGGGATATTATAGAGGTTGCGGAAGCTTCCATACTCATTTTCTTTACTACAATATACGGAAATTTTCTCAAAAGGATGGAAATTTTCCTCTTTGATCGGTGGAGGGTGGGTTAATACTAAGCGAAGCACCAAATGAGTTTACACTACTTTTTCGCTCACCGCCGAAGGGTGGGAAGTGTATGGCTTATCTAGTTAATTCTGATAAAGCAAAGCTGAGAGAATGATCACTTAGCAGGACTTACCATACCGGCAGTTCCCTTCCCGTCATGGTTTCTTCATGAAGGCGTAAGACAATAACACTGATAGTAGTGCTTCCTCGGTTGTCATGTAAAAAAAGCGGAAGCCTGGAGCAGGCCCCCGCCTATTCGGTTAAGCTGCATCAGGTAGAGCCGACTGGTATTCCTAGATGCGCTGAAGAATATAATCGGTGGCTTTCTGTGCTCCTGCGGCCGCTTCAACAATGAGTTTTTTATCATTCCGTAGCCTTCCTAGCCAGGATTCTATATAAGCGGCACTATTTTCTAAAGTTTGGGTATCGCTACATAAAGGGACGGAATTCTCAATAGAAACTAGTTAAAGTATTGATATTCAGCAGATTGCTAAACCGAAAAATTCATAGAAATCTATTAAAAATCACATATTATAAATGGCTGATAGTCAATGTGGTACGTCAATCCTACGGATATTTTCGTCCGTTTATGTAAACGAACCCATGGAGGCACCGGAGATGATTCACTCTGGGGTGGAGCAGGGGATGACTCGCTATTCGGAGATGTTGGCAACGACACGCTACATGCGCAAAGTGGCTTTGATACAGTACTAGGTGGCGATGGTAATGACCTGGCATGGGGGCATGATGATAATGATTCGATGCGAGGCGATACCGGAAATGATACATTAGTAGGTAATGGCGGCGATGATACGCTGGATGGCAGCGCTGATAACGATACGTTGCAAGGGAATGACGGAGATGATGTGTTCCTGTTTAGCGATATTACACACTCTACCTCAAGCGCACATGACCGTATCAACGACTTCGTGATTGGGGATGACCTGATTGACCTTTCTGCGATAGGCGTAACGGCGATAGGTACTGACACCGATGAGATTACGATTAGTAACAACGGTACCAATACCTTTATTGACCATAATGATAACAGCTTCCAGATCCGTGTGGATGGACTGGTCAGTTTGACCAGCACAGACTTTATCTTCGCCTAGATAGGATAGGGGTTATGCAAAATAGCCCTCTGTGATGGAGGACTATTATAGGTAACTCCCATGTTCGTGGGTTTTTTCACGCTAAGTGGGGTTCCCTCAGATAAGGAGTGGTCATATTCTGGAGATAGAACAGTAACCATCCGCTTCTTTTTAGTAATGTACAACCGTGCCTTACATATTTTTGAAAATACGATGCCTAAGTCATACCTTGTGGTTACTATCAGCACCGTTGTTTGTAGTAATAGTGGGTCAATAACCGATAGTCATATGATACGAAAACAGATAGCTATTGCATTACTATCACTACCATTTATAGCCCATGGACAAGGTAGTAATGAATTTCTAGACAAATGGGATTCCTTAATGAGCTGGTATGAGCCAAGGTTAACCAAAGTCAATATTATTGGTAACGGAATGGTCGTTGTGAAGAATAGCGAGATCGTAGCTGAGAATATGTACGGATTTCAGGACCAGGATACCCGCGAACCTATTACCCTCAATACCATTTATAACTGGGCTTCCTGTACTAAAATGTTTACGGCCATCGCCATGATGCAATTGCGAGATGCGGGAATACTGGCATTAAATGATCCTATTAGTAAGCATCTTCCTGAAGTGAAGAGCATTCAAAATGAATTTGATAAAGAACCTACCATTAAACAGGTATTAACCCATACTTCGGGTTTCCCCAGGTTTAGCAAAACAACCCAGCTTATTGATGGGAATTTTTATGAGACGCAATCTGAGGAGGCCTATCTGGAAGCGTTTGAAGAAACCGCTCTGGAGTATACACCAGGCACAGTCTATCGTTATTCCAATATGGGGTATGATATCCTCGGTCTGTTAATAGAAAGAGTGATCAATGAGACCTATACATCATATGTAACCAAAAACATATTGACCCCTTTGGGCATGAAAAACAGCTATTTTAATGTGTTGCCAGACCACCTCCAAAAATACCGATCCAACAACTACCGGGGTCATAGGAAGAAGCTATACAGTAAAGCTCAGGATTTTGACAAGGTTGATAATACTGGCTTGGATCATCCATCAGGAGGGCTGAATGCCCCGATGACCGATATGCTTTTGTTTGTCAATTTCCTGTGTGGGATAAACTCTTCAGCCAGTAATCCCTTAAAACATGCATCCATAGAAGAAATGTTGGTGCTTCAACAGCGGGTACACGGCAAACAAAAGAATGGTCAAGGACATGATCATTTTAAAGGCTTAGGTATTGATATCATAAACCCTGATTCATTTAGGTTGGTGGGACATGACGGTGAGTCATCAGGATTTATGTCTTCTGTTTGGGTAAATACGGAGACCAAGAGTGGATACCTTTTTGCGTGGAATACCACCTATAGACTGCCGAATAAAAAGGATGATAAATTATTTAAGCAGATCAATAATGCGATGTATGGAGAAGTGCTGCCATTGCTAAAATGATTAGAAAAGAAGGCTTACATACTTGGAATAGAGCTATCTGTATGGTCTTAACGTTCGTTATCATGAATATAAATTTATTGCCTAAAGAAGTATAGAATACAATAGATTTTCTAGCCTCATACTCTCATATTGACGTTTTCACGATCGCGCGGCGACCGTACTGATGCCAACCGGCAAGCTCTTAGCGATTTCTATGGATTAAGCAAGTACATGGGTATAATTTTTTTCATATTCTCGGTTATCTCTAACACAGGCAAAAATCCGTTTAATGAGTTTGTTCCGAATAGCGTTGATTACACTCATTTTGTTCTTTCCCTCTCGCACCTTACGCTCGTAGAACTGAGCCAAGTCTCCTGGCATATTGATCGCAGACATAGCCGCCATGTGTAAGAGTTTTTTGGTTTCTTTATTAGCCCACGGAGACACCTGACTCCTACCTCGCAAACTACTCCCAGAACTATTTTCAAATGGGGCTGTGCCAGCATAGCAAGCAAATTTTTTCGGACAATTGAAGTTTTTAAATTCGTTAGTTACAACCAACAAATGACCCGCAGTGATTGGCCCTATTGCATCTACAGAAGTGACGAGGGCGAATAGTTCTTTGAGTTGAGCATCTTCATTGATAAGCTGTTGTATATTCTTTTCTACTTGTTTAAGTTGCTTTTCAATAGCTTTCACTACCGGATCAGTTATGTTCTTTTCTGTACGATAAGCAGTGTTGCCTAAAAAGCGTTTAGCTTCACTCAAGGGCTGCTGTAAAGATACTTTTGTTTTAAGCAAACGCTTCCGAAGCGTAGTGAACTGGGCAAGTTGTTGCACTACCTGCCGTTTGGGTATCCAAAGCCGTAGTTCATCCTGATGAAGATAAGCATACCGAGATATTCGGTAAGAGTCCACTTTATCGTTCTTACCTCTTGTAAAACCGATAGCGGACTTTATACGCATAGCTGCCTCTAAGCAAATGGCACACTTACCTTCCGCTAACGCTTGTAAAACATGGGCATTATACACTCCGGTATGTTCCATGCAAAAGAGCGTTTCTGATAGCCCAATGCCTTCTTCATAGAGTTGTTGCAGATAGGATTGTACGGCTTTATAAGTGTTTGTGATACGGCAATAGCTAATCGGTTGGCCTTCCCGGAGTGCTGTACAATCTAAGGTATCTTTAGCCACGTCAATGCCTACTTGGTAAGAGAACTTTTTCATATATTTGTTTAGGTTAATGAAAGTTACGTTGCTTGTTCTGCTTCAGAACCTTAATAACAGACCTGCAAGTCTAAATTTCTATTTGAAGATGGACAAGCAAACTGACAGGGGGCAAAATCGCACGATAGGTCTTTCCTATTCCACGCCCATGCCTGTTCCCTGTCAGCGTAACTTCTGGTGATGGAAATATGGATAACTTCTTAAGTTACCCACATTTCCACACCCCAACAATAATAGCTTCTTCCAAAAATATTTATAGTGCGTAAACCTAAAGGATCCACGCCGGACGTGAAATATCACACGAACATGGGAGTTACCTAACACTGCCAGAGCTTGGCAATATTGGTGATCGCAACAGGATTTAAGTTAGCCATTCTTTGATACTGATTAACAAAATAATTCTTCCACCGTAACGCCTAGAGCTTTGGCAATCCGGTAGGCGATAATGACACCGGGCATGCGTTCCCCAGCTTCAATATTTTGTATATAGCGATCATCGGTCTCCGCCATTGCCGCTAAATCAGCCTGCGTAATTTGCCTTGCTTTCCGGTAGCGTCTGACATTGGCCGCAAATTTGCGCTTTAGATCGTCAGTATCCATTGCACAAAGACGGCCAAAATCTTTCGAGACTTACACGTGCAATTGCACGACTAAGTTTCTTATCTTTGCACAATTAACGTACCAGCTTATGCGAACGTCCCAATCCAAACAGCTTGTTAAATTTTGGCAACGAGAGCGAGCTTACCAATTTTTACAGCAGGCCGCATGTCTGAATTATATGGATAAGAACCTCATTCCCCCAATACTAAGACGAAGATTAATATTTACGCCGTAACTCAAGCCAGAAGCGAGCATTAAGAACGAGCAGCTTAGCGAATACATTTCCTTTCCATGGACGACAATCTTTCCACGAGCGGAACGACTTGGCTTTATTATGCACTTGGCACATGGGTTGTAAGTTCCAAAGCTTTTTTTGGTGTCTGCGAAAGATAGAACGCGGCAGAATATGATCCACCTGGAGCGGATTATCCTGGCTACCCTGGTGGCCACAAATAATACAGCGATAGCCATATTTGCGGAACGCCCGTTCCCGAAGAGCTGGCCACCAAGCTTGATGGTGAAGCGATAGAGGTTTCATGATCATAAGTGTATCCAATGAAAGAGAAATGAGCTAGTGAGTGATTTCTTATGGATTGGCAACCTGGTATCTGTTAATAATTGGCGATGCCTTATTTAGACCCAGAAGACCATGTGAATATGGTTGAGAAGATGCAAGCCGAAACGCTTTTCAAACGGATGTATATTCTTTCTCAGAAGATTACGGCAATCACCCGTGAAAACAACTTAAACCAGGAGGGCGCTTTACCAGAATTGTCGGGAGCCTATATGTTAAGTGCTATAGAAGCACTCATGCATCTCAATGAACCTACCGATCAGATTCTCGCACGGCTACAAAGTATGTTTGAGACAATGGAAGACATTGCTAGAGATAATTTGAATAAACGCTAATTCCTCAAAACCTTACTGAATTTAATAAGCTTGCACCCATTCGGCGTTTTCATCTTCAACATTTTGCCAAAGCCCCGGCCGCATCGCTACGGCCATACGAGCATAAAAGCAGCTTTCTTGTGTCAGTGTTTTATTATCAGTAAACCGAAATACACCGGCGGCATATTCTCTCGGGCGCGATGTTTCCCGCAATTCAATTTTATAGAAGAATTTTAAAGCCCTTTCCTGGGTATCGGTCCAGATCAGCCATTGTCCCACCTGGTAGGGCATTTGGCTTTGTAAATGTCTTGGCAGCTTAAATACCATTTTTTTCTTTTAGCCAACAAGATAACAAAAAACTGCTGAGCTCTTTCCTTTGGCAGGAGATCACAGCGGTTTTCTGCGTGGGGTAGCTTTTAAGCGATAATCAATTCACCATCACTGATCATATCGTTTATATTCAGATTAGCTGTATTGTTGATTTGTACAACATCTTGCATGGCATGAGTCGTGCCGGTACCATCCTGATCTATAGCCAAAAGGCTGTTAGAGCCATTTTGAGTGATAGATATAAAATCAGCAATCGCATCATTCAGTGGATCATAAGCACCTAGTAAATCACTAATATCAATGGCATCACTTTCTGATTTATCAAAATCATGAATGATATCAACATCGTTAAAAGCAGAGCTTTGTTCAAATACAAAAGTATCCTGACCGGTGCCGCCATATAGGACATCCAACCCATCATCACCGTAAAGTATGTCGTCACCCTCTTCACCATATAGCAAATTATTATTGCTATCGCCTTGTAAAGTTTCACTGGTGGCTGTCCCATAGACAGCGTCAGGGTTCAAAACATTGATGTCTGTACTAACCACCTCACTTGTTTGCCCTGTCTCATCGGTGATGGAGATTTGCAAGGATCGCTGTCCTGCCGTGATGGAGGTAGCGGTGTTGTTATAGGTGAGACTTTCTAATACTTGTTCGTAGTCAGTCAGGGTGGCATTGCCGGTTAAGCTCATGACCATATCGGCCCCATCGGCCGCATAACTGGCATTGATCCCTGCCACTGTGGTCACCGACAAGATCTCATCAGCGCCATCCAGAACACCGGATAATCGAACTTCGGCACCGTCTAAATGCGTTCCGTCCACATCGCTCAAAGTAATATCATCATCAATCACCAAAGTACTGCTGCCGAGCTGAGCTTCAATCAAATCAATCTCACCGATTGCCAAGTTTTTGGTATCGCCATTATTGGCCGTTACATCAAGACGGTAACTTGAATATTCTTGCGTGTTATTAAAGCTAAAGGATCGTTCTTCACCGGATGCCCATCCCGTTTCACCGGTGACCGTATCAAGGACTATCCAGTTTGGGGTATTCGTAGCATAGAGGTAAGTGACTTACTCTAAGAAAGCGAGTTTAACGGAAAATCTATCGTTACGGCATAGGTTACAGCGGACGTCGCGCGGTAGATTTTACATTTTTTACAATTCATTTTACACTATTTTTTTGGGGATCAATACCCTTTAGCTATAGGTTTGTAGAAATAAACCGGCTGACTATTCATGAAATATTTTCACGTATTTGCGCTGTTTTTACTTTCTGTTTTTCACACCTCCTGTGGACAGGATAAAACAAGCGTACCACAAGATAATGTCAGTAAAGGACTTTACTCCGAGTCTCAACTTTTAGAGTCGGAAAAGGTGCCTGTGAGTATGGTTCGGAATGTAAAGCAAGCCAGGAACGGAGACATTTTGATTGCTTCTTACTTAGGCGTGTTTCGATACGATGGAACATCGTTTACCAATCTAACCAGTAAAATAAGTTCGCCCCGCTTCTCCAGCTTCTGGGATGTTCTGGAAGATCGAAAAGGAAATCTTTGGTTCGCTTCCAAAGATTCAGGGGTTTATCACTTACCAGCCGGGGAGATAAGCTTTCAACATTTTACCACCAAGGATGGGCTTGCCCGTAATATGGCACTTGATATTTATGAAGACAGCGCCGGTAATATTTGGTTCGGAGCAAGCCGTTACGATGGGAAATCTTTTCGAAATTTTACCACAAAAGATGGATTTCCCAGTAACCATATTCGATTACTCCTTGAAGACAAAACCGGCAGGCTTTGGTTTGGTGCACACGGCGAAGATATGTTCGTTTATGATGGAAAAACATTTACCGTGTTAAAAAACAACGATGGCAAGGCGTTTAACAACGTGTGGTCAATCATCGAAGATAAAAAAGGACACATTTGGTTCGGTGACGTTAATGGTCTTTGGCGTTATGATGGCAGCACTTTTACACACGTATCGCAGAGGGATGCTTATGCTATCATCGAAGATAAAAAAGGAAACATCTGGACCACTGGTGCAGGAAATTCAAATGTCTGGGCATTATCCCGTTATGATGCAAACACCTTATACGATAAAACGCCCACGGTAACCGAAATTAAGTCAGGAAGAATAATGGATTTTTTGTGTCTATTGGAAGCGAACGATGGAAGCATTTGGTTTGGATCTGGAGGTGGGGTGCATCGTTATGATGGAAAGACCTTTACGGACTTTACAAGTAAAGAGGTTCAGAAATAATGGGTATAGCCGATATACTTTACTGTTGGCGAAAATATCTAGTGAGGGAGGCCCCGCCTGTAGCGACAAAAAGGTAAAATAGGAGTATAAAGCACAGAGCATAATATTTGGATACTAGATTTGATTTCAGGTGAATAGTGGAAATCTAGTCAGCCAGGGGTTCTTATAATTACCATTGGCTCAGAGTTGGGTCTTAATACTATATAATATAATCTTTAGGCTAATTTATTATAATTATATTATCAAATAATAGATAATATTATAAATATTTGCCGAATACATTTACTAATAAACCTTTGGTAGCGCGGACTTTACCCGCTCTTTGAAGGCCGGTATGCTGAAAGATCCAATTGAATAGGGATT
Source organism: uncultured Flammeovirgaceae bacterium (assembly GCA_937883755.1). Lineage (GTDB taxonomy): Bacteria > Bacteroidota > Bacteroidia > Cytophagales > Cyclobacteriaceae > Tunicatimonas. The sequence goes on along the minus strand of CAKZYA010000042.1, from coordinate 17,219 downwards.
CAATGGGCTGTCTGATACTAGAAACTGCTTTTGACTACAGGTCGTCGGCTGCCCTATGCCGCTGTTTGTCTTCTATTGATTACCCTTTCCAATATTTGACTGGAGTGAGTAATTCACTATCCTGTTCTGGCAGATGAGCTTCTAGCGAAGCGTTGCAAAACGCTTTGTCTGCAAATACTGCCCTACCTCTTAAGCTTTCCAAAATTGGGCTTTGAGCCGCCAAATCGCGTTCGGAAACGGTAATAAGTTGAAGGCACTCTAATTATTTTTTTACCTACGATTATGCCGTACCTTTACTGTACTATCGTTGCCAAGGATGCTACTAGGTGGTAAGAGACCCGACTGTCCTTGCAGATAATACCATACGGGTAAACTCAAATCGTACAAGCAATGCGTGTTAAGGCTATTAGGTGCGGTCTTTTTTTAATGGGTTGGCTATGGTTAATCGCTTTGATACCCAGATCTTTACTGGCCCAACCTTCCGTTCTGCCCTCCAGCGAAGTGGGTCTTCCTTTCATCCAACACTTTACCCCCAAAGACTATGATGCCCACAGCCAGAATTGGGCCATCCTCCAGGATCAACGAGGCCTGATGTACTTTGCGAATGGTATAGGTGTTTTGGAATACGACGGAGTATCCTGGCGGCTCATTTCCGTTCCCAATGAGTCAGGGGTATACTCCTTGGGCATGGACCAACAAGGTCGTATCTACGTGGGGGCAAAAGGGGATTTCGGGTACCTGGCTGCCGACTCGCTAGGGCAACGTCAGTTTGTTTCGCTGTTAGATGATCTGGCGACTGAATACCGTGACTTTTCTAGTGTGTGGGATATATCTATCACCGCAGAGGGAGTCTATTTTAGAAGCCGAGAATATTTGTTTCGTTGGAATGAAGCATCAGCCGGTCAGGGTAGCCTAAAAGTGTGGCAACCGGAAACTGAGTTTTATCGCTTTTATACCGTTCAGGACACCCACTACCTCGTTCAGCGTCAAATCGGCCTGATGAAACTCGTTGATGACGAGTGGCAGTTAGTGCCTGGGGGCGAACGCTTTGCTAAAAAATACATCTATCTGATGCTGCCTTTCCCCGCACCGGAGGCCTCATCATCCCGTCTCTTAATCGGTACCCGTGCTCGGGGGTTCTTCATGTATGATGGTACCACCTTCGAGTCCTTCCCTCTCTCGGCGGAGGTAGAAGCCTTGATCAACGAACAACAACTGTATGAGGGGTTGTGGTTATCGAATGGTCAGTTGGCTTTGCTACTGCGAACCGGAGGGGTCGCCATCATCAATCAGCAGGGGCAGTTGCAGCAGTTATTGAACCAAGAAGCGGGCTTGGATGATGAATCCGCTCGGTTTGCCTATCAAGACCAGCAAGGGGGGCTGTGGGTAGCCCTCAACAATGGGCTGAGCCGGATAGAGGTACCCTCCTCCTTTTCCTATTTTGATAAAACTCTGGGGCTGGAGAGCGATGTCAGTACCATTGTCAGGCATCGGGGAGGACTGTATGTGGGCGGTAATCGGGGGGTGTACCGTTTATCACCGACTACCCCAGCCAACCACCATCCCCGGTTTCAATTCGTGGAGGACATGACGACTCCTACCTGGTCCCTTTTATCAATAGACGAGGCCCTGTGGGCCGCCACCAATGTGGGAGTGTATCGTATGACCGAGGATAAAACTACCAAGATCGTTGACCAAACTGCCCGGTTTCTCTACCGTTCACCCACTGATCCAAATATTATGTTTGTAGGTATGCGTATCGGCTTAGTGCTACTGAAGAAAATGGATGGGCAATGGCAGATATTAGGCCGGGTCCAAGGGGTGTCGGAAAGTATAAGATCTATCGTAGAAGAACGTAAGGGAGTCATTTGGCTGGGTACTTCCGGGGGGGATGGGTACATCCGGGTCCGGCTGGATGAAGCTGATTTGATTAGTCCCCAATCGGAAGAGATACCGGCCACCGTAGCGCGTTATCAGCAAGCCCAGGGGGTACCCGGAGGATATGCGCGGTTGTATTCAGTAGACGGACGGGTAGTTTTTGCCACCGATGCCGGACTGAAACGATTGGACGAGGCTAGCGGTCAGTTTGTGCCCGACACCTCGCTGGGAGCTCAGTTTGCCGATACCACCCTCAGTGTCTCCCGGGTAGTGGAAGACCCACAGGGCAACGTATGGATCAAAAGCACCCTGGCCGGCGGCACTAGGGAAACTGGCCGGTTAAGACGGAAGGCCAAGGGCGAAAGGATCTACCAGAGTACCGCCTTTAACCGCATCGCTGATTGGGGCAGTACGTATGTGATGTATCCCGATCCCCAGTACGAAAATGTCGTCTGGATCGGAGGACCGGAAGGCATCGTCCGCTACGACCACAGTATCCAAAAAGACTACCGCACCGATTTTCAGACCCTGATCCGGCGCGTAACCCTGCCGGAAGATTCCCTGCTGTTTGGGGGGCTAGCTACCCCCAGCACGGTGGCCCCTACCTTACGTTTTGCCGATCATAACCTTCGGCTGGTCTTTGCGGCTACCAGTTATGAAGAAAGTGGAGCTAACCAGTATCAGGTATTTTTAGAAGGGTTCGACCCGCGGTGGTCCGTATGGACCAATGAGACGCGAAAAGACTATACCAACCTTTCAGAGGGAGATTATACATTCCGAGTGCGGGCCCGTAATCTGTACGGGCATCTGAGTGATGAAGGCAACTATGCCTTTACCATCTTACCCCCTTGGCATCGCACCTGGTGGAGCTACCTGTTGCAGGGGTTGTTGGCTTGTGGCTTGGTGTTGGGCTTCATACGATGGCGGTTGCGGGCTGTGCAACGCCAAACCATCAAACTGGAGCAGGTCGTAGCCGACCGCACGGAAGAGTTGGCTGAAAAGAATGAACAACTCCAGGAGATGGATACCATCAAATCTCGCTTCTTTACCAATATCTCTCATGAGTTTAGAACTCCGCTCACCCTGGTGATGGGGCAGATTGAAAGCTTCCTCACCGCCCCCGATACCAATAAACTCAAGATGGCCCACCGCAATGCAGCGCAATTGCAGCACCTCATTAACCAACTCCTGGACTTGTCTAAATTAGAAGGAGGGAAAATGACCCTAAAAGCCTCCTGCCAGAATATCGTGCCCTTGCTACGGCAATTGACCAGTACTTTTGAGTCAATGGCCCAGAAGAAACATATTGCCCTACGATTTGAGAGCACCTCCTCCACCATTCGGGTGTATTACGAGCATGATAAGGTAGAAAAGATTCTGTACAATCTTCTGTCCAATGCCCTGAAGTTTACCCCATCTGGAGGGCAGGTACTGGTGAACGTAGCCACTGCGGGAGGAGGCTCAAGTCAGGTTGGCACCTCGGAAGAAAAGAGCAAACTGAAAATTAGCGTACGCGATTCGGGGGTCGGTATTCCCTCTGACCGACTGCCCCACATCTTCGATCACTTCTTTCAGGTGGATAGCTCGCAGACTCGGGAGTTTGAAGGCACAGGTATCGGATTGGCCCTGACCAAAGAGTTGGTACAACTGCACGGAGGAGGGATTGCCGTAGAAAGTACCGAGGGCTTTGGCACTACCTTCACCGTAACTCTGCCGCTAGGTACAGCGCATTTGCGGGCTGAGCAGATCGTTGATACCCCAGAAGTAGCCACTGGTTGGGAAAAGCTGCCTGGGTCGGCTTTTGAAGAACTCCTTTCACCGGAGGAAGTCTCTCCATCGGACAACCTCGAACCCATAGATGAGCGAAAAGATTTGATCCTGATGGTGGAAGACCATGCCGATATGCGTACCTACATCCGGCAAGGGTTAGAGAAGGCCTATCACATCCTGGAAGCCGCTAACGGCGAGGAGGGCTTTGTTCAGGCGCAGAAGCATGTTCCCGACCTCATTATTACCGATGTGATGATGCCCCAAGTAGACGGATATGAATTTACCCGCAAAATCCGGCAAGAAACGGTGACGGCGCACATTCCCATCATCATGCTCACGGCTAAGGCCGCAGAAGAGGACAAACTGGCCGGCCTGGAACAGGGAGTGGATGCCTATCTCACCAAGCCCTTCAACAAAGAGGAATTACTGATACGGGTACGAAAGCTGATTGAGATGCGCCAGAAGCTCCGTCAGCAGACAGGTGGTCAGATCATACTCCAGCCCGGTGAAATAGCCGCTACCTCCTTAGATCAACAGTTTCTCCAACAGATACAGCAGACTATTGAAGACAACATTAACAACGAAGCATTTGGGGTAGACAAATTGGCATTAGAGGTGGGGGTAAGCCAGCGGCAGTTACAACGCAAACTCAAAGCCCTGACGGATAGTTCGCCTCAGCAGTGCATCCGCACCATGCGCCTCAGTCGGGCTAAACAACTACTAGAACAGGGCACCGGTACCGTCTCGGAAGTATGTTTTCAGGTGGGTTACGGAAATGTGAATGCCTTTACCCGCGCTTTCCGCGAAGAGTTTGGGGCGGCTCCTTCGGTGGTCTTACAGAAAAAGAGTTCTTGAGAAACAGGTTACGAGAAGCAGTTAGAAGGCCCAAGGTGGCAAAATATGGAAGATGAGTTAAGTAAAACCTTCACTAAAAGGTATCATGATATAATGCGATTGTTCTATATCTATGTTTTCCCCATACTACCCATCCTTATGCTCCCGCTCCCTGCCACCTTTTGACTGCCACCTGTCCCTAAAATTCTGCCACTTAAAAACTCCCTTTGTCGCATTTAGTATGGCTCAATGTCGCTTTCAGCGTGGTATTGTCGTTTTTAGCGTGTACAAAGTCGCGTACGGCAAGGCCTGCCAGGAAGCATCTCACTAGCTTTGTATCTACTTGGATCGTTAGCCCGAACTGCTAACCAGCCACCTACTACACGCTATGAAAAAGAACGATGACCTACCCCAGCCACTCGCTACGGCTGTTCCTCAGCCGCTCAGCCCAAACGCCGTTGATAAGCCGCTCTCCTTAGTACTAGAGCAAAATGAGCCCAATCCCTTTCGGGGCAATACCACCATCCGTTTTTATATTCTTAAATCCGAACGGATCACCTTGCGGCTGTTAAGCGCAGACCGAAAGCAGGTCGGTATTCTGTACCAGGGAGAAATGGAGGCCGGATGGCACTGCATTGGCTGGGAGGCCAAAAGGACCGACGGTAGCCCGGTAGAAGCCGGACGCTACCTCTACCAATTGGAAGGTGAGGGCTTTGTGGCGATGCGCACCCTGGAGATACTAGACTAAATCAACCATTTCATAATTAACCATTCAACACCTTAATGACCATGAATACTTTACGAACACTGACAGTACTATCACTGCTCTGGTTAGCCAGCTCGCTCACGTGGGCACAGACCACCGACCCCGCACGTTTAGGAGTCAATACCACCACCCCTGAGCATACCCTGGATGTAAACGGGGCCATCAATATTGCCCCCGACAGTGCCTACCAGATTAATGGCACCCCCGTGCTACGTACCCAAGTGGTAAATGGTTTTACCAACCTCTACCTAGGGCCAGGGGTGGGGCAGAGCAACACCACGGGCAATAGGAACCACTTCAGTGGCTTTCAGGCGGGACTGAACAACACCACCGGCAGAGCTAATCACTTCATTGGCTATCAGGCCGGCTTTAGCAATACCACCGGCACAGCTAATCACTTCAGTGGCCATCGGGCTGGGCGGAACAACACTACGGGTGTTCAGAACCACTTCAGCGGCTTTGAGGCCGGTGAAGCGAACACCACGGGCGAAATCAACTACTTCAGCGGCTTTCGGGCGGGTGAAGCGAACACCACGGGTAATCAGAACCACTTCAGTGGTTATCAGGCCGGCCGAGCCAACACCGCGGGCACAGCTAACCACTTCAGTGGATTACAGGCCGGGCGGAGCAACACTACGGGCAGCCGAAACCACTTCAGTGGCTATCAGGCGGGTAACCGCAACACCACGGGTGTTCAGAACCACTTCAGTGGCTTGCAGGCAGGTTTCAACAACACCACGGGCAATAACAACCACTTCAGTGGCTATCAGGCGGGACTGAACAATACCACGGGCCGTGAAAACGTCTACCTTGGTTATCGGGCAGGTGTCGTTGGCAACTTCACCAACGCCATTGCCATTGGAGCGAATGTTAATGCCCGAGGTAATAACTCGGTCACCATTGGTAACAGTAGCATGACCTCCATTGGGGGAGCCGTGGGCTGGTCTCAAGTCTCGGATGGACGCTTTAAGCGGGAAGTAGTAGAAGATGTGCCCGGCCTGGAGTTTGTCACCCGTTTGCGGCCGGTCAGCTATCAGGTCGACCGAGCTGCCCTGCAAGCCTTTCTCAAAGGAGAAGCAGTAGAAAACGGAAAAACCGCTCAAGAGCAACCTCGCGAAACTGGTTTTATTGCCCAGGAAGTAGAAGAAGTGGCTAATACGCTGGGCTACACCTTCAACGGTATCATTCAGCCCCAAAGCGAAAACGACCACTACCAACTCAGCTACGCTACTTTCGTGGTTCCGCTGGTGCAGGCGGTGCAAGAGCAGCAGGAGTTGATTGAAGCTCTGCAAGCAGAAAATGGCCATTTACGAGCCAAAGTAGATCGATTAGAGCAATTGGAAAGCCGCTTACAGGCTTTAGAAAGCGAGCGATTACCATACACTACGGAAGCTGTATCTCAACGACAACCTTAATTATTTCATAATTAACCATTCAACACTTTAATGAACATGAACACTTTACGAATACTAATTGTACTATCACTTCTGTTACTAGCGAACACGCTCACGTGGGCACAGACCACCGAACCAGCACGTTTAGGAGTCAATACCACCACCCCTGAGCATACCCTGGATGTGAACGGGACTATCAACATTGCCCCCGACAGTGCCTACCAGATTAATGGCTCCCCCGTGCTACGCACCCAAGTGGTGAGTGGTTTTACCAACCTCTACCTGGGGCCGGGAGCCGGGCAGAACAATACCAGGGGCAGTAGCAACTACTTCAGTGGCTTTCGAGCTGGGCGGAACAACACTACGGGCTTCCGCAACCACTTCAGTGGCTTTGAGGCCGGACGTAGCAACACCACAGGCCGTGAGAACTACTTCAGCGGCTATCAGGCGGGACTGAACAACACCAGCAGTGAGAACTACTTCAGTGGCTATCAGGCGGGACTGAACAACACCACGGGCTTCCGCAACCACTTCAGTGGCTATCAGGCGGGCCGAGCTAACACCGAAGGCGCATTCAACCACTTCAGTGGCTATCAGGCGGGTGTTGCTAACACCACGGGTAGTAGTAACTACTTCAGTGGCTATCAGGCGGGTAACCGCAACACCACGGGCGATTTAAACCACTTCAGTGGCTATGAGGCCGGACGCCGCAACACCACGGGCAGCCAAAACTACTTCATAGGCTATGGGGCCGGACAGGACAACACCACAGGAGAATTAAACTACTTCAGTGGCAATTTTGCGGGTGCCAATAACACCACGGGCAGTCGCAACCACTTCAGTGGCTATCTGGTGGGACTGAGCAACACTACAGGTAATCAGAACCACTTCAGTGGCTACGAGGCCGGACGCAACAACTCCACGGGCCGTGAAAACGTCTACCTTGGCTATCGGGCGGGTAGAAGTGGTAACTTTACCAACGCGATTGCCATTGGTGCTAACGTGAATGCCCGAGGTAATAACACGGTCACCATTGGTAACAGTAGTATGACCTCCATTGGCGGCTACGCCGATTGGTCAACCCTCTCGGATGGGCGCTTTAAACGGGAAGTAGCCGAAGATGTGCCTGGTTTGGATTTTGTCACCCGCCTGCGCCCGGTGAGCTACCGAGTAGATCGGGCTGCCTTGCATGCCTTTCTCAAAGGAGAAGCAGTAGAAAACGGAAAAACCGCTCAAGAGCAGCCCCGCGAAACTGGTTTTATTGCTCAGGAAGTAGAAGAAGTGGCTAATACGCTGGGCTACACCTTCAATGGCATCATTCAGCCCCAGAGCGAAAACGATCACTACCAACTCAGCTACGCTACTTTCGTGGTTCCGCTGGTGCAAGCGGTGCAGGAGCAACAGGAGCTGATTGAAGCTTTGCAAGCCGAGAATACGCGGTTGACCCAAGAAAATGCTTCGCAGCATACGGCCCAGCAAACCCAATTAGATCAACTCCAATCCTTGCAACAGCGTCTGCAAACCCTGGAAAAAGCATTGAACCTTCCCACCGAAGCCACGGCTTCTAACCAATAAACTTATGAAACGTCTTATTCTTCTATTCATACTCAGTAGCCTGGCGGTATTGCCCGCTCTGGCGCAGAACCCCGCTCTCTACCAAAGCGCGAACCTGACCTTTACTGGAAATGGTACCCTCACCGTGCAGGGCGACTGGCAAAATACTGCCGGAGCTACCTTCGATAACCAAGGTCGGGTGCTACTGACCGGCGATCTGCTACAAGAAAGTGACCAACCTCTGTTCACCACCGAAGGTACCGTGGAGATGGCCGGTAGCAGCGGGCAAACCATCGGGGGCAGTGGTAGTGGGGCTATCAACCTGGATAGCCTCATTATCAATAATCCCGATAGCGTGACGCTCGCCCGCGACGGGGTGAGCGTCACCACTGGCTTGCGCTTTGCCCAGGGTATCCTCCACCTGAACGAAAACCGCAGTCTGGCTTTGGGCACTACAGGAGAGCTATTCAATGAGCAGGAAAACAGTCGGGCTACCGGGCCGGGCAGCCTGACCGCCTCGGCTGATCTGAGTGCTCCTTCCGCCGCCCAGCCGGGTAATTTAGGCTTATTCATTAGCAGTGGGGCCAGCCTGGGTAGCACTACCGTTACCCGTACCCATACTCCCACCGGGCCCGAGGATAATGGTATTGAACGTTCGTATGCAGTTAGCCCGACCAATAACCAAAACCTGAATGCTAATTTGCGCTTGCAGTACTTTGATGCTGAGTTGAACAACCTGACCGAAAGCAGCCTGGCGCCCTTTACTTCTGAGGATGGCAATAGCTGGCAACAGCAATCGGCCACGGATCAGTCAGCCGATGAAAACTTCGTGGAGTACGGCGGGCTAGCGTCCCTGAGCTTCACTACTCTTTCCGAAGGGCAAGCCTTGCCCGTAGCCGATGCGGGTAGCGATGCGGAAGTATGTGCCGGAGAATCGGTACAACTGGGGGGCAATCCTACTGCTACAGATGGTACCGAACCCTACACCTACGCCTGGTCACCCACCGAAGGGCTGGATGATGCCACCTTGGCCAACCCGACCGCCACGCCTATGGCTACCACTACCTACACCCTGCGGGTGACCGATGCCAACAACAACACCGATGAAAGCCAGGTCACCATTACGGTGAATGCCCTGCCTACCGTTTCTTTCGCTGCGGTAGACCCTCAATGTATTAACAATGCGGTGGTAGACCTGAGTGGATTGGTGTCCCCGGCCGGAGGTAGCTTTTCCGGTAGGGGAATCACTGACAGCAGTTTTGATCCGGCAGAAGCTGGGATAGGCACCCATACGATTACCTATAGCTACACCGACGGCAATAGCTGTGAAAATACGGCCACCGTGGACATTGTCGTCAATGACCTACCTACCGTCACTTTCAATCAGGTAGGTCCCTACTGTCCTAACGATGCTGCTGTAGATCTGTCGGCTTCCGTTTCCCCCGCCGGAGGAACCTTCTCGGGTAGCGGCATCAACGGCACGAGCTTTGACCCAGCTTCCGTGGGCATCGGGGAGTATGACATCATCTATACCGTTACCGATGGCAACGGCTGTAGCAATAGTGATACGGTCACCATCATGGTGGGCGATGATGAAATGCCCATTCCCGATGTAGACCCGCTACCCGAACTCACCGTAGACGTAAACGATGAAATTACTACTTTCCCCACCGCTACGGATAACTGTAGCAGTGGCACTATTGTGGCCACTACTACCGACCCACTCAGCTACGACCAGCCCGGCTCTTACCTCATCACCTGGGAATATACCGATGCGGCGGGTAACGTGGCTACCCAGACCCAAACCATTATCGTAGAGTTAGCTGTGGTAGAATCCCTCAACCTCACCTCCGAGTGCTCAGATAATCCTCGGCAGGAACGTCGCTGGCGCGTCACTAACCCCAATGATTTTGAGGTAGCCTACACCTACGTAGTCGTAGGAACCAGTCAGACCGAAAACCTGATTGCCACCCCAGGGTTAAGCTACTTTACCACTGAGGCGGTCAGTGGCCCTAACACCACCAAGATCCTTTGGCAGGATGAAAACGGGGTAGAACAGCAAAAGGTGAAAGCTTCGGGCGGAGCCTTCTGCGACCCTACGGTAACCTTAACTACGTCGGAAGGAAGCTGTGAGATTGCACGTACCGACTTACCGGAGGACTTAGCCGAGATTGTGGCTTCGGCTCCAGCTACGTACGCCGACTTTACCTTCCGAAGAGGTAGTTACGTAGTAGGGGTGATTGCCGGGATGCGTACCGATGGTCGACCCGGTGCCTGGGAGATTCACAACGATTGCACCATCGAGCCGCTGCGGCAGGGTGCCCGTAAGAATAACAGCGAGTTGCCCAATAATGCTCACTCCGGTTTAAAGTACAGCCAAAACTGGCGCTTTGAAGTCACCGGTATTTCCCCGGATGGCGGTACTGTCTTCGCCGATGCTATCAACGATGAGGGATTTGTGGTCACAGGAGGGCAGTGTAAAGCCGCTGGGGTTCCCGATGTACCACCCGGCACCGTTGTACCCGTCTCCTGGGCACTCTCGGATCGTCCGTTCTACGGCCGCATCAAAGGAGCCAAGCTGGGCTACGAGTGTGAGGTAATCCGGTATAACTGTAGCAATGGCTACATCGTAGGCTGTGCTTCCTCGGTCGCCCGCACCGAAAATACTTCCGCTAAAGGCACTACCCCCAGCTTGGGAGCAGAAGCCGGCCTAGAACAGCAAGCTACTTGGCAATTACAGGTGTATCCGAACCCCGTGCTAGACTGGGTGAACTTAGAGTTTAACGGTGAAGCTCAGGCCGAGCAAACCCACGTACTCATCTACAACCTGTCGGGCAAACTAATGCAGCAGCAGGTGTTAAACAGCCGGGAGCGTTCGCATCAGCTAGATGTACGGGAGTTGCCTCAGGGTGCCTACCTGTTGCAATTACAGGAAGGTGATCGGCGCAAGACGCTGCGGATTCTGAAAGAATAGTTTTTAGGAGCAGGGGACAGTAGGCAGGGGGCAGGTATCAGAGGGTGAGCAAAGGGGTATTGTTATAGTACGAGGATACAGTCTGTATCCTGCTCCTGCCTCCTGATCCTGTTTCCTGACTTGGTGTTCGCTTGGGGGTTGATTGATGATACAAAGGCCTGCTATCAGTGGGTCTTTGTTTTTTCATCTAATGTACATTCCTTTTTTTCTCAATTACCAAGCATATGATTTACACCATGTGCAATAAGCTGTCTTCCCACCCTCTATTCATATCCAAAGCACTATTATGCCGAAGAAATCCATTGCAAGTTGTAACGGAATCTGCACAAATAGCGATCATCCCAATACGAATGGCTATAGTGACCAATTTCCAGCTTCTGTTAAAATAGCAGAAACTGATTGAAAATAATCATATAATTTCTATTCAAATGACGACTACTGATTTACCCAATTGTATCGTTGGAATAATACTTCACTAATGCTTGTCCGTTTGTGAGTAATAACATCTCCGTTCTTATCGCCTCTGCTTGGGTGCATTCTTCGTTACCCGAGGAGTACCAACCTTTACCCCCCGGTGGCGCAGATACTTATAGAAGGTACGTTTGGCAATGGAGAGCTGGTCACAAATCTGTTGCACACTCAAGTTCTCTTCTTCGTACAAGCGTTGGGCGATGATTGCCGTATGCTCCGCTTTTTGGGATAACCCTTTCGGCCGGCCACCCTTCCGCCCTCGGGCTCGGGCTGCTACCAAACCTGCTTGGGTGCGCTCACTTATAATGTCCCGCTCAAACTCCGCTAGGGCAGCAAACAGATGAAAGGTCAGTTTACCCGTGGGGGTCGTCGTATTAATATGATCGTTTAGGCTTAGTAGACCTACTCCTTTATTCTGAAGCTGGGTCATCAGATTTACAAGGTCTTTGAGTGAACGCCCCAATCGGTCTAGCTTCCAGATCACCACCACATCCCCTTTTCTCAAGTTACTCAACATATTGTCCAACTCGGGACGTTTCGTTTTGCTGCCCGTAATTTTTTCATGAAAAATTTGTTCACACCCTTCTTTTTCTAATGTATCCAGTTGGAGCGAAAGGTTCTGTTCTTTAGTACTTACTCGGGCGTATCCTATTTTCATGGGGTCTACTTAAACGGACGTTTTCTTATACTTATTCTTCTTTTTGAACGTAACACCGAAATCTGCTCTTGGTAAGTATACTATACTCGTATAGTAAATCAAAGTATCATAAACAGTTTTTTCACCCTTTTTGTAGACAGTTTATCCGACTACGACCGTTATATCCTAGCAACCATCAACCCTGCCTTATGGACAATACCCACCTAAAAATACTGTCCCCTCGAGAAGTGGGTGAACTCTGGGTTCGTTTACATAAACGGACGAAAATATCCGTAGGATTGACGTACCACATTGACTATCAGCCATTTATAATATGTGATTTTTAATAGATTTCTATGAATTTTTCGGTTTAGCAATCTGCTGAATATCAATACTTTAACTAGTTTCTATTGAGAATTCCGTCCCTTTATGTAGCGATACCCAGTGCGACAAGAAGTCGCAGTTAAAAATCTCAGTGAGCGGTGAAAACCGCAATTCTGAGTCAGTGAATCACCACTGCAAGCCTACCTCAGCGTGCAAAGGAGCAACCTAATGTGCGAAGCCTGGGGGACAATGGAGCATCAGGAGGTAGCACTAGCTGAATGATGCGCTAGGCTAGATGAGTAAGGCTAAAGGAATTGAACCGTCGTGCAACCATCGTAAGCTGCGATAGGCCAAAAGTGCTGACAGGCCTAAACCAAAAAGGTGCGTGGGTGGTACGGAAGCTTGGGTTTCTTTCGTATGTGATCGACATCCCACCGGTGGATAGACGGAGCCTACTCTCGTTGTAATGTTTTAGCTGCGGAACTTGGTAAGCCCGATGTTGTGCCCTCGTGGCAGTCTGACCGCAAGGAAGGATGATGCAACAGCGGGTAGAGGAAACCGGAAAAAGCGAATGCTTGGCTGTAATGGCCAAGATAGAAGCCATTGCTTCACCCGAAAGGGGGCTGACTTCCGGTCGGTGAATGATCACAAGAGTTAGAAGTAATTGCGTTTATAGAAACTGAGCAAATGGATTCATCAAATGAATGTGCTGTTTCTTCCCGAACGGACGAAGCCTCAACCAACCAATGGCACGCTATTGATTGGCAAAAGGCTCACCGCTCGGTTCGTAAACTTCAGGTACGGATTGTGAAGGCTGAACAGGAAGGTAAACGGGGTAAAGTGCAAGCTTTACAACGCTTACTGACTAGCTCGTTTTACGCCAAAGCATTGGCCGTGAAGCGAGTGACTGAGAATCAAGGTAGACGAACCGGGCCACGGCGGCTGCCGGAGTAGATGGCAAAACCTGGAGTACCCCCAAAGGCAAATGGGAAGCTATACACTCGTTAAAGCGAAGAGGGTATCACCCGCTTCCTTTAAAACGAGTGTACATTCCCAAAGCCAACGGGAAACTCCGCCCCTTAAGTATTCCGACAATGAAAGATCGGGCGATGCAGGCGTTATACCTGTCAGCCCTATCTCCGCTAGCCGAATGTAGAGCTGACGAAAACAGCTATGGATTCCGACCAGAAAGAAGCTGTGCTGATGCAATGGAACAATGCTATAAAGTATTGTCCAAAAAGTGGTCAGCGCGGTGGGTTCTGGATGCGGACATCAAAAACTGTTTTGACACCATTTCTCACGAATGGATGTTGGTCAACATTCCGATGGAAAAGCGAATGCTTAAGAAATGGTTGAAGGCAGGATTCATGGAAAAGAATCACCGGGGTGCCGGGCACTTTTACCCTACCAAACAAGGTACGCCACAAGGCGGAATTGCTTCGCCCACCCTAGCCAATATGGTGCTGGATGGTTTGGAGCAACAGGTCAGAAACTGTAGTACTCTCAAAGACCACGGTAAAGGTAGAAAGTCTACAGTAGACCGGATCAACCTGGTACGCTATTGCGATGACTTCATCGTGACGGCTAAAAGTAGGGAAATCTTGGAAGAAAAGGTCAAACCAGTGATTGAGTCTTTCTTGAAAGAACGAGGGCTATCCTTTTCCGAAGAGAAAACGCGGATTCTTTCCATTTCAGACGTAGACGAATTTGTATACACCAAATTAGTCCGATGGATGAACAGGAAGCATCCGAATAAGTCATGGAAATGGAAGATACGCAAGTACTTTCTCACTGATGACGGATGGCGATTTCATGATACTGACCGTGAGGGCAAAGCAGTTCGCCTGTTCCGTACCCAAACGGTAATTATCAAACGGCACGTCAAGGTGAAAGGTAATGCTAATCCTTATGATCCGGCTTGGGAAATATACTTCGAGAGACGGCAAGAGCAAAAGATGCAAGTACGTATCAAACCCAAGCTTCGTCTACTCTACCGAAGACAGCAAGGTAAATGTCCAGTTTGCCAAACCAAGATCACGACTGATACGGGGTGGCATACCCATCACATTCAGGAAAAACATCTGGGGGGCAAATGGACGATGAACAATCTAGTGTTGTTACACCCTAACTGTCACCGACAAGTTCATGACCAGAAACGCTCAGTTCAGCCGCAGCAGTCACCAAATCAGGCTGCTGTTTCGTTTGCTTGAGCCGCTTGCCGGGAAACTGGGCGGGGGACCGCCCCCACGAGCGGTTCTTAGGGGAGGGTATGATGGTAACATCGTGCTCTTACCCGACAAGGCGGGTAACCCATAGAGTTGGGTATCGCTACATAAAGGGACGGAATTCTCAATAGAAACTAGTTAAAGTATTGATATTCAGCAGATTGCTAAACCGAAAAATTCATAGAAATCTATTAAAAATCACATATTATAAATGGCTGATAGTCAATGTGGTACGTCAATCCTACGGATATTTTCGTCCGTTTATGTAAACGAACCCTTAGAAGAGCAGAACGAAAAACTACGCATCGAAGCTTACGCCCATAAAACGATGGACGAGATCGCCGAGAAAGAATTCCAGATTCCTATTAGAAAAAAGTCTGGAGCCAATCGGATCGCCGACCGACAGTAAACCATGTACTATGTCGCTATCCATTAACGGGAGTAGCACGGCTCTGCCAACTGTTTGGCCTATCCCGAGATGCGTTCTATAAGGCAGAAAAACGGATGAACATACGGTACTTACAAGAAGCGTTGGCACTGGGTAAAGTGCGCAATATCAAAGAAGATCAGCCACAACTAGGCACGGAAAAAGTGTACCTACTCATCAAACCTTTCCTTACAAAACACCATATCAAAATGGGTCGGGATAAGCTCTATGATTTGTTAAGGGCACACAATCTACTGCCTAAAGGCGGCGACCGTAAAATCCTCCGTCTCTGTTTCAAACACAAAATCTATTTCTTGCAACGCCAGAATGCCAAAAGCCAGTACGCCATGCTCTTATCCAAGTCCAGCCACCCCCGTAAGATTCGCTGTACGACCTATGAGAAAGTCTTAGAAGCTGTTGAAATGATTAAATCGCACAAGTACGAGCAAGGAAGAAAGCCTCAGTTCACGCCTGTTGATAAGCGGATACTTAATATTTCTCCAACTGACCCTAGTCGGATGAATCGGGTTAGAACAGATCACTATGATGAGAACGGGAAACCGAAGTGGGTCGCCGGGCGATGGCTGCCAGATAAGGAAAACAACTAGGGTTTATACGTGTAAATACTTAACTTGCTGCCGTAGATATTACTCTACGGCTTTATTTTGTAAGAGAAAAGGGGCAGCCTATTGGTTGGCTTTTTTCTTTATTAGCTATTATACTACATGACCGATCATGTTTGCATCGCTTTACATGATTAGTATTACCTTAGTATGTGGATAAAATTCGGATTTTAATGGTGGAGGAAAGGTGCTCACAACAGTAAGCACCTTTTTTTATGAAGTTTACCTATTACAGTACACCATTCTTACAAATGATGGCTATCTACTACAGAATTTGCTACTTTTCTGTTGTACAGATATTTGTCCGAAACCGCCTAGCGGTGTAAGCAATAATAGTCTATGAAAAAAGGGTAGTATATGGGCTACCTTTTTTTATCACACAATCAACAAACGTATTTGTGCAGTCCAATCCGATCTAAAATGTTAAGTTTGAATGTAATGGTGAAATAAAAAGGGAGGTGGTTTACTTCCCTTTTTTTGTAGGCTTGAACCTCTCAAGCAGAACCATTAACTTTCGTTGTCCAATCAAGTCTACTCTGCTATTTTTTTTAAGGTTTATGCGAAAAGGGGTAGCCACTAGGTTGCCTCTTTTTTTGGCATGGATCTTTCTACTCAATATCCGCCGCGAGACGGTCGCCAGCCATCATTTAAAGCTAATTAGTACTAGGAATTAGGGATTTGCTTATTACCTAGTTTTACTTCAACAACTATACTGAGCTCGTAGCCTTTAGAGGTCTGGCAACTATACGTGCCACGCTGGCCGATTTCTATGGATTAAGCAAGTGTTTGTATATAGTTTTTTTCATATTTTGTACCTCGCTCGACCTCAGAAAAAATGCGCTTGATTAGTTTGTTTCTCACCGATTTCTATGGATTAAGCAAGCGTTGGTGTATACTTTTTTTCATATTTTGTACCCCGTTCTACCACAGCAAAAATGCGTTTGATCAGTTTGTTTCTCACCGTGCCACGGCGGCCGCATTGATGACTGCCATTTTATTCTTGCCTTCTGAGACTTTTCGCTGGTAATAGATGGCTAGTTCACTCTGCATGTTAATAGCCGATAGTGCTGCCAGGGTGGCCCCGCCATATGCAATAGCTTTTTACTATCTTTATTTGCATAGGGCGACACGCGACTCTTCCCTCGGATACTAGTACCCGAACTGTTCTCGAAAGGAGCAGTCCCAGCATAGCAATCGAACCGCCGAGCGGCAAATTTTTTAGGACAGCTAAAATTTCTAAACCGCAGCGGCGGCCGCTCATTAGTAACGACAAGTAAGTGTCCAGCCGTTACTGGCCCTATAGCCTCGACCGATATCACTAATTCAAAAAGATAGTTAAGCT
>CAKZYA010000041.1 GCA_937883755.1 uncultured Flammeovirgaceae bacterium | reverse complement strand
CAGCAGCGTTGCCTACAAAAAAATCTTCCAGCCCATCGCCGTTTACATCGCCTACCGCTAGTCCTGGTCCCTGCTGAGAATTCCGGTGAGGTAGTAATGGTTCATAGCGAAAATCGTCGTAATCGTTCTCTTGATGTGTGAAAGCAATGTCTCGCTCAGCAGTGGTTTCTTTAAACACAGGTTCAGCTACTTCTGCTGGTAATTTGCTTTCCTCCGCATTCTCATAGCTCAGCGTTAGTATTTGATTAGTAGGGACGTTTTCTAATTGTTGATACTTTCCGTCGGGCCAGATAATTTCTATCAACTCTACTTGAGTGGCTTTACCCAAACCGAAGTGTAATTTAGGAGTGACACTGGACTGAAATCCCCGGGTAAGAGTCATGTCTTGCGTCTGCTGCTGGTCGGCAGTTTTTACCTTTACTCGACTATCCAGACCATAGACATTATTTTCAGGTCCCTCCAACTGGACAGTCAAGTAGCGCGATTGCTCAGTATTAGTCTCATTAATGAAAATGGAAGCTTCGGCGTCTAAATTATTAATCACTACGTCCAAGTCACCATCGTTATCCAAATCAGCGTAGGCGATGCCGTTAGAAAAGCCTTCGTAATCCAGTCCCCATGCTTCGGTCGCTTGCTCAAATGAAAGGTCACTTCGGTTACGAAACACATAGTTACTGATTGGCTCGCTGGGCAGTATATCAATACTAGGGGTATATCTTCCTGCAAAAATCCGGGCTGAACTGTCCTCAATTTGCTGATTAACATCGTTATTATTCACATCGCGCTTCATACCGTTAGTAATCAGCGCATCCTTCCAACCGTCGTTATCTAGGTCAGCCAACAAAGCCCCCCAACTCCAATCGGTAGTTGCCAACCCAGCAAAACGAGCGAGGTCGCTAAACTGAGGCGTACCATCAGCAGTGACACCATTGTTCAACTGCAAACTATTTTGCATGTACTGATAGTGGAAGCCCATATCTACTGCCCGATAAAAATTTTCGGGCGACATACTGGCCATATTGGTTTTGGCGCGTTTATAGTCTTCCGGAGTCATATCCACCTGAAGTAAATCTAGCCAACCATCATTATTAAAATCAGCGATGTCTATGCCCATCCCGAACATAGAAGTATGGTTGGTGGCAGCTTGTAGCTGTTCCTTAAATGTGCCATCACCTTGGTTCAGATACAAATAGTCAGGAACATTAAAGTCGTTGGAAATATAGAGGTCAGGTAGGCGGTCATTATTTACGTCGGAAGCCACAATGCCTAGTGCCAAGCTAAAGTTCTGCAATCCAGCCTCAGAGGTTACATCTCGAAATTTGGGCGACTCCGGCATAGTAACGCTCGGACTTAATCCGGAGCCTGGGTTTCGGTACAAGTGACCCGAATTTTCCCGTTTATTCTGATTGATTAAAAGTTGATACGCCTGATTGCCCAGACTAACCGGAATTGAAGGGTAGGTAGCCACGTATACATCGAGAAAGCCGTCTTTATCGTAATCAAAAAAAGTAGCCTGAATGGAAGGTGAATTATCATTGAGTCCGTATTCGGCAGCTCGTTCGCTAAAAGTATTATCTTGGTTGTTAATAAAAAGCTGATTTTTGGTAGTAGCATATTTACCCGATACGCATACGTATATATCCAGCCAGCCATCGCCATTTACATCGGCCATGGTCGCCCCAGTATACCATCGGTCGTCACCCGCTACTCCAGCAGTTTCAGTTATGTCAGTAAACTGTTTATTGCCTTGATTCAGATAAAGCCGATTGGGCACCATGTTGCCCGTTAGGTAGATATCGGTTAACCCATCGTTGTTTATGTCTCCTACTGACACTCCGCCTCCCATGTAGAGATAAGGAAAGGTGAAGTAATTAAGCGTATCGTTCTCTATAATATTGTTAGAAAATGACACACCGGAAGTAGAGGAAGACAACTGAGAAAAATAAGTAGTTGATCTCTTGTCTTCTCCTTGGCTACACGCGATGAGAAACGCAAAAACGATAAAAAGGCTAAACTGATAACGCATGTGTATTAAAGAGGCTGGTTGAGGTACTTTGTCCTTTAAGAACACTCAGATGAAAGAAAAAAAGCCCAATGAAGGGCTTTTTTATCTTATGAACAGTTGAACCGTCATTTTATCGGGACTGATCCAGTCTCAATTTTATTGATTTTGACCATCTGCACCCAAGGCCGGATTGTTGTCAATCTCTGTTTGAGGAATGGGCAGAAAATCGTAGGTAGATGAAATACCGCCGGGAATATCTACTGCAATTGGGTTCTCAGTTAATTTACCATTATTCAGCCAGCGACGTACGTCGCGGTAGCGAACTTGCTCACTAGCCAGTTCTACCTGGCGCTCCCGTACCAAAGCCTCAAATACAGCATCGGCACTGGTAGCCGCAATTGGCGGCATCGCCACTGAAGGACGAGCTCGCACTTGGTTGATATAGCCTACTGCTTCAGTCAGATTACCTGCCTCTAGCTCTACTTCAGCCATCATCAGCAGTACATCAGCATAGCGAATTACCCGCATATTGATACCTGAATTAAAAAGCTCATTGAGTCTTTTGTACAGGTTACCATATTTAAACCAGTGTACGGTTCTTTCGGTAGTTCCCTGAGCAATAGAAGCGGCAGTAAATACCGAGTCACCCCCACCGTAGGTTTCTCCGTATTCCAAGAAGTTGTAATCATAACGAGGATCACCGTCTTCGTAGGCGTTTAGTAGCTGGTCGGAGGGAACCGTGTTATGCCAGTCTACAGGCGAGTACTCCTGTCCACGCCATCCTACCTCTTTTAGCCCATCCCCGTTTCCACTCCATTGATCACCGTTACCGGCTGCACTGGAGAATTGCACTTCAAAGAGCGACTCATCATTAAGTTCATTTTCTTCGCGGTGGTTATCTACGTATTCATCAACCAAACGGTATTCACCAGAGTTAATAATATCTTGCAACAACGGACGTGCCTCTTCGTATCGGCCTTGGAATAACAATACCCGAGCTTTCATGGCTTGAGCCGCTGCGCTGGTAGCTCGGCCGGATGGATCTTCGGCTTTGCTAGGCAAAAATGCAATGGCTGAGTCTAAATCGGAGTAAACCTGATCGTAGATAACATCTACCGATTCAGCTAACGGAACACCCGATACTGTAGAAAGTGAAGTAGTTGTGAATGGAACGTTTCCCCACAGCGAAGCGAGCTCAAAGTACATCCACCCTCGCATAAATCGTGCTTCGGCGGTTAATTTATCTACCAATGCCTGCTCTAACTGACCTTCGCCTAGCGAGGTTTCCTTTTGTGGAAGAGTATTAATCGCTAAGTTACTACGATGAATAATCCGATAGATTCCCCGCCACACTGTGTTGACAAGCTCGTTAGAAGCATCATGGTTATAGTTCAAAATAATAGCCCGTCTAGCTTCTAAAATGGCTCCTCCACTTAGTAATTCATCCGAAAGTAGATCGTGAACCCACCAATACTCCCGAGCATACATATCATTTCCCTGCAAAGCTGCGTAAATGGCGATTATAGCCTGATCGGCCTCCGCTGGAGTATTGAACGAGTTAGATACACTAGCTGCTGTAGGATTACCTTCGGTTAAGAAATCATCATTACAGCTCAGTGTGAAGAAAAGCCCCGCCATGGCGAGAATTGCTATTTTCTTTTTCATTTTCTCCAATATTATATTTATAAATTAAATTTTTAGTAGTAACCGTTAGTTCCTAATAACATACGGTCACTTATAATAGTTTGAGGTCAAGACTAGAATTCAATTTGTAGTCCAGCGATGAAACTACGCATCTGCGGAACATTACTATCATCTATTCCTGCTCGGAACAATGCATCATTACTAGGGCGGCCTTGTACGTCGGGATCGTAACCTGAGTAACCAGTGATAGTTAACAGGTTAGAGCTAGTGAAGTACACTCTCACTTTAGAAAGTGCACCGTTGGCGAAAGTAGACAGTAGTGATTCGGGAAGCGAATACCCTAGTGATAAGAACTTTACTCGTAGGAAGGAGCCATCCTCAATAAATCGATCCGAGATACGGGCGTTCCGGTTAGGGTCAGTGATAACAGCCCGAGGAATATCAGTATCAGTGTTCTGAGGAGTCCAGGCATCGAGTACGTCGGTTCCCATATTAAACAGGCGAGTCATCCCTTCAGTATAGAAGCGGTTGGCGTTCAACACTTCATTACCCGCAACACCTTGGAAGGTAATTCCCAAATCAATTCCCTTGTACTCCACTGAGCCTACTAAGCCATAGTTGATAGGAGGAAGGTAATGTCCAATATTAGTTCGGTCTTCACCAGTAATAGTACCATCACCATTCAAATCCTGAAAGCGGATATCACCAGGGGAAGTAGCATTAAACTGATAAGCATCGTGCCCCATTGATTCGGCCATCTCATTATCCGCATCAATCTCAGTCTGATCCTGATAAATTCGGTCTACCTTGTAACCAAAGAAGTAACCCACTGGCTCACCTTGCTGCGCGAAAGTAGTAGGTTCACCCGTGTTCTGGAAATTTGGACCGGCAATGGTTGAAGTCTCATTGAAACCTAGCGATTTTACCTCATTTTCCACATAGCCAAAGTTACCTTGTACCGACCATTTTACGTCGCCCGTTTTTTCGAAGAAGCCAGCTCCAAATTCAAACCCACTATTCTGAATATCCCCGATATTCGCCAGAGGCAGCTCGTCAATACCAGCCGATGGCGATACCGGAACCTCAATAACCAGATCATTCACCCGATTATTAAAATATTCAAAAATGAAATTTACTTTTCCTTCTAATAACTCAGCATCTAAACCAATATTAATCTTCCGTACCTCTTCCCAAGCGATGTTGCGGTTGAACAACTCATTAACGGTCAGTCCACTATTGATAACATCATCAAAAGCATAGTTGATATTACTAAATACGGTAGGATCCCAACCATAAGCATCAATAGAAGTGTTTCCGTTAACACCCCAACTACCCCGTAATTTTAAGTCGGAAACAACCGTATTTAGCCCATCGAAGAAAGGCTCATCACTGATACGCCAAGCTGCCGAAACAGCGGGAAACACCCCAACATTTACATCTGGGCCGAAAACTGAGGCTCGATCCCGGCGCATAGACAGCGTAAGTAGATACCTACCGAGGTAGTCGTAATTTAGGCGACCGAATAATGACTCAATACCCAGTTGGTAGGCAGTAGAACCACCAAATTGAAATCTAGGTAACGAATTGCCAATATTCCGTACATTCTCATTATTTAAAGAGTCTGATCGGGCAAAAACATTTTCTCCTTCTGTAATCTGACGCTCATAACCCGCTACAACATCAAAGTTGTGATTACCAAACGATTTGGTATAATTCAATTGATGGGTGATAATTGTGGAAATATCGTATATGTTTCGTTTTTCCAAACTAGGGAATGGGTTCACGTTAAACTGAACCCCTCCAGCATTATACGTAGGTTCGTATATTTGCTGATTGCGATTACGATAGTCGGCACCAGCTTGAAAACGGTACGAGAAGCCGTCGAACAATTCATATTCGGCGAAGACCGTACCGAAGAGGTTCCAACTAATTTCTTCATCCTCAATTAACTCGTTGAATAATACGGGTTGGAACGGATCAGATCCTTCGGGACCATCCGGGCCACGAAACCCACCCTTGCGTCCTTCAGAGAATCGTTCTTCGTACCGCACTGGAATATAAGGCATCATCTGAATTGATCGTCGGATGGATACCCCGTTCTCGTCGTTGTTTACTGTTCGGGCTGCTATCAATGATTGTCCAATTTTCAAGCGGTTCAAATCAGCGGAGGTGTTGATGTTGAACGACATTCTTCTGAAGTAGGTATTAACGATAGCTCCATCTTGGCTAAAGTAACCTCCTCCTAAATTGTACTTAAAAGTTTCATTACCTCCCGAAGCACGTAAATAGTAATCCTGAATGGGGCCAGCTGGTAACACGGCATCTTGCCAATCAGTATCTACCCCAGTAAATTCTTCACCTAAATCGTTAAAGCGAGCGGGGGTATCCCCAGCAGTATACTCTCGACCAAAACCTAAATACTGCTGGGCATTTAGCAGGTCATAACGACGTGGAACATCCTGCACTCCGTAGTAGCTTTGGAAGGAGAACTTAGGTGGTCCGGCCTCTCCGTCTTTAGTAGTTAAGATGATTACCCCGTTTCCAGCCCGGGAACCGTAGATAGCGCTACTAGCGGCATCCTTCAATACACTGATGCTACCAATATTGTTAGGGTGTACGTCTCGTAACCTGCCTTGCCCTACTGGTACCCCATCAATTACAATGAGAGGATCAGCATTTCGGGTAGAACCAATACCCCGGATACGAATATTAGCTGCTCGTCCTGGAGCTCCTGAACCCGAGATATTAATCCCAGGAACTCGGCCTTGCAACGCCTGCTCAGGGGTAGCCACTGGCAAATCAGCGATCTCTTCGCCACTTACACTGGAGATGGCTGAACTAACTTTTGCCCGTTCCTGGTTACCGTATCCAACCACTACTACTTCACTCAATGACTGAATGTCGGGAAGCATTAAAATATTGATAGTGGATTGGCTTCCTACATTCACTTCTTCAGTTTCGTAACCTACCGCTGAGAAGACTAATACTGCATCTTCGGTAGTAATATTGATGCGGTAATTACCTTCAATGTCGGTCACCGTACCGGTACTAGTACCTTTTACCAGAATGTTAACCCCGGGAAGAGGACCCTCTTCATCGGCGGTCACCGTACCCGATACTGTCTGGTTTTGAGCCAGTAAATCGTTAGAAAATGAACAAGCAGAGAGCACAATCAGCAGAGAAAAAAGTCTAGCGAAAAAATTTCGTAAGGGGATATCCCCCCAACAACATAGAGTGGATGTTTTCATGCTACATTTTTTAAAGTTGAGAATTATAAAGGCCAAAAATATAAGTCCTAGATACTATTACTTCCGTTAATGTCGTATCGATTGAGTAGTGAGGTTGTACTGTATACAATTCTTTCACTTGATCACATATAAATCAAGAAAAGTTGCAAGTAAACTTATCTAATTTTTAGTTTTTATATCCAAAAAATTAGCTATTTCTTTTGTGGCTAAAAAAGAGGGAATTTTTTGAAAACCACGTAATACTACTAAATTTGTATACTGTATACAAAATCTCAGTATTTTTATTTTCTAAACGCTAAATACCAAACAGTCATAGGGTGAAAAAAATAATGTCAGACGGGCTAGAAAGGGCTGCCTATCAGAAGGTAAAACAAATGATTCTGTCACATGAACTAACGCCCGGTCAAAAGATTGTGCAGAACAAGTTGGCCGATGAGCTAGGTATTAGTCGAACACCATTACGAAGTGCCTTGCAAATGCTTGAGGCCGAGCATTTGGTTGAGTCTATCCCCCGCCGGGGGGTGATTGTACGGTACTTTTCCAACGAAGAGATCATTGAGATTTACGATTGCCGAATTGCATTGGAGTGCATGGCCGTTCGCCTGTTTACCCAACGGGCTCGTCCCGCTGCGATCAAGAAGTTATCCAACTTATTTATGCCTTTTGCAGATCGTACTGAGCCTATCGTTCTCCGAGAGTACCTTACCAATGACATAAAATTCCACGATACTATCATCCGCCAGTGCGGAAATAATTTTCTACGCAAGCTTTTCCAACAGAGTAATCTACTTATTTATATCGACCGAATTGGCCTAGTGCGCCCCCCGGAAGAAACACTACCTGAACACTTGGCCATTATTGAAGCAATGACTGCCCGTGATGCTGATCAGGCTGAGCTGCTCATGAAAAAGCATCTTATCCATTCCCAGAAACTTATTGCCGAACAACCTTAGCATGCCTCGCAAAACAATTTTTCCGGTACGGTACCAGATGGTGGGGGCAACGTTTATTTTGGCAATGATTGTGTTGTTTGATCGTATTCTAATCTCCGTAGCGAAAGACCCAGTCAGTGCTGATCTTTCCCTCAACGATAAACAGATGGGCTGGGTGCTTTCTATTTTTGCGCTGGGCTACGCCCTATTTCAAACTCCCGCCGGACTTTTAGCCGATCGCTTCGGAGCTCGTCGTATTCTTACGCTGGTAGTAAGCATCTGGTCGATATTTACAGCCTTGACCGGAGCAGTCTGGAATTTCTTTTTACTACTGGTTGTCCGCTTTCTTTTTGGGGTGGGTGAAGCCGGAGCTTTCCCAGGTATTGCCCGAGCGGTATTTCGCTGGGTTCCGGTAGGAGAGCGGGGTATTGTTAACGGAATTAATTTTTCGGGCGGGCGCATCGGAGCAGCCATTGCCTTACCAGGAGCCGCTTGGCTCATCAGTCAGGTAGGTTGGCGAATGAGCTTCGCCATTTTAGGAGTGATTGGCATATTGTGGGCGGTGATCTGGTACGCTTGGTTCCGCGATGATCCGGCGGAGCACGCGGCAGTGTCAGAGCAAGAGCAGAAATTCATTGAGGAGCATACTGGTGCAAAGCAAACTACGCAATCGACTATCTCATTTAGCAAGCTGTTTCAATCAAAAGGAATGTGGCTGCTAATGGGGCAGTACTTTTGTAGCAATTTCACCTTTTTCTTCTGCCTTACCTGGCTGTTTCCCCACCTGAAAGTAAAGTATAATCTGGAAGCGATTGAGGCAGGATTCTACTCATCAGCACCCTTGATCTTTGGGGCGTTAGGTAATTGGTTTTCGGGCTGGTTGGTAGATGTGATATACCGACGCGGTAAATGGTCACTATCGCGTAAGTTACCCGCGATTATTGGGTTTGCTCTGGCGGCTATTGGCGTACTAGCCAGTGTGTACATGGAAGATGTACTGGGAGCGATTATCTTTATTTCACTAGCAGTGTTCGGAGCGGACATGACATTGAGCCCGTCCTGGTCGGCTTGCGTTGATGTGGGTCGTGAGCACTCGGGCGCAGTATCGGGTACCATGAACATGGCAGGTAATCTGGGGTCGTTCGTAACAGCGTTAGCGTTTCCCTACCTGATGTCGCTCACTGGCTCTGATGTCACCTTCTTTTATGTAACCGCCGTCCTCAACCTACTAGCTATTCCGATATGGTGGGTCATTCGCTCCGATCAACCTTTAGAACTACATTCATCTGACTGATATGATTACTAAGCAAGAACTAATAGGTGCCCAGGAACGCGCCGCTCACTTAATTGAGCAAGCCGGACTGTACATTACCGAAGAGGAAAAGCAAAGTATTGCCGCGGCTGATTTTGGATTGAGCCAACTTGAGCAGGAGGGCATACAAATCCTGACCATGTTTGAAACCGACCGTATCGCCGGAAAGATATTGGTACTGTTTCCTAATCAAACTGAACCCGAACACTGGCATCCGTCAGTAGGAGATGATCCGGGTAAGGAGGAGATAATCCGAGCACTGTGGGGCGATCTATATTTCTATATTCCTGGCGACGACACTTTGGACAAAGGCTTTATTATAGACGGAAAGGGTGATTACTACACCATGCGCCACGAGGTAGATATGAAACCTGGCGACCAATTGATCCTTCCTCCCGGTACTAAACACTGGTTTCAAGCCGGAGCGAAGGGTGCCGTTATGTACTCCTTCTCCACTAAGGTACGCGACACCCTAGATCAGTTCTCTGACCCCAATATTGTGCGTGAGACAAAGATTGTTGACTAATCAAATCTATAATCTCTGTACGCGTTTTCCAATACGGTGCGTTGACCCGAAAGTTCAGCGGGGTGTGCGTAAGCTCCTAGCGAGGAAGCATTGAACTTTCTTGATTTCTTTGGCGGCAGCCGCGCTGTTCGTTTCTTTATCAAGAAAGAAATGAACACCTCAACTGACACTCAATGTGGAATAGTATTTTAACCTAAACAATAAGCGAACTGCAATACATTTAAAAGTCACCTTATGTCAATCATGAAACAAAGCATCATCACCGCCTTTCTGGGAAAAACCCAGGATCGCTTCTCTGAATACCAACAGCCTACCAATCTGGAAGAACGCCTGCGAATGGTACAAACCATTCCTGGTGTGACTGGGGTAGAAGTGGTGTACCCCTACGAAACGGGCGATCCCCAGGAAACGAAAGCTCTGATGGACGAATTGGAGTTATCCTTTGCTGCGATCAACGCCAATATCAAAAAAGAAACAAAGTGGGTGCCCGGTGCCCTTTCTCGCCCGCAGGAGGATTTGCGAAAGGGAGCCATTGAAGTAATTAGGAAAGCTAAAGACTACGCTAAAGCGGTAGGTGCCCCGCTAGTTACCTGCTGCCCATTATCGGATGGCTTCGACAATCTCTTTCAGGTAGATTACCCCAAAGCCTGGCGAAACATGATTGAATCGGTAGCCGAAGCGACGGATTACCTACCGGAGATACCCCTATTTATTGAGTACAAAATCAACGAGACCCGGGTGAACTGCCACGTAGACTCCTGCGCCAAAACGATTGTACTACTCAAAGAGGTGCAGAATGCCGCTACGGGAGTCACCATTGACTTTGGGCACTCATTACTCGCCAAAGAAAACCCCGCTCAGGTACTCGGACTCTGTGCCGAATCGGGTATCGACTTCTACCTGCATACCAATGATAACGACTGGAATTTTGACTGGGATTTGGTAGGCGGTTCGCGTAACTTCCTACATACGGTAGAGTTTCTGTTTTACGCTAAAGAATACGAGTACGACAAATACTTCACTGCTGATGCTTCGCCCCGTATTTTTGATATGGTCGGCTTCTTCACCCAGCACGCTGAAATGAACCAAGCTATCTGGAACCTGGTAGAAAAACTCGACCGCAGTAAGTACCGCCGCCTCATGGCCGAAGAAAAGTATATGGATCTAATGCAACTCGTAAAAGACGAGATTTATCGGTTATAGGTAACTTGGTTTAAATCCCCTTTCCTAAAGAGGGAGAAGGTACTTTAAGGAGGAGCCATTCCCCCTTTTCCAAAGGGGGAAAAGTTGCCTCGAGTATTAATTCCCCCTTTCGTAAAGGGGGATACAGGGGGATTTACAGCTTTTACACCTTTGCCTGCACCTGAATACCGTAGGCTTCCAAGGCTTGAGGTTGTTCGCGGAATGCCATGCGAGCAATGGTATGGAAGTCTTTCACCCAAATACGCAACGCCTCCTGAGCCTGCTGCTTCTCCTGCGTACTGTGTTCCGCTTTACTCTTTCTATCGATCCGGGCTTCCTTCAGTCGCTGTAGCTCATCAATATCGGTTTGGGCTTGCCTCAATTCTTTGTCGCTCACCTCATACACCTTCAGGCTAATCTTTTGCTCTGCGAGTTGATTATAGAAGTACTCGGCTTGCCGCACACACTCCCACTGTCGGGTAGAAAAACGGTCGACCTTTAGTGAGTGCAGTATCTCCGGTTTGTTCCGTAGGGCTACACGGGCAACCCGCACGTGTAGCTTAAATTGCTCCTCTACGGCCTCCAACGCTATATTCATTTGCTGCGAGATAGCCCACTGCTCGTTTTGCCAACGTATTTGAGTAGCTACCTTCTCATCGTAAATATTTAGCAGGTCTTGCCCGGCACTTAACTGACTCGCCCCAAAGCCTTTGAGTAGCAACTGCTGCTGCCGCTCAGGGCTGCTCTGGGTGTTATTAATGGCTAACAAAGCCGCTTCTCGTAGGGTCTCGTGCTTATATAGGTTTATTTCCATTAGTACATTCTATTATTAGTGAACCTCAAAATACCATTGGTTTAACGACAGTTACCGCGCAAGAATCCATCAATTAGTACCTCCGTAGTTTTTGCCGTTAATTTGGTCAATATTCTTCCCCTCACCCGTTTAAAGCACCCGTATATGCCTATTTACAATTCCCTCCGTCTAGAAACAGTACATATTCATTATATCTATAATCTGCTCCGCTTTAAAAGGTACACGTTCATTACGTTCAGGATTTGATCCGTCTAGAAAAGTACATCGTTATTACATTCAGCTTTTCCTCCGTTCTGAAAAGGTGCCCGGTCATAGCATCTGTAAATTGCTCCGGGTAGAAGGGGCACTTGGTAAGGGCGGAAACGTTTCTGTATGGGTAGAATAGGTCGTCTATTATTCCAGAAAATTTTACTCTCAAGTGGTTTATACCTTCTGACTATTTAGAAAAATGGATTTTTGCTTAAATTGAACTGCTGATAAATGTAACATTCTAACCTAAGATGGTTACATTAAAGATTTAAGCCAGAATTTCTTTATAAAGCACTGAAAATTATCACTAGTACCTCAATAGTTTTTTGAAAACTTCAAATCGCTTTATTACTACAAAAGCCAAAAAGAAAAACTTTAGCCTTCCTTTAGCAGCAAACTAACCTCCATATGCTACCTATTTTAATCCGCTGGACAGTACTCTGTCTAATTGGTCTATATCTAGCTAGTTGCACCAATCCACCAGCTCAATACGATATTATCATCCAAAACGGCACGGTCTACGACGGAACAGGCAACGCACCACAAGTAGCCGACATCGGTATTATCGGCCAGCGAATTGATACTATTGGTGACCTCTCCCAAGCAGAAGCAGAGACCGTAATTGATGCCAGCGGACTGGCGGTAGCACCCGGCTTTATTAATATGCTGAGTTGGGCGGCCTACCCGCTGCTGGAAGACGGTCGTTCTATGAGTGGTATTAAGCAAGGGGTTACGCTGGAAGTATTTGGCGAAGGCTCATCGCTCGGCCCGGTAAGTGAGGCAGCTAAACAGCGGGCTTTAGAAAACGGCGATACTATCGCTTGGACGAGTTTTGGAGAAGGACTTCAGCATCTGGTTGATCAGGGAGTAGCTACCAACGTGGGCTCATTTGTAGGGGCGACTACCATTCGGGTACACGAACTAGGCTACGAAGATCGCGCTCCCAACGAAGCCGAACTGGTACGGATGCAGGATTTGGTACGACATGCCATGCAGGAAGGCGCACTCGGTTTAGGTTCATCGCTCATTTACGCTCCGGCTTTCTACGCTAGTACCGAAGAACTGATTGCTCTGGCAAAAGTGGCTGCCGAGTACGATGGTAAATACATATCGCACCTCCGCAGCGAAGGCGATAACTTTGAGCAAGCAGTGAACGAACTATTCACGATTGCCGAAGAAGCCAATATTGCTGCTGAAATCTACCACCTAAAAGCCGCCGGACAGCGCAATTGGCCTAAGCTGGATCGGGTACTAGCCAAGATTGACTCGGCTCGCCAAGCTGGGATGGACGTTAGTGCCAATATGTACAACTACGTGGCAGCCTCTACTGGGCTGGACGCTACTATGCCTCCCTGGGTACAGGAAGGCGGCACCCGAGCCTGGGTAGAACGTTTGCAAGACCCTACCATCCGTCAGCGCGTAGTCGCCGAGATGGAATCGGATACTAACGAGTGGGAAAACTTTCTACAACTAGCTGGAGATGCCGATAATATTTTATTAGTAGAGTTCGAGCAGGATTCGCTCAAGCAGTACGTCGGTCAAACCGTCGCCAATATTGCCGAAAAGCGCGGAGCTTCTCCCGCCGAAACAATCATCGATTTAGTCGTGCAGAACGAAGGCGATATTGGTACTGTCTACTTTCTGATGAACGAAGAAAATGTGAAGAAGCAGATCAAACTTCCGTACATGACCTTCGGCTCCGATGCCCGTTCTATTGCCGCTGAAGGTAAAAACTTAGAAAGCAGTACCCACCCCCGTACCTATGGCAACTTCGCCCGGCTGCTGGGCAAATACGTACGCGAAGAGCAGGTTATCTCGTTGGAAGAAGCTATCCATCGGCTTACCGAGTTATCCGCTCAGAAACTTAACATCCAGGAACGAGGTACACTAGCTCCTGGCTTCTACGCGGATGTCGTTATTTTCGATCCGGCTACCATCCAGGATAAAGCCACATTTGAAGAACCCCACCAGTACTCAGAAGGTATGGTTCACGTACTGGTTAATGGTACTCCGGTGCTGAAAGAAGGAGAGCATACCGAAGCCACTCCAGGTATGTTTGTGAAAGGGTCGGGGTATAAAGAGAAGGAAGAAGCCTAGATGAGTTTACGCCGAACTATTCATTTGCCTGGTTAGTTCTGAAATCGATCAAAATAGTATGTTATGATTATTGTTGGAGATGCAGTGTTGAGTGACGATGTGAAGGAGCAGTTTTTCGTGTGCAATCTGAAAAAATGCCAAGGTGCCTGCTGCGTAGAAGGAGACTCTGGTGCGCCCTTAGAACAAGAAGAACTAGCTATACTGGATGATATCTACGAAGATGTAAAACCTTTTCTCACTAAAGAAGGTATCCGTGAAATTGAGAAACAGGGAAAATACACTACTGACCAGGACAACGATTACGTAACGCCGATCATCAACGGACGGGAGTGTGCCTACGCTATCCGCGATAAAAAAGGTACGTTGAAGTGCGGGATTGAACAAGCCCATCAGGCGGGTAAAACTTCATTCCGCAAACCTATCTCCTGCCATCTTTACCCGCTTCGGATCGATACTTACGACAATTACGATGCCGTGAACTACCATCGCTGGTACATCTGTAACCCTGCCTGCGACTTGGGACGTGAGCTAGGTGTGCCGCTCTATCGCTTCCTGAAAGACCCCCTCATCCGCAAGTACGGCGAAGACTGGTACGACGAACTGGTAGATAAGATTGAGCGGGGATAAATGGAGATAGTAGAGCTAGGATACGGAGGTAAGCTACGATCCAAGTGGGTTGAGTATTCGGGAGGGGGTTATAATCTAGTTGAAAAAATCAAGCTGAGGGGAATTGGCTCACCTAGATTAATTTATTATGGTGGACTT
Source organism: uncultured Flammeovirgaceae bacterium (assembly GCA_937883755.1). GTDB lineage: Bacteria > Bacteroidota > Bacteroidia > Cytophagales > Cyclobacteriaceae > Tunicatimonas. The sequence goes on along the minus strand of CAKZYA010000041.1, from coordinate 21,310 downwards.
TCTAGATTCGACGTGGTAAGCAATCGTAGTAATGACACCAATTATGTAAATATTGAACTGTTCAGGGCAGGTCTAGCTCTCAGGCTAAAGAAGGAAGACCTTTTCGTTTGTGCCCTAATTCCCAAAGCTGATCTTCAGGAAGTTGATTTTGAAACCTTTAAAATCAAGATTTACTATAACGGTAAAGAAATAGTCAAGTCGGCCGCAAGGATTTCACTACTTTTAGAAAGCCATAAGATTGACCTATTGCTGGGCGCAGCTTACTATAAACCAGGACTAGCATTCTTTAAGAAGACTTTTTTTGAGAATAGTATCAGCTTTAGGATAGATCCTTCTCCTCCAATGGACGAAAATGGCTTTGATGCTGGAATATTTGAATTGTTTATCTAACTCTTTTATTCAAATAGGATCTTTTAATTAAGCACTCTTGCAAATTAATCCTAACCATCTTGCTAATCCCGGTCAAAAACTTAACACTCAGATAACCTGTCTCTAGTAATATCTCCCTACCTTTCGTAAAAACCTACACTATGCGAATATTTACCTACCTAACCGTTCTTCTATGGGTTGTAGCTTTGCCCTTTGTGCAAGCTCAAGAGAGCACGTCTCCCAGAATCATTATTGAATCTATTGAAGGTGCCAAGCCCTTCACTAGTCTGGATGTGAACAACGGAGCGAAGAACTTTCAGTTTGCTATTGTGAGCGATCGTACTGGGGGACATCGTCCGGGTATATTTTTAGACGGGGTTCGTAAACTGAATCTGCTTCAGCCGGAATTTGTCATGAGTGTAGGTGACCTGATTGAAGGCTACACTACCGATAAAGCAGAAATTGATCGGCAGTGGACAGAGTTCAACGGATTTATTGATGAACTTACCGTTCCATTCTTCTACGTTCCCGGTAACCACGATTATACCAATGAGGTGCTAGCGCAGGAATGGAAAGAACGCTTTGGTAAGGACTATTATCACTTTGAGTACAACGATGTACTGTTCTTATGCCTGAATAGTGAAGATAATGTACGGGGAGCAGGGCGAGGAACGATTGATGATGAACAGTACGAGTACATCAAACAAACCTTGGAAGAAAATGCCGATGTAAAGTGGACGCTGGTATTTATGCACCAACCCCTGTGGGATCAAGAAGAAGATCCCAAGCGTTGGGCGGATGTAGAAAAGCTACTAACCGACCGGGAGCATTCAGTCTTTGTAGGTCATCGGCACCGCTACGTAAAATACGAGCGTAACAATGGCAACTACTACATCTTGGCAACTACCGGCGGAGGTAGTCCGTTGCGAGGCCCTGAATTGGGTGAGTTTGACCACGTAGCCTGGATTACTATGACCGACGAAGGGCCGATTATTGCCAATTTAGCCCTGGATGGTATCTGGAGCGACGAGGTATTTACCGAAGAAACCGCTCAACTGATGCAACCCCTGTTGCAATCCCAAGCGGTTAGTGTGGAGCCGCTACTAGTACAAGACAACACGTTTGAAGCCTACGAAACTGAACTGAAGCTAACTAATAATAGTGATGTGCCCATGCAGATTGACCTGACAGTACAGGCAAATCCTAAACTTATTACTAGCTTCGGCGTACTCTCCCGCGAAATTAGCCCTAATTCATTGGAAGTAGTGAAACTAGGCTTACAAGCTACCGAACCAATTGCGCTGGATAGTATTTCACCTCTGGTATTGCATAGCACCATTGCTTACCAAGGCGATGGCATACCGGAGGTATCTTTTGAATCTACCTATCAGCTACGTCCCGAAAAAGTGGCGGTAATCTCGCCTGTTGAATCAGCAATTCAACTCGATGGTTCGCTGGATGAATGGTCAGCATTCACCTATTCAGTTGCTGAAAATGGCTACGTAGATAGTGATCCGTTCTCCCACCAAGGCGAAGGTGATGCTTCATTCCAATTTGACCTCACTTACGACGATGAGTACCTGTACGTGGCGGCAGAAGTAACCGACGATCAGCTAGAGACTACTCCTGGCAAAAATCCTTTTGATCAAGATGGGATCAGCGTGCTGATTGACGCCCGCCCAGAGAATATCAGTGCTTTGGAAACTGGTGAGGGAATATTCCGCGAAGTGCTGTATCTGGGCATTAGTCCACTGGAGGAAGCTGATAGTAGTCAGCTATTTCTTGCCAATCGTTTACCGGAAGGCACTCAAGCTGCTACTAATCGAACTGATGAAGGATACGTAGCGGAGTTCGCAGTTCCTATTTCTTATCTGAATGAATTACAAAGTGGTAGCTGGGAAAGCTTTCGGGTGAATGTTGGAGTGCGTGATTTTGATAATGACGGACAACACCAAACTACATTATTCTGGAAGCCTGACTGGCGAGGAGAGGAAAACTACGTAGGCTCAGGAACTTTCCGTAAATCAGTAGATGTAGCCGCTACGAGCGAAGAAGAGGAGCAATAGTTTTACTCTATCGTAAGCTGATGCTCAAAAGGGGTAAAGCCCGTCAAGTACACACTCTGGGCATCTAATTTATCCAACGCTCCCCGAAGCTGCGTCCACTGATGTTCGGCTCGCCCGGGACCAAAACGTATTTTCTGCTTTCCACTTTGGAATGTGCCGAAGCCATCTTTCAGTAAGTAAGCCTCCGGGATGTTTTCTACTGACTGTACTTTTTCCAACGTTCCGCCGGAGCGAAAAGCCAATTCCAGCGCTACGGGTACGCGGTCGGTACCCAGAACACTAATATCAATCTGAAAGCCTTTACCCTTTTCGCGAATTCGCACTTCGGTAAGCAATTTCTGGACTTCACTCTGTGGACGTTCGTCGCGAGGGAGCTTTTCCCAATCACCGTCATTGGTTTTTAGTTCTTCTTCTGAAAATGGTTGGTAGTACGGACCTTCCAGCCACTGGCGAACGACAAATTCATCGCCATCTTGCTCCAGTGACTCTCCTTCAAACTGCCCTTTTCCGAAGAAGGCCGAGGCCAATCGAATCCCCTCCAGTGCCGCTTCGCCATTGAAGAAGGTGAAGAACACTGGGTTTTTGGCCAAAATAGTAGCATCTTGTTCGCCTCGCCGAATCCGCACTAAGTCTGATCCGGTAAATATCTTGGTATAATTGGTAGGTAGTGAGCTTGGTAAGGGTAGCGGAGTGTTTAATTCAGTATCCTCCAGAAAGTATGCTAAATTATAGTTCAATAGGTTAATATCCTGATTTTCTAGAAACTGAGCCATCGCAGCAAAACGAGGGTTCTGGTCGTGCAGTGCAAGGTAACGGTAAGAATAATAGTAGCGATGCAACGTTCCTTTCTGGTATTTATCTTGTCGACCTGAGCCTTCGGTTACGCCCTCGCCATTGGCGTGAATGTAATATAAGCTCATCTCCAGATTTCTTCGCACCGAATCAAGTAATTCTGGCTTATTCGCAAAACGAGTTACGGTAATGAGCGAACGATTAACAATTGGGCTATAAACTAGCGTGCTCTGCTCAGTATATTGTCCGTCTTCATCAATATCAATTTTCTCCCGGAGCCACTCGTTAATTCGGGCTTCATAAGCTGGGTTAGGAAATAAATGATGCACTCGAGCTAATGCCATACAGACTACCCAGCGGTGGTTAGGAGTGTGGATACCCCCGACACTAAGCGCCTGTCCAGCATTTTCTAGGTACGTCTGTAAATTATCTTGAATTGTTTGAGTAGATGAAGAAGCGTAGGCACGAAGTAATGTATAAGCCAGACTTATTGGTTCTACCGAAAATGCCAGATCGGGCGTAGAGTGAAAATTGGTAGTGTGCAGATCAATAGTACCATCAGGGTGCTGCGCTTGCAGCAAATACTCACTCGCCCGAAGCATAGGCTCAAATAATGATTCGCTTTGGTAGAACTCCGAATATTCAGATACCAGCCCACAGCTCAATCGCTGAAGAAAGCTACTAGTGTTTTGCGGATTATGGGTTCCGTAGCTATTGGTGATGGCTCCGTACTCTGGATGCTTGGTATCTTTTTCCTGTCGTTCGAGTAAGCTCTTGATACTTATATCATTCCCATTAGCGAATGCCTCGATTAGTGAGGCTTCCTCGCCAGAGGGTGTGCGAAAAAAAAGTGAAGTAGGTGAAAGGGGTAGTAGGCTAGTGGTAGCTCCTAGCTGAAGAAACAGTCTTCTTTTCATTAGCGACGCAGGTTGTTTTAGAATGTAGAGTATGCAATCTAAAATATATAAAGCTGAATCACCTTACAAGAAACTGAAATACTAACTTAGTATTTTATCACTTTACGAGTTAATACATTACGATCTGTTTCAACCTGAAGATAGTAAATCCCATTAGGTTGACTATAAATATCGAATGATAATTCTCGTCTAGCATTAGCTGATTTAGTGTATCGCTCCAAAAGTTGTCCGGTCGGGCTGTATATCCGTGCTTCCCGGATCGCGTCTTCACTCTCGATTTGGTAGTAACCTGTACTCGGGTTAGGGTATAACTGTACCTGGGATAATTGGTCGGGTTTATCTAGTGCCGTAACTCGAGCTACGTTCAGTGTAAAAGTTGTTGAATTAACACAGACATCCGTAGTAGATATAGTGATCTCAGTTTCGCCTTCTGTCTGGGGGAGTGATGTAATTTTTAAAATACCTTCTGAAATAGTCATATTCTCATCTGGTAAAATATCCTGATTACTCGATGTTGCCCGATAGGTAACTTCCGTAATATCTGAATTGTCTAACTCGATAGGAACCTCCAGTGATTCGCCTTCCACCACCATTGTATCAGTAAGAGAGGTTATACTTCCAGCACTACAGACGGTCATATTATCAATGGCAACCCCTTCATGACCTTCAGTATTATTTGATTCTAGCCCTATTCTGAATATCACGGATTCCTTTCCAGCAGTACCCTCCAAAATGTGTGATACGCTTGTCCACTCATCGTTAGACTTCTCATTAACCAGAGGGAATGATTTCCAGGTAGCCCCTTGGTCAGAAGTAATGCTCAAATAGATACTATCATTAGGAGCAATATCCGCCCAAATATCATAGCGAATAGTTGGATCATTACTCAGATTACTAAAATCAAACACCGGACTTAGTAAGAACGAAGATTCCTTAGATTGATAATCTCCAGTTAGGTTCGTAGCCCAAACTTGACTTTCGTCCGAAGCTTCGTTAACTACACTACCAGCCGGCTGACCTTGCTCCCAGGAGTTGTTAGAGCCGTACCCTTGCCAACTTTCTTCATTTATCTCCTCAAAACTATTTTGATAGGGAAAGTCACTGATTACCTGCGTAGGTGGATTGATAACTAATAGTTGAACATCATCCTGACTAGTGCTATCATATTCGTCAGTAGCACTTAACTGGAAAGTGTAAGTACCTATTGAGAGATCGCGAAAGATAAGTTGTTCGTTATTTTCCTGTAATACAATAGTAGAAGTATCTGTTATTTGTAACCACGCAAATACGGTAGAATCCTGCTCTGGATCAGAAACCATTCCACTAAAGGTAACACTATCTAAAGGTAACAGTAAGGCTTTATCTGTCCCGGCATTAACCAAGGGAGGAGTATTAGGCGGACGGACATTTACTGTGATTGTATCAGAGGCTTGATGGCCAAAATCATCAGTAATAGTAAGCGAAAAACGATAGTTCCCCGTCGGTACATTTTGGTAGTTTAGGTTACCTTCCATCTGTTCTTCTACATTTAGATCAGGCCCGGACAGCTGAGTCCAAGAATACGAATGTTGTCCATCGGGGGAGGCAGCATAGTTCTCAAGAAGAATATCATTTTCTGGAGGGAACAATATCTGATCATTATCAAACTCAGCAATAAGGGTATCTTTTGCAAACTGGAGCATCCAGTCAAATATGTCTACGTTAAATGGATCGTAAGATGGGTCTTCGGTACCCATACCCGTACCATCATATGTTTTGGTCCAGGCATCATGTCCACCTGAAGGATAGATAGTAACTTTTGCGAGTGGGGATGGTGTAGGTTGACATTCATTTAATTCAGCCACTGACTCGATGGAGAACTTCGGATTGAAGGTGGGGTCATCTTCATTATGAAAAGCCCAGGTAGGAACTTCTCTTAAGTCGCATACATCAATATTATTAGCTTTGCCAGTAATAGGTACAATAGCCGCCAATCGGTTGGGGTAAGCGGCTGCATACGAAAATACCTCAATACCTCCTGCACTAATTCCTGTGATATAAACCCGGCGACTATCTACCCTATAATTGCCTAGAATAAAATCCAGAAAAGCATTAACCCCATCATCATCCCACCAGCCGATATTTGATTGAGGACTCATCACTAAAAAGGAAAGGTCGTTACCAGTGTTAAGGAACTGAGCTACACCACTCCGCAAGACACTATCCAATTCCGTGGTACCATTACCTTTATCGCCCAGTCCATGCAGATAGATAATTAAAGGATAATCTGTAGTGCTTTCATCCTGGTATTCGGGAGGGAGATATTCATAGTAACCGAAAGGAGAATTGTCTTCTTGGGACACATCAGGCTTGGGAATTGGAGTAAGTATTCCCTGGGCACAAACCTTACCAATCAGCCAAACCAGACAGACTAATACTCTACCGGTCAATTTTAGTAATGTAAGCGACATCGGCTAGGCAGTTTTCACAAGTACTAAACTTATGGTTAGTAACTTCAGATAATAATTATGTAATATATTTTAGGCTGCCGAAGGAAAATAGTTGATTACTATTCTTTCTATTTCAAGCTATAAGATAACTAAAGTAAGAAAATATGCTAAAATAAGATATCTTTTGGCTAGAATCTTAATATATGTCAAATATGAGCTTAGAAAAAATTAACGTTATTGGAAAATAGAACGGTAGCGAGTCGTATATCAAAGTACGAAATAAGGTTACTCGTATGCCAACTTTGACACAATATAGAAATATTTTAGTACCAAATAATATGAGTAAAACCTATCCACCAATAGTTGACATGGACTCGCTTACCGATTGTTGTCGATACTGTTGTTCAGCTTCAAATCCATCTTTAGCCCGATTACGAAATGCCTGGGCAAATGCTTGGCGGATTAAATCATCTGAAGCACCTTCTCGCAAGATTTTTTTGATATCCATAACGCCCTGATCGTACAAGCAGGTTTTTAGCGTTCCCTGAGCGGTGAGACGAATGCGGTTGCAGGTACCACAGAATGTCCGGCTAAACGCCGCTATAATACCCACCGTACCTTGATGACCCGGAATCTGGTAGTTGTAAGAGGTAGATGTAGGTGAATCAGGAATTTTTTCTATCGTCGGGTAGTGCTGCTGTAGTACCTCCAAGATTTTTCGGTGTGTCCAGACGAGTACCGGATAGTGACTGCCTTTACCATTGAAGGGCATTTCTTCAATAAACCGTACCGATACTGGGTATTGGCGAGTGAGTTCAGTGAGGGGAACAATATCCTGGGTGTTTCTCCCCTCCATTACCACTGCGTTAATTTTAGTCGGAATGTTATGATCTAGTAAAGCGTGGAAACAGTCGAGTACCCGATCAAATTCATCGCGGCGGGTAATTTCCTGAAAGCGCTGGCGGTCAAAGGTATCTAAACTCAGGTTGACGGATGTAATGCCCATTGCCTTGAGTTCAGCAACATACGGAGTGGTGAGTACGCCGTTGGTTGTAATATGTACCTCATCTATTCCCGGAATTCCCACTAGTTTATGGAGAAAACCAACTAAATCGCGACGAACGAAGGGCTCACCTCCCGTGATTCGCACTTTGCTAATACCCATTTCGGCCAGAATTCGCACCAGTCGTTCCATCTCTTCGTAAGTCAGTAGCTCCATTTTAGGCACATACGAGATCCCCTCAGCAGGCATACAGTAAAAGCAGCGCAAGTTACAGCGATCAGTCACAGCCAAGCGGAGGTAATTGATAGACCGTCCATGATTATCGAACAAAGGCATAGGGTGTGATTTTACCTTGAAACATAACAAATGTACAAAGGTTTTCTTAAGGAGAGAATGCTCAAATGAGTAATGACCTATGAATAATGTCCGTAAATTGTATCTATCATTCATCATTACTTATCAATTTTTCATTATCATCATCCCCCTTTCGACTGTAATACCTATCTTGCCAAGCATGGAATTGAATATTTTGCTTTTCGGAATTACGAAAGATATTGTGGGGCAGCAGAAACTTCGTTACGAACTACCCGAAGGGGCAACTGTACCCGATTTGGTAGAGCATTTGAAGAAAAGCTACCCCAAGCTGCACGACTTAAATTCGGTAATGATTGCCGTTAATAACGAATACGGTCAGAAGGATCAAACACTACACGAAAGCGACGAAATTGCCCTAATACCTCCCGTAAGTGGAGGATGATGTACAGAAGCCAGAGAATGGAGCGGTTCCCCGCCGGGACGGGAGACCGGAAAATGTATTAACCAACACTATATTGGAGTCTGGACTTCGGTTTTCGGTCTCCGATAAACCAAGCCTATGAACTCGAACCAAAAAATATCTATTCTACTGACCGATGAGCCGCTCCAGATTGATAAGGTACTAGGTTTAGTACAGTCTGACGGGGCAGGAGCAGTGGACGTTTTTATTGGTACGGTGCGTAATAATACCCAGCAGCGAACGGTTGAGCAGTTAGACTTTGAAGCCTATGACCTGATGGCGATAAAGGAAATGGAAAAGTTAGCGGTTCAGGCCTGTAAGCAGTGGCCTGTGGAAAAAATCGCGATATATCATCGGAAAGGAACACTGTACGTGGGTGATATTGCAGTGATTATTGCCGTGGCTACTCCCCATCGTCAAGCTGCGTTTGAAGCTTGTAAGTTTACAATTGATACTCTAAAGCAAACAGTGCCGATTTGGAAGAAAGAAGTTTTCAATGATGGCGAAGTGTGGGTATCTGCCCATCCCTAACCTAATATGAAACGAATTCATCTAATTTCCAATCCTCGCAATTTGTCTACTGCTTTGATGTATTCCTTCGCTCAGCGGTCGGATACTCGGGTGGTTGACGAGCCTTTCTATGGCTACTATCTGATCCAGCGACCCGAAGTAGATCATCCGGGGAAAGAGCAGATACTTTCTAGTATGGAAACTAACGCCCAAGCTATTTTAGATGAAGTGATATTTGGCGACTATGACCGCTCAGTATTATTTATCAAAAATATGGCGCACCATTTTGTAGAGCTAGATCACCGATTCATCATTAAGCTTACGAATCTTTTTCTCGTTCGCAACCCTAAACAACTAATTAGCTCTATTGCCCAGCAGATGAAAACGCCAACTATGGACGATATTGGTTGCTATCAGCAGTATAAATTTTACCAATTTTTACAAGAATTGAGTTTACCAGCAGTAGTGTTGGATTCAGGTGAGCTATTGAAAGACCCACCCGGGGTACTACAAAAATTGTGTAAAGTGCTGGACATTCCCTTTGAGGAGCAGATGCTCTCGTGGGAACCGAAACCACGACCTGAAGACGGTATCTGGGCCAGATACTGGTATCGTAACGTTCATCAGTCCACGGGCTTTTCTCGGCAACCTACTAGTGATCGACCGTTACCTCCGCATTTAGAAGAACTGTACGAAGCGACATTACCATTTTATAATAAACTATACGAAAACGCTATCCGAGCCTGACATGCTACAACAATATAACCCTCGTAACGAGAATATTAAAATATACGTTGGTGATGGTCTTTATTCTCGGGCTGATGCTAAAGTATCAGTTTTTGACAGCTCGGTACAGGGCGGGGATGCCGTTTGGGAAGGACTAAGAGTATACGAAGGTGGAATATTTTGCCTCGATCGGCATTTGCAACGGTTGATTGATTCAGCTAAAGCCCTTCGCTTTGCCCAAATTCCGACGAAGGAGTTTGTCAAGCAAGCAATCTTTCAAACACTAGAAGCTAACGATATGCGAAGTGATACGCATATTCGGCTAACGTTGACCCGGGGTGAAAAAATCACTTCGGGTATGGATCCCCGACTCAATCAGGTAGGTTGCTGCTTGATTGTATTAGCCGAATGGAAACCTCCGGTGTACGATAATGACCAGGGAATTCGGGTTATTACTTCTAGCATTGCCCGCAACTCTCCTCTGCATCTGGATTCTAAAATTCATCACAATAACCTGTTGAATAACATTCTGGCAAAAATTCAGGCGAATGTAGCGGGAGTGGATGCGGCTGTAATGTTGGATGCCTACGGTTTTGTGGCAGAACTGAATGATACTAACTTATTTATGACAAAGGGCGGGAGACTATTTACCCCTCACGCTGATGCTTGTTTGCCAGGCATTACCCGAGGCTTAGTGCTAGAAATTGCTAAGCAATTGAAAACTCCAGTTCAAGAGAAAAATCTATCGCTCACCGAGTTTTATACCGCTGATGAAGTTTTTGCAACGGGTACCATGGGCGAACTGACCATCGTGAAAGAAATTGATGGTCGAGAGATAGCAACCGATTCTCAGGATAGGATCCTACCTAAGATTACAGAAAGGTTTCGGCAACTTAACCGAGAGCTGATAGAATCGTTGCCCTTCTAGCTCTCAACGAGCTGTTGGTGATAATTAGCTATCGCTCGCCGGATGCTTTCCTGAGTCACTGGCTTAGAGATGTACCCTTTTACAGCCTCATAGCTTCGAGCCCGGTCAATATCGATCCGGTCAACCGAAGAAGAAAGTACATAAATTTGGGTAAAGCTTTTCTCAAGATGCTGATACTCATCTAAAAATTCCCAGCCGCTAAATTCAGGCATGAATAAGTCCAGGAAAATAAAATGAGGAGGTTCACTTTCTGGTGAGCTTAGCTGATTAAGCACCTTCCTTCCATTAGTGAATTCCTGAATAGACAGAGAAGGTTCCCAAATCTGTAGCAGCTTGCGGGTAATAAGCAGATCGATCTCATTGTCGTCAATAAGCCAACACGTCATCATACAGTAGTTGATAGTTTAAGTGAGTATGCTAAATATAATAACTTACCGTAAAAATACTTTTAAGTGTAAAATGTTTCTTAATACTTCTTATGAGGTATTCTATTTTTAAAAATAACACTAAAAAGGGTGTAGATTGTTTTGTATTTTACCTTATTGTAAGTTACTGCTCCAATAATAAAGGCTTTTCCTATTCTTTGCAAGAAATTTATGTTCAATCAGCATTAAAGTCACTTTTACCCCCAGTCTTACTAAGAAGAGAGGTGTTTTTGATGACAATAGCGTGAGATAATGCCTTACACATATCATAAATGGTAAGGGCTGCTACACTAGCCCCAGTTAAGGCTTCCATCTCCACTCCAGTTTTACCACGTACGGCTACGGTGCATTCAATCTGTATTTCGTAATTTTCAGCTGGTTGAATCTGAATATTACACTTTTCAATGGCTAGTGGGTGGCAAAAAGGAATGAGTTCACTTGTTTTCTTCACGGCCATGGTTCCAGCAATAATTGCCGTCTGAAATACCGGACCTTTTTTAGTATAGATGTCATTTTTGGTTGAACTGTCCAGGCCTAGTTGCTGCCAAAGAGATTGATCTAGGCCAATAATGCTTCGAGCTGTAGCAGTACGCTTTGTAATTAGCTTTTGGCTGACATCTACCATAGTAGGGTTATTCTGATCATCTACGTGCGAGAGTTTATTTTCACTCATGACTTTTCATATTAGGTGTTAACCTAAGTTATATTTTACTAATTCAATAGCTTGGTTGATTCATACGTTGCATACTACAAAACTATTCCATGTCCTACAATGTCTTGCTTTTGGGCATAAAAAAAGCCCGGTTACCCAAGCTTTCGTGTATCTCCTTAAAGATTTTACTATCCGTCTACTTCTAAGTTGCCCCGCTCAGCGGCTTTCACCATTTTTTCGTTAGCGTAGATAGCTACTTCTACCCGCCGGTTTCGCTGTCTTCCAGCCTCAGTATCGTTCTCAGCGATGGGTTGTTCCTCACCGTACCCTTCAGTAATTAATCGGTCGCTGTTTACTCCAATCGTTTGTAGATAGCCTGCTACTGAAGCCGCTCGCTCTTCCGATAGATTTTGATTGTAGTCATTAGAACCAGTGGCATCGGTATGCCCTTCAATTAGAATGTTAGTATCATCGTACTTTTTGAGTATCTCCGCCATTTCTGATAGATCCTCTTTTGTAGTTGCATGCAGCTCATCCGAGTCAATATCGAACAGTAGGCCAGAATCAAAAGTTATCTTAATGCCTTCACCTACCCGTTCTACAGTAGCTCCTTCTAGGTCACGCTCTAGCTCTTCGGCTTGCTTATCCATTTGACGACCAATTAGGGCACCAGTGGCACCGCCCACAGCTGCTCCGATGATGGCTCCAACTGCAGTGTTTCCGGAGGCCTTACCAATAATGGCTCCGGCTGCTCCTCCGGCTCCGACACCAATTGCCCCACCTTTAGTAGTATTATTAGTAGAAGCACAACCACTTAAAAATTGAACATTAACCAATATACCCACAATCAGTATCCACTGAGTTAGTGTATGCGATAGTTTACTTATTAAATTTCTCATAGTTATTCTTATTTCTCATTTGGTAAATGCCGGATGCAGGGCAAAAGTGATACCATTTAGAAAAACAGCTTTTTATTTTCAGGTTGAGCGTTACGTCAGCTAAAAGCAAGGCATGATACAATATATTTTCTTCAGTAACTTCTACACTTTATGCAAAATTTTCCACACTTCTGGATGAACGGTTGATTAAGAAAATAACGTAGATAGTGGCTTCAGATTGGCTAAAGCTGGAATTACCGTCTTAGAAAATAATATGGCATGGATCTCTCATTTTAATCAGGTAAAAATGTCTTACAAAAATTTTTTAGACTTATGAAACTGAAATATGGCTATAAGGTAATAGCAGGAATTATTGCCCTACTACTTAGTGTATTAGTGATTCCAATTAGTGTAATGGCATAGAAGGTTCGTACCGGGATTAAAGGTGGATTGAATGTGAGTAATCTATCTATTGGCAATGTTTCAGATGAGAATATCCGCCCTGGTTTTCACGTGGGGGTATTTACCTAGTTGCCTGTTAGTAAGTTTTTTGTAATCTAGCCTGAGGTATTATATTCTACCAAGGGAGCAACTGGCTACGATACAGATCCAGTTGATTTAGAGAGTGAGTATAAATTTAACCTAAATTATGTAGACGTATCTGTATCGGCCACTTTTCGTCTGAGAGAAGCTGCGGATATTCACATTGGTCCATACGTTAGCTATTTAACCAATGCCAGTATTTCTACTGATGGTGATCTGGGTGGCGGTGCTGCCAATCTAGATCGAGATAATTTTTCTGCTCTCGATTATAGACCAAGTGCTAGTTTCCAATTAAACTTCAGTGCAGTATCTATTGGAATTCGTTACAATTATGGTCTTAACTAGATCGCAGATCTCGACGAATCAGAGCTAGTCTTGGGCGATGCTAGAGATTCTATGACATAGATTTATATGTCACTAAACCTAGCCTAATACGATATAGAGGCGTAATTTGAGTAAGAAGGTGCTTTAGGGTACCTTTTTTTATTGTGGAGTCTTTTGTAACATGCTCCAATAAACATAAAGCTATGATTACTCCCCAAGAAGCTACTCAAATAATCAATAGTCACCTGCTCCGTTTTGCTAACGAAATAGTAGGGTTAAACCAAGCGCGAGGTCGCATTTTACAAGAATCAGTTGTAGCCGATCGTGACTTTCCCCCGTTTAATCGGGTAACGATGGATGGGGTTGCGTATAGTATAGACCAAGTTTCTGGAGAAAATCCGGAAATGGTGATAGAGGGAATGCAACTAGCGGGTGAGCCTTCCAAAACGCTTATTCAGCACAATAACTGTCTGGAAGTTATGACTGGGGCAGTGCTTCCGTCTGGAGCTGATACTGTATCTCCTTATGAAGAGGTTGATATTCGGGAAGAGAATGGCAAAAAAATAGCCATACTAAAAACAGCCCCTGAGAAAAAGGGAAAGAACGTTCACCCGCAGGGTTACGATCGTTCTCAGGGGGAAGAGTTACTGAGCGTAGGAACCTGGTTAGGTGCGGCTGAGATTGCCGTAGCGGCTTCAGTTGGCAAAGAAACGCTAACGGTTACGCAGCTCCCTGAAGTAGCCATTGTTTCTACGGGCGATGAGCTAGTGCCGGTAAGTGAGCAACCTGAACCTTATCAAATTCGACAGTCTAACAATTATGCTCTGAAAGCAGCTCTTTCTGCTGTTGGAGCAACCGCCCGATTTTATCATCTACCGGACTCTCTAGAAAAGACGACTACTGGATTAGCTGAGGTACTAGAAAATCATCCGGTAGTTATCTTGAGTGGTGGAGTTTCTAAGGGTAAGCGCGACTACGTGCCCGTTGCTCTGGAGCAGTTAGGAGTGAAAAAGTTATTCCATCGGGTAAAGCAGCGACCGGGTAAACCTTTCTGGTTCGGGATAAAAGATAACCAGAATGCAGTGTTTGCTCTGCCGGGGAATCCAGTTTCTACGTTTATGTGCTTTCATCGCTACGTACAGCCTTGGCTAGAGAGAAGTTTGGGGGCAAAAGCAACTGCTACACGATGGGCTACACTAAGCGATAATGTAAAGTTTGAACCAGAACTGATGTATTTTTTAACCGTGATGGCGCACCCTAGTGAAGATGGTCAATTTCTAGCGAAGCCCATTCAGGGACATGGCTCCGGCGATTTTGCTAATTTACTCCACTGCAACGGTTTTTTGGAGCTACCCGCCGACCGTTCTCATTTCAGGCAGGGCGAAGCATTTCCATTTATTCCTTTTATGTAATGCATACATACATACCCATCTTTCTAAACACATACTTCATTTAAAAGAATTTTGAGCAGCTATAATGGATGAATTGCAGAAAAATAGGAAGAATGGTATAGTTAATTTTTTAACTACGATATCCTCAAAGGACTCTCAGTTAAGCTATAAAAAGGCAGTTCCTTTTGTTCATATCCCCAACGAATTGGTTTGCCAATGGGATAGTCTTTTTTCGCCTGACTATAAATGGTTTTCAGAAATATGGGCTGAATCAGAATTTAATCTTTTAGTTAAGTTTGATTCGGATATTAACAAAATATTAGATTCTATGGGAGAACTTGAAGATATACCTGCTATTCTAAATGATGAAGAATGGAAAAAGGTGATGAACCTTGCATCTGTTCTGATTGAGCAACTTGAGTTGAAATTATAGTAACGAAAATTTCTCAAGTTGCCCAGCTAAAGCAATATAGAACATTTGCTAACCTCATTTAATTTACCTCCTCCACTAGCGTGGCATCTTCTAGTATGTACATGAGCTGGTAAGTGTCATGAGCATTCAGTGTCAGTTTACCTTTTATCTTGATAGGTGTGTCGGTATATTCTATAGGTTCCTTCAGATAAACTTCAACTACTGTTTCGGGGCCACCTACGCCACAGAAAAAGCAGGCTGCCAGGGGTAATGAAGATAGTACAAAGTGGTCAGGCTCAAACATTGCCTCTAATCCACCTGCTGGAATGATGTAGCCGGGAACGGTGATCTCAGTACCTTCCAACTCCTCTATCTCACTAGAAAAGATAGGGAGATTAATCATACCGAATTCATCTTCCGTACTCCTGTAAATTACCTTGGACAGCGTGTTCCAGATATTATCATCAGAGTATTTGGGACTATCTTCTTGAGCGTAAGCTGATACCGAAGAAATAGATCCTAATATCCAGACCCAGATAACTGCTTTCATGTACTTGCTTTTTAATGAATATCAATGAGACCGCTTGAATACGACATCTCAATTACTCTTCCTCCCCATCCAAATCTGTAGAAGCCGATTCATTTCTAAGCGTAGGATAGGTGATTCCCAATTGCTCTAAATAAGTATCGTACTTGGTTTCGTCAAAATAGTATTGCTCCAGTTCAGGCCGAAAAGTGGTCATAATCTCGGTATTGAGTTCAATAGCGGGTTTATCGTCCGGGTTGAGTAGAGGTTCGTACTCGACATTTTTGGTCTGTTCATTTTTGTAGTAATCCCAGGCCTGCTCAATCAGTTCGGGTTTGAGAAACAGATCGAGGAGTGTCATAGCCTCGGCTTTAGCTCCGGCAGTAGCTCCCTTATGAGCAATAGGAGTAGCCATGGTAATTGCGTTAGACCAATGATGCCCCTGTAGACCGGGCATGTTGGAAGGAAAGCGCAAAACGATGGTGGGCACTGCCCAGGATATATCCGCAATATCGTCAGAACCCCCACCCAGTGAGAACTTTACGGGTAGCCCCAGCTCCTTAAGTTCGGTAGCTAGCCCTTCGGGATCAGAGCCAACTTCTTCTTGCACTGCTTTTGCCAGGGTTTGGTCTTTTTCCGACCATTCGGGTAACCCAACTTTCTCAATATTTTTGTGAGCCGTTTCGGCAATTACTTTATTGAAATGCCCAGGCCAGGCACTTCCTAAATAACGGTAGCTCATCTCGGTATCGGTCATCAGTGCTGCTCCCTTAGCAATATTGATGGCGATGTCGTACATCTTCTTAATATCAGCGTAAGTCCGATCCCGGAGGTAGTACCAAACGGACGCTTTGGCGGGGACTACGTTAGGTTGATCGCCACCATCAGTAATTACGTAGTGCGAGCGTTGAGTGGGTTGCAGATGCTCCCGACGGAAGTTCCAGCCTACGTTCATCAACTCAACGGCATCTAACGAACTTCTCCCTCGCCAAGGCGATCCTGCCCCGTGGGCTGCTTCACCCTCAAAAGTAAACTCTACCGAAATCATTCCATTACCTCGGGGACTACCGTAGGAGGTTTGTAAGTTGTTGCCAACATGGGTAAAGATACAGGCGTCTACATCATCAAAGTAGCCATCACGCACAAAGAATGCTTTTGTTGCCACCTGTTCTTCAGCTACTCCTGGCCAGAGCATCAATGTACCCGAAACCCCCTCCCTTTCCATAATTTCCTTCACAGCCAGTACCGCAGTCACATTCACTGCCTGACCAGAATTATGCCCTTCGCCGTGACCTGGGGCACCTTCAATAATAGGATCATGGTAAGCTACGCCGGGCTTCTGTGAGGCTTTAGGAATACAGTCCAGATCACTACCGATGGCAATGACGGGTTTACCGGAACCCCAGGTGGCTATCCAGGCAGTAGGCACCCCTGATATTCCCCGTTCTATGGTAAAACCGTTTTCTTCTAAAATACCTGTAATATACTTAGAGGTCTCAACTTCCTGAAAGCCTAACTCACTGAAGCTAAATATTTTATCCACCATTACCTGGGTGAGCTTACTGTTTTTTTCTACTGCTGCTACTGCTTCTTCTTTAAGCTTTTCAATTTGCTTACTCGACATTTTTTTCTGAGCCGTGACCTCTAGCTGAAACAGAAAAAGCACAGCTGAAATAAAAAGTGTAAAGTGTTTGAAAGTCGGCTGGTGAAAGCGGTTCATAGGTACTAGGTTAGGTAATGAATTGAAATATAGAAAATGATTTTCTAAATGCGATAGTTTACTGACTTATCATCTCTGAGAGAATCGGAGGACATGTTAATTAGCCCAGACTCAAAATAAAATTCTTTTTATGCCGCAAATTACAAAATATTAAGTTAATGCACTTTTATGTTAACTGGAAGCTTACCGGAGTTGTTAGAACATAAACTTATAGCACTTGATACATCGAAAGCAGTATCTTTGGATTCATCTACTGATACACATATTCACACTACTATGCAAAACCGATTCGTTCACAATGTATTTTTCTGGCTAAAGAACCCAGCCAGTACTGAAGATGCCAAAGCTTTGGTTACTGGTATTCGCACTCTTTTTGACGTACCCACGGTGCAAGATGCTCATTTGGGTAAACCCGCACCTACTGACCGCTCGGTGATTGACAACACTTACTCGTATCACTTGATGCTTACGTTTGCTAGCCTAGAAGATCAGAATACCTATCAATTACACCCAATCCACCTTAAGTTTGTTGATGATTGCGCGCATCTTTGGGAGAAAGTACAAGTGTACGATTCGGACTCGAGCTTGTTGGATAACTAAGGCAGCTTGAAACACAGACTTAGAATAGGATTTCTATTAGTCATTATACTGATAGCTAGCATCACCATCTATTACCTTGCTGTGGTTATCAATGCCAAAAGAGAGACTCCTGATCTGGTAAATAATATTTTGCGCTCAGACCGAATGAAACTTGAGCTACCTGACCTTACTGATCAGCAGTTGGACGCTTTACTGAAAGTGCAGGATCCAAATTTCTACCATCACAAGGGGTACGATTTTGAAACCCCAGGAACAGGAAAGACCTCTCTTAGCCAAGGATTAGTGAAATTGTATTATTTCGACGATTTTAAGCCAGGTATCGCCAAAATTAAACAAACCTTAATTGCCCGCTACGCCTTTGATGCGCTAACTCCCAAAGACACTATTCTGAAACTCTTCGTTAATAATGCCTATTTAGGTCAGGGAGATAATGGCTCCATCTATGGATTTGAACAAGCAGCTCATCACTACTTCCAGAGGAAGTTTACAGAACTTAATTGGGAGGAATATCTCTCGTTAATAGCTATGATCCGCGCTCCTAACGCCTTTCACTATATTAATAAACCAGAAGCCAACCGTTTGCGTGTTGTACGAATCAAAAGGATGTTATCTGGAGAATATATTCCAAAAGATAACAGTGATCAGTTTTACGATAGAGAGTAAGTAGATAGTATTTCAGAGAACGCTTCTAATCAGCTACCTCTTCGTTCACTTGAACCTCCCAGGCTTTAATATCATCTTCATACTTTCGGTATAAATCTAGAAAGATAGGCACTACTCGGCTAACCAGGCTAGATGATCCATTGGCTAGAATACAAATGCCAATTTTCTTGTTCCGATCTAATGCTATGGCTGTACGATAACCGTTGGCATAGCCACCGTGAAAGGCAATGGTATCTCCCGCCTGATGAACAATGCGCCAACCAAGCCCGTAATACGCTCCTTCTAGCTGCTTCCACCGACTAAAATAGCGGTTCTCGATGGGTGTTTTTATTTGGGGGGAAAATAAACTATCCAGCACTTCGGTGGGTAGTACGTCAGGTCGGTTGCCTAGCAACGCCATCAGCCATTGAGCCATATCTAGTGGGCTCGCGTTTACGCCCCCAGCAGAAGGCACATTGTAGTAGTTTTTTGAGATGGGAGTTGTATACCAACCTCTACGGGAGGGAAGATGCGGTACGGCTTTATTATCAACTTCCATCATATCATTGTACCATACTGAGGCATCGTTCATTTGTAGCGGCTTAAAAATGCGGTTTTCCATCAAAGTTTGAAACGACTCAACCTTGGCTGTTTCTATAGCGGCTACTTCTGCCACTGGCTCAATAATGCAGTAGGCTACGTTCTGGTAGCTATACCACCGCCCCGCTTCCCCAATCAGGTCAATTTCCGAAAGTAACGCAATCATATCGTCTCGCTCTTTATTAGCTTCTACCAAATTGGTGTAAGCATGATAGGGCAGTCCGGTAGTGTGGGACAAAACGTGTTTTACAGTAACCGCTTGGGTTTGCTCCGGAGAAACGAGAGCAAATGAAGGCAAGTATTGTACTACGGGATCGTTCCAGTGTAGCAAAGTATCCCGCACCAAGGTTGCTGCTAATCCGGAGGCAAATCCTTTAGAAACCGAAGCTAGCCGAAATACAGTGTGAATATCTACCGAATCAGGTTGCTTGACACTACGAATTCCGTAGCCCTTCACTAAAAGTGGAGTACTATCTTTTACCACCGCAATACCTACGCCTGGCACTCGGCTGTCATCAATCAAATACTGCAAAGTATCTTCTAATGCTTCAATAAACTGCTGCTCGTAGGGATTATACTGGGATACTAATTCAGCAGAAACCTCCTCCTGCGATTGCCATACTGGAAGGCAAGAAATAGCCAACAGTAGTGATCCTAGGAAATAATATCTTCCGTAGCGAGATAAAAATTTGGTTAGTCGTAGAATTACTTTATTTAGTTGCATACCAACTATTTACTGTGGTAGTTCTTCATTAGGATCGTAGATTGCGTTCATCCGAGCGGCATTTTCCTCTACGGTTAGATCAAAACCAATCTCAGCTCTTCTCTGATTTACCTTTTCTGGCTCTTCAATGGGCCAGATGAAATACTCAGTACTACCGTGGGACGGCTCCCCGTCTTCTTTTGGTCGACTACTAGCCTGGGTACCATACAATTGCTTCTTTCCCTCGTACATGAGAATCCGATCTTCCATAAGTGCTGCTGAAGTTGCATTAGCTTCTCCTGTTTCTACCGCTTTCTTCAGAAGGGGTAAATAACCCTGCATAGTTTCTAGACCAGAATGTTGGATGACAAGAAATAGCGCCTCGGCGGCCTTATCACCGATTTTACTCTGTGGTAGCCAACCGTAGCTAGAGATTATTTGATTAACCCGAATTTGATTCACAGAATCAGTAGTATTCATTTGAGTAATTAAGGAAGGCACAATCGAGTCACCCTGCTGCATATACTTTACTAGTTCTTCCCGAATTACTTGGTCCTGATCGTGTATTTCTTCCAATACAGTACGCAAAGAGTCGTAGGGAGTACCTGATCTGGATACTGTTTGAGCTAATGTGCCTGAGACAACTATTAGTAAAGAGGCAAAGGTTAGGGGGTATTTCATAGTAGTTCCTATAAGAAATAACTAAAAAATGGTAACTCTCATTGTGGTACCTCAAGTACTTTTCGGCCGAAACGGTTTGATGACTGCTTCGTCACATTCTAGAAATGGTCCACCAATGAGATCGATGCAGTAGGGCACAGCAGGAAACACAGCATCTAGACACTGTCGAATAGCTCGAGGCTTACCAGGCAAATTGATAATTAAGGTTTGGTTGCGAATACCAGCCGTTTGCCGCGACAAAATAGCCGTGGGGACATATTTCAAGCTCGTTTGTCGCATCAGTTCACCAAAACCTGGCATCATCTTATGGCAGACCGCTTCCGTAGCTTCGGGGGTAACATCGCGGTGTGCTGGGCCAGTACCACCTGAAGTAACAATCAGGCAGCAACCGTCGTCATCAGCCATTTTTTTCATGGTAGCTTCCAGTTGATCTTGCTCATCGGGCATGACCGCGTATACTTTTTCCCAAGAAGAGGTCAAGTATTCACCCAGGGTTTCAACAATAGCTTTGCCGGGAATATCTTCGTAAATGCCCTGACTGGCTCGGTCAGAAACGTTGATGATTCCTATCTTAATAGTGTGATGGTTGTGTTCAGGTGTTTGGGTACTCATGTGTTCAGGTATTTAGGCCGTCATGTAATAATGTTCAAGTGTTCAAGTGTTCAAGTGTTCAAGTGTTCAAGTGTTCAAGTGTTCAA
>CAKZYA010000040.1 GCA_937883755.1 uncultured Flammeovirgaceae bacterium | reverse complement strand
AGCTAACCAAAAAATTAGTCAGTGGCTGGACAAGAACTTCTGATCAATTGCATCCACTTTTTTCATCATTGGCTATTATAGAGACAATGGAATTAGGTTGTTCATTCTTTGAATTTGGTATCGAATTCTTTGGCGATCTTTTAGCGAAATCGTCCTCTTATTCGTACATGTTCTCCAACCGCTTGTCTGGAATAAACCATAGAGAACAACCCAAAACATAGCAAGCAATAGAGGGGATGGTATTCCATAAGGACAAGGTAATCCCAAAAATGTACAGAAGTAATGAAAGCCATTCCTTACGTGTAGTTTGGGTCAAGGATCTAAATACCGATCCTTCTCCGTGAATTCTGGATACGGCGGCTTTCAACAACAAGGACGCGAAGGAAATCATAAAAAGTAATAATCCATAAGTCACTGCAGGAGCTGATTCGTGATAGTTTTCTCCTAACCAAGAGGTATTAAAAGGAACGAGTGAAAGCCAAAACAGTACGTGCATATTTGCCCAAAGAATGCCTCCGTCAACTTTTTCAACCACATGAAAAAGGTGGTGATGATTGTTCCAGTAAATCCCCAAAAATATGAAGCTCATAAGGTAGCTTAGCAAATTCGGAATTAGAGGAATCAGCGCTTTTAACTCGGTTTCTTCGGGTGCTTTAAATTCAATGACCATGATCGTAATGATGATTGCCATCACTGCGTCTGTGAAAGCTTCTAATCGATTGCTCTTCATAATTCGTCTATTTCACCGGTTTCAGACAGTAGGATAGCAAAGGGCTTGGTGCTATCAAATTGAGAGAAAATAATGACCATGACTACCGTAATGGGGACACACAAGAGCATACCGGTAATTCCCCAAATCTCTCCCCAAATAATGAGCGCAAGTATAGTAACCAAGGGACTGAGGTTCAAAGTTCGTCCCATAATTTTTGGCTCTAGCACATTGCCGATAAACCATTGGATTACCCCTAATCCCACAAGAATAATGCTGAATGGTTCTACTTCTCCAAACTGTGCTAAACTAAATATGGCAGGAAATAATGTGGCGGTAAGCGATCCTATTGTGGGGATATAATTGAGCGCGAATATGAGAAATGCCCAAAAGAAGGCAGCATCAACTCCCATTAGTAGAAGGAAGATGTAGCCGACACCACCCGTGAGAATGCTGACTTGTGTTTTTAAGCGGATATAGTCACTCGTAGAGTTGTTTATCTTCTTTAAGATAGCCGTAACTTGAGCGTATTCTTCGGGATTCTTAAATACTTTTTTGACTTTATCTGAAATAACCGACTCTTCCGAGAAAATAAAAACCGCATATAAAGCGATCATTATTACATCTCCCAGGGTTCCCGAGAGATTATCGGCCAAAGATCCGAGAATGCCTATATAGTCGAATGACTTAACGGTAGAAGTGATTTGGGCGGAAAGGTCTATTTGAAAAAGGCCATTTATATCATCAACGATCCTCTTTACGTTGGCAGCGTAGGCATCACTATTGGATAGTAAAGAGATAATGTTTGAATTGATCAAACTACTTACCAATGAAAGAACTACCAGAATAAACAGGAACGTTACAGAATTGATAATCCAATTAGGAACCTTGTTTTTTAAGAAGGGTATTTTCTTAATTTGATTCTTAATGAAACTGGCCAAAAACCAGACTACCATGCCATAGACAAAAGGAATAAGAATGCTATCGGCCAAGATGAGCAGAGCCAGTACGCCTCCAATTCCGATTACTGAATAAGCTAGGTTTTTCATGTCCTCAATTCTAGATTTGAGCTATCTGGGTTTCATTTCAATACATCTTGGATATTCTTGTCTTTTTCGAGAACTAATTTCGCAAATAGACACAAGGGAATAATTTTTATGTCCTCTGTCCTAGCTTTTTCTACAATTGCCATCAATAGCTTTTTCCTACCCCGATTCCTTTCAGCGATTCACCGACTTCCGTATGATCGATGCTGATAAGATTGGAACTAGCTGCGGAATAGGTTATTTCGGCTATTCGTTTTCCATCTTGCCGCATAAAGGCAGATCCTCTTGATTCAGATTATTCTATTTGGAATTCGATGAGTGGCGCTGTTATCTTACAATACTTTGAGGTGCTTTACGAATAGACAGACTCGAGGGCAAGGTATTTATGGATATCACTGATCACAATCGATCCCTCGCCAACGGCCGATGCGACTCGTTTTACAGACCCCGATCGTACATCACCAACGGCAAAAAATCCAGGAGAACTCGTCTCGAAGGGGTAGGGCTTCCTTGTTGCAAATCCCTTGGAACCATCTATCGCTGAGTTTTCGATGGTGTAACCGGTAGCAATAAATCCCCTCGAATCGGTTTGAATGGAATCGCCAATCCAATCGGTGCAGGGTTTAGCACCAATAAAGGTGAACAGGTAGAGTATTTTATTATCCACCTTGTTTTCACCTTGGTAAATTTCTACCCATTCCATATATGTATTACCCCCAAGAGCAGTGACGTTGCTTGCTGTCAAGACTTCAATATTTTCTTGTGCATAGATTCTGCGAACGAGGTAATCGCTCATTTTCGCACCCAGATCCTTACTACGAATAATCACATAGACTTTTTTAGCGTACTTGGCTAGAAACAGAGCTGCCTGACCAGCTGAATTGCCCCCACCTACTACGCCCACTTCAGCGTTTTTGCACATGGTGGCATGCATTGCGGTAGCACTATAATACACACCCGCGCCCTCATACTTTTCGAGATGCTCAACGGGTAACTTGGAATAGGCGGCTCCCGTGGCTGCCACAATTGTCTTTGCTTTAATTGGTTGACAATTGGTGGCAGTAATGATGTAATGATTTTTCGTGTGCTCTATTTTCTCTACTAAATGGGGAATGGATATTTGACATCCAAATTTTTGCGCTTGAACATAACCGTTTGTCGCCAAATCTTTTCCTGAAATTCCTATCGGAAAACCGAGGTAGTTCTCAATTTTAGAACTCTTACCCGCTTGTCCACCCGGTGCTTTACTATCGATGGTGATTACACTTAACCCCTCGGAAGCAGCGTAAACACTCGCTGCCAAACCTCCAGGGCCTGCTCCAACTACCAGTACATCGAAAACCTTATCGTCCCAATCTACGATGACTCCCGTGTACTTGGCGAGTTCTTCTATCGTTGGGTTTTTGGCCACGTTGTTTTTCCCATCAATAAGGACAGGTAAATCTTCTTCGCAAAGATCAAAGCTCTCCAATAGTGCTCGTGCCTGCTCGTGCTTATCAACGTCGATGAAATTGTACCATAAACTGTTTTTCTCCATGAAATCACGAAGGTCGTAGGTGCTCCCTGCGTTCTCTTTTCCAAGAACTTTTATCCCACCTTCCACCTCTTCCAACAGCCCTTGTTGCCTTAGTAGAAAAGTTTTTAAGAGCAAATCACTGATGTCGCTGTGATCGGATATTACCTTCTTGAGTTTCTCTGGTTTGATGCGCAGCACAGTGGTATTCGTCTTCGTTTCCGCACTCAGCTCCGATGCTCTGTTGGAAAGAATATTGCTCGAACCGGTAAACTGGTTCACTCCATGCTCGACCACAGAATTGGTGGGGTCGTCTGCATTTTTAATGCAAATTCCGCCCTCCAGTATGACATAAAAATCATAATCGCGATCTCCGAAGTTTACCAAACAGGTAGATGTAGTATACTGCTCTTCAACTCCGTATTTTCGTAGTGTTTCTATCTGATGTGCTGACAATTCAGGTAATCGTATATCCATTTTTTTTTCAGTTTGTATTTTTTGAATTAGTCCAGTTTACCGTTTACCAAAGGCGAAACTTTAGACCCGATCAGCTCAATTGATTCTAACAATTTGTCATGCGAGATTCCCACATCCATTTGGAAAGAGAGCCGAGTTATTCCCCCAAGTGCGGCTGAATGATACAGGATTTTTTCAGCTACCTCTTCGGGATTCCCTACTAAAAGGGCTCCTTGTGGGCTGGAATTTTGAGCATCAAAGGCCTCTCTGGTAACAGGCGGATACCCACGCTCATTACCCACTTTTGTGAAAACCTCTAGGTAGCCAGGGAGATAGTCTTTCACTGCGGCTTCTTTGGTTGATGCCACGTAACCGAGTGAGTGCAAACCCACCTTCAATTCATGATCAGTATAACCTGCCTGATAACCCGCTTCCCTATAGATTTGCACCAGTGGTGCAAAACGATGGGTTTGACCACCAATAGACGCAAGCATAAGCGGTAGTCCGAGTTCTCCTGCTCGTACGAAAGAAGAGGGGGTTCCGCCTACTCCCAGCCAAATTGGCAATTGTTTTTGATGGGGGCGAGGGTAAATCGCTTGGTTTTGTAACGGAGCCCTAAACTTTCCTGACCACGAAACAAATTCCTTATCGCGAATCTTTAAAAGCAATTCTAGCTTTTCAATAAATAGATCATCATAGTCCGAAAGTGCGAATCCAAAGAGTGGAAAAGAATCGATAAATGAACCTCTTCCGGCAACAATCTCTGCCCGCCCGTTTGATATCAAATCGAGGGTAGCGTAATTTTGAAATACCCTTACGGGGTCGGCAGAACTAATCACCGTTACCGCACTTCTTAAACGGATGTTCTTCGTTCTTGCTGCGGCAGCCGCTAAAATCATATGGGGCGCCGAATCCAAGAAGTCTTTGCGGTGATGCTCACCTATGCCAAAAACATCCAAACCTACTTGGTCGGCCAACTCCATACGCTCTAGTAGTTGATTGATAGCCTCAGTATTACTTAAGTCGGTTCGGGGAGAAGCTGCGAAGCTATCAATACCTATTTCTATTCTTTCCATCTTATTCACAACGATAAATAATCAATACTCCTGATCTCCTAATGCTATGAATTCGATGTTTTAGCTCCGTCTTCCTTAAAAGGTATGCCCACGGCATGCCTCTGCTCTCTTCTTCAATTATATCGTTGAATCGCGGCCTATTGGAATGAAAACCGAAATAGCATGTATCCAATTTCACGAAGTCTTTTAGAAAAAGCCTGCGGTAATAGGCGCCCCAAAAACCAAAATGTTCTTTTTCACTTGCTTTTATAATTCAGAGTAAAATTTCGAAAAGCAATCATCGAAAGCATTACGATTTCATAAGAAATCAATTCTTCGTCTCTCGCTTCTAGATTCTTTTCGAGCTCTTGGCCCATCGGCTTTTTGTGGTGCTGAGGATCTCGGGGTTTAGTCTGTTGACATAAAGGGCTAGAGTAGATATTCCGATGACAACCATTTCCAGGACGATCCATTTTGTTCAATAAGATTACTTATGTTAAGTAAATGATAGGCTAACCGCTATTCCCTACTCGTTTTCTCTTCCCGGTTTTTAATGTAATTGTCATCAGGCATATAGTCTTTAAAATCTTCCAATGGTTCATTAAAGTCTTCTGACATGTATACTAAAGAACCTTTCATGCTACCGATGAATCGTTTATTTGATTTTCCTGAAGGATTGGGATGTTTTCTCATCGGTTAGACTTTGAGCAGTTCTACATCAGGATATTGCCAAATCATTTCGTCATGGGTGATGAACGTCAAATCTTCTACTTGGGCTTGGGCGATCTGTATGCGGTCAAACGGGTCCCGGTGAATCTCGGGTAAATGTTCCACCTGTTGTGCATGAGCATGCATCATGGACAATGGCAGGAAGGACTGTTCCTGCATTTGCTGAACCGAATCACCCTGAAACGTTAAATGTCCTTTCGCGCGTTTGATGGCAATTTCCCACGAAACAGCAGCACTCACGAATATCTCGTTGTTGTCATCATCAATAATGTCGTAGGCTTCGGTCGTGAGCTGTTCACTTCCTTCTAACCACCAAATGAAAATATGGGTATCGAGTAAATAGCGAACCATCTACGAACGGTCATTTTTGGGGAAAATCTCACTCTCGTAGAAATCACGGGCAATTTCCTCATTCACTTCATCAGAATCCCAGTCATCAGAATACTTAATTAAGCCTTTCATTGTGCCAGCACTACGCTTTTTCTTAGGTTTTTCGGCATTATTATCGGTTTCTAGGACAGCATCTAGCATATCATGAAGCTGCTGTAGCTCACTTTCATCCATTGAAGGAAGCTTCTGCATCAAATAAGGCAGTTTCTGTTTAATATCCTGACGTAGTTCTAATTCAGTCATAACGTTATTATAGGCGAAATCAGCCTTCTTTTCAATCGAATACGCAGAAACGCATGGCTAAGTTCGTTTCAGAGGGGGCTGCGACCCCCTCACGGGTCAAGACAACCTGCTGATGCAGGCAGGCTGAGGCGTATCCCCTACTCTCGTCATTACATTCCTGTGAGCCGGGCGATCCCCCTCGCCTCAGCTTGATCTTGACCGTTTCCCCCGCTCATTGCCGCGAGGCTAGTCAGGGTTGAATTCAACCCTGTTATTTAAGAAAGGAAACAACCTATGAAACTTATTTCTTTATCAGTAAATCCCAGTGGTAATCCGCTTGATGAAATTGCAGAAGTGGTTATTGACCATGATCCAGCAATATTCAAATCACGATATGTTGCTCTCGTGAAGCATGTGGACGGCTCGCTGCATCTAACAAGCCAACCACTAGCCATTACGGAACCGCAGCTACAGGAAGCCTATGATTATGCCAAGCAGCTTTTAGAATCTGTTCTGGATGTCATTGGTCCGCTCCCCTAAAGGGTGGTTTTTAGTCGCAGCGATTTCGTTATGTTAAGTAAAATATGCAAAGCTAAAGGCCTGCTCCACACTTAGTTTTCCTGAAAAAAGATTCTTAAATAGAAATATCAGTAGATGTTTCTATGACATTGGCTATTTCGGCATGTAAATCAACCTCTGCATTTTCTGTTTGAAGGGTAACTACTAAAGAGTAGCGGGTTTTCTTCTCAAGAATGTTTCTTGTAGCACGATTGCGCCACCACCCATACACGGGGCTTATACAAATCATATTGCGAGTCAGAAGATCTACCGCAGGTCCTATCCAAACATCACAGTGAAGTGAACCACTGGATACGGCGTCTGAGCCTAACATCCACTGACCATCATCGGCTGTACTAGTAAATTTTTCACCTTTTTTAAGCTCAAAGCCATTAACACGTTTTTTAAAATCTGTTTCTGTTTCGTTTTTCCTTTTAAGATCAAAACGTAGACCAAATGACTGATACCTTTGTGGAATTATAGAAGCGGACAGTCCTGGATTCGGTTCAATAAAGTAGGATAATGTAATTTTTAACTTAATCTTAGCATTTTCTAACTGTTCTAATGCTGCTTTTGGCCATGGCAATTTATAATAATGACATTCGTTAAATTTACGTGTCCCTTTATCGATTTTGAAAGGTTGTATTGAAGCTTGATTGATTAATGCTAAGTGATTCGTCGCTGATGCTACAGCTCTTTCATAAGACGGCACACCGTAGCCGAATCGTCTTACCAGTTTATAATTGTCTCGTTTGCTACGAGTCTCATTTAGTGCCGTTAACATGGGAAGAGTCCATTCGGCACTATGTATAATCAGTGCTCGTATGGTTTCTGGCCAGTAATCTGGAAAACGAGCTATAAGCCGGGCGGCTAATCGAGCAGCTTGTGCTGTAGCGGCACTCGTTGCCTCAAAAGACGTCAAAGGAAAATTGTCGACTTCTTTTCCAGTTGATAATAAGGATAAAGAATCCAGAGTTAAAACTTCCGTTTTGCTTGGACTTACAGCTCTGTTTCCTGCTTCCATGACAATTTCAGGTTTAATTGGTGCTTTATTATGAGGCCAGGCAACCGAAGTTCTGCTGAACGGACTTAAATCACCAGTTGCTGCAAGTGGCGACCAATCTGAATAGCCTTCATCATCTATATAATTTTTATCAGTATAGCCTCCTACAGTTAAAGCATTCCATGCTTGAGCTGGATCTTCTATGGGGTAATGATCCGCAGGTTCTATTCTTGAGTAATCAACTTCTGGGACAATGTTTCCTGCCGAGATTAAAAATAATCTCTTGGGAGCATTTTCTTCATCTCCAACCATAACTCCAGCAGCAGCTTGATCTACAGCAGCACTCCAAGTTGAGGGCTTTTCACCTGATTTATTATCTGTAACAGCCAGGCAATAAACTCTTTTCCTTTCTGGAATGGTTGGAAGAGAAATAGCCATCTGGGTAATTACGCCATAACTATTGGGCTTATCTTCATCAAACCCATTCGGAGGTAGAATTTTTACTGACTCAAGCCTGTGCTCTAATATATGCTCTCGAGAATCAGTTAAAGAGGTCATCAAATCACCATGAAGAATCAAACCCGCCATAGGTGTGCCATGTCCGATTGGATCAAAATGATCATCAGCACCCCAATCTTGTTGTAGCGAGTATAGGTCAGAAGCGGACAATGCTGGTTCAATCAAAGAGTGTGCTCTATTAACACCTGTATCCAGAAGGCATACTGCTGGTGCATTTGCTCCAGGCCAAATTACGCGACTAGCTAAGTCATCACTCCATTCGTATTGAGTATCCCGTATAGTATCGGTGAAAAAAGTGGGCGTATCGGTTGCGCAACGTAATTCAAACACTCCACAAGCAGCGAAAAGTATTAGTTCGATGAGTGGTTTTGTAGCTAAGACAGGTATTACTGTTGATTCCGGGAAATAAAGTCTTTGATCGCTATCTGCTACCCTAGCACCTAACTTAGTAGCGACTAACTCGAGTTTATTTTCAAAATCCGGAAAACACCATGCACTCCACCAGATTTCCTCTTGATCATTTTTTGGGAGCCGCTCATTGGTATCTGTCCAGAATGATTCAAACTGTGCACTTCTTACTTCCTCAAGAGACTCTACAAATTGTTTCCGTTGGGGTTTTCCGGTTTTAGTAAGCTGACCTGTTGTATAATCAGTGAGAATTTGTTGTAATACTGCTTTGGCTTGATCTGGAACATATAATGCAACTTTAGTATTATCATTTTCATCTACCTTTGTCGCCCCTGGCGAAACTTTGTCGTTTTTTCGTTCTATAGATTCTGGATTTGTGCCTTTCTCTAATGTAATCTCAAGATAGATGCCTTCAACATTATCAATCCTGTCGTCTTCAGTTTTAGCTGTTTCAGCCAATTCAAAAGCGGCATTCAGATCATTGATCAGCCTCTTCCCATGTTCTTCTCTATTTCGGTCCCGTTCAGAACGACTAAATTGAGATTTACTTTTATAGGTTGCATTACTAACTGAACCAGAAATGTCCAGATGAGATAAATTAAAGCGACTCATTGTTATATTATATTCTTGTCAAGAAAGGATGTTCTCATTTGTTGCCTCTCTTCAAGCCTCCTTATAATACTATCTGAAGTGACCGTATTCTTCTCATCAAGGATTGATGTCTTAACTGCATCAGAAATTGCATTTACGATCTCGGATTGGCTTAACCCTTTGGCCTGTTCAGTTATCCTCTTCCACGCTAATCTAGAGTGCTTGAAAGGATGTAAATTAGACTTAATAAGTGCTTGAATCTGCTTTTCATTAGGCTCTTCAAATTTTAAAACCAGATCATATCGCCGTAACAGCGCCTGGTCTAAAAGTGAAGGATGATTGGTAGCACAGATTATTAAACTATCAGTGCTGTTGGATTCTTCCATAAACTGTAAGAAAGAATTTAATACTCGTCGCATTTCTGCAACATCATTTGTCGCTAACCTGTCTGATCCTACAGCATCAAATTCATCGAATAAGTATACACCTCTCTTTTTAGCAGTTTCGTCGAATATTAATCTCAGCTTTGCGGCTGTTGCTCCCATAAAGCGAGTAATAAGATATTCGAGGCGGATCACGAATAATGGAAGTTTTAATTCTCCTGCTAAAGCTTGTGCAGTCATTGTTTTGCCAGAACCAGGTGGGCCTACAAACAACACTCTCCTATTAGGGACTTTTCCATGCTCTCTTAACCAGTCACGTTTTCTTTGCTGCCTAATTACATCATTTAACTGAGAAGCGTTTTCTTCCTTCAGTATTACATCTTTTAAAAGTAGTTGAGGCTGATGCATATCAATCAACCCTTCTAGATCACCTCTTGGACGAGCAAACGGAATCGCTACAGAAGGAGAAGTGGATTGATTTTGTCGACGGGCTTTGTCTATAACGTCCCTTAATTCTTCGGCAGATCGCCGTCTGCCCTGGCGAGCCTCAGCCGCAGCGACTTGCAGCGCAATTGAAAAAAAGGCATCTTCATCCCCATCAGTATGGGTTTTAATCAATGCTATTATTTGTTTTGCGCTAGACATAGTTTTCAAACTCTTTTTAAAGAATCTTGAATCGCATTATACCACTTTATGATCCTTGATGTGTAATTTTAAGCTTTTCTTATTAATTAGGCGTTCTATGTGATAATAATGCTAATCATTTAACAAAAGTATCAATATATTATTGAATAATTGAAAAATTATTTCGTCTCATAAAATCATTAAAGAATGAGCGGTGAGAATCTCTGAGAATAAAGCCGACTATTAACGATTACAGAAACAAATCTATAGAAAGCATCTAATTTATGCTAAGTAGGTTTTAGAATCCGTTCCGGGCGCAATTTATCAAGTCCCCTAAAGGGTGGTTTAGTGCTCGCCCCTACCCTGCTTTAAGGAAGCTATAATTTTTTTCCTTTAGGCAGTACACTAACACTGTTCACTATTCAAAGTATCAGTAATCAAGTGTGATAATCTACAATTATGTTAAGTGGTGTTTGGTGAAATTTCATATATTGACCTTACACACCATTCAAGCCGCGTCACGGCGACCGCTATTTTGTCCAGAACTGCAGGAAAAGGTATATTGAAAATAAACGCCATATGGTGTTTATCCCCCTCTATTTGGTAGGATAAACGCAATATTGCGTTTATCCGGATGTTATCTTCCATTCCTGAAAATCAGAGACTGCAAAATCATGGGAAAAGGATATAGAATTTCTGTTATGGGTAGTGTGTTAAACAGAATTTGAAACTTAACTCGAGAGCTATTTCCTGGAAATTATCAGTGTTATTAACTGTTTCATACAAGTAAACATTGAACCTTACTTCTGGTTTACTCAACAAGTTTATTTACAACAAATGCTTTCATGAATCAGAATGAGTTTAAGGCAACCCTACAGGAGTTCTTTCCTACACTAAGAGTAGAGGCAATTGAATCACTTCTTCCTTTTTGTACTTACACTGAAATGACCAGGGGAACTCAACTGTTTGAAGAGGGAACTTATCATCATTTTTCCTATTTGATTTTGCAAGGATCTGCCAAGGCGCACTATTCTCGTCAGGGTAAGCAAGTGTGTATCTGGTTTGCATTTGAGAAAGAGGTAGTCGGTACATTAGAAACCTTCCAAGGCTTACCTTCAAAAGAGTCTATAGTACTTTTAGAAGATTCCTCTTTAATCCGTCTACCAATGAAGCAAATAAAGTCATTAGCAGATACGGATCTGGCCTTCAGTCAATCTCTCAATGAGCTTTTACTAGAACATGCAATTTACACTGAAGAGAAACTTCGTCAGCTGCTTTTTTTAACAGCAAAAGAACGTTACGATACTCTACGCGAAAAATCACCAAATATTCTCCAGCGTGTTTCATTGACTGATATCGCTTCCTATCTAGGAGTAAGTAGAGAAACGCTTAGCAGGATACGAGCTATGAAGTAGTTTGTGACATATGTCAAATGATTTGCTTTAGGTGGCTTCTACCTTGCAACGTTAAATTTAACTACAACAACATGATTCTAAGAAGCATATTCAAAGTGACCGCTTTGGTTTTATTAAGTTCACTTTTAACAGGATGTTTTAACTGGGCGGCTCGCGCAGTTGAAAAAATTCCCAAAGAAACTGCTTTGGATAAAAGCTATAATTATAATGGGAAAGTAATCATTATTGGAGCAGGAGGATCTGGTCTAGCTGCAGCGAAAATACTGGAAAGGAACAATATAGACTATACGATCCTGGAAGCTACCAATCGATATGGTGGTCGACTAAAAAAAGACACGACTTTAGCAGACTTTCCAATCGATCTAGGCGCTGAATGGATCCATAGCCATCCTAAAGTCCTAAATGCCATCAAAGGGAAAAAGGGAGAGGAAATTGATGAAGAGCTAATTCCTTACAAGCTTGAAAATACAGTAAAATGGGATGGTAAAAGCCTCAAGTCGGCGAACAGATATTGGAAATGGTTTTACAGATTCATGCCGGAATCAAAATTCAAAAACTCTACATGGTACGATTTCATGGATCAAAACATAGCACAAGAGGTAAAGCACAAAATACTCTTCAATTCGCCCGTGAGCACTATTGACTATAGCGGTAAGAATGTCATGGTTAGGATTGAAAATGGAGATACTTACATGGCAGATAAGGTGCTGGTTACTGTTCCTGTGGGCGTATTGCAGGCAGGGAAAATTGAGTTTATACCTGCATTAAATGAGAAGAAGAATAAAGCAATCAACGCTATTTCTTTTCTTCCTGGATTTAAAGTAGCTATGAAGTTTTCGGAGAAATTTTACCCGGATATTATCCAAACAGAGACAGGATATGGGACAAAGGGCGGAGAAACCACTTTCTATGACATGGCTTTCAAAAAAGAGGCTAAGACGCACATTTTAGGCTTTCTGTGTGCGGGTAAGGAAGCTAAGTCCTACTACGCTATGGAATCAAAAGAGGCGATTGTAGAAAGCCTTATTCAAGAATTAGATCAAATGTTTGATGGTAAAGCATCTGAAACATTTACAGGAGAATTTGTAATGGAAGACTGGAGTCAACAAGAGTTTACAAGAGGCACCTGGGTAGTGGCACCTTTTGAAAAGACTAGTGACTTGAAAACCATTGCAGAGCCACTAGACAAAAGAGTATACTTCGCTGGAGGAACGGTCGATCCGCACCGCCAGATGGGTGCTCCCGGTTCCATGTTGTCAGGTTACTACTATATTGATAAGCTCCTCACTGAAGAGTAATAGGACATTATTATGTAACGCTCTGTGATGTCTTGAATATGGATTTTGAATTTATAAAGGAATATGCTTCTGATGTTGGAATAGCCCTAATCATACTAGGAACTATTCTGGGGATATTGTATCAACTAGATTTATTAACAAAATGGATAAAAGGTAGACTACTACGACTGAAACTCAGAAACCTGAAATTATTCGGGCTGGAGATCATCAATATTGGGAAGCAAGAGTTGATAATAACTGCATTGATCAACTCATTACAAATAATTATCTCCCTAGTATTCCTTTACTTCTCTCTCGTACTGATACTAGGTGAAATTCCCGCTACTGAAGAAACGGCAGGTCAATTGATGGACTGGATTTTTGAACCGTTAAAGACTCTTTTCTACGGCTTTACAGGCTATCTACCCAAGTTCTTTAACATAATCATCACAATCATCATTGCTAGGTATTTAATTAGCTCTGTTCACTATGTAGCTAACGGAGTGATATCTGGAAATTTTCGCTTCCCAGGTTTTCACCCACGTACAGCACGTACAACTAGTGGAATAATCATATTTATCATTTATACCATCACTATTATCCTTATTCTCCCCAGTATGCCTGGATATGAGTCCCTGGCTTTTAAAGGAATCGCAACTTTCATAGGTGTTCTCATTACCATCGGAGGTAGCTCTGTGATTTCTAATTATATGGCGGGAATTGTTTTGACATATATGCATGCTTTTGAGAAAGGAGACTGGATAGAGGTTGATGGTATTTCAGGACAAATTGTTGGTGCATCCGCCTTTGGGATTCGCTTGGATTCGTACAAAGAAGAAGTAATCAACATTCCCAACGCTAAAGTGCTAAATGCTGCCATTCGAAACCACTCAATAAAGAATAAGGATCATTTAATCTTACATACCGAAATAAGTATTGGGTACGATGTATCGTGGAAAAAGGTCAGCGAATTACTAATTGAAGCCTCTAAAAGAACCTTACTGTTAGACGCCAATAAAGAGCCCTTTGTACTTCGTAAAAAGCTAGATGATTTTTATGTTGTTTATGAACTCAATGCTTTTCTAAATGATCCAATGAAAAAACCA
Source organism: uncultured Flammeovirgaceae bacterium (assembly GCA_937883755.1). Lineage (GTDB taxonomy): Bacteria > Bacteroidota > Bacteroidia > Cytophagales > Cyclobacteriaceae > Tunicatimonas. The sequence goes on along the minus strand of CAKZYA010000040.1, from coordinate 19,533 downwards.
GAAGCACTTTCTTCATTAAACTCCAACATTTTGGATGTGTTCAATGAGGCCAATATAGAAATTATGTCTCCGCATTACCGAGCGGAACGGGACGGGACAGCAACAACCATCACAAAAAATAAGGAGGATTGAAGAATGAAAAAGATTTACTTCTTAATATCTCTTCTGCTTATCGGAGGTTTCTCAGTTGCACAAGGTCAAACAAACTCTACGGGTAATTTTTGGAGTAGAATTTTCCTTCCTTCTATTGACGTGGGATACCAAATTCCCAACTCAGACTTAATCGGGGGATCCGTTAGAATTGGAACTTCTATTGAGTACCGCATTAGAAATAACAACGATTTCTTTATCAGATTAAATTATGATACCTACGGGGCAAAATATCAACTCGACAACAATAACAACACAACAAATAATATCGAGGGTACTGCTCAATTTCAAGATGTCCTCTTTGGCCCGGGTTATAGACTTGGTGATAATGCCTTTCGTATTATGTTTTCTGCAATGGGTGGCATCAAACTTTATGACGTACCTGTAGCAACCCTTAATGGGCAACAAGTTATAGTTGAATCACTATCAAAGTCCATTTTCACTTCAATGCTGCTTTCAACAGCCGAATACTACATGGACGAAAAGTCGGCACTTACTTTTAGTATCTATCAAAACCAAGTTTGGAGAAAAATAGATTTTTGGGAAGATGGTGGTTCAGCTATTGGTTTTTCAATTGGTTTTATCACGTCCTTGAAATAAGGAAGATAACAAACACTAAGCTCCATCGGCTTACTTAGTTATTTGCAAAGAGCGTCTGGAAAAGATACTTTTGAGATGCTTGAAAGGCTGAGCCGACAGAGCTTAGTTAGGCGTTCAAATCTTCCATAAAGTAGCCTAATTTTCCCCGGCAAATCTCCCTTTTCTCCCATGTATTTAACATAAATCGTTTTAAGCAACTTTTGAGTTCTTCATAAATTACAATTCTTCCTTTGTCGTAATGGGTCTAACTTACGGTGGGTTAGGCTACTGGTGCACTACAGATTTGTTAGCCTGGATGGGAATAATAAACCGATAGCCTTTGCCAGTCACTGTTTCAATATAGGATTGTCCAATCTTTTCACGAATCTTACGAATATGGACATCGACCGTGCGGGGCAACACCACGACATCCGCTTCCCAAATTTGGGTCATCAGGTTTTCTCGGCTGAAAATGCGATTAGGATGACTAGCCAATAGGTAAAGTAGCTTAAACTCTTTCTTGGGCAAGGTAAATGTTACCCCGTGTTGATGAATGAGGTACTGGTTGCCGTCAATGTAAAAGGCGGGGGAAATCTTCAATGGTTGACTCGACAACGAACTTTGTTCGCGTCGGATCAGGGCTTCCACCCGTTTGATGAAGGCCCGAAGACGAATCGGGGATCGCACATAATCATCGGCTCCATGTTGAAAGGCGGCTACTTCTACATATTCTTCAGGACGATCACTGAGGACAATCTTGTGGATTTGACTTGCCATGTTTTGCTCCTGCATCCGTCGGATGAGTTCAATTCCATCCATATCGGCAAGGGTCATGCTGATGATGGACAGGAACGGGTGGTATTGTTCGGTAAGCTGTAAAGCTTCCTGGCCCGAGGAAGCGGGCACGATACGAAAGCTTTTCGAAGAGAAAGCCTGTTTGAGTTGGTCAGCGAGCTGGGATTGTGGTTCGGCAACCACTAAAATGATTCGTGTAGGCATCCAAAGCAATGTCAACTACCTCGCAATATAGTATTTTTTATAGGATGACTCGTATAACCAGGCCTCAGAATTAATGAAAGGCTACCATAATTTCATCAAGACTTCATCGTTTGGTGATCCTGAAGTCATATTGGTTGGGTACGTTTGTGGAGTAGATAGATGCCTTAGACTGCTTCACATATCTGCCGATACTGCTAAGGATTATCTCTTATCTGCGTAGTTTGTATTCTCATAACGAACGAAAACCTGGTAGTAATTCCTGCCGGGTTTTTTTGCTTCTGCTGCCTATGATCCTTTGAACCAAAGTGGTTATCCCCTACCCTGCTATTAAAAACTTTCACTTTTTTCCTTTTGATGGTCAACAATCTCAGTTCACTATTCTACGTGCATATGTCATGCTCAAGTCGGGTTTTGATACGGATTTATCACAGTGTTGCCGATGGGTACTAGCGGGGTAAAATGAGGTTCGGCAACTATACGTGTAAAATCCGCCATTCATTCCCTCATTGGGTTTACCTATCCTCTTCAATAAAGGGGACATCTCTTGGCACCCCAATGTCCCAGCCCCGTTGAAAAATTAGTAGTAAAATTTTTTTTTCTTGGAAGGGATACTCTGCGAAAAGTAACTGTAGATCCCGACATTTATACCCAGAGACCTACCCCCCTTCTTAAAAAGTAAATTGTAGCGTCGGTGCCACTTGCAAGATATTTTCTGATTCTCCCGACTGCTCAATGAAACTTCCCGTCATAAAATAGGACGAACGAATATTAAAGCTAAGGTGTTTGCTGTAGTTGTACACGAAAAAGAGCCCGAGGGTATTTCCAATATGTCTTGCAGAAAGTCCATTCGCTGGTCTAACCTGTCTATTCGGTGGGGAGTACAACCCGTCATTCAACGACGTTCGGTTGAAGAAGGCGAATTCTAATTCTATCATCATTTTCCTAACTGGAAACATGGTTATTGATGGGTGGTAACTCAGCAGGTTGATTGGTGTATTAACTACGGCCAGGCTATAGATAGCGGGGTTGACATACATGGGGTTAAAGCTGTTTATTTTTCCATCTTCTGACTCTCTATCACCCGAAGACCAATCTAGTTTTAGCCCAATGGTGGGCCGCCATTTGGTGGTGAAACGGTATTGCCAATCTACTTCTATGTTGTAGGCGCTGATAGTATTGTCTCCGATATTTCCGAATTGGTAAATAAGTTCGGTGTTATAGGTAAAGCCTGACCAACCATTCCCGTATTTTCTTATCCCGATACTGTGCCGGGTTTCTTCGCCACGCACATCGTTGTAGCCATTGGACGGAGACTCAATGCCAAGGTAGTAAAGTTCGGTATTGTCCGCTTCCCCATTGTTGGGGAAAAGTGAAAATTGGCTGTAAACACCCCAAATCTTTGAATTAGAAGTACTGTTTTGAAAAATATTGGAGCGGTTGTCAAATGCTTCAAAGTTCAGTTCTACATCTTTTCCGTAAAAGAAATCAACCTGAGTACTTTTATTGGTGTAGGTAAGTTTTCCTATGTCAAATGTCCTTCTAATATTTGGGCCAAGGCTAAAGTCAAAAAGTCGTCCAACGCCATATTTCATTTCCTGTCTTCCCAAACGAAGGAATAATTTGGAGTTCTTTGAATTTAACTGAATGAACGCTTGGTGTACATCCAACTCATCTGATTCCAGGAATGCAGTTCCTCCGGTTCTGTAACCATGCTGAAGTTCACCAAAAAACCTGAAATATTTACCAAGACATGCATCGAGATGAAGGGTTATTCTTTGGCTATAAAAGTATTGATCATTAGCGGCTGACCAATTTTGATTAGATAATCCTTCAAACCTTGTACGGTACGAGCCGCCCACACTCAGGTAGGATATTCCTTGCTTTCCGATAGGAATAAACTTTAGGCTCGATGGAAACTCCAGAGCAGTACTGTCTCTCAAGTAACTGTAATTTTCTTTGGCTCTTTGATTTTGAAACCTATCTGCCTTTTGTGCATAGCTGATTTCAAAGAGGAAAATTGAAACAACAACCGAAAAGCAAATGTTTCTCCAACAACTGGTATTCATATTCTCGACAGGATTAACTTCATAAATTCACCTATGTGAGATTGTAAGTCCTCCAAATAGGGACTTATAATTTGTCCCTCTTTAAAATTTTTTTGAAAGGATGATAAGCTAAACGTTGAAGTAATTTCCGCTCCTTGATAGGGTAGTGCATGAAGGAGGTAGTCTAATCCGTTAGTCCCTCCTTTTTCACTGGGGGAAGTACTCATAAGTAGTACGGGTTTCTCTTCAAAAACTTGTTTCTTTCTTCTGCTGAGCCAGTCAAGAATATTTTTGAAAAAAGCTGATATGCTTCCATTGTGTTCTGGAGAAGCTATGATAAAGCCGTCATATTCCTCCATAAGCATGATAAGCTCTGTAATTTCATTGGGAGTTTGGTCAGGATCAAAATCAATAGAGTAGACTGGAATCTTCCAACCCCTCATGTCTAAAACTGTAACCTCTGCTCCCTCTATTAGGGATGCCGTGAACTCGACGAGTTGATAGTGAATAGAAGTAGCATGATTGCTACCAGCTATTGCAAGAATTTTACGCATGGGTGCCGATTATGGAAGTGTGCGTGAATGGATATTACAGTTGTTTGATTCTAATCTTATTGCTCATGAATGGGACGTAAAATCGTAAAAACTTCTCCACGCTCTAGTAAGCCTGACATGGTAAAAGAGAATTGCATAATGTCTGGAGCAATCAACTTCATCTTGTCGCCTTCAGGGGTATAGGCTACAGGATAAGGTTTATAGGTTTGAGGATCTGCATTATACAGCAGGATCTGTGAATTGGGTACTGCTGTATCTGACATGGATTTGCCAAACTCCCCATCTGTATACCAAACCGCGCGTTCAGATACTGTGATGTCATTGGGTCCAAAATCACATCCATCTTCCTCCTGAAGACCAAGGTCACGCACTTTACCAGAAAGGCTCAGCTTTAGATTATCTGGCCCCCCGATAGCACCATATATTGGGACGAGATCACAACTATTGGGATCATTATCCCCGGTATTGAGGGTCAGTGCATCTACGTAATGTACACCTCCGATACCAGCGTTCTCTAGCGCTTGAGCCAGTGGCTCAAAATTAGTTAGGGTATTGTAAGCGTAAGCGTGGTATTCTGTTACTTCCTTTGCGCCTTCAAGATATGGATGAGGGTCAAGTGTTACAGGAGGCAGAACTGCGGCTCCAAGCTGGTAGAGAATATGTGTACCACCTTCTACTGTTGTACCATCTTCAAACGTGATCGAGATACTTTCACAGCTAATTCCACGAACCTGAGCAGTTACGGTACCCTGATCTGAGACATCCAGCTCATAATCTTTTGGTACGACCTTGCGCGCCATCGCTTCTGGTATATGATAACCACCAATAAATTCTATACATGGCCCGAATTCAATTGTGCTATTCATTGGTTTTGCTGAGGATTGACCAATGGCTTCAGCATTTATAAGCATTACGATTACTGTAACTATAAGTGTTAATTTTTTCATCTGATTAAATATTTATTTGTCAATAGATTTATGATTGTATCAGTGATTTGACTATTCATTTTGGTTGGTAGCCAATAGGTAAGACGTTTCGGTTATCGTCTTTATCACGTCTAATTCTTCTTTGTTTCTAGGTGCATACAGAAGGATGAGTCCGTATTTTTTATCAGGGAAAGCCCGTTCGTTCATCGGGTGGTATTCTCCCCAACCGTTCTCGATTACTGACTCAGCATCTTGTCTTTTCAAAGCCAGATGTTGACTTCCTCCACCGTAGATTTCCATTGGATGGATATGCGTGAATTCTCTTCCTAAATCGGGGTTGATATTGCTGTAATCGTCTTTGATCCAGGCAGCCCTAGCACCTTTGACAGAAATTCGGGAGGGTCTTTCTTCAATATATTCTAGAGAAAATAGCCAATTGGCTAGCTCGTCGAACAGTTGCTGACTGGAGTTATCGGTGAGTTGTAAATGAGGCAGGGCGTCTCCCGTGGTAGGACGTTCACCCGCTCTTTTTGGTAATCTTCCGATGTCAAAAATATTGTTGTTCATAGTGCTCTTATAAATGATTATGAAAAGGCCTATTGGCGTTCTTATTGAAATAGTAACTGCTACTTTTTTACATGTATCGAGAAATAGACCATCGAGAAAAGAGATGGTATACGATTTCTTCGAATGATAAAAAAATACAGTGTGACAAAGGTAAGCCTACTATATGCCCATAGAAAGATAAAAACTCTACGAATTATGATAAAAACGCGCCAACTAGTAAATTTCAATAATAGGCTTTTGTAAACTCAGAGGGGAGCATATTGGTATGTGTTCTGAAGAACTTTGAGAAGTTGGTGGGTTCTTCAAATCCTAGTCTGTAGGCGACTTCTTTTGATGATACATCAGGTGTAATCAGCAGCTTCTTCGCTTCCAGAATCAAATGAGATACAATGACTTCCTTGGCGGTGCGATTGACTGTGGCTTTGGTGATAGCGTTCAGTTTTTTGGTGGACGTATTTAATTGCTCAGCATAGAATTGCACCTGTTTATGCTCAGCATAATTTCTTTTTAATAAAAGTTGAAACCGGATAAAATCTTCAGTAACTGCCGTTTTTACAGTCTTGTTGTTTCTCATCTCGCGACAAGCAAAAATTTCAAGCAACAGAATTTTAACATAAGAATAGACTATTTCAGATCGAACGGATTTCTTTTCGCTTCTCGTCTTTTGGTCAATTTTAAGAATGAGGTCGTGGAGGTCTTTAAAATGCGTTTCATTGAGGGTGTGAATCGGGTCATAGAGCTGGTTGTTGTAAAAGTGACTTATCAAAAAGGGAAAACTCATGCCAATATCCAGGAATAAGTCTTCAGTAAACATCAATAGGTATCCTTCATTATTTTTTGGTAAATCGATAAATCGATTAATTTGATCTTTCGAGATGAGAATGACGCTTTGTCTACTAAATGTGTATTCTTTAAAATCGATGGAGTGCAGACCCTCGCCCCCTTCTGTAACTAACAGCAGCACATTAAACTTTAGCTGATGGGCTTGAAAGGGGTTATGATTGAGTGGGTGTGCAAAAATATCCCGAAGGGTTGCGAATGAAATAATTTCAATACCCAAACTATTCTGGATGCTTTCTTTAAAATAGACTTCTGGGATTTTCTTCATTCTAGGGCTAAGTTATTCAAAATTTGTATCACCCTGTTGCACTAATGAAATATCCTGTCTGAATAAGTCTCGGCTCAATGTAATTATTAGAGTGTAACGATTAGGATATGGCAGGTGCCCTAAGGGTGTTAGATATCCATTGAAGTATCATGTTTGTACTTTCAGTTTCTCACTTCGAGGCTCCTGCCATATCGTTAGCCATGTGCTGATCAAATCAGAGATTCTCAAAATTTACCTGAGTTGACATCATTTTCGGGCACTGGCTCCACATTATCCCAATGCTCTACGACTCGCCCATTTTCTAATCGAAAGATATCGACCTGAGCATAATCCTGGTTGGTGGTGCCATCGTTCCAGTTGGCTTTACAAAGGGTAGCAACAAAATTTCCTTGCCCCACCAAAAGTACGATTTCCTCATAATTTAGAGGTCGGTTGGGCAAACTCGCTAGTTTCTGAAAGCTCTCTAGTCCATCGGCTACTTCCTTGTTATGTTGAATGTACTTCTCGGAAGAGATATATTTCGGTAGGTTATCAGGGTTCCCGCCTCTCATTAACCCATCTCGGATGAGGTTTCTGACGATCTCCTTATTTGCTTCGGTTTTATCCAGGTCAGTTACTTCCGTTGGTCCGTCTACCGAAGTGTGCCCGGAAGGGGTAGAATCCGAATAAGGAGCAATCACGTCCCAATGTTCAAGAATTTTGTCATTCTTGTCCGTATCAAAAAAATCGGTGGTGACCCACTGAGCTTCACCGTTGTTGATGTTTTGATAGGCTTGTAAGAAAACATACTGTCCGTCCTCAAAGCCTCGAACGATTCGTATATCTCGCGATGGGTTTCTTGCTATAAAAGGCTCGAAGAACTCAACAAATCCTTCCACACCATCACGAACCCCAGTGCTATGCTGGGTGTATCGCTCACCGGTGTATTTAGTGACAGCTTCTCGTGCATTTCCGTCTCTAATGCCCTCTAAATAGAGGCTCTTGGCATTTTCTAATTTTTTGCCCATGATTTAGCTATTTAATTGTAGGTTAGAATTTTCCGTTCTGGTTTTTCCATTCTGACTGAGGGGGAATGGGTTGAATAACATCCCAGTGCTCAACAATCTGCCCATCTTCTAGTCTAAACAAGTCATAGAAAGCCGTAGGCTCGCCCTTGCCGAACTTTCCTTCGCTCATTGTTAGCACAAAATTGCCTTGTCCTAATACCTTGTGAAGTTGATTATATTCCATCACCAATCCATTTTCAGCAAAGTATTTCATAGCAGCCCCAAAGCCATCTAATCCATCTGCTACGGCAGGATTATGCTGAATGTATTTTTCAGGATTGATATAAGTAGCTACCTTATCCATTTCACCATTAAGGAGAACTTTCTCAATAAATTCCTCGACGGTGTTTTTATTAGCTTCCGTTTTGTCTAAATCGTTAATCTCAGTTGCTCCATCAAATTGCGTTCTGCCACTTGGGTTCGGCTCCTGAACTTCTAATAAATTATCCCAATGCTCGACTATTTTCCCATCCTCGAAACGAAAAACATCAAAGCCAGCTTTCGGTCCAAAAAAGTCATATTCGGTATGGGTGAATACGTAATCTCCATCTTGAAACGCACGAATTACATTTGCTTTAAAGCCTTGAGGAGGGACATTTTGCATCACTTCACCAAAGCCTTCTAATCCATCTGCTACTGACAAGTTGTGCTGAATGTATTGGTTAGGGTTGATATAGCCAATTGGGGTTTGGTCGCCAGTGTTAAAACTGTTCAGTAGAGCAACAACTTTATCCTTATTTGTTAATTCCATGTTTAGAAATTTATACCGCCCCATGACCACAGAGGACTGATCCATCTCTTGCATGAATTCTTTTGCTATGGGTGCTTCCATAAAAGGTTGTAAGGCAGCATTAGAAGTTTCTTTGCTTTCCCAATAGACAGCGACCACTTGTTTACCCGTTTCGTTAACACCAGTTAAGCGCTGTAAAAAACCTTTTCTTTTTGCGGTAAAATCAGTTTCTACTTTTTGATTCAGGACATGGAATTTCGCTATATCTGTAGCAGGTTTTACATCAAAAGACATGATTTCCACAAATCGACTACCCTCAGCATTAAAAGTGCTATCCATAATATATCTCGACATTTTCATGGTCGAGCCATTAATCATTTGAGCATAATCAGCTACGGAAGTATCACTCATAAATTTGTTCATTGAGGCGTCAGCATCTGCTACACTTTTCCAATAAACGATTACGATATAATTCCCTTTATCATCAACACCACTCTGACGTCTAATGAATCCTGGCTGTTTACTTGTAAAACTACTTTCTACCTTTGCGTCTCGTTTAGCAAAAGCCATCGGATCAACATCGGAATTGATGTTGAATGTGCTTACTTCCATTATTGTTTTGTCTTCCATAATCGATTTAGAATCTTTATTCATCCCACAACTGGTAATGCATATTGATTGTATCAGCAGTAGGAATACGGTTAAAGGGATTCGCATTTTGTTTAATTTAAAATTATTTCAAAATTTTGATCAGGGTTGAAGTCATAGCCTTCACCAATTTCAACAACTAAGATATTATCAGAGTCAATTCTAAGGTTTACAGAAGGATTGCTTGAGGTAAATCCTTTTACATCTTGAGCACTATCGAAAGTCAGGTAATACCTATCAAATGTATCTGCTTCTAGTATTCTAAATAGATCCCCATAGGTCGGGTCATTAGCTTGAGCTACCACCTCGAGAGAGATGCTATTCCCATCAATATTGATATCATATAAGTTTAACAGATAATTAGGGAATTCAACAGCAGTGCTAACATTGGCTGTTGCGGCCAATGAGCCTGCTGGCATTTGGAACAAATCTTCAATATCCAATTCAGCTCCGTTAGTGAATACGGTTGACTGAAAAGTATTGGTTACCGTTACACTTGAACCTAACATAATAGGTGTAGTATCACTATCGTCTTCACTACACGATGTAAAAGTGACCAAAGAAATTATGAGTGCTGATAGTAAGAGATTTAATTTTAAAGTTTTCATAGTCCATTAGATTTAATGTTACAATGACATAAAGTTATTGTCTCGTTAAGCTAATTCGACTATAAAAAAGAGAGGAAGGACTGTAAAAAAGGGAAAGTGCTAATTTGTTACTCTAAATTGCTCAGGAGTTGTTTGAGTTTGTCTCTTAAAGTATTTATAAAAGTTGGTGGTTTCTTCAAACCCAGACTGATAAGCGATTTCCTTAACAGACAGATTGGTGTTAATGAGCAGTCTCTTAATTTGTTTAGTACATATTTCATCCACAAATTCCTTGGCTGATTTGTGTATAACACTCCTTGTGATTGTATTTAGTGTTTTGGTACTCAGCCCCATTTCATTTGCAAAGTATTGAACTTTAGTAATTTTTGTTACTTTTCTTTCAACTAGATTTTGAAACTCAATAAACTCTTTAAGATATTTTTTTTCAAAATTAATATGTTCTTCTTGCGCCTTTATTCGAAAGAGTTTAGTAATTAAGATATGTAATTCGCTTCGAATAAGACCTAATGAATAATCATCATTAATGGTAAAATACTCATGTTCTATCCTTTTAATATTTTGGGAAATGCTCTTAAAGCAAGTATTATTCAACTGTAATTTTGGAACGCCTAATAATTCATTAAATAAGAGCATCGTCTTCCGAGTTTCAGCCTTTTCAAGATAGCTTACTAAAAATTCATCGGTAAAAAGAAGTACCGTCCCTTTTAGATCTTTATTTCTAAAAAACTTTTGAACTTGATCTTTTCGGACGGTTAGCAAAGTTCCTTTTGAACATGGGTAGTCCGTAAAATCAATGGTATGATACCCCTTACCCTTTTCAATTAATAGGATTACATAAAACTCAACTTTGTGATGTGCTTCTATAGAGTGATCCATGTGATTCCGTAGAAATAACTTTTCCAGTCTGATTAAATCAAATTGGGCATTTACGTTTTGTCTGTTTTGAAATTTTATGTGCTTAAGGTTTTCTTCTTCCATGTTTGCCGATAAGATGTGTTGATATAACAAAACATATGGATTTAGTTAAAAGAGAGTCCTATAAAAGGTGTATATGAAAAGCTAGTGAGCTAGTAAGATAAAGTTAAACTCTAATCGGTACCTTCATTAATAAGTCTCCTGACCGAAGTTCTTCCAATACCGAGTTCTTGGGCAATCTTGGATTTGCTATACCCTTGGGCAAACAAAGCTTTTACCTGCTTCGCTTTCAAGGCAGCACTTCTAGGCCTCCCGTGGGGTTTTCCTTGCGCCCGCGCGTGGGCTATCCCCGCTTTTACTCTTTCACGAAGCATATCTCTTTCAAACTCAGCAAATACCGCAAGCATTCCCGCCAAAGCTCTTCCTGATGGAGTGGTTAGATCAATTGCTTCTGTAATCGATACAAATCCTACTCGTAAAGCGGTAAGTTCTTGTAGACTATTCATCAGGTCAACCAGTGATCGGCCCCACCGGTCCAGTTTCCAAACAACAATAACATCCACTTGTCTTTTCCGAGCAGCTACCAGAATACGCTCCCGTTTTTTGCGATCACTTACCCCGGAAGCCGTATCTTCAATACACAAGACTGTCTCCCATCCTCGCTTTTGAATATACTCCTGCATCGTTTTGATTTGCAGTTGTAGCGTTTGCTGATCGTGGGTAGATACACGAGCATATAATGCGGCTTTCATGCGATGCGAAATACAATTAATAGGATGGCTAATTCAGGGTGGCCAAAAACCCTCTCGAAATTACCATTTTTTAAGGACTGTTTTTCAAGTAGTTAGCTTTTGCTATTTTAGGTGGCATAAAACACTTGTTTTTGGCCACCTTGCAGTTCCACTGGAGGTACGGTCACCCAACGTTATCCTATTATATGACCTAAATTTCCTGCCATGCTTGCCGTTCACCAGACTGCCTATCCCCGGCTTAAATCGTCTTATTCGGAAAAAGAGCTGCGATTGCATTACACACCTACTAAAGCAGAGCTCGCTTTTGCTTATCATTACGGCAAGCAGGACGCCATGCGGATTGGGTTGTTAACGCTACTAAAAACCTTTCAGCATCTGGGCTACTTTCTTCCCTGGAGCCGTATCCCTGCCATGATCCCTCAACATATTGGCCAGTGTCTGGGGTTTCTATTTATTCCTAATATGCCTACCTCTTATCAGGAATCAGGTAGCCGCTACCGGCACATGCGCTTAGTACGAAAGTATCTTAAGGTGGAACCCTTGCGGAAAACCACCTACCTATGTATGCAGGAAGCAGCCCAAAGGGCCGCTCAGACCAAAGAGCATTTAGCCGATATTGTCAATGTGATGCTGGAGGAACTCGTGAAACAGCGCTATGAATTACCCGCCTTCAGTCGGTTAACCCGAGAAGCGGCCACGGCTCGGGCGCAGGTTAATATCGAAGATGTTACCTTTAGTGAGCACGGCATGTATGTTGAGCTGAGCCGCAGTAAGACTGATCAAATGGCGCACGGTCAGGTCAAGGCAATCTTCTATGCAGCTAACCCCCTACTCTGCCCGGTGCGAACCTTGCAACGCTATATGGCAGCACTCGGCCAAGATAGCGGGATGCTATTTGCCCGAATGTATAAGGGTAACGTGATGAGCCAACAGCGACTCACCGATCACGGCTTCTGGCGAGTAATGAAGCAGCGTTTTGGGCAGGAATTTTCACCGCATAGCTTACGGGCATCCTTCGTCACCATTGCCAAGAAAAACGGAGCCAGTAATAGCGAGATCATGGCGCAGACGTTCCATAAGACCGAAAGCATGATTCGTGTCTATACCCGCTTTGAAGATGCTAAGGAGCATAACGCCGCCATGAAACTAGGATTGTGATAGAAGGAGTAACATCAGATGATGATAGGTCATTTAGGGGTATTCGTAGCATACGGGTAAATGACTTACTCTAAGGATTTTTACACTATCTCTTTCTCACCAGATTTTTTCGCTAACGCTATGACTACGTGCTGGTGGTGAAACGCAGCGAACCAATAGCGCGTAGACGATGTTCTCGGCATTTTTAATTCAATTGCCTATATTCTTTAGGTGTTTTCCCTGTTTTGCTTTTAAATAATCGATTAAAGTAATGCGGATAATTAAATCCCAAGTCATACGCTATCTCACTCACCAAGGTAGTTTCAGATAACAGACGTGTTTTTGCCTTTTCAATTACAAACGAATTGATTTTATCTCTGGCACTTTGACCAGTTTCCTTTTTTAATAAATCACTCAAATAATTAGGCGATAAGAACACTTTTTCGGCTATGTATTCAACTGATGGAATTCCTTCGGTAGCAAATTTTCCTTCTTCATAATAGTTTTTTAAAAGAACCTCAAATTGAGATAAAATATCCGAATTTTTAGCAGAACGGGTAGTAAACTGTCTTTCATAAAACCGTTGTGAAAGATTGAATAAAAGCTCTAAAGAGGAAGCAATCACCGTCTGACTGTGATTATCAATTCGCTCTGAAATTTCATTCTTTATAATATTGACACAATCCATAATGGTCTGCTGTTCGGCTTCTGAAAGGTGCAAAGCTTCGTGAACATGGTAAGAGAAGAAATTGTAGTTTTCTATAGTCTTCCCTAAAGGCAAGTTGCGAATAAGGTCTGGGTGAAAATTGATTACCAACCCCTGTCTTTCACCTTTCTTTTGGGCATTTGTCACTTCCATAATTTGATTGGGAGCTGTAAAATACATTACGCCTTCATCAAAATCATATGTATTTCTTCCATACTGCAATCCACAGTTTTTGTCTTTGATTGCGATCATATATAAACTGCTGGTCATTCGCATTCCTATCTGCTCTTGCTGGGTTTCCGATTGAGAAACATCTACAATGCTAATTAAGGGATGCGTGGGTTTGTCTAAACCTACCCAGTCATGCAACTGGCTGATGGACTGAATATTGATTATTTCTTGAGACATTCTTTTTCAAGTAAAGCGATTTTAACCAAAAATAGTACCGTGGAAGTCCACGATACTATCTAACTTATTTTTCCTAAAAAACTAGAGTACTTTTTCAGGTTTAGACATTTTATTGGAAACACCTATTACTGGGTTTCAGCCCCATTTTCAAAAGGGGTCAAGAGTCCAATCACCCCACCTGAAGGATCAGCGATAACCGCGCACCGTGCCATACCAGGCACGTCGTATGGCTCCCGAATGATTTTACCACCAAGTTCACGTGTTTGCGCAACGGTGGCATCCACATCATCTACCGAGATAGACGTTAACCAGAAGGATGATAAGCCGTTCAATTCGGGGTGTAAGTTGATATCCATAATGCCCGTAATATTCTTCTCACCAATTGAGGCCATGTGATAGGAGCCTTCGGGCATCTGTATGGTGGTAAAAGTCCACCCAGCTACCTTTTCAAAGTAAATTCGGGCTGCATCAACATCACTTGTTATCAGCTCACTCCAATGGATTTTTCCATGTTTCTCTGACATAATAATTATTTTTAGTTTATGCAAAGAAAAATCTATGATCACTTGGTAACTAACACTGCAAAAGGGAATTATAACACAAATTACAGAAGAGAAGCTTTTTTTAACTTGCCGAGAACGGTCTCGTGTATGAGCAGTAGCGGATTTCAACCCACTAAACTGTCAGATTGTAATATACTTGATTAAACGTAAAAACGGTTCAAGTATGTACTTAAACCGCTATTGTTTATACACAATGTTAGGCACAGTTATTTTAATTCAAGTTTCTGTACTCAGTCGGACTATTACCCGTTTTGGATTTAAAAAGATTGCTAAAGTGCTGTGGATAATCAAATCCCAAGGCATAGGCAACTTGACTGATGGAATCATTTGAATTAAGTAGAATATTCTTGGCTTTTTCAACGATAAATAGATGAATGTGTTCTTGGGCTGCTTTGCCAGTTTCCTTTTTCAGTAGGTCGCTCAAATATTTTTGGGATAGATGAAGCTGACTGGCACAATAGGCGATAGATGGCAATCCTAGTTCATCTTCTTTTGAAGTTTGATAATAGGATTTCAGAATCTTTTCGAATTTAGTGATCACATCCTGATTCAAATCGCTGCGACTGAAAAACTGTCGATCATAATAGCGCAAGCAATAATCCAAGAGCATTTCGATGTTGGCAACAATCAAATGTAGACTATGCCGGTCGAGATTTTGTTGATACTCGAAAATGATTTTATCTCTTAACTCTTCAATGTGTTTTAGCTCATCGAAGGACAGATGCAGTGCTTCGTTCGATTCGTAATTGAAGAAGTTGTACTGTTCAATCTTCGTTGCTAAAGATGATTTTCGTATCAAGTCGGGATGAAAAACCAACGACCATCCTCTGAGGCTTGCTTCAGCGTCAGAACTTTCTTTGTACTCTGAAACTTGACCTGGAGAGGTAAATACCAACGTTCCCTCTTGAAAATCGTAAGAGTTTCTACCATAATTTAACTGACTTAGTATCACTTCTTTAAAAGCTACTTGATAGAGATTATTTACAATTTTGACATTGGTAAATTTTGAGAAATCATCAACTGCTTTAGTACGGACAACCGTAATTAAAGGATGCTTCGGAGATTCTAAACCCAAAGACTGATGCACTTGGTAAACATCTTGAATCGTTACAATTTCTGACATCATCAATTTGTTAATTGGTTGTAATAGGCAAGAATAGCTAAATACGAAAAGGCTTCAATTATGACATTACCTAAAAAGAATACGGATAGCGACAAACTTACCCCTTGCCAAACTTGGTTTCTAACCAAAAGAAATGCGAGCAAAGCTATTACGACCAAACCCGTCATAATAATCTGACCTCTTGAGTAGTTATTCTTCACTTTTGTCATTCGTTCAGTCTCTGCTTTAGCAAATGCTGCTTGATCTTCTTGATACAGCAACTTCCTTTCTTTTAGAATATTCTCCTGTGAAATTCGCAATCCAACGCCCATTGCTATTAGTGTGATCCCAATGATGAAGGTTCCATTCCGCAAGCCCACGGCAAGTTGGCTGTTTCCATAAAAGTGCAGTAAAACTGCCGCGATGATAATCCCTGTACTAAACACAAAAGCGTTAAATCCTACACCTTTTTGTGCGTTAATATATACTTCAAAATGACTCAATAGGTCAGGCATTATTTAGTCTTTTAATTCGGTTGAACTTATCTCTACTACTTGTTTTTCGCTAGAGGATCAGTCACATAAAGATCGTAATATGCTGCAAAAGCATCAAATTGAAATTTATCCCCCGCTTTTCCAATTGAGGTTTCTGGAGACAGATTATTATAGCCATGATAGGCCCCCTCAAAAAGTTTGAATTTTGTTGGTACACCTGCTGCTTCAAGTGCGTTAACATACTCAATGGTTTCGTCTCTAAATGGCTCTAAACTACCGACATGCGTTATCGTTGGAGGCAGGTCGCTGAAATCCTCAGCAATAGCAGGAGATGCATAGGTAGGTACTTCTTTTTCTTCTAAACCCTTTAAGTATTGAAGCCATCCATGTTTATTGCTTTCATTATCCCAGATGATGGCACCAGTCATTTTAGCTGAGGCTGTATTTTGACGGTAGTCAATCATGGGGAAAAGAGGCATTTGAAATGCTATACTAACATCTTTTGTGTCGCGACACTTAAGTGCAAGGGCTGCAGTCATACCACCGCCAGCACTGCGCCCAGCCAAAATATAATTGTCATCATAAATCCCTAGTTCATCCGCATTTTCTTTCATCCACAAGAGTGTCTCATAGCAATCATTAAATCCTGCAGGAAATGGATGATCCATTGATAAGCGATAGGCAGGAGCAACTACTACTACATCTCTTGTTTCCATAAAATCCTGAATCAAGTCGAGCGCTTGCTCTGGAAAACCAGACAAGTAGCCGCCACCATGTGTGTAGAGCATCGCTGGTAATTTTTCTCCACCATTTTCAGGTTTGAAAACCCTGACACGGATTTCATGTCCTTCGGAAGATTTGATAAAACGTTCTTCACTTAAAAAGCCTTCTATATCGCCAGTTGCAGCTGATGCAGACATGCTGTTGAACATGTTTACGCCCCATTCTTTGCTCATAAGAGTTGCGATAATTCTACCAGGAAAGTACATCGACTGAAGCTCTGGGTCATGCATTTCTTGTGTGATGTCCGCATTTTTCGGACTACTTCCTAAAGAAAAAACACCTGCCACAAGAAAGAACAACAGGGCTAGAATAACACCAAAAACTTGAAAAATTCTCTTTCTAAGCTGTGACTCTCGGCCAGCTTTATTTCGTTCGTGCTGTTTCATGATACCACTTTTTTAAAGAACGAATCAACTTTTTCAACCGCCTTATCAGCAGGTTCATCTTTGTAGTAGAAATCTACGTGATTCGTGTTGTCAATTTCCAATAACTCTTTAGGCCCTTTGAGCGAATGGTAAAAACGCATAGCTGGTTCAGCGCTGTAAGCCTCTTTTCCTACCACTTGAACCACAGGAATAGAATCAAATTCTTTGGCATGATTGAATATGTGCAGTCTAGCTACGCCAGGAAGTGAAGTAGCACTGGTGTTGTTTATCCATCGTTTGTGATGACCAACTTTACCTGGTAAATAATAAGTCGAAATCTCTTGCATTCCTCTAGCCGCTGGACCATCTCCCTCAGGAATTTTAGAAGGAATAGCAGGTAGCTTCACATTTAAACCAAAGAACTTTAACAGGTTAAAAATCCCACCAATCGTGTAGATAATGATTCTTACAGGAAGCAGGGTAGACTTCATGAGTTCAGGTCCCGCAATAGACGGTGTAATCAACCCCTGAGCTTTAATACGCTTGTCGTGGAATGTAGCATACGGAGAAGAAACACCACCAGCGCAGACGCCTACATTAAACAGTTTATCCGAATCTACCTGTTTTAAGGAATCTAAAAAGGTTACTGCACTGGCAACATCATTAGCGTGGTGATAAGGGTCTACATCACATTCGATTCCTTCACTTTCACCAATACCTCTGGTATCAATAGATAAGGTTATATAGCCTTTCTTTACGAACTTTTCGGCATAAAACCCGGCTGCATGTTCTTTCAAAGATGTGGCAGGTGGAGCAATGACCATGGCTGGTTTTTTCTCACCTTCTTGGTAATCGTCAGGAATAAAGAGGTTTCCAACAATCGTTTTGCCTTTACTTTTAAATTCTACTCTGTGTTTGCCAGCAGGATATGTTTGGTTTAAAGGTATAGTTTTAGGAATGGTCAATCGTTCTATCGAAGAACGGCCAATTACCGCTAGAGGCGTTAGCACGCCCAGAATGATAAATAGTGTTGTCATTTTTTAAAGATTTTAGAAAGTAGCAGATAGAAAATATCTGCCACTTGTGGATGTCTTACTTATTTCTTAATGCGAAAGCACTAATAGATTTGGCTGATAGCTCCGTGATATCAAATGCATTGAATATCGGAGCATAGACATGTAGCGCATGCGTAGTTCCCAAATGATTTTCGAGTGTGACTAGCTTACCTGCTTTAGCCAACCTTTTATAGAATGCGATTCCTTCATCGCGAAGTGTTTCACAATCGTTTACATGCAGAGACATTGGAGGAAGCATTTCTAATTCCTCATCGGTCATCCACAAAGGCCATGCTTCACCGTTTTTCCAATCTGATTCATTGGGGGTATAAGTTCGGGCGTAATAAATGAGTTGGTCAACAGGAATTCCCGCTCCATTTTTCTCTCTTAAGGATTCGAACTCTGCATCTTCCCATTCACCCCAAACGGCTGGGCCAGCAATGTAAGGAGCCCAAGGCGCAGCACCAGTAACTTTTTTTTGGGCAACACCTTGTTTGGCAGCACGAAGACATGTGGCGATGGTAAGATTCGCTCCACCAGATTCACCATGGACGGTAATTTCTTCCACCTCATCTCTTTCGCTAAGCCAATTTAAAGCAGAAACACAATCGTTCAATCCGGCTGGGAATGGTGCTCTTGCTGCTCCTGAGCTGTTTCGAAAATCAACTGAAGCGACAATCAAACCATCTTTTGCAAGCAGTCTAGTCCAAGTTCTATACGTACCACCTTTGGCACTTAGTACGCACATGCCCCCACCATGAATAAATAGAATAGCCTTTTTAGGGGTTTGGCCTTTAGGACTATTAATGATGATTGGAATATCATTTCCATCTACTCCTTTGATAGTAATTTCTTCTTCGATGACATCATCCAGTAACTTGTCCGCATAATCCATCACATTAGGCAGGTTGAAGATCATGTCAGAGCCCGCTTCTGTCATGGCCACATAATCATGGATTTCCTCCATGGTTGATTCTGGATTAAGTGGTGACGGGATTTCAGAAAACCAGCCTAGTTTTGACATACCCTCAAGGACTCTTGTAGGCATACCGCTTTCCTTCATGTGGTCAACTACTTTTGGATTTGGTGCTGGAATACCAGCTGTGTTCATTTCTTCGCTCATTTCTTTCAGTAAATTTTGTTGATTACAAAACTCTACTGAATCAAAATGAATGGCTTAAAGATTTCGCGGAAGCTTGAATGGATTTGGCGGAAATTGAGCTTTTAGAATTGTGCCTAACAATTGGATAAAGTGCATATGCACTTTATATCCATTACATCAAGGGGTATTAT
>CAKZYA010000039.1 GCA_937883755.1 uncultured Flammeovirgaceae bacterium | reverse complement strand
CATCTGAACACCTGAACACCTGAACACCTGAACACCTGAACACCTGAACACCTGAGTTTAATAGGCTTTCGCAAACAGTACTCGTTTGTTAGAAGGTTTTCCTGAGTAGATGCATTTGCCCTCTTCTTCTTCAGCACTAAGCGGAATACAGCGGATAGTGGCCTTGGTTTCTTCCTTAATTTTTGCTTCGGTTTCATCGGTGCCATCCCAATGAGCGTATACGAATCCTCCGTCTTGCTCCAGTACTCGCTTAAACTCCTCGTAAGTGTCTACCTTCTGAGAATTTTCTTGCTGTAATTTTAGAGCTCTGTCGTAAATATTAGTCTGAATCTCTTCTAATAAATCCCGGATTTTCTGAGGAAAGAAGTCGTCCATTTCCATGGATTGCTTAGTTAGGGTATCGCGACGGGCTACTTCTACTGTATTATTTTCCAGGTCGCGAGGACCAATGGCTAAGCGAACTGGAACGCCCTTTAGTTCATATTCGGCAAACTTCCAGCCAGGCTTGTGGGTATCCCGATGGTCAAACTTCACCGTAATTCCTAAGTGCTGTAATTCAGTTTTGAGCGAGTTTACCTTCGCTGAGATAGCGCTGAACTGCTCTTCTGTTTTAAAGATGGGAACAATCACCACCTGGATGGGAGCCAGTTTAGGAGGAAGTACCAAACCATTATCATCACTGTGGGCCATGATTAATGCACCCATCAGTCGGGTGCTAACTCCCCAGGAAGTTCCCCAAACGTGGTCTAATCCTCCCTCTTTAGTTGCAAATTTTACATCGAAGGCTTTTGCGAAGTTTTGCCCTAAAAAGTGGGAAGTTCCGGCCTGCAAAGCTTTTCCATCTTGCATTAATGCTTCAATACAGTAAGTTTCTACGGCTCCGGCAAAGCGTTCGCTAGGAGTTTTCAGTCCTCGGATAACAGGAACAGCCATAAATTGCTCTACAAAGGTCGCGTAGACTTCTAGCATTTGTTCGGTTTCATCCACAGCTTCTTGCTCAGTGGCATGGGCGGTGTGTCCTTCTTGCCAAAGAAACTCAGCCGTGCGTAAAAACAAGCGGGTTCGCATCTCCCAGCGTACTACGTTAGCCCACTGGTTAATCAATAGCGGTAAGTCGCGGTACGACTGAATCCAGTTGCGGTAGGAGTTCCAAATAACCGTTTCGGAAGTAGGGCGAACGATCAGTTCTTCTTCTAGTTTGGCAGCGGGATCAACGACTACTCCGCTGCCATCTTCAGCGTTTTTCAGTCGATGGTGGGTAACTACCGCGCACTCTTTGGCAAAACCGTCTACGTGCTGGGCTTCTTTACTTAGATAAGATTTTGGGATGAATAGCGGAAAGTAGGCATTGGTATGCCCAGTTTCTTTAAACATCCGATCTAGCTCGGCCTGCATCTTTTCCCAGATAGAAAACCCGTAAGGTTTGATCACCATACAGCCCCGTACCGCCGAAGGCTCAGCCAGGTCAGCTTTCTTTACTAATTCGTTGTACCAGGCCGAATAGTCCTCCTGGCGCGATGGAATTCCTTTACCCATATATTTGTTCTATTGGTATAATAATTGCTGTTTTTTATGTAGATTTGGTTGATTTCTTACGTGCAAAGATATTCATAAGAAATCTTTATCGGCGGTTTTACCGTATAAAATTAGACACACTACCAGAAATAGAAGGAGGATATTTATGAAAAACTTACTTGCGACATTAACTCTTGGCCTCAGTGGGGTGGTATTGTTCACCGCCTGTGCGCCCGATCAGTACGCTCAGAAAGGGGAGTATGATGATTTGTACTTTAACTCCAGCGACCGCACTACAGTAGCGGTAACTAAGCTGAATGATCCACAGAAAGCAGCTTACGATAGAGAAGGCTCTTACGTATATCAGGAAGAGGTAGCTTCTAAAAACTTTAACCCAGATGCGGTAGATGTTAATCGCTACACTAGCGATAACAATACTGAAGAAGCTCAGGGTGAATATTATAGAACTGAAGAAGAGCGGGCATTAGATAATAACCAGTTTAATGGTGCTCAAGCTAACTATGCTTCGTTTGGTAACCCAGCGTTTAACCGGGCTCGCATGTGGAATGACCCATTCTTCAACCCTATGTGGGGTGGTGGATTCGGAAATCCGTACTGGAATAGTATGGCATTCTACGATCCATTTTTTGATCCGTTTATGATGGGTCCAATGGGGTTTGATCCATTTTGGGGTCCTGGCGCTGGTTTTGGATTCCGCCCTGGATTTAATGTTAGCGTAGGTTTTGGCTTCGGCTTTGGTAATGCCTTTGCCTTTGGTAACCCTTGGGGCTGGAATAGGTGGAACCGCTGGGGACGTTTTGGTGGCGGCTTCGGTGGGTATAGAGCTGGTTTCTACGATGGATTATTCTTCGGTAACCCATACAATCGTTTTGGATTCTGTCCTCCGGCAGTAGTGGCAGTACGAAACGATATTGTGATAGCTAACCAACGTCGAGTAACTAGAGGTACCACGGCAAGAACATCTCGGGCAGTTCGTAATACAGGTCGTCAGTACGACACTCGCACACGCAGTAATTACACAGCTAATAGAACCACTCGAGATGCTTACAACGCTCGTACTAGAAATAGCCTTTATCGAGATCAAAGCCGCGCAAGAAGTAGAGTTTCTACACCCACTAGTCGTTCGCGTGTAGCTCCTTCTACTGCTAGGAGCAGTCGTGGATATGATCCAAGCCGAGTACAGCGGCAAAGATCAACTAGTAATTATGGTACACGGCAGCGAAGCACGGCACCTAGTGTACAAAGTAGAAGTAATAGCTATAACCGCTCGTACAATAATAGAGGCAGCAATAGCCGTGGTTCTTCTTACGGTAGCTCCCGAAGCAGAAGTAGTTTTGGTAGTTCATCTTCTGGTAGCCGAAGTAGAAGTTACTCTTCAGGTAGTTCAAGCCGTTCAAGCAGTGGCTACAGCAGAGGAGGTAGTAGTAGCCGTAGCAGTGGTTCTTACTCACGCTCATCGGGTAGTAGTAGAAGTAGAAGACCGTAGTCGGAAAACAAGCTTGGCTTGATTTTAGTACTAAGAGTGTAGTGAGAGCGTTTTCTCACTACACTCTTTTTTTTGATCTATCCTATTATCATGAATACTATACTTCATAAATCGCTTATCATAATTGGGCTACTAATGATGGTTAGTCCAGTATTTTCTCAGATTGCTGAGGATGCTATACTATTTGGTCAGTATGCTCCTACTGGTACTGCCAGATTTCAGGCCATTGGTGGTGCCGGGTTTGCTTTAGGAGGAGATGTGAGTGCAGCGGCACTAAATCCAGCCGGATTAGGCTTTTATAATCGTTCTTCAGTAGTGCTTACGCCTGGTATCAATGTTCGTAATACCAATACTAATTATTTAGGTACTTCCGCAGAAGTATTCGGTACTCAATTCAATATTGCTAACTTTGGAATTGTCATTAACAACACCAAAGATGATCTAATGCCAGCGGATTGGCGAGGCGGTTCGTTTGCTATTTCTTATAATCAACTTAATTCTTTAAATTTTGAAGCTGAATACGGTTCTGCGACTACAGGAGCTTCTATTCTGGACGCATTTGCTGGTGAAGCTAATTTTCTAGTAGATGAATTTGGCGAGAACTTTGACGTTATTCAACAACGAGTAGATGACGGAAATATAATCGGTTTTGCGGAAGCTGCATTACAAAACTTTCTAATTAGACCGGATGATACCGGAAGAAACTTTTTTAGATCCACTCCCGACGATGCTACTACCAATCAATCAGGAAATGTCTCTGCTACCGGTAACCTCTCTCAGTGGAATTTTGCTTACGGAGGAAATTATAAAGATAAACTGTATGTAGGGGTTAGTATTGGTTTTAGAGGATTCAATTACGAACTGGAGAAAGAATATCGCGAAACTTATAATTATACTGACCAATATATAGATTTTATTAATGATGGAAATTTCTTCTTTCCAGGAGGAGAGGGAAGAGATTCAGTCTCGGTAGATTTTGTGGATTACAATCAAGTTAACGAGGTACTAGAAATTAGTGGAACTGGAATCAACGCTAACTTAGGAATTATCTATCGTCCAATTAATGAGCTGACAATTGGCTTATCGTACCAAACTCCAACCTATTACAGCGTGCGAACAGAAGAATTCTTTGATCTGTACTCAGAAGTAACAGGTATTCTAGAAGTAGACGATGTGAGTCAGATATTTGATATTGGTGATGGAACTGGAAATTCTGGATTAGTACAAGGGAATCAAGTAATAGGCGAATATAATCTTTCTACTCCATCTCGTACCGGTATTGGTTTAGCCTATTTTTTCGAGAAAGCTGGGTTTATTACTCTAGATGCCGAATACGTGAATTATGAGGCAAATCGTTTCTCAACGAACCAAGATTTTTCAGTGAGTGACGTAAATGACGATGTGGAAAACTTATTCAAATCTGTTATTAACTTACGAGCAGGCGGTGAGTTTCGGTACAAAATTCTACGTTTTCGAGCAGGGTACGCTTTCTATGATGACCCTACTTTATTCCCCGATGATCGCCTAAATCGAGATCGTATTATCCTGTCGGGAGGTGTAGGAATTAATGTGTCTTCTTTCTTTGCAGATTTAACAGTAAGCCGTACTAGTTTTGATTCAGACTTCTCACCGTATCGGAGTGCAGACTTTATTCCTCAGGAAAATACACAAACCCGCGCTTTGCTGACCTTAGGCTTTAACTTCTAAGCTGAGCTAGAATAGCATCTAAGCCTTCTTCCGAAGTTACGGTGATTTTGGCTTGCCGATAGTGTGGTAGCCGATGGACAAACTTCTGGTGGAAAGCCTCAGCGAAGTTGTTAGTATCTAATTCATGGAGAAGAGGGCGAACCGCAACGCCCTCTTTTTTCATTCTTTCGGCAATGGTTGCTACCGGAGTGTCTACAAAGATAGTCGTTCCCGCTTGGTTCATTTGCAGCATATTATCAAAAAAGCAGGGGGCACCGCCACCCGTAGCCATTACAAAATCTGAGTTTTTCGAGATAGTATTTAGTAAGGCTTCTCGCTCTACTTCACGGAAGTAATCTTCGCCCTGCTGGGCAAAAATCTCTCGGATTGGCTGCTGAGCCTTAGCCTCAATAACATCATCCAGATCGATAAATAGCAAGTCAAGCCGCTTAGCCAGTTGCTTCCCCAACGTGCTTTTTCCTGAACCGGGTAGGCCGACTAAAAAGAGTTTCATACTTTTCTTCTGGTGTATACTACTGTAGTAATACTTAATAAGCTAATAATTGATAAGGCGTAATACCACACTGTCCAGTTGTTCGGTTGAGTAATGGGGGAAGTGTCACCCATCACTACAAAGCTGCCCCAGAAGAAAGGGTGGGTGGTAGGTATATTGGTTTTATCCAGAAAGCGAAGCTTAGCCTGATGCAGGGCTTCATCTTTAGGTAGTCCGTCCGCTAGTAACTCGTAGAAATAGCCCATTAGTTGAGCAGTCGACTGATCGTCTACCGTCCAATGACTCATGACTAAACTGGGGCAGCCCGCATAGGCAAACGCCCGAGCCAAACTCATAATTCCCTCACCTCGTTCTAGTTTTCCGTAACCAGTTTCGCAAGCACTCAGCACAGCTAGATCGGCAGGGATTTCCATATTGTATAGCTCGTAGGCGTTCAAGAAACCGTCTTCTACTGAGTCGCTAGGATTAGGCGAAAACACTAAGCGGGAGTACATGGGGTTTTGATCGTCCACCAGAGCGTGCATGGCTAAGTGAAGTATTTGAGATTGAGAAGCTTGCTTTTTGAAGTAGCGCTCCTGTGCTTCCAAACCCACGTAAGTTTGGCCAGACAAGTGCTGATCAATCGCTCTAGCCTCCTGTTGATTCCATTCCAAGGGAAGTACCTGATCGCGAAATCTTCCTACTGCTAGTAGCTGAATAGAATCAGTCAATGCATTTTCGTAACTGGGAGCAAAAGCTAAGTACTGCTGGGTGACTGGCTGTTCACGCCGAGAAAATGGTTGATAGAGCCAGGTAGCCGAGTAGCCATAGCTAATTACGTAGTCTCGCATCAGGTAAGGCAAACTACGATAATCTGCGTCAGATGTGTTGTCAGTGAGTAAAAGCTCAAAGGGCAGATACCCTAGTTCGCCGTCAGGTACTATTTGCAATTTAGTGATAGAGGTAGGAAGACTATCCAATGCTGGAGTAACTACTGTTTGGTATAAAGCAGTAGCTAGTTGTTCGTACTTTTGCTGGTTAAATTGAACCGCGCCTTCTGGACTTAGCAGAGTGCGAAGTTCCTGAATTTGACTCTGCTGGGTACTATCGCTAGGCAGGGTGGCTATGTGAATACTGTTGTTGGTAATAGTAAAAGCATACGTAGCACTATCGCCCATAAAATACTCTAGTAAAGCAGTTTCAGGGGAAAGCTGGTTTTGTAGTGTCTCGACCGAGATAACCTCATTGTTATGCTTTAGCTGGTAGTATTGGGGATACTGCTGTTCAAAAGCTTCAATTAAAGAATCGTACTGCTGGTTAACGGTAAATAGCTCATTTTGGTGCTGTTGAGCTAGTAAGCTATCTCCTTCTAGATAAGCATCCTGTTGCTTTGATTGATGCAAACTACGCTGATCCTTCAGGGATTGTTCTTGAGATAGTAGACTGTCTGGAATATTACTGATTTTCTTAGCTTGTAAATCCATTAGTACCCCTGCTAGTGTACTTACTTTACTTTTTTCCGCGTAATAAAACGCCGTTTCGTTTGCGGAAAATGTAGAGTCAAAAAGTAAATGAGTGCTAATAGCCCCTTCGTAGGTTTGTTTCGCTTTCTTAGCTAATGCTATTTTATCTTGATGTGTTTTAAATGACTGTCTCAATTGATTAATCAAGCTATCACAAAGCTGATTGGTTGCCCGTATTGTGTTAAATAAGACTGAAGAGGTATCGCTTTCGTATATCTTTTTTAACATATTGACTTTAGCTAAAAGAGCATCTAAAAATAGCAAGCTATTCATATACCCCTTTAATGAAGGAGTAACGGATGTGATTGTGTCATCAAAGATAGCATGATTGGCCATAATACTCTGCTGATAAAAAGCAAGTGCCTGGGTAAGTTCTCCCTTTTTTTCATGAACTACACCAATGTGATTGTAATCATAAGCTATTTCAGGATGCACGTCTCCAAAAAGCTTCTTATTGATCTTAAGGGCTTGCTGATAGTAGATAAGTGCTTGGGCAAGTTCTTCCTTTTTTTCATGAACTATACCAATATTGTCGTAATCATAAGCTATCTCGGGATGTACGTATCCGAAAAGCTTCTTGTTGATCTCGAGAGCTTGTTGATAATAGGCGAGAGCTTGGTCAAGATCTCCTTTTTTTTCATGAATCACACCAATATTTCTATAAATAGAAACTGTATTAGGATGTACTCTGCCTAAGAGCTTCTTACTGATCTCGAAAGCTTGCTGGTAATGTAAGAGTGCTTGGTCAAGTTTATTGTCTTCTTCATAGATCATACCAATATTATTGTAATTAATAGCTGTTTTACGATGCATATCTCCGAAGAGCTTCTTGTTAATTTTGAGAGCTTGTTGATAATAGGCCAATGCTTGATTAAGCTCTCTTTTTCTTTGATAAACTACACCAATATTATTATAATTAGCAGATATGTCAGGATGTACATTTCCGAAAAGCTTCTTATTGATTTTGAGAGCTTCCAGATAATGGAAGAGAGCTCGATCAAGTTCCCACTTTCTTTCATAAACTATACCAATATAATTATAACTGATAGCTAATAATGGGTTGAATTGTTTTAATGCTGTTTTTCGTATGTGGAAAGCATTTTGGTGATAAAACAAAGCAGAATCGTATTTTCCAGCTATACAGTATGTAAGTCCAATATTATCGTAGGTTCTAGCTATATTAGGGTGCCGCTTTCCAAAAAGGCCAATTTTCAAAATCAAAGCTTTTCGATAATATTCTATAGCTAAATCATATTCGCCTTTATATTCATTAATGATACCGATATTTTCATAGGCATCAGCTATTTCTTTGTGTTCACTACCTAGCCTCCTCTGTCCGATAGTAAGTACACGTTGAGATAGAAGTAAAGCCGAGTCAAACTCAGATATATCAATTAAATTGATTACCATCACATTATAGCAAGACAAGTATTTTGCCCAATCTTCTGCCTGTTGATAAATAGGCTGCGCCATTTGAAAATACGCATTACTCTCATCGTATTTACCGTGTTTACCTAATGAATCTCCAATGGCATAGTATTTATTAGCTAATACGGTATCAGTGGGTGTTTGGGCGTTTGCCCACAGAGGCAATAGAGTAAGAAAGATTATTCCTAATTTCATGGTTAGTAGGTTGAGAGGCTATTTGATTACAATTCATCTAGTAAAGTTTGGGCTTGGGTTTGGTAGAGTCCGGGTTGTTGGGTAATAGTTTCTAACTGAGTTTGAGCATCTTTGGGTTGGTTGACTTTTAGCAATGCCAAGGCTAAGTACCACCGTCCGTACTGCTGGGCTACTGGATCAGCGAGGCTCGCAACTTGCTGAAAAGAGGTAATTGCTTCGTTATGCTGATTATTTTTCAAGTAAGCATTCCCTAGTAAAAGCTTCCATTGAATATTTTCGGATTGCTCAGATAAATCTTCTAGAAGAGGAATCGCTGCTGAATAATCTTCTTGAGCGTACCGCAGAATAGCCTGAACACTGTCGGAAGGTTCGGTCGGACTGCGATCAGTGGCATTTCGGGTAGAAATAACCGGATAAGGAGTATAGTACTGGGCAAATAGTGCTTCGGGCGAGGACGACCTACCAATGGTAATGTAAGCCAAGCTACTTATTACTACTACAGCTAAGGCCGCAGCCAGCGAATACCATTGAAGTTTACGTCGTTGAGCTTGTTTTTCCTTTATCGATTCGTACAATGCCCGAACTTCTGTCTTACGCTTACGGTGCTGTTGAAGTTGCAAACTGGCAATGGCAGTTTGTTGCAGTTCATACGCTTTAGCAAAGTCAGCGTCTTGGGCGAGCTTGCGCTCAAAGCGGAGTACTTCGTCTGGGGTAAGGGTGCCGTCTATTTTTTTATCGATGAGTAGATAGTCCATTTCATTCATTCGGCTTGCTCTTTTCTTCTATTTGGACATTACTACCGGATAGAGTCGTCAGATGCTTAATCCAACAGCGTATACAGCGGAATTTAGTAGCCTTGGCTACATCTGCGTTAGCTAATTGAAGTTCTTCGGCAATCTCATCCATGCGCATTCCTTGATCGTAGTAAGAAATTAACAGTTGTTGGCACTTGGAGCTAAGTTGCCGAAATGCTTGCATAGCTTTCACTACAGTTTCTTCAGGAATGGATGATCTATTTTGATCTACTGCTTTACCAACCACCTCAGAAATATCCTCTAGCATAGGCTGGCGTCGCCGGATACGGTACAGGTTTAGACAAATAGTATACAGGTATTTATTTAGCTTATCGGCCTGGCAAACTTTACTGTCTATCAGATTTTGGCGGAAGATCAGTACAGCATCCTGTAAAATATCTTCGGCATCTTCCAGACTGCACCCCTTTTGCTGTAGGCTACGAATACAGGATGAACCAAACTTGGTAAATAGTATAGCTAGAGGCTCAGTATTCCCTTGTTGTAACTGTTTTTTCCAGGCTTGAAGTAGGTCAGGCATGACAGTAGTCTGTAGAGATAATCTTCAATGGTAGAAAATATCTATAAAAAGTACAATGTATTTCCACATTAAGTTATTGCTAAGAGCGAGTTTACTAACGATATACTTTTTCGTCCTCTCAACAATGAACCTGCTGTGTCTTTAATCACTCAACGCGAAAAATTTTAGAAAAATGTGTTTACCTCATTCACTTTTTTGCATCTATAAATGAGTCTTTCATCGGAAAGGTATCTTCTCAGTTAGGAATAATATATAAGTCACTATGCCTTTACGTAAGTATATAGAACGTATTGCCCAGTTTGATCAGTTAGTAAGAATGAATAGAACTGGTCCACCAAGTACAGTAGCTAAACGATTAGGTTTATCTAAGAGAGCATTTCATGACTTCAAAACTGAACTGATTGAAGACTTTGGGTTCCCGATTGCCTACTGTTCAACCCGTCAAACTTACTATTATACAAACCCTGGAAAAGCTGAATTTCTAGCCTTTAGAAAGTTTGAAGATTCAGAATAGTGCTGTATTTGTGCACTGCATAAGACTATATTTAAGCATAATTAATTATAGTCTATATTAAGTAATCTGGCCAGATTTTTTATTCTTCTAAATCTTCTAATTCAAATAGTATGAAAAGTAATAAATATCTCATATGTATTTTATTTTGTACAATTAGTTTATGCCTCTATTCTTGTCAAGAGGATCTATATGAAGTACAAAGCCTTAATAGCGTAGTGCAAAATACTGAACCACATGAAACAAATAAGCTAGTGTTTGGTCATGCTCTTGCAAAAGCGATGGTTGATCCTGAGATTCGGGAATCTTTCAAAAAAGAGGCACTAAAAAAATTTGATAACGACTATGATGTGTTATTTCAGCTAGTCAAAGATCATAAGCTACAAGATGGTAAAACCATTTTGGAAAGGATAGCATCATTTTCAGATAATAGCAACTTCGAAGCTGTAGTTGAAGATAATCCTTTGCTCACTGTCTTTGTACCCAATTTGAGTCACTTCTCGGGTGAAACTTGGGATACTAGTAATGAAGTCCCAGTAATTGGTGTTGTTAACGAACTAGATAAAGATAAAGGTAAGGGTATGATCGGTTTTGATACCAAAGGAAAAGTGATAGAACTTAGCTACATCAAGCCACCCGAAACACCTATTGTTTTGGTGAAAGACAATGAACGGGTGATGGTAGATTCCGAAGATTATAATCCTGGGCTACGTGCACGTTTTGATAAATCAAAAAGCTCTAAGCTAACAGATACTAAACATGGCTCTCTTGTCTTTATAGATGAAATATTCGATAGCAGAGTAAAACATTCTCCATCGGAAAGAAGGTCTTCATATACTCCGGCTCCTCGCACACCTTCATCCTCATCCGGTGATCCTGTAATTGAGCAGGCGAAAGGTTTAAATTCTCCACGTGACTACGTTTATTATGGGATTGCCCCCGAACTCGGAGTTAATGAAGGTTCTTTCAACAACAGGTATAAAGAATATATTACATCATTTAAGATGAAAAGTATGAGTTCAATTAATAACTGGTATAATGATCCGGCATCAGACTATACAGACGGTGAGTTAGAGTTTGTGATAGAAATAGTATATATCAACAATCAAGGAGGTTTAGATAATACGACTAAAGTATTAAGCATAAATAGAGCAGAATTGGAAAGAATGGGCGGTAGGTGTCAATGTATTCCCTCAGGAAGTCCAAGAACCGTAACTGTAAATGAAGCTATTATCCCTTGGGACTTTAGAAGATATGGAGATACATGGAAGTTTATTGTTATAGAGCATGATCAAGCTGGAGAAGAAGAGTACACAACTAAAGTAGAATCTAAATTCGGTTTAAATTTTAAAAGCAATGGGGAGAAGGAAGGGTCAGTCTTCGGAGGAGAAGCGAGTTTTACCAAATCGAATACCTATACATTCAAGACCACAATCGCTTCTGATAGACTTGGTGAAGCGATATTATTCTTTGATGATCCGTTAGTTTTAGAGAAGCCAAGTTCTCGTAGGAGAAGTGGAACGGTTCAGGTACCATATACAATCAGTACAGGAACAATCGAGCTTACGGTACAACCAAAAAAATGGCGTTAGAAATGAGATAAAAGTAGGTGCTGTTTTGTATTTAAGACAGTACCTACTTACAGCGACTTTATTAAATATTGTGACCGTTGATCATTTTTTTGCAGAGGAAATATCATTATAATGCCACTTACCGCGGACTACTCCATCAGATAGCAGTACAATGCCCGGGTTAGCGCGGATAATGGTTTTGAGCACCGTGGCATCGGCATAGTAGTGGGGAACCGTAAAGTTGGGGTGAGAAGCCTGAAACTCGACGTAAGCTTCGGCACCGGAGGCAGTGAGAACAATTGGCGTAATGTCGCTAGGTAAACTAGCAACTAACTGTTGGATTTCGCCGATGGCCTTCTGGTTAGCTTTATTCACATCGTACATTACAATAGCTAACTTGTTACCTTCAAAGGTGCCTTGAGTAAATTCACCTTCGTCATTCCATACGCTGTAATCGGTAATTTTGGGTTGGGCTTCGGGGTTGAGTAGTACCATTTCCTTAAACTCGTAACCGCCTTCGGTAGGGTACTCAGTAAACTCGGCGGTTTCACCGTCTTTTTCCATGATGTACTTATATCGCAGCGTTTCGGAAGGTTGCATTAATTGAGGAATATTAGCTCCAACGTAATACGCCCGAAAGTCAAAGTAGGGGAGGTGCTGAATAGCGTAAATACCCAGAAAGGTGCAAACAATAGTAGTAGTAGCTACAGTAACGTGGCTCGCTTGTAGGGAGAAGACCTCACTGAACCGATTTCGGTTAATAAACAAAATGCCAATGAGTGCTAGTAAAATAATGTCTTTAGTGAACGACTCCCAGGGCGTGAGTTTGATGAAATCGCCGAAGCAACCGCAATCCGTTACCTTATTGAAGTAGGCTGAGTAAAAGGTCAGGAAGGTGAAGAAGACAATTAATCCCATTAGTACCCAGGTGGTTATCTTCATCCGGTAATTAATCAGTACGGCTACACCTAGGGCTACTTCTAGTACACTCAGAAAGACCGAAAGACCAAGTGCCAGTGGAACAAAAGCACTGAAAAAAGGCGCAAAGTCTACCGCAAATACCTCAAAATACTCCTCTAGCTTGATAGCAGTACCCACCGGATCATTTAGCTTCACCAAGCCGGAGAAAATAAATAATCCCCCTACTATTATTCTTGCAATGTGCTTTATCATGTCGATAGTTCAAAGTCGACAGTCCACAGTCGACAGCTTTCATAAGTTTACGATTGAAATCAGAACAGCAGTCTGTGGACTATGGACTGTGGACTGATAACTTAATAAGTGAAAAAACTGAGTAGTTGATCATATCCTGGTAATTGGCTTTTACGCCTTCTGAAATCAACGTTTTTCCCTGGTTATCTTCAATCTGCTTGGTACGTAATAGTTTCATCAGAATAATATCGGTCATGGAGCTTACTCGCATATCGCGCCAGGCTTCGTCGTAGTCGTGATTTTTACTTTTTAACAGTTCTAAGGTTTCAGTAGCCATATGATCGTACATTGGCTCGAGTTCCTCAACCGACATATCCAGTGGTTGATCATCCGTAAGGTCGAGTTGGATAAGAGCCATAACGCAGTAGTTAATAATTCCGATAAATTCGTCGGCAATAGAGTCCTGTACCTGCTGTGTACCTTTTTCCTGAATAGAACGGATACGCTGAGCTTTAATAAAAATCTGGTCAGTAAGCGAGGGTAAACGAAGAATTCGCCAGGCAGTACCGTAATCTTGCGTTTTCTTTAAGAAAACCTCTTTACAACGGGCAATTACTTGACTATATTCGCGATAAGTTTGGTTTTTCAAGATTTTTTCCTATTAGTTCTTACTTGGGTACGGTAATTGAATTGGAAGTAGAAAGTAACGTCTTTTTTAAGAAATTTACACTCAATCTGCGGGGAAAGTTAATTGACCTGCGTCGTCCTCACGTGATGGGGATTCTCAACATCACTCCCGACTCGTTTTACGATGGTGGGAAATACCACAAGCGCGACCAACCGCTGCTCAAACGGGCAGAAGAAATGTTACAGGGGGGCGCATCAATGATTGATATGGGAGGGTATTCCTCCCGTCCGGGAGCTACCCATATTTCAGTAGAAGAAGAAAAGTCAAGGGTGATACCGGCTATTGAACAAGTAGTAAGCAACTTTCCGGAGGCAAATATATCAGTTGATACGTTTCGGGCCGAGGTGGCTGAAGAAGCTCTAGATGCGGGAGCCTGCATGATAAACGATATTTCGGGAGGTGAATTAGATTCACGAATGTTTGAGGTAGTTGCCCAGCACAAAGTGCCTTATGTATTGATGCATATGCGAGGGACACCCCAAACTATGAAACATCTGACCGATTATGACGATATAATTGTTGAGATACTAGACTATTTTCAACGGAAAGTAGCTCGTTTGCGGGAGCAGCAAGTAGCAGATATTATTCTTGATTTAGGTTTTGGGTTTGCTAAAACCATAGATCAAAATTATTTTCTCCTAAAAAATCTACGGGCTTTTCAGGAGCTGGGGGTTCCACTATTGGCAGGCTTATCTCGTAAGTCGATGATTTACAGGCGACTGGGTGGTAGTCCAGATGAAGCATTGAATGGAACTACAGTGCTAAATACTGTGGCTCTGATGCAGGGAGCATCTATTTTGAGGGTTCACGATATAAAGGCAGCGCAGGAGGTGATTCAATTGGTACAATATATACAGAATGTGTAGACGATATTGATACAACTTTTTTACATAGGGTTTTTAGAAGTTAACTGGAACGACATCTTTGATATACTGTTGGTAACAGTGCTGCTGTATCAGGTATACAAGCTGATGCGTGGTAGTGTTGCCCTAAGTATCTTCTTTGGTTTCCTAACACTCTATCTCTTTTACTTAGTGGTGAGAGCGGCTCAAATGGAGTTGCTATCTACTATACTAGGGCAGTTTATGGAAGTTGGGGTGATTGCTGCTATTATCCTGTTTCAGCAAGAAATTCGGAAATTCTTGTTGCTATTAGGCAAAACAACTACCATCAACCGGGATAATTTCTTTAATACATTCTGGCGCAAAAAAGAAGAGGAGGAGAAACTTAATCTCACTCCTATTATTGATGCTGCTAAAAGTCTGAGTGGTTCAAACACCGGAGCACTGATTGTCTTCTCAAAAAATTCTCCGCTTAAGTTCTACGCCGAATCAGGAGACGAAATAAACGCTACGGTATCCAAGCGGTTACTACTCTCAATCTTCAACAAATATAGTCCACTACACGACGGAGCAGTAATTATCTACGAGGGTAAAATTAAAGCAGCCCGCTGTATTCTGCCTGTGACCGAACGAGAGAACCTTCCAGCTGAACTTGGCCTACGTCACCGAGCCGCTATCGGAATGACTGAGATTACGGACACCTTGATAGTGGTAGTTTCCGAAGAAACTGGGCAGATGGCAGTCGTAGTAAATGGGGAAATTTATCGAAACCTGTCTACCAAAGAGTTGCGACAGCGCATTAATCAGTATCTGACGGAAGAGCGTGATAATGAGGAGTTTGTAATTAATCAAGCCAAGGCCGAAGAAGAAGCTTTTATTCAGAAAAAAGAAAAAGAGCTGGAGAAAAAGGGAAAAGATTTGGAAAAGAAAGAGAAGAAAAGTAAGCCTGATGCTGCGGTAGAAGTAGATGATGACGTAGAGGCTGAAACTACTAGTTCTTCTTAACTTCTAAAGGAAACCTTCGCCGTATTTTATTGATCAGAAATAATTTTTGAGTAGTAAAACTATTCGGATGAAGCTGCTCGAACAAAATAGCCCACTCATTCCACAAGGTTTCTTCCTCAGCCTGAAACGCTACACTATCAACTTTCTTCTTAGTCAAATATTCTTCAAAAGTTTCCATAGAGTGGTGTTAGGGTATTCATGTGTTCGGGTAAATGTCGTGCAGTATTTTTTCTCGAGAGAAAATCAATATAAGGCAAATATACACGAATACTTGAACACATAAACACTTGAACACTCTTAGTAAAAAGGGTAAAGTTTTTGCACTAATATAGAAAATTGATAGAATGGAGGTAGTGTCAAATATCTCGCTGAAAGCCTACAATACGTTTGGAATAGAATCTACTGCTCGCCACTTTGTGGAAGTGAGTTCGGTAGAAGAGTTACAAGAATTACTCAGACTGCAAGAATGGAAAAATACCCCCAAGCTAATTTTAGGCGGTGGTAGCAATTTACTGTTTACCGCTCAGTACGATGGGTTAATCATTAAGATGAATATTCGGGGTATTGAACTGGTGGAGGAAAATGATGAGTTTATCTGGGTTAAGGTAGGAGCCGGAGAAAACTGGCACGAATTCGTGATGCATTGTATTGAGCAAGGGTGGGGCGGAGTGGAAAATCTTTCGCTGATTCCCGGAACAGTGGGGGCGGCACCCATGCAGAATATTGGAGCCTACGGAGTAGAAATCAAAGATGTGTTTGCTTCACTGGAAGCAGTTAAAATCGATACTGTCCAAAGACAAACTTTCTCGGGTGAGGAGTGTCAGTTTGGCTATCGTGAGAGCGTGTTTAAAACGATTTATAAAGGGCAGTACATTATTGCCTCAGTCACTTTTCGGTTAAGTAAACACCCGGAAATTAACACTTCATATGGAGCTATTGAAGAAGTACTTACCGAACGGTTGGGTGAAGTCGGGGTAAAATCAGCCAGTATTCGTGAGGTGAGTGATGCGGTAATCCACATTCGCCAAAGTAAGCTGCCTGACCCCCAAGAAATTGGTAATGCTGGAAGCTTCTTTAAGAACCCCGTTGTGCCTCGAGAGCAATTTGAGACGTTACAGCAGCAGTTTGATAAAGTGCCAGGCTATCCAGTTTCTAAAAATGAAGTGAAAGTTCCAGCGGGTTGGCTCATTGAGCAAGCTGGATGGAAGGGCAAGAGGTTTGGTAATGTGGGTGTTCACGACCGTCAGGCACTGGTATTGGTCAATCTGGGCGGAGCACAGGGTGAAGAAGTAAAGAAGCTGGCCTATGACATTCAGCAATCAGTAGAAGAGAAATTCGGTATCCTCATCCAACCTGAGGTAAACATCATCTAGCCAGATAAAAATGTACTACCGAAGGGGGATATTAGGTATTCAGTTCTTGAAACTCAGAATTCTGAATTTAATAGTTCTAATACTTATAACTAAACCTCACTTTCATCGTTTCTAACTCAGAACTTAATCTATTTAAAATGAAATCATCTATTCTTTACACTTCTCTTTTTTTACTTCTTTGCTGTTTCGTTAGCCAAACAGCATTAGCACAAAAAGCATTGGAGCCAAAACCTAGCCCCATGAGTGTAGCGGCTATGAAGCAGGGCGATACTTACGTAAAAGTAGTTTATTGCCGTCCGCACAAGCGTGATCGTCAGGTTTTTGGCGGTCTAGTTCCTTACGGTGAGGTTTGGCGATTGGGCGCTAACGAAGCAACTGAAATCACTCTCACCGAAGATTTAATGTTGAATGGACAGAAATTAGCTGCCGGAACTTACTCCATGTACGCAATACCTGAAAAAGATAAGTGGACTGTTATTTTTAACAATGCCTTAGGCGAATGGGGGCACTATAATTACGATAAAGACAAAGATGCATTGCGGGTGGAAGCTCCAACCTCTAAAACCGAAGAATCCTACGAGCCTTTTACCATCATGTTCAATGAAGCGGGCACCGAGATGATCATGGCTTGGGAAGATACCAAAGTAGTCGTGCCAATTAGTGTGGCTGCTTAATCCGATGGTTTCAGGGTAAATGGTAAAAGGTTGGTAGCATAGACCAACCTTTTACCCTGTACCTTATACCTTTATTCTACTGTTACTGATTTAGCCAAGTTCCGGGGTTGGTCAACATTACAACCGCGTAGCACCGCAATGTGATACGAAAGTAGTTGCAGTGGAATCACTGACACCAAAGGAGTCAATAACTGATTGGTGGCTGGAATTTCTAGCACATGATCAGCCATGCTGGCAATTAAACCATCGCCTTCGGTCACTATCGCAATCACTTGTCCCTTGCGGGCTTTTACCTCTTGAATATTAGAAACCACTTTTTCGTAGGAACTATCCCGAGTGGCTACAACTACCACGGGCATTTCTTCGTCAATTAACGCAATAGGACCGTGCTTCATCTCTGCTGCCGGATACCCCTCGGCGTGGATATAGCTAATTTCCTTCAGTTTTAGCGCGCCTTCTAGAGCTACCGGAAAATTGTGGCCTCTCCCAAGATAAATACTATTAGTAGCATCCTTATATAAATCAGAGATATACTTTATGTGAGCATCAAGTTTCAGTGCTTTCTCTACCTTTTCGGGTATTAGGCTCATCTCCTTAATAAGTTGTTGGTAAGCGTTTTCATCCAGCGTACCCTTACGGTGCCCAACTAACATAGCGAACATCGTCAGCACGGTTAGTTGGGCGGTAAACGCTTTGGTACTGGCTACCCCAATTTCTGGACCGGCATGGGTGTACGAACCCGCGTGCGATGCCCGAGCAATGGATGAACCAACTACGTTACAAACTCCTAGCACAATTGCTCCTCGTACTCTTGCTAATTCAATCGCCGCTAGCGTATCCGCAGTTTCGCCTGACTGAGAGATAGCAATTACTACATCACCGGGAGTAATCACTGGATTGCGGTAACGAAATTCGGAAGCATATTCTACTTCCACCGGAATACGGCATAAATCTTCAAAAAGATACTCAGCTACTAATCCGGCGTGCCACGAAGTTCCGCAACCGATAATGATAATGCGGTTAGCTTCTACCATATTATCAATGTATTCGCGAATACCACCCAGCATCATAGTGGCAGTTTCGGCGTTAATCCTTCCCCGCATACAATCACTAATGGATTTGGGCTGCTCGTAGATCTCCTTTAGCATGAAGTGCTCAAACCCGCCTTTCTCAATGGCTTCTAGTTCAATATCCAGAGTTTGTATGTAGGGTGCTGTCTCTAACTCAGTGTGAATATCTTTGATGGTAAATTTCCCATCCTTAATAACACAAACTTCATTATCATTTAGGTAGACAACATCGCTGGTGTACTCGACGATAGGAGTAGCATCTGAGGCTAAGAAGAATTCGTCTTTTCCCAATCCCAGCACCAGAGGACTGCCCTTACGGGCAGCAATTAAGGTATTAGGTTCTTGCGCCGAAACTACACAGATGGCGTAAGCTCCTATCACCCGAGTCAGAGCTACTCGTACGGCTTCTTCTAATGAAAGATCTTCGTGTTCCTTAATATCTTCAATAAAATGGATGAGCACTTCGGTATCAGTTTCGCTTTCGAACTGATGCCCTTTGCTGATCAGCTCAGTCCGTAAGGCATCGTAATTCTCAATGATACCATTATGAATAATTGCTAATTCTTTGTTTCCTGAGTAGTGGGGATGGGCATTTACATCGTTAGGTTCTCCGTGGGTAGCCCAGCGGGTGTGCCCAATCCCTATTGGGGCGTGTAATTTAGCTTGCCCTACCTCATGTAAGTAATTTTCCAAATCTGATACTTTCCCCTGCTTTTTATACACGGATAATTCCCCGTTCATCAAAGCTAGTCCAGCACTATCATAGCCTCGGTACTCTAAACGCTTTAATCCTTTTAATACTACTGAATAGGCTTGGCGATTTCCGATATAGGCAACAATTCCACACATAAGCAATAAAATTAAATGACTTACAGCGTTCTATACACCAAAATCAGTGCAATAAATTCAGTGTGACGCTAGATTAATTCAATAAGTTATATGAATAAAATATGAGAATATACTGAGTAGCGTATACCCTCATGGATTTACGAACCTACTGGGCTTCAGCGTAAAAAAAGTGAGAGCTACTATTGGAAAAGTACAGATGTAGTATTTGGTATGTAAACGTTACATAAACCTCCAAAAGACGAGAGAATCCACGATTTGGGGATGATAATCAGCAGTAAGCGGAAAAGGTTTACTACTGTACCTCTAGCTACATAACTTAAAATTGATTTTCACCAAGAAAAATCTATCACGACACCTAAAGTAGGCAAGACTGAACTGTTATCAGCTTCCTCTATCTCTACCAAGTTACGGGGTAGAGCAATTTGTCCGGCATCGTTACGAGCGAGTACGTAAGACGGCGGTTGGGGTAAGTCGCTACCCAGTACGTTTTGTATTTCAAAGAAGAGGTTCAGCGTCCAACTGCTGAAATTCCATTTCTTATCCACTCGGATGTCCGTTTGATTGAATGCGCCGAGGCGAGTATCACCCAGAAGGTCATAATCAAAGAAGAATATGGGGTAGGTTTCAGTTGATGTTTCTATATCAACCGGAGCAAATGGGGCAGGACCCAGATAGCGCACCCGAAGTCCAATCTCCCAGTTACGGGGTAATTTGTAACCGCCGGTAAAGGTCAGTAAATGTCGATTGTCCCATAGTGAAGGTCGAAAAACCCCATCACTTCCGGTAAATTCGCTCCAGTAAAGGGTATAAGCTAAAATTCCGTAAAAATTGCGCGCGAGCTTTTGTTGCAGTAAAAATTCAGCGCCATACGTTCGACCTAGCCCATCAGTAGTAATTTCCTCGTTACCGAGTACTGAGAAATCTCCACCCAGATTGGCTAACGAAACGCCATCTCGGACGGATATTGGATAGTTAGCGTAATCTTTATAAAAGCCTTCTAGCGTAATACGAGTAGAGCGACGCGGTAAGAACTCCAGTCCGGCTACGTAGTGATCGCTGCGGGTGTAATCTCCATCTTGATTAGCAAAATCACCGTTCTGATCTTGGAAACCCAACACCGTATAGGGTAAAATCTTGTAGTAGCGTCCCCAGGAAGCATTGAGTGTCCAGCGAGGAGAAACGTTATACGCCAACGAAACCCGAGGTGAGAAGGTATTTAGTACATTGTTTCCATCATCGGTAAAAGTATTACCATCTACCCGAAAGCCAAACGACGGCGTGAATCGCTCGTTAAAAAAGGAGCGAGATGCCTGAGCAAAAATACCGTAGCGGAAAAAATCTAGATTTGTCTCAAAGGACACATTGTTTACAACATCGGTAGTATTGTTTTCGTAGCGGGAATATTGTGCTAGAAAACCGCTGCTTAGCGTCCAATCATTGAGAAAATTTGTAAGCTCAAAGCGCAGTTTATTCTCATCTTCTACTGATTCATTTCTAAAGATTTCATCAGTTTCATTCACATTATCAGCGAACTGTCGGAAGTCATTATTTAGAATATTACCGCTCACAGTAGCTCGAAAGAATCCTTTTCCTTCCTTAAAGCGTTTGCGCCAACTAAGCCCAACTGTGCTCGTCCATTGCCTAATTACTGGAACCTGATCCAGAACGGCCTGCTGGTCCTGAGTGGCATCTTCGGGTGGGTTAATCTGAAAGTCGTCGAGCGACCCGATACCGATTAGATTAATTTCGTTACGATCATCAATTTTGTGGTTGATTTTGTACTGATAATCCCAATAATCAGGTAGAAAGGGTAAGTCAATCAGTTGAAATAAAAACTGAAGATAAGAGCGACGAACCGAAAAGATAAATGTGGTATTAGCCAACGAATCTTCGGCAGGTTTCTTAAATAAGGGGCCTTCCAATGTAATTGCCGCTTCACTAGCACCGAGTCGGAAGTTCAATCGTCG
This sequence comes from uncultured Flammeovirgaceae bacterium, assembly GCA_937883755.1. Taxonomy (GTDB): domain Bacteria; phylum Bacteroidota; class Bacteroidia; order Cytophagales; family Cyclobacteriaceae; genus Tunicatimonas. The sequence continues at coordinate 12,379 of CAKZYA010000039.1, read as the reverse complement.
GTTTTGTGGGTCACCATTACGCTGGTCAAACTGAAGCACACCTGATAGCACGTTATCGTACTGTGCCGGAAACGAGCTGGTACTCAAAGTCACTCCTTCAATAAAAGAAACATTCAGTAGGCCAACCGGTCCCCCAGCACTTCCTTGGGTAGCAAAGTGATTGATATTCGGAATTTCTACTCCGTCTAAGTAATACACATTCTCATTAGGTGCTCCGCCTCGGATAATTACATCGTTCCGAAAACCTACTGAACCCGAAACGCCAGGTAGCGATTGTACCACCTTAGCAATGTCATTGTTTCCACCCGGATAAGTCGCAATTTCCTCTTGTGACAATCGCTGGATGGAGTTGGGCGTTTCCAGTCGTTTTTCAAACGGACTAGCCTGAATTACCACCTCGCTCAGTTCGTCTACTGCTTCTTGTAAGGTGAAATTGATATTGGGATTTCCGCCCGAACGGATGACTACATTATAGCGGGTACTGGACTGATAGCCTACGTAGGAAGCGGTGATATTATACGATTGCGTCGGAATATTTTTAATGGTATAAAAACCATTCACATCGGTAATGCTACCTAAGGTGCTATCTTCTAACCGAACGGTCACACCAATCAGCGGCTCTTCGGTGCGAGCATCGCGCACAAATCCACTGATCTCGCCAGTGCTTTGTCCGTAGGTTACGTCAAAATAGCCAATGAAAATAAGTGGAATCAGAAAAAATTTAATACAAACCCGAGTAAATTTACTATTCATAACTGTTTGGATAAGGGATAATTAGTAATTTTATTACACTTTCGTAGCAAATATAGATCAATGAACGGGTTTGAGAGAATATTTGTTACGTATTTTGAATAATTTACTACAAAAATAAAATAGATATGAGTAAAGATATTAGCCAAGCTATTCGAATACTTGAGCTGTTGCGGCATTTTTCTGATGATCATCCCAACGGTAGTATTAAAGAGTTTGCCCAGTGGATTATTGGATCTTCTCATACAGAAAATTCAGAGCAATTTCCTAATGTCAATGAAACCCCACCTGATAATAATTACGCCGCTTATCTCGTCGGACGCTTATCTCGCTATACAAGCCTATGGGGCAAGAAAATGTTTAAAAATGCACTTCTACGTTCCATAGATGAGTACGGTGTACTAAAGTTGGTTCAATTGCATCCTGGGTCAAGAAAATCAGACATAGTATACAAAGCAATGCTTGAGCCTACTACCAGTTTTGAAATTGTTAAGCGTCTGCATAAGATGGGATATTTATATGATAAACCTGATCAAAAAGACCTCCGTACAAAACAGGTTTTTATTACTGAGGAAGGGCAAAAAGCCATAGCACAAATTGACGATCAGCTTGCAAAAGTATCAGATTTATTGTTAGGTGATTTGGACGACAATGAAGTAAGAAGGCTTACGGAGCTGTTAATAAAACTAGATCAGTTCCATCAAAAGATTTATTTTGAGAGTCGTGATGAAACTCTCGATACAATTATTCGAACCTATGTAGGCTGATGTAGAAAGAGTCACGCGATTATATTTCTGAACTCAGAAGACCGATGTTGCCAAATATATTCAAGGATTGCCAAATCATGCGGATTGGGTTGTTGGTTGCGACGGGCTAGCACTCTCGTGAGTGTCTCTACCGCTTTATCAAATCTATATTCTTCTAATGACTCACTACCTCCCCAAGAGAAGGATGGAATAAACTTAGGTAAAAATCCACCACCAAATAGGTTGGTAAATACGCCTACCACAGTTCCAGTATTAAACATTGTATTAATACCGCATTTACTATGGTCGCCCATCATTAGACCGCAGAAGGTTTGCCCACTGTCTTCCAATCGCCTGGTATGATAATCCCACAGTTTCACCGACTGATAGTTGTTTTTGAGGTTAGAGGTGTTGGTATCCGCTCCAAAGTTACACCATTTGCCAATTACGGAGTTGCCCAGAAAACCTTCGTGCCCTTTGTTACTATTGGCTTGCACCACAATATTTTTCACCTCGCCACCAATCTTAGAGTTAGGACCGATGGTAGTAGCTTCCCGGATTTTTGCTCCCATATTTATGTGAGCGCCTTCCAGCATAGCAAACGGGCCTTTAATCGCAGCATTCTCGTGAATAGTGGCGCTTTTGCCTATATAAACCGGGCCACCTTCGGCGTTGATAATCGCGGCTTTAATGTCTGCTCCTTCTTCTACAAAAATTTGAGAATCACCATAGGTTCGGGTATAAGAATCAGAAATGCTCGCCGAGCTACGATTTTTAGTTATCTGTTCATAGTCTTGCGGAATTTGTTCTCCATTGTTCAGAAAAATATCCCAAGGACGATGAATTTGCGTAATCGATTCAGTATAAGTTAGGCATTTGTAATTCGATAAGTTGTTGGATAGATTATCTAAAAGAGTTTCGTTTTGTACTAGCGCCTGCAAACCTTCTCCGGAAATACGCGCAGCAATGAAACTATCATCCTGAATAAGAATACTACGGGGATTCAACGAAGTAACAAACTTTATTAGAGATGCATCGGGGCAAACGGCTGGGTTAATTAGCAAGTTGTCAGCCTCAATCTTAAGCGGATATTTTTTCTGAAGATAGGAAATAGTCAGGTACGAAAAAGTTTCTGATTCTAGCTCGTTCTTTAGCCACATCTGCCATTTTTCGCCTAGCGTACAAATACCTACCCGTAAGGTGGCAATAGGTCGGGTAAGCGTAAACGGCTTCAAAGCCGTCCAGCGTTGGGGCAGATCAATAAAAACTAATTGCATATCTACTTTGTGGTTATATAAATGTGGTGGCTAGGCTGGGTAGATATTGGTGCAAAAATATGAATGTAAAATTAGGCAGGATTTTCTCAATGTACAATGTTCGTTGTGTCCTTTACAGGAAGTACTAATAGAACAGAAGTCGAGTGATCAGCAATGAATCTAAGGTTTGCATCTTATTGAATCTCTTGAACGCTTGCTAATCCACTATTGGAATAGGGTATGGTTAGCTCCCAGATGTTTTGAGATGATTCTATTCTGAGATTGACGTACTGTTCAGTTTCTTGCAAAATAGTAGTCTCAGGGACAACAATTTTATCTGACGAAGGCAGTAAAAGCCATACTAGTGTAGCATCTCCTTCTATTTCACCATGATAGCTAGTAGTAAGGTTAGGTTCATAAAGATTATATTCAGGACTGTACCAGCCTTGTAGTTCTGGTTGTTCTTGTCCTTTAATAAACTTGACAGAAAATGGTTGCTTACTAAGTGGAACGATCGCTAAGTTTCCCTGCTTGTGATTTGTCTTCACTGTAGAAGATTCCTGTATAACCTGGCAAGTAGGGTGCCAATGCCATAGGGCTTCTATTTTACGAGGGCGATCGGTCTTTATGTGGTCCACTACTACCCAGAATTCGCTCCGTACGTACATAACTGCCCGCTGGTGTTTGATTTCACCCTCGGTAGATAAGAATTCACCAAATGAGCCAGTAGCATAATCAAAATCGTTGGTGATTTTATAGCAAGTACTATTGAGTTGGGTTTGGGCGTGAGTAGGGCCAGCATCCTGCCCCTGTCCACCTATTAGCATCACATTATGAGCCGCACTACTCCGAGCGTATGGACGAAATTTCTCGGCTACCGCTCCAGTGTAGGCAAACCGTCCAGCATCTACCAAAAAATCATGACCGTAAGCCGCTACTGAAAGATGTAATTTGTCATTGTGCTGATGCCCGCTACCCCAAGGGCCTACATCAAAAAACGACCAGTGAGCGAGACTGTCGTAACCACTGCGGGAAATGAGTTGCCCCGCCCAGGGATGAAAATAGGACGGGCCATCGGTTGGTAATGTACCTGATTTGCCATTGGTGGCAATATACTCCCACTCGGGTTTGCCGAATGTATTTGCACCTTTCAAGATAATAGCTCGGTCACTACCCCGGTCGCCGTCGTTATTTAGAACTCTGTTGCCATCAGGGCGCATTGCATGGGCAATGTAGCGGTACATGTTTTCCAGAGTTTCGTTATAGTAGGCCGGAAGAGTCTTCTCGGCTCGATCACAGATTTCTTTGAAGAGTTCAAAATTTCGTAGAGACACATTATGGTAGTGTGAGGTGAGTTCAGTTTGCACCCCATCAGGGTACACTTGGTCTTTCATACTTTCTACCATTGCCTGCACTGAATAATCTAGCCACTCCTCAGCTTGCCGGTATTCGGGAAAATTCGTGGCTACTGTCGCTAAAGCCGAAACCTCCATCGTCAGCCAATTATTGCCTCCGTGAAAATTCCGATTATAGTGGGCGTGATCGGGCAAGCTACTTAACATTAGCAGTTGGGTGGCGGGTGATAAATAACCAGTATTGATGAGGCTGTAAAAAACCTCTGACCAGACTTTACTACGAAATGATACTTCCAGCCCTCGCCATACTGAGGTGCGACTTTTAACGGCAGGGTAGGGCATACTCTTGATGATAAAATCTCGTAGGAAGAAATCAATGTATTGAGCGTACTTGGGATTACCCGTTTCAAAATAAGCAGTAAGAACCTGATGAATCTGTGTGTGCCGATTAGAAAGCCACGCCCATTCCCGATCATTATTTGGGCCTTTGTGGTACCAATCACGGTGACCATCTTCGCCAACGGGCACTTGTCCCTTTACATTTTGAATGGTAAAGACATTGGTTAAAATAGTATCGGCTTCGGCTACCGTGGTGGTGGTGAGTTGGGGCTTTTCTTTCCGAAGATGAGCAGCATTATCACAATTGTGATAGTAGTCAAGTAATGCCTGACAGGCTTGAGGTAAGTTACCTTCAGCCCTTGCTAATTTTACTTTCTCTAATCCGGGGTAGTCTAGATCAAACTGCTCGAGCATCTCTTGTATCTCCTGCGGATACGCAATACATATATCTTCTACCGAAACGATTTCTTTCCAGTGGGGCTGGGCAAAACCTGGGAGAGCGAATACGGCAAGTATTGGTAATAGTAGAATGATCTTAAAGTAGGGAAGGCTAGATCGTTGCAGCATTGATAGTAGCGAAATAAGGTTAGTAGTGGTAATAGTAATCTACTTGTATTATTTGCCATTTACAAGTTACCTTTCTATTGGGTTCGCAAAGGGTTGTAACGGCAACAGCCGGGTTAGCCCGGCTGTTTAATAAGCGACACCAAATATACATCATGAAGTAGCTAGCTTATTTTCCGTCAAGATGAACGTCTATCTGAGGAAACGGAATCTCTATATCATTAGCATCCAGTGCTTTTTTAGAATTTTCGAGCGTATCAAAGTATACGTCCCAGTAATCTGCCGGATTGCAATGAGGGCGTACTGCTAAGTTAACCGAACTATCGCCTAATTCCTGTACTCCTACAAATGGAGCGGGGTCGGATAAAACTCGACTATCCTTTTTCATAAGTTCCAAAAGAATATTCTTCGCTTGGTCAATATCTGCTCCGTAAGAAATGCCCACGGTTAGGTCTACTCGGATAACTCCCAGTGCAGTGTAATTTACTATGCTACCGTTAGAAATTGCCCCATTAGGAATAATAATCGTCTTGCTTTCAGGCGAGCTAAGAATGGTAGTAAAGATCTGAATATCTCTCACTACCCCCAAATGCCCTTCAGTCTCTATCAGGTCACCAACCCGATAAGGGCGGAAAATCATAATAAGTGCCCCACCTGCAAAGTTGGCTAGTGTTCCTTGTAGAGCTAATCCAATGGCTAAACCAGCCGCCCCGAGTACTGCTACGAAAGAGGTAGTTGCAATACCTACCATTCCCGCTACACTAATGAAGAGCAAAAGCTTGAGTGTCCAACTCAATAAGCTCATTAAGAATTTAATCAGGCTTGGGTCGTACGATTGTTTATTAAGTGTTTTACGGAGTAGCCCGGTAATCCGGTTGATAATCCATAAGCCGATAATGAGCGTGATAATGGCTAATAATAGTCTAGGAGTGTATTCAATGATCAAGTTATAGGCCTGATCAAGCTGATCTTGGTAATTTTCCATGCTTATAAAGGTTAGTTGGTGTGAAGTCGTCTAAAAATGAGATATTTACAGGGGATTGCCTAATTATTATCGACGAGTGATTATTTTCTCGCGGTAGATAGAAGTTTTAAGTCGTTCAGTCTGGTTTGCTGAAGTAGCACTTTTGGTAGCAGAAGAGTTTAATTAAGAGCACTACTTGGTTACGTAGGTTTTCTCAGCTAAGCTTTCCGAGAAGTTTCGTAGATTTACGGTTACTGCTAACCAGCTATTTTCAAATTGCAAAACCTTTGACCTATCCACCTAAGTTGCAACCCTGATGCTAACTTTTGATTATCACTACTTAGTTCGTCGGCTACTCTATTTGTTGTGTTGCTCTATGCCACTAGAGGTGCTGAGCCAAGCTGAGAGTCCTCCTGAAAAGCCTGTACAGTTTCACCAAAAGAATATCGCTATGGAAAGCTACGAAGCAGTGGGTGCATTTGATGTAAATGGGGATGATACATTAGACTTAGTGTCCGGCGCATTTTGGTACGAAGGGCCAAACTTCCAGCACCGTCATTTTATTACCAATGTAGCTCGCTGGGGTGGGGGGGAATATTATAACGACTTTGCCAGCATTCCGATGGATGTTAATGATGATGGTCGCTTAGATGTTATCACCGGAAGTTGGGGCGATCAGACCATGCTATGGCGGGAAAACCCGGGTAGTAATGAAATGTGGAAAGAGCACCTTATTGATTCTACTGGCCCGGTAGAATGCGCTCAGGCCTGGGATATTGATGGTGATGGACAACCGGAAATTGTGCCGAACAATCCCGGAAAGGAACTTAAGTTCTATCAGCTGGAAGATGGTAAGTTTGCCCGTTACGAAGTAGGACCAGAACAGGGACATGGACTGGGCTTTGGGGATATTAACGGCGATGGCCGAGGAGACCTAATCAGTAATGAACAATGGTATGAAGCTCCAGGTGACCCTTTCTCGGGTGAGTGGAAAATGCACCGTGAACTATCATTAGGCTCAGCTAGTGTACCGATCTTGGTTGTAGATGTGAATGATGATGGTAAAAATGATCTAATTGTTGGGCAGGGGCATGGCTATGGTTTAGTCTGGTACGAGCAAAGCTCAGATGAAAGCGGACAACGAAGCTGGATTGCTCACCCGATTGATCCCTATAACGCGCAATTCCATACGATGGCTTGGGAAGATGTAACGGGTGACGGTCAACCCGAACTGATTACCGGAAAACGTTTCCGGGCGCATAACGGTCGTGATCCTGGCTCGGGTGATCCGCTCGGGTTGTACTACTTTCAATGGAACGGGGAGTCGTTTACTAAGCATACCATTAGTTATGGCTCATTGGGAGTGGGTAAAGGGGCTGGGCTTTTTATGACTGTAGCTGACCTGAACGGTGACGGAAGAAATGATATCGCCGTAGCTGGAAAAGATGGATTAAGTGTATTTTATAACGAAGGATACCAACCATGATAAAAGCTATGAATATTAAAACCACTCTGCTCGTGCTGCTAGGACTGAGTGCGATGTTTTCCTGTGCTCCTAAAGAAAGTAACCAAACTGAAAATGCTTCTTTCTTATTTGACAAATCAAATCTGGTGGCTTGGTGTATTGTGCCGTTTGACAGTAAGGAGCGCAGCCCCGAAGAGCGGGCAGCGATGCTACAGGAGCTAGGTATTTCTCAGCTGGCCTACGATTGGCGTAAGAAACATTTGCCCACTTTTGAGACCGAACTTGAGATGCTAGATAAATACAACATCGATCTCCAGTCAGTTTGGTTTTGGATTGATCAGGATTCAGTAGGTTACTTAGGTGAGGACAATGAAGCCCTGTGGGACAAGATAGTAGCTAATAATGTACAAACTGAATGCTGGTTTTCGTTCTCACCCCAATTTTTTGAAGGATTATCTGATGAAGAAAAACGTCAGCGCACCATTGCCTTTATTGCTGATTTTAGAGAACGGGCTAAGCAGCAGGGGTGTACGTTAGGTATGTATAATCACGGCGATTGGTTTGGTAATCCAATGAATCAGTTAGCAATTATTGATTCGCTAGGTGATGATCACTTAGGAATGGTTTACAATTTTCATCACGCTCACCATGAAATTGATGAATTTCCGGCACTGTTAGAGAAGATGCAAGATCATTTACTGTGTATTAATCTCAACGGTATGGTGAGAGAGGGAGAGAAAATACTGGCACTAGGAGATGGTACCGAAGAATTAGCGATGATGCAAGCTATTCAAAACAGTAACTACCAAGGTCCTATCGGGGTTATTGGCCATCAGGATGAACAGGATGTAAAAGAAGTCTTAGTACAAAATCTGAAGGGACTTGACCAATTGAAGGCCGAGCTTAAGTGATTTATCCCAATATTGGTTGATTAGTGCACTTCCTATAGTAAAATCACGGAGAAATCTCCCAGTCCTATTTTACAGTAGTCTTTTTTCTAAGCCCACGCGGCGCGGGGAAAGGATGATTAGGTCTATTTCGTCCACAGAGTGAACTTAGTCTGCCCGTTGACTATTTCCCCCTTATGGAAAATGGGGTGCAGGGGGATTTAATTGAGAGTATTCCTCGGAGCTCTACCCTGGGATTGTTCATTAGTAAGAATCAGCACTCCCCATTCCTAGGAATGGGGAGTGCTGATTATGCTGAACTTGTCTCGAGATTAAGTATCGTAAGCAATCAATAATTGCTATCTATAGTAGTAAAATAATTTAGGGATAAAATATAAATACTCTTGACGGACGAGCGACAGCAAATTCTGGCATCTCAAGCAGGAGGCTCCAGAATTCGCTGTCGCTCGTCCTGGGAAAATACCCCTAAATTAATATTCTATTACAACGATCAATTAGACTGGTTAAAGTCTTCACCTTGCTCTAGTACCTCAATAGCGGCTTGCAAATTGTCTTTGTTCAGTGTGTCGGGAGCTTCTTCGTGAGCCAGTTTAGCGTACTTCAACGCTTTTTTGTAGTCGCCTGTGGCAGAGTATCCCCGGGCTAAGCCAACATTTACCGGCCAGATATCAGGGTGCTTCTCAGCATTGAGTTGGAATACCTCCAGTGCTTTCTTAGTTTCACCTTGGGTCAACAATTGCCGTCCGTAACCATGAATTTGTAATGGTCCGGCAGTGGGGTGATTAATCGCTTGCATTAGCATAGTTTCAGCTTCCTCGCTACGACCTAGCTTATCCAGAACTCGACCTTTAGTTTGTAGGGTATTGAAGTTCTCTTGACCAACAAAAGGCGCACTGATTGCAGTTTCAGCCCAGGTTAAAGCCTCCTCTAATAAAGTATCATTTTGAAGAGCAAAATTAGCGGCCTGGCTCCAGCCCTGCCAGTTAAATCCGGCGGTAGATTGAAGCTCCTGTTGCATATTATCCAAATACAAGGCGGTTGCATTCGGTACTTCAATGGTGAAAGGTATTTTTTTATTTTCCCACATCAGAGCTACCGTAGTTTGATCAGGCCGGCGATCGATGAATTCGTAAGTAAGCCATTCGTGAAACTCGCTTTCGGCTGGTTTTACTTCTGCCCGAAGAGCGTCATCTTTTTCATCATAGAAGTAGCTACCCCAGGCGGAAGCATTTTTGGAAAGAATTAGTGTCCAGGGTTCATTTTCTTCTACAATCATGTGTAAGCCATAGGTGCCAGCGGCAATAGGTTTTCCTTCTACTAGCATATCGTGTGAAAAGGTAATTGTAGTATTCTCGTTAGCGCCTGCTCGCCAGGGAGCTGCAGTAGCCGGACCAAAGCCTAGATTGTTAAGCCCGTAGGGCACCACTTGCCCCCAAATTTGTCCGGTACGATCGTCGCCGGTAGGGGAAGTAACATCAGGACTACTGTAAGCAATAGTGACTTTAGCTAGTGCTCCAATGTACTGAGTTACCTCACTTTTTTGATTGCTACCACTCGGGGGAAGGGTGATTGATTGGGCAAAAATACTGCTACTTAGAAAACAGATTGCCGCCAGTAGGTAAATGTTACGGTTCATGATCAGGTACGTTAGGGTTAAAATAATTTTGAAAAGTGATAAAAAGTGATTGTTCCTGCAAATCAACCAGCTTATTTGTCTAAGCGTGTATTGAAAATCCCGTAATCAGAGGGATAAAGAGTAGGTGAAAAATAAGTCAGTAGGGAAGGTGAATACTATCAATTATAATGAAAAGTTGACCATATCTTTCGGCTCCTTAAATGGTTCATTAGTATATTGACAGCACTAAAGAGTTTGATCAAGATAAAGGGGTCGAAAACACCTTAGGAAATCTTTCGTACTAACTACTGAAAATATTCTAACCTATGATTTTTGCTGCTGTCACCGAAATTCCTATGCTGACTGATATTGCCATCCTATTTGCGGTGGCAGTAGTTATTGTCATGCTATGCAACCTACTTAAGATACCTTACATCATTGGCTACCTAGTTACTGGTATTTTGGTAGGGCCTAGTACTCTAGATTTACTCAAAAACACCCATGATGTTGAAATCTTCGCTGAGATTGGGGTCATCCTTCTGCTGTTTACGGTAGGACTAGAGTTTTCCTTTAGTAACCTGATGAAGATCAAACGCTATGTACTGCTCGGTGGGTTGTTGCAGGTAGTATTTACCATCGGTATTACTGCTATTCTAATGATGGGAATGGATCGAGCGTTGCCTGAAGCTGTGTTCTGGGGGTTTGTCACCGCTCTCAGTAGTACCGCTATTGTAATTAAACTGCTGCAAGACCGGATGGAGATCAACACCCCGCACGGTAAAGCCATCCTGGCTATGCTGCTGTTTCAAGATATTGCCATCGTGCCGCTGATGTTATTCACCCCTATTATTGCTGGTAAGAGCGAAGGGGGAATAATGACTATTTTAATACTAGTGGGTAAATTAGCTGGTATTGCGCTGGTGGCGTGGGTCTTAGCTAAGTTTATCATTCCCCGTTTCTTTAAAGAAGTAATGCGGGCTCGTAATCAGGAGGTTTTTCTCATTGCCACCATTCTGGTAGTGCTGTGCATCACGTTACTTACTCAGCAAATGGGCCTTTCGCTGGCACTGGGGGCGTTTATTGCCGGACTTATTATTGCCGAAACAGATTACAATCATTTGGCGATTTCCTGTATTCTGCCTTTTCGCTATGTGTTCATTAGCTTTTTCTTCATATCGATGGGGATGTTGCTCGATTACCGCGTATTTATGACTGAGCCAGCGGCCATTGCTTTCTGGTTTGTATTTATTGTACTGGTTAAGATTATGGCTGGGTTTTTGGCATCCCGAGCACTTAGGATCTCGGTTCAGAACTCGCTAATGGTTGGATTCGGGCTGGCTCAAATCGGAGAGTTCTCGTTCATTCTGGCTAAAACCGGGTTAGATAATGAACTAATTTCTGATAACAACTATCAAGTATTTTTAGCTGTATCTATTTTAACCATGGCCGTAGCTCCATTCATTATTGCCAATGCAGCCCAATTAGCTAGTATATTTCCTACTCCTAAAAAAGTGGTGCAATGAGTGATTCCCAACCTGTATTATATGGTGCCGACTGGTGTTTAAAAACCAGTGGCTTTAAGAATTTTCTCCAACGGGAGTGGGTCGATTTCACTTACCGTAATGTAGAAGAAGACGAAGAGGCTGCCCAACGAGTACGCAACCAATACGAAGGAAAATTAAAATTCCCGGTACTGGAGATTGACGATACCTGGTTGAAAAACCCTGGTATGGGTGAACTGCGCGACGTGCTAAAGCAGAAAAAGCTTCTGTAGAATTAAGCGCTACGCTTCATAAAAGTAATAGGTACGTACTCCTCGGTTGGCATACCGATGTAGTACAGTTGCCAGCTTTTATCGTAGCCATTCAGAATTTCCCGGATGCACTCCGCCCGATTGTGGCGATGGTAACAATCTTTCCAGTAAAAAACTTCCACTCGGTAATTTTGCTGTTGAAGTTTTCCGTTCACGCGAATGTCTACTTCAATGTCTTGGTGGCCACTAGCCGATGGAAGAGGTATAGCAATGGATCCCATAAAACAGTATTTAATGTAATTGGATATGTTGTTTCACTTTTAAATTACTATTTTTTAACAAAAACGTTGGCAAATTATCCTTAAAAAATTACGAAAAAACAAGTCTCATTGGCAGATCATTGTATTTTTGTTCAGTTGCGTACAAGGTGGACAGTGTTCGGGGAAAAATATGAAATGAGAAATTAGAAATGAGAAATAAGAAATGTGAGATGTGAAAGATAAAATGTAGAAAGCTAAGAGCGGGGCGCGTGGTGCTGGGAGTTCAGAAATTATAGATTAAGAGATATTAAAATTTGCGTGAATGGTTAGAAATTAAAAAATTCCGGTCTCCGGTCTCCGGTCTCCGGTCTCCGGTCTCCGGTCTCCGGTCTCCGGTCTCCGGT
>CAKZYA010000038.1 GCA_937883755.1 uncultured Flammeovirgaceae bacterium | reverse complement strand
GTCCAGAAGTACGAGCGGGTTACCGCATCTGCATATTTCCCACTATTATTTCCAGTAGTAAACCCTTTGTAGTTGTCTCCACCCCAGTTGGTTTCCAGCTTTAGCATTGCATATGATGAAGTACCGTCGGCATTTTCTAATAGAAGTGATTTCTCAGATCGGTCTACATTATTCCATCCTTCAGCTTCGTCACGTCCTTGACGGTGAAAGTTAACGTAAATTAGGTTGTCTTCTTCAATCACAGGAACATCCGGTTCTGGGTCACCTTCTAGAGAAAGTATCTCATCAGGAATTAACATTTTATCGATGCCTGGCCCTTGGTAGTGTACCTCTAGTATTTCTTGCCCCGTATGCTCAAAGAATACTACCTGAATAGGATGCTTTCCTTTGCTCAACCTCACTGAACCTGAACGTTCTTGCCTTGAGTGCCGTCCATCATTATCTACAACTTTCTTTCCATCAATATAGAGGGCACTTCCATCGTCAGATGTGGTGTAGAAGCGATACGTTCCAGTGGCTTGAATATCAATATATCCGGTAAAGGCAAAGCCAAAATATTCATCTTGCTGACGTTTACTAATATCAAAGTTAGCTACTGTCCCACTTTCAACTGCGGTTATTTGATTGAAATCAGGCAGGTTAGACCACTTCCCTTCATAGTAAGCGTAATTTAGCCGAGGCTCTTTATTTTCCACTATTGGTGCTGCCTGCACTGTGACTTCTACGGTATCGCTAGAGGTAGCCGATCGATCATCAGTTACGGTAATAGCAAATTGATAGATACCTTCCTGTAAACCAGTTATTGTGGTTTCAGCTGAGTTGGGACTAGTTATTGTTGCTGAAGTCTCTGATAAAACTGACCATTGATAACTAGTAATTATTCCATCCTTGTCAGTAGCAGTAGCATTCAGGGTTATTTCACTTTGAGGTAGCATAATCTCTACATCGTTACCAGCATCTACCGAAGGGGTAATATTGAGGGCAGGTTCTACGACTATCTTCACTGTATCAGCAGCTATCCCTTCTTCATCATCTTCCACGCTGACGGCAAAGTAATACGTACCTTCCTCTAGGTCAGTCACTATAGTTTGAGCTGACGTTGGACTAGCAATAGTTGCTGAATTATCGGATACTACTGACCACTGGTAGCTTACAATAGTTCCATCTTCGTCGCTGGCATCGGCTTGCAGAGACACTTCAGCTTGGGGTAACGTAATTTCTATATCGCTACCAGCATTTACTACCGGAGGAATATTGGGCGCAGCCTGCACTGTGGCTTCTACGGTATCGCTAGAGGTAGCCGATCGATCATCAGTTACGGTAATAGCAAATTGATAGATACCTTCCTGTAAACCAGTTATTGTGGTTTCAGCTGAGTTGGGACTAGTTATTGTTGCTGAAGTCTCTGATAAAACTGACCATTGATAACTAGTAATTATTCCATCCTTGTCAGTAGCAGTAGCATTCAGGGTTATTTCACTTTGAGGTAGCATAATCTCTACATCGTTACCAGCATCTACCAAAGGGGTAATATTAGGAACTGGCTCTGAAGTACCAATTTCATCTTCTGGCGCATTCAGGAAGAGTTTATCATCGGGAATAGACTGTAATGACACGCCTGGTCCTTGGTAACGCACTTCTAACACCTGAGGCCCCCACCGCTCAAAGAACGTCAACCGAATCGGATGATACCCCGCTGATAGACGTACCCTTCCTGACTTTTCCTGAGCTTCCTCTTTACGACCATCATTGTTGATGATTTCTTCGCCATCCACATAGAAGTTGCTACCATCATTAGCATTCACGTAGAACGTATACTCCCCAGCTTGCTCCACCAGCAAGTAGCCTTCGTAGACAAAGCCCATCGTATACAGCTTACCAATGGCAGGATCAAAACTAAAGTTCGGTAAAACCCCTTCACTTTCTGAGGTAAGCTGATCAAAATCAGGAAGCGATGACCATTCCCCTACATAATATGCATAACGCAAACCAGATTCGCCTACTTCAGCCGCAGGTGGAGCTCCAGGAGCTTCTGGGGAAGACGAAGAACCATCACCATCGCCTACCTCGTAGACTAAGATAGATGAAGCTGATATCTCTCCTTGATCATCTTGTACCTTTGCTTGAACTTGATATACTCCAGTTGATACAGATGGCCACGTATAGGTAACATATCCTCGTTCCGTAGAAAGAGATTGCTCATTGACCTGCTTTCCATTTATCCAAAAAGAAGCCTTGGTTACTTTTCCGTCGTTGTCGCTTACTTCAGCTACTAGGGTAATATCATCGCCATTAATGTAAGTGGCATCTGATGGCTGAACTAGATTAACTGTAGGAGGAATATTTTTCTTAGCTACTGCTTTCTGAGCGTACTTCTCATAACCTTTGCCATTGGGGTTGTAAAATCCTAAAGCAGCGTAGTCAATTAGTGCCTCCTTTTCGTTAGATCCGGAATTCATATTCGCTACAAATCCTGCATCATACACTCCGAATTTAAAGTAAGGACCTAAATCAGGATGTTGATCGTCGCGATAACAATTAGTGAAGTTGGTACGACTCCAGATCAAACGATCATCAAAATATATATATGTGTGCCCTTCGCTAGGGTGCCATTTTACCCTGACTGTAAATGTATGCCAGTCACCATCGTAGAATTCTGGTAAGTATACCTTTTCCCTGAGAGCAAAATGACTACTGGTCTCTTTGTAGTTAGCACCATCAGCATTATCCCCATTGACGACAATATTAGCATAGTCACCATGCATTCTAATTCTAAAAGAGGCATCCCTAGAGCGTCTTGGGCTACCGGTGTGATCTTGTTTCAGATCCATGATAGAGCAATATAAATCTTGCCCTTGCCCCGAGGGAACCCCATTGTCTTTATCCCATCGTTTGGTAGGTTTCATTCGAATCTGATAAACATACTCTTCTCCTATACGAGAATAATAATAGCGACCAGATACAGTTCTTCCCATACGACTGGCAGGTGCTAGACTCTTATCGATGTAAGCTCTAAGCTCTGCTCTAGAATACCTACGCCGCGTTTCTCGGTTGCTACTGTTATGTCGTATGGCACGAAGAGGCACCGCAAAACCATTGAGTGATCCTTCTATTTCGCTATTGTCTTTGGTAGTTTGTACAGTAGGGTACAGGCCTGGAATATGTTGGTGATGTAAATCTAGCCCATCTAAATATACTTTTGTATCAAATGATCGCCCCCGTAATCCTTCAAAATCCCACCCTTTAATAAGGTCAAAATTAACTGGCTGATAGTATCCAGAAACAGGATTATTATTTGTAGATGTATTATTAAGATGACTAGCACTCTCATTAGAGTAAGTGCCAGAGAACACATAATAAGAAATAAATAAATTAACCAATAATAAGATACAAATACGAGGTGCTGAAACACCAGTCGTCGGTATACTTACATAACTTCTCTTCCAAACATTCAGCTCCATTAATATAAAAATTTAATGTTGATACTTTTCTTGTAGCTTCCACAGCAGTCATTGTAGATTGGAATAGTACAAAAACCATAGCTTGGAGTATCAGAATTATTTTCATTTAATGGATAAAAGTATAATTGTAATAATTACATATATGATGTTGTTTACCAGATTATTGATAACACATTATATATAATATATAACAGTGATAATTAAATCATTTTGATAAATTACCCTATTATTTCATATATAAATTATGTCAATTTGAATAAAAATGAAAAAATCGTTTCAATACATGATTGTATTAAATATATTTTTTGCAATGTTATATTTTATGCTTAATGTCTATTATATTGATACCACCGAACAGTTTTTGTTCAAATCCCTTCGACAAATTCAAAATCTTAGTAGATATTTTTATCGAGCAACTTTTATAGTTTTATTGTATAATGGTAAGATTAGAGAAAGCTAACTCTGAATAGGTAAACATGGCTTTCTTCTTCTGACTGAAACTCAGAGTTCTATTTCTCATTCGGATAAAAATTTTATCACTATAGACAATCACCATGTTCAAGCAACTGATTACTCCCCGATTTTCAGAAACAGATGCATTAGGTCATATCAATAATACCGTAGTACCCGTATGGTTCGAGCAGAGCCGAAAGCCAGTTTTTGAGCTATTTACTCCTGATTTAGATCCTAAAAAATGGTGTCTAATTGTAGCTCGAGTAGAGCTGGATTTTGTAGGAGAACTACACTACGGAACCGATGTGATGATTCATACTTTTATTGACCGTATTGGAAACTCTTCTTTCCAAGTAGGCCAGGAAATTTGGCAGCAAGGTAAGGTACGAGTAAAAGGTATAGCTACACTAGTACATTATGATTATGAGGAACGTAAGTCAAAACTCATTCCTGATTCCTTACGTCAACAATTATTGGAGCATAAACGAGATACAGGAATAGATTGAGTGATTCTCGCTGATTGTTTAGTAATTTTGCTTATACACCTTTAAAATTTATCTTCTGGGCAATTTGCAACTGTGATTATCAGCCTTAAGACAACCATACTTTGCACTTAATCCGTAAAAAAATTCACTGACCCATAGTATTCTTTTTAACAAGAAACCGCTGCACTACCTTACTAAGCACTCTTATGAAAATTCCTGAAGTACATAACTTGAAATCCTGGATTGACGAACATCGCCACCTACTTAAACCACCTGTAGGCAACGCTCAAGTATACCAACAGACTAAAGATTTTATTGTAATGATAGTGGGTGGGCCAAACTCCCGCAAAGATTTTCACTATAATGAGACTGAGGAGTTTTTCTATCAGATTGAGGGAGATATTACTTTGAAAGTGCGAGAGAATAATCAGACGAAGAATATTGTCATCCGCGAAGGCGAAATATTTCTGCTACCAGCTAAGGTACCCCACAGTCCGCGTCGCCTGGCAAATACTATTGGTATGGTGATTGAAAAGATTCGCACTTCCGACCATACCGATGGGCTACTTTGGTTTTGCGAGAATTGCGGAAATAAACTATACGAAGAATACTTTCCGCTAGAAGATATTGTGAAGCAATTACCCCCAATTATTAATGAATTTCATAATTCGGTAGAATTGCGAACGTGCAATAATTGCGGAACAGTGATGGAAGCTCCTAAGTAATGACGAATGACTAGTGAGTAATGATTAATGATCATTTATCGATCATTACATATCATTCAGGCTCCAATCATACTCGTAGTGAATTAGTTTATAAGAAGTGGGAATCGGATCTTCACGATATTTATTTAGAAACTCAACAATGGTTTGCCCTCCCTGTGTAAAATCTTTTTTGTACCAAGCAAAGATTTTAGACACAGCTACTTGATTAGCATCTGATTTTACTTGAATAAACTCATTATTATTCACTGACTTTTTAGTACGCTGGGCTAATTGTTCATCGAGTTGATCGGGAACGTAAGCAAAACTGGCTAAAGGAGGGCAGCTCTTGGCAGCACATGCCACTGCAAAGTGAATACGAGGGTCTCCAAAAGGCAGCACAATTTTCTTGATTTCCAGAAAATTCAATGTCATCTTTTCTCCAGCCACTTTGTGATCTACCTGATTAAAAAAACCACTTTTGTTTAGTGGAGATTTAAGTGGATAGTATTTTGCCACCTGGTAAATTACTATCAAGTTGTAAGCATTAATATAAAAGGCTTTCTTTTCTGTATCAGTTGCTTGAGATAAATCGGCCTCGGCAATTCGCTGATAGAGTGACTCAATCTGAGCAAAGTTCTTTTTTACTCCTGCATAATCTACATCGCCCTTCATAACCCACTTACTCAGAAATTTATCAGCATCAGCAAAAAAAGTAGTAAGTGGTTTGGCAGGTACATCAAGAGTAATTGCCAGAAGTAAGAAAGTAAGTATATATTTCATAATACCCGCCCTCTTTATTTGTATTTTATTGACGTTATACATAATTATTTACAATTTCAATCTTTCCATTTAGCCAACTTTGTAGACAGTATCAATCATGGCATACAAAAAAGCCCAAACCTTTAGGTTGGGTTTTGTAAATGCTTCGGTGTGTTAGTTAATTAATAGGGTAATTTATTGCTTATTAAGTGCCCAACTATACTCGTAGAACCCTACTTTATAAGATTCAGGTATTTTCTCACTACGGTATTGATTGATATACTGCAAAACTGATGCCCCATTTTTAGTAAAGTCACTTTTGTACCAATCAAAAATCTTAGATATACGTACCTTTTTCTTGTTTTTATCTACTTGAATAAACTCTGGGTTATTGAGCGCTTCTCGAGTTCTTTCTTCTAGTTGCTGGTCAAGTTGATCTGCCTGATAGGCAAAGCTAGCCAAAGGCGGACAACTCATGGCTGCACAAACCAATACAAAGTGAGCACGGGCATCAAAATGATCTTTAAGTAAGTGCTCCTTCTCTAACTCATTTAGTGTGAGGGATGCTCCTGCTACTTTGTGCTTATTTTTGTCAAAAAAGCCATTAATATCCATCGGTGACTTCACCGGATAATTCTGAATGATCTGATGAATCGTAACAATGTTGTAAGCATTGATATAAAATGCCTTTTTCTCAGCATCCGAAGCACCTTCCAACGATATGCCTCCTACTTCATCGTAAAGTTGCTTAATCTGAGCAGGATCTTTAGCAATAGCGGCATAGTCAACCAACCCATTATTTACTTGGGACTCTAATAAACCGTTCGCACCCTTAGTAAACTCAGAAATGTTCTGTGGAATAAAACTATACGCTAATATTATTGCAGCTACTAGTATTTTCATGATGTAAATATATTTAGTTGATTTTTGTACCATTAACGTGCCAAGGCAAGTTTGGATAACTTAAAAATGTCACCATATTGACATATGGCCTCCTACTTCTGCTAATTACTCTAAATAGTAATTACTAATATTAATTTTTCTTTACACTTTCTCAATTGTCAAGCTGAAGACATAACAATTATTTGACAGTAACATAATTGCGTCTAACTCAGATATACCCGAATAAAGTTTCAATAATTATTCAACCTTTTAACGCAATTTCGTATGAGCAATAGGATTATCATCTTACTTAGTAGTATTACTTTTATTTCCAATTTACTACTAACTACCCCCGCAAATTCCCAATCATTAGTCGACTGTTTTATGAAAGGAAAGGGGCATGGCAGTTTGGTCGTATCGTATTCTTGGGAACGTTACGATGAGTTTTTCTTTGGAGATGAGAGAATGGATGCACCTGCACCTTTCGGTGGAGAAATCACTACCCAAAGTGTTAGTTTATACGGTATCTATGGATTAACCGATAACCTAGATGTTATCGTAAACTTACCGTTTATTGCTGCCCAGGGCAATAACGATGAACCAGAAGCACCCGATCAGAATGTAAGCGGATTACAAGACGCAGCATTATTCTTAAAGTGGCGACCTCTATATTTAGAGACAGAAAGCGGAAGTTTATCATTTTTAGGAGCAGCTGGTATTGCCACCCCCCTATCTGGCTACGAAGCTAACTCAGTATTATCTATTGGAAACCAATCTACTCGGGTAGATGCGCGCATAATGACTCAGTACTTTGTGAATAATGGTTTCTTCATCGATCTACAGGCTGGTTATTCTGTTCGTAGCAACAATGTGCCTAATGCTACCTTGTTCGCTGGTAAAATTGGCTACGCTGGAAAGAACTTTTATATCGACCTATGGTCAGAAACCCAAATTTCTGACAGTGATGCCCCTGATATCACTCCTGGTGAAGTTCCGTTTAACGAAACTCGGGTAAATTATACCCAGATTGGTATCAGTGGCTACGTGCCATTAACCAGTAGCTTAGGTGTTTCAGCCGGCGTAGGCCGCTACGTAGGAGGAAGAAATGTAGGGCTAGCAACGCGCCTTTCCGGCGGGGTTGTTTATAGTTTTTAGCTTTATAGTCCACGGTCGACAGACCACAGAATATTTTACTATGGACTATCGACTGTGGACTACTAACTATGTAATCTTCCTGACTTTTTCTACCTTGTCTGTAGCTTACATTTGCCTGACAAACCTTTCAACTCTATGATCCACGTTTGTATTATCGGAAACGGTATTGCCGGTATCACCGCCGCCCGAAATATCCGCAAGTTAAAGTCAGCTAGTGAATTTAAAATCACGGTTATTTCCGCCGAAACCGACCACTTTTTCTCTCGCACTGCCCTAATGTACATCTACATGGGGCACATGACCTATGAGCATACCAAGCCCTACGAAGACTGGTTCTGGGATAAAAATAATATAGAGTTAGTACGGGATTACGTGCAGAAGGTAGATACTTTAGAGAAGAAGCTCAACCTCCAAAGTGGTAGCACTCTTAATTATGACGTGTTGCTACTGGCCACTGGTTCTAGCGGCAACCGAGCTGGCTGGCCAGGCGAAAACCTGAAAGGCATTCAGGGGATGATTACCTACCAGGATATTGAAGCGATGGAAGGCAACACCGAAGGCGTAAAACAAGCGGTGATTGTGGGCGGAGGATTGATAGGAGTAGAAATGGCGGAATGCCTACACACCCGTCATATTCCGGTCACCTTCTTTATTCGGGAAAAAGAATACTGGAGCCATGTACTACCTCCTGAAGAAGCCCAGATGATTAGCCGCCACGTGCGCGATAACGGTATCAATCTGCTGACCGAGCAAAGTGTTAAAGAATTTAAAGGCGACTCCCAAGGACGAGTCTCTTCAATAGTGCTAGAAGATGGGAAAGAATATCACTGCCAGTTTGCAGGTATTACCATTGGTGTTCATCCTAACATAAAATTCCTGGAAGGATCGGGCATTGAAACTAACCGGGGTATTATGGTGGATGAGCAGCTACGTACCAATATTCCCGATGTTTATGCCGTAGGCGATTGTGCCCAGCACCGTAATCCACCATCGGGTCGAAGACCACTGGAACAAATTTGGTACAGCGGACGAATGCAGGGCGAAACCGTAGCCAAAACTATCTGCGGAAAACCGATGAAGTACGTACCGGGTATCTTCTTCAACTCGGCTAAGTTCTTCGATATTGAGTATCAGGTATACGGACAAATCAATGCCCAGCAGCAAGATTTTGAAGAACAATTCTATTGGGAACATTCCGATGGAGAAAAAGCTATTCGTATCGCCTTTGACCGCGAAAGCGGAGTAGTCATCGGATTTAATTTGATGGGAATCCGCTTCCGTCACCACGTATGCGACCGATGGCTACGAGAAAAACGCAGTATTGAGTATGTTTTGGAACATCTGGAGGAAGCCAACTTTGACCCCGAATTCTATCAGAAGCACGAAGATGAAATTGCTCAAAAATTCATTCAAGATTACCCTAACCATCCCATAAAGCGTAAGCGCCAAGGTGCTATCGCTGCCCTCTTCGGACTATAAAACCCTCAACCCATGCACGGAAAAAGCATTATTCAAATCATTGGCCTGGCTTTATTTATCGCTGGCTTTGGCTTCTTTATCTCTATTTTTTTTCTATCTGACTACCAACTGACTACAGAAGTTCTTCTTGAGCAGTTAGGTACAGAGGAAGAAAAAGGAGGTAATATAAGTACCGCGGGTTCTCCTTCTACTTATCAGCTTACCCAAGAGGCCGCTTCTGAAATGCTCGGTAAAACCTACGGAAATAACTTCGCTTTTATTAGAAGTTTAGAAGCAACCATTAAGAAAGTAAACGAGCAAGCCAAAGCAGTATACGGTATTACTGATGAAGAGCTAAGCCAAATTGTAGAAACAGTTATTAACAACGATGGCACTTACCAGCTAGATGCAGTTGTGACAGCTTTCGGTTCGGGCGAGACTGCCGAGTTTAAGGGGCAAAAACTGCGAGCTTATACCAACTGGCTAGAGGGAAAACAATTTGGCAGTGCCGAAGAATTACAAAACCAACTAAACGGACAAGTCACAAATATCAACAATGATATTGCTCGCCAGAAAGGTATTGATAAGTACCGAGCCAAAGGACTAAAAACAGCTATCGTAAAATCCTCAACCGTTGGCTTCATTGCCGAGAATAAGCTCACCGTGCTACTACTCACCTTTCTCACTGCCATTATCGGGTCTTTGATGTACTTGTTGCCAAGAGTAGAGGAGCATCCCGGAATCAAGAACAATAACATCTTTCATTCAGCCTTGAAGCACCGGGGTTGGTTAGGCATTCTAGTCGGTACGTTCCTGATTTTGTTTTACATCGTACTGTACTTCTACCCCTACTACATGACTAACTGGATTTTACTGGCTGACCCAGTGAGTATGGCATTGAGTGGAAATCCAGCGGGCGAATTCTTCTTGTACGGCTTTTTGTATACTATCTGTATTATCGTAATGGGTATTCGGATGATTATCAACTACCGACACAACCGTTACCAGATTATCCGTACTATTTCAGTGATGTTCTTCCAGACAGCCTTTGCCTTTCTGATTCCTGAAATTCTCATTCGCCTTAACAATCCTTACTTTGACTTTAAAAATATCTGGCCACTTGACTACGATTTCTTCTTCCCTAGTAGTCTGAACCAACTCATCGATAATGGAACGTTAGGATTGTTTATGCTCGTTTGGGGCATTGCCTTGATTATTGTAGCAGTTCCAGTCTTCGTCTATTTCTTTGGAAAACGTTGGTATTGCTCCTGGGTGTGCGGTTGCGGTGGCCTGGCCGAAACCTTGGGCGACCCGTACCGGCAACTTTCGGATAAATCGCTCGGAGCCTGGAAAGTGGAGCGTTACTTAATTCACGGAGTGTTAGTATTTGCGGTACTGATGACCATTGGTATGATTTATACCTTCTTCACCGGAAGTGGTAGCTTGCTCGGAATCCCCACCTACACTATGGCAGAAACTTACGGTTTCTTTATTGGGGCAGGTTTTGCCGGAGTGATTGGAACCGGATTCTATCCACTAATGGGTAACCGAGTTTGGTGTCGTTTTGGTTGTCCATTAGCTGCTTATTTAGGCCTAGTACAACGCTTCAAATCTCGCTTCCGCATTACTACCAACGGGGGGCAGTGCATCTCCTGCGGTAACTGCTCCACTTACTGCGAAATGGGCATTGATGTTCGCTGGTATGCCCAACGCGGACAAAATATCATCCGCTCTTCCTGCGTTGGCTGCGGTATTTGCTCGGCAGTTTGCCCCCGAGGCGTGCTAAAACTAGAAAATGGTCCCGAAGAAGGTCGCTTCGGAATGCCTATCATCATCGGCAACAACAGTGTTCAGATTGATGATACGGCTAAGTTGCCCGAGCAGCAACCGGAGGAACCCGCTGTGGTAGGTTAATCTGGTGATACTTGTAAAAGTAACGAAATGCAATGAGAGCAATCAGTGGAATAACTGCTGGATGATACTCTTGTGGAATGACTTCTGAACCAGCTATTAATCCAAGGTAAAAGAGCCCATTAATTAAGAAATAAAGCTTTACACCGATACCCAACTGCTTACGAGTAAGAAGTGTAGCCGTAAGTAAATGCAGCGGATGCGCCCAAAGCAAATTCCAGTTTTCTTTTGTGGTTTGATGGTCGGTTGCTAGCCAAAGTATTAGTAACAGTGTTCCCAGCAACCCTATCAAAGTAAAAAATACAATGTCGGGCCAGTGAACTGGCTTTTGATTACGAGTCAGGATTGTCCAGACGAGAAATAAAGCGAATAAGGTGATAAAAACCCAGCGTGGATTCGTCCAGCGAGGTGTCGCCCAGTGTGGAATGTCCGTTCGGGAAACATCCGTTCGGGGCTCAACGCTTGGTGAAGTACTATTCCCGGTCGTCTTTCCAGTCATAATGATCTTATCCTGCTTCACTAGAGGATTTTTTTTGTTATCGCGAATCACCAAACTTCCGCCTAATCCCTGGGTCAGATAATCGGGTAGAAACATATAATGGTAGGGCGAAGTAGGTTGGTCAATTCGCACTCCTAGTGCCAAATCAATACCGAAGTCGCCCCAGGGTTGAGGAGCCATATACTCGTTAACCAACTGCCGAAAAGTTTTACGATTCTCTACTGCAATAAAAGTGGTGTCTAGTTGGAAGGATTCGCCTAGTACTATTTCAAAAGCATCACGGATACGAGTAGCACAATTGTCGTAAAAGAAATCGTACAGATAAAAACGGTTTTCAGGTAATAAATTAGTGTTGAGGAAATCAAACAGAGCTTGCTTTTGGGCTAGTGTCAGATCAAAGACTTGCTCTCGCACGTCCATCTGCCGTCGTTGCTGCTCCAGTTCTACGTAGCGAAAATCGTAGGCACTCAACTTGTAATTGAGCTTACCCCGCATAAACTTGAGATAAAATCCTGGCTCATCAAAATCAAAGGTGCCATAGTTATACACCATATCCATTGAGTTTCTAGGGTCTTTTACTCGGATGGCACTATGCCCGAAGGCGGTATACAGTTGTTCACTAGGCGAATAGGTAAGTAAGCTGATGGTAGCATTCGGAGAAAGTTGCTGACCAAATACTGGAAAACAGAAAAATGAATAGCAAGCAATAAGATAAGTTTTAAGCCAATACATGAGATCACAACGTAGGTTTTGTCATACATGAAAACGAATGCATTGACCTCTCGTTGCCCTAGAAAGGCTAATTTATCCTCAACTGATTAAGGTAGTGAGAGCATCCATCACCTTACCTACCTCTTCAGAAGTATTGTAAACGGTGGGCGAAAAGCGAAGCCCCCCAGTAGGAGCGCAAGCAATCTGGTGCTGTTCGTACAGTCGATTGAAAATTTTGCCATGATCCTGGTCGGGAAACTGAACGATAACAACTCCCCCGCTTACTTCTTCAGCAACAGGGGTTATAAGTTTAGCCTGGGGAAAACGGCTCTGTACTTGCTCCTTCAACTGACCTGCCAAATCAGTAATCCGCTGAGCTACCTTTTCTTTACCAATTGTTTCGTGAAACTCTACCGTTTTGATAAAAGCTGATAGTTTGGCAATATCTTGCTGCCCAAACGTAGAAAGCCGCTCAATATCTTCTGGCTCATACTTATCGTATCCCACTCCTACCAAATGCGGCCAAAGTTCAGGAATTAGGGGTTTACGAACGTATAAAATACCCATCTCCCGTGGCCCCATGAACCACTTATGGGCACTGCTAGTATAAAAATCACAGCCCAGTGCCTGTAAGTCCAGGTTTTGGCTTCCGAATGATTGGGCACCATCTACCATCGACATTACGCCTTGTTCTCGGGCTATTTTACATAGTTCACTCGGCATTGCAACTCCAGTTGTGTTAGAGATGTGCGAGAAGGAGAGTAAACGGGTTTGAGGAGTAAACGCCTGTAAAAAGGGCTCAATAAGCTCCTGAGGCGAAGATGGATTTTCAGGTGTGCTAATCACCTTTACAGTAAAACCCAGTCGTTTCGCTTGCACCTGCCAAGCTAGTAAGTTGGTCGGATGGTTCTGATCCCACAGCACTACTTCATCTCCCTGCTTGAATGGCAATCCTTGCACGATGGTGTTATTGCTCTCGCTGGTGTTACGGGTCAATGTAATTTCATCAACTTCCACATTAAGATACTTGGCTAGTTTTTGCCGAAGCTCCGTACGCAACTCACCAAATTTCTTCCGGTTATGAAAAGAAGCGTCAAAGTCCAAATCCTGCGTACCTGAAGAAACTGCTTCGGAAACCGCCCGAGGACTAGGACATAAGTTAGCCGAATTCATCAGAATCAACCCCGGTCTTAATCCAAACTGCTGACGTACCTGCTCCCAGTACATTTCGTTGTTCTCATCTGAATTTAATAAACTTGATGATGCACTGACGGGTAGAGAAGTTGCGAGTGTACTGAGACTTACTCCGGCCAGCGTCTTTTTCAGGAAACGACGACGAGATGAAGATGGGGAAGGCGAATAGCTATTTTCCATATAATTGATTAGGTACTATTGTATAAATCAGAATTAAATTCGGATATTTTATCTTTTCACCAAAACTAATGATATATCTAGTATAAACCACATATTTCTCTTTAGCTTTTTCAGTAAACCAGGCTTTTCCTAGCTTCAAAAAAGGCTAACTTTGCAACCGCTGTGTATGCAGCCACTGTGGATACAGCCCTAAGAGTTAACCTAAACCGAATAGATATTATGCTACGAACTCATACCTGCGGTGAACTACGATTGGAAGATGCTGGCAAGGAAGTAATCCTTACTGGATGGGTACAGCGCAAACGCGACAAGGGTGGAGTATTGTGGATTGACCTGCGTGACCGCTACGGCCTGACCCAACTAATTTTTAAAGAAGGCGAAACCGCTGAAGAGTTAATTAAAAGAGGTCAGGATGTAGGGCGGGAATACGTGCTGAAAGCCCGTGGAAAAGTGATCGAACGCTACTCTAAAAATCCCGATTTACCCACCGGTGATGTTGAAATTGAAGTCACTGATCTAGAGGTACTGAATCCTTCTAAGGTGCCCCCGTTCACTATTGAAGATAATAGCGACGGTGGCGAAGACCTACGGATGAAGTATCGCTACCTGGATTTGCGCCGTAACGAAGTACGAGAAAAGCTAAAGCTTCGTCACCGCATGATGCAGCAAACCCGGCACTATCTGGACGGTGAAAACTTTATCGAGGTAGAAACTCCGGTACTGATTAAATCCACTCCCGAAGGTGCCCGCGACTTTGTGGTGCCTTCCCGGATGCATCCGGGTGAGTTTTACGCCTTGCCACAATCGCCCCAGACGTTCAAGCAACTGTTGATGGTTTCGGGCTTTGACCGCTACTTCCAGATTGTGAAGTGCTTCCGCGATGAAGACCTGAGAGCTGATCGCCAACCGGAGTTTACCCAGATTGACTGCGAAATGTCATTCGTTACCCAAGAGGATATTCTGAACACCTTTGAAGGGCTGACTAAACATTTATTCCGACAAGTAAAGGGATTAGATCTAGCGGAAGACTTTCCACGAATGAGTTACGCTGATGCGATGAAGTACTACGGCAACGATAAGCCCGATACTCGTTTTGAGATGCGTTTCGTGGAGCTGAATAAGGTTGCTCAAGGCAAAGGCTTCAACGTTTTTGACAGTGCCGAACTGGTCGTAGGGATCGTCGCGCCCGGTTGCGCCGAATATTCTCGCAAGCAGTTGGATGCCTTAACCAACTTTGTGAAACGTCCGCAGGTTGGGGCTAAAGGATTGGTGTACGTGAAGTGTAACACCAATGGCACGTTTAAATCGTCAGTAGACAAATTTTACAGCCAGGATGATCTAAAAGAGTGGATGCAAACTATGCAAGCCCAGGAAGGCGATTTACTTCTAGTACTATCTGGTGACGCGAATCCTACCCGAAAAGCTCTATCTGAACTACGGCTACACATGGGTTCTGAACTCAATCTTCGCGACAAATACGTTTACAAACCACTGTGGGTGGTAGATTTTCCGCTACTAGAGTGGGACGAAGACACCCAACGATACTACGCTATGCACCATCCGTTCACTTCGCCCAAGCCGGAAGATATTGAAAGGCTAGACAGTGACCCAGGCGGAGTACGAGCCAATGCTTACGACCTGGTGATTAACGGCGTAGAAATTGGCGGTGGCTCCATCCGAATCTACAATCGGGGTTTGCAGAAGAAAATGTTTCAGGTACTAGGATTTACTGATGAAGAAGCGCAGAAGCAATTTGGCTTTCTGATGGATGCTTTCGAGTACGGAGCTCCTCCCCATGGTGGTATTGCCTTTGGTTTCGACCGCATGTGCGCCCTCTTCGACGGTGCCGATTCTATCCGCGACTATATCGCCTTCCCCAAGAACAACGCGGGCCGCGATGTAATGATTGACACTCCGTCAACCATTGCTGATGAGCAGTTAGATGAGTTGGGGATTGATGTGAAAGAGGAAGATGAGTAGCAAGGCTTAGATTAGAGAAGCTTGCTCCGCTTGTTAGCACTATATTCCTTTACAGTATCGATAAAGCAGCGAACATGGTCGGGGGAAATATCGGGGTATACCCCGTGCCCCAGATTGGCAATATGATGATGAGAACCGAAAGCATCCAGCATTTGTCGGGTATCTTGTCTAATTTGATCAAAATCGGCGTAGAGAGCAGCAGGGTCTAGATTGCCCTGTAACGTCTTGTCTGGACTTATTACTGACCGAGCGTGGCTAATTTCAGTATTCCAGTCAATGCCTACGGTAGCGCAGTTGAGCTGTCCTATTTCAGTGAGGTTGGCGTAAGCTCCCTTGGCAAAAACAGTAATTGGCACCTCAGTAATTGCCTCACAGATTTGCTGAATGTAAGGCAGCGAGAACTGTTCAAAGTGAACCGGAGGCAAAATACCTGCCCAAGAATCAAATATCTGCACCACATCAGCCCCGTCTGCAATCTGAGCCTTCAAGTAGCGAATGGTACTTTCCGTAATCATTCCTAGTAATTGTCGCGATAAGGTTGGTTGCCGGTAGAGCATCGCTCGGGCTTTGGAAAAGGTTTTACTGCCTGAACCTTCCACCATATAGGCAAAAATTGTCCAGGGAGCGCCCGCAAATCCGATTAATGGAACCCGTCCATCTAGTCCCTTCTTCACAATCTTAATGGCTTCAGGCGTATACGCCAGATCATCCGAAATATCAGCCACTTTAAGACGGTCAATATCGGCTTGGCTGCTCACTGTGCGCGGAAATACCGGTCCTCGGCTTTCTACCATATCATAAGGCAAACCCATTGCTTCCGGAATCACTAAAATATCAGAGAAAATAATAGCAGCATCCACGCCTAGAATATCAACGGGCTGAATGGTCACTTCAGCCGCGCGTTCGGGATTTTTTACCAATTCAACAAACCCGCTTAACTTTGCTCGTACTGCCCGGTACTCGGGCAAAATACGCCCAGCTTGCCGCATGAGCCACACTGGGGTTCGCTCAGTTTTTTCGCCCCGAATGGTACGAAGCAGTAAATCATTTTTCAACGAGGGCTGTTTCATAATAATATACAAAGTAATTTTCGCCAAAGATAACCTTTTTTACCTATGCTCATCCAAAGTATCAACCCGTATAACAATCAACTGATTCGAGAATATAGTGAGCACTCTGATCAGGAAATAGAGAAAGTTCTAACCCAAGCTGAAGATACTTACGAATGTTGGAAGCAAGTGACCTTTGCCGAACGATCAGAACGTATGTATGCCGCAGCTCGTCAGTTGCAACAGGGTAAAGAACGCTACGCCCAATTGATGACCAAAGAGATGGGTAAAGTGAAAAAAGAAGCTATCGCTGAAATAGAAAAATGTGCCTTAGCCTGCGAATACTACGCCGAACATGCCGAGCGATTTTTAAGCGACAAACCACTCAATGTCCCTGATGGTGAAGCCTATATTGCTTATAACCCTATCGGTCCGGTGCTGGCAATCATGCCGTGGAATTTTCCATTCTGGCAGGTGATCCGTTTTGCTGCCCCCAATTTAATGGCGGGTAACGTCGGGATACTAAAGCACGCCTCCAATGTATCAGGTTGTGCCTTGGCACTGGAGGAGGTATTTCGAGAAGCAGGCTTTCCCGAGGGTGCTTTCCAAAGCCTACTAATTTCTACGCATAAAGTAGGCAAGCTACTGAAAGATCGCCGCGTTAAAGCTGCTACGCTAACGGGTAGCGAACGAGCGGGAAGCAGTGTAGCGCAAATAGCAGGAGAGCAGATCAAGAAAACCGTATTAGAATTGGGCGGTAGCGATCCGTTTATCGTACTGGCGGATGTCGATGTAGATCAAGCAGCTGAAATAGCGGTAAAAGCCCGAATGCTCAATTGTGGTCAAAGCTGCATTGCGGCTAAACGATTCATTGTACACCAAGCAGTTTACGATGATTTCCTGACTGTTTTTATGCTAAAAATGCAGCAATTGAAACAGGGTGACCCTAATGAAGGAACCACCGATTACGGCCCGATGGCTCGCATTGATCTGGCTGATGAATTGCTGGGGCAAGTGAAAGAATCGGTAAAACAAGGAGCGAAAGTGCTACTGGGTGGTGGCCGACCAGATAAGGAAGGAGCCTTTCTTAATGCGACAGTACTCACTGATATTACTCCAGGCATGCCTGCTTACGATGAAGAGCTATTTGGCCCGGTGGCTGGTATTTTCCCAGTAAGTAGTGATGAAGAAGCGGTTCGCGTCGCTAATGATTCTCGCTACGGACTGGGGGGCTCCGTCTGGACTCAAGATATTGATCGGGGAAAGAGTCTGGCTCGACAGGTGGAATCGGGCGCAGTATATATTAACAAAATGATGGCCTCGCATCCGGCAGTACCTTTTGGAGGCATTAAACTTTCTGGTTACGGACGCGAACTTTCCTACTTAGGCATTCGGGAGTTTGTCAACCAACAGACAGTTTGGATTAGTTGAACAACCACTCATTCCGATAGATTATTTCGCTACTAATGTAAAAAGGCGTATAATTAGTAAAATTATTACACTGTTTACACGCATAACTGCTTCGTTCAAGATTTCCCTCATGCGCCTAAGGCTCAGCTCGCTTATTTTTTGGCTAATCTCAGCAAGTTTTATTAGTTGTTCGCCGCCGGGTGACACCCCGCAAGCTAAAGAAGGATTATTAGACTTAAAGCAGTGGTCATGGGAACGAGGTGGCAAGGTTGATCTTAGTGGTGAATGGTCATTTTATTGGCAACAATTCATCACTCCCGAATCGTTTGAAATAAAGCAGCCTGTGTCTACGCGATTTCTATCTGTACCCGATACATGGCCAACTATTGACTCTGTTCGTGCGGGTACCGGATACGCTACATATCGTCTGAAAGTGCAACTACCCTCTAACTCCATCCCTTTATCACTACGAGTCAATACGGCGGCTACTGCTATGCGAATCTGGCTTAATGGTAAGGAAGTCTATCAGGTCGGAAAGGCAACGAATAATGCCCAAGATGCTCAACCGGGCTATTATCCCCAAATCATTTCTGTACCTCCAGTCGAAACATTAGATATAGTAGTTCACGTTTCTAATTATCACTACCGAAAAGGTGGCTTATGGGATTCCCTTGAGTTGGGTTCCTCAAAAATTATTATCCGAAAATGGATTTGGGATTACGTCCTGATGTCGTTTTTAGTGGGAAGCTTTTTTATTATGGCGCTCTACCACCTAATTCTGTATATTCATCGGCGTAGCAATCTGTCTTCTCTCTACTTCAGTGGGCTTTGCCTGTTAGTCATTATTCGGACTCTCAGCACCGACCTTCATGTACTAGGATTTATCATGCCTTGGGACTGGATGCTACGCAGCGAGTTGCTGAGTTTTTATTTATGTATTCCAGTATTTGCCACATTTACCCGGATTATTTATCCATCTATGATTCCCCGCTGGCTAGTTCAAGTAAGTGTAGTGGGAGCGGCTATTGCCAGCTTGGCTGTAGTGGTACTACCGACCTGGTGGGCTACACATACAGTTGTTCCTTTCGAGATATTTGCCATCGGCGTGGCTACCTACGGAACATTTTGTATACTCAAGGCTTCTTGGCGTTCGTTAGATGACATCACGCTATTTTTACTAGGGTTTCTAGGGCTATTTATGGCAATGGTCAACGATGCCTTGTATGCCAATAATATAATCAATACGTTTTACGCCGCACCGTTTGGACTATTTTTCTTTCTGTTCTTTCAATCAGCTCTGTTGTCTCGTCGATTTTCCCAAACAGCTAATGCACTAGAAGCCATCAATATTCAACTGGAGCAAAAAAATCAGGAGATTGAAGAGAAGCACGACGAATTGATTACGCTTAATCAGGAAATGGATGTATTCGTCTATCGTACCTCTCATGATTTGCGTGCTCCGCTTACTTCACTATTAGGTATTATTGGTTTAATGCGCAATGAGTCTCTTTCCCCCGCAATAGAGAAGTACTTGAGTTTACAAGAACGTTCTATTCATAAACTCGATGGTTTTGTCCGGGAAATTCTGGACTACTCCCGTAACTCCCGGCTAGACATCACTCCTCAAGCTATTGATTTTCAAGTATTGATCGACGAAACTTACAATCTTTACTCACATCTCCCCCAGTATGAGCAAATCGACAAACGCACTACTATTAAGAGTTCAGCAACTTTTCTAGGAGATAGTAAACGGCTGGAAGTAGTTTTTAATAACCTTATTTCTAATGCGTTGCGCTACTATAATCCTTACCAGGACAACCCCTATATAGAAATTAGAATTGACGTGACCGAGCAGCAAGTCTTTATCGAGGTACAAGACAATGGGCTAGGCATTGCCGCTGAACATATCGATCGTATTTTTGATATGTTTTATCGAGCTAGTAATCATCAAGATAGCTCGGGACTTGGATTATTTCTAGTGAAAGAAACCATTGCTAAGATGCAAGGCATAATCCGAGTGAACTCAACTGTAAATCAGGGAACGACATTTACTATTAACCTACCGAACTATACCGCCGAAACTGAGCAAGACTCACCCTCATCAGCTATCTGATACCCATCTGTTGTTTAGCCCGCTCTAAATCTGCTGGGGTATCTACACTTAAACTCTCAAACTTAGTGATGCCCACCTTGATGGTGTAGCCATTCTCAATCCAGCGTAATTGCTCGAGCGACTCTGCCTTTTCTAAGGAGGAGACGGGTAGTTTGGTGATTTCCCGCAAAATATCCGCCCGATAGGCGTACAGATGCACATGTTTGTAAAAAATATGATGCTGCATCCAAGCATCAGTCGGGATATCCCGTAGGTAGGGAATAGCAGTGCGACTGAAATAAATGGCTTCCTGCTGAGTATTGAAGATTACCTTCATCATGTTAGGATTACTTAGCACCGTAGCATCGTGAATCTCGGAAACCAACGTACCCAATTGAGTTTCACCATCCAGTAAACTTGCCAAGTCATCAATAGCTTCAGGATGCACAAACGGTTCATCACCTTGGATATTTACTACATAATCATAAGCTTCCTCCTGTTGATCGAGAGTTTCCCGACAACGATCTGTGCCTGAGGGATGGTCTGGACTAGTCAGGCTTACTTTTCCGTCGAAAGAGGCAATGTGCTCCGCAATTTTCTCATGATCGGTAGCCACGACTACTTGATCTAATTTTTTGGCTTTCAGGGATTGTTCGTACACTCGCTGTACCATACTTTTTCCGCCAATATCAGCCAGCACTTTCTGTGGAAAACGAGATGAAGCCCAACGAGCCGGAATAATTCCGAGAATTTTCATTTGTTAACTATCATTAGTCCACGGCTTATAGTCCACAGATAACCGTCGGTGGACTATAGTCCTGATTTATTGTTTTGGGATTGGGGTCAGACAGTTGCTATACAGTATTAGGAATTAGAAGATTAATAGCTTTTCCCTTCTCCATTTCGTTATTTTTCGATCTTCAGTCTTCAGCATCCAATTTCTATTATTCACTCACCTTTACCTTATTGGTGTAAAACGCTATATGATCTTTGATCTGCTTGGCTGCGTCTTTAGGGGACGGATAGTACCAAGCAACATCGGTAGCAGTTTCGCCATCTACCTCTAGTGAGTAATACGCAGCTTCTCCCTTCCAGGGGCAGGTAGTATGAGTGTTACTCCCTTTAAAGTACTCTTGTTTGATAGATTCGGGCGGAAAATAGTGATTTCCTTCTACTACTTCGGTCTGATTGCTCTCGGCAATCACTTGGTCGTTAAAAATGGCTTTCATAAAATTAGTGTTAAAGTGCGTTGTGTTCGGGTCTTTAAGTAATAACGTATTAAGCTGCTAAAATCTGAAACTTAAAACCCATCCGAAGTGTTACATCAACTCGCTATGCTTTTCCGCTTCACCAGAATTCTGACAGAAGTAACGAACAATTTGGCAATGTAGGTCTTACCTGTGAGTTACCCTATTTCTTGAATCTATGAGCCAGTTGATTGGGTTATTGAGTATTCTTCTTTTAAAAATGTAGTGCTTGGTTAAGTGAAAAGTGCGATTATCCCAAGATAACCCCAGAAGAGCAATAAACAGAAAATAGTCGAGTGCTGTTGTTAACCCTCCCTAAAAATTATCGTTTCCAAAGTATGCATTTTTCCTGTCTCATCTTTTTATTTCTTCTTGTTTCATGCAATTATACCTCTAAAGTCTCGACAGATTTAGAACAAGAGCCTTACTTTGATATGCCTAGTTTGGTGAAGCAGCAACTAGCTCACCTAGATTCATTACAACCTTCAGTAGAAGTGACAGCCATTATTGACGGGCGGCAAGAAGTTGAGACTATGCAAAAAGACAGTGCTGACTGGGCAGAAACACTTAAGCTATTTAGCGATGCCAATATCAATCGTCCTGTACTACAAGGTCGCTATCAGGTGAAAGACAGTACTGACCAGTCAACCGAGTGGAACATTCGTATTTACCAAGCTCGCCAGCCTAGTGATGTGGAAATTCCGTATCTGGCCGTTTATTATGAGAATTCACTAGATCACGTTCGAAAGATTGAAACTGTTTTTCACGAAAAAAATGTACTCTACTACACCGAGCGTCGTATGGAGATGCAACTGAAAAACACAGAAGTAGGAGCACTACTTACTGAGTACCAGAGTACCGGAACTCAAAAGATGTTTTTTCGAGATAGTGTTAATTATTCTTTAAGTGCTAAGGTTCGCTATTCCCTCCCGAGTGGATAGCTTAGTTTCTACTGAAAATACTCTTTAACTTTTCAACCAAACCCTCTGGCCTTTCCTCAGAAGTATAGTAGTTCTGACCATACTTTTCGTAGGTATAACCATATTCATTGACAGAATCTACACTATTTAAGATGAGCGATAGATTTTCGTACTTCCGGGTAGTCTGAATCCGATCAATGTTCTTGATGAATACCTTGCGCGAAAAATCAGCCCGGACTACGTACAGAGGTACATCAGCTTTTTCCATTACCAGCATTCCATCAGTCACTAACCCTACTGGAGGTGTGTCAATCACTATTAAATCGTATCGCGCTTTCAGTTCTTCTAATGTATCAGTAAATTTCTGACTCCCAATTAGTTCCGCCGGATTAGGTGGTATAGCTCCCGCCGGGATATAATCCAGATTATCTACTTTAGACTGTTGGATACAGTCATCCAGCGTATACTTCTCAATTAGAACAGTACTCATTCCCAGAGCAGTATTATCAGCATCAAAAGCAAAGTGTATTTTAGGGCGACGCATATCTAAGTCAATCAGTACGGTCTTCCGACCCGACATTGCCATAATACTGGCCAAATTTACCGCTACGAATGTTTTTCCTTCAGTACTCACAGTAGAAGTTACCGACACAATCTGGCGATCACCGCTTAGCCCCATAAACTGAAGGTTAGTTCGTATAGTGCGGAAGGCTTCACTTACTGCTAACTTAGATGATTCATTTACAACCAACACAGCGGGTAGCGATTTCGCCCTTCGGTATTTAGGTACACTTCCTACTACTGGCACCTGGGTATACCTTTCTAGCTCTGATTGGCTACTAATTTTATCGTGCAGCATATACGCAATTAGTAGGAAAGCAGCACTAAGAACTACTCCCAGTATTCCACCAGCTCCCCGAATCAAGAATACTTCGGGAGCAACTGGGCTGCTAGGCAGTGTAGCCGGTGACAATATCACAAAATCAGGTACCGTACCTGCTTTAGCAATTTCTAGCTCGTTTTTCTTCTGAATTAATGAAAGAAATATTTCCTCATATAGTGCATAATAACGCTGGTTACGGTTATAGTCCGTGCCCCGAGCAGGAAGACGGATAAATTCCTCTTCTATTTCTTCTCGTTTCTTGGCTAACTCGTTAGCCGTCTCATTCAAGCGCTCCTTGTAGCTATCTAATAAGTCCAGAATATTTCTCTTGAGCAGAGCAATACGCTGATCTTTTAGTTGGACCGCTAGTGTCTTTTCTTTGTAAGATCCGGCTAACAGTTCTCGCTCATTGAGCATTTTATTTAGCTCCTGGATATGCTGTAAAATATCTGGAGGCGATTCAGTAAATAGGCTTGGTTCAGCTGGAATAAGCTCTTCGTTTTCTACCTGCTCTTCTAACTCTAACACCGATTTCTGCATTTGGGTCATCTCAAATCGCTCGACTTCTAGGGCTTCTAATTTAGCAATAGCTTCGCCGATTTCAGAACTCAGGTCATTAGTACGATTTTGAATAGTGAAGTCCTCAAAGTAAGTTTCATACTTACCGAGTCGATCTTCAACAGACATTAGCTGCTCATCTAA
This sequence comes from uncultured Flammeovirgaceae bacterium, assembly GCA_937883755.1. Classification (GTDB taxonomy): domain Bacteria; phylum Bacteroidota; class Bacteroidia; order Cytophagales; family Cyclobacteriaceae; genus Tunicatimonas. The sequence goes on along the minus strand of CAKZYA010000038.1, from coordinate 79,038 downwards.
AAACGCTATCTTTTTTTCAGTAGCCTCATTTTTCTTCTCCAATGTATAATTCAGATATACGGAATCCATAATTGCTACCAAGTCCCGTACCTTATGACGATCATACCCCTGAAAACCAATACGTATAGTATTAGCATTTAAGTTCATTGGTGCCACGTTCATGTTACGGGATAGATAACTCTTCACGGCTCGTTCGCTATTAATGGTGAAATAGTAGCGGGCATCATCACGGGCCGAATCATAGCTACCTGTGAGCGTGATAGTAAACTGAAACTGTGAGCTAGTAATTTCCTCTCCAAATAGATACGCTCGGGATACTATTTCTCCCTCTTTTTCGTAGGAAAACACAAACTGCTCATCATTGAGTATTTCTACATCGAAAGGCCGATCATATACCTGAGGATCATAAATAGTATACTCCACTCGGAAGGGAGAGTTCCGATAACGTTCCTGAAAGAGTACTCGCCCCCGAATGTAGTAACTTACATCCATTCGAGCCACTTGAGCCACTCTACTAAAGAAAAGATCTGATTTTAGCAACTCCATCTCACCGGCCATGTTATCTAAACTCTGCTCTAGAGTGTTAATTCCCAGAATATTTGCTTGCTTCTCCAAGCCAAGCTTCACTACTGACTGTGATTCGTAAATCGGGCGGGTATACCGGATGTATAGATGGGCTGCCAAATTGGCCAATAGTATGATTAAAACAATCCACCATACATGCTTCCGGAATAGGGCGATAATCTTACCCTGGTCAATCTGACTGGAAGGACTGCTGTTGTAATAAGATGATAATTTATTTTCGGGTAACATAGTAGCTTACTCCGTTAAATTAGTCACTAACAAAATTAGGGTTAGTGTACTGGTTATCAAGCTGAAGATCGGAGATATATCTCGAAGTGCCTCAGAAGCAACTCGTTGAACAGGCTGGACATAGACAATATCACCCGGTAGCATTTTCAGCGACGCTTGTTTCATCCCCTCAATGGTAGATAAATCAATAATTCTTACCTCGGGATCATCAAGATTTCCCCGAATAAGGCGGATATTATCGGTACGAGAACCCTGGCTCACTCCACCTGCTAATGCCAATACTTCTATGAGATTCATATTTTCATTCGTTAGAGGAATTACCTGCCCGCCTAAAGCGCCCAACACTACTACTCGCTTATTGACGTATCTAAGTAGTATGTAGGTATCTTCGTAGAACTCTTCATACTGTTGTTTTAACAGATCGGTAGCTTCTTTCAGTGTGTAGCCAGCAATTTCCACGTCTCCCAATAAAGGCAATTCTACCACGCCATTACCCTGTACTAAGTATTGGGGCCTTAGGATAAATTGATTGTTTTGGTTTCCCATACCTATCTCCTGAGCAATTTCTCGGTTAGGATCAATCAGTATTTCACCATCATTGGTATATACATCTAGCTCGATAAAATCGTTAGGCTGAATGACATAATTCTTATCGGCTTCCGCCATCGCTATTTGCAATTCTTCCTTGACAATTTCTTGATCAGTACTGAACAATATACGGTTGCGGTAAGCCCCACAAGCACTCAGAAGTAGCAGGAGATAAACACAAATAGTAGTCGGACGGAAGGATACTTTCAATAGAGTTTAGGTATATCGTTGCTGATACTCAGAGAAGCTAGGCAGTGCCAAATCTTTATCAGATACAATAGGGCTCCGAATACCGTACTTTTCCAGTTGCCAGTCGATGGAAAGATTAGGGTCATTCCAGATAATGCCAGCTTCGGAAACCTTATTGTATACGTTAGTACATTGATAGCTAAAAACGCTTTCTTCTAAGGCAACAAACCCATGGGCAAACCCCTCAGGCACGTAGAATTGATTACATTGCTCGCTATCCAGAACAACACTCTCATACTTCCCAAATGTAGGGGAGCCTTTCCGTAAGTCTACCGCCACATCTAATACTTTTCCTTTACTCACACTTACTAATTTCCCTTGTTGGTACGGTGAAACCTGCAGATGCATACCCCTCACCACCCCTTTTACAGAATACGATTGGTTTGACTGGACAAATTGATGACTCAGGCCAATATCTCGGTACTTTTCTATATGAAATGTCTCCAAAAAAAAGCCTCGATTATCCCGGTATACATCTGGAATAATTTCTATTAATCCTTTAATGGATGTTTCTCGTATTTTCATATTGCTTTAAGGCAATTTTATGATAATAATGGGGAAAAGGAAAAGCTTCTACTAACAATTTATTAGTTCACCCCCATTTCGTCTATTGCCCGCACATATTTATCAACAACTACTTTTTGGCTAAACTTAGCCTGTACCATTTCGCGCCCTCGTTCGCCCATTACCTTCACTTCTTCTCGAGTTAGTTGAGTCATGGCTAACATCTTCTCCATTAAATCATCCGCATCTTTCACCTTGCAAAGCAACCCATTCACTCCGTGCTCTACTACATGACGGCAGCCTGGAGTATCGGTAGCTACAATGGGCTTCTGTAAACTAGCTGCTTCCAGTAAGGTGCGAGGTAACCCTTCTCGATACGAAGGAAGCACCACACAATCGGCTTGTTGGATCATTGAGCGCACATCATCAGTAGTACCCAAATAATTAACTACCCCACTTTGCGTCCACTGATCCACAAGCCCGACCGGTATTCCTCGTTTGTGATCAGGGTCTTTAGCTCCAAGTAACTGGCATTGTACTGAAATACCCTGCGACCTTAAATTTTGGGCAGCCTCAACATATTCTACAATGCCTTTATCGTAAATGAGTCTTGATATAACTAAAAATGTAAATGTATCCTTCGTAGGTGTTGGTTGAGCATCAGGAAAAAACCGTTGAGTGTCAATTCCTGAACCAGGTACAACATCTGCCTTACTACTTTTCAGTAATCCTTCCCGGATGAAAAGGTCATGATCATCAGGATTATGAAAAAACACCTTCTGAGAGAAGCGGAATGATACCCGATAGAGCCACTTAGCTACCGTCGACACCATTCCGTCTTGTAAGAATACTGTCCCTAAGCCGCAAACATTATTGATAACCGGAATTTTCAAGTAACTGGCAGCTAAAGTTCCGTAGATATTGGGCTTGACTGTGAAGTGAAGTACCATATCTAACTTCAGTTTTTTGTACAAATGATAAAGCTCCAGTACCAAGGAAGTATCCCGTACTGGGTTAACTCCCCGGCTATCCATATTTATATCATATAATTTAATCCCTGCACCTCTCAGACGTCCAGAGTAATCATCAGGTGGAGCAATGGACACTACTTCGTGGCCTTGCTGTTGAAAGGCTTGGATTAATCCTAGCCGGAAGTTATGGATGTTCCAAGCAGAGTTGGTAACAAGCGCAATTTTCATGGAAAATAATTAGTCGTATGCCAGCTATTACTCCGACGTAATTACTACTAGGAAGCGAGCGGGCTGATAGTTGGGCACAATATACACTTTCCGATTTTCAACCAATAATTGTTTCTATAATCCAAAAGAAGGGTGCTATGTAATTTTTCTCAAGTATTAGTTACAAGCAGAGAGTAGAGCAGAAAAAAAAGTTTAGCAAGTATTAAATAAGGAAGAAAGTATTAAACGGAAGACATATTTATGCTAACTTTATTACATAAACGCTCTTGTAAGAAAAGAAAAAAGATAGTATTTATCGCCGATAAATTTCTTTGAAGTTTCCAGGATCGAACTCTGCTATAAGGCTGTAGATCGTATCAAAAACTGTTTCTGGATTAGGCTTAGAAAAATAATCTCCGTCTGATCCGTAAGCTGGTCGGTGTGGCTGACTGGTAATCGTAAGTGGCTGCGAATCTAGGAACCGATAAGCTTGTTGCCCTTCTATCACCTGCTGCATCATATAAGCTGAAGCTCCACCCGGCACATCTTCATCAGCAAAAACCACTCGATTGGTTTTTTCAATTGATTTTACAATTTGATGGTCAATATCAAAAGGGAGTAGGGTTTGCACGTCAATCACTTCGCAAGAAATACCTACCTCAGCCAATTCTTCAGCAGCTTTCATAACAACACGACACATGGAACCGTAGGTAACAATCGTAACGTCTGTACCTTCAAGCAACACCTCGGGTTGCCCCAATGGTACGGTAAACTCACCTACATTAGCGGGTAGCTTTTCCTTCAAGCGGTAGCCGTTCAGGCTTTCCACAATCAGAGCAGGATCATCTGACTGAAGCATGGTATTGTAAAACCCAGCTGCTTGTACCATGTTACGAGGCACTAGTATGTAAATACCCCGTAAACTGTGCAGAATAGCCCCCATCGGTGATCCCGAGTGCCATATTCCTTCCAGGCGATGCCCTCGGGTACGAATAATGAGAGGAGCCCCCTGTCCATTCATGGTTCGGTAGCGGAGTGAGGCCAGATCATCAGTCAGAGTAGCTAGGGCGTAAAAAATGTAGTCTAGATACTGAATTTCAACAATGGGTCGTAGCCCGCGCAAAGCAGCACCAATTCCTTGACCAATAATGGAAGGTTCTCGAATACCCGTATCAGTCACGCGCAAAACTCCATGTTTGGCCTGCAAACCAGCAAAACCCTGATTGACATCACCAATCTTACCTACATCTTCCCCAATGGCGAAGATACGGGAGTCACGAGCTAATGCTTCGTCAAAACAAGCATTCAGCACCTGCCGACCATCTACTATCTTACTTTCATTATCAAAAATCGGGTCAACTATCGGTACGTTTAAGGCTGCCCTTTCAGTCTGGCTGTATAAATGGCTATTGTACCGTGCTTCATTATCTTGGTTATAGGTTGTGAACCACTCGATAAGTTGATTACGCGCCTCATTCTCTTCATTCCGCACGAGGCGGAGGGCTTTCTTGACTAATCGTACTATATCCAGGCGAATAGCCTTAGGGTTCTTCTCAAATTTTTGAATCAATGGTTGAAGAACTGCTCTTTGCGAGCTCTCCTCTGCTGCCGCCTTTACAAGCTGCTTCACCTGACTAATTTCCTGATTGAGTTCGCTACGGTAAGCTTTCCAGGCAGCATCCCGGGCTTGACGAGCGGTTTGCTGAGCTGTTGATTCAATTTCATCCAGGGTTTCTTCCGAGGCGAATCCATTGTTGATGATCCAATCCCGCATTTTCCGATTACAGTCATATTCTTCCTCCCAAGTTAACCGCTTCTGCGACTTGTATCGCTCGTGCGAGCCTGAAGTAGAATGCCCCTGAGGCTGAGTGAGGTCTTCTACATGGATAAGTACTGGTACATGCTGTCTACGAGCTAAGCGAGCCGCCGCCTGATACACCTCACAAAGGCGTTCGTAATCCCACCCTTTCACCGTAACAATTTCCAGACCCGCAGCCTCTTTAGTACGCTGAAACCCTTCCAGAGCTTTCGAAATACTTTGCTTAGTTGTATGATATTCGGAAGGAACAGAAATGCCGTAGCCATCATCCCACACCGAAATGATTAGGGGCACCTGTAAGACTCCCGCTGCATTCACTGTCTCCAAAAACATACCTTCAGAAGTAGAAGCATCACCAATAGTAGCGAAGGTCACTTCGCTGCCATTTACCGAAAAGCGCCCTCTATCATGTAAATCAGGATTTTGTCGATAAAGTTTCGAGGCGTAGGCCATTCCTAGCGAGCGGGGAATCTGACCAGCGGTAGGCGACAGTCCTGCCCCACTGTTATACTGATCAGTCTGAGAGTGGAATTCACCAGTTTGAGGATCAATAAGGCGAGTACCAAAGTGGGAATTCATAGACCGCCCACCTGATGACGGCTCGTGTTCCACACTAGCATGAGCGTAAATTTGAGCAAAAAATTGTCGCAGCGTGATTTGCCCAGTAGCAAACATAAACGTTTGATCGCGATAATATCCTGAGCGAAAATCGCCTTTTTGGAATGCTTTTGCCATTGCAATTTGGGCTATCTCTTTGCCATCACCAAAGACGCCAAACTTAGCTTTGCCCATGAATACTTCCTTTCGACCCAACAAGCTCGTGTAACGACTTTCCCAGGCTATACGGTAGTCGTTTAGAATTTCTTCTATAGATAAATCAAGTTCAATGGGGTTGTTGGTTGTTTTTGCTTCCACTCTTAGGATATTACATTGAATCTACACTGGTTCAGAGGTCTAAAATTGCTCAAAGAAACTGCTTTCAAAAATACGAAAAAAGCTCATTTTTCTCAAATGGACTGTACCCCAATACTCGTACCTTTTCTCTCTCAAGCAATAGTTTCCATCACCTATATAACACCAAAATAAAAGAAATTAATTTGCTAAGTGGCAGATATTTTTTCTCTCTTTTGCGTTTAGGTAAAGATTATCTAATTTTGCCACACTTTTCCGTATGACATTAGTCCGTACCATATTAACTGAGCAATCACGAGTTGTATCTATATTAACGTTGATCCTACTGCTTTGGGTTACCAACGGTGCGGCTATTTATACGTCAAATAATCCTAGCGATATAGCCGCCCAAGAACAGTCGGCTCCAACAGATGATACTAACCAAGACCAAGCTCCTGAGGTAATTCTCTCTAGCTTTCAGGAGGCTGTTATTCCCATCAGCAAAATTCATATTTTATTTATCTGCCATTTTCTCCGGGAATGGATCTTGGTAGAAGATGATCATTTCATTATCTCAACCGATAATCCTCTCACGGCCAACCGCTTCTTTCTAACCCTCTTTCGGCAAATCATTTCGCCTAACGCACCTTAGGACTGACTTTCCAATATTTATATCGAAGGTTCTCTAACAGAGCCTTCACTTCACTCATACTTAAAAAAATTAGTTTAATCATTAACTCTTACTATTATGCGAAACCGAAGTGGTATCGTTATATTGACCGTACTAGTCTCTCTGTTATGTATCTATTATCTATCATTTACAGTGGTTTCAAACCGGGTACAGAAAACAGCAGAGGAGTACGCAACTGATGCAGAAGGCAATATTGATTTTGCCAAAAAGCAAGACTATTTAGACTCGGTGTGGACTGAGCCGGTCTACAACTTATTAGGGGTTGAGTACACTTATGAAGAAGTAAAAGAAACTGAACTCAATTTAGGTCTGGATTTGCGAGGAGGAATGCACGTAGTGCTAGAAGTTTCTCCTACCGAAATTATCCGGGCACTGTCAGGGGATAGCAAAGACGCTGATTTTCTTCAGGCACTTGATCTGGCGCGGGAACGTCGGGTAAACAGTCAAGAACGGTTTACAGCGCTCTTTGCTGACGCTTTTCAAGAAGTAGCCCCTGATAAACAACTAAGTCAGATCTTTTCCAATGCCGCCAACCGAGGCCGAATTAGCCGAAGTTCTACCAATGATGAGGTGATGGAAATTATTGATGAAGAGGTAGAAAACGCTATCGATCGCTCCTTCAACATTCTTCGCACCCGGATTGACCGCTTTGGAACCTCTCAGCCCAACATTCAGCGATTACAAGGCACCGGACGGATTCAGGTGGAGTTACCTGGCGTAGACAACCCTGAACGAGTACGAAAACTACTACAAGGAGTAGCCAAGCTGGAGTTCTTGCAAGTATATAACTCGCCTGAGTTGGGTAGTTCTTTCCAGGAGATTAACAATTTGCTAGTAGCTGAGATGCAAGGTAGCGAGGGAGAATCGCTAGCTGATGCTTTAGCCACTGATGAAGGTGAGGATGATCTCTCTAGCCTGACAGAGACTGAAGACTCAGAAGAAGCACTTACCCAAGATGACACCTCCGAAGTTGCTGGAGAAGATGATCTGGAAGCCCAATTGTCGGGAGCCAATGCTGATTCTACTGCACTAGATTCTATTGTAAACTCTCAGGTTTCGCCACTGTATAGCTTGATTCAAAATGGTTTTGGTGGATTAGCGTACCGAGTAGAAGATACTGCAAAAATCAATGATATCTTTCAACGGGACGACGTACAGTCGTTGCTTCCTCCCGACCTAGATTTAGCTTGGCAAGTAAAGCCTGACGATGAGCAGAATCCAGTGCTGCAACTGTTTACTCTACAACGAGAACGCGGTGGCAAAGCCCCTCTTACTGGAGAAGTAGTAACTAACGCCCGTCAGGATTATGACCAAAATGCCCGCCCCGCAGTAAGTATGCAAATGAATGCGGAAGGAACACGCTTATGGCGGCGGCTAACCGCCAATAGCGTGGGACAGCAAATTGCCATTGTACTCGATAATCGGGTGTATTCAGCTCCAGTAGTGAACGAAGAAATCCCGAGCGGAAACTCTATTATCTCCGGAAACTTCGAGATTCAGGAAGCACAAGACTTAGCGAACATTCTGGAAGCAGGAGCACTACCCGCCCCTACCCGAATTGTAGAAGAAGCTATTGTAGGTCCTACCTTAGGCCGAGTGGCTAGAGAGCAAGGGGTTACTTCTATTTTAGCCGGGCTAGGGCTTGTTGTGATCTTTATGATTATCTACTATGCTAAAGGCGGATTGGTAGCTAACGTAGCCCTACTGTTCAACATCTTTTTCGTACTAGGAATTTTAGCACAGCCAACCATTGGTGCAGCACTTACCTTACCGGGCATCGCTGGTATTGTACTGACTATCGGTATGGCGATTGATGCTAACGTGCTGATTTTTGAACGTATACGGGAGGAGTTACGAAACGGGATGCGACTAAAAGCGGCGATAAAAACGGGATATAACAAAGCCTACAGCTCAATTATTGACTCCAATGCTACAACGTTCTTAACCGCCCTAATTCTTTTCATCTTCGGACAAGGACCCGTACGAGGTTTTGCGGTAACTTTGATGATTGGTATTGTTTGCTCATTCTTCTCGGCCGTGTTTATTACTCGGGTAATTATCGAGTGGATGACTCGCAAGGGCGACGAAAGCAATGTTTCTTTTGCAATGCCCTTCTCAGGAAATCTGCTAAACAACTTGAACTTTGATTTCATGTCGAAGCGAAGAATTGCTTATATCTTTAGTGGTGCTTTTATTGGTCTGGGATTGATTTCACTCATCTCTCAACCTCTTAACTTAGGCGTTGATTTTAAGGGTGGTCGATCTTACGTAGTAACTTTTGATGATACGGTAATACCCTCCGAATTAATGACGTCGCTGTCGGATAATTTCGAAGACAAAGCGGTAGAAGTAAAAACCTTTGGAGCTACTAATGTACTGAAGATTACAACTAGCTATCTGGTAGGTGACGAGTCCGACGAAGCTGATGCGGATGTGCGCCAACGATTGCTAAGTGGCATTGAAGAGTTTACCGGAAGCAGTTTTGTAGAAAATACGGCTGAACTGGGAGAGAGTCAGTTTACTATTTCTAGCTCGTCTAAAGTTGGGGCAACTATTGCCGATGATATTCTGAATGCCTCGCTGGAAGCGATTGTCTTTTCGCTGATCGTGATCTTCCTCTATATCTTAATTCGTTTTCGCAAGTGGCAGTACAGTACCGGGGCAATTATTGCTTTGTTCCACGACGTATTATTCGTGCTAGGGGCTTACGCCATTGCCGGATTGCTCGGATTACGGTACGAGGTAGACCAAGTGTTTATTGCGGCGATGCTTACCATTGTGGGTTACTCGATTAATGATACCGTAATTGTATTTGACCGTATTCGGGAAACACTAGGAATAAAATCTCGACTACCATTAGAGAAAGCAGTCAACGAGTCAGTCAACAATGTAATGAGCCGTACCTTGATTACCTCATTAACCACTTTGTTGGTGGTATTTATTCTACTAGTATTTGGGGGTGAGGTACTACGAGGATTCTCGTTTGCCTTATTTATCGGTATACTAGTGGGTACGTATTCATCGGTATACATTGCATCTCCGGTGGTGGTAGACTTGACTCAGCGTCGAGCCGAAGCACCTGCTCGAAAGCCGCAGAAAGCTTAGCGAAAAATTATATGGATTTCATTCGTTGAGACGCAAAATTTTGCGTCTCTTTTTATTTTCTCTGAAAAATCATTAAATGTTGTTGGGGCAGTAGGTCTTTGTTTTCTACTAATGTAAGTCCTACTGCTTCCAATTCTTTTACTGCCTGGGCTTCAGTCATTTTGTGCCGGGGTTTGATAGGCACCAATGGGTCTTCAGCCCGATATTCCACCAAAGCTACTTTCCCGGTGGGCGATAGAGCTTCAGCAATTGCTGACATCATTTCGTAAGGGTGGGAAAACTCGTGATAGGCATCCACCAGTAGAACCCAATCTACTGAGTTTTTAGGTAGTTTGGGATCTTCAATTGTTCCCAAAATAGTCTCTATGTTTTTAACTTGCTGCTTCTGCTCTTTTTCTTCTATCATTTGCAGCATCTCCGGCTGAATATCTACCGCCAATACTTTTCCCTGCGGTACCAACGGACTCATCCGGAAAGTGAAGTAACCCGAGCCTGCTCCAATATCTGCGACCACATCGTCTGGTTTCAACGCTAGAGCATCAATAAGCAAATCCGTACGCTCCTCTTCTTCTCGCTCCGACCGTTCCAGCCACCCTGCTCCCAAATGTCCCATCACCTGGGCAATATCTCTTCCAAAATAAAATTTCCCTGTGCCATCCGCACTAGTAGGATTACCGAAAGTGTATAGACTATCAGAAGTGTGAGTAGTTGCTGATTGCCTTTGAGGCGACTGGGCACATGCATTAAATAGTATTCCGGCTAAAAAAATAAGGCTGAAACAATGGATTTTCATTTTTAAGTGTTTTTGTTCGTAGTGTTGTGGCTCAATTACTCGACGGTGTACATTGGTTACAGATTTAAAGGGATGTAAGCTCTTAATAAACCCCAATCTGATAAGCCACATGGTGACAAGTCCACCCTCCAAGCCTCATGCCTTTATTCATTACTCGAGCTCTTCAGTTGGATTCCAAAACCGCTGGTCAAAATCCTGAACCTGATCATCTACAACTTTTACTCCTTCTTTCTCTAGTCTTTCCTGCATGGCAGTGGGCGTAGCAAAATGATGCTTTCCCGTTAGCAAGCCAATCCTATTCACTACTCGGTGAGCAGGAACTTTGGGGTCAGTGTGCGCTTGGTTCATTGCCCAGCCTACCATACGGGCACTACCTTTGGCTCCCAAATAATGAGCGATGGTTCCGTAGCTAGTAACTCGACCGGGCGGAATGAGTTTTACTACGGCGTATACATCTTCAAAAAAACTGTATTGGTCTTTCTTAGCCATTTAATCCTTGTTTTACTGAAAAATTCGCAAAATATAGCACATCCCTATCACGTTAGCCAATCAGGTTTCGTTATATTAAAACTACGAACAATTACGGTGTATGTATAAACAGCTTTTCTTCCCTCTGGGGTTTCTATTGGTATGCCTATTGACCGGATGCGCTACGTCAAAAAAGACAACTACTCGCCGATCGGTTTCTCCTCCCCCATCCCAACCGACAACCAAATTACCCGAAACACCTAAGCGAATTACCCGCATCAATCGGTTAGATGCCAAGCAGAAAAAAATAATTAGTACCGCTCGTTCTTTTGCCGGAACACCTTACCGCTGGGGGGGTACTACCCGGGGCGGTATGGATTGTTCAGGTTTATTGATGATTTCGTTTCAGGAAGCCGGAATTAACCTGCCCCGTACATCAGCCGAACAGAGTAAGTTTGGACGATTGGTGAGTATTCGCGAGTTGCGCCCCGGTGACTTGGTGTTTTTTGCGACTAAAAGAAAAAATAGCCGTAAAGTCACCCACGCCGGACTAGTAACTGAAGTTAGAGGAAAAAATAACATACAGTTTATTCACGCCTCTACCAAGTTGGGTGTGGTTGAGAGCAATATTTTTTCTGACTATTACCGACGAGCTTTCGTAAAAGCCCGTCGCCCCTTTTGATTTTACTGCAATTTATCTAGTTTTGCAGCCTGCAAAATTGGGGAATTAGCTCAGTTGGCTAGAGCGCTACACTGGCAGTGTAGAGGTCATCGGTTCGAATCCGTTATTCTCCACTACTCTTTTAAAGCATGAGATGAGAGCCAGATCGCCCGACGACCCGGTTATCATTTCAACTTTTATATTTTCCCAAAGAGTTTGTCTACCCTCTGACATTACCTTCCTGACTTATCCAAAAAGAGGCTATATCGGTTACCTGAGCTACTACACTAACTACTAACCCATAGTACTTCTCTAAACTAAAGATGATATTCTATGGCTGTTGTATGTAAAGTGCAAGATAATGCTCGCTTAGCTGAGCAAAATCCTAGCGTTGAATTAAAACACGATCAATTCTTTAATCAACTATTTGAACAGGAGTATAGCCATCTGGAACAGCAGGGGCATACCTACCTGGATTATACAGGCGGAGGAATTTACGGGGCATCCCAATTGCAAAAGCATTTTGAACTGCTGAAACAGAATACTTTCGGTAATCCGCATTCCACTAACCCGACCTCACAACATGCTACTAATTTGGTAAAAGATACTCGCAAGGCGATAATTGAGTACTTCAGTGCCTACGATTATTACTGTATTTTTACCCAAAACGCCTCAAGTGCTATCAAGATCGTCGGTGAATGTTACCCGTTCAATGAAAAGAGTCAGCTCTTGCTTTTGGCTGATAACCATAACTCCGTTAATGGTCTCAGAAGCTACTGCTGTAATAAAGGTGGAACATACGAATACACCGATCTTCAGGAAGACTTAACTATTAACAGGCTTCAGCTTCGCACTCAGTTAACACAACCCAATAATACGCACCAGCGACTATTTGCCTTTCCTGCTCAATCTAATGTATCGGGTGTAAAGCATAATCTAGATTGGATACCACTCGCCCAACGAGAAGGTTGGGATGTTTTGCTCGATGCAGCCGCCTTTGTACCGACTTCACCGCTTGATTTATCTATCATCCAACCCGATTTCGTCAGTCTTTCGTTTTATAAAATGTTTGGCTACCCCACCGGAATTGGTTGCTTGCTAGTGAAGAAACCGAAGTTTGATAAACTGATAAAACCCTGGTTTGCCGGGGGAACGGTAAGACTGGCTTCGGTTAGAACTAACCGCCATTTTCTCGCCGACAACCACGAGCGATTTGAAAACGGCACCGTTGATTATCTTTCTATCCCAGCAGTAAAAATCGGACTTGACTTTATCAATCAAATCGGCATAGAGCGAATTAATAGCCGGATTGCGTCTTTAAGCGAATACCTTTACTGCGAGCTTCAGAAAATACGCCATATTACAGGGCAATCCGTAGTGCAGATGTACGGTCCTGAAAACCGAAAAGAAGTCGGTGGAACCATAACGATGAACTTTTACGATGCCCTGAGGAAACGGTACCACTTTCAATCTATTGAAGATCAAGCTAACAAACGATCAATCTCAATTCGCTCGGGCTGCTTCTGTAATCCGGGAATTGACGAAACTCAGCAAAATATTTATACCACCGAGCTAGAAGATTACTTTGTCTCTCATCAAGAAAGTAGTTACCAAGAAATTGCCACCCAGTTAGGACATGTCCGTGGAGCAGTGAGAATCTCAGTCGGCGTCGCTACTCGAAAAAAAGATTTAGATTACTTTTTGGACTTTGTGCGCTTGTTTAAGAATAAAACTCAGTGAAGTCTTCACCTATTTGTGTGGATTGAGATAACACTTGCTTAAACCTCCCGTATTTAAAGAAAGTCAACTAAAGTGCTCAGCATATTATGTTGGCATAAACCTTTCCCAAATGATGATCTTTTTAGAGCATGACCACCCAGTTTCTTAAGAAAATTTACGCTACCCACCAAGTCTGCACTACCTGCCCTTCACCCATTGAGGTAGCTGCTTTCTTTGATAGATTAATAGGGGCGCTCTTTGCTGACTTTACCCAGTTGGCGCATCTATCAGAAACAGAATTTATGGAGCTGATGGAGCAACTGCAAAAAGACCTTGATCGGCTGTTGCAACAAAGTCCTTCTCAACTAGGTAAGGTATCACAAGTGACGCAGGCATTTTTTGACGCTATTCCCGCGTTACACGATGCCATTCAAGATGATGTCACCGGAATTTACGAAGGCGACCCAGCGGCTAAAGATCGCAGCCAGGTAATTCGTTCGTACCCAGGTTTTTACGCGATTGCCGCTTATCGCTTTGCCCATCAATTACATCTTCTAGGTGTAGAAGATTTGCCTCGCATCATTACCGAATATGCCCACAGTAAAACGGGTATTGATATTCATCCGTCGGCTAAAATTGGCTCTCACTTTTGCATTGACCACGGTACGGGAATCGTGGTAGGGGCTACGACAATCATCGGTAATCACGTTAAAATTTATCAGAACGTTACTCTGGGGGCTCTAAGTGTGAATAAGGAAGACGCCGCAATTAAACGACATCCAACCATTGAAGACCATGTGATTATTTACTCGGGAGCCACTATTCTGGGCGGTAAAACCGTAATCGGACAAGACAGCGTTATTGGTGGCAACGTTTGGCTCACTCGCAGTGTACCACCTAAATCCAAGATCTATTATCAATCAAGGATGTATAACGATGCTGATCAGGATACTGATCTTATCATTCATAAAATCAGTTAGCTTATTTTTCGCCTACTTTCTCTTCTATACCATTTATGAAATTCGTTGATCTCATCGGGAATACTCCTCTAGTAGAATTACAAAATATTCCTAAAAAGAAGAATGTGACCTTATTGGGTAAACTAGAGGGAAACAACCCCGGAGGCAGTGTAAAAGACCGGGCGGCCTACGGCATGATTAGGGGCGCACTGGATCGGGGAGATATTAAAGTGGGCGACCAGTTAGTGGAAGCGACCAGTGGTAACACCGGAATCGCCTTAGCAATGATTGCCCGAGTTCTGGGGCTGAATATGACGCTCATTATGCCGGATAATTCTACTCGAGAGCGAGTGCTGGCTATGGAAGCTTATGGAGCTAAAGTTATCTTAACGCCTGCCGAAAAAACCATTGAGTACTCCCGTGAGCTAGCCGAACAGATGTCTGCCGACGAAGGTTATTTTATGCTCAATCAGTTTGCTAATCCTGACAATTATAAAGCCCATTATCGCACTACCGGTCCCGAAATTTGGCAAGACACTAAGGGGCAGGTAACCCATTTTGTGTCGGCTATGGGCACTACGGGTACTATCATGGGCGTGTCTCGCTATTTGAAAGAACAAAATCCGGCAGTACAGATTGTAGGCACTCAACCTACCGATGGATCGCGTATTCCGGGTATTCGCCGTTGGAGTCCGGAGTTTTTACCCAAGATTTTTGAGCCGGAACGCGTTGACCGGGTAATTGACGTGAGCGAAGAAGAGGCTCGCGCTCATACCAAACGACTGGCAAAGGAAGAAGGAATATTATCAGGAATGAGTAGTGGCGGTGCTCTCTATGCCGCTTTACAAATAGCTGAAGAAATTGATTCGGGAGTAATCGTACACATTATTTGCGACCGCGGCGACCGTTACCTCAGTTCTGATTTATTCACCTAGTTATCTTCATACTGGTAACGAACGGCTTTGGCCTTCAGTATCAATGCAGTAGTTGCTTCTGAGTGTTCTACATCTATATCGTGAAAGACAATTGCATCGGCACCGGCTACCCTTGCTCGATCAATCATGGCTTGCTGAATTTTTTCTTGACTAGCTATCGCTCCTCCACTATTGGCTAATGTTCCAATAATCTCGTAGGGCTGACTGATTTTGTTTTCATCAAAGTAAACCTCAATCTCCTGAGGTGTATAAGGTGGGTAGGTTTCCCCCGAGTAAAATATGCGAGGCGTACAACAGACTATTGCAAACATTGTGAGTGATAATAAGAGAAACTTCATGGCACTAATGGTTAGGTAAAAAATGTTGTACCAGAGATAGATCAAATCTAGTGCCAACCAAGTATTTGCTTTTGTTGTTTTAAACAAAACAACTTTGTATCTACGTGGTACTAAAGCTTAGAACAAACCCTTCTCAACCACGTTCTTCAGATTATGATAGGATATCGATTTTCAGAATATACTCCTGATCCTCAGCAAGAAGGCCAAAGTACTTTTGACCAGCTGCTGAAGATTTTCATGGAACTGATGGTCATCACCTCAGGTGATGTTTCTGAAACCTTGCAGTGGATGACCAGCCTGGACAACCAGTACGGAATTACCAATGACGAGTACGGTATGGGCGATTTCATCCAAGACTTGAAAGACAAAGGCTACATCACTGATGAAAACCCGGAAGGAAAATTTGAGGTAACGGCTAAGACCGAGCGAAATATCCGGCGCAGTGCCCTGGAAGAAATCTTTGGTAAGCTCAAAAAATCAGGCAAGGGCGACCATAAAACTCCCTATAGCGGATTTGGCGATGAACCTAGTACTGACCGTCGCGACTATCAGTTTGGCGATACGCTGGAGCAAATTGCCATGACTGATTCTATTCGTAATGCTCAGATCAATCATGGTCTAGGGGATTTTACGCTCACGGAAGGCGACTTGGAGGTAAACGATACTGAGTACAAAACCCAGACCTCCACCGTGCTGATGATTGACATCTCGCACTCCATGATTCTCTACGGCGAAGATCGAATTACCCCCGCTAAGAAAGTAGCGATGGCTCTAGCCGAGCTGATCACCACTAAGTATCGTAAGGACACACTGGACATTATCGTCTTTGGTAACGATGCTTGGCAAATTCAAATTAAAGATTTACCCTATTTGCAAGTCGGCCCCTACCACACGAACACTGTGGCCGGACTGGAACTGGCAATGGATATTTTGCGTCGCCGGAAAACCGCCAATAAGCAAATTTTCATGATTACCGATGGCAAGCCTACCTGCCTGAAGCAAGGCATCAAGTACTACAAAAACAGCTTTGGACTGGATAGCAAAATCCTGAATAAAACCCTAAACCTGGGAGCACAATGCCGCCGACTGGGCATTCCAGTTACCACTTTTATGATTGCCTCCGACCCCTACCTAAAACAATTTGTTCAGAAGTTTACCCAGGTAAACAACGGCAATGCCTACTACAGCAGCCTGAAAGGGCTAGGTCACCTCATTTTTGAAGACTACCGCCGCAATCGTCGGAAAAACTTCAAACAATAACAATAATGATTAATGTTTAATGATGGATGATTAGTTTCTTCTTAGTCATCCAGGCGGCGGCCGCAATCATTACTCATTCATTGAGTCATTTAACAATAGAGAAATTCAACCATACTTCATGAACTACCAAGATATACCCTCTGATAAGCTGACTAAAATTCATACGCTTGGTGAGCTAAAAGCCAGCGGTTATCAGCCCAAATCAGTAAAGCAAGAGTTACGCGATAATCTCATTCAGCGACTTCAGAATAAAGAATCCGTTTTTGAAGGCATTTGGGGCTACGAAGAGTCTGTAATTCCGGATACGGAACGAGCACTACTTTCTATGCACAATATTATTTTTCTTGGGCTACGCGGTCAGGCTAAAACCCGAATGGCCAGGATGATGGTAGAACTGTTGGATGAATATATTCCAGTCATCAAAGATGCTGAACTGAATGATGACCCTCTACAGCCTCTTTCACACTACGGAAAAGCTACAGTGGAAGAACATGGTGACAAAACCCCTATCGATTGGGTACACCGTTCTGAACGCTACACTGAAAAACTAGCCACACCGGATGTTTCGGTGGCTGATTTGATCGGAGACACTGATCCTATCAAAGCCGCTTCTCTGAAGTTACCTTACTCTGATGAGCGGGTGATTCATTATGGGTTAGTACCACGCTCGCATCGAGGCATTTTTGTGATTAACGAGTTACCCGACTTACAAGCCCGGATTCAGGTGGCTTTATTCAATATTTTACAAGAGGGCGATATTCAGATTCGTGGATTCCGGGTACGTTTGCCGTTGGATATTCAGTTCGTCTTCACTGCAAATCCTGAAGACTATACCAACCGAGGCAGTATCGTAACTCCGCTCAAAGATCGGATTGATAGCCAAATCATCACCCACTACCCTCGTTCTATTGACATTGGGCGCAAGATTACCGATCAGGAAGCCAACGTAAAAGAACCGCAGCAGAAAATTACGCTCACCGAACTAGCCAAAGACTTGGTTGAGCAAATTGCTTTTGAAGCCCGAGATAGCGAATACGTGGATGAGAAAAGTGGGGTTTCGGCTCGTTTAACCATTTCTGCTTATGAGAATTTGTTAAGCTCCGCTGAACGCCGAATGCTCATCAATAGTGAGAAGAATACCCTTATTCGCGTATCTGATTTTGTGGGTGTCATTCCGTCTATCACTGGAAAGGTAGAGTTGGTATACGAAGGCGAGCAGGAAGGCCCAGGCATTGTAGCCCATAACTTGGTGGGTAAAGCCATTCGTACTCAGTTTGTAGAATACTTTCCAAATCCGGAGGACAAGCGTAAGCAAAAGGAGCGCAACCCCTACCGGAAAATCGTTAACTGGTTTGGCGAGGGCAACGAAGTGGATCTACTAACCGATCTAAGCAATAGTGAATATAAAAAACTGCTAAAAAGCGTGCCGGGACTAGAGAACCTAGTTGACGAATATCATAAAGGGCTAAATGAGTCTGAGAAACTATTTATGATGGAGTTTGCCTTGCATGGCCTAGCCGAATACAGCCAGTTGAGCAAAAAGCAGCTTACCTCTGGTACTCAGTTCAAAGACTTACTCAGCAGTATGTTTTCCATGTCGGACTACGACGAGGAAGACGACGATTAATAATCAATTGATAGGTGAAAGTTGATAATGGATAGTTAATACCAACAAAGTTACACATTTCTTTAACCGTCAACTTTCCCTTATCAATTATCAACTGATGAAGGATGTTGTTACAGGAAATCCGCCGGCTAGTAGAGCAGGGCGAAGGTGAAACAGTAGAATTCAAGCGAAAAGTGGCTCACCCAGATAAAATCGTCCGGGAGATTGTGGCTTTTGCTAATACTCACGGCGGAAATCTGCTAATTGGGGTGGATGATGACAGGAGCATTCCGGGAATTAAGTTTGCCGAAGAAGAAATCTTTGCCCTGGAGCAGGCGATTCAACGTTGGTGCCGTCCGCACATTAACTACCACTATGAAATAGTTCCTCTCAATCAAAAACGGGCGGTAGTTAATTACATCATCCCAGCTAGCCTCCGCAAACCACACATAGTACTAAACAGTGCCCTGAAGTTCGCTGAGAATGGTAATTCTGACAGCCAAAACAATACAGAAAAGAAAGCAGCTAAACCTCAACGCAAAGGCACAGCCTACGTTCGTTACCAAGATCAAAGCCTACAGGCTAGCACTGAGATGTGGCAGATTATGAAGCAAGGTCGTCGCAACCGGGATATTCACTTTACCTACGGCGACAAAGAACGCTTACTGATGCAGTACTTAGAGCAGCACCGCAAAATTACGCTACAGGACTTTTCTGCTGTTGCTCAACTACCCCGCCGGGTAGCATCTCGCACCTTGGTACGACTGGTGCTAGCCAACGTCCTCACGATCATTCCTAAGGAAAAGGAAGATGTGTATATCCGCAACTTTTCCTGATTATTTCCCTATATTTGTTGCCCTCTTTTGAATAAGATCACCACCTGTGGGTGCCCATGTAAGTTAAAATTTTTTCTATGCCACGAAGTAAAAAAAATACTATCCCCGCCACTGAGGAAAAGAAAATTTTTGTTTTGGATACTTCCGTTATTCTGTACTCTCATGATTCTATCATGAATTTTGATGAGCACGATGTCGGCATACCCATCACCGTACTAGAAGAATTGGATCAGTTCAAAAAAGGCAGCGATACTCGCAACTTCGAGGCTAGAGAATTCATACGCTTGCTCGATTCGCTCTCTGAAAAACACACCTTGCAAGATTGGATTCCGCTGAATGGTCGTTCCCGAGGCAGTTTTAAGGTAGTGATGAGCAACGAGAGTAAAATCAACGCGGAAGAAGTGTTTGATGAACGCAAGCCTGACCACAAAATTCTGAATGCAGCTCTCACATTGAGCGATGCTTACCCCGACCGTAAAATCATTCTGGTTACTAAAGATATTAACCTTCGCTTGAAAGCCAAGTCGCTCAATCTAGTAGCTCAGGATTACGAAACTGGAAAAGTGAAGCACGTAGACGACCTGGATCAGGGGACTACCGTGCTAGAGCGGGTGAACAGTCAGAAAATCTCGAACATGTACAAAGATGGCTTCTGTGAAGTGGAAGACATCCGAGGGGTAAAAGATGTAAAAGCCAATCAGTATTATATTCTGAAAAGCTCTAAAAACTCGGCTCTGAGTTATTATAATCCGGAAACGGAGAAGATGGAAAAGGTAGAAAAGCGCACTGCTTACGGAATCCGCCCGAAGAATGCTGAGCAGACTTTTGCCTTACACGCCATCACCAATCCTAATGTTAGATTAGTAACAGTTCAGGGAGTGGCGGGGACTGGTAAAACCCTACTGGCATTAGCTGGTGCTCTGGAGCAGCGTCGGGAGTTTAAGCAAATCTATCTGGCTCGACCAATTGTACCTCTCAGTAACAAAGATATTGGCTATTTACCCGGTGACATTAAGTCGAAGTTGAACCCATATATGGAACCGCTGTGGGATAATTTGAAATTTATCCAGAACCAGTTTAATGAGAACGATAAAGATTTCACCCGCATCACTGAGATGGTGAACAAGGAGAAGCTGGTGATTACTCCACTGGCGTATATCCGGGGGCGTAGCCTGTCTAATATTTTCTTTATCGTGGACGAAGCCCAGAACCTAACCCCCCACGAAGTGAAAACCATCATTACCCGGGCGGGTGAAAACTGTAAGATTGTATTTACAGGCGACGTCTATCAGATTGATACCCCTTACCTCGACTCTCAAAGTAATGGTCTCTCGTACCTGATTGACCGCATTGCCCAACATCCACTTTACGCCCATGTCACCTTAGTTCGGGGTGAGCGTTCTGAGCTGGCAAATCTCGCGAATGAGTTGTTGTAATTAACCTATAAACCTCGATAATACTGTAGTGAGCTAAGAATATCTTCGGCCGATACTGAAACATCGTAGCGAGCTTTACCAATTTTGTCTAACAAGGTGCAAAGCATGTTGCCTTGTTGATTCTTTTTATCCTGCTTCGCCAGTTGGGTAATTTCTTCTAGTGAAGTCGTAGGAATACTAACCTTTCCGAAGATAGCCAGTATGAAATCTTCTATCTCTTCGGCCTCTTCCGGACTAAGCGAAGCGTACTTCACCGAAAGTTGCGCCTCAGTAATCATTCCAATGGCGATTGCTTCGCCGTGCAGCAGCGGAGTTTCTGATTCCAGAAAATGGCTTTCTACCGCGTGACCGACTGTATGCCCAAAATTCAAAATCTTCCGCAGACCACCCTCCCGAAAGTCCTGATCTACTACCCAAGATTTCACCTGCACCGAATGACGAATATGCTCAGTCCAAGGCTGATGCACTAGCGACGCACCACGTAATTCATTCCAATATACTTGATCGTGAATAAGCGCGTGCTTAATTACTTCGGCAAAGCCCGATCGCAATTCTTGCTCCGGCAACGTCTTTAAGAAGGTCGCATCAATCAGCACTTGTTGAGGTTCCTGAAACAGACCGATATGATTTTTAAACCCTCGGAAATCAATACCCAGCTTACCGCCTACTGAGGCATCTACCTGAGCTAACAGGGTGGTGGGAATATTCACGAATGAGATACCTCGCTTGTAGGTAGCCGCGCAAAAGCCCCCCATATCACCGATTACACCACCTCCAAGGTTAATCAACAAAGCCTTACGATCGAAGTGCTGCTCAGTAAGCTGCGCCCAGATATGCGCGCAGGTATCCAAGTTTTTATTTAACTCCCCACTCTTAATTTCAACCAGCGTGTACTCGGGCGGTAACACTTCCTGAATTAATGGTAAACAATGTTGTCGAGTATTCTCATCAACCAGTACGGCAACCTGAGAGAAGCTGCTTTTAGACAGCAGGTCAGCGAGCGTTCCAGCGATGTTTTTAGTGATGATTACGTTATCAACGGGCATAAATTATTTGTGTGTTTATGTGTTCAGGTCGTAATTTAATAGGAATGCTTGAACACCAATTCCACGGTGGCCTGAGCACCCGAACACCTTCTAAGACTCTACCCGTAGACCTGATTCGGTTTCACTTTCGTCGGGCAGGTTATCCATTACTTCGGTTTGCTTGCGGATAGATTCTACATGCAGCACATTGAATAGATCAATAATAAACCGCTCGCGTAGGTTTGTGTCTTTCGCCCATTCTTTACGTGACTCAAACACCCGATTCCAACGGTCGAGTTGAAAGGCAGCTACATTATTTTTCTTCTTCCACACTCCAATCTGGGCTACCAAATCTAAGCGTTGCGCCAGTAGCTCTATCATCTCCCGATCGGCGTGGTCAATCTGAGTGCGTAGCTCTTCCAAGTGGGTAATGTACTCAATATCTTCAGATGAGGCCTGACGGATTCGCAGATTGCGGATAATCTCACCCAGCGACTGAGGGGTTACTTGCTGACGGGCATCGCTCCAAGCCTTTTCCGGGTCGCGGTGGGTTTCAATAATCAGTCCTTCAAAGTTCAAATCCATCGCAATCTGGCAAGCCTCGGCAATATCTTCCCGCTTGCCCATAATATGGCTAGGGTCGCAAACCATCGGCAAATCCGGTAGCTGCCGCTTCATCTCAATCGGTAACTGCCACATGGGTACATTACGGAATCGGGTTTTCTGATAAGTAGAGAAGCCCCGGTGAATGGCTCCTAGCTTAGTAACTCCGGCTTGGTTAAGCCGCTCTAACGCACCCATCCACAATGCCAAATCAGGGTTGATGGGATTTTTTACTAGCACGGGCACATCGCAACCACGTAGTGCATCAGCAATCTCCTGTACAATAAACGGGCTTACGGTGCTGCGTGCGCCTACCCACAGTACATCTATACCATAGTGCAAGGCTTCTTCTACGTGCATAGCATTAGCCACCTCGGTAGAAAACTGCACCCCCAAGTCTTTCTTAATATCCTGAATCCACTGCAAGGCTTCTTGTCCAATTCCTTCAAAAGTATTAGGACGGGTACGGGGCTTCCACACTCCGGCTCGCATTAGGGTTACCCCTTGCTCCTTAACTGCTTTTACGGTATCGTAAAGCTGTTCTTCCGTTTCGGCACTACACGGCCCGGCGATAATAAGCGGGTCGGTTTTGCCAACACCCCACTGCTGTAATTCGGTAAGTTTCATAAGGCTTGAAAACAAATATGCTTACTAAAATAGTTTATATGGTGCGGATAATTAGCTTGCACCTAGTTACATTAATACGTTATGGATTACGTTTTCACCGAAGCTACTCCGGTTTCATTTGATAATACTGCAATTGCCTTTTCGTACAAATCTGACCAAGACTTGCGGAAAACATACTGGCTGTTTAAGGCCGTAGGCAACCCCTTCCTGACCAACGTGGGCACAAAGTTGGTAAAAATCGCTTTGAAATTAAAACTCCCTATCCATAGTGTACTAAAACATACCTTATTTCAGCAATTCTGCGGCGGAGAAACAATTGCAGACTCGAATGAGACTATTCAAATGCTGGCTTCGCACAACGTGAAGACTATTTTAGACTACTCAGTAGAAGTGACCAAAAACGAGGAAGGTTTTGAACACACTACCGCCGAACTACTACGGGTAATTGAAGCCGCTAAAAACAATCCCGATATGCCTTTTTGTGCCTTCAAGATGACGGGGATTATGCAGTTTGAGTTAATGGAGAAGGCACAGGCCGGAAAAGCACTATCTGCCGAGCAGGAAGCAGCCTTCAATCGGGGGAAAGCTCGTTTAGAACGTCTCTGCGAAGCTTCTCACCAAGCTGATGTAGGTATCTTTATCGACGGTGAGGAGTCATGGATACAAGAGGTGATTGATGATCTAGCCGATGAGATGATGCAACGCTTCAACCAGGAAAAGGTGATTGTGTACAATACCTACCAGATGTACCGCCACAAGATGCTGGACAATCTAAAAGCAGCCTACCGACGGGCAGTGACCCATCAGTATTTTCTGGGAGTAAAACTGGTGCGGGGTGCCTACATGGAAAAGGAGCGAGAGCGGGCGGAAGAACTCGGTTACCACGACCCTATTCAGCAGAACAAGGAGGCCACTGATGAAGATTACAATCGGGCAGTGCTGTATTGCCTTAACCATAAGCAACGCATCTCGCTTTGTTCGGGCTCGCATAATGAGTACAGTAATTATTATCTCGCTATGCTAATGGAGAAGCACTCCATGAAGCCTAATGATCCTCGCGTATACTTCGCCCAGCTCTATGGCATGAGTGACAATATATCGTTTAATCTATCACGAGACGGTTTCAATGTAGCCAAATACTTACCTTATGGTCCCTTGGAAGCCGTAATGCCTTACCTTTTCCGCCGTGCCGAAGAGAACACCTCCGTCCGCGGCCAAAGCAGCCGTGAACTCACCCTAGTAACCCGAGAGCTAAAGCGTAGAAAACGAACTTAATTCTGGTCACCGTGACACAGATCTCTTTCGAGTAATCTCATAAAAAGATTCAGACAGGGAGGTGAAAGTGGATAGGGTGAGAACCGGAAGGCACGAGGGGATGTTATAGCCGTATTGTGCGGTACTAGCAAGCTGAATATGAATTTAAAAAGCCAAACCGTATTAATCATTGGTGGTGCTACAGGCATGGGGTTTGCCACTGCTACGCTGGTTGAAAAGCTAGGGGGAAAAGTGATTATTGCGGGACATAACGAAGAGAAGAATGCGCTTGCGTTGGAAAAATTATCGGAAAGCGCAGAGAGCAGATACGTTGACGTTGTTGACCCTGATTCTATAGAGGAGTTATTCAACTCTCTAGATAATTTACACCATGTTTTTATAACTGCTGCACCCGGCGGTACCGGCGATTTCCTTGAAGCACCGTTAGAAATCAAAGAAACATACATTTACGGTAAGTTTTGGAGCTTGTTTATGATCTCCAAATCGGCGGTAAAGAAAATTGATCAGCACGGTTCAATAACTTTTATTACCGGAGGGTTCGCCACAAAACCTACTAAAGGAACCGTATTAGTTACTGCTGCTTTCAATGCTGTTGAAGGCTTTGCTAAAGCCCTGACGGTTGAAATGGCTCCAATACGCTTCAATGTTATCAGACCAGGATTCATTGATAGTGGGTTTTGGGATTACATGGAAGAGTCGGAACGAAACCAACTCTTTGAAGAAAATAAAAAGAAGATTGCTGTGAACCGATTAGGAAAATCAGAAGATATTGCTGAAATGGCAGCCTCGATAATGATGAACTCATTTATTAATGGACAAGTAATAGAAGTTGACGGCGGGCAACTTCCATAATGATAGCATATAACAATTATTTCAACCATTAAAGTCTTACACTTATGAAATCCTTATTGTATACCCTAGCGTTCTGTTTCTTCGTCAGTGCAGTCTCAGCCCAGCAGTACTTTGGCGAGAAGATTACTGATGAAAATGCTGTTACCGCTACTGAATTGCCAACCGCGCTAGATAGCGAAAGTAGCGTACAAACCAAAGTACGCGGTGAGGTAACCGGAGTATGCCAAGCTAAAGGCTGCTGGATGACCGTAAACGTAGGCAACAATCAGGAAATGATGGTGCGCTTCAAAGACTACGGCTTCTTTGTACCGAAGGATATCACCGGGCAAACCGTCGTTATTGCTGGCGAAGCATTGGTAGAAACGGTGTCGGTAGACGATCAGCGTCACCTAGCCGAAGATGCCGGACAATCGGAAGAAGAAATCAATCAAATTACCGAACCTAAAACGCAACTTTCGTTTGTAGCTGATGGAGTGATTGTGGTGGAGTAGCCCGTGGCATTCTATTCTTAATAGTTATTAAATTATCCACTCTAGTTTAGCTGATAAGCTAACGACAGTTGGAATACGCGGTTCTGCGATTGAAAGTCATTTAGCGGGTCTTGTGAGTCTACCCATCGGTAATTATCAGGTGCTACTTCTCTCACTCCATATACGTATCTAAGTTCAATCTCTATTTTTGAGATAATACGATATCCTATCCCTGCTACTAATCCAATATCAAACGGTTCATTCCACGTAAGACTTACATCGTTACTTTCTGAACCAAATCTTGATCGGGCTGCGATCAGATAGCCGATTTCAGGGCCTAAGACTACAAAGAAATTTTCAGTTGGTGAGTAGCCTCCCAGTATTGGTAGAGTGAGATAATGCAGATGCAGACTAAACGCATCGGGCACCCCTCCTACGGTGACCGGAGAAGCCTCTGCTTGAAAGCCTTTGTTGGCATACAAAAGTTCTATCCTAGAAAAAACTCGTTTAGTCACTTGTTGCATTCCGTAAAACCCAGCTTGATAAGACAAACGATGTTGCTCATTGTTAACTCCAGGTTGCTTCAGAGCCATATTTACTAAACTTCCTCCTCCTTTAATACCGTAGTGAAACTGCGCCAAGGCAGATTGAGCGACTAATAATACTGCGATTGAAATGAAGAATAGCTTCATAGTTGTTGTGTTGATAGTAGAGAAAATTACGCTTTTATAAAGAACGATTTTGATAGAAAGTGATTGCTTTATTGCGCTAGGTTTTTACTTACAAAAGCAAACTAAATTGTTGGTTATGCGCTATATTTGCAGCCTGATTACACCACCAACATTAACCTCGCACTCATGATTATTGGAGTACCTAAGGAAATTAAGAATCACGAAAATAGAGTAGCATTAACCCCTTCCGGTGCCAAGGAACTTACCAAAGTAGGTCATACCGTCTACATACAGCAAACCGCCGGCGAAGGTAGTGGCTTTCTTGACCAGGAGTACCAGGACGCAGGAGCCGAAATTCTGCCTTCTATTGAGGCAGTGTATGAATCAGCCGAGATGATTGTGAAGGTGAAAGAACCCATTGCTCCCGAATACGATCTGGTTCGCAAAGATCAGTTGGTTTTTACCTACTTCCACTTCGCCTCCAGCGAGGCTCTTACCCGCGCTATGATAAAGAGCGGAGCCATTTGCCTGGCCTACGAAACTGTTGAGCTACCGGACCGCAGTTTACCATTGTTGGTTCCTATGTCGGAAGTAGCCGGGCGGATGTCCATTCAGGAAGGAGCCAAGTACTTGGAAAAGCCGATGCAAGGACGAGGAATTCTACTAGGTGGAGTACCCGGCGTACGTCCGGCGAAGGTGCTTATTTTGGGCGGAGGCATTGTGGGTACCAACGCGGCTAAAATGGCAGCTGGTTTGGGGGGTGATGTTACTGTAATGGACATTAACCTAGATCGCCTTCGTTATCTGGATGATATTCTTCCAGCCAACGTCGATACCTTCATGTCAAGTGAGTACAACATCCGCTCACTCATCAGCACGCACGACCTGATTGTAGGGGCAGTGCTCATTCCAGGTGCTAAAGCTCCCAAGCTAATTACTCGCGATATGCTAAAGGAAATGAGACCAGGCACCGTATTGGTAGACGTAGCCGTTGACCAAGGTGGTTGTATCGAGACCTGCAAGCCTACCACTCACGAGAGCCCTACCTACGTGATTGACAATGTACTGCACTACTGCGTAGCCAACATGCCGGGGGCAGTTCCGTACACTTCTACCCTCGCCCTCACGAATGCTACCTTACCGTACGCTCTACAGTTAGCAAAACTAGGTTGGAAGCAAGCCTGTCGGCAGTCTAATCCACTTAAGCTAGGCCTGAATGTAGTACAGGGTGATGTAGTTTACCAAAGTGTTGCTGAGGCTTTTGATCTGCCACATGTAGCGGTGGAGAAGTATCTTCAAGACTAGCCTGTAAGGTAGCATTAGGCAAAGACACAGCTTTGCTGGATCATGTTCCTTCATAATTGGGCATAAAAAAACCGGAAACTGTATTTCCGGCCTTATTTCGCGTATGAAGAGTATAATTAATTATTAGCAAAGCTTGTTGATAAAAGACTCATCCATCTTAATGAGCATGGTAGGAGCAAAGTGCTTCATATCGAACCGATCGAAACGCTCAGCTAAGGTCTTTATCTTATTGTACTTATCGCGCTTCACATCCGAAACTGAGATTTTCAGAATCTTAGTGAAGATAACAATAGACTCACAGTTATCCTTACCCAGTAGCCGTATCTGGCGCTGTATGCTATTCGTTAACTGATTAAATAAATCGTAGTCATTCATCAAGCAGTACTGAAGTGCTAGTACCGCTTTCACCTCTAGCTGAGCGTACGGGTATTTCTTAAGGCTTAGTTCATTCAGTAGATTATTAATCCATCGAGCCGATTCATTGTACTCTCCTGCGTAGTAGCAAGCAAGTGCCCGGTACATTATGTACGTAACATATTTTGGTACATCCTCCAGATCGCCCTCATAATCATGGAAGAGCATTTTATTTTCTTCATAGAGCGTATCTTCATTACCCATTCGGTGAGATCGCTCAATCTTAGAGATTAAGTACTGAGCCGGATACGTATGTAGACTATAATTAGTCAGCAATGTATCTACAGCATCATTTACTTCTTCGTAATAGTCTTCTGCTTTACGATATACTTTATAGTGATTGTAATATTCTAAACGCAACAGTTCGTACACCAACTGAAGGTGGTGGTAGATAGAATCCAAGTAGTAGTTGCTAAGAATTTCCTGCATCTTATCCAGAATATCCTCAATGGGCTCGTGCGTATTATTGTCAAACGACTCACCTTCTACAAACAAACGATGGAAGATATTTAAGCAGCTCTGGTAAATGTATAGTCGGTGCGAGTCGTACAAGTTACAGAGGTTATTCATCTCATCAGTCAGAAGCGAAAGCTCCAACTGAGTTGTCTCATCCCGTGACATAGTATAGTCACCGTATTTTTTGAAGTACTGACACAATAGCTCCTCGGCTTTATCTACTGCCAGAGTATACGCCACGTGCTTGTTATACAATTGTGAGTAGGTGAAGTGATCAGGAGTATTGATATGTAGCTTGCGGAGCGTCTTGTAAATAGTAGTAAGCTCACTGGGTAAATCGTAGTCAAGCAACTCTTTCTCAATCTTCTTCAAGGTAGCAATAGCGATGGCGCGTTTCTTGGTAAAAATTACCTCATTAATATTAGCTACCTTTTTGATTAAATCAGTACGAGGGTTCTCCATCTGCTGAAGCAAATATTCCTCGATTTTCTGATTAAGACGAGAGCGTAATGTATAGTAAGCGTTGGTGTTAACTCCTAGTTCATCCATAATCTTATTATCAGATAATGAACGCTCGCGCATGGCTTTAAGTAGGTATGCTGACTTCTCCGCACTGTTCTCAATCAACGACTCATGAATGGATGTATAATCGGAGTCGGATAACTGCTTAATTATGTTTTTAAGTTTCGCCATCGTAAATTTTGATAGTTGCTTAAACGCTATTCTTGATTTTATTCTAACAATATTAAGTAAATTTTGCTACTATTAATAGTTTTCAGGAATTAGTATAAAATTGGAACACAACGGATTAAGTAATAATTATGATAAGGTTCAGCAAAAAATCCCCAGAATGACAAGGTGTAACGCAAGTAATTTATTACTTAGCTTAAACAAAGTATAAACATTCCAATAAATAAAATATTATTTAGGTTTTGCATCACTTATCTGCTCGATGTAATAATTTTCGGATAGAGCAATAAAATTGATTCAATAATAGAGGGTGTTATCAAAGAGGAATCTACAATTTCTAGGCTATACTAAATTAACACTCAATATATTATTCCAAAAAGTATTTTTCTTATCAAGAATATGAAATACAAAAAACTGGTGTTTCGCACTTTTAAGGAAGAATACTGCACAAAGCACTTCCTTTTTACCCTGTAATGTATCCTCCGGCTACTATGGTAAAGGTCATTATGTCTGATCAAGGGCGCTAAAAAGTATTAGTTATGCTGAATTTACAGAGCTTAATCTATTCGCCAGGGCGGATTTTTCCGATTATCGCCTCCGTAGAATAAAATAAGTTGATTATTATCCGGGTCTTTCAGCCGGGCTTCACGCCAGAGCCATCGTTTATCATTCGGTAATTCTTCAAAAGTCACACCTACAGTTATCAACTCATCTACTAGTGTATCTAGGTTGTCGCACTCAAAATATACGTAGATGCCTTCTCCGGTTGGTAGCTTCTCTACCTGATGAATAGAGAAAGTAGCATCACCGTCAGGGCACTCGAACCGGGCGTAGTGGGGTAGCGATTCGACAATGAGTTTAAGACCCAACTGCTGATAAAAAGGAATTGACTTACTTAGATCTAATGAGGGTACTGTTACTTGGTTGAGATTCATGCGTTCTTTTTTGTTATATACTTTAATCTCGAGAAGATATAGTTTGTACCTTGTAAAAACAACGTTCGGAACGTATGCGTGAATATCTTTCAACAATACAAACCTGGCTAGAACAGAGTAATACTTTAGCCCTGGCGCGAGTCATAAAAACCTGGGGCTCTTCGCCCCGCCCGGTAGGCTCGGTTATGTTGATTAATCAAGAAGGCAAAATGGCTGGTTCGGTAAGCGGAGGCTGCGTAGAAGGAGCAGTAGTGAAACAAGTGCCGAAAGTATTACAGGAAAGTACGCCAGCAACCCTAGACTTTGGCGTGAGTAATGAAGAGGCCTGGTCGGTAGGGCTTTCTTGCGGAGGACGTCTGGGTGTATTTCTTCAACCCATCACTTTCTCAGAAGGTAGTATCTGGCAACATCTGCTCACAAACATAGAAGAAAATAAGATTTCTACCCTAGTAACCCTACTAGAAGAAGGCACTAACGTTAATACATTAATTGACGAAGCCGGCCAAAGCTGGGGTAGGGAAATCCCTTCGGAAGTACTGGAAGAGGCGCGAACTGCGTATACCCAACGTGCTCACCGTACTATTACTCACGAAGAGAAGACCTACTTCATTCAGATATTCCCGCGGAAGAGCGTGTTGCTGATTGTAGGAGCGGCTCATATTACGGTAGACTTAGTGGCATTAGGAAATCAGTTTGGTTTTGAGACAGTAGTTATTGATCCCCGAGGCTACTTCACCCAAAACACTTCTTTTCCCGATCCGCCCGCTCAAATTCTAGAAGCCTATCCTTCTGAGGTATTACATGAGTTTCCGCTAGATGCTTACACTTTCTGTGCGGTTTTATCGCACGATCCTAAGATTGATGATAATGCCCTGGAAATTCTACTTCCTTCTGAGGTAGGTTACATTGGGGCACTAGGTAGTAGAAAGACCCACGCTAAACGGGTGAACCGCCTGTTAGAGCTGGGAATAGAACAATCGCTGATTGATCGTATTCACTCTCCTATCGGCGTAGCCATCAATGCAAAGTCGGCGAAGGAAATTGCCTTATCCATTATGAGCGAGATTGTTCAGGTGAAAAACCAATTTTGATGCAGTGAAACGACTATTTCTTTGCCTACTCTTTTTAGTTGTATTTCAAATAAGTGGAAACGCTCAGTCAGCGTATGAACTACCTGAATCGGTAAAGAAAATATTGTTTCTGGGAAATAGTATTACGTGGAGTGGTGAGTACGTGGACTATATAGAGACGTATTTCAGAGCGGTTAAGCCCGAGTATTCACTTGAATTTATCAATGCGGGCTTACCTAGCGAAACGGTATCTGGTCTATCTGAACCCAACCATGCCGATGGCAAATTTCCGCGCCCCGATTTGCACGAACGTTTATCGCGGGTACTAACGGCAATAGAACCTGATCTGGTGATTGCCTGCTACGGCATGAACGACGGAATATATTTACCGTTTGACGAAACTCGGTTTGGCAAATTTAAAGAAGGCATCGTCTGGCTGCACGATGAAGTTGTAAAGCAAGGCATCCCGATTATCCACGCAACTCCCCCGGTATTTGACGAACGAAAAGGAGCCGCCTACGCCAACGTACTAGACATCTACTCGGACTGGCTAATCAGCAAAAGATACACCTCCAACTGGGATGTAATTGACATTCACTGGCCCATGCGGAAGTACCTGGAAGGAAAGCGGCTTACCGACGCTGCTTTCGTTTTGGCCGAGGACGGGGTCCACCCTGGCTCTACCGGACACTGGCTGATGGCCAAGGAAATATTATTGTTTCTGGGAGAACAGGCGGTATCATCAGCCAACAGTATTGAAGAAGCATTATCGTCTTTCCAAAACGTCGATAAGCTTTTATCGTTGGTAAGTGAACGCCAGGAAATTCTAAGAAACGCCTGGCTAACGTACATCGGCCACCAACGACCAGGCTTGCCCAAGGGATTACCCATTGATGAAGCTAAAGAAAAGGTGGTAGCGATTGATAGAGAGATTGCTGAGTTACTAAACTAGCAAGTGGTATAAAGAAAGCCTTTCGCGAAAAAGATGGTAACTACCTTTAAAGGGTGTACGAATAAAGTACATTTTATCTTGCCGGATCTGTTCCGTCGGGGCGTTCCACGCTGGACGCCGACCGGAATTCGGTTCCCTCATCCGGGGAAATACTTTCCTCTTTGTATTGACTCGGGTTCAATGTTCTCCGTTAAAAAGTAATAGACTCTTTATTAAAGTTTGTATATTGGAACGTAAGGCCATTAGTGGCTATTACACTTAAATGATGCCAGCTTAGAAAAAGAGCATTGCCTATAGAAAAAATAACGGCAATATCTCCGTTACCCGCCAATATCAGCCGGATAACGGAGACTAGTTGATGTTACACGGTTGTTGTGCTTAATTAAAATGAATCGAACCAAAAATATAGACGACACCTGTGAATTAATTAAAGAGTCACTAAACGACACTTTGAATAAAAAAGGTTATGAATTTGCAAATCAAGAATATCATAAGGGGGCTTTTGGTTCTCGATTTTTTGTTTGGGTAAACAGAAACGACAAGCATTGTTTTCGATTGATATGGGACGGAAAAGATTCTTGGTTTGTACTTGAAGAATCACCATATATGGATGAATGTGAAAAGGTCGCTTGGGCTGATGTAACAGTCGTTCCGTTCGACTCAAATGTTGATAACTCAGCTTATAGAACAGAATTGATTAACAGTATTATAGAAGAAATTGGATGATTAAAATTGAAGGTTCATATATTCAGTATGCTGCTGGATTTGACAAGGATAATGTCACAAGTTCAGACATTGATAAAGCTTTAATTGATTTGACTAATATGGACGATGAGCACGGTGCTTTTTGGGTTGGAGTATATGGAGCTGATACTGATGAATTTGTTCTCGAGTTTCATAAAAGTTTGACACTTTTTGGGAACTTTGGAGAAGTCGAAAGCTACAAAATCAATCTTGATAAGAAGGAATCAGCAAAAGAATATTTCAATCTGCTTATGAATGGAGAGATTGACAAATTAAAAGAAAAATTAAAAAAGAACTAAGCACAACAAAACCTATACGCAATACCCTGCGGGATACTGCGCATAGCCAAAACGTTAGCCATAATTCAAAAAATTAGAAAATAACCTACATTACTATTCATCTGAAGGTTGTTATATTATTTCCCTTGGCATTGCTTAGCAAAGAATGAAAACTGTTTTAGTTGGATGTGATTCCTTAACTTCACATCTAAACTATTAGCATTTTGATCATGAGAAAGACTTTGATATTAACACTGTGTGGCACCTTCATTTTCACGCTTGGAATCTGCCAATCAAAAGTAATGACAGCGGAGCAGCTCATTGAATTAAACAGAGTTTCTGCAGTGGGCTTAAGCCAGGATGGGAAGCAAGTGATTTACCGAACATCAACCTTTGATTTAGAGACAAATGAACGCTCAAGTAAAACCTATTCCGTTTCGGTTGATGGTGAAGATCATACTTCCTTGGCTGAAGTTGGGGATCGGGTGAAGGATAAAAATGTGTCCCCAGACGGAAAATGGAAATTAGTGGCCAAGGATGTAAAAATCCAGAACGTCAGTGGTACTGATCACTATAATGATGTCCCTAATTCAAATGTCTTCATATATGATCAACTAAACTACCGACACTGGGACACTTGGGAAGATGGCTCCTATAGTCATGTATTTATACAATCGGCAACCGATACCCTGGATAATGGAATTGACTTGATGGAAGGAAAGCCATTTGATTGTCCGCAAAAACCATTTGGTGGGGACGAAGATTATATCTGGAGTCCCGATTCCAAAAAGGTGTTGTACGTTACTAAGAAATTAGCGGGTACCGAATATGCTGTCAGCACCAATTCAGATATCTACGAGTACAACCTGGAAACCAAGCAAACCACTAACCTTACCGAGGGTAATAAAGGCTATGATACGCACCCTGCATTTTCCTCCCAAGGCACTCTCGCTTGGTTGCAAATGGAACGAGATGGTTATGAATCTGATAAAAATGATATTATCGTCCGGCTACCAGAAGGAGATGTGAACCTTACTGAGGATTGGGACGGTACTGTCAATGGATTTATTTGGAGTGAAGATGGTTCCAAAATTTATTTTAACGCTCCAGTAGGTGGAACAGTCCATGCATTTCAAATCGATGTTCCGGTTGGTAAGCAAGCCCAAGCAAAGCCTACACAAATTTCTAATGGCCAATTTGATATAAATGGCATTATAGGTCAAAGCGGAGATCACCTAGTGGTGTACAGAATGGATATGAATCATGCCACTGAGATTTATAACCTGAATATCGAAACGGGTGCAATGAAACAGTTATCTCAAGCGAATGATGAAATCTACGAAGACATCAAAATGTCTAAGATAGAAAAGAGAATGGTCAAGACCACTGATGGAAAAGATATGGTTACGTGGGTGATCTATCCACCAGACTTTGACCCCACTAAAAAATATCCCACCCTTCTTTATTGTCAAGGTGGACCCCAAGGGGCTTTATCTCAATTTTATTCTTTTAGGTGGAACTTTCAAATTATGGCGGCGAATGGCTACATCGTAGTCGCCCCCAACCGAAGAGGTATGCCCGGTTACGGTGTCGAGTGGAATGAACAAATCTCAAAAGATTATGGTGGACAAAATATGAAGGATTACCTTTCTGCCATTGATGATGTTGCCAAAGAGTCCTATGTAGATACCGATAGATTGGGTTGCGTGGGAGCTAGTTATGGCGGATACTCTGTTTTTTACTTAGCTTCCCGACATGAAGGCAGATTTAAATCATTCATTTCTCACGATGGTATTTTCAATTGGAGATCCATGTACGGAACCACCGAAGAGTTATTCTTTGTGAACTGGGATTTGGGTGGTGCCTATTGGGATAAAGACAATGCTGCTGCTCAAAAGACGTATTCTGAATTTAATCCGATCAATTTTGTCGATAAATGGGATACGCCCATCCTGATTATTCAAGGAGGAAAAGATTTTAGAGTGCCCATTGGCCAGGGATTAGAAGCTTTTCAGGCAGCTCAACTGCAAGGGATCAAATCAAAGCTTTTATATTTCCCGGAAGAAAACCACTGGGTACTTTCCGCCCAAAACAGCTTAGTCTGGCAAAGAGAATTCTTTAAGTGGTTAGAGGAGACAGTTAAGAGCGTTGAAATAAATAGCGGTAAATAGGCCAGTTTACTATTCGTTGTAATAGTTCTCTGAACAGAAACTGAGCATAACAACTTTGGCTATCACTGTTTGTGATTGAATGTTCCCTACGGTCATGCTCCGCATATAATTCACCCTTAGAAGCAAAAAAAGACAAACTCTACTGAACCTACCCTTTCATTCTTCCTTAGAGTTTGTATATTGAGTCGTAAGCTCATTGTTAGCTATTACACTTAAATCATGTCGGCTTAAGAGTATTACTTATAGAAAAAGTAATGGGGATACCGTGGAATACAATACAAGGATTTGCAGGTGCTACAGGAATTGGTGCTATTTGCATATTGGGATTTTACCTCATTATTGATGGATCAAATTCTAAGATATACCATTATTTAAACACCTATGCTAAAACTCCTTCTTGGACTTTATTAGCTTCCATTCCATCCTTAGCTATCGCTTATATTGTAGGGCTATATGCAATCTTCCTCTCTTCATCGATATCTTCTTTCGCGTTTGGAACACCCGACATAGATCAAGTTGAGCGAATCATGATTGTTTCACAAACCAAAAATGACCTACTTCTTAAACATTTATTTTCCCTTGATCAAAAAGCTGAACTACTCAATGGGAGTTCATTAGCTTTCTTATTAATTGGGATAGGGAGTTTCTTCAAAATAAAAAATCTACCAAATTTAAAAACGGTAATTAGGATCTGTGGAATTATTGCGATTAGCATTAGCATATCTGTTTTCTGCTTTGGTAATATTGCCTCAATTGACACTCAATATTTTGTAAAAAAAATACAATCAAGTATCCAATTAATAAAGAAATAGTTATGGACAATTTCATTGTTGCTCTGATAGGAAAGAATGTTGAAGTAGAATACGAAAATGCGGGTAGTACTAAATCAACCGAGAATGGTAAACTGCTATCATTAGATTCAAGCGGTTATGTTATTATTGAAAGAAATGGAAAAAAAATCTATCTGAACAAAGAGAAGGTTCATGTGATTTCAGAAAAGAACTAACAAATAATAGGCTCCATGAGCACACGTGCCTTGAGCAAAAATTAGTGAGAGCAGCAACTTTGAATTAAATAAGAAAAATATACTCAATGAGTTTATTTGATCATTAGAAGAAAATAAATGAACCAAGAAGAAAAATTAGCATCTCTTAGAGATAACACCTTGGCTTCTATTGCAGAGTTTTTACTTGATGAAACTTTTCAAAATAGTACAATACTCAAAGAAGGAATATTAGAATTAATAAATCTTCTTTCTGATTACTTTGAAGAGGGAAATCATCTGTTTCCAGAAGTTTTGGTAACAAATAATTCAGGTGAGTTTTTCAAGACTATTTCTAATAGAGAAGTATTAATTGCAGAAGAGGAGCTAGCAGTATCTAAATTTAAAAAAATCATTAAATTATGTGCCCCTTTAGCAGTTGGAAGTTGGATTATTTTCATTGAGGTGAATAAAAATAGAATGAAGTACGGTTTAGTTGATGCAGAAATGACTGAAACAAGCCCATCAATTTACGAACAAACAGTAGGGGAATTAAAAGTGGAACTTAATGGCATTAATATAGCCTATTTGAAAAATATTGGTAGTAAGACAGTTGAGCTTACTGGACTAAAGAAAAAACTCATAGTTTCCTTAACTTTGGATAAAATCCTCACTACGAGCAACAATGAGATAAATCAAATTTCTCAGGCAATAACTCGAGAATGTGATGAGGAATTTAAAACCCAAATTACGACATTTATCGACAAAACTATTAAGAGTGCCATCAAACAAGGCCATGGGAATTTAATAGGTATTGTTGCAGATGATAAAGAAATAATAAACCAACTAAAAATAAAGCTACCAGACGGAGTTTACCTCAAAACACCTATTGATATCGCTGACTATGTAGTCTATACAGAAAAAGAAAAAACCAATGAGTCATCTGTTTCATTAACGGCTTTCGGTAAGGTTATGATTTCAATGTTAAATCATGACGGAATCGCTGTGATTACAGATAAAGCAAAGATTCTTGGATATCATATGTTTATAGAACCAATTGTTAAAGAAGATGGTGAACAGCCAATTGGGGGCGCAAGGACTCGTGCATATCAATCAATGGTTAATTCTAAATTATTTTCAGCTTGTTTTTATAAATCACAAGATGGAAATACTAAAATATGGGAAAGAAAATGAGCGAAATACAACTTTGGCAAGGACCGGACGGGATAAAAATCCCTGCAAATGTAAATGACACAAACGATATCGTCTCTTATGCAAACTATTTGTCCGAAAAACAAAGAAATCAAATTGTTGCTGCTTTTCAGATTGAGGCCTATGATATGGCTGCTGAATATGCTTGGAAGAAGGCAATGGTAAAGCTAAAAGAAACCATTTCTACCTTAGGAATGAAGTTTATAGGTGAAATGTTAGGGAGGAATGATATAGACGAATTTTCTACTATAGATACCGCACTGACAGACTATACTACAATCCAATTAGCTGAACAGCTTGGTGTTATTGGATCAACCGCCTCTCTCAAACTAAAACAAGCTAACGAATTAATTACTCATTATTTTTCAAAAGACGCATCTGAAGAAATAGATAATTTATCTGCTGTTCAAATAATAAAATCAAGTGTACAGTACATACTCGGAGAGGAAGATGTCTCGATAGCTATTGAATTTTCCCAGTTTAGAGAACGATTACTAAGTGAGACTCTTTCATTAAAAGACCCTCAAATTGAACAACTAATAAATTCACCACTTTTTTATTTAAGAACAGTGATGTCAATATTGTTAGGATCTATCAAGAATGATAAGGGAGCCAAATTGGAACATTCGCTAGCGAATCTCAACTTATTGATAGAAAGTATTTGGCCAAATTTAGGAGAAAATGACAAATGGAACATAGGTACTGCATACCGTGATGTAACTGCAGCAGGAAATACAACTGCATCATCGGGACTTAAGAATGCGCTACTAAAAATTGGAGGATTTGATTTTGTACCAGAAAATTTAAGATCTGTAACATTCAAAAAGGCTGCCGCAGCTGTAATTGAAACACATTTTGCATTTAACAATTTCTATAACGAACCATCAGTAGTAAGAAAACTTGCGAGTTTAGGTAGCACGATACCTTCTCCAGCATTAATTGATTGTATGCAAGCATATTTAGCAGTGTATCTTGGAAATAGTTATGGCGTTTCTAATAGTGCTGCTGAAATAGCTAAAGAAAAATTATCAAAAATATCAAGAGAACGTTGGTACTATTACTTTGAAAAAGTAATTCAAGATGACGAAATTGTTCTTGCAAAGATCTATGGGAGAAGAAGAGTCGAAAGGTTTAAAGGCCTTTTAATATCAAATTCTTATGATGATTTCCTTGATTTACCTAAGGACAACCAACAGTTGTATAATGCGATTATTGAGGGTAATGTATCAAGAGCACAAAGTATAAGTCTGACTCTGGGAATTAGAATAAAAAAGAAATAATAACTTTCACTAACAAAATGTATGATGCATGCTGAAGTGAAAAAAAAGGACAAACCCAACCGAGCCTGCCCTTTCATTCATAAATACTTTAGCAATTACATCAACCCATATTAATATCCCGCTGGGCGAAGGGTTGATCGTAGAGGCGTTTTCCGGTAGCTTGGTACAAGGCATTGGCTAAAGCTCCCATCACTGGCGGTAACGAAGGTTCTCCTAGTCCGGTAGGATCAATGCCGTTTTCTACAAAGAAGGTTTCAATCTCTACGGGTGCTTCCTTGCTGCGGATGAGGCGGTACTTATCGTAGTTGCTCTGATCGGGCTTACCATCGGTGAAGGTAACCGCTCCGTAGAGGGCGTGGCCAATACCGTCAATGATACCACCTTCTACCTGGTTAATCGCCCCTTCGGGGTTCACCACAATGCCGCAGTCTACGGCACACCATACTTTCTGTACTTTAGGTTTATCACCCTCCATCACTACGTCTACCACCTGAGCTACGTAAGAATTGTGACAGTAGTAAGCGGATACTCCGCGGTGTACGCCCGGCATCTCCTGTCCCCAACCCGATTTTTCTTTCACTTCTTTCAGCACCCCAGCGTAACGCTCAGCATCATAATCATTATCTTCACCTACCGGATCGTTAATGGCTCGCTCAAATAACTCCAAGCGGAAATCAATCGGATCTTTTCCAGCGGCTTCGGCTACTTCATCCAGGAAAGATTGCTCGGCTCCGGCCACAAAGTTAGAGCGAGGAGCCCGCCAGGCTCCGGTAGATATATTGGATTCAACGTTATGATTTTCCGCTAGATAGTTATCAACCGACCCGGCTGGATAGCGATTAGCAAATAGTGGTCCGCCCTGAATACCTGCTCCTCGAGCGTGGAAGCCAACCAGATTGTTGTCACTATCTAATGCCGCCCGGTAGGTAATTTTATAAGCCGGGCGATAGGTACCCTGCGTCATATCATCTTCACGGGTATAAACCAGTTTAATAAGAGCATTAGCTTTCTGAGAAATAGCTGCCGCTTCCAATCCAAAGTTTCCGTAGAGGCGACGGCCAAAGCCTCCGCCCATGCGAGTCATATCAATACTTACTTTCTCTTCCGACATTCCCAGCAAATCAGCAACGCTCTTTCGCATATTTTCTGGGGTCTGGATGGGCCCAACCAATTCAGCTTTCTCAGAAGTGACGTGAGCGAAGAAATTCATCGGCTCCATGGTATTATGCGGTAGGAAGGGCGCGCTATAAGTTCGCTCAATTACCTTAGCCGCATTGCGGAACGCGGCATCCGGGTCACCATCTTTACGAGCTGGCTCATCGGTCTTTTTCGTTACGGCTTCCGCTAGGGCTGCTTCATGGTCTTGGGAGTTCTCACCGGGCGTTTCCTGTTCCCAATTTACTTTTATCGCTTTCTTAGCTTTCATCACGGGCCAGGTGCCTTCGCCTATTACAGCAATCAGTTCGGGAAAGGCATTGGTATCCGACCACGTTCTGCCTTCTTCAGACGGGGCCGTTTGTACTTTAAACACATCTTTGATACCGGGCATAGCTAAAGCTTCACTAGCATCAAAGTCTCCAATCTTCATACCGAAAGCCGGAGGATGGATAATCATCGCCGTCATCATCCCGTCTCGCTTAATGTCCAATCCAAATAGAGGTTTACCAGAGACGATTCCCGGCCCA
Source organism: uncultured Flammeovirgaceae bacterium (assembly GCA_937883755.1). Classification (GTDB taxonomy): domain Bacteria; phylum Bacteroidota; class Bacteroidia; order Cytophagales; family Cyclobacteriaceae; genus Tunicatimonas. The sequence continues at coordinate 38,492 of CAKZYA010000038.1, read as the reverse complement.
TCTACGTTCTTGGTGGGTTGACCAATGATTTTAAAATCTTTCGGATCTTTCAGCTCAATTTCTTCAGGCACTTCCAAACCCGCTGCTGTAGTGGCAATTTCACCGTAGCCGATAGATTTATCAGAACCTGTGTGAGAGATCGTTCCATTGGTAGTAGAAAGTTCGCCTACGGGTACGCCCCACTGTTGGGCCGCCGCTTCCATAAGCACCCGACGGGCCGAAGCTCCCGCCATCCGAAGGCTTTGCCATCCTTGCCGGATTGACTGGCTTCCACCCGCTAACTGGCGAGTGTATTTTTCAGTATTCAAAGGAGCTTGCTTCACAGTTACATCTTTCCAGTCCACGTCTAACTCTTCCGCTACAATCATTGGCATCGCGGTTTTCACGTTCTGCCCAATCTCGGGGTTAGGCGACATAATGGTCACTGCCCCATTATCACCAATTTTGATGAAGGCGTTTACGTCAAACCATTCCTTGGGCACATCAGCCATCTCGTTACCCGCCGGTTGGCAGGAGGTTAACCAGTTAAAGCCGATCATCATACCACCTCCAGCAGCGGAGGAAACTTTTAAAAAAGATCGTCGGTTAAATTGCGTTTTTATTAAAGTCATGATAGTCTCGTTTGAATTGGAAGATTGAAAAATTGCAGATTGAAAAATTTAGCTAAATGAAGAATAGCAAGTACCCATTTTTCAATTTGCAATCTGTAATTTTTAATTAGCATCAGCTCAGCTTTTCAGAGGCAGTGCGGATAGCGGCTTTGATGCGAACGTAAGTACCGCAGCGACAAATATTACCGTTCATAGCATCTTCAATATCTTTATCCGAAGGGTTAGGATTTTTAGATAAGAGGGAAGCCGCGTTCATCATCTGCCCAGCCTGACAATAACCGCACTGAGCTACATCGTGCTCCAACCACGCCTGCTGTACCGCGTGATTAGCGTCTTCGGATAATCCTTCAATAGTGGTGATTTTTGATTCACCCACACTACTGACGGGCACCGAGCAAGAGCGAACAGCCGTGCCATTGAGATGCACTGTGCAAGCACCGCACTGGGCAATGCCACAGCCGAATTTGGTGCCTACTAAATCTAAGTTGTCGCGAAGTACCCAGAGTACAGGAGTATCCGGATCAACATCTACCTGATGCTGTTTTCCGTTTACATTAATGGTAAAAGCTGCCATAGGAAATGGTTTAGGGAGTGACTATCTTAAAGAGTCATAATTTACCAAAGTTCGGGCAAGTATGCGAGTCTCGATGGGGGGAAATTTGAGTATTAACAACTAGCTAGCTGAGCTAATTAGCTATTTAGAAGATATTTTTGAATAAATCAGTTAATGAACGAGCTTACTCAATTTATAAACCGCTATCTGCACACAGCACAGCTTGATGAACGAGAGATAAATACGTTAACAAATTATTTCTCATTCACGAATTTTAAGAAGGGCGACCGACCAATCAGGCAGACCTATCATCATGATTTTGCTTACTATATTATTCAGGGAGCCGCCCGTAGTTATTATTCTAAAGATCATCTGGAAGTAAATACCTGGTTTGCCTTTGAACAGGAAATAGTGGCTTCATTTCAGAACTACCGGGGAAAAGCTTCGATGGAGACTACCGAATTTCTAGAAGACAGCCAGTGTATTAAAATAGACTTGCATAAAATAGCCAAGCAAGCCGAGACTAGTAATGTCACCAACACCTTTATGCGGCGGATTATTGAGGAGTATACCGAGTTTCTGGAAGAGCGTCTTTATCGTTTGCAGTTTAGCGAAGGAATGGAACGCTATACCTACATTTTACAAAATGAACCGGAACTCATTCAGCGGGTACCGCTTACCTTCCTGGCTTCGTACCTGGGCATGAGCCGGGAAACTTTGAGTCGATTACGCGCCAGAATCGCTTTGTGACATAGGTCAAATGATTTGTAAGCATAGAGCAGAATCTTTGTGAAAAAAGATTTCTATGCAAAGGCAAACATTCTTACGACTATGCACCTTGGGTTTAGGCTCGGCTTTCTTACCCAACCTATCCTACACTAAGCACCGTAGCTCTGGTAAAAAAGTAATTATTGTTGGGGCGGGTATGGCGGGAGCTTCCGCAGCTCGTACCCTATCCGACGTTGGTTTTGAAGTACAAGTACTGGAAGCCAGAAACCGAGTAGGTGGCCGAATACATACGTTTAAAGACTGGGGGGTGAATCTGGAATTAGGAGCTAATTGGATACACAGCGCTAGTCATCCTGACAATTATATCGATACTTTAGCTACCCAGGCCAAAGTGGCTACCCAAGAGACTAATTATGGCAAGTTTAAACTTTATGATAGTCAGGGGAGGAAAATAGGTCGGCTCCGGACACAGCTCTCGATGATAAAGTTTGAGAAGCAACTTGCCAGAGAAGCAGAACTGTTAGCTGCCAGCGACAGTGATATTTCCTTTTTAGAACTGGCAACAAGGTCTTATACGAGCAGTGGCAACAAGCAGGAGGTCATTAACCGGTTGATTCGAGGCTCTTACGCCAACAACTTCTCCGATGATTTATCGGAGGTATCTGCTAAGTACTATACTCTAGAATACGAAGATTACTCCGATCGCACTGATTATTTGGTCACCGGGGGATATGATACCATTGTGAAGTCGCTACTGAGCGGAATTAATGTGGAGTTTCAATCAGAAGTGAAAGAAATACGTATCACTGGCAATGAGGTTGTGACGATAACAGATAATGAGACGTACCAATCTGATCATATTATTCTGACTGTTCCGCTCAGCATTTTGCAGCAAGGGAAAATCTTATTTAATCCAACCTTACCTGACTATAAACAGCAGGCTTTCTCCCGTATCAGCATGGGTCTGTTTAACAAAGTATTTATGGAGTTTGAAGAAAATTTTTGGCCAGGAAATACTGACTTTTTAGTTTTCCAACACGAAACCCTAGCCCATTTTGGTATTGCCGTTAACTACCACCACTACCGTAAGCGACCTATCCTGATTGCTATGCCCGTTGCTGAATCAGCCCGGTGGATTGAGACTGAACCAGATCATGTAATTCAGCAAACCTGGCTGAATATTCTTAGCAAAGCGTTTCCTCGAAAAAACGTTAATTTGAAAAGGGTGAAAGTTACCCGATGGGGACAAGATGTCTATTCGTTAGGTTCTTACTCGTACGTACCCGTAGGTTCTCAAGCTAAGGATTTTGAGGCAATCGCTTGTCCGGTAGGCAGAATCCATTTTGCCGGTGAAGCTACCTTATCGGCTCACCATGCTACCGTGCATGGAGCTTATCTTACGGGTATTCGGGAAGCTAACCGAATTATGGGCTACTAAAAAATAATTGCAAGTTTTTGATAATCAAAAAGTTATTCATAATTATTTTCTAGAACAGAATGCGGATACTATAATCTTTCGGATAAAGTAAAACAACGAACTGGCTCATGCGTATACCCTATTTTTACTTCTGCTCTACTCAATCTTATCATGACCACTCCGCAACGTATTTCGTGGCTGGTAATTGCCTCATTTGCTACGCTATATCTCGTATGGGGTTCTACCTACTTAGCCGTGAAATACGCTGTAGAAAGTTTCCCACCCTTTCTCATGTGTGCTGCTCGGTTTATTGCTGCGGGTAGCATTCTGTACGCTTTCGGTTTATTCCAGCGATGGCCCCGACCCACGCTGGCTCAGTGGAAATACGCCTTACTGATGGGCATGCTCTTCATGGGCAGCATGAGTAGCGTAGCTTGGGCTGAGCAGTACGTAGACTCTAGTTTAGCTGCTTTGATTATTACTTCTGAGCCAGTGCTTATCGTACTAATACTATGGACTCTTAAAAAACGACCGCCCGGTTTACAACGTTTGGTGGGGTTAGCATTGGGAGCTACCGGAATGCTAGTGTTAGTTGGTCCCTCATTAGGAGAGATAGGGGAAAGTCGATCTGGGGCGATTTTTATTATCTTTTTATCAGCTTTAGCGTGGTCGATTGGCTCGGTTTATCCCGCTCATAATAAGTTGCCATCATTACCAACGCAGAGTATTGCCATGCAGATGCTCATTAGTGGCGTAGTACTACTTGGGCTTAGTAGCATCACTGAGAACTGGACCACATTTTCTGTATCAGCAGTTGAACCAGTGGCTTGGGTTTCTTGGGGATTTCTAGTGCTTTTTGGGTCTGTTTTAGCTTTCTCCGCTTTCAACTATTTACTCCGAGTAGAATCTCCCGATAAGGTGGCAACGTTCGCCTACGTCAATCCGGTGATTGCGGTGCTGCTGGGTTGGCTATTTCGGGGTGAGATTCTGACGATGACAACGGGCATCGCTGCGGCTCTGCTGATAACGGGAGTGTTCCTAATCTCCACTCGGCGAGCATTGATTACTTTTCCGTCACGGTGGCGCCGATTAGCGAAAAAGAATGCTTAACCTCACAAATCAAGTGTAAAAAAAACTAATTTTGCCGATTGATTTGTTACAACATATAGGAAAGTTGGATAGCGATGCTGGAATTTGAATTACACACCTTGCCGAATGGTATTCGGATTGCCCATAAACAAGCCACTCACACCAAAGTAGTTCACTGCGGCTTTATTCTAGATATTGGTAGCCGCGACGAACAGCCGGAACAGCACGGTCTGGCTCATTTCTGGGAACACATGGCTTTCAAGGGAACGCATAAGCGGAAAGCTTACCATATTCTGAATCGGGTAGACTCGGTGGGTGGTGAACTAAACGCTTACACTACCAAAGAAAAAATCTGCTTCTACGCCTCAGTGCTCGACCGGCACTTCGAGAATGCTTTAGAACTGTTAGCCGACATTACCTTTGATTCTATTTTTCCTGAAAAACAGATCGAACGAGAGCGGGGCGTCATTCTGGAAGAAATGGCAATGTACTACGACTCGCCCGAAGACGCCATTCAGGATGAATTCGACACAGTAGTATTCGGGGAGCACCCTCTGGGAAAAAATATCTTGGGGACCAACGAGAGTATTCGTCGCTTTCACCGGGAGGACTTTCAGCAGTTCTTGCAGGAAAACATGAATACCGAAAAGTTGATCTTTAGCTGTGTAGGTAATCTTCCGACCAAGAAAGTTTTTCGCCTAGCCGAAAAGTATTTGACTTCAGTCCCTCCACTGGCAGGGAAGGGGTATCGATTACCGTTCGGTAACCAAAATCCTCAACAAGAAACTAAGACTCGTTCACTTACTCAAGCACAATGCGCCATTGGCCGAACGGCTTACCCTGTAGGCGACGACCACAGTTTACCCTTCTTTATGTTGACCAATCTGTTAGGTGGCCCTAGTATGAATACTCGCCTAAGTATGGCACTACGCGAAAAACACGGTTTAGTCTATTCTATCGATGCTGAGTATCAATCATACACTGATACCGGACTATTTGCTATTTACTTCGGTACCGAGCCCCGGCAACTGAACCGCGCGATCAGCTATACTATGAAAGAATTAAAATCGCTACGTGAGAAACCACTGGGTACAATGCAACTGCACCGAGCCAAGGAGCAACTGATGGGACAAATGGCGATGAACAGTGAAAATAACCAAAGTTTGATGCTGGCGATGGGTCGCAGTCTGCTTGATCAGTACGAGTTGGAGAATCTGGAAACCCTGCACCAAAAGATTAGCGCGATTACAGCGGCGCAACTACAAGAAATTGCTCAGGAAATGTTTCAGGAAGATGCACTGAGCACACTGGCGTATGTTCCAGGGAGTTGAACGGGATCTTCGGTGATAAAAACAGCAACTCTCTTCAAAAATTAACTAGGTATCCTAGCGATCCGACAATCGCATTATTCTGGAGGATGCTGGGAATAGCCGTCCGGTTACGGTCGAGTATACTGTTTAGCCCCAGACTGTACGTTCCTTCTACTTGAAACGTGCCTACCTTGGTTACTACGGCTATTCCCGCTCCACCTCGTATTCCCAAATCATATTGGTTTTCCTCCGGTACTAGATATTCGTAAGTAATTTCATTGGGGTCTACCGTTGGCGCAGTTTCAGTACTACTCGATAAAAGAAGACCGCCATATATTCCCAGCGTAGCAAAAATTCGCAGGTTACGCTTGCCAAAGTAGCCATGGGCAAGTACCGGCACTTCTAGGTATTCTAGGTTTACCCGATAAAAGCGGCTCGGATCAAGTCTCCTTATTCCTTCTGAGTCTACGGTAAAAAACCCTTCTTCCCAGCCCTTCTCTACATAGTTAGCCTCAATTTGTAATCCGAAGTTTTTTTCAGTCATATAACGAACTATACCTCCGTAGGCCACTCCTTGTATAAAATTTAACCGAGGTCGCTGGCGGGTAATAGGCTGTTCATCACTAGCCGATATAGACGAAAAGGAAGCTCCTCCTTTTACTCCGATACTCCACTTTTTGTAAGTAGCCAGGCTATCTTGAGCCTGGATTGCTTGAGCATAAATCAGAAATCCGGCGAGTAAAACGATTGTTCTCATTGAGCGTGATCTAGGTTCCCAAAAATAACGCCCGCCGAGTGATCGTATTGAGCTCCGGTAACTGATTGTAGACAATTTATTTCATTACGTACCCGAAGCACTCCCAGAAAAGCAAATACCAAGGCTTCTTTAAAGGCAACCGTCTTTTTATCAGGTACCACTAGTTCTACAGTTTCCGAGCAGTTTTTTCGGATAGTATCCATAAAATAGACATTAAATGCTCCTCCACCCGTCACCAGCACCCGGAATGTTCCTGTCTTCTCATCAGCAAAAGTGTTTACATCCTTAGCAACCTGATAGGCAGCGTGATGTAGGGCAGTAGTAATAGCATCGGCTATGGAAAGATTTTCCTGCTCCAGTGGCTGAATAATTTCCTGATGCACCCACTCGTATCCTAATGACTTAGGAAAGGGTTGCCGATAGTATGGTAACTGGTTTAGTGAGGCTAGTAAAGACTGATTAGGTTCGCCCTGCTGGGCGATTTGCCCACCTACATCGTAGGATTGTCCAAGCTGCTGAGCAAAGTAGTTCATCACCATATTAGCTGTGCCAATATCATAGGCAATACGTTTGCCTTGCCATTGAGTAGAAAGGTTAGCAATGCCCCCCAGGTTCAGACAGGCATCATAATCGCTAAATAACAGTTGGTCGCCGATGGGCACTAGGGGCGCACCTTGTCCGCCAATGGCTACGTCGTAATTGCGAAATTGACCAATAACTGTTTGCTCGCTAATCGCCTGAATAGCGAATGAATTACCCATCTGATAGGTAATTCCCTTTTCGGGCTGATGAAAAACAGTATGTCCGTGAGACGCAATAAAATCAGGTTTCAGTTGGTACTTGTTAATGAATTCTTTGACCGCTTCGCCCATCCAAACCCCTAAATCGCGATCAGTAAAAATCAACTCTTCACCACTCACTTCGGTGATCTCACCCAATTTTTGCTGCCAGACTTCATTGTAGGGCTGAGTTTCTGCTACCGGAATGATAAATTGCCATTGGCCATCTTCTAATGAAAACTCACAGTAGGCCATATCCAGCCCATCCAGCGAAGTGCCTGACATCAACCCGATTACTTGATATTTTACTTGCCCCTTCATAAGCTTAACTATTAACCACCATATCCTTCAATCCTTCCGTTTGAAAAGTCTTGGTAGTGCCGTTGTCATCATAAATAATAAGTACTTCCAACGATGGGTTCTGGGCGATAATTTCTTTAGACGGTTCTAGTCCCAGTACCATAAAAGCGGTAGCGTAGCCATCGGCGGTCATACAATCATCAGCAATTACTGACACACTCAGAACTGAATGTGTGACTTGTTGTCCGGTTTTCGGATCAATAGTATGGGCGTAGCGTTTTCCGTCAACTTCATAGTAGTTACGATAATTACCTGAAGTAGCAATGGCTTGATTATCTAGCGTCACGGCGGCGGACATATTTCCAACTTGGTTAGGGTCATCAATCCCAATTTTCCAGGTTTCACCCTTATCATTTACGCCTCGGCAGACCACCTCACCTCCAATTTCTACCATAAAATTTCCTACGCCTTGCTCACGCAGAAATGCTCCCACTACATCTACTCCCGCACCTTTAGCAATTGCACTGAAGTTAAGACTTACGTCAGGAATAGTTTTAGCCACATATTCGGTGGTATACTCAATTTTATCAAAACCAACTAGCTGTAATAACGAATCAATGGTATTGCCATCGGGTAGTCGTTGGTCTTCGGGGCCAAATCCCCAGGCGTTTACCAGTGGGGCTACGGTTGGGTCAAAAGCTCCGTCGGTCGCTTGTACAATTTCGTCGCTACGTTTTAGTACCGGGTAAAAATAGGGCAAATCAAAATGTAGTGTGTCTTGCTGATTAAACCGTGTAATTTCCGAATCGGGTAAGTAGTGATTTACCGACTGGTTGAAAACCTCTAAAAGTGAATCTACGCTGGACTTGAGATCGCGTTGCTGCCCATCCTGATACTTAATATTGTAGGTTGTGCCCATCGTCTGTCCCACAATACTCAAGTAGGTGTCATTACTAACGGCAGTATCTGGTTGGTTACGAACCCACCATACGATAGCTACTGAAGCCAGCAGTACAATAGAATAGATTATATTCTTCTTTTGATTAGAATCCATATTGAGAGGCTACTTTTCTGATATTATAATAACTATTTCAGGTATTTTATACTTATAAAAAGTTCAAAATGTGTTATTTTTGCTACGATAGTACGGAATTTTCTGTACATTACATTGTAGTGTTATGGTGTTAATGTGTTACAATGCTCAGGTCATATAACAAAGTTTTGTATTCTACTCTTTGAATGATATTGACCTATCGTAAACACCCAAGGCTTAACACTTTAGCACAGTAACACATTAACAAAATTCTGTTATGAGAGAAGATTATTTAACCGGAGAACCTTCCCACCTAAGTCCGGGTGAAAAGGAAATAGAGAAAGCACTTCGTCCACTCTCGTTTGGCGATTTTACGGGGCAACATAAGATTGTAGATAATCTGAAGATATTTGTGCAAGCAGCTAAGAAGCGAGGTGATCAACTCGATCATGTGCTACTGCACGGCCCTCCTGGATTAGGAAAGACAACGCTCTCCCACATTATTGCTAACGAGTTAGACGCACAAATAAAATCTACTTCTGGCCCAGTACTAGATAAACCTAGTGAGCTAGCAGGGTTACTTACTAATATGGAACCCGGTAACGTCTTATTCATTGACGAAATCCATCGGTTAAATCCTATTGTGGAAGAGTATCTGTATTCGGCAATGGAGGACTACAAGATTGATATTATGCTAGATTCGGGACCCAATGCCCGCACAGTTCAGATCAGTCTCAGCCCGTTTACCTTAGTGGGAGCCACTACCCGATCCGGCTTGTTGACCTCACCACTGCGAGCACGTTTTGGCATTAATGCCCGCCTGGAGTACTACGACGCTGAACTGCTTACCACGATTGTGAAGCGTTCGGCTCATATTCTGAATACCCCTATTGACGAAGATGCCGCTTATGAGATTGCCCGGCGGAGCCGAGGCACTCCCCGTATCGCCAATACTCTACTGCGCCGCACACGGGATTTTGCCGAAATTAAAGGTGATGGAACCATCAATAAAGCCATTGCTGAAATGGCATTGCAAGCACTGGATGTAGATCAAAACGGGCTAGACGATATGGATAACCGTATTTTATCCACCATCATTGAAAAATTTAAAGGTGGTCCGGTTGGAATTAGCACCATTGCCACCGCCTGTGGCGAAGAGGCTGAAACTATTGAAGAAGTCTACGAGCCATTCCTTATTAAGGAGGGGTACATAAAACGAACATCGCGAGGACGGGAAGCTACTGAGATTGCTTACAAGCATTTGAAATTGATTCCACCAGGTCGGGCACAAGGGCTATTTGACCAATAAGAGAAAGTCATTATTGCTGATTCGGCTTGTTTGTTTATAAAATGTTAATCATCAAACTGTTAGATTTAGTATTTTAGCTGTGATTCATAATCTGTTTGATGAACCGTACCGAACGAACATTTTTTATAAAGAATACTGCCCAAGAGCTAGGTTTTGACTTTTGTGGAATAGCTAAAGCAGAATTTCTTTCGGAAGAAGCACCACGTTTGGAACGATGGCTCAACCAGGGTAAGCAAGGCAAAATGCACTATCTGGAAAACTATTTTGATCTTCGCCTTGACCCTACTAAACTGATGGAGGGCGCGAAATCGGTAGTTACCTTACTGTATAATTATTATCCTGAAGTAGACCTGGCTTCAGAATGCTCTTACAAAATTGCTAAGTACGCCTACGGGCAAGATTATCATTTTATCATCAAAAAGAAGTTACGATTATTACTAAATAATGTACAAGACGAAATTGGTGAAGTAGCAGGGCGGGCATTTGTGGATTCTGCGCCCATTTTGGAGCGGGTTTGGGCAAAAAAGAGTGGATTAGGCTGGATTGGAAAGAACAGTTTACTACTGAATAAGCAACAAGGCAGCTTTTTCTTCATTGCAGTGCTGTTGTTGGATTTAGAGTTAGAGTACGATCAGCCTGTCGCTGACCACTGTGGTACTTGTACTCGCTGTTTAGATGCTTGCCCTACCGATGCTATCGTAGAACCGTATATAGTAGACGGTAGTAAGTGTATTTCGTATTTTACCATCGAACTTAAGGAAGAAATTCCGCAAGAAGTAAGGGGAAAGTTTGACGATTGGATTTTTGGCTGTGACATTTGTCAGGATGTGTGCCCCTGGAATCGTCACGCTCATCCCCATCAAGAGCCTGATTTCGCATCTCACCCCGATTTAGCCGATATGACCAAGGCGGATTGGCAAGAGTTAACTGAAGATGTTTTTCGTAAGGTATTCAAGAAATCAGCCGTGAAGCGGGCAAAATTTACAGGACTAAAGCGCAATATTAAATTTGTAAGCACATAAAAAAAGCTGCCCGAGAGCAGCTTGGTTATAATTTTTACTTTTTGGTCAAAGACGAGAGTTTCAACCGAAGCACTCATCCAACAAACCACGGTACTGATGACCAAACTTGATATAACACCAACTTCTGAGTATATCAGCATCCGCAGGTAACAAGACTGTTAACGCTTTTCTCAACTCTTTTCGAAAAAGAGTTGGGTCAAAACTCACTTTAGCTAGAATAAGTTTGGCATAACTTAATTCAGCGTGAATACGCTTGGCGTCGACATGTCTATTGTATATTTGCATAGGCGAAAAGGGTTAAGTAAGGTTAAAAAGTTTCTAACGAACTGAAAAGAGAACTAGGAAGATAAACTCCTAAAATTGGCTGTCGCATATGAATGACAACCTGAAGACGTTATAAATATATAACAAGTTATGTTAATTTGCAAGACCTCAAGTAAGATAAATCATTAATATCAATTTTTTATTTTATAAAACGGATAAAGTGAGAAATATTATTCTGATTAAGCTATTTCTTCTAATATTTTTCGGGATCAAGACTGCCGCACTAGCACAGAATGTTTCGGTTGAGCTTGGCCCGAATGATATTGGATCAAATGAGCAGTTTACAATTACCCTGAAGATAGAAAACGATCGATTGCGTCGCTACGGGGATTTTCCTGAGATTCCCGGTCTCGAGAAAGCCGGAACATCATCTTCATCCTCTACGAATATCGTTAATGGGCAAATATCATCATCGTATAGCGTAATCCAGTCGTACTTACCCGCCCGGGAAGGAACGTTTAAGTTAGCACCCTTCACCATGGCCGTTAATGATACCGAAGTAAATTCGCCCGGAACAACCATTACCGTAGGACCACCTAAGCAACGAAGTGCTCAGAACCCCTTCTTCAGCGATCCCTTTGATGATTTATTCGGACGGCGTAACCAACCTCAGGAATTTGTGGATGTGAAAGCCGAAGCTTTTTTAGCCTTAACTACTAGTAAGGACACTGTATATTTGGGGGAAGGGTTTACCACTACCCTAGCATTTTACCTCTCCGATAGAAACCAAGCCCCGCTGCAATTTTATGATATTGGCAAGCAATTGACTGATATTTTGAAGGAACTACGCCCCTCCAGTGTGTGGGAAGAAAACTTTAACATCGAGAACATTAACGGTCAACCTGTAACTATCAATGGCGAAGGTTACACTCAATACAAGATTTACCAGGCTGCTTATTATCCGAATAATACTGAGCCTATTCGCTTTCCGAGTGTGCCTCTGACGATGATCAAATATAAAGTGGCTAAAAACCCTTCCTTCTTTGGAAGACGGCGACAAGAAGATTTTAAAACCTTTCGTACCGACCCTCACACGGTCTATGTAAAAGAATTACCCCCTCATCCACTGAAAGCATCGGTAGCAGTAGGGAATTATCGCCTGGATGAATCTATTTCGCAACAAGAGTTAAGTACAGGGAACAGTTTTAACTACACCTTCAAGATTTTGGGTGAGGGCAACATCAACTACATTGAAAAACCCAATGTCCGCACTACCGATACCTTTGACTTTTATGACCCTAGCGTGCAGCAAAATATCAATCGGCGCAATAGCCAGGTAGCAGGCTCTAAGGCTTTCTCTTACTACGCAGTGCCTAATGAACCGGGAGAATATAACCTAGGTAATTACTTTAACTGGGTTTTCTTTAACCCTTCCACTCGTCAGTACGATACTCTGACCTCAGATATACAAGTTTTGGTAGAAGGAAAAAGCCGAAAAAACGAATACATCAGTTCGCAAGATGTTGGCACTTTTTACAATAAGATTTCGGGGGTAGACAATACTTTACAGAGCCGAAATAATGACGGTTGGCTACAATTAGCAGCTAACATCTTAATTATCGGGATGCTCGCTCTTACCGCGGTCGTCGTATTTAGGAAATAATTTTAGTTAAATTGCAAATTGCTTTTAGCTTTGATTTATGAGTAACACTTACGGAATGCTGTTTAAAATTAGCACCTTTGGCGAATCGCACGGGAGAGGAATTGGAGTAGTGATTGACGGCTGCCCAGCAGGTCTGCCTATTGACGAAGAATTTATTCAGCAAGAGCTAATTCGACGTAAGCCCGGTCAATCCAAAATCACGACGCAACGCCGCGAGAGCGACACATTTCAGATTCTATCCGGGGTATTTGAAGGAAAAGCTACGGGAACGCCACTGGCGATCTACATTCCTAATGAAGACCAGCGCAGTAAAGATTATTCTCACATTGCGGATAAGTTTCGCCCTTCCCACGCTGATTACACTTACCACACGAAGTACGGAGTGCGCGACTACCGGGGCGGTGGTCGCAGTTCGGCTCGAGAAACGGCTGCTCGGGTAGCCGCCGGAGCCGTAGCCAAACTTTTTCTAAAAGAGAAAGGGATTGATGTTCAGGCGTATGTATCGCAAGTTGGTAATCTACAGCTAGAAAAACATTATTCTGAGTTAGACTTTTCTCAGACCGAAACCACTCCGGTGCGCTGCCCCGACTTGGAGACTGCCGAGCGGATGATTGAGTTGATCGATGGTGTCCGTAAAGATCGGGATACGATTGGCGGAGTGGTAAGTTCGGTGATCACTGGAGTTCCAGTGGGACTAGGTGAACCCGTTTTTGATAAGCTTCACGCAGAGCTGGGAAAAGCTATGCTCGGCATCAATGCGGTAAAAGGTTTTGAGTACGGTAGTGGTTTTGAAGGAGTTACCCTACGTGGTTCAGAGCATAACGATGAAATTTACAATGACGAGGGAGTGATTCGCACCAAGACTAACCACTCTGGGGGAGTACAAGGTGGAATTTCTAACGGAGAGGATATTTACTTCCGTGTAGCATTCAAACCCGTTGCCACCATTATGCAAGACCAAGATAGTGTGAATGAAGCTGGTGAGACGGTAACTGTCTCAGGGAAGGGTCGGCACGACCCCTGCGTAGTGCCCCGAGCGGTCCCTATTGTAGATGCTATGGCAGCGTTAGTGATTGCCGATATGTATTTACGAAATGTAACCACTAAATTGGGGTAAATTAAGTCTCGCTATCTTCATAACAACCTACTATGACTTTCTTTTCTCGTGCTACCCTAGTACTGCTCATGCAAGTTGGAGTACTTGTGACTCCATCAGTATCAGCTCAGTCAAACGTGACTCAACCTATTGCATTACATCCTGATAACCCTCACTATTTTATCTATGAAGATGAGCCTACATTATTAATTACTTCGGCTGAACACTACGGTGCAGTACTCAACTTAGATTTTGATTACCGAGCCTACCTAGAGACGATGCATCAGGAGAGCATGAACTATACCCGAATCTTCGTAGGCTCTTACGTAGAAATTCCCGGTAGCTTTGGAATAGAGAACAATACTTTGGCTCCAGCAATCGGTCGCTTCATTGCTCCGTGGACACGTACTGATGAAGCTGGACTATACGAAGGTGAAAAGAAATTTGACCTAGACGAATGGAATCCTGATTATTTTGAACGCCTGACTGATTTCATTGAGGAAGCTGATCAGCGAAATATTATTGTTGAAGTAACTTTTTTCTGTTCTACCTACCAAGATGGCTACTGGGAACGAAACCCATTTAACGCTGGAAATAACGTAAACGATATTTCTAACATCGATCGTAAGCAATCCAACACATTAGCAAACGGCTCGTTGACTAATTATCAGAAAAGGTTAGTGGAAAAAGTTGTTACCGAATTGAATGCATTCGACAACATATTTTTCGAGATTCAGAATGAGCCTTGGGCGGATGACCCACAGGATGCAATGCGGACACTCAAAACATTAGACCCTAAAGATCTAACCTGGGCTAAGTGGGCACACACTGCCTCTGAAGCTTCGCTGGAGTGGCAGCAAGCTATGGTTGATCAGATTGTAGCTACCGAGCGAAACCTCCCTAAGAAACACCTAATTGCTCAAAATTACTGTAACTTCCGCCATTCCTTAGAAGAAGTTAACGATGATGTCAACATTCTGAACTTTCACTACGCCTGGCCGGAGGCCGTTTGGATGAACTACGCCTGGAACCGACCTATTAGCTTTGATGAATCGGGCTTCGCCGGTAGCTCCGATACTACCTATCTGCGCCAAGCCTGGCAATTTATCATTGCCGGTGGTAGCGTCTTCAACAATTTAGATTACTCGTTCTACGTCGGTCATGAGGACGGAAAAGGCGAGAATAACGCTCCTGGCGGCGGAAGCACTACTTTCCGTGAGCAACTAACTTATTTGCACAAGTTCATGCAATCGCTAGATTATATTCGTATGCAGCCTGATTTTACGACTGTAGCTCATGCCCCGGGAGTAGACACCCAGTGCTTCGCAGAAACAGGTCAACAGTACGCTATCCTGCTCACCGGGCGGGCTACCGACTGGATTAAACTAGACTTACCCTCAGGTAAGTTTAATTACGAATTTGTTTCCCCCTTCACCGGAAAGATAATCAATAGTGGCACAATCGATAGTCAAGGTACAATCACGAAACTGGAGCTACCGGAGTTTGAGCATATGGTAGCCTTAAAGATTGTATCTTAAGATTTCTCTTTACGATTTTTATGCTACCTCACCTTTATCTTCTGGTCTTAATCGCCCCATTGCTTCACCACGGCTATGCTCAGCCTCATTTTGAAGAAGAGAATGGGACCATCGCTTTGGAAGCAGAGCACGCTACTACCTTAACTGGTTGGAGATTAGTAAACGGGAAGAGTGGACAGGCTCTACAAGATAATTCTGAGCGCAAGCAGGGTAAGCTCACCTTCAACATCAAGGTGGAAAGTCCTGGAAAGTATTTTGTGTATCTGCTATGCCTTGCTCCGGCGCGGGATACCGGAAAGAATGATTGCTACATAACCTTAAATGGTAAACCGCTTTACGCTGCAAGTGATTCTACGCTTCGTCCCGAAGGTATTCGCGTTCATTCGGATATTTTCGTCTGGTCATCCTTGCCCAAAGGTCCGGGAGCTCATACTCCCAATGCCATTCGCGATGGAAAAGTGTATGCATTAATTGATCAGCCCGGTGTACATACGCTAGAAATAGCTTCGCGGAGCCAAGGGTTTACACTGGATAAGATCATTCTTCAAAAGGATACTATCACTCCTACCAAAGTCGGTCACTCTGAGACAATGGTTGACTCATCCATGAAGGTAGAGCGAGTGGGAAAGTGGGATCAGTTCGAAACATCACTAACTTATACATCGTCCAACCCCTTTCAAGAAATATTAACAGCCACATTTGAAAGTCCCAGTGGAGGACGTACCGAAGTATACGGATTTTACGACAGCGACAATACCTGGCGCGTCCGCTTCATGCCTAATGAAGTGGGTACCTGGCAATACGAAGCATTTTTCGCTGGTTCCGGTTCCGCCCAATCTGGCTCATTCGAGTGTCTGGATTCCGATATTCCGGGCATGGTCTCTGCTTACGAAGACAACCCAATCTGGTTTGGTTACCAGGATGGAGAGGCCGAACTCGTTCGTAGTTTTCATATCGGCGATCGTTTCTTTGCTAACCAACCAAATTCTGTAACCGGAGAGGGTTGGAACGATGCTATGCGAACTAACTTCCTAAACTGGGTGCAGGAACAGGGTTACAATATGCTATCTATCGCCAGTTTTTACTTGAACAGAGACGAGGAAAAACGAGGGCAGGGCTGGAACACCCCGGACCTATGGAATAACGAAACTCAACAGCCCAACCCAGCTGAGTATCGCCGAGCTGAAGTAGTTCTGGACGATCTTCAGGAGCGAAAAATTCTAATTTACCCCTTTGCTGGACTTTTCGGCCGAGGCTCTGACTTTCCTCGCGATACTACTCAGCAAAAGCAGTACATCCGGTATACTTTAGCTCGTTTTAGTTCTTATTGGAACCATCTTTTTATGCTCGGTGGCCCTGAGCCAAGATTACCCAAGAAGCCTTATTTAACGATAGAGGAGATTGATTGGTTGGCGAAGCAAATTCAGACTAATGATCCTTACGGTCATCTACTTTCGGTACACAATCGCACCGGAGATGATCAGTTTATGAGCTACGAATGGCATGACTATGGCATACTACAAGGCCCTAAAACCTTAGATCGTAGAAAATTGTACGAGGGGCTAACGGAAAGCCATCATCCACATAGGCCTTTGTACGTACAAGAAACACTGTGGCCTGGTAATACCTTCGGGCACCCACCCTACTCATTGGATGATGTTCGGAAACACGCCTACGTCATTACGATGGCGGCAGGGGCTATCAATTTTGGAGATATGACCAGTAGTTCTTCCTCCGGTTTCAGTGGCACGCTTGACTTCGCTCAGAAAGTTCAGGAGAAACACAATGTGATTAAAAAGGTGTGGGACTTCTTTGAAGAAATTCCCTTCTACGAAATGACACCTCGTCAGGACTTAACATCGGCGGGCTATTGTTTAGCTGATGAAGGGCGACGGTACTTAGTATATCTGGAAAGTCCACAGCCCGTAGAAGTACAAGTTACTCCGGGAGAATATCAGGCGGTTTGGGTTAATGCTCAGGATATTGGTCAGCGACACGAAGCGGGAACAATTACCAACGCTAACCCAATGGAACCACCCTCGGAAGGGGACGATTGGCTACTCTATCTCACATCTACTCAGATTGAACCTTAGACAATTCTACTTAGCCAGTTATTTAACCCGTTAGCTTTCTCATCAACCCTTCTAACGGCCCGGTTTGATTAAACTTTAGCCAATAAACAGCAAAAAGCACACAACCAACACTGAACAAAATAGCGTATACGACTGAAAACCCAATCGGGTAGTGTCCTAATTTTGCGGGATTGACCAGTTCCACTACTCCCATTCCTACCACCACATGAGCGACATAAAACGTCAAAGCTAGTTTGCCCGTTTTTCTTAACGCCTTCACTACCTTGTTATCTTCGTACGACCTGGCCAGCAAGATGCAACCTGAAATCACGGTGAAAGCAATAGCAATCCCGTTGAACATGTACATTGGTAACGGTGGCATAGGGCTGGTTCCTATAATTTCGGTTAACTCCTGCGCTACTTGCGGGTTACCAGCAGCTAACCCAATAATAGCTCCATAGGACAAGCCTTGAATAGCGACGAAGGCACCGAAGGAAATCCAAAATATTTTCTTGACTACTCTATCGTTATGTAAGTCTTGCTTACCCAACCAATAGCCCACGAGCATAAAGGATACCCAGGGAATAACCGGATGAAATCCGTTGAACAGGAGGTTTCTCATAAACCCACTGAGTGTCCAAAACCCTTCGTACTTCAGTGCTTCAAAATCCCAGCCAGCTTCGTAAGGCCACAGCATTATTGATAAGGGGTAAAATGCGATGAGCGCAAGACTAACGAGTAGAATTATGCTCGCACGACTCCTCAATAGTAACAGGATGATGAGCATGTACACACCGTAAAAGTGAAGAATATCCGCGGGCCAAATCAGAAGATAGGATAAGCCTATCACGAATAGAAAACATGCCCTTTTTGCAATCCTTTTACGGACTACTCGCAACTTTACTTCGTCCTTATTTCGTAAGGCTGTATTGGTCGTAAAAGCTAGGCCTACCCCTGCCAATACTACAAAAGTCGCTGCGGCTTTTCCATCCAATATACTTACTGTACGTTGTAACCACGGTGCACCCTCGTCACCGACAACTAATTTAAAGTTAACGATGATCATCCCGATAACGGCTAACGCTCGAGCGAGGTCAATACCGGTAATTCTTTTTCGCGCTGAAACCTCCCTCATCACCATGATGATTAAAAATTGATACCTACCTCTAGGCTCAGTCCCAAATCGTAACGAACTGCTTTAGAGTTGGAGAGTCGCCCCAGGGCGTTAGCTCCAAACACTAACCCCAGTTCCTGGAAGGGCACAAACAGCAAACCTATCTTTGAAGTACCACCAATCAGAAAACGATTTATGTTTTGCTGTTTAGTCGTCTCAATGGATTCTAGACCAGCCATTGCTCCTAGCCCGAGATTCAAGTACGTACCTTTACCTAGCCTTTCATACCCGTCAAAACCTAGTCCTAAAGAATAGGTGTCTAGCGAGGCGATGTCTTTCTTTTCTAGCAGGGTTTGGTCAATACGAGTACTACCAAAACTGAGCGTAATCGGAATAACAAACTCATCGGTACCGCCATCGAATTCTCGGTACTGAATAGACCACCCTTCGTAGCGTTTGCTAAAATTTTTGGTGTAGGTAACCATGTGTATTCTTTCGGTCATAGCTGAATCCGAAGGCGTTTGGGCTTTGGCTAGAAAGGGAGCGACCACAAGGGCAATGGTCAGGAGAATATAGCTACTTTTTTTATACATCATCATTTGTAGGTCTTTTGCTTACTGCAAAGCACCTACAAATCGAAATCAAAACATTTGACCTAGGTCAAATAATCACCTTTTCGCCCGAATACGGCTTAGTGTTTCCAATGAAATACCCAGATAAGACGCAATATGCGTTAGTTTGATGTGTTGCAATAGATAAGGCGTTTGTGCCAGCAGCTTCTCGTACCGCTGGGTGGCCGAGAGTGTATGTCGATCAAACAGGCTTTCCTCAAGCCAACCGGTGTACACCTCGGTAAGCAGTAAGTCTAACTCCATCAGCCTGGGAAAGCATTGTTTTGCTTGCTGAAATGCCTGGTAGTCAGTCACACTGGCCGAAATATCGGATAAGCAATCAATATATTCGCGGCTTGGCTCTTGAAAGGTATAGCTACTAAACGCCACCGCCAGATCATCTTCAAAATAGAATTCTGTGGTTACTTCTTTTCCTTCGCTTAAGTAGTATTTTCGGGCGATACCTCGGATCAGATGAAAGCTCTTACGGCATACTTCACCCTCTGCAAGCAGAATATCACCCTTTTTAAAATGCTTAACCACCGCTATTTCATCTAAAACCTTTTTCGTAGGTCTATCAAACGAGTGAATGAGTTGCTCAATCTTAGAAAAATGCTGAAGCATGGTACGAGTAGATATTTGTACACCGGGAGAAGCAATTATATTGATTTCGCATCGCCTGCACCCCGTCAGGTAAAGTTAAACATTTACCAGTTTCTCTCAGAGGGTATAAAAAAGAGAAGTTTGTTACTCAGATTAACTACAGTCAGATAGTAATTTACCAAGCTTTTCAGTAGATACATGTGTACTATCGTGTAATTCACCTGATTTCTCCGGTCTTTTCCTAAGCAATTATCGAACTTAACCGAGACTTGAATACGGTTAGTAACCAAATGAATTATTATTTTCACCGAATAACCTTCACTCATGCAACCTGAATCTGTTTTCTCTATTGCTAATTCTTTCCCCCTTATCGGCTGGCTGCTACTTATTATAGCCCCTCGATGGAAGCCCACCCTTGTGCTAGTCCGTTTGGTAGTAGTGCTTTTGTTAGCCCTATTGTATACTTCGATAGCTATCTCAACTTTTGGCGAGAGTGAGGGAGGATTTGGTTCTTTAACCGAAGTAAGTCAACTGTTTGAAAACCCCTGGTCACTTTTAGCAGGATGGGTTCATTACCTAGCGTTCGATTTATTTGTCGGTAGCTGGGAGGTAGAAAATGCCCGAAAACTGGGAGTATCTCATTGGTTAGTTATTCCTTGTCTATTACTCACACTTTTTCTGGGTCCGGCAGGGCTTCTGCTGTACTTTATCTTACGAGCTATTGCCACTAAAAAGTTAATCCATGAAGTTGCCTGAATTCTACCGGGAGCTGATTCAGCGAAACCGCCTATTGGCTTACGTTGGATTGACCCATATTGGGCTTTTCATTCTCTTCCTAGGGTTTTCTCTCATTGATTCCCGCACCGTAATGGGTATCAACACTTGGATTAAGCCTATGAAATTCGCGTTGTCTATTGCCATCTACCTATGGACGGTTGGTTGGTTTCTGGAATATCTGAAGAATTACCCTCGTTCGATTCGTATTATTTCTTGGGGATTAGCGATTACCATGATAGTTGAGATTGTTTGCATTGTATTTCAGTCGGCAAGAGGAGTTCAATCCCATTTCAACTATTCTACTGAGCTGAATTCCTATATCTTCTTAGCTATGGGGAACGCTATCGGGATCAACACTTTGTTAATTATATGGATGACAGTCTTGTTTTTTGTGGAAAGGACTAATTTATCACCTTCCTATTTACTGGCAATTCGTCTAGCACTACTGTTGTTTCTTTTTGCCAGTGCTGTAGGAGGGATGATGGTAGGACAGGTATCACACAGCGTAGGCGTGGCCGAGGGAAGGGCAGGGTTACCCTTCGTTAACTGGAGCACCGAGGGCGGCGATTTACGCATTGCTCACTTCATTGGTATTCATGGATTACAGATTATCCCATTTTTTGCCTACAAAATTGAGCAGCAGAACTGGCAAAATTCCCATGTGTGGACGTGGCTATTTGCCTTGACTTATACTGGAGTTACCGGATTTGTCTTCTGGGAGGCAGCCAACGCCCGCCCACTACTCAGCACTTTGTTTCGCTGAGCAGTGAACAATCTTCCGGTTTCTCAAATATTACAAATAGCTCAGAAAATTTTTAGAGTTTATTATTTACTGTAGGCCTTTCTCTTTCGGCGAGTTTGTAGGTTCTAACATTCTTAATTCTCTCTCAACTTGCGTATTGTAGCACTTAAATGAAGGATTCACGATACATGATACATATGGTAAACTTCGAGACCATAATCGCTTTCCAATTTCTCGGTAAATTCTTCGTCTTCACCAATTCCGAAAGTGAAATATTTGAGATTCCCACTTGCAAGATCGGTCTTGAATTGATTTTCAGCCTTTTCACATGTCTCTAATTTTCTCTCTATTTTGGAGAGTTTAGCTACGTGAATTTCAAATGCGATTACTTCCGCAACTAAAACCGTATTAAATAAGAAAAATATAGCAGTTATGGCTAGACTACCTCTGAATGTATTGCCGGTCTTTTTGATCAAGTAGATTGTTGTCGAGATAAATGTTAAGATGAAAAAAATGAGCAAGGTTATCTTTAAGTATTCAGTAAATCTCGTAATCGCGAAGTCCATGTAGAAATTCACTGCAAAAAGAAACCCCGATGAGATTAAAAGGTAGACTAATAAGTACGATTTTGGTTTGTTAGCCATCCCAAGGTGCTCTATTGCTAATAAATTTACTGTAGTTTTATCAGAGCTTATTATTTTCCGCAATTAGCTCGGCTAAGTCTTTTACCTCTACCTCGTTTTCTTTCTCCTTATTTTTCACCCCATCACTCATCATGGTCATGCAAAAGGGGCAGGCCACGGCAATCGTTTTAGCTCCGGTAGCTAATGCTTCTTCCGTGCGGTCAATATTTACTTCTTTATTGCCGGGTTCAGCATCTTTAAACATCTGAGCCCCACCCGCTCCGCAACAAAAGCCCTTAGTCCGACAGCGTTTCATTTCTACTAAATCGGCATCTAAAGCTTCCAGTACTTCTCTTGGAGCCTCGTAAATATTATTGGCTCGTCCTAAATAACAAGAATCATGATAGGTAATCTTCTTGCCTTTAAAGCTCCCGCCCCCCTTCATGGAAATCTTCCCTTCGTTAATCAATTGTTGAAGAAATGTAGAGTGATGGATTACTTCGTAGTTTCCGCCTAACTCCGGGTACTCATTTTTAATGGTATTAAAACAATGCGGACAAGCGGTTACGATTTTCTTAATCTCATACCCGTTCAGCACCTCAATATTGGCCGCCGCTTGCATCTGAAATAGAAACTCGTTACCGGCTCGACGAGCTGGGTCGCCCGTACAAGCTTCTTCCGTACCCAGTACTGCGAACTTTGTACCTACTGCATTTAGTATCTTTACAAAGGCTTTGGTCACCCGCTTATAACGATCATCGTATGAACCCGCACAACCTACCCAAAACAATACTTCAGGTTTTTCTCCTTTGACCACTAAATCAGCCATCGTAGGTATTTTTATTTCTGTCATAATATCATCTTTAATAATTTACTGCTGCTCTGATTGATCTGTTTCCGTTTCGGTTGCTGCAGTATTATTCTCGTTTTTTAATTCGTCTGCCCAATTAAACCGATCGGTAGGAGCAAATTTCCAGGGGGCAAAATTATTTTCAATGTTGGAAAACATCGCATTCCAAGAAGCCGGAGACTGAGCTTCTTCCATTGCCACATAACGGCGCATTTGTAAGATGATTGATAACGGGCTAATATTAATCGGACAAGCTTCTACGCAAGCATTACAGGTAGTACAAGCATTTAGCTCTTCCCGCGTGATGTAGTCATCTAACAAAGACTTACCATTTTCAAAAGCCTCTTCTCCTTTATCTAACTGCTGACCCACTTCTTCTAACCTATCTCGCGTATCCATCATTATTTTACGGGGAGATAGTTTTTTCCCGGTCTGATTAGCTGGACATTGCGAAGTACAGCGTCCGCATTCAGAGCAGGCATAAGCTCCCATCAAATCCGTCCATATTAGATCATTCACATCTTTTGCTCCAAAGCGACCTACTTCTTCATTATCCTCTCCGTTGCTTTCTGGTTGAGCACCTAGCATAATTTGCACTTCCTTGGTTACTGTAGGCATATTATCCATTTCACCTTTGGGCACTAACCGGGAAAAGTAAGTATTAGGAAAGGCCATGAATATATGCAGATGCTTGGAGTAGGTGACATAAATAGCGAACCCTAAAATCCCAATGATATGAAACCACCAGGCGAACCGCTCAAGAAATATCAAAGTACTGGTATCCAGACCTAAGAATATTGGCATCAATAGTGAACTGAAGAATAGTGTTCCGGTAGTAACATAACCAGCGTCAGGACGAGTTTGTAGTACTTGGTCAGTAGCATTCATAGTTAGGATAGCAAACATCAGAATGATCTCAATTACCAAGATTAAGTTAGCATCCAGCTTAGGCCAAGCCGTCATTTCCCGAGCGTGAAATCGCTTTACCTTCTGCACATTTCTACGCCAGAGAAAAACTATGCAGGCTATAACTACTAATACTGCTAGCGTTTCAAAGATATTCATTGCTACCAGATACACATCACCCAGATAAGGCAGAAATAACCGATGAGTGCCTAGCAAACCATCCAGCACAAACTCTAGTACCTCCAGATTGATAACGATAAAACCTATATATATAAGGAAGTGGAAAAAGGCAGGAATAACCCGTTTAAACATTTTTTGCTGACCAAAAGCCACTAACAACATGGTCTGCCAACGTGCCGCAGGCTGGTCATACTGATGAAACTCTTTTCCCAGTAAAATATTCTGCCGAATACGCCGAATACGCTTCGCCAAAATGAAGAAAGCCACTCCTACTATAATGATAAATGCAACCTGTACAAGATAAGCGGTCATAGCGTATAACTTTTTTTAAATTTTTTGCAGCATTCAGAATTTTACCTACTTTTGTAGCCCATTACGGTGATGTAGCTCAGCTGGTAGAGCATCGGACTGAAAATCCGTGAGTCGGTGGTTCGAGCCCACTCATCACCACCCACCGAGCCTTTCTGCATGTTTCAGGAAGGCTTTTTCTATTTTGCGTCTGTTTTTTCTCATTTCTCTTACAATACGCCCTGCTTTACTACATGCGATTTTTTCTAAAACGAATGTTTGCAAATATAACGATTATAAAATTTGTTATGCAAGCATACTATTTTTCAATAACGAAATATATCGATCAATAATCTACTATATCATAATTTTTTGAAAGAAATCATCGCTTTATTTTAATAAAATAGTAAGAAAGAAAAATAAAAGACATTCATTGATATTGTGAAAAAGCTATCAATAATTTCTATTCCTGCGGGTAAGTATAAATATTTTAGCAAAAATAGCTTACAATAAGTTATGTTTTTGTGTAAGAAGTGGAAACAAAGTTACATATGTAGGTAATTACCCGAAGCCTAATTCTTATTGATAATAATAGCTGATACCTTTGTATATATCAGAACAGAAACAGGTAACAAGTATGAGGCAAGCTAAGGTATATAGTTGGGTATTGTTGGTAGTGGGGATATTCTGTTTTACGAGCGTCGATGCCCAAATATCTACGCGGAAGTTAGAAGCAATTTATCTTTATAACTTTACTAAATACATCAATTTTCCTGGAGCCTCAACGGGCTATGTTATCGGGGTGCTCAAGGAGAAAGATGTAGCTAGCGAGTTGCAAGGTAACTTGAAAAATAAAGGAGAGATTGCTGTTAAGTCTATTAGTTCATCAGGTGAAGCAAAGGACTGTCATATTATTTATGTACCTAAATCAGCGTCATCGCAGCTGACTGCGTTAGTATCAGAGCTGGATGAAGCGGGGGTGCTGATAGTAACGGAAGAGGATTTGGCTAGTGAAGGAGCTCCTGTGAGCTTTGTTATAGATGGTTCTAAGTTGCGATTTAAGATTAATCAGTTGGCTTTGAAGAAAACTGGGTTACAGGCAAGTAGTAGCTTGCTTAGCTTGGCAATTCTTATCTAAAGCTCGAAAAATATAGGTTAGGTTGTGTAGTGTAGTAAAAGAGGGTACCCGCATTTGACGGGTCCTCCTTTACCTTTCTTCTCAACAGAACCCTAAAGTATTCAAAATATAGGTTAGGTTGTGTAGTGTAGTAAAAGAGATGGGTCACAATTTAGATGACCCCTCCTTTACCCCTCTCAACTTCAAGAATTTAAACGTTTAGGTTAGGTTGTGTAGTGTAGTAAAAGAGGGTACCCGCATTTGACGGGTCCTCCTTTACCTTTCTTCTCAGCAGAATCCTAATAAAGTATTCAAAGCATAGGTTAGGTTGTGTAGTGTAGTAAAAGGGGATGCCCACAGCAGATGGGCCTCCTTTTCTTTTTTATAACCATATAACCGTAAGTCAGCAGTCTATCTCTTATTTTTTCTGCCCCATATGCTTAATCTTCACTATTTCTGTCTTACTGAGATAACGCCACTTACCTCGGGGGATATCTTTTTTAGTTAACCCAGCGTACATTACCCGGTCAAGTCGCACCACTTCGTAGCCTAAATGTTCAAAAATACGGCGAACAATCCGGTTTCTTCCAATATGCAAGGAGACGCCCAAACTGGTTCGTTCTGGTCCTACCAGTCCAATTTCATCCACAGGAGCTGAGCCATCATCCAGTACTACCCCATCTTCAATTTTAGCAAAGTCTTCATCAGTAATTGGCTTATTAATATCAACCTGATACAGTTTCTGTACACCGTAGGAAGGATGGGTCAACCGTTCCGCTAATTCACCATCATTCGTAAGTAACAATAACCCGGTAGTATTACGATCAAGGCGACCGACGGGATAAATCCGCTCTTCAGCAGCGTTAACTACCAGCTGCATTACTGTTTTACGTTCCTGGGGGTCATCCGTGGTAGTAATAAAGTCTTTAGGTTTGTTAAGTAGTATATAGACCAGTTTTTCTGGGTTCAGTATTTTTCCTTGGTATTTTACCTTATCTGAACGTTTGACTTTCGTACCCAACTCGGTCACCACTTTACCATTTATCTTAATCTGGCCGCTTTCAATAAGCTTGTCCGCCTCCCGGCGCGAACATACCCCTGCATTGGCAATGTAGCGATTGAGCCGGATTAGCTCACTAGCAGCATCCGCTTTCTTTTCGCTCGGCTGGGCAGATTTTCGATAGTTCTTTTTCATAGAGATTCGCTTTTTTTAGTCGACAGCCCACAATCGCTGACAGGAATTTACTGTGGATCAGGTACCGAGCGCTATGGACTGAAAGCTGTAGACTAGATAGGCAAAGTTGAGAATTAAAAGCATGATTACCAATTAGCTACGTCAGCTTTAGCAGATTTTGAGCGTTTTATCTCAAATAGTAGCAATTTCACCAAGTATCCTACATTAAGTGTCTTGAATGAAGATTATCTGGTACCTATTTTTTTCTAAATTTGTTTGAACACAAGTACAAACACTACCAACCATGAATATGAGTAACTATCGTATCGAGAAAGACACTATGGGCGAGGTACAAGTACCCGCCAACAAGTACTGGGGCGCCCAAACGCAGCGTTCGCGAGAAAACTTTAAAATTGGTGGACTGGCTACCCAAATGCCTCTGGAAATTATTCACGCATTTGCTATTCTGAAGAAAGCTGCTGCTCAAACCAATGCTAGTTTAGAGGTAATGAACCAAGAAAAAGCCGATATCATTTCACAGGTATGCGATGAAATACTAGCCGGAGAATTGAATGACCAGTTCCCATTGGTAGTATGGCAAACGGGGTCCGGCACACAAAGTAATATGAATGTGAACGAGGTAGTAGCCAACCGGGCTCACGTGTTAATGGGAGGTTCACTAACCGACGAAAAAAAGGAAATTCATCCGAATGATGACGTGAATAAATCACAATCATCCAACGATACTTTTCCGACAGCGATGCATATTGCTGCGTATACGATGATTGTAGAACAAACCTTACCTAAGGTAGAAAAACTGAGAAATACGCTGGACGAGAAGGTAAAATCGTTTGGAGATATTGTGAAAATTGGGCGAACGCACTTTATGGACGCTACGCCACTAAAGTTAGGACATGAATTTAGTAGTTATGTTTCTCAACTAGATCACGCGATAACTGCGATAAAAAATACATTCTCGCACTTAGCAGAATTAGCGTTAGGTGGAACGGCAGTAGGAACCGGGCTAAACACTCCGCAAGGATATGCCGAAGTGGTAGCCGAAAAGATTGCTGAATATAGTGGTCATCCGTTTGTAACCGCAAAAAATAAATTTGAAGCCCTAGCGGCTCACGATGCCATTGTAGAAACCTCAGGAGCACTGAAGCAATTGGCGGTCAGCTTAATGAAGATTGGGAATGATATTCGGATGCTAGCTTCGGGACCACGTTGTGGCATTGGGGAAGTTTTGATTCCGGCGAACGAACCCGGTTCATCAATTATGCCTGGTAAAGTAAACCCAACTCAATGCGAAGCGCTGACAATGGTATGTGCTCAGGTAATTGGTAATGATGCAGCAATTAGTGTAGGAGGAATGAATGGACACTTTGAGTTAAATGTGTTTAAGCCGATGATGATTTACAATCTGCTGACTTCGGCACGGTTGCTAGGCGATGCATGTGAGTCATTTAACGATAACTGTGCGGTAGGCATTGAACCTAATACCGAAATAATTAAAGCAAATTTAAATAACTCGTTAATGTTAGTGACAGCTCTTAACCCACATATTGGCTACGAGAATGCCGCTAAGATTGCGAAAAAAGCTTACGCTGACGGAACAACACTTCGGGAAGCTGCCCTTGAATTAGAATTACTCACCAATGAGCAATTCGACGAGTGGGTAGTCCCCGAAAATATGGTAGGAAGTTTGAAATAGACCGCAGCTTATAGTCTACAGTCCACTTTATACTTTCTGTGGACTATCGACTGTGGACTGAGAACTTATATGACTAAAGATATTATCAACTAAATCCCAGAAATGATGAAGTACGTTTGTATCATCGCCCTATTCCTGGTGGGGCTTACTGTAATACCTGAGACCATTTTGGCTCAGGAGTTATCTAAAAAAGAGCGCAAACGCTTGAAAAAAGAACAGAAGAAGCGTTTAAAAGAACTCAAAAAGATGAGTGCCGCTGACTTTCAGAAGCAGCAAGATAAGACCAAAGAGCTAGCAGCTAAAGCCAGTGAACTGGAAAGCCAGCTTACTTCAACTAAGAATGATCTCTCTCAGAAAGATTCCGAAATAAAGCAGATGAAGGATCAAGTACGGCGGTTGCAGGACGAGCTTCAGCAGGCTAAAGCCGAAGCTAGTAGCGCTCAGGAAAATGTACCAGTAACCACTAGTGGCGACACTGAGTATAACCAAGGATTAGTATTCAGAGTACAGATTGGAGCCTATCAAAATCAGGATTTATCCAATTATGATACCAGCGAAAACTTCACTGCCGAAAATGGCGATGACGGAAAGCAGAAGTACACTTTAGGTAACTTCCGCGATTATTGGGAAGCCGATAAATTTAAAAAATATCTACGCGCCATGGGCGTAAAAGATGCCTGGATAATTCCTTATCGCGACGGTGGACGAGTGCCAATAAAAGACGTTCTGGAAGATTTACGCAGTAATAATCCTTCTAGTGCTGCTTCGGCTAACTGAAAAGAGCAGGTAAAATAACCGCAGGAAAGCGCGCATAATCAGGTCGGCCTGAGTGTGCGCTTTCCATTTTTTATAATATTCCTGCCATTTTTTCATTATAACTATGGTTCTCATGGTGCGTAGTACCATACTACGGCATAAGCCACTACACTAACCTAAGGAAATAATGAAGAAGTGGAGAAGTTTAGGCTGGTTCGCTTGTCTTATCTGGCTCATCGTACTATCAGCCTGCGAAGAAGATGACGAAACTTCTCGTCAAACCCTACTGCTAGGCACCTGGGATCTAAGCCAACAATCCATTGAACAGGCCACCATTTCATCAGGTGACAATTCTCTGACTTTTTCGGAAGAAGAATTCGTGCAGTATCTGGCAATTACTGGCGAGGATGTAACAGTCGACGACCTTCAGCTCTTCTCGGCAAGTACCGATTTTACCTTCAATGACGACCAAAGCTATCAGATTGAGGATGCAGCTAATGCCGGAAATATTAGCGGCACCTGGAGTCTGAACGAAGACCAGACTCAGCTTACCCTACAAATTTCTAGTGAGCCTCTGATATTCAATATTCTTTCCTTAACTGAAAATCAAATGAAGGCTGGATTTACCTTT
Organism: uncultured Flammeovirgaceae bacterium; assembly: GCA_937883755.1. Classification (GTDB taxonomy): domain Bacteria; phylum Bacteroidota; class Bacteroidia; order Cytophagales; family Cyclobacteriaceae; genus Tunicatimonas. The sequence continues at coordinate 8,864 of CAKZYA010000038.1, read as the reverse complement.
AGCCAAATCGATGAAGGTATTCAGCTTGAGATTGATTTTATCCTTACTTTTACCAAATAACTCAACTACATTATGAAATCTATCATTAGTAAGTTAAACTACCTATTTGTGTCCCTGTTTTTACTTCTTGCTGCTTGCACCGACGAGGAAGATCCTAACCGACGTGATCTACTGTTGGGCACCTGGGAAATTCAGTCGGGTGAGCTAGTAAATTATTCGGTACGCGTGAGTGGAATAGATATTGAGCGTAGCCAGATCCAGACGGTCGCTCCGCTGTTAGCCGGATCGGGAGTAGATATTGACGAACTAGATCAGGGGTTAGAAGATGCCGCTGGCGTAGTATTTCCGGCAGGGACAACAGTTAGCTTTGCCGAAAATAATGATTATACCTTTAGTAGCTCGGATGGTACCGATACAGGCACCTGGTCGCTAAGTGATAATGAAGAAACCATCAGTTTAGACGTTGCTAACGAACTAGGACTAAACCAACTAAACTTGACTATAGAGTCACTGACCAATCAGGAGGTCTCTTTACTATTTACCATTAGACAAGCGGATGTAGATTTGCAATCTCTTGGACTAGATGAGCTCCCAAGCCAAATAGAAGATTTTACGATTGATTATCGTTTTCGCTTCAACAAGCAATAATAGGCTAAAACACAATGCACAAACAGTGGATTTTTCAGAATGCCCCCAACCCGCAGATTGTTAAACAACTGTCCACTGATATTCATATCTCCTCTTCATTGGCTACAATACTTGCGCAGCGTGGTATACAATCTTTTGACCAAGCCAAAGCATTTTTTCGCCCTGACTTGAATCAACTGCACGATCCATTTGTAATGAAAGACATGGATCATGCGGTGCATCGGCTAATTCTGGCGATGCAACGGAATGAGAAAATCCTGATTTATGGCGATTATGACGTTGATGGCACCTGCTCAGTTGCGCTGGTGTATCATTTTATTCACGAAATCTACGATAAAGTAGACTACTACATCCCCGACCGTTATAAAGAGGGATACGGAATTTCTGAGCAGGGCATCCAGTTTGCTGTTGATAATCAGATAGGTCTGCTTATTACGCTAGACTGTGGTATTCGGGCTACTAAATTGATTAATAGCGCCCGAAAGCAAAATATTGACTGTATTGTCTGCGATCATCACCGCCCGGGTGACGAGTTGCCTCCCGCTCACGCTATTCTCAACCCTAAACAAGAAGGTTGCTCGTACCCTTACAAAGAACTATGTGGCTGTGGGGTAGGCTTTAAATTCTTGCAGGGGTTCTGTCACAAAACCAAGCGATCAACGGAAGCCCTGTATCATCTACTGGATTTCGTAGCCGTGGCTATCGGAGCCGATATTGTACCCATTACTGGAGAAAACCGCTTGTTGGCATATTACGGAATTCAGGAAATCAACCAAAACCCTCGTCCTGCCTGGCAAGCCCTGATTCAAGTAGCCGGATTAAAAACACCTCTGAACATTGAAAAAGTAGTATTTGGCTTCGCTCCCCGGATTAATGCCGCCGGACGCATGAGCCACGCCGATGCTGCTTTGAAATTGATGTTAGAGGATGACTTAGAAAAAGCCTACCAGTTTGCCGATGCCCTACACCAAAAAAATGCTCAACGCCGTCAGTATGATAGCAGCACAACTGAGCAAGCCCTGGAGATGATCGAAACTGATCCAAATTTACAGCAGGCAAGCAGCACGGTATTATTCAATCCCGATTGGCACAAAGGAATTGTGGGAATTGTAGCATCACGCTGTATTGAAAAATACTATCGCCCTACCATCATTCTTACCGAATCAAACCAAAAGGCAACTGGTTCTGCTCGTTCGGTAGATGGCTTTGATGTTCACGATGCTGTTGCTGAGTGCGCTGAGTTGCTAGACCAGTTTGGTGGGCACGCTAGTGCTGCCGGGTTAACGCTACCCGTTGAAAAAGTCCCAGAGTTTCAGAAGAAATTTGAGAAGGTAGTAGCCCAACGCATTACCAATTCTCAACAAACGCCACAAGTTCCGATAGATTTAAATATTTCACTAGCAGAAGTGACTCCTAAGCTATACAATATCATTCGGCAGATGGCTCCGTTTGGCCCTGGTAATATGCGCCCGGTATTCATCAGTGAGAACCTCCAGTTAGTCCGAGAACCTCGTCTGCTAAAACAACAGCATCTCAAGCTGGAGGTTTGCCAAGATGGTTGCGCCCCGCTCAACGCCATCGGTTTCCGAATGCCTCACTTGTACGAACTTGTTCGAGAAAATCAACCGTTCAAAATGGCGTATTCCGTAACTGAAAATCATTACGAAGGCCGCACTACTTTGCAGCTAGAGATTAAGGATATTCAATTGATGGAATAGCTCAATATCTACTTGATAAGTCTCTTTTATTTACCGAAAACAACGCTATCGTAGCGCTCTATGGGCGCGCCTAAGTTTTGCAGGCGTTGGTGAATGTTCTGGTAGCCCCGGTCAATCTGTTCAATATTGTAGATAATACTTTGCCCTTCGGCTGAAAGAGCTGCAATCAGTAGAGAAACCCCAGCTCGGATGTCCGGTGAAGTCATAGATACTCCCCGCAATGATGGAACTCGATCTAAACCGATAACGGTAGCTCGGTGCGGATCGCAAAGAATGATTTGGGCACCCATATCAATCAGTTTATCGACGAAGAACAGACGGCTCTCAAACATCTTCTGATGAATCAAGACAGTTCCTTTAGCTTGGGTAGCCACCACCAAAATAATACTTAGTAAATCAGGGGTCAATCCGGGCCAGGGGGCATCAGCAATGGTCATAATCGACCCATCGATAAACGTATCAATCTCGTAATGATCGTTATCATACACGTGAATGTCATCGTCGATTATATCAAAATTGATTCCTAGCTTACGGAAAGTATTGGGAATTACGCCCAACTGATGTACTCCTGCGCCTTTAATAGTAATGTCTGAGCTAGTCATAGCAGCTAGCCCAATAAAACTACCCACTTCAATCATGTCAGGTAGCATGGTGTGCTCAGTTCCCTTCAGGGAAGAGACTCCTTCAATCCTCAGTAAATTAGAACCTACTCCGCTAATCTTTGCGCCCATGCGGTTCAGCATACCGCAAAGTTGCTGTAGGTAGGGCTCGCAGGCAGCGTTATAAATGGTAGTTTCCCCTTCGGCCATGCTAGCCGCCATCACGATATTAGCTGTTCCGGTTACACTGGCTTCATCCAGTAGCATATACGCGCCCCGCAGATTAGAGGCATCAATAGTATAGTAGCTGTCTTGGGTATCGTAATTGAATTTGGCTCCTAGCTTTTCAAAGCCTAGAAAGTGGGTATCTAGACGACGACGACCAATTTTATCTCCACCCGGCTTGGGCAAGGAGGCCTCCCCAAAACGAGCAAGCAACGGCCCCATTACCATAATTGAGCCTCGCAATGAAGCGGCTTGCTGTTTGTACTCGGGAGTATTCAGGTACTTAATATCTACATTCTTGGCAGTAAAACGGTAGGATTCTTCGCCGAGCTTTTCTACCTCTACGCCCATTGAGCCGAGTAGCTCAATCAGTTTATTAACATCGCGGATATTGGGTACTTTGTGGATGGTGACGGGGTCAGGAGTAAGCAGTACCGCACATAGTATCTGTAATGCTTCGTTTTTCGCTCCCTGCGGAATAATTTCACCCTTCAGGGATTGCCCGCCTTCAATTTTAAAGAATGCCATGGACTATCGTTTTCGCCGATTATTGCGCCGGCCTTTATTATTGTTATTATTATTATTACGATTCTTAGGCATGTTCACTTCAAACAGACCTTTTTCTTTCACTTCTTCTACGGTAATATCGAGTTTTCCTCGCGACATTTTTTTCATATCACGAATAATCACTTCATCATCTATATTTTCTCGGTTCCAGGTGCCGTAGAAGGTCTTCATCAGCTTACCCAAGTAAATAGTAGCTGCCCTCTTTTCCTCTTCATCTTCCAGTTCGCCCGCTTGCTCGATAAGCTTCTCCAGGTTCTTTCCGTAGTGACGATATCGGACGGGTTCGGTACTGTAAGGAACCCGCTTAGGTTTTTTAGTGAGGATATCTACTTCCGGTGGTGGATAAGGGGCTTCTACATCCAGGGTGAAGTTGGTCATGATAAACAAGTCATCCCATAGCTTTTGAGTGGTTTCGTTATTCTCTTTCACTGCTGGATTAAGCTGACGCATGAGTTCAATCAACGTGTAGGCATAGCGAGTACGCTCATCACGATCTTCAATCGTGGATAAATAATTAGCAAGTTTCTGGACGTTACGACCGTATTCTTTCAAGATGATATCGGGTCGGCTGGCATTGTATTCTAACATGGTAATTAGTTGAAAATGGATAATTGAAAGTTAATTAAACTTCCGGTATCAGTATTTTGAATAGTATGAGTTACGCAAACTCAGATTTAGAACAAGGTTTAAGTACATCAACAGTACAGATCGTCGAGCAGTTCTTCGGAAATACCAAGATGAATCTGAATATAAATAATAGGTTACCGATGCTAAAGTAATTATTCGGCTAGATGTGCACTGCTAAGGTAACGAAGAAAAACGGGTTTTTGTGTAAAAATTATTGACCGATAACTCGATTATTCCTCGTGAATTTTCAGTTTAGCAAAACTAAGCAATAGTGTCTTTTCTCCAAAATCATCAAAAATAACTTTTGCCTTCCGGTTAGCACCTTGCTCATCAATACCATCTACTCGGCCAAACCCAAACTTAGGATGTTCTACTTTCATCCCAGTGGCTAGCTGACTGGTATCACTGGGGGCAAAGTTGGCTGGGGCTTTATAGGTGCTTCGGTTGGTCGGAATCCGCTGTCGGTCACGTTGGATACTTTTGATAAGCACCCGAGCGTGGTTAGTATCACCTACCGGAGAGCGAGTTCCTAGTTCTTTATTCACCATCATATAGGCGGGATCAATTTCTTCTAAGAAGCGACTAGGCTCACAATTTTTAAGACGACCGAAACGATAGCGGGTTAAGGCATACGATAGTGTAACCCGTTTCATGGAGCGGGTAATGGCTACGTAGAACAAGCGGCGCTCTTCTTCTAAGTCTTGCCTACTCGCTAGCATCATCTGGGAAGGGAACAAGTCTTCTTCCATTCCGACTACGTACACGTAAGGGAACTCCAGCCCTTTCGCCATGTGGATAGTCATCAGAGTTACTTTGTCAGGGTCATCATCTTTATCCTGGTCAGAAGAAGTGAGCAGCGCCACTTCCTGTAAGAAAGCATTCAAGCTTTTGTCTTCTATCTCGGGATCATCCACAAACTCTTTGATGGCGTTGAGCAATTCCTGTACGTTCTCGTAACGACTTAAACCTTCTACCGTTTTATCTTCGTACAGTTCGCGCAGCAAGCCTGACCCTTTAGCAATATGCGATGCAGCTTCAAAAGCATCTTTCCGAGCGGCTTCCAGTTGAAAGCCCTTAATCATATCGGTAAATTGCCCCAAAGTATTACCGAGCCGACCGGGGAAAAACTCTTTAGATTCCTGCAATACATCCCAGATGTTGTAGCCGTTTTCGTAAGCAGTTACAATTACCTTATCCACCGACGTAGAGCCGACACCCCGCTTGGGTAAATTCACAATACGCCGAAAGGCCTGCTCATCGTTAGCATTCACCGTGTAGCGCATGTAGGCAATCAGGTCTTTAATCTCCTTACGCTGATAAAACGAAAGTCCTCCCACTACTTTGTACTTGATATTGCGCTTCCGTAGGGCTTCTTCCATCGCCCGCGACTGGCTGTTGGTGCGATACAGAATCACAAAATCGCGGTAGCGGGCGTTTTGATTATTCTTGGTTTCAAAGATAGAATACGCCACTAACCGCCCCTCTTCCTGGTCAGACGTAGCTTTGAGTACTTCTATTAATTCACCCTCATCATTGGCGGTCCAGATGTGTTTCTTGAGCTGGGCTTTATTACGGGCAATGACCGAATTAGCGGCATTGATAATATTTTTGGTAGAGCGATAATTTTGCTCCAGCTTAAATACCTGAGCTTCGGAAAAGTCTTTTTGAAAGTTGAGGATGTTCTGAATATCTGCTCCTCGGAAGGCGTAGATACTCTGGGCATCATCGCCCACCACCGCAATATTACGCCGCACCGCCGCTAGCTTCTTGGTAATCAGATACTGAGAAACGTTGGTATCCTGAAACTCATCCACCAACACGTAGCGAAAGCATTGTTGGTACTTATTCAGTACATCCAGATGTTCGCGAAATAGCACGTTGGTATTAAACAGCAAATCATCAAAATCCATTGCATCGGCCTTAAAGCAACGCTCGGCGTAAATGCGGTACAGTTTTGCCATGTGGGGCTTAGCAGCGGCTTCGTCTTCAGCACGAATGGCAGGATTGTCCTGATACGATCGCCAAGAGATCAAACGGTTTTTGGCACTGGAAATCCGATTAAAGACGACATTGGGCTTGTATACTTTATCGTCCAGCCCAGTTTCTTTCAGGATGTTTTTAAGCAGCGTTTTGGAATCATCCGTATCATATATCGTGAAGTTGCGGTTATACCCCAATTTATCAGCTTCAGATCGCAGAATACGAGCAAATACGGAGTGAAACGTGCCCATCCAGAGGTTACGGGCTTCGGTACCAACTACTCGCTCCACCCGCTCGCGCATTTCTTTAGCAGCTTTGTTGGTAAAGGTCAGGGCTAAAATACTGAACGGGTCAACCTCCTTTTTCTGCATCAAGTAGGCGATGCGGTAGGTCAGTACACGGGTCTTTCCTGAGCCAGCTCCGGCAATAATCAGGCTGGGTCCCTCAGTGTTAATGACCGCCTCACGTTGCGGCTCGTTCAAACTGTCTAAATAATCCATACACGGTCAGGCTTAGCTACGCAAGGTACAAAATGAAGATATGAAATGCGGGATATGCGATGAGAAATGTATGAAATACGAGATGTGAGATATGAAAAAATTGAGGAAGGGTTTTCTAAATGGAAGTATAGCTCCTAGAATAAGCAATTGACAGATTTAAGCCTATCGAGCAGCAATCCACCGAATGGTATTTCTTAGATAGGTTAGCATAGAATTACAAATCCCGCGTAGCGAGTAAAATATTGATCCGTAGGAACATGATTAATCATATCCTTACTAGTGATGTCCGTGATGCAATTCCTCGACCATACTGGTTCCGATTATACAACCGACCGCTTCGGTTTTAGCTACTAGAATTGGTTCGCCCTGTAAATAAGCAGTAAGGGCATCTTTCAGGTAATGCTCGGTGACTATCCGGCGGTAGCGTCCGAGTTCGTAAAACCAGTTATCAATGGCACCGCGGTAGCGTACTTGTTCTAGCGAGTCTAGTAAGAAGGCTTCGGGAGTAGTGCGGGCTTGTAATTGTTTGGCTAACTGTTGCTGTGGATCAGGTATATGACTGAAATTATACCGGTACGCCTGGGCAAAGTCTGCTATGGTGCTACTGTCAATATTTACTACTGGATATACCGCTAGCATGTTTACACCCTTACTCCCCCACTCTTCCCGCAGCTTACGAATAGTTGCTCCGTACTTTTGGGTTACCGGGCAGTCAGGGTCAAGAAATAAGACGACGGTAGCTGCCTGGCTACGTATCTGCTGGGGGGTGAACTCTTGCCCAGTAAGCGTCTCAAATGTATCTAATGGCCAATGGATTACCTGTCCGAACGATGCAGTAGAAAGCACTGTTCCGAGTAAGCTAATGAGCATTACTGCTAAACAACGAGCAAGGTGCATGAGAATTACGTATTTTTCAGAGTTAACGTAATTAGCAAAATAAAAAATCGGTTAGAGACAGAAAAATATAGTTCAGAGAATTGCGCGATTCGCTTGTGTACTATCTTCCTAGCGGGAATACTTATAAGTACTAATTATGGTTACGCCCAAAACCAAATTACCTTCACCGATCGTGTGATGCATATCGTTCATCGTAATTGTGCCCCTTGCCATCATTGAGATTCTCAGGAATAATGCGTGTTCACAAATAAATACACGAAGACATCTGAAGTTTACGAGATACCCTTTTAGTTTTAGTATTTCTTGTCCGAAACTTTGGATGTCTGGACACTACCGTTTGGTAACCGTTTAATCAAGCCGTCTTACTGTGATGCCGCAATGCTACTAGGTGGCTAAAGAGCACGATGGGTACTACCAAACCCGGTAACAGCACAAACGGAAACGTCAAGACTGCGATATTGGACTGATCGAACGCCAGTTGTTGAAATGGGGATGGAATAGATAAAATGGCGTGAACCACAATATTGCCCAGTAGCAGCAGCGAGATTATGTGCCAGCCTATAATGAACGAACGACTTAGCCACTGCTTTTGATAACCGAAATAATAGACGAGCGGTGCGGTAATTCCCGCTAGTATATCAAAGTTTCTTCCCGCAAAGGTCATCAGTTCGGGGATAGCACCGTATGCGAATAGCTGATAGAGAATAAGCTCTACCGGAATGCGGATAATATGCAGAAGTGCTAATCGCGAAACGTTAGCCGACGCTATCCATCGCTTTCCTTGTTTGAATTGAAACAGGAGCACAATCACCAGGATAGCCGGAAGCAGCACCAGGATGAATCGGGGAGGCAGCATATCGGTCTTCTGATAAAAACCAACGTAGGCTAATCCTCCTTGCAAGATACACCAGAGCAATATTAGCACCCAAGCCGTTTTAGACACGCGAATCGCCCAATGAAAAAGCCCTAGAGTTAGTGAGGTCACCAGAATGAACTCACCCGCAACAAACCAAGGTACAGAATCAACCATAAAACAATGTACAGTTAGCAGTTAGCAGTTAGCAGTTAGCAGTTAGCAGTTAGCAGTTAGCAGTTAGCAGTTA
>CAKZYA010000037.1 GCA_937883755.1 uncultured Flammeovirgaceae bacterium | reverse complement strand
CTTTGCTCTGTGTAGCTGGTGCAAATACCTAGCAAAAGTTTAAATCAGTTCAATGAGAGTAGGTTTACTAAATCATATAATTTGAATTATCTGAAAATACCCTTTAATTTAAAAGCTGACCTAGTAAGAAAGCCTAATAGGGTGGTTCCTTATTTGAGCGGAGGTATGCTGTATGCTTTTAATTTATCACCGATTCCTCCAACAATCAATAGAAGGCTTTATAAGTTACCAACACAATTTTATAAAATTGAGGAGGAAAAGATGAGAGTTGGGATAGGATTTGCAGTTAGCGCTGGCTTAGACTATAAAATAACTGATAACAACGTGTTAACTATTGAAGCTAGACTTGAAACTCTGCCAAGAAGTGTCACTAAGTACTATTATGGAGAAACAATCACAGAGGAAGAATATCGAGTAAATAGGAGTAACTACAGAAATGTTGCATTCTACGATAATCAGATTTTTACTAAGCTAGACAGGGATTCTTTTAAGTCAAGGGTTCGTACATTGAGCTTTAGAGTGGGTATCAGCTTTTAGTGCTTTTTAGAAATAGCCACAAGGTAAACCCTATCGAAACGCCTCATTAATACTATCCAACGCCTCAGAACTAGGAATCAAAATATCTTCTCGTAGTGTATTCAGCGGCTCATCCACCGTATCTAAGGTATCGTGTAACTCCTGGCTATCGGGATCGAGGTAGAGCAGGCCAGTGAGCACTTCGCCATCCTGTTTGGCTTGCTGTACCCGTTCCATAGCCGACCGGCGGTTGGTAGGATCCCAGTGGGGACTAAGTTTGTGCAGTTGTACCAGCGAGCCGTCGTGCATCACTACTGAGGTGCTTTTGCCTTCGGCATAATCTACCGTAATTTCTTGTTCTTCAGGAACAAAATCCATGGTGGCGGTAGCCGATAAATGCTCGCGGATGTAGGTATACGACTTGGTAGAGCCAGCATTGTTGTTAAACGTGACGCAGGGCGAAAGCACATCGAGCAGCGCAAAGCCAGGGTGTGACATGGCCGCTTTAATCAGTGGTACTAACTGGGTTTTGTCTCCCGAAAAACTGCGTGCCACAAAGGTAGCGCCTAGTTCCAGCGCCAAACCGACCAGATCAATTGGCTCAAACGGATTATTGGAACCAGCTTTGCTGATAGAGCCTACATCGGCCGTAGCGGAGTCTTGTCCTTTGGTGAGACCGTAACAGCCATTGTTCATCACTACGTACACCATATTCAGGTTGCGCCGCAGCACGTGGCCAAATTGCCCAAGGCCGATAGAAGCCGTATCCCCGTCGCCGGAAACGCCCAGGTAGATCAGGTCTTTATTTGCCAAATTGGCGCCGGTAGCAACGGAAGGCATGCGTCCGTGTACCGAGTTAAAGCCGTGGGAGTTGCCCAGAAAGTAGGTAGGCGTTTTAGACGAGCAGCCGATACCCGAGATCTTAGCCAGCTTATGCGGCTCAATAGCCATCTCGTAGCAAGCCTGAATAATGGCTCCACTAATAGAGTCGTGACCGCAACCGGCGCAGAGGGTAGAGATCGCACCTTCGTAATCGGCCTTGGCAAAGCCGATGGTGTTGCGGGCTAATTTGGGGTGACGAAAGGTGGGTTTAACGTAAGTCATGAGAGTTTCCTTGGTTGTTGGTAGTGACGAGTTCGGCTACCGGTAAATGAGAGCTGATCTCCTGCATAATTTTATCGGCCGTAATCGGCATGCCGTCATAGTTGAGTACGGAGGTTAGTTTGTGGGGCGGTATTTCTAATTCGTTAATCAGCAGTGAACGGAACTGAGCATCACGGTTTTGTTCAATCACAAATATCTGCTCGTGGTCCTGAATAAACTGATAGATGGACGAATGGAACGGAAACGCTTTTACCCGCAGGGCGTCCAGGGAAATTCCTCGTTCTTTTAGTAAATCCAGTGCTTCCAGGGCCGAATAAGTAGAAGTACCGAAGAACAATACTCCCTGAGCGGATTGATTCCCCTCCTGATACAATTCCGGCAGCGGCACGTAGTCTTTGGCCGTATTCCACTTCTTCACTAGTCGATCAACGATGCGCTCGTACACTGCTCCTTCTTCCGTATAGCGGGCGTACTCATCGCGGGAAGTGCCGCGGGTAAAAAACGAGCCTTTGGTTGGATGAGTACCTGGAACGGTGCGATAGCAGATACCGTCCCCGTCTACATCCAGATAGCGGCCAAATTTTTCCATGCCTTCTAAGTCCTCAGCGGTCAGCACCTTACCCAAATCGTAGCGGCGGCTTTCGTCCCAGGCCAGGGGCGGCGACATATGGTTATTCATGCCCAAATCCAGGTCCGACATCATAATGACCGGAGTTTGTAGGCGGTCGGCCAGATCAAATGCGGTAGCCGACATCTCGAAGCATTCGGCCGGAGTGCTAGGGAATAATAGCGGGTGTTTGGTATCTCCGTGAGAGGCGTAGGCCGATGATAAAATATCCGACTGCTGGGTGCGGGTAGGCATCCCGGTAGATGGGCCGCCCCGTTGCACATTGACTAACACTACTGGAATTTCAGCAAAGTACGCCAGCCCAATAAATTCGCTCATTAACGATACTCCCGGTCCGCTGGTAGCAGTAAAGGCCCGGGCACCGTTCCAGGTAGCACCAATCACCATGCCCATTGCGGCCAGCTCGTCTTCGGCCTGCACGATAGCGTATTTCTTCTTGCCGGTTTCCGGATCGACGCGCAATTTCTTGCAATAAGTCTCGAAGGCTTTCACTACCGAGGTAGAAGGAGTAATCGGGTACCAGGCCGCCACTGTAGCCCCGCCGAAGATCGCTCCTAGCGCAGTGGCAGTATTTCCGTCAATTAGAATACTGTCTCCAGTGTTATCCCGCCGTTCTACGCGGATGTCGAGCGGGCAATCAAAATGTTGCTGGGCGTAATTGTAGCCTAGTTCCAGTGCCTGGAAATTGGGTGGAATCAGTTTCTCTTTCTTTTGAAATTGCTGGCTCACAATATCTTTGATCACCTCCATCTCCATGTCCAGTAGAGCAGCGAGAGCCCCAACGTACACAATGTTTTTAAACAACTGCTGGTGACGGGGATTCTGGTAGTGCTCCATGCAAATCCGCATCATTGGGATACCGATGTAATGAATATCCTCCCGGATAAACTCATCATGCAGCCGCTTGGTGTTATCGTACACAAAGTAACCGCCCGGGCGTACCGAGTCAATATCCTTGCGGTAGCTCTGGGGATTGACTCCCACCAGCAAATCAATACCATCGCGTCGACCTAAATAACCCCGCTCATTGATGCGGACTTCGTACCAGGTAGGCAGGCCCTGAATATTGGAAGGAAAGATGTTTTTGGGGGAAACCGGAAGCCCCATTCGGAACATGGCTTTGGCAAAGAGATCATTCGCACTGGCCGACCCGGTGCCGTTCACATTGGCAAACCGGATGACCATATCATTCACCGCAGGGATCGAACTCATAAAATTGGAGTAGGTTTAGTAACATTGTAAAGGTATTTCTGCATGTCCCAGGCCGCAGTGGGGCAACGCTCGGCACAGAGTCCGCAGTGTAGGCACACGTCTTCATCTTTTACCATCACCCGGGCAGTAGGTAGGGTTTCGGACACATATAAGTCCTGAGTTTTATCTTCGGCGGGGGCATTGAGTCGCTGCCGTAAATCATCTTCCTCGCCATTAACGGTAAAGGTAATACAAGTAGTAGGGCAGATGTCGACACAGGCATCACACTCAATGCAGAGCTTTTCGGTGAAGACAGTTTGCACGTCGCAGTTGAGGCAGCGCTGGGCTTCCTTGAATCCGGTAGGCGGATCAAAGCCGAGTTCAACCTCCACTTTGCGGTTGGTGAGGGTAATGGTCTTGGCTTCGTGAGGTACGGTGTAGCGCAGATCGTCTACTACCGGGCTATCGTAGCTCCACTCGTGGATGCCCATCTTCTGGCGAATCAGGTTCGTCATGGGCGGCAGCCGCTCACTCACATCTTTATCGTGGCAGAACTTATCGATAGAAACCGCGGCCTGATGCCCGTGAGCCACGGCGGTAATAATATTTTCGGGGCCAAAAGCGGCATCTCCACCGAAGAAAACTTTTGGTAATGTAGACTGGAAAGTGGTTTTATTCAGCACCGGCAAATCCCACTTACCGAACTCAATACCCAGGCCGCGCTCAATCCAGGGAAAGGCATTATCCTGTCCGATGGCAATAATCACATCGTCAGCTTCAATAAAGGTATCCGGCTCGCCGGTAGGAATGAGTTTACGGCGACCGTTCTCGTCGTACTCGGCTCGCACGTGTTCAAAGAGTACTCCCTTCAGTTTGCCATTTTCCACCACAAATTCTTTGGGCGGCATATTGTTCATAATCGGAATGTCTTCAGCCTGGGCGTCAGAAATTTCCCAGGGCGAAGCCTTCATGGTTTCAAAGGGACTACGCACTACGACGGTTACCTCATCGCCTCCTAAACGGCGAGAGGTGCGGCAGCAGTCCATGGCGGTGTTTCCTCCGCCCAGCACAATCACCTTTTTACCGATTTTATCGGTATGCTCAAAGGCTACATTCGCCAGATACTCAATGCCGATATGAATGTTCTTATCACCTTCCTCCCGACCGGGAATATGCAGATCGCGACCCTTAGGAGCACCGGTGCCAACAAAAATGGCGTCGTAGTCTTGTTCCAGTACCTCCCGCATGCTATCCACGAAATGATTGAAGTGGGTATGCACACCCATATCGATAATGTAATTCACTTCCTCATCCAGTACCTCTTCAGGCAGCCGGAAGGCGGGAATCTGGCTACGCATCATGCCACCACCCTTGTAGAATTCGTCGTACAAGTGTAGTTCGTAGCCTAGCGGGGCTAAGTCGCGAGCTACGGTGAGGGAAGCCGGGCCACCACCAATGAGGGCAATCTTTTTACCGTTTTTCTTTTCCGGTACGCTCGGCATTCGGCTACGTACTTCGCCTTTGTTATCGGCGGCTACGCGTTTGAGTCGGCAGATAGCTACCGGTTCTTCCTCTACCCGGCCTCGTCTACAAGCCGGTTCACAGGGGCGGTCGCAGGTGCGGCCCAGAATACCGGGGAATACATTAGATTCCCAGTTGACCATGTAGGCATCGGTGTAGCGCTCGGCGGCAATAAGACGGATATATTCGGGAACTGGAGTATGGGCGGGACAGGCATACTGGCAGTCTACCACCTTATGGAAATACTCGGGGTCGTTGATATTAGTAGGTTCCAAAACAGTGCAGGTTGTTGAGTAATACACTTCTTAGAAAAGTAAAATAGAAAATATCTGCAAACTTTGCGAATTTTCGTTCTTCGGTATTCGGAAGATAAGAATAATTGAGCATAAATAGTTATCTCAAAATAGGCTGGAAAACGATGACTAAATTTGGATAAGTAATGCGAAATACTCTTTCATTATGCGTAGAGCTGCTATTTTTTAAGCATGAATGGTTGTCTTAATTAAAAAAGAGCGTATTTTTCTGGCGTTGATTGCCATGTAAACTCCATATCATATGAATGTCGCTTCTATCAATCTGTTCTCTCCAGAATTCGATGCTAATCCGTATCCCCTTTATCAGGAGATTCGGGAAAACCATCCACTGTTTTATTATGCTGAAGCAGATGCCTACGTGCTCAGTCGCTTTAATGATGTGTCGTTGGCTTTCAAAAACCCGGCTTTTACCGTAAAAAACTACGAATTTCAATCGGAGCCATTGCACGGGCGTACTTTTATCCAGATGGATGGATCCGAACACTCCAAGTACCGAAATATTGTGGCACCTTCTATACGAGGGCGAGAGTTGATGCAGAACATCGTACCGATTATTGAGCAAACGGCTCGAGAACTCTACCAACCATTTAAAGAAAAGAACACCGCTGATTTTGCGGTTGAGTTCGCCGCTCGATTTCCTATTTTGGTGATTGTGGGGTTATTAGGGTTAGATAAAAAAGACGAATCTTCTTTTCTGACCTGGTACCGCACTTTTGTTGATTTTATTGCTGATCTGGGTCGTACTCCCGAAATTACCGAAGCAGCCTTCCGAACCAAGGAAGAAATAACCAACTATTTGTTACCCATTATTGCCCAGAAGCGGGATAATCCGGCGGATGACTTACTATCTACTATGTGCCAACGCGAAATTGATGGGGTGCGGATGAGCGACCAGGAAATTAAAGCCTTCATCAGTCTACTCATTACCGCCGGGGGTGAGAGCACCGATAAAATGCTTTCTCTTACCCTGAGAAATCTGCTCATGCACCCCGAGCAGTTAGAAGCGGTGCGACACGACCGTTCCCTTATTGCTAATGCTTTTGCCGAATCGTTGCGGTTTAGCCCAGTGACGCACCGCATTATGCGTATCACCTCCGAAGAGGTAGAAGTGAGTGGAGGAACAATACCCGCCAAGGCAAAAGTGATTATGCTATTAGGAGCCGCTCAGCACGACCAACAGCAGTTTGACCAGCCCGAGCAGTTCAACATCTTTCGGGAGGATTTGGATGTAGAAAAAGCCTTTTCCGGTTCGGCTAATCATATGGCTTTTGGCGGAGGAAGGCATTTCTGTGTAGGAGCTGTGCTAGCGAAAGTAGAGATGGAGGTGGCTTTTGATCAGTTACTTGATCTGACGACTTCTATAGAACTCGCTGAGCCGGATAATATTCGGGAGCAGGGATTATTTACCCGCGGAATAGAACATCTGAAAATAAACTATGAGCTGAGCTGACGCTACTAGAGAATAAAGAAGCATAAAGCAAAACCATTCCCTGGACTTACTACGGCTGTTGGCCAAACTGCGAATAAGAGCTTGGCTTTATGGAAAAGGGATATAGAAGGTTCAATAAGGCTTTTTGGGTACAAAAGCACGCTTCCTATGGCGCTTCCCTCTATCTTCACGGCTGGTTTTATTGCTTCTATGTACTCGTTTTTCGATATTCTGCTTTTCCTGGGTATTAGCCAGGGTTTGTTTTTGGTGATAGCGCTGCAATCATTGCAAAACCGCAATGTAGAAGCTAACCGATGGCTCACCCGCTGTTTGCTCATTGCTGTATTGATGCTTTTTGGGCGAGTGGCTTTGTTTCGGGTGCAAGAACTATGGGTGTGGCGGTTTGCCATTCTGGCGGATACCACTATACTTTTATTCGGGCCCTGGCTATACAGTTACTTCCACCGATTATTCTTGCAAAAATCTGATACCTCACCTATCCGGGTTTGGGAATATACGCCTGCCTTACTAAATGCACTCTTCTTTCTCTGGACGCTAAGCGTGGATCTGGAATATTTTATTGAACTCTATCAAGGGGAGACTTTCCGCTATATCTTTTTCGCCGTAGAGGCGGGGGGTATCATTTCCTTATTCGTCTATCTTTTCCAGATTTCTAGGCTGATCTACACTTACCTGAGAGTGAAAGATCAACAAATTTCCTTTCCGCAAACTGCACTACCGTTTGCCATGATTGTAGTAGGATTTCTGGCTACTATTGGTTTACTCTGGGTAGTGAGTTTTATTTCGGTCTATATATTTCAAACGTACCTGCCAGTGCTTAACTATAGCACGTTTTGGATCGCCATTCCTATTCTGACCTACCTTATTGGGTACTATAGCTTGCGGCAACCCGAAATATTTCGAGTATTCGTGCGCCCTAAAGATACCCAAGTGAAGCGCGACCGTATTGACCCTGTGACGGTTCAGCGGCTAAAGAAACGGCTTCAGTTTTACATGGAAGAAGAACACGTATACCTGCAAGATGATCTTACGCTGAAAAAGCTGGCTGATATGATAGACACTTCGCCTAATAACCTCAGTTGGTTGCTAAACCAGGTGTATCAGACAACTTTTTACAAGTACGTGAACAAGTATCGGGTGCAATCCTTCGTTCGCCGGGTGAAGAACCGGGAATATGAAAGTAAAACACTGCTCGGTCTAGCGTTCGATTCGGGCTTTAGCTCTAAGTCGGCGTTTAATACTTCCTTTAAAGCTGAAACCGGCTTTACGCCTTCGCAATTTATAAGCAATAGGGGTAGCGATGGGTACAAAGACACCTTCTTGTGAGGAGAAAGACGCCTTTGCAACCTCGTTTTGGGTGATTTGAGAAAATTAATCTCAAATACCTATGAAACACTTCTCACACATCCTATTTCTATTCACTCTCACTTTAGGAGTATTCTCCTGCTCAGATGACGATGCGACCAATGGTCCGGTTATCCCTACCGATGAACTGGTAGCGCGTAATCTGCAACTAGCTGACCGAGGTAACCTAGACAATCCTTCCGATATTGAAATAAGCTTTGAAGCACCTTCTCAAACAAGCGGTGTGGCGCGGTTTAGTGTCTTTTTTGCCCAGATGAGCGATACAGCATCCGTGACTGAGCAGGTGGTGAGTAATCTTTCGGCCGAGCAGCAGACGTTGGTGAATAACACCGAAAGCGAGTATAGCGTACGCTTAAGAGCTAATCAAACCGATGCGTTGGGGAAGACTTTTGATTCTACCCAAACTTACGCACTCTACGTAGCTAGTATTGGCACTTATGAGGAAGCTCCGTTCACAGTAGCTACTCGTTCGGCCTCGGCTTTTCAGTTAAGCAAAGAGCTGTTAGTAGAAACGCTTATTCCCGACTTTGGGGCTAACGACGGTCTGTATGTAACCAGTGATGGAACCATTATCGCCTCTGACTTTGGCACGTTTGATAATGATTTACAAATAGGCCTGGGCACCAAAGTGTTGTCCGTTACTCCGGCAGGAGAAGTTAGTGAAAAAGTCACCGGGTTTGTAGCCCCTATGGGCGGAGGCACGGATAGTCAGGGTAACTTCTATTTCACCCACGAAAACGGGGGAGATTATGTCGACGGAAAAGTAGTACGCGTAACCTCCGACGGAAGTACTACCGAGATAGCTACGTTGCCCGGTTGGCCTTCGGGAATAGCGGTAGACGCTAATGATAACCTCTACGTAGCCAACTTTTTTGCCCCACTGATGCATAAGATTACTCCCGAAGGTACGGTAGCTGTACTGGCTCAGGATGATCGTCTATTTGGTTGTGTGGGTATTGATACAGACGATGCAGGCAATATCGTTACCGCTAACTTCTACAACGGAGCCATTTACCAGGTAAGTGCCATCAGCGGGGAGGTAAGCCTCATTGCCCAGATTCCTGATTTGGTGGAGAACTTTGCCATTGGGTACATGACCCTATTTGAGGGAGATATTTACGCCACCGGAGTAGGTAATAATAAAATATTTAAAGTAACGATGGATGGGCAGATAAGCACTTTTGCTGGCACCGGAGCCAATAGTAGCAGCGATGGGCTGTTAGCCGAGGCTACTTTCTCTGGACCCAACGGCATTGCCGCCGATACCGCTCGCCGTCGGCTGTATATTTCCCAATTTGGTGAGCGAGCTCTTCGCTTTATTCAGTTCTAGCGGAAACGTGAACCAGTAAAATATATCATATACCTCTGATGGGAGGCTCAGTAATGAAGCAAGCTAGCAGTAAAGTAACTGAGGGCAGTCTATATTAGAGCGTGTTTGGAGACTTGACTTAATAAAAACAGGTGTCAGTATCTTTGGGT
>CAKZYA010000036.1 GCA_937883755.1 uncultured Flammeovirgaceae bacterium | reverse complement strand
TATGATTCAACTCATGCTTAACAAACTTGCTTAAATATTTCCAAACACGCTCTTAAAGTTCGTTAAAATTAATAGTAAAGCGAATGTTACTGTGACCATTGAAGATACTATCAATGCCTTCCAACAAAAGTTATGGATTCAACGCTATGCCGAGCCAACCGTGAAAGTATATGTAAATTGCCTCTTCATATAAGAAATGCAAAAGGACGAAAAGATAGAAACGTAATGCTTTCCATGAACTTGCTAAAAACATTACAAGAATATTTTAAACAGTATCGTCCAAAGGTATACCTGTTTGAGGGGTAGCGTAAAGCGCAGTGTTCAGTCAAAAGTGTGCAGAATATAGTGAAGCAAACAGCCCAAAAAGCAGGGGTTACCCGCCCAGCAACACCCCATATTTTAAGACGTAGTTTTGCTACTCACTTGGTAGAAGGAGGTACTGATATTCGTTATGTACAAGAACTACTTGGCTACAATTCTATTGGAACTACCGAAATCTACACCCACATCACGGACGTAGCTAAATTGAGAATTAAAAGCCCGTTAGATACCTTGGGATTACCTATTCATAATGCGCCCCCTCCAATCAACTTAATCAACGTAGACTTCCCTGCTCCTACTCTTCTTATATCTACTGAAGGGTTCAACTGTAAGCCTATAATTCACCCCTTTCTAAGGGTAAATGTAAAAGCCCCCTAACTAGATGCTGTCTCTTCCTTCTCTACCAGTTTAATCGATTCAGAATTGATACAGAAACGCAGACCACTGGGCGGTGGGCCATCGGGGAAAACGTGGCCGAGATGACCATCACATACGTTGCACATTACCTCTACCCGCACCATACCGTAAGATGTATCTTTCTCATATTTGATCACATTATCTTGCACTGGCTCAGTAAAACTCGGCCAGCCGGTGCCCGAATCAAATTTTAGTGCCGAATCAAATAATAACGTATCGCAGCAGATACAAGCATATTTTCCTGGATCGTGGGCGTGACACAGTGCTCCGGAAAAAGCCCGTTCGGTTCCCTTTTGACGGGTAATGCGGTATTGCTCGGGCGTAAGTTGCTGTCGCCATTCCTCCTCAGTTTTCTCCACGCGTCGATCCGGCTCGGGGCTTCCGTTGTTGGCATATTTTATAACATCATTCCAGTTCATAGCTCAATATAAATTACGTTCAAGGGTGTAACAGTTTAGGTACGCTAGGTGTTCTCAGCAGGCAAAACTTATCGATTAAGCGGCAGTCACAGAAATAGAGATATTCATTAATTTAGCGTCAATATGTCCATACCAATAATAAGAGCCAATCAAATAGAAGTTAAGATTAAATCAAAGACTATACTCCACAATATGAGTTTTACGATTTGCGAAGGCGAGGCTTGGGCGATTATTGGATCGGCGGGTAGTGGTAAAACGACGTTGGCTAATGTAATTCGGCTTCGCCAACCTATTTCTTCGGGAAAACTCACTAGTCATCTATTACCAACGGATCGACTAGTGATGGTCGAGCAGCAGCATACGTACCGAAACCGAACGGATGCTTCATCTACTTACTATCAAGCCCGATTTGATAGTATGGACTCCGTAGACTTTCCTTCGGTGGAAGAAGAATTGCGGATGAGCGTTGCTAAGCCTGATAATGAAGAAATTGATAGAGTACTGCAACTGTTGCAAATCAATCATTTAAGGCAGTCTCGCCTAATACAACTTTCTAACGGGGAAAATAAGCGGTTTCAGTTGGCCAAAGCCTTACTACAACAACCTAAATTGCTGATTCTGGATAGCCCCTTCATCGGTTTAGACCAGCAAGCCCGGAAAGTTCTGCACGAGATTATCAACCAGCTAATCGCTGAACAAATCAGCGTTGTACTGATTACGACTCCTAGCGAAATTCCTGACCGTATTACCCAGGTGCTGGAGCTGCAAGATGATTGTTCCTCTCAGGTATATTCCCGCCCATCATTTTTAGCCCGGCAACCAGAGCAGGTTATCTCAGTAGCAACTGAAACTGGAATTCATTCGCAATTGCTAGTAGGGTTATCAACTCAAGCGGATGCGTCTTTTGATGTAGCAATCCGAATGCAAAATGTGAGCATACGCTACGGAGGAAAAACCATACTAGATGGGGTGAACTGGCTGGTAAATCGGGGTGATAAGTGGTCACTTTCGGGACCTAACGGGGCGGGAAAATCCACGCTGTTGAGCTTAATCAACGGAGACAACCCTCAGGCCTACGCCAATCAGATTTACCTCTTCGACCGAAAGAAAGGTTCGGGTGAAAGCATTTGGGATATTAAGCAGCGAATTGGCTACATCTCGCCCGAACTTCATCTTTACTTTAATCGTCGGCTTTGCTGTTTTGAGGCAGTTGCCTCAGGGCTTACCGATACATTGATTAGCGATAAAAATCTTTCTGCCGAACAAAAAGCTACGGTAGCGCAGTGGCTGAACGTATTCAATCTTTCTCATCAAAAAGAAAAACCGCTGATCGAGTTACCACTTAGCGAGCAACGATTGGTACTATTAGCTCGGGCATTGGTCAAAAACCCTCCGGTACTGCTGCTCGACGAACCTTGTCAGGGGTTAGATACGCAACAAACTCGGGAATTTAATGCAATAGTAGATACTATCTGCCAGCACTTTAACAAAACGCTGATCTACGTTTCTCACTACCAGCAGGATATTCCCACTTGCGTGAACCAGCGATTGTTTTTAGAACAAGGAAAGGCTAGCGTGATTTCAGGTTGAGTGTTTCATTTACCATTTATCTAATCCGAGCAATTTTCTGCCCAGAGGCGTTAACTCGGCAGTATCGTACTTCTTTTGTTCCCAACCTCGTGGGTCACCCGGAAAAGCGTAACCTTCAGGGGCGCGGCGTTCTTTCCAGGAAGAGATGCGCCATTGGCGACGTTCTTCATTATCTTCTTCGGCAGGCATCATGGAGATATACTGGGCAACCCGAACTTTGCCTTGGCTATTGTTGGGGCGAATACCGTGGGGTTGAGTACTATTGAAAATTAGCAAATCACCCGCTTGCAGAGGTACTTTTACAATGTCAAACCCGCTTACGTCAGGTTGAAAATGATCTCGGTCATCGGGTTGGCTCAATTTCCAGGTATCGTAGGTGCGGTACAATTCGGGTACACACTGAAAACCACCCATGTTCTCGTCGGTTTGGTTGGCTAGGGCGAGCACACCCTGCACATTTTGGGGTTTGGTTTCGGGATCGTAGTCCCAGTGGATAAAGCCTTTGGTCTCGAAGCCGGGTCGGTTAGGAAAATTTAGATTAGCTCGGTCAATCGTAACCCATAGTTTGTCGGTACCCCAGATGTCAGTAAAGGCTTCGTATACTTTCGGATGCTGACGGTTATCCCATAAGTATTGATGGTTGTACACTTCCACCATACCGGTGTTGGTCAATTCCTTCATCTTCATTTCGGCTCGGGGCGGAGCGTACCAGGTTTCGGGATTGTTCGGGTCTTTTTCCTCAAATTCCCAGAGGAAGTTAGCCAATCGGTTTACCTGTTCTTGGGGAACAGCATTCTTGATAACAATATAGCCGTTTTCTATCCAGAACTTCCAGTCTTCTTCGCTCAGCACTTTAAGTGGCTTGCCGTTGCTGCGGTCATTCAATTGAATCTGGCTACTAATAGCCGTGGATGGGTTGCCCGGAATATCTTTATGGGCGTTAGTGGTTTCTGTTACTTGCATCACAATGTTTAGTGTTATGGTGTTAGAGTGTGCAAGTGTTTAGGTATTCATGTTTTGTAATCTAACACACCTAAACACCTAGACACTTGCTCTTTTTACAAAGATATCTACACAGTGCTTCCTACCTTTTATCTTGATTGATAATCATTTGCTCTCTATTGACTGTTTATTGAAAAATAGCCATAAAAATATAAATTGGTAGGAAAATAGATAGGATGAAGATTCAGAAAGAAGAGGTAATACTGAGTAAAGGGCAATCGTTCCGACTATTTGAACCTAGCCTGAGGGATCATTTTTTCTGGCATTATCACCCGGAATATGAGCTGGTGTATGTAGAAGCCACTACCGGTATTCGTCATGTTGGTCAACATGTGTCCAGTTACGTAGGCAGCGATCTGGTGTTGATTGGATCTAACATTCCCCACCTGAATTTTGACTACGGATTGAAGACGAAATACAAACAGGTGGTGGTGCAACTTAAAAATCCATTTTTGGGCGATGCTTTTCAGCAAACCCCGGAGTTTAGTCGTATCCAACAACTCTTAGCTCGCTCTTACTTAGGATTATCGTTTGGAGGCGATACCAAGCTAAAGGTTGCCGAACAACTTCGGTACATGCGAGAACTTAATCCCTTTGAGCAACTTTTGCAATTACTGAAAGTATTTCAGGCTCTGGCTGCTTCGGATGAAGTAATTGAGTTAAACGATCAGGATACCAGCGTAAAACTATTTATGAATGACAAAATTCGAATGAGTACGGTCTATGATTACATTCACCAAAAGTATAATGGACGGACTGATGTAAACGAAATTGCCGAACAAGTGCATTTAAGTACTCCTGCTTTTTGTCGCTACTTTAAAAAGCAAACCAATATGACCTTCACTGACTTTGTGAATCAATACCGGGTTACCCAATCAAAAACACTGCTACTGCAGGGCAAAAGCGTATCAGAGGTCTGCTACGAAGTAGGCTTCGAGAGCCTATCCTATTTCAGCAAGCTCTTCAAAAAAATAGCCGGGATAAATGCTTCAGATTTTCAGAAGCAATATGGGATGTAGTGTTCAGGTGTTCATGTGTTCTGGTATTTATGCGGCTGTCGCGCAGTGTTCATGTACTCAACCACAGGTATTCATGAACACTTGAACACTTTGGATTTTGTATTTATATAAACTACATTTAGGAAATATATAAATGTATTAGTTAATCTATGGGAAAAGTTCAGCTAGGGGAATTTGAAGAAATTGTGCTGCTCACGGTGGCTGTACTGTTCGATGAAGCCTACGGCGTAGCCATTAAGCGGGAAATTGAAGAGCGGTTAGGTCGTTCGGTGAGTGTGGGTGCTTTGCAGTCAGCCTTGCGACGAATGGAAACGAAAGGTTTTTTAAAATCCCGGTTGGGAGAAGCTACTCAGGTGCGAGGCGGTAAGCGCAAGCGATTTTTCACGGTAACTCCTTACGGTAAGCAGGCTCTCACCGAAGTCCGGGACGCTCGTCTACAACTATGGCAGTCTATTCCAAAAGTAGCTTTTGATTTTTAGATGGGTGGTAGGTCTTAGGTACAGATAAAACCGTGCGACGGTCGCTCAACTCCCAAGACTTAACCCCCTAAAACCTGAACTATGAACAAGCAAATACCACCCCACTGGGCACAGCGTTTTTTCCACTGGTTTTGCCATCCGGCTTACTACGAAGATTTAGCAGGTGACTTAGCCGAACTATACGACGAACGAGTGCAAGAGTTAGGCGTCAGAAAAGCCCAGTGGAAGTATGTGCGCGATGTAATGCTGCTGTTTCGTCCGTCGATTATCCGCCCAATTTATACTTACTCAACCCTAATCCAACCTGCTATGATTCGCAACTATCTCAAAGTCAGCTTACGCAATCTTTGGAAGTACAAAAGTTACGCTTTGCTTAATATCTTCGGCTTAGCCATCGGTATTGCCGCTGCTATTGTCCTGTTTTTGATCGTTCGCTACGAGCAGTCCTTCGATACCTTTCATGCTGAGCATGAACGAGTATATCGGATAGGTGAAGGAATGGTAGCCGAAGGTGAAGACGGGATGCATTGGGCCACCCGCAACCCGGTAGTGCCAACCCTGATTGAAGAAATTCCCGAGGTCATTAGTGGAACCCGCTTCTTCGCCCCTGATCATGTTCGAATGCAATATCAGGATAAGGTGGTAAATCCGCTAGTACACTACGCAGATTCAGGCTTTGTTGAGCTGTTTGATTTCAAGCTCTTAGCAGGTAGCTTGGCACAAACACTGAAAACTCCTAATCATATTGTACTGGCTCAATCCGTTGCGGAAAGATTCTTTGGAAGAGACAAAGCAGTAGGCAAAACTTTAGAGGTAATTACCCGTGAACAGCGATTTACAGTAGGAGCCGTGCTAGCGGATCCACCCGAAAACTCATCCTTACAATTTGAGGCTCTGCTGCCCTGGGATAACGCTCCTGATTGGATAGAGCCAGAAGATTGGGCAAGCCAGTTTATGACAGGTTATGTTAAGCTTGCCGGTTCAGTCAAGCCTTCCGCTCTATCCGAAAAACTGTCCAAATTCAAAGATCAACACTTTCAGAGTGAGCGATTGGATGATATTCAAATGAAGTTATTACCACTCGCTGAACTAAGGGCAGAGGAAACTAAGAACGGACCGATAATTACCTTGCTAAGTATCATAGCAGCAATTACACTAATTATTGCCAGCGTTAATTTTATGAATCTGGCTACCGCTCAATCATTACTGCGTACGCGGGAAATCGGACTCAGAAAAGCTATTGGCTCGCGCCGGAGCCAATTAGTAGCCCAATTCCTGACCGAATCGGTAGTTACTTGCTTTTTTGCGCTAATTATTGGCATACTATTAGTCCATTTGGTTTTACCTTACTTTAATCGCCACTTTGACTTAATGCTAACGTTTCGCTACTGGCAAAACCTGCCATTGTTGGGTACGCTATTAGCAATCGGGCTACTCATCGGCTTACTTTCAGGAGCTTATCCAGCTACCTTTGTCTCCCGGCTTTCTCCGGTTAATTCGCTGAAGGGGCATAATAAGTTTAAAGCCTCCGGGCGCTTATTCCAGCGAGGTCTGATTGTGGTGCAGTACGCCGCTTCCATTCTACTAATTGCCGGAACACTGGTGATCTGGCGACAGGTTCAGTTTATGAAATCTCAAGATTTAAACTTTGTTGAAGAGAACGTCGTGGCTTTTTCGCTGTGGTACGATAATTACGATTTCCAGAGTGAAGAGCAGGCTAAATCGGCTATCAAAACGATGATTGACCGGCTGGAAAATGAAAGTGTTATTACCGCCATCACTTTTGGCGATAAAATGCCAGGGCGCTATCGCTACTTTACCTCTAATTTCCGCGACAGCGAGTCGCCTACCAAAGAACCAGTCAACCTTCGCTGGATGATGGTAGGCGATGAATACTTCGAAACGCTGGGGATGGATTTGGTAGCGGGTCATACCTTCTCTAAAGAGTTACCCTCTGATAGCAACGCCGTCATTATCAATGAAACTGCCGCCAAGGCACTAGGCTGGTCAGATGACCAAGATAAGTTTTTAATAAACGGTGAGGGAGAACACTTACCAGTAGCGGGTATTGTACGCGATTATCATTATGAGTCTCTCCAAAAGCGTATCGAACCTATGTTGCACTATTATTATCCCGGTGATGAATATTATTACGGAGAACTAGCAGTGCGGCTCCAACCGGACCGCACGGCCGAGGGTTTGGAAGTGCTGGAGTCAGCCTATCAGTCACTTGAGCCATTTGAGCCGTTTAGTTATTATTTTCTGGACGAAGAATTCGATAAAATGTACCGAACGCAAGAGCGTCTGGGATTAACTGCCTCCCTTTTTGCCGGAATCACGGTAGTGTTAGCTTCGCTAGGTTTATTAGGGCTAGCTGCCTTCGCAACCCGACAACGGCGTAAAGAAGTAGGCGTGAGGAAGGTGTTGGGCGCTTCAGTAGGACAGATCATCGTGTTGCTCTCTCAGAGCTTTGCTGGATTAGTCATCATTGCTTTTGTAGTGTCCTGCCCATTGGTGTACTTTGGGGCTAATCAATTTCTACAAGATTTTGCCTATCGCATCAGTTTAGGAGCTGACGTTTTTTTAATTGCCGGAATTATCGCTTTCGTCATTGCGGGTATTAGTGTAAGCCTGCAAGCTTTTCGAGCAGCTTCCGTTAACCCAGTACATTTGCTGCGGGATGAATAATCTAGGATACTGTCATTCCGAACGAACGATAGTGAGTGACGTAATCTTCTGCAAAAATGGTAGTCTCTAATTGGAGGAATTCCTTCGCACTTACTCGAATGACGTTAGAAATGATTCTATGAAAACAATCGTGATCGGCTTTCTCCCTCTCTTGCTATTCGCCAATGCGGTGTTAAGTCAGATAGTTAGTGGGGTAGTGTTGGATTCAGCTACACAAGAACCGCTAGCCTACGTGCATATTGGAGTAGTGAACAAAAATCTGGGAGTAATTTCCCGCGATAACGGTACCTTTCGGATTGATCTGAGCGAAGCGGACTCTCAGGATAAGCTAACGTTTTCTAGCATTGGCTATCACTCTCAGCACATTCTCCGACCGAAGCGGAAGGAAAATTCGATGAGGGTATACTTATCACCAAAGATCTACAATTTAAGGGAAGTAGTAGTAGAGGATTCCCGCTTAAGTGATCCGATAAAGCTAGGGCGGTATCAACCTACCAGAACTACCTCAGGTCAGAGCGGTTTACAAAAATTCGGTTGGGGTGGAGAATGGGGCCTGCAGATTTTCAATGATGGGCAGACCTACCGAGTGACTGACATCAACTTTCACACCCGCTTCAATACTATGGATAGCGTGTTGTTCCGAATCAACGTTTACAATGTGAAAAACGGTTTACCCAATAGTTCTTTGCTTCAGCAAGAGCTATTCGTCAAAAGTTACAAGCGGGATAAGTGGATCACCAAAGATGTTACTTCTCAACAGCTGGGCGGCAGTCCGCTAGTTGTTGACCAGGATATTATTGTTACCTTTGAGGTAATACAACTATGGCGTAGCTTCCGGGGCAATAATGCGCTGTTTTTTACCCATGGCAAGGGATATGATCGTGGGGGAACTTACACTCGAGCTTCCAGTTTAGCTCCCTGGAAAAAAGAGGGCATTCCGATTACATTATATTTAACGGTGGAAGGGTATAACTGATGGCAACGTGAAAAGTCTACGTCTTCATATTCTGGTCGAAACCCTGTCCGTCGTCTAGTTTGAGCAAATCGTTGGGGTTTTCGCAGATAACCGCCCGATTGACCAGCATTCCGATTGGGGTACGCATCAGTTCAGGATTATGCTTTAGCACTTCTAGCTAGTCTTCTTTTGACATTTTTGCGTTTTCGTATTTCTGCTGATAGATATTCGCCCGGCGGTCAATAACGTCATCAACTCCTACCTCAGTTTGGCTTTACCTTCTTGGGTGGGTAGCTACACTTCTAACAAGTGCGACTGATCATTCTCTTTGATAATTTCAAACCGTTTGTTGTGTGCATGATAGTGTAGTAGATAAAGCCCCAAGTTGGTATGGGCAAACTGATCCATTTCCCGTAAGTTGCGGTTCATCATCAAACAAAGAAAGATTCGCATAGCCCGACCGTGCATACAGATTAGTACCTGCTTTTGGTCAGGGTGAGACAAAATATGCTCAAGGGCTGATTTCTGCCGCTCCTGTACCATCAATGGGCTTTCCCCACCTTCAATAGCTATATCTAGCTTACCTTCGCGCCAGCCATTGATAATCTTGTTGTAATACGAATGCTCTTCGGTAGTCGGTACTTTTCCTTCCTTCACTCCCCAGTTAATTTCATTGAGTCCGGCTAGTTGTGTGGTGGGTAGCCCATCTTTCAGAAATCCATTTACCGACTGAATACTGCGCTGTAAAACCGAGGTATACACATAATCAAAGGGGATGTTGTGATACGTTTTATAGAAAGCTTCCGCTTGCAACCGCCCCGTTTCATTCAGTGGCGCATCAATTCCGCTACCCTGCACCACTCCTTTTCGGTTATATTCCGTTTGCCCATGCCGTATCAAATAAATAACTTTATCCATAACTTTTGTACCCAGTTTACTGGTTAAGTTGGTAAGGAACTAAAAAAGTCATACTGTACAAAGCGTAGCTCATGATAAGTCCCGATATTTCTATTGATAGTCTTAATGCCATGGGAAAGGGCAATATGGTAGAACATTTGGGTATTGAGTTTACCGAAATTAACACTGATGGGCTAACCGCCCGGATGCCCGTTGATCATCGCACTAATCAGCCGATGGGTTTGTTGCACGGAGGGGCTTCGGTAGTGCTGGCTGAAACGGTAGGCAGTGTAGCTTCTCAGTTATGTGTGGATACTGAAAAGTACTATTGTGTGGGGTTGGATATCAACGCCAATCATCTGAAAGCCGTAACGCATGGTTTTGTGTACGGAATGGCCAAAGCCTTACATATTGGCCGACGAACCCATGTGTGGGAAATTCGTATCGTAAATGAAAAGCAGCAGTTAGTATGCATTAGCCGCTTAACCATGGCGGTGGTAGAGAAGTGAAGTAAGGAAAATCATGAAGGAATCAGAAGTTATTGAGTCGCGAGAGATTGACTGGTCGGAGTACACCTTTGACAATATTATGCGAGCGTTTATAAATACCTCGTATTATAATCAATTATCGGTTGCTGCTTGGCGGTTACCGAATCAGCAAGCACAGCACGTCATTTTAGACACTTCGGGAAAAGCATCTTTAACCGACTGGCAACTAGAAGAACTTTCGCCTGGTTTTATTGCTAGTCCATTTATAAATCCTGAGGAGAGGTCTCCTTACATTCAGGCAGATATCTACTATCGTTCAGGTAAACCCGAGTGCCAAACCACTTCCAGCTCAAGCCAAACTACCGAAGTTTATGCTTTCTTACATCAGCAATTACAAAAAACGGAATCTGCTAAAATTCACACGGTTCCTCGAGGTTTTTCATATTCCAATCTAGAACCGACCAACTTTAAAGATCTGGTCGGTAAGGCAGTTGTAGCTATTGAGCAAGGAGACTTTAAGAAAGTTGTTCCTTCCCGCTCTAAACTAGTGCCCTTTCCCGATAATTTTGATGCGGCTCGCACCTTTCAGCAACTTTGCGATACTTACCCCGCCGCTTTTATCTCCTTATTCTCAATCCCAGGGGTAGGTAGTTGGATGGGAGCTTCGCCCGAAATATTGGTGAGCACCTATCGGCAAGAACAGCGCAAAATGTTTCGAACTATTGCGCTGGCAGGCACTCAACCTGTGCACGGAAAAGACCCACTGAAGAATGCTGCCTGGCGACAAAAAGAAATTGAAGAACAGGCAATGGTAAGCCGCTACATTATCAACTGTTTTAAGAAAATTCGTTTGCGAGAGTTTGAAGAAGATGGTCCGAAGACCACAGCAGCGGGTAATCTGCTGCACTTGCGTACCGATTTTACGGTAGATATGGATGCTACCAATTTCCCCGAGCTGGGTTCGGTTATGCTTCGACTGTTGCACCCTACCTCAGCAGTTTGCGGAATGCCTAAAGAGTCGGCATTGAACTTCATTCAGCAGCACGAAGGCTACGACCGCTCATTTTTTAGTGGCTTCTTAGGTCCGGTGAATATGCAGGATGAAACTCACCTGTTTGTTAATTTACGCTGTATGCAATTGCTTGATCAACAAGCGGCACTGTACGCCGGAGCCGGAGTTACTATTGACTCTGAACCCCAACGAGAGTGGGAAGAAACCGAGTTAAAAATGCGGACGATGCAACAAGTAATGGAAACCGCGTCCACGGTGGATTGACAATGGATAATAAACAGCTATTAGCTTTCAACTGTTCTACGAGGGGTATCCACTAATCATTACTCATTATAATATTTTCCGGTTGTAGCTTACCAGTGAAGTAATCCAGCGCGGTCTTTTGGAAAATAAGCTGATAATTGGCCTGTGCTTGGGTAGCCTGGGCTTCCACATAAGAAGCATTCACTAAACTCAAATCGATAATATTACTAACTCCTAAACGAAATCTCTCCCGCTCGGCTTCTAGTGCTTGTTCGGCTGCTTTAAGCTGAGCATCAGCCGCAACAATTCGCTGTTTGGTCGCCTTGTAATCGGTAATAGCCGTTTGTAACTGTTCAAATATATTTCGCTTCAAATCCTCCATATCCAGTTCAGCATTATTCATTATCTGTTTGTTACGTTGCACCGCAGCATAGTTATCTAGGTTAGAAAAGATAGGAATATTAAGGTTCAAGCTGATTACACTTACCCGATTGATATCAAACAATTGATCAGAAACCGGAGCATCAAAGAGAGTAGAGTATTGAGAGCCAATAGAGTAGCCTGCACTTAATCGGGGTAGATAACCAGAGCGCGCTACCTTCATTCCGTAGTAACTAGTTTGAATAATATTCTCCTGTTGCTTGATATCTGGGCGATTAGCTATTGCTTGGTTATAGGCTTCTTCGATGCTGGCAATTTCTGAAAGAATTTCCCATTGACTAATATCTGGCTCGGCAAACGTCCAGTTTCTGAATGGATCAATCTGCAATATTCGGATTAACTGAACCTTGCTAATCGTAAGAGCGTTTTCAGCTTCTACAACCGCCAAGGCAGAACGTTTAGTTTGGGCTTCTTGATTATATAAATCGGCGATATTGAACTGAGCACCACTTTCTACAAAAGTGCGGGTGCTTTCCAGCAATTCTTCTTGTTGCTCTAAATTAGCTTTCTGAATACGAAGTAACTCCTGATTAAGCAGTACCTGTAAATATTGCTGAGATACGTTGAATGTAACATCCTGTTTGGTTTGGTTGATGAGATTGAGTTGAGCCTCGGCATTCTCCCGTGACTGTCGCAGTTGATTAATATTTCTGAAACCATTAAACAGTGTCAAGGATGCTCCTAGCCCACCATCCATTCGGTTGTTGATTTCTTCCGTAAATTCACCAGCTGTTTGATCAAATTGTCGGCCATAAATCCGAGAAGCCCCCGCTTGAAACCCAACTGAAGGAGCAAACTGGGCGTATGCTTGAGATCGCTCGGCCCGGCTTACTTCCAATAAGTTACGCTGCTGCTGAATTTGAATATTCTCCCGTAGGGCGATGCTGACAGCCTCTTCGTAAGTTAGGGTGCTGTCTTGCTGGGCTACTGCAGAAAATGTGATTAATGTTGTTAGGAAAAGGATGGGTAAAGCTAATCGTTTCATATTATGCGTTCTGTTCTTCTTTCTGAATTTGTTCATCACTTTGAATTGCTCCGTCAACAATGTTGACAATACGGTCGCCGTAGCCTGCGCATTCCTCCGAGTGGGTTACCTGAATGATCGTCATGCCTTCGGTATTAAGTTGCTTGAACAGCTCCATCACCTGTCTTCCTTGTTCAGAGTGTAGGTTTCCGGTTGGCTCGTCGGCTAAGAGAAGTTTTGGCTTTCCGGCGATGGCTCGGGCTACCCCTACCAACTGCTGCTGACCGCCCGAAAGCTGCTCAGGAAATAGATCTTTTTTGGCTACCATTTGAAAGCGATCGAGCAATTCAGCCACGCGGGCTTTGCGCTCCTTACCTTTCATATTTTGATAAAGCAAAGGAGTTTCAATGTTTTCAAAAACGGTTAGCTCGTCAATCAGGTGGTAGGCTTGGAATACGTAGCCGATCGTGTGCTTTTGTAATTCGCTGCGTTGGCGTTCCCGTAGTTTGTGCACGGGCTGATCACGCAGGTAGTACTCTCCAGCTGAGGGCGGGTCAAGTAGCCCGATGATGTTGAGTAGAGTGGATTTTCCGGCACCACTAGGACCCATGATGGTCATAAACTCGCCCTCTTCAACTTCCAGATCAATACCTTTGAGGATGAAAGTTTTCTTAAATCGGGACTGTACAAATTTGTCTACATCGATAAGTTTGAGCATAGTATAGTAAATTATAAGAATGTCAGTTAATATTGATTGCTATAATTCTGATGGTGGTATGCCAACAAATATGCCAAGCCCAAATTTGGCATTTATCCCCGTTTTTAGCCTGTTTAGCCCATTTCCACCGTCCGTTTTTGAAAGAGAAGTGTACGATAACGAACAGCGTAATGATAAATAGAAGCTTATCAACAATCGTATTTCATGGCTATTTTAGCTACGATGTAATGAATTTTGCCATTATTGCATTGAATTATTCTAAGTGATTGGATACTTTTGAAAATAAAAAGTCGTAACGCTATGAAGAGAAAAATTTTAACAGTGATTATGGGAGGGATGATCTTTTCCCTAACGGGTTGCTACACGCAGATGTGCCCAACGTACTCAGTGAAGCCGATGGAGAAGCCGATGAAACAAACGACGAAGCAGTTGGAAAATTCGTTAGAGAAAGCTTCTTGAAGCAAAGAACAGAACAGTGTATGAATAAGCAGCCAGTTGGTTGCTTTTTTTATTCGAGGTTGTGAATAAAAATCCCTTTTGAATAAAATCAAGGGGTTTCATATCTCGTATCTCACATTTCATATCTTCCCCTTTCACATCTGCAAAGTGAACGTAGTCCCCTGCCCTACTTCGGAGGTGGCAGTAAGGTTACCCTGATGCATCTGCATAATTCGTTGGGAGAGACTAAGGCCAATGCCAGAACCATCACGTTTGGTGGTATAAAACGGAATAAAGATTCTTTCTAAAGCTTCGGGTTCAATACCGGAGCCATTATCGGTAACGTCCACAAAAACCCGCTGCTCGTGGTCGGTGTAGGCTAAGATTTTGATGGTGGGTTCTTCGGTATCATCCAGTGCCTCGGCCGCATTTTTCAAAATATTAATCAATACCATTTCAATCAACTTACTATCAATCCGGACAATTAGGCTATCGGGTACAGTTACTTCAATAGCTACCTTATCACGAGCCACTCCGGCCTGAATCAACTTCACTACTTCTTCAATTAGGTTTTTGAGCTTAATCCGCTCAAAGTCAGGTTGAGGAATATTGGTGAAATTACGGTAGGCTTCCACAAAATTAACCAGTCCCTTACTACGATTTTCAATGGTTCGTAGACTCATGTTGATATCATCATATGCCTCCTGATCAAAAATGATGGAGCCGTTTTGGCGTACTACATCCTCCTGAATAATATCAATCGCTGTCCCTGCTAAAGAAGCAATGGGCGTAATGGAGTTCATGATTTCGTGCCGTAATACTTTAGTTAAATTCTGCCAGGCCTCAATCTCTTGTTGCTGTAATTCTGAGAGAATATTCTGGATGGAAACAAGTTTGTAGGTGCTACCCCGCAGGCGAAGTTCAGTAGCGTTGATAGCCAAATGAAGATCGACACTAGGCTTAATCAGGGTTTTGGTGCCCGTAGGTAGCTTAAGAATAATATCGTATAGCTCAGGATTAATTTTAGACAGCTCGCGAATTTTGGTCATTTGATGCGCCTTCAGATACCGTCGGGCGGTGTTATTTAGCAGCTCAATATTTCCGGATTCATCGTAGGATAGCAAACCAACGTTCACGTGCTGCACTACCGTTTTTAGGTACTGCCAGTGTTCTTCCTTCTCCGCCCTAGCCTTACGAAAGGCATCGAACACTTCGTTGAACATCCGGTTTAGGTTGCGGAAGCTTTCGCCTAGTTGGCTATCTTTATTAAAACCAGCGGTAAAATCAGAGTACTTAACAGCTTCTAGAAAACGAGTGAGCTTACGATTCGCTTCCAGCACATACTGGTACAGTTCGTAAATCTGGTAGATGACTAGTAGGGAAATAATGACTCCACTTACATAGCGTTCGGTATGAAACACGAAGTAAAGGCATAATAACATGCTAGCGGCTAGCAGTATAATACGAACTAGCAGCGTCCACTCAAATCGGTTAAATATCATATTTTTCTAGCCTCCGGTACAGCGAAGCCCGCGTTAAGCCCAGGTCTCCGGCTGCCTTGGAAATATTACCGCCGTGCTTCTTCAACACTTTGCGGATTAATAGCTTTTCCACTTCTTCCAAATCGTACTTTTCCAGATGCAGTTCATCTTGGTCTTTACCTTGTCGGGCATTGTCAGCATTAAAGAAGAAGTCTTCCGGTTGCAAGGTAGGTTTATTACTGAGAATCACCGCCCGTTCTACTGAATGCTGCAACTCTCGCACATTACCCGGCCAGTGGTACTTTTGCATTCGCTTAATAGCACTAGCGCTGATAGAGTGAATGGGTTTGTTATATTTCTTAGAGTACATGGTTAGAAAGTGGGTAGCGAGTGGCTCTAAATCTTCGGCTCGTTCCCGTAAAGGAGGTAAATTAATTTCTATGGTATTAATACGATAGAGCAAATCCTGCCGAAACTCGTTATTTTGCACCATTTCGTACAGTGGCATATTAGTAGCGCAGATAAAGCGAACATCAACATCAATCACTTTATTAGAACCTACCGGAGTAATGCGCTTATTCTGAAGAGCGGTAAGCAACTTGGCTTGCAGCGGAAGCGAAAGGTTTCCGATCTCATCCAAGAACAGTGTGCCTTCTGAAGCAGCTTCAAAGCGGCCTACCCGATCTTGCTTAGCATCCGTAAAGGAGCCTTTCATATGTCCGAATAGCTCACTTTCAAACAGAGATTCGGTCACTGCCCCTAAGTCTACATTGATGAATACATTATTCGTCCGTTGTGAGCGACGATGAATAGCCCGGGCAATTACCTCCTTTCCGGTTCCATTTTCTCCCAGAATCAGCACGTTGGCATCAGTGCTGGCTACCTGCTCAATGGTTTCAAACACCCGTTGCATAGTGGGACTACTTCCGATGATATCTTGAAACTTATTGTTGAGATCGGCGGTGAGAATTTCCTGTTGCGATCGCAACTGATTTACTTCTGATTTAGTAGCGCGCAGCTTTAGAGCAGCCATCACCGTAGCAAGTAGCTTTTCGTTATTCCATGGCTTAAGCACAAAGTCGGTAGCTCCTTCCTTTATCGCCCGTACCGCCATATCTACATCGCCGTAGGCCGTAATAAGAATCACCACTGCCGAAGGGTCTTTCTCTAAAATTTGATCTAACCAGAAGTAACCTTCTTTGCCACTACTTACATCTTTAGTAAAGTTCATGTCCAGCAAAATTACATCGTACTGCTCGTTGCTGATAGTAGCCGGAATAGCTCCTGGATTCTTTTCAGTATCTACTTGAAGGAAATGACGTTTTAGGAAAATCTTAGCGGCTTGTAATACATCCTCATTGTCGTCTACAATTAAGATTTTACCAGTTTTATTAACAGTTCTGCTCATAGTATAGAAGAATGATTGATGAATGGTGAATAACGAATAATTGACTTGAGATAATCAGTTATAGCATAACTATTGGTCATCCGTAGTTCATTAATCATTACTCATTGTTAGTTATTCATTATTTATTTGCCAAAGATTGTACCTAATAGATAGAAGAATAGGTCAGCTAACTATCCGTAGAGGTTGAAAACCAAGCATACTCAACAGAATTCAACCTTTTCTACTTATAAATACTCTTTGAGAATTCAAATATAAGTGTCCGATTTCGAACTAGCAACGTACAGAAGCGTACAAAGGATGTTCGTTTCCGTACACTTCCGGTTGGCTAAAAGGGCTAAATAGAGGGGTTGAGCACAATTTTTAGTTTTGGCACAGTGTTCGTAACTCTGGTAACCGAGCTACTACAGCCATCTAAAATTAATTAATAGAACACTGCCAAGA
Organism: uncultured Flammeovirgaceae bacterium; assembly: GCA_937883755.1. GTDB lineage: Bacteria > Bacteroidota > Bacteroidia > Cytophagales > Cyclobacteriaceae > Tunicatimonas. Next base: position 47,602 of record CAKZYA010000036.1, on the reverse strand, counting down.
TTCAGACAAGCTATGGGAATGGACCGAAAAATAAAAAAGAAAACATGGACAACCGGACGTATACTCGGGATTGGTCTCGGGTTGATCTTCGTATCGTTCATTTTGTATAGCTTTCTTTTTGCCGACAACCGATCTAAGTTAAATGTAGACGAAGAAAAAATCACCGTTTCTACGGTCAAGCAGGATATTTTTCAGGAGCGAATTCCGGAAACCGGGATTGTGATGCCTAGCCAAACCATTTTTATGGATGCGGTAGAAGGTGGGGTGGTTCGCGAAATTATACTAGAATCTGGTGCCTTAGTAGAGCGAGGTGATACAATTATGATATTAGACAATTCTAGTCTACAGTTAGAAGTGATGCAACGAGAATCTCAATTATACGAGCAACTTAACATTATGCGGAACACCCGCTTAGGTCTTGACCAGAACGATATAAATCAGAGATCCCAATTAGCTCAGATTGATTATCAATTGCAGTTACTAGAGCCTCAGTACAATCGTTTTAAAGAACTATCTAGTAAAAAACTGATTTCTCAGCGTGAACTGGAAGAAGTAGAAGAACAGTATGAATACAATAAGCGTCTGAAAGAACTTACCTACCAATCTTACCAATCTGACTCAGTTTCCCGCTCTATGCAGCTCCGACAACTTCGCTTATCAGAAGATAGAATGAACCGAAGTTTGGAGGCAGTCGGGAAAATTCTAGATAATCTGGTTGTTACTGCTCCGACCAACGGCTTGCTGACCACGCCCGATTGGGAACCCGGTCAATCAATCACCCCTGGTGAACGCTTAGGGCAAGTTGCTTTACTAGATAGCTATAAAGTTCGAGTTGCTATTGATGAACTCTACTTACCCAGAATCGACGTGGGGCAACAAGGTACATTTACTTTTGCAGGTGGTGATTATCGTCTGGAGATCTATAAAAAGTATCCGACAGTAAGTGAAGGCAACTTTGAAGTAGATATGAAATTTGTCGGTGAAGTGCCCAGCGGTATCCGTCGCGGACAATCGTTACGCATTCGCTTAGAGCTAGGTTCTTCAGAAGAGGCGATGTTACTTGCCACCGGAGGATTCTTCCGCGATACCGGAGGCAATTGGGTATTTGTACTCAACAATGATGGCTCAAGAGCCTACAAACGTGATATTCGCCTAGGCCGTAAGAACCCCGAAAACTACGAAGTGCTAGAAGGCTTAGAACCGGGTGAGAAGGTAATTACTTCTTCCTACGAGAATTTTGGAGACAATGAAGTTCTAGTCTTTTAATAGTACAGAACCAAAATCTAAGGAAATGTACTCGAGAAACCTTAGCGATCTTATACAAACTAACTCAAATTAATAAATTCTAATCCTAAATATCACCCTCCGGTCTCCGGATTCCAATCTCATTAAAACTAAACAAAGACAAAACTATGATTCGCACAAACAACTTAAAGAAAGTATTCATCTCTGATGAGGTAGAAACCACCGCTCTGAACGATATTAATATTGAGATCAAGTCGGGGGAGTTCGTGGCCATTATGGGGCCTTCTGGTTGTGGTAAATCTACTTTGCTCAACATCCTAGGACTACTCGACAATCCTTCTTCCGGTGAGTACCACTTTATGGATCACGAAGTAGGCAACTACTCCGAGCGGCAGCGGGCTCAGCTACGAAAAGGAAATATCGGTTTTGTATTTCAGAGCTTTAACCTGATTGATGAACTGACTGTATTTGAAAACGTAGAGCTGCCACTGTTGTATTTGAAAGTACCTTCGGCGGAGCGGGAAAAGAAAGTAAATGCGGCTCTGGAGCATATGAACATCATGCACCGTCGTAACCACTTTCCGCAGCAACTATCGGGTGGTCAGCAGCAGCGTGTAGCTATCGCTCGAGCGGTAGTTGCCAACCCTAACTTTATACTAGCGGATGAGCCGACGGGTAACTTGGACTCCACCAATGGAGAGGAAGTGATGAACCTGTTATCAGAATTAAACAAAGCCGGAACCACCATTGCGATGGTAACGCACTCTCCTCACGATGCTACTTACGCTAACCGAGTTATCAATTTATTCGACGGTATGATCGTGACTGAAAACATTAAAGAGAAGTTTCACGTGTAAAACTTTTGATAAGTAGTTTGTAGAACTGAAAAGCGGCAACTCTCACTTCATAGATAGGGTGCCGCTTTTTTATTTTCCAGCCACCTTTCTTTCACTTGTTCACCTACGCACAACTTTTGTACGGAAACGTACATCACTCGAAATATATATGATTGTAAATACTTGATAATCAATATATTGAGATTGGGTATATTTTTTGGATTTAAGAAATGAACCTACTAATCACTTCCTGCTATGCTCAAAAACCTACTCAAAGTCGCCATTCGTAATATTGGTAAAGATCGTATCTACAGCCTGCTCAACATCCTTGGGCTCACGCTGGGGATTACGTGTAGCCTCTTCCTGTTTTTGTATTTGCTCAATGAACTGAGCTACGATAAATTTCACACAGAGAAAGACCGCATATACCGGGTGGTAACCCATTTTACCGAAACCGATAATCAGTTTACTTGGCCTAGTGCTCAGATACCGCTAGCGCAGGAGCTGAAGGAAAAATATTCACAGATTGAGCATGCCGTTCGTTTTATTGGCGCAGGGCGAGAGCTGTTTGAGAACCCTGAGCGGGACGTACGTTTTTACGAGGAAGATTTTCGCTACGTAGATTCTACTGTTTTTGAGGTATTCGATTTTCCGCTACTGTCGGGTGACCCAGCTACCGCGCTGGTAAAGCCTAACACAGCGGTGCTAACCCAAGAAACAGCCCAAAAATACTTCGGTAGTGCCGATCCAATGGGACAGACGCTTAAGAACGGCGATGATATTTACGAGGTCACTGGACTCGTTGAAGATGTTCCTGAGAATTCAAGTATAGAATTTGATGCCCTGCTCTCTCGAGCTACCCTGCCTGATGAGATGGGTGGTTGGGGAGGCTGGGGTGTGTCCACGTACCTACTGATGAAAGAAGGCAGTAGTATCCAAGACGGTGAGGAAGCTCTGGCGAGTGTGAACAAGGAACGGGTTGTCCCTATTTTTGAAAATTACGGAGTGACGATTGATTACTGGTTGCAACCACTAGCTGATATCCATCTCAAATCAGATTTTGGTGAGGGCGAAAGTGGAGCGGGCGATATTTCCTACATCTATATTTTCGGGGCAGTTGCCTTTTTTATCCTCATCATTGCTAGCATTAACTATATGAACTTGGCGACCGCCCGGGCTACTCGCCGAGCTAAGGAGGTGGGTGTTCGTAAAACGATGGGCTCATTCCGCGGTCAGCTTATCAGTCAATTTCTGACCGAATCTACTTTGCTGACGTTTATTGCGCTTGCCATTAGTCTGCTGCTGGTTGCCGTTCTGCTGTCGCCCTTCAACCAGTTGGCGGGTACCGAAATTGAGCTTTCGTTTCTGCTGCAACCTCAAATTATTATAGGCTTTATTCTGATTACCTTGTTGGTTGGAATTGCCGGGGGCAGTTATCCGGCCTTCTACTTATCTAAGTTTAATCCCGCCTTAGTACTTAAAGGAAATGCTACCCGAGGTACAGGCAATGCGATGTTGCGAAAAGTGTTGGTAGTAGTACAGTTTGCTATTTCCATTGCCATGCTCATCTGTACCTGGATTGTTTACGACCAACTTCAGTATTTGCGTGACAAAGACTTAGGCTTTGATCAGGAGCAGGTACTTATTGTTACTATGCCAGACTCGACTATTCGGGCGAACTACGAAGTGCTGCACAATCGGCTAAAAGAAAGTGCTAATGTCTTAGAAGTGTCAACCTCCTCATCTCGCCCCGGTACTGGATATGGAAAAAATCTGATGTTGGTAGAAGGTAACGATGGTAGCATGGTAGATGGCGGGGTTGGAGTAAACCAGTATCGGGCGCATTACGATTACGTAGAAACGATGGGTATTGACATTTTGCAAGGACGAAGCTTCTCGCGAGAATATGCTACCGATACTGCTGCCGTTCTAGTGAATGAATCGATGGTGGCTCGGATGCAGTGGGATGATCCAATTGGTAAAGAACTTTCTTTCATGGGTGACGAAGATAATCCGGGACCAACATATTCAGTAATTGGGGTCTTTAAAGATTATCATCAGCAATCGCTATATAATTCAATTGAGCCGCTGGCTGTTCTTTTTGGTGATCCTAGTTTCTGGCTTAGCATCAAAGTCTCGCCCGAAAGAGTAACCGAGACCTTAGCCTATATTGAAGATACCTGGACGGAAGTGAATACCGGAAAACCGTTTTCCTATGAATTTTTGGACGAAGAATTTATGTCGCAGTACGAAACTGACCAGAAGCGGGGTAAAATATTTACGATGTTCTCGGCATTCACTGTCATCATTGCCTGTCTGGGTTTGCTGGGACTAGCTGCCTACACCACCGAACAACGGGCGAAGGAGATTGGTATACGCAAGGTAATCGGAGCTACTGTCCCCAATATTGTTGGGCTGATTTATAAGGATTTTTTCATCCTGATCGCTCTGGCTATGCTTGTGGCCTTTCCGTTGGCGTACTGGTTTATGAACGACTGGTTACAGACATTTGCTTACCAGACCGATATCAAGTGGCTCACATTTGTGGCCTCGGCTTTGCTTACGCTAGTCGTCACCCTCGGAGCCATCAGCTTCCACACTTTGCGGGCAGCTACGGCTAACCCAGTGAAGTCTTTGAGGAGCGAATAGCTTAATGATAAATGAGTAGTGAATAATGACTAATAATTGATCTTGTTTACTACTCATCCATGCGATAATTGCAGTCATTATTCATCAACCACCATTCATTAATCATCATGATAAAGAACTATCTATCCATCGCTCTGCGAAATTTTCGCAAACAGAAAACATTCTCTCTGCTAAATATTGGTGGTTTGGCGATTGCGCTAGCTACGGCTACCCTAGCACTCGTATACATCCAACATGAGTTTAGTTACGACCGCTGGATTCCTAACCAGGAGAATATTTATCGAGTGTACCGAGAGTGGAATCCAGGGCGAGGTAATACGTATACACCCTACGTACTAGCTGAGACCTTAAGAGAAGAGTTTCCAGAAATTGTAAGTGCCGTACCCGTTAATGAGGGAAATGATCTTCTAGTAAGCACTGAGGAAAAACCGGAGGACGGTATATACGTCAAGCATCTGGCTTTAGCTGATAGTACCTTTCTAAAGGTGCTGCCTTTACCACTAAAATACGGTAACCCGGCTAATGCTTTGAAAAACAATCACTCTATGCTAATTAGTGAGCCGCTGGCGGAGCAACTCTACGGTGAACGTAATCCGGTAGGTGAGGTCTTGAGATTTAATGATGAGACTGATTATCTGATTACTGGAGTATTAGCGGAGTTTGCTGGAAATACTCACTTGGATGTAGATTTGGTAGGGCGGGATACATCCTACTTCTATGAGTCGTGGACTGGGAACAATCCGGCTACTTACGTGACGTTAAACCCTAATACCAACGTAAGGGAGCTAGAAAGAAAAATCACCGAAGCCATTAATCCTCGTATTCAGAAGGAACTAGAAAAGCTTGGTTCCACTTGGGAGAAGTTTCCTGAGTGGAAATTACAACCTATCAGCGATGCCCACTTAAACGCTACGGCTGAGGTAGGCGGGCCATTTTCCATTAAAGCCGGAGGTATTCAGCGAGTGTATATTATTGGTCTAGTTGGGTTGTTGATGCTAGTAGTAGCGAGCATCAATTATATGAACCTGGCGACCGCTCAGGCGGCTCGTCGAGCCAGAGAAGTAGGAGTGCGTAAAGTCAACGGAGCTTCCCGGCAGCAACTAGTATTTCAATTTTTATCCGAAGCTACGCTTCAGTGCTTGGTAGCATTGCCGATCGCTATTTTATTGGCGCAACTGGCTCTCCCGGTCTTTGAACACATGACCAACCGCGATCTTGTGTTGGGAATGTCTGAGTTGGGGCAGATTACTCCATTGTTAGTAGGAGTCGTACTATTGCTAGGAATACTTTCCGGAAGTTATCCCGCCTTTTTTCTAGCGGCTTATCGCCCTACCGAAGTGCTCAAAGGAAAGTGGCTACGCCGCGATAAGGGCAAATTATTGCGTCAAGGTATGGTGGTAGTTCAGTTTGCGGGGGCAATCGTTGCCGCTGTGGTAATGACTTTCATTTATCGGCAGGTACAATTCATGCAAAACCAAGAACTGGGTTTTCAGTCGGAGCAGGTGATGGTGATCAAAGCGAATACCCAGCAGACCTACGAAAAAATACAGTCACTTCGGTCTCAGCTAGTGCAAAATCCGAAGATACAGGCGGTATCAGCAACGGTAAGCGTACCCGGAAGTGGTAATCCCGATTATATGTTTAAGGTAGGGGGAGTTGAGAAAGATCAGTCAGTTAATATCTATTTTGTAGATGATAACTACGTCCAGGCTCTAGATTTGCAATTGGAAGAAGGTCGTTTTATTGCTCCCTCTGATACTACTACTCAAACATTTGTGGTTAACGAGGCATTTGTGAAAGAATATGATCTAAAAGATCCAGTTGGTCATTCACTGAGTTTAAGCGGAGCTAAAGTTTCTGGAACTATTGTGGGAGTGGTAAAGGATTTTCATTACAGCAGTTTAGAGCAACGTATCCAACCATTAGTATTTTCTGGAGCTATTCCTCTTATGCGAGGCGGTTGGATAAGTAACGTAGCCGTCCGTTTATCAACGAATGATTTGCGTAGCACCATCGGAGAAGTAGAGAAGTTCTGGAAACTGATTGAACCAGCCCATCCTATTCGCTACTCATTTCTGGATGATGACTTCGCTCAACTGTATGCTGACCAGCAACGGCTAGGGAGCACCCTACTTTGGGCTACGTTGCTCACGCTATTCGTGGCACTACTCGGCTTATTTGGTTTAGCTGCCTACATGGCCGAACAGCGTACTAAAGAGGTGGGTGTGCGTAAAGTGCTGGGTGCGACCGTCGCCCAGATTACTACACTGCTTAGTACTGATTTTCTTAAAATTGTACTAGTTGCGGGTGGAATTGCCGTACCTATTTCGTTTTGGTTAGCCCAGCAGTGGCTTAGTGATTACGCTTACCGAACTCCAATTTCGATCCTACCTTTTATCCTGGCTATCATCGGAGCGGTACTCACGGCAGTTGTTACCGTAGGTAGCCGAGCTATCCGAGCGGCTCGAGCTAACCCTGCTGAGAGTTTGAGAAGTGAGTAATGTAGATCATGCTAATGTTCTTGCTACTTTTCGCTGGTGAGTAAAGTATACTAAATCAGAGATGAAGATAACAGCAGCCCAGCCCAAAGTTGTAATAAAAATCAATTGATTATCCTGCTGAGCAATCGCAATAGCTACGTAAGCCCAGACAAATACCAACGGGTAGAGCTTGCTGCGGGCAGCAAACAGTACCAGCAATGCCAAAGCGGCTCCTACAGAAGTCATAATTACTACCCAGGCTGGTTCGCTTAATCCTAAGGCATTCCATTCGGCGTACTTCATTAGTACGCTGAAGTTCACAATAGTAGCCACCGAAATCCAGCCTAGATACAAGCTAAAAGGAATACGCATTTGCTTCTTTTCCCAATCTGTGACAGTGCGGTCGTTAGTCCACAATGTGACTAGCTGAATAAGTGTGACTAGGATAACCAGCATCAGCACGGCACTCAACGCAATATATTCTAACTGAAAGGCAATGAGCCAGGCACTATTAGCGATGAGATTAAGTATTAACGGAAAAGCGGCTCGGTTGTAAGCGTGCTGGGTAGGAGCTGCTTGAAAAACTTGGTAGTATACATATACTCCTAAGGTGAGATAAATCAAACCCCAGATAGCAAAAGCATAGCCCGCCGGGGTAATCAGCGTACTGTATTTGTCTGAAACTTCGCCAATGGTTTGTCCCTCAAACAATACTCCTTGCGAGAGATAATTCATTAGCAAAGTAGCCACGAACAGCCCAAGTGCAATCCAACGAATAGTAGGTATAGATGATAATTTGTTCATATCTTATAGTATTATGGTATTCAAGTGTTCAGTTCAGATTCAATATCAGACACGAACACCGTCCTACGGTCGCTCGAAAACACGAATACCTGAACACCATATCTAACCTCACTAGTGAGGGAAAGTTAGATTACTTGGGGAACCTCGTTCAGTGCTTGCTGTTAGTAAAAGTATGCAGCAGACCTCCAACAACGTGATTGAGAACGAAGTATTAGAAAAAATCTTGGCTGGTGAAGCAGTACAGTCAGAACTTCACAAAGATTACTGAGGGAGGACACTTAGATAATAAGACTCTGGCTATAATGGATTAATGTTCTACGATATGAATCTCCGGCTGGCTATTGTAGCCGATCTTCCTGAAATACATACGCTATTTGTAGAAACTATCCGACAGGTTGCCAACCGCGACTACAAACCTGCCCAGATAGAAGCATGGACTGCTGGGGTGCACAATCAGAAGCGATGGGAGGATGCTATTCATGACCAATACTTTTTAGTTGCTACGGCAGAAGATGCTATCGTTGGTTTTGGTTCACTAGACGAAGGAGGTTATCTGGATTTTCTTTACGTGCATAAAGATCATCAACGAAAAGGGATAGCCCACGCTCTCTACCAGCGATTAGAACAGGAGGCCATCAGCAAAAATTGCGTTCAGGTTACCACTAATGCTAGCAAAACTGCCTGCCCCTTTTTTTTAGCGCGAGGATTTGAAGTAGTGAAAAAGAATAGGAACCAGATTAGAGGAGTAGAGATCATCAATTACCGGATGAAAAAAGTTTTGTAGCTAATAGCAGTTTCACTATCAGCCTTCAATTCGTTTTGTTAGTAATTCTTCTCATGAGTGAATGGCAATAAGGTCGCTTTTTTGCACCCATACATGGTAAGACCGGCCGAATAGATCGAGGGTTTATGTACAATTGAAATGAATTTCCTAATTTTAATTTTTAAAACCCTTCTTATCAATGAAGAATATACTACTCCTAACCATACTATCTGCATTATTTTTTGCTTGTCGAGAAGACCAAGAGCAAAAGAAAGAAGCGAGTAAACCTTCAACTACTAAACTTGCCCAGTCAGGTTTAGGAATGGTAGCTGCTGCCCAACCGCTGGCTACTGCTGCCGGAAATAGTATTCTAGAGGCCGGTGGAAATGCCGCCGACGCTGCTATAGCCACTGCCTTTGTTCTCGCAGTGGTAGAACCAACCATGAACGGTATAGGTGGCAGAAATCAGATATTGGTACGCCAGGCAGATGGAAGTTTTGTAGGGTATAATGGAATGACCGAGGTGCCTGCCAGTTTCGTTCCTGCTGAAGAGCCGCCCAATGCTGGCTATGGTACAGTAGCTACTCCCGGAGTAGTAGCCGCTCTTATGAGACTTCATGCCGAGCATGGTTCTATGCCTTGGGACGAACTGATAAAACCGGCCATTCAGTATGCCAGTGAAGGATTTGAAGTTCTAGAAGGAGAAGCAGCACGGCACGCCTATGCACTGGAAGATATAAAACAGAACCCCGGTTTTCGCAGACAGATGCTCAAAAATGATACAATGACTTACGAGGTAGGAGAAACCTTAAAGCAACCTGATCTGGCCAATACTTTACAGCGAATAGCCAAAACCAACGGTAAAGATTTTTATGAAGGAGAAACGGCAAAAACGATTGCCGAAGATATGGCCGCCAACGGAGGCTTTGTCACCGAAACAGATCTCAGGGAATATAAGGCACTTGATGCGCGATACGTGACAACTACGTACCGAGGTTATGAGATTCACTCCATTCCGGCTCCGGCGGGGGGTGGCTTGGTGGTGAAAGCCTTAAATATCCTGGAGCAATTTGACTTATCCTCAATGACGGATGCCCAGTGGGCAGCAGTAGTTAATCAAGCACTGGCTTTTGCCATTGGGAGTATGGAATACGATTATAAAGAAGAAGACCTCAGCTTAGTTCAGGGTAAAGAATGGGCTGAAGAAAAAGCCAGTGAAGTAGTCGTTCCTGAAAGTGTCCCGCTACAAAATGCAGCCTATAACGGCTCAAGTGATCAACTGCTTGCAGCCAATACTGACTGGACCGGCGATACGTGGGGAGTCAGTAGCCACCATACCACTCATTTTGTAACTGCTGACTGTTCTGGAATGGTCGTTTCTATTACTCAAACGATTGGGCCACTCTTTGGCTCCAAAGTAATCACGCCCGGTTTGGGTTTTGTGTATGCTTCTACCATGGGAGCCTATCTATCAGGAGCCGATCAGGCCCCTGGTTCTCGACCTAGAACCACTATTGCTCCTACCGTTGTGACCAAAGGCGGCGAAACCGTCCTGGTGCTGGGTGCAGCCGGGGGGCTACGCATCCTATCGGGAATTGTACAAACTATCTCAAGGTTTATTGACCAAGGCATGAGCATTGAAGAGGCGGTGGCTGCACCGAGAATCCATCCTGAAGCAGGTATGAATGGCGGAAAACGCGAAGCATTTCCGTTGAAATTTAGTGCTGAGTTTACTGAGACCAATGGATGGAACGCAACGGATTCTATTTATTGGCAAGAACAAGGTTTTGAGCCTGAGGCGATCACCCGGTTTGGCGCATTTGCCCGAGTACATGCTATCGCCCGAGATGCAGAAACCGGGCTTTGGACGGGTATGGCAGACCTAGACTGGGAGGGCACTGCCAATGGACCAGAAACGGCTAAGTGTGAGCAGTAGTTGCTCTCTATCAGAGTAGGTTTTGCCGCCTAAATACAGGATAGAATAAGTGCTTGGACGAATGATTTATCGAATAAGTATTTATTCTATCATTCACTCATACTATCGCTAGGAGGTATTTACTTCAACTATCACTTTTAGTATTAGTAGGTAAAGTGCTTATTGATAGTAACTAGTGGAAAACAGATAGTATAATAAGAAAAAGTTGCCAGAGTATTTGTTAAAAAGTAGGTAGCATAAATGCACGAGTCCGCGTATCTTTCGTGTTATACGGATAGAAAAATCTGGCTAAACGACCGAACAGAATTAATGAACGTCCGCTGATGTACCTAATTTTTGATACCGAAACCACTGGCCTACCCCGCGACTACAACGCTCCCATTTCCGATCTGGATAACTGGCCTCGGCTCGTACAGCTTTCCTGGCAGCTGCATAATGCCGACGGTAGCTTGCGGTCAGCTCACGACTATATTGTAAAGCCCGAAGGGTTTACCATTCCCTTTAACTCAGAGAAGGTGCACGGCATTTCTACCCAGCGGGCGTTAGCTGAAGGATATCCACTGGGTGAAGTTCTTAGTAAATTTAACGAAGACCTTCAGCATACCCGGCAGACCATCGGGCACAATGTTGATTTTGACCTCAATGTAACCGGAGCCGAATTTTTGCGGGCACAGATGGAGACTTCGCTGCTCAATATTGAAAAGGTAGATACTAAAGACGCCTCTACCGATTACTGTAAAATTCCTGGGGGGCGGGGCGGTAAGTACAAGTGGCCTACCCTTTCGGAGTTGCACGAAAAATTATTCGGCGTGCCGTTCGATGGGGCGCATAATTCAGCCTTCGACGTAGATGCTACTGCTCGCTGCTTCTTCGGCTTACTGAAGGAGCAAGTCATTACTCCATTTGATAACACTCCGCTAACAGGAATTAACTACGAGCGACCCAATCTGGAGGAAGCGGTGCGGGATATGCCGCAGAATGCTTCGCAGAAAACGAAGGTAGCTGGGCCGCCTCAGCGGAAGAAGGTAGATGTCAACAAAATTGAAACCGCTCCCTTTAGTCATCTGCACGTTCATTCACAATACTCCATTTTACAAAGTACTGCCAGTATTAAGCAACTAGTCAGTGCAGCCAAGGAGCGCAATATGCCTGCCATTGCCATTACCGATCTGGGTAATCTGTTCGGAGCATTTAAGGCTGTAGCCGAAGGAAAAAAGCAGGGCGTAAAAGTAATCATCGGCTGCGATGTTTACATGACGAAGGATCGGCATCAAAAGAAGTTTACTAAAGATTTTAAAGATCAACGTTCGGTACAGTTATTACTAGCGAAGAATCAGAACGGTTATCAAAATCTGGCAAAGCTTTGTTCGCTGGGCTACATTGAAGGTTACTACGGTGGTTTTCCTCGGGTAGATAAGGAGCTGATCCAAGAATATGCTAAAGACCTAATTGCTACTACCGGAGGCATCTCGGGCGAAATTCCCGACTTGATTCTTAATACGGGTGAACATCAGGCTGAAGAAGCTTTCCGGTGGTGGCTGGAGGTATTTGGCAACGACTTTTATGTAGAACTACAAAGGCACGGCCTGGAGGAAGAAGATCGGGTAAATGAAGTGCTACTTCGTATGGCTGATAAATACGGCGTAAAAGTGATTGCTACTAACAATGTTTACTACGCTAATCAGAAAGAGGCCAATGCCCACGATACCCTGCTCTGTGTAAAGAACAACGAAGTACTATCTACTCCTATCGGTCGGGGTCGGAATTTCCGCTTCGGAATGCCCAACCACGAATTTTACCTCAAGACCGAAGAAGAGATGAAGCAGCTCTTCGCCGACCGTCCCGACGCAATTACCAACACCTTTGAGATTGCTGAGAAAGCTGAAGAACTAACTCTGCAGCGAGATATTCTGCTACCTAAGTTCGCACTTCCCGACGGCTTTGCCGATCAAAACGACTACCTGCGCCATCTCTCTTACGAAGGAGCGAAGCCTCGCTACGGCGAAATTACCCCTGAAATCCAGGATCGGCTCGATCATGAGCTGAAGATTATCAAGGACATGGGCTTTCCCGGTTATTTCTTGATTGTGCAGGATTTTATTAATGCGGCTCGGAAAATGGGAGTATCGGTTGGACCGGGTCGGGGTTCAGCCGCCGGATCGGTAGTCGCTTACTGCACCGGAATTACCAATATTGATCCCATCGAGTACGATCTGCTCTTTGAGCGTTTTTTGAATCCCGAGCGGATTAGTATGCCCGATATTGATATTGACTTTGACGACGACGGGCGGCAAGAAGTAATCAACTATGTGATTGAGAAGTATGGACGAAATCAGGTAGCCCAGATCGTAACCTTCGGTACTATGGCTCCCCGAATGTCCATTCGGGATGTATCGCGAGTGAGTGAGCTACCATTAGTCGATGCCAACCGATTAGCGAAACTGGTGCCGGAGAAACCTGGAACTACCTTTGAACAAGCCCTGGCTGAAGTACCTGAACTTCAGCAGATCAAGCGAGGCTCGGATAAGCAAGCTGAAGTAATTAATCTGGCGCACACACTAGTAGGTTCAGTACGGAACACTGGAATTCATGCAGCGGGAGTGATCATTGCCCCCGACGATTTGCTGGAATATATTCCGGTGAAAACGGATAAGGATTCTGACTTATTCGTTACTCAGTTTGACGGCTCAGTGGTAGAATCAGCCGGAATGCTGAAGATGGATTTCTTGGGATTAAAAACCCTGACCATCATTAAAACAGCTCTCAGAAAAATTAAAAAGAACCACGGTATTGATATTGATATCGATGCCATTCCGCTGGATGATGAAAAGACATTTCAACTATACCAGCGAGGCGATACCATCGGCACATTCCAGTTTGAGTCGGAGGGGATGCGGCAGTGGTTGCGTAAGCTCAAGCCTACTGATATTGAGGATTTGATTGCGATGAACGCCCTCTATCGTCCGGGCCCGATGCAGTTCATTCCCAACTTTATTGACCGTAAACATGGCAAAGAAACCGTCGAGTATCCGCATCCGTTGCTCGAGCCTATTCTGAAGAATACCAACGGAATTATGGTGTATCAAGAGCAGATTATGCAGACCGCACAAATTCTGGGAGGCTATTCACTCGGAGGTGCGGACTTGCTGCGCCGGGCGATGGGTAAGAAGAAGATTGAGGAGATGAACAAGCAACGGGTCATCTTCGTGAAGGGCGCTGAGGAAAAACATGGTATTGATAAGAAGAAAGCCGAAGAGGTATTCTCCATCATGGAGAAGTTTGCTCAGTACGGCTTCAACCGTTCGCACTCAGCCGCTTACTCAGTCGTGGCTTACCAAACGGGTTATTTGAAGGCAAACTATCCGGCGGAATACATGGCCGCCGTACTCACCCACAACATGAGCAATTCCGACAAGGTGACACTGTTTATGGACGAGTGTAAGCAGATGAAAATTAAGGTGCTAGGCCCAGATGTGAACGAGAGTGATTACGATTTCGGGGTAAATCAAGAAGGGCAGATTCGTTTTGGGTTGGGAGCTATCAAAGGCGCAGGTGAAAGTGCGGTGGCTTCTATCATTGAAGAGCGGGACGAGCAAGGGACGTACTCGGATATTTTTGAGTTTACCAAGCGTACTAACCTACGGACAGTTAATAAAAAAACATTGGAGTGTATGGCGATGGCGGGGGCTTTTGACTGTTTTCCCAATATGCACCGTCGGCAGTACCTGCATGTGCCACTCGGCGATGCTTCATTACTGGAGAAAGCGGCTAAGTATGCTCAGACGTTACAACAAGAGGAAGAAGCCGCTCAGGTTTCCCTATTCGGGGGTGTTGGTGGATTAGAAGTACCCAAACCCCGCGTGGTTGACTGCGAGCCTTATACCGAACTGGAAAAGCTGAAGATTGAAAAAGAGGTTACCGGATTCTACATTTCGGGACACCCGTTGGACCAGTTTAAACTAGAGATCGAGAGCTTTTGTACTTGTACGCTAGATAAAGTAACGGGCTACCAGAACCGAGAAGTTGCCGTAGCCGGAATTATTACTAAAAGTGCTGAGCGTCAGACAAATACGGGTAAACCTTTTGCTCTAGTTACTATGGAAGATTATCAAACATCCTTCGATCTAGCTTTCTTTGGAGAAGATTTCTTAAGCAATCGGCATCGCTTATCGGTAGGTGAGTTTGTGTACGTGAAGGGGCGGGTTGAGGAACGCTACAATAAACCCGGCGTATGGGAGCTTCGCCCGCAGACGGTTCAGCTGCTCACTGAAATTCGGGAGAAGATGACCGGGGGTATTCAGTTGAGCATCGCTGCTGAGCATCTCAGTCAATCGTTAATCGAGCAGTTGGAAGCACTTTCTACTGAATATCAAGGAAATTGTCCAGTCAAGGTAACGGTGCATGATGAACAGGAAAATATGAGTGTGGAAATGCTCTCCCGCAAGTACCGCTGGCAACCCGACGGTCAACTCTTCGGTGCTTTGGAGCAACTAGATGGCGTGAAATACCAACTGGCTGGGGTGCGGTAATCTCTTTAGACTTGCTCCTACTCCAACTCATCAATTGCTCCGGTAATACCATCCATTTTTCGTTCGGAGTAGGCTCCCGAGGTAGCATATACAATTTTTCCGGTTTGATCGAGTAAGAAGAAGTAGGGAACATCTTTCTTCTCAAAATCTAGGGCTTCTTTGTAGGGTTTGAGTTTACCTTGGTAGAATAAAATATAGGGTAGCAGTCGCTGATCCAGATTTTTGGCAGCCTTACGCTTGGCCGTTCCAGCCGCAGCGGCTTTCACTCCAGTGAACATTGGTACAAGATACACATCAATATCGTAAACAAAGCTGGAGAATAAGCCACCGCTTCCTGGGTTCATTTTTTGGGAGATGAATGTATTATAGACTGGGCTCATCCAGCTATTCAGGTCTTTTTCTGATTTTTTAGAGTAGGCCAAACCTACCAAAGTAATGCGTCCCTTAGTATCCTTCGGCAAGTTAATCACTTCATCATCTACCGTTTCAGCTTGCATCTCCGGAAAGGGTTGGTTAATGATTGACGAGATCGGACGACCTGCCGTGCAACATAGAACAATAGCAAGAAAAGATACCCACTGTCTCATAACATTCACATTTAGTCTGCTTCTTCAATTACAACTACTGTACCTAACGCCGGGGTATAGAACTGTGTGTAAGTTGTTAGCAGAATTTGACTTAAACGAATTGAGCCAATACCAAAAAATAAGTACCTTACCAGACCTTTTTTTCCACCATCTTTTTTTATAGTTATGACCTATTCTATTTCACGCCTTATTTTCGTAGTTGCTTGGCTAAGTAGCACCGTAGTTTTTGCTCAGAAGGATCTTGCCTACCAAACGCCGCCTTCGGCTATTGCTAATTTGGCAAACGCCCCGCTCACTCCGGCGGTCAGCGTCAATAGTTCGCACGAATGGATGGTGTTGCTAGAACGTCCCGGTTATCCGTCTATTGAGGAGCTAGCCCAACCTGAGTTGCGTTTGGCTGGGCTTCGCATTAACCCTCGTACCAACGGATCTAGCCGCGGGGGCTACTACGTTGGCATGTCGGTAAAACCACTTGATGGTAGTGAACCCATCTCGATAAATGGCTTACCCGAGAATCCAAAAATTGAGAATGTAGGCTGGTCACCCGATGGGCAAAAGATTACGTTCACGGTTACGCAAGAGGCTGGAATAGCTCTCTGGATGGCAGATGTAGCCAGTCAGCAAGCGAAGGTACTAACTGAACCAGTAATTAACGATGCTATGCGAGGGCTGCCCTACGCTTGGCTGTCCGATAGCAAAACTTTGATTTATAAAGCCGTAATAGCAGACTGTGGCGAAGCTCCCCAAGCCACTTCAGCCCCCGCTGGCCCGGTCATACAAGAAACTTCGGGTGAGAAAGCTCCGGCTCGTACTTACCAAGATTTACTGCAAAACCCGCAGGACGAAGCCTCATTCGCTTACTATACTACGGCTCAACTGCATTCGCTAAATACTGAAACTGAGGAAGATTCAGCTATCGGGGAAGCAGCTATCTTCTCCGAAGTATCTCCTTCGCCTGATGGAAACTATATTTTGGTAACCAAAGTACGCGAACCCTTTTCTTATTTAGTGCCCTATTATCGCTTTCCGATGACAGTAGAAGCTTGGAGTCCTGCGGGTGAACCAGTGCAGACCATCGCTGAAATTCCTCTCGCCGAAAATATACCCAAGGGGTTTGGAGCCGTTCGGGAAAGTCCGCGCAGCTTCACTTGGCGTAATGACCAGCCCGCTACGCTGTACTGGGTAGAAGCCCAGGATGGTGGTGACCCTAGTCAGGAAGCCGAAGTGCGGGATCAGCTATTTTACTTAGCAGCTCCGTTTGATGGCGAGAAACAAGTCAGTATTCCGATGAAGCTGCGGTACGGTGGAATTACCTGGGGGAATGATGATTTGGCGATTGCCTCCGAATGGTGGTGGAGCAACCGCCAGCAACTTACTTCGTCTTTTGATCCTACCGGAGGTGAAGATTCTAAAACGGTGTTGTTCGATTACTCTTTTGAAGATCGCTATAACAATCCCGGGAATTTTGAAACGGAAGCAAACCAGTACGGACGCTCAGTACTACTGACCGACAAGAAAGGGAAAACACTTTATCTAACGGGGCAAGGAGCTTCGGATGAAGGTAATCGTCCGTTCGTAGATGCCTTTAGCTTAGCTAATCAGGAGACTAAACGCTTGTGGCAGTCTGAAGCTCCGTACTACGAGTACCCGGTACAAATTTTGGATGCCAAAGAAAATACGGTACTCACCCGTCGCGAATCGCGGGAAGAGCCGCCTAATTACTTCGTTCGGGACTGGAAATCGGATCAACTAACCGCGCTCACTGGGTTTTCGCATCCTTACCCCGAGCTTAAAAATATTGAGAAGCAGGTAGTGAAGTACGAGCGCGAGGACGGGGTGGCCTTACAAGGCGATCTATACTTACCAGAAGGGTACGAGCCGGGCGATGAGCAGCTTCCCGTACTGATGTGGGCGTATCCTAACGAATTTAAGAGTGCGGATGCAGCGAGCCAGGTAGAAGGCTCGCCTTACGAATTTATCCGAATTGGCTGGTATTCACCCCTATTTTGGGTAACCCAGGGCTACGCCATTCTGGATGATCCTAGTATGCCAGTAGTGGGTGAGGGGGACGAAGAACCTAATGATACTTTCCGAAAGCAATTGGTAGGTAATGCTAAAGCAGCCATTGACAAACTAGTAGAAATGGGCATTGCCGATAGCAGTCGAATTGCCATTGGTGGTCACTCCTACGGAGCTTTTATGACCGCTAACTTACTGGCGCATTCTGATCTGTTCGCCGCCGGAATTGCCCGAAGCGGAGCCTATAATCGTACATTAACTCCTTTTGGTTTCCAACGAGAGGAGCGGACGTACTGGGAAGCTCCGGAAATTTACTATCAGATGTCGCCCTTTATGCACGCTGATAAAATTAACGAACCAATTTTGATGCTTCACGGCGAGGCCGACAATAATTCCGGCACATTTCCATTACAAAGTAAACGCTACTTCAATGCGCTGAAAGGACTGGGAGCTACGGCTCGTTTAGTGATGTTACCCCACGAGAGCCACGGCTATCGGGCGCAGGAATCGGTTCTTCACATGCTGTGGGAAATGGATCAGTGGCTAGATAAATACGTAAAAAATAAGAATACTGTCGAGACGGCTCGGCAAGGAGAAGAAGAATAAACAACATATATGGAAACAATGACATTAACCCATGATATGCAGGAGGTATTAGATACTCTGGGCATACAATCAACTAATCCATCGTATAGTACGGGACAAGAATTTGGAAGCATTGATACTGGAGGGCAAACCCGTGATATTCATTCTCCGGTAGATGGTTCGCTGATTGCTACCATCCAGATGGCAAGTGAAGCGGATTACGATCAGGTGATTGAGCAGGCGCAAACGGCTTTCAAAATCTGGCGAATGATGCCGGCGCCTCAGCGCGGTGAGATTGTCCGGCAAATTGGTAATCGGTTGCGGCAGTACAAAGAACCGCTCGGTAAATTGGTAACCTACGAGATGGGTAAGATTTATCAGGAAGGGCTGGGCGAAGTACAGGAAATGATTGACATCTGCGATTTCGCGGTAGGTCAATCGCGGCAGTTATACGGATTCACCATGCACTCCGAACGTCCTCAGCACCGTATGTACGATCAGTACCATCCGTTGGGAGTTGTCGGAATTATTTCGGCCTTCAACTTTCCGGTAGCCGTTTGGGCGTGGAATACCATGTTGGCTGCCGTTTGCGGCAATGTCTGCGTTTGGAAGCCTTCCGAAAAAACTCCACTCACTGCCCTGGCTTGTCAGAAAATCGTGGCGGAAGTACTAAAAGAAAATGATCTGCCCGAAGGTGTTTTCAACCTAATTATTGGTGATTCTGAGATCGGATCTAAAATGGCACACGACCGACGAGTACCGTTAGTTTCCGCCACAGGTTCCACCCGAATGGGTAAGAAAGTGGGTGAGGCTGTGGGGGCTCGTTTGGGTCGCTCTCTGCTAGAATTGGGTGGTAACAATGCCATCATTATCACTGAGCATGCCGATTTGGAAATGACTATTCGGGCGACAGTGTTTGGGGCAGTGGGAACCTGCGGACAACGCTGCACTTCTACCCGTCGGCTACTCATCCACGAGAGCCGTTACGACGAGATAAAAGAACGATTGCTTAAAATCTATCCGACGCTTTCTATCGGTAATCCGCTGGATGAAGAGAATCTAGTAGGGCCACTTATTGACCAGGATGCAGTAATCAACTTTAAAAACGCCTTACAAAAAGCCCGGGAAGAAGGCGGTAGATTACTGATCGGTGGAGAAGTGCTGAGTGGGGAAGGTTATGAGGGAGGCAACTACGTCACTCCGGCCATTGTGGAAGCCGAGAACCACTACGAAATTGTGCAAGAAGAAACCTTTGCCCCAATCTTGTATCTAATCAGGTATCAGGGTGACGTACATAGTGCCATTACTACGCACAACGCCGTAAATCAAGGACTTTCGTCCGCGATATTTACCACCAACATACTGGAAGCCGAAGCTTTCTTATCGCAGCGAGGTTCTGATTGTGGAATAGCCAACGTGAACATTGGTACCTCCGGAGCGGAGATTGGCGGAGCTTTTGGTGGTGAAAAAGATACCGGAGGCGGACGCGAATCTGGTTCCGATGCCTGGAAAGCCTACATGCGCCGCCAGACCAACACCATTAATTACAGTACTGAATTACCATTGGCACAAGGAATCAAGTTTGATATTTAAGGATTAGAAAATCCCCCAAATTGGGGGATTTTTGTGCTTACTGTTGTACTTATTTTAAGTATATTATACCTTGCTTGCAGTATCAAACCCTTAACTTCTTCCACTTATGAAACTCCTCAAAAAAATCTCAATCGGCGTACTCACCGTAGTAGTATTGTTCTTGATTGTGGCTGTATTCCTACCTTCTTCTTATCACGTAGAGCGATCAGTTGTCATTCAAGAATCGGTAGATAAGGTCTATCCTCAGGTAAGCAATCTCAACCACTGGTCGGCCTGGAATCCGTGGACGGAAGCTGACCCTACGGTTAAGAATACAATCCAAGGATCGGGGCACGAGATTGGTTCAGTCTGGGCGTGGCGAGGTGAAAAAATTGGCGTAGGGTCGCTTACCATTCAAGAACTGGAACCCAATAAGTTTATGCAATCGCGCTTAGCATTTGAAGAACCTCAAATGTTTGAGTCG
This sequence comes from uncultured Flammeovirgaceae bacterium, assembly GCA_937883755.1. Lineage (GTDB taxonomy): Bacteria > Bacteroidota > Bacteroidia > Cytophagales > Cyclobacteriaceae > Tunicatimonas. Next base: position 27,113 of record CAKZYA010000036.1, on the reverse strand, counting down.
GATGATATCTGGAAGTTTGAACCTACTAACGAAGGCACTCGGGTAACCTGGATTAATGAAGGAGAATTGTCGTATCCGGTAGACCGAGTGTTTGGCTTATTTATAGATGACATGCTCGGCAGAGATTTTGAGCGAGGGTTGGCTAATTTGAAGCATGTAACTGAAAATTCCTAAAAAATAATCTTACCCTCACTGACGATACAGGGCGTTTTCATAAAAACGCGCAATGCTAAAAATAGACACTTTTGCTTGTTCATTTTTGTCTGGGAGACCCTGTTCCAATCGAATCGACTTGACATAAAGACGAACCGCGATTTCTATGGTTTAAGCAAGCGTTGGTGTATAGTTTTTTTCATATTCGCTGGCGACCCGGTTCCGATAGTCTCTGATGCAAGCAAAAACTCGATGGATGATCTTATTACGAATGGCATTGCTTCTCCGCACAAAAGCTCGCACTCGCTCGCTGAATTTTCAGGTCGCGACGTACTAATATTTGTAAATTTTTCTATGGAAAAACTATGCTCGTGACTCTTTCTACATTTTAGGGGACTCTCACGGGTTGCACCTCAAAAACGGCTCTTTCGTACACAACTTTCCCTTGCTTGGTTAGTCCCCATACAATCACTTCATAGATTCCTAACTCATCAGCGGTAGTAAAAGAAAAGGTAGAAACACTGTCAGTGTCAAGATTGATTTTTGGTTTCCAGTATAGCAGTGTTCTAAAGTCGGGTACTGATGCAGCTAAAGAGTCAGGCGTTGAAAATGGAGCTGATTTGGTGTAGTATGGTAATGTTGTAAAGTGCGCTTTCCCGGAGAGCGCTTCTTCGTAAGCTTTTTCCTGCTTAGTATACACGGCTACTACCCCATCGAGTCGAACATTTCCGTAGTAAGTACGGCGGTTTACCGTTTCGATAAAACTGATTTCACTAGGTGGGAAATTAATAATGTAATCTTTTTCTTGAATGGGCACCCCGTCTAAAAATAGAGTAGGCTCATTAGGTAAGAAGCTTCGTGATCCTGGATCAAAAACATCAAAATCGTATTTCCCTTTTCTCTTGATGAGCCGTACTCCTGGTAGCAGCTCCCGGCAAATCTCTTCAAAGGAAGGTAAAGAGATATAGTCATCAGGATTGACCCGGACATTGGGTGCGCCGTAGAACCGGAACTGCCTCTGAGCTTTGGGGGCTACTGTTGTGTCTTCTTCAATACTATAATAGCTTTGCTGAATCTGTTTCCGCAGTTGATAGCCACTTACCAATTGTTGCCATTGGTCGTCAGCAACAGAATAAGCGGGAGCAAACTTACTCACCAATGGCGGTGCAAAGGTATCATCTACTTCCCACTGAAGGCGTTCAGGCTGATCACCAGTGGCTGATTTGTATTGTAAGATGGATTGTTGCAAACCGTATACTCTAGAGACCGGAATAGCAAACTCACCGTCTGAGGTAACTTCGCTGTACTCAAAGTAAGGGTCATCGCCTGGAATGGATAATACTACCTGATCCTCTTCATCAAACGACTGAGGAATCTGCACTCGCCCGGTGATAAGGAGCATTTCGTCTTCTTTGACAAACGTTGACGCGCTTGGCTCCCGTGAGAGTATGTTAGACCAACTAGGCCAGGGGGAGGTTTGAGTGACTAACCACTGATTGATCCATGAGAGTGCCTGTGAGCTGGATACGCCCGAAGGCAACGTTAGCCTTGATAGACCGAAGTGAGCCAGAGCAGCTACTGAAAGTGGATGTGAGGCAAGATGCACTTTACGAACTGTCAGTGACAAGGAGGCATCGCCCAGATCGGTCTTATTGGTTAGAGAAACACTGATTTCTTCGCGGGGTGAAGCGGTTTCTCCTGATAAGTTTATTGATACATGATTTTCTTGGTAGTCAATGTAGAATAGCCGTTGAACGGAAACTTCATCTCGGTTATCAAGAATAGCTAGTTCTATCAGCCCTCGCAGATTAGACGTAGGTACTGTGAGCGAGAAGTTACCAGAGTTAATAGGTTGGTTATATAATAATTGGGTATTAGAGCGAATAGTAAAATAGCTTTCTCCACTAGAAGAGTTAGTACCCGCAATTTTTAGATTTTGCCCCTCAAGACTGACTTGTAAAGTATAATTATCCAATTGGGCTTTAGGAAGTGAAACATAGCTAGTATCAGAAGTGACAAGCCGGGCTAGATAACTGCTATCAGCTTGAGGAGTAAAAGTAAATGTGTTAAGTTCATTAGTAATAGGAGTGCGATTGACTACAGTAGAGTCAATAGCCGTTATCACTTCTACTCGGGACGTATCAGAATAATTGGCAGTGCCCGAAACCAAAACTACTACTGTATTTTCCTGATTAGCTCTCCAGTTTCCACCTTCTGGATGAAGGGAAAATACAGACCTTTCGAACTGAGCTTCAGGAGAAGGGTTATTAAGGTCGGAGTTTACTACTAGAATCGGTTGCGTAAAAAAATTGTGGGAATGACCATTACGCATATACTGAGTGTAAGCACGGAGTTGGTACCAACCGCCTCCCAGACTATCAGGGAGTGCTAATTCACCCAAAGCAATTCCGAATGAGGCCTGATAAGTGCCCTGCACTACCGCAACTTGCTGCTGGTTGAATAATTCTAGATAAACAACCCGACTCAGGGCTGCTATAGAATCAGTATTGGTAATATTCGCTTGAAACCAGATCGACTCCCCTACTCCTACAATTGATTCTGAAAGCTGGAGGTGAATCTGCTCATCAGAGTAATTACCAAGCTGAGGTGCTGAAGTTTGTGCTTCGCTTAGCGTTGGAATGAAGATAGAGAGGCTCCAGATTAGAACCAAGGCAAGTTTTTTCATCATTACCAAAAAGAAGGTCGTTCGGTGGTAGTTCCTAGTAAAAGAGTGCAATCGTAGCAAAACTCAGGAGGGCCATCGGGGGGATCGCCTGGTGATTCACCCCCTCCGGTCGGAGGTTCAGGGCTCTCTACACAAGAGCCAAAGCCTCGTACTGGGCCACCTGGCTCAGTCGGAACTTCAGTGCGGTTGATGAAGAACCGTTTTTCGGTAACTGCTGACACTTGGAAGAAACCAAGCACTGCATCGTCAGGATCATCCTCGCGTACGATGTTACCTAAGATACGAGAAGGGGGTGGGTCAAATAATGAACCGTCGCTATCGCGCTGCTCCTCAATGTCATTCCAAAAATTAAAGGCCTGTTCGGTAAGGGAGAACTGCCTCACTAACAGACTGTAGCGCCGTTGAAGTTTGTAGGTTCTTTTGGATACGAAAGTAAGGGGTTGTCGCTCAATACGATCTTGGGTGAAATCTTGAGATGAACTAATAAGAAGTCGGCCAAAAGAGCGACCTGACTGAAAACAAATAGGCTGTATAATTTGGTTTGGCCTAGTCAATGGTGCGACGAATTCGTAGGTTTCTTCCCACTCCCAGCGGTAAAAATTAGACTCAGGTAGTCCAGTACCTGTGTTTACGTAAAACTCCAGTCCCCACTCATCAAGTAAAGTACCAACACTGGTCAAATAAGTCCGGCTAGCGGGTTCAGCGTAAATACTGTCAATTTCCGCTACGGATCGCATAATTTCAGGAGATGAGCGGTAGCTAATATTTTCGGCTGTGCGGATGTGTAAGGTGTAGGCCGCTCCTATTGTGCCAGCAAAGTCTGGTGGAGTAAAATAGTTTCCCTCTCCCTCCTCAATAAATTGTACCCGATTGCCATTCTCATCTTCAACAAAAACATCAGCATTGGTCACTGGCTCAGAATCGAAGGCTTGCAGGCTAGGTGAAGAATACGTTAGCCGTACCCGGTGCGCCTTTGCCTCGTTGGTAAGCAAACCATCTACTACTAATCGTGACTGACCGTCCACTACATCTCCAATATCGAAGGGATCGATACAGGTGGTGAGCAGCAAGCCTACAATGATAGTAAAAAACCCTCCTCGCTTCATTCAGCTCAAAATTTAAAATTATAGGTAATAGACGGGAACGGTCGGCCTAAAATGGCTAGTCGAAAAGCTGATAGACGCCCCGTTTGGTTGCTCTGGAAAAAAATCGAGTACGGGTTATTTCGTCCGTAAAAGTTATAAACCGCGAATGTCCAACTGGAATCCCACTTCTTATTTTTCTTCAGGTTTCCATCAACTGAAAATGATAAGTCTAACCGATGGTAGGGCGGAATTCGGTACTCGTTTCGATCCGAATAATCAGCAATATCAAACTGCCCAATCCGGTAGGTGCTCTCGGGCAAAGTAATGGGGCGCCCGCTGCTGAATGTGAAATTGAATCCTAGGCGCACCCGTCGGGTAAACTGATAATTTCCAACAATGGTTAGATCATGGGGCTTGTCGAAGTACGAAGGGTACCACTCGCCCCGGTTCACCCGCTCTTGGGCAAATTCGCCGTCTACCTTCCGCAGGGTGCGGGAGTAGGTATACGCCAACCAACCAGTCATTCGGCCAATGTTTTTTGAGATTAATAATTCTGCCCCGTAGGCTTGCCCGGTTCCACTCAGTAAATCAGCCTCCAGTTGATCATTCATGAGCAAGGTTGCGCCATCGCGGTATTCTACCAAATTCAGAATATCCTTATAATAAAATTCAACGGAAGTTTCGATAGAATTATTAAATACGTTGCGAAAAAAACCAATAGCGTACTGATCGCCAATTTGAGGAGGTAGGTAGGGGTCGCTTAGCTTCCAGATGTCAGTAGGGGTAATACTGGCGGTGTTAGAAATCAGATGGGTGTTTTGCCGAAGCCGATTATAGCTCACTTTAATGCTACTTTGCGTATTTAATCCAATTCGAAGTGCAGCGCGGGGTTCCCAACCTTGGTAAGTAACGATCGTTTCGCCTTCATCATAATTAGTAGTTCCGGTGACAGAACCTGGGCTGCGGGGTCTGCCTTCAGCATAATTAAATACCTCTCTCGGCCCTACGTAGCGATAGTAGTTGTAGCGTATCCCCGCCGTAAGGGTTAGAAACGGATTGATTTGGTATACATCACTTAGATAACCAGAAAACTCCCAGGCTTGCTCGGCCTGCAGTTGACGAGGGGCGATCAGTGAAAAATCGCCTTCGGGTCGAAGATCACCCGGAGAAAATTGGTAGCGTGATACCTCTAAACCTCCGCTTATTTCGTGCTCTTCGTTAGGAAAGAAATTCAAATTCCACTGAGCGCCCGACTGATCAAATTCTGCATCAATTTGAGAAGCTGCTATACTATCCTGTAAGTCACCGATTTGGTAGCTAAACTGAGATTGAGTGACGCGGAGGGCGGATAGCCATTTTTGGGAGATCAGATAATCCCAGTGAAAGGCTGCGCCTGCATTTTGGTACTGGTAGCTGGCGTCTTCGGCCAGGTTAAAGTTATCATTACTGAAGTAGCCCGTCAGCCCAATTTTATGCGACTCATTTATACGATACGTCCACTTAGCGTTAGCATCGTAGAAGGAAGCTTCACTCTGGCGTAGCGTAATATCCTGAAGACGGTTCAGAATCCAGTCGGAGTACGAAGCTCGTCCGCCGATAATTAAACTGCTCTTTTCTTTTACAATAGGAATTTCAGCGGACAGACGACTGGCTACTACGCCAATACCACCACTTACTTTGAACTTTCGCAGGTTTCCCTCCTTTACCGAAATATCTAGTACCGAAGCAATTCTTCCGCCGTAGCGGGCAGGAATTCCGCCTTTGTACAGCGTGGCATCTTGCAGTAAGTCTGCATTAAAGGCTGAAAAGAAACCGAATAAGTGGGATGGGTTGTAAATAGGAATGCCATCAAGCAAAATCAGGTTCTGACCTACATCCCCGCCCCGCACATTAAAACCTGCTGCGCCCTCTCCGGCTACGCTTACGCCCGGCAGCATTTCAATAGCGTTGATCAAATCAACCTCTCCTAAGAATGCGGGCATCTTTTGTACTCGTTGAATATCCATACGGGTAGCACTCATTTGAGCACCACTCACGTTGTTGTCTGCCGCCCGCTCAGTAATGGTAATCTCCTCTAACCGAGCCGTTTCTTCAAACAGGTCAATCGAGAATGATCCATTGGAAATTACTCGTACTTTTCGCTCCTCAGCCTCATAACCCAGCGAGGTGATCTCCCATTCATAATCACCCGTAGGGAAAGAAAAAGTATAGTAACCGTTAGCATTAGTAGAGGTGCCCTGACCAATTTCGCGCGAGAAAAGGGTAGCACCAGCGATGCCCTGTCCGGTACTACCATCGCGAATATAACCACTCACTGTCGCTTCGCTTTGTCCCGACTGTAAAGAATCGCCAATTACAATTCTCCGACTGTCATCAGGGCTGGCGTTAGCCCGATTGATAACGGAGGGAGCAGTAGAGAGCAGTACTATGTAATAATCTTGATAGGTAGTAAAGGTAAGATCAGTATTTTTTACAATCGTAGTTAGTGCATCGGTAAGTGGCACACTAGTAAATGCTTGGGTAACAGTAATAGAATCAGTCCACGTAGGGCGGTAGAAAAACCGAACCGGATGCGCAGATTCCACCTCCTGTAGCCATTTAGTAAGAGTAGTACTACTACCCGTCGGGTGGCTTACAGTGATGTCTTCTAACGACTGAGCGTGTGAAAAAGTAACGGTTTTCAGAATGAGAAACACCGCAAAAAATAGTCGTAGCCAGCGGGCAGATTGCATAGATTGCCAATCTACTGCTAATCTTTTTGATAATCAATTAGCTAGTGAAATAAGGAAAAAATTGTAAAAAACACCGCTTTATGGCGTTTCTAGCCATTCATGTACTTTTCTCAGTGAAATAGACACTATATGGATTCATAGTAGAATAAATATTGTACTTTTCTAAGAAATGTTTTGTTATGAAACAGATCTTACTCCTTCTCTTAGGGCTTTCTTGCCAATCAGCAATGGCTCTGGAGATAAATAATATTGATAGAATAGATAATAGTAGTATTGAGGATGCTAGTTTCAGCTACGCCAGTGCAACTTATTGCCAAGATGGAGCTGATCCTACCCCTTCAGTAACTACTCCAGGCGGAGTATTTAGCAGCACTGCCGGACTATCAATTAATAGCACAATTGGTGAAATTGACTTAGATGCCAGTACTCCCGGAACATATACGGTAACTTATACGACGACTGCTCCACCGGATAGCCGCACTTTTGATGTAACGATTACCGCCGCTGAAGATGCTGCGTTTAGCTATACTAGTGCAGCGTACTGTTCTAATAATATTGATCCCGTACCCACAATAACTACCCCCGGAGGGACATTCAGTAGCACTGCCGGATTGGTAATTAATAGCTCCACTGGCGAAGTTGACTTGGATGCTTCTATTGTCAATACCTACACCATTACCTACACAACATCAGGTACATGCCCGGCAAGTAGCACCTTTGACATAACGATTAATTCTACAGAAGATGCCAGCTTTAGTTATACTAATGCTAACTACTGTGAGGATGATACTGACCCAGTTCCTAGCAGTATTGCTACATCGGGAGGAACGTTCAGCAGTACAGCCGGTCTAGTAATTAATAGCTCGACAGGGGAAGTCGACTTATCTGCTAGCACTTTAGGAACTTACACCATTACTTATACCACTGCGGGAATTTGCCCGGATAATAGCACGTTCGATTTGACTATCAACACTAGAGATGATGCTGGTTTCAATTACGTTGGTTCACCTTATTGCCCAACGGATACCGATCCAGTGGCTACGATTACCGGAGACGGTGGTGGTACATTTTCAGCTACGACCGGACTTGTAATCGATGGCATTACGGGTGAGATTGACTTGTCAGCTAGCACGCCCGGTGATCATACAATAACTTACACTACTGGTGGAATCTGTTTTAGTTCGTCTACTTTCGATATAGCTATACTGGACGATAGGGCGCCGATTGCCCAACCCGCCGCCAATACTACCTGTGATGCATTCACTGCTACCTGGGAGCCTATTTTTGGAGCTACTAGCTATGAAGTAGACGTAGCCGAAGATATTGATTTTACAACCATGTTACCGGGTTACGACGCTACTTCTACGGCTGATACTTTCCTAAATGTGACTGGGCTTACGGCGACCGAAACGTATTATTATCAAGTACGAGCAATTACCAGTTGCGGCACTTCGCTCAATTCGGATACTATTTCGGTAGGTGTGCTGGATATTCCGGTGGCGGTTACTAATCTGACAGCCTCTAACCCCGGCTGTAATGGATTTAGAGTGAGCTGGGATGCGGTAACGTATGCCTCGAGTTATTTGTTAGAAGTCTCTCCAGACGGTTTTGCTACTATTGATGTTTCTCAGTCCATTCCTTCTACTTCACTGCTACTGAATGTTCTGGATAAAGGAACGACTTACGACTTTCGGGTAACTCCCCAAAATGTCTGCGGATCGGGACCTGCCTCTGCTGGAACTTATCAAACGAACGATGTCCCAGTAATTCCTACTAATGTGGCTTCATCCCAAATTGTGTGTGACGGAGCAATGCTTACCTGGGATGATGTGATCGATGCCGATCAGTATTTGGTTGAGGTTTCCGACGATGCTTTCGCTACTATTAACAGCTACCCCGTCAGCAATGATACATTAGTAGTAAGCGGGCTTGCCTCTGCTACTACCTACATTTATCGTATCATCCCCGAAAATACCTGTGGTACAGGGGATACTACTGCGGTACTGACCTTCACCACGGATAGCTTGCCTTCAGCTCCCGCCGATACTTTATTAGTAGTAGAGTACAATCAGACGGTACTAGCCTGGGATAGTATCGTAAATGCCGATACCTATTCGGTAGAAGTCGCCACCGATCTGGCTTTTAGCAGTGTGGTAAGTATGGTTAGTGTTGACTCAACCCAGGCAGAGATTACAGGGCTACTGCCTCTTACTACTTATTATATCCGGACGGCAGCTAGTAACACCTGTGGGAGTAGTACTTTCTCAGATACACTCACTTTCACCACTCCACAAAATCCACTAGTAATAGATTCCCTAGCGTTAGTTGATTTATATAATGCCACTGACGGGGCAAATTGGACGGATAATACGAATTGGCTCAGTGGGAATATTGATACCTGGCAAGGAGTTACAGTGGCTGATAACCGGGTTAATCGGCTTGAATTAAACGGGAACCAACTTTCGGGTTCTTTTCCTACATCAATGAATAACTTAACCGGAATAAACTACGCTGATTTTCGGAACAATAGTCTTGTAGGAATGCTAGGTGATTGGATCAGTAACTCTGCTGAAGCTAGTGATTCTTTACGACTAAGTGGAAATGGGCTTACGGCAACGGCATCCAGTATTGTCTCAAGTTTAGGAGTGGTTGATATTTCTGATAATCAACTTACTTTTGAAGATTTGCTTAGCGTGGTAGACTCACTGCCTAACCTAATTTATCATCCTCAGGCCACTGTAGGTGCGACTACCAATACTTTCCGTAATGTGGAAGACAGTTATACTTTATCGTTAGGTATTGATGCCGCAGTGACCGATAACCAATACGTTTGGTACCTTGATGGAGTAGCGATTGACACCACTACCGTAGGCGAGTACGTGATGGATACCATCAAAATCAGTGATGGTGGTGTGTATATTTGCGAAGTTACCAATGTGGGTGCGCCTGACCTAACGCTAGTAAGCTACCCAATGACCGTGAATGTTCAGGCGAAGCCCAACAGTCTTACTTTTACTGAAGTTGCTGATGTGAGTTTCGGAAGTGATCCATTCGTACTGAATGCCAGTGCTAGTTCTGGTCTTCCTGTACTATTTGAAGTAGTCGAGGGCGATAGCCTAGTTGATATTCAGGGAGATATGGTAACGGCTTTGGGAATCGGCGAGGTGACCGTTACAGCGACTCAGCCTGGTGACGACTTTTACGAAGCAGCCACTCCAATTACCCGTCAGTTTACGATTAATCAGGGTAGCCAAACCATTGCATTTACCGCGATTAGCGATCAAGATATTACTCTCACCGACTCGCTGACGCTGGCTATCTCTGCTAGTTCTGGTCTTCTAATTAATTTTGAAATTGATGGCCCAGCAGAGTTAGACGGAGACGTACTTTGGTTGCTAGATACGGGAACAGTTACGGTAACAGCCTCTCAGGCGGGTAATGAATTGTACCAGCCCGCGTTTCCAGTAAGTCAGTCATTTTTGGTTTTCTCTTCCGATACGGTTCCGTCTACCACAGAGCCGCCGGTAGATTCAACCATCAACTATTCTATCGCGGTACAGGTTACACCTACCGAGATACCAATTTCGGTAAGTCTACATAAGGCGTCAGGCAGCGAGTTTTTTACAGAAGAGGAAAAACCGATGTCTTCGGGTAGTGGTGTTTTTTCTGAAGTACCGGGTGGCTTTTACAGTATACAGTTCAATTCTTCTGATCAGGCGTACTTACCGACGTATCTGGGAGGTAGATTAACACTTGCTCAAGCCAGTATTTTTGGCTTGGTTCAGGATACTACATTTACTGTCTCGCTGATCGCTAAACCAGACACAAGTGCTCAAGCCGGAGTAACAGTTAGCGGAAGTTTAGTATTAAATAGTGCTTCAGGCGGCCGCTTAGCTGAAACCTCTTCCCTATCGGGTGTTTCAGTTTATTTGGTTCGTACCGATGATCAGACGGTCGTGGGTTACGGTTCCACGAATAGTGAGGGCGATTTCCGTTTCCCAAATATTCCGGCGGGGGATTATTTCTTTTTAGCTGATTACGAAGGAATGGATCTACGAAATAATCAGATTAAAGTAACGAATAAGTCTCTGGCATTATCAGTAGTAGCTGATAAGTTTGTTACCATTGTCAACATAGAGGAGAATGCTGAAGAAACACCACCATCGCTGGTTACTGGTTTGGGCGATGAGCCTGCAGTTAATATCTCAGCTTACCCCAATCCAGTGGTAGATCGGCTTACCGTAGAAATTCCTAACGGTTGGTTAGACAGTCGGGTAACAGTAATCAATACTGCCGGACAGCAAGTACTCAGTCAGGTACTAACTTCGCAGCAGAGTGACCTATCGCTTCACTTACTTCCGTCAGGACTTTATCATGTGCGAGTCCAAAATGGTGTTCGTTCATATCTGATGAAGATTGTGAAGAAATAATGCCACAGTAAATTGACGTTCAGAAAAGCCCTAGGGATTACTTTAGGGCTTTTTCACGTTAGAACAGATTGAGCACGGTCTTTTAATAAAAATAATCCACTGGAAATACCCGGTTATTTCGTGCGCTGGCCTGAAAATTCAGCGTGCGTCGGCTTTTGTGCGAGGAAGCATTGAATTTTTCCCGGCGGGGACCGCTTGAATTTTTTGGCGGCCGCCGCGCCCACCGCGTGGTGCGGTTCGTTTTTGTGCGGTTCGCCGCGCGATCAAGACAAAAATGAACAAGCAAAAGTGTCTATTTTTGGAATTATAAGTCTCTATGAAAAAGCTCTGACAGATTGAGAGTAAGCTGGTTCTTTCCTAAGAAAAGGGCTACCTTTGCACGCAGGCGTGGAGCTGGGCACCCGGAGCAGGTTCTAGAGTACGCTCTCCTCACACCCTGCTACTCGACAATAATACTACGCACTGTAGTACTAAAACACTAGACGACTGTCAACCGTTGTCTGTGGACTAAAAACAATAACACTTACCCAATTTTTAACCCATAATTTTTAATCTTCATGTCTACCGGATTTTATCAAGTTCCTACCCCGACGAACGAACCTATTTATACCTACGCCCCTGGCACTCCTGAGCGAGGATCTCTCGAGGCAACACTTACTGCTTTACAAGCAAAACAAGTGGAAGTGCCACTGTATATCGGCAGTGAGCAAATTACAACAGAGACTAAAAAACCGCTTAGTCCCCCTCACAATCATCAGCACATACTAGGGCATTATTACGAGGGCGATGCCTCGCACGTAGAGCAGGCTATCAATGCTGCCTTGGGAGCTAAGTATGCCTGGGAGAATATGGCTTGGGAGCAAAGAGCTAGCATCTTTCTCAAAGCGGCAGATTTGATTGCGGGGAAATATCGTTACCAGATGAATGCAGCAACCATGCTAGCGCAATCTAAAACGTCCCATCAGTCGGAGATTGACGCGGTATGTGAGATTGTAGATTTTCTGCGCTTCAACGTGAAGTATATGACAGAAATCTACGAGCAGCAACCGCCTATTTCGCCTGCTGGGGTCTGGAATCGGGTAGAGCAACGTCCGCTAGAAGGTTTTATCTTCGCAATCACTCCATTTAACTTTACCGCCATTGCCGGAAACTTGCCGTCGGCTCCAGCTATGATGGGAAATACAGTAGTTTGGAAACCGGCCGAAACACAAATCTACTCTGCTAATCTACTGATGCAAATCTTTCGCGAAGCCGGAGTGCCTGATGGCGTAATCAACCTGGTAAACGTAGACGGGCCAGTAGCTGGGGAAGTCGTATTCAATCATCCGGATTTTGCTGGATTGCACTTCACTGGAAGCACTAAAGTGTTTCAGCAACTGTGGCAAACCATTGGGAATAATATCAGCACTTATCGTTCGTATCCTCGCATTGTGGGCGAAACGGGTGGCAAGGACTTCATTGTGGCTCATCCGTCGGCAGATGCCAAAGCGGTAGCAACTGCCATTGTCCGGGGTGGATTTGAATTCCAAGGGCAGAAGTGCTCGGCTGCTTCCCGAGTCTACCTGCCCAATAATCTTTGGGGTGAAATTAAGGGCTACGTGCTGGAAGATATTGAGCAAATAAAAATGGGAGATGTAGCAGATTTTCAGAATTTTATGAGTGCTGTAATCAGTGAAGTGGCGTTTGATCGAATTGCTGGCTACATCGATAATGCTAAGGACGACCCGATGGTAGAAATTATTGCTGGAGGCGAATACGATAAATCCAAAGGCTACTTCATTCAGCCTACGGTGTTGGTAGCGCAAGAACCTAAGTATACCACTATGTGCGAAGAAATCTTTGGTCCGGTGGTAACCATTTACGTTTATCAAGCTGAGCGTTTTGAAGAAACCTTAGAGTTAGTAGATCAGACTTCACCCTATGCACTGACAGGGGCGATCTTCTCCCAAGATCGCTACTCTATTCAACGAGCTACCCAGAAACTACGTCACTCGGCGGGTAACTTTTACATTAATGATAAACCTACTGGAGCCGTTGTTGGACAGCAACCCTTTGGTGGGGCTCGTGGCTCAGGGACAAATGACAAAGCTGGAGCGGCACTGAACCTACTCCGCTGGGTATCGCCCCGCACTATTAAGGAAACTTTTGATCCGCCAACCAATTTCCGTTATCCATTTATGGGAAAGTAACCTGCTGATTATTACTGGTATCCTAGTATAACGTGTATCTAACGAATGTTTTTCCTGTATTAACAGAAAGTTATCGATTTTTTTGACAATCAAAACCATTTACTGTGACAGTAATACCACTAGGTAAAATAGCAAAACAATCTGTCATCCTTCTAAACTTTTGATGCCGTAAGTGTAACTCAATGAAAAAGCAACTTTCATCTTTTGTTGCTATTGCTTAATTCTGTTTCCCAGATTGTATATATCTATCTGTCATTCCAGCTAATAGTAATCACATTCACATATTTTCTTAATAAGTACTGTTATTTTAGCTATTTTGTGCGTTATTATTAGGCATTATATATTTTTGACTTAATGATATTACAGAATGGATGCAGTAGATATTAAGATCCTTAATGAACTTACGGCCAATGCCCGGGTGACCGGAGCGGAAATCGCCCGCAAAATACATCTCTCGTTGCCGGCTGTCACTGAGCGATTACGAAGACTAGATAAGTCGGGAATGATTGAGCAATACACCATTCGCTATAATCGCGACCGACTAGGATTACATCTCCTCGCATTTATCCAAGTGTGGATTGATCATACGATCTCTGATGAAGCAAAAGACCATTTGATGGAACTTCCCGAAGTATTGGAATGCCATCACATTGCCGGAGAGTATGACTTGTTACTGAAAGTGTTAGTAGAAGATACCGATGCTTTAGAAACGCTTTTAACCCAGAAAATTAAGCGCAACCGCGCTATCTCTCGGACGAGTACTACGGTGGTACTCAGCACTTATAAAGAAGAAATTAATCGCCCCCACTATGACATACCAAGAAGTACAAAACCTCGTAACTGAATTTGAGCAAGGCACTTACCCTGTCGCAAAGTGGAACCATCGGGCGCATGTGCTGATGGCTCTTTGGTATACTTACCACCAACCTTTACCTCAAGCCCGAAAGAGCATTAAAGAAGGCATCAAGCACTACAACGTAAGCGTCGGAGGGAAAAACACCGATCGTTCAGGCTACCACGAAACGCTTACGGAATTATACATTCGAGTGCTTGCCCAATACCAACTCATGTTTGATGATAACAACCTTACGGCTCGAATTGATTTGTTGGATGACCAACCCTTCCTGGATAAAAGCTTTCCCCTTCGTTATTATCGGAAAGACCTGCTTATGAGCAAAAAAGCTCGAAGGCAATGGATACCACCTGACCTAAAACCACTTTTGAATTTTGAGTTCGTCGAATCAAAAGAGGCTACTTATTAAAAGTCTATTGCTTTATTAAGCAAGGATAAAACATTATGATACAACTTGACGGGTAGTATTTACTTTTCTCGCCTCTATTTCTGAAGCAATAATAGCCGTCAGAAATGTGATACTGTTTCCGAATAATAACCATGCAGCTAGATAATGTCCCTCGCTCGGCATTAGAGAAAAGCGATCCGCTGTGAAGATATGAGGGTAAAATAGTATGATGAAGGAGTCTAACATCATTCCTGAAAAAGCGAACAAAGCGGAAGCCTTTGCTTTATCATTACCTCTGACTTTACGCCAGCGATAACCTACCATATTTAATAAGGGCATTCCAACAACAAGTAGTAAAAAATTCAACCACATGATGTTTTCGTCGAAACCTATGAATTTAAAGCTTACTGTAGCCAAAAACCATACGACCAATCCGTAGCCTAAAAAGAAAATTTTGTCTTGTCTGTTCATCTTACCTTTGAATTTGATACACTCAAAAATAAGAAGTCACCGATTGAAGTTATTTGATCAAAATCAAAATCGCTTAGCGCGTAGCCTGCTCAATGTTTCTTGAGTCATTCCCAGAAAAGAAGCAATAGTACCTAATGGAAACCGCTGAACTAAGCTTCCATTTTTCTGCATAAAGGCCAAATATCGCTCTTGGGGTGTTTTGAATACGATGGATAATAGTCGGTCTTGCTCGTGCACGAAGTATTGTTCGGCTAAACGCCGACCCAAATTAGCAACATCTATCCTATCATTGTAAAGCTGCGAGAGCTTCTGATAATTGATACGAAGAAGCGTAGTCTCTTCGGTAGTTTCTATATACTCAAAGGTTTTGCCGCCAGTAATCAATGTATACGCTGAACAACAGAATTCATCCTCCACAATTAGCCTAAACACAACCTCTTTTTCTTCTTTGAGATAGTATTGTTTAAGACTGCCTTTCAAGACTAGAAATAAGTCATTAGAATATTTATCGGGTTCTAGAACGAGATGCTTTTTTGTAAGATTTATGGTACTGCTTATTTGTAAAATCTCGGATAAAGCTTTTTCCGATAAGGAATCAAAAACAGATAATAGTTCTCTACTCATCTTACTCAAGAATATCGCCCAAAATTTATGTTCTACGCTGCTATTATTTCATTAAGTTGGTAGGGAAGGTACTGCTTGTGAAAAAGTAATTCACCTATAGAAAGTCGTGGTCAATGTTTGATAGAAGGCAGGTTCACTACGAATCTGCCTTTTTTGTTTCAATGCAGACATATAACTTCCATAAGTAGTGCATACTACCTTATTTTAGCATAACACAACCATGTGTAAGAATCTGCCTCTTCTCTGAATACTCTAAGATAATCATGTTCTACTTCTTCATATAGAGGTAGTGGGGTTGGATAAATCTCTCCGTCCCAGTTATCTCCCCAACGAGTTTTCTTTTTAATAAATACTGGAGGGAATTCATAATATATTTCTAATACCCTCTTTAAGTAGCTAGCATCTTTAGAATTAGGTGCGACCCTATTAGTTTTTCCTAATAAGGTCTTAATAATTTTGCTTAACCCTCTTTCCTTTGAGTCTGGCTCAAAGCCTGCATGTTGAAACGCTTTCTTTAAACTATAGCAATCACCTGGTCCACTAGGATAATTATCCTCAAACAAATAATACTTGAAGCCTAAACCTTTACACTTTTTGATCCTTTCAAAAGCATTTTGATGGTCATCAAAAAATAAAATAGTATTTTCTTTCTCTTGAATGATAGACCAGTCTATGTTAAAAAAATCTGTATCGAAATACATGACTTTCTCTGATAAGTATTCTCGTTTAGACAGATTCAAATCAATGCTGTAGATTTTAGCATCTGGTAATGTTTTCTCGATCAGCCATGTACCCTGCCCCTTCCAAACTCCACTTTCAATTACATTTTTAGGGTTTATTTTTTTTAGTAGAAACCAGGTTGCAAACATATGAGGAGATTTCATTCCGCCCTGATTATCATCGATCGGCTTTTGTTTGTATATCTCTAGAAAATCAGGTATTGAATTCCGAATTTCATCATATGTCCAACTAACTTCGCCAAGTTCTCTTATTTCCTGCATTACAATCTATTGTTAAATATCAAAGTATTGTTAGTCTACTGCTTTATCAAACTGATAGCGAAGCCGCCGCCAGGAGCCATGTCTATTTCCATTTCGTTCGAGGGAAAGACTTCTATTTTCTCAATTTCAATACTGTTGGGGTTGTCATTCCAGTGCGCATCTGCCCCGTCGTGGTAGAGCCGGACTAGGTACTCCGATTCTTCTTCCAAAAAATCGAACTTTACCGTAACCGTGCGGGCTTCTTCATTGGTGATGCCACCCACAAACCAGTTTCCGGTGTCACGCTCTTCACGGGCAATAGTCACGAAATCACCCACTTCTCCGTTGAGCACCTTAGTCCTTTCCCAGTTAACGCCCACGTCACGGATGAACTGGAAGGCAGGTTGGCCTTCGTAGCTTTCGGGCAGGTCAGCCGCCATTTGCACCGGACTGTAGATCACCACGTACAATGCCAGTTGATGAGCTAGAGTAGTATTCACCTGATTGCCTTCCTTGTAGGGCTCCATTTTGATATTAAAAACTCCCGGAGTAAAATCTATCGGACCGCTGAGCATGCGGGTGAAAGCAATTATTGGTAGGTGTTCAGGTGGGTTACCCCCGTCCGATGCCCAGGCGTTGAATTCCTGACCTCTCAAACCTTCCCGAGCAATCATATTGGGGTAGGTTCGTCGTAGACCAGTAGCTTTTATCGGCTCGTGGGCGTTTACCGCTACCTGATAGTCCGCCGCTTTAATGGCAGCATTGTTGTAATGATTGACCATCCATTGTCCGTGGTGGTACTCGCCCTTCGGAATAATTGGCCCCACGTAACCTGACTTCACCGAGTGAACCCCTAGCGATTGCATTAGGGCGTAAGCCGTATCCATTTGTTGATCGTAAGTGCGCGGAGCCGCCGAGGTTTCGTGGTGCATAATCAGTTCTACGCCTTTCTCTCTTCCGTAACGTACAACTTCCTCAATGTCGTAATCAGGATAAGAGGTGATGAAGTCGAATACGCCCTCGCGGTCTTCGAAGCCAATCCAGTGATCCCAGCCGGTGTTCCAGCCTTCCACTAGCAAACCTTTGATACCATTTTCAGCCGCAAAATCAATGTAGCGTTTGGCGTTTTCGGTAGTAGCTCCGTGTTTACTTCCGGTCACTTGGTCGGTGGTGTAGGTGGACATATCCTGGGTTCCTTCCATATCCCAGGTAGAGATTCCAAGATGCATTTCCCACCAGATACCCACGTATTTCATGGGAGTGAACCAGCTTACGTCACCCAGTTTGTTCGGTTCATTTAGATTAACGATCAATTTGGATTCAATCAGTCCTGCGGCATCTTCGCTAATCTGAATAGTTCGCCAGGGCGTACTGAACGGCAAAACCCGTTTTACCTTATAACCCAATCGGTCGGAGGCTACCAGGCCGCTTTCCATTCGCAGATTTTCTGGGTCAATCCGTAAAGTCATTCCCGCATAATCAATCAAAGCCGCTTCGTGAAAACTCAGGTGTAGCCCATCAGGAGTACGCATCGTAACTGGAGTATTCACCGCATTCTCAGGAATGTAGGATGAGTTCAAATCAGGATGGTCACGTTTCGCAATAGCGTCAATTTCGGTGAAAGAACTGGTATTGTACAAATGCTCATAAATATCCCAGTCGCCGGGTTGCCACCAGCAGGTATGATCACCAGTAAGCGCAAACTGGGTTTTCTCATCCGTGATAATCAAGCTGTCCACTCCTTGCTGTTCAGGAAAGTGATAGTGAAATGCTACGCCATCGTTGTACGCCCGAAAGTAAATATCCAGCAGACGGTTGGGAGCTTCTTTCTCTTGCAAATGCACTACCAGCTCGTTGTAGCGATTTCTTACCGTTCGTTGCTCACCCCAAGGCATTTCCCAGGTTTCATCGTCTGAGCCAGTATCCGTTCCGGTAATCTCCAACCCACTCATCAAAGCTGCTTGATTTTGAAACTCAAAACCCAACGTGGACGGTTGGATGACTGGGGTTTCGCCTCGCATGACTTCGTACGATGGAGTGCCATCCTCCTGTAGGGAGAAATTAATGGTAATGTTTTCGGAGGGAGAAGGAACCGAGGTGATCATAGTACTGTCGGGGCTGGTACAGTTAAAAAGACCGAGAATAACCAGAAAAGGTATAGTAGTTTTCATAAGCACATTAGGTCAGTTGTACTCAACCAACGGCTTACTCTGAAAATTTGTTTGACCCTTTCAGCTAATAAGGAGTCTTATCCGATTTAGCGTTCCACTCATCAAATAGCTTAGAGGCTTCACTCTGCCCAATCTGTTGATAATCTAGTTTTCTCTCTTCCCAAACAAGAGGAATTTCTCGGTAGAGCCACTCATCGTCAAAATTAACTTGGGCAGCATCGTGGCGGGTAGCAGCGAATACTACTCGTTCAATTCGTGCCCAGTAGATTGCTCCCAGGCACATGGGGCAGGGCTCACAGGAGGTGTAGATGGTACAGTCGCTAAGTTCAAAAGTATTCAGGTTTCGACAGGCATCCCGAATGGCGACAACCTCGGCGTGAGCGGTAGGATCACAAGATGAAGTAACTTGGTTCTGACCCCGACCGACGATTTCCTGCTTCTTCACCACAATGGCTCCGAATGGTCCACCGAGATTATTATTCATCCCTTTTTGAGCCAAATCAATTGCCATTGCTATAAAGTAATGATCATCCTTTTCTGAAACAGCTTTTTCCATAGCTACTAAAATAACGATCTGTTAGGAAAATAGCTGAAATGAGCCTTGGAAGATGCAGGGCCTTTTCATAAAAACACGCAATGCCGAAAATGGACATTTTTGCTCGTTCATTTTTGTCTTGATCGCGCGGCGAACCGCACAAAAACGAACCGCACCACGCGGTGGGCGCGGCGGCCGCCAAAAAATTCAAGCGGTCCCCGCCGGGAAAAATTCAAAGCTTCTACACACAAATCCCGCGCACGCCCGCTGAATTTTCCGGCCAACGCGTTGATAATTCATAATTTTCTACGAATAATTTTTTATGAAAAGGCCGTGTTGGAAGATAAGGAGGGAAAGAAATGCTGATTGAGGCAAAAAAATAGGCAGATACTCCGTAGAGCACCTGCCTGAAATATAATTTAGATTTGATTTTCTTTATTCCGGAAGTAATACCTGATTAATTACGTGAATAACTCCGTTAGTTGCCAGAATGTTTACACTGGTTACTTCAGCATCGGCACTATCGGCGTTAAGGTCAGCGATAGTTACTGGATCAGCTACGGTAACGGTAATGTCTCCACCTCCGGCAGTAGTTACAGCACCACTTGCCAAATCAGTTGAGAATACGGCCGCTCCAGATACCACGTGGTACAGTAGTATGGATCGTAGTGTAGCAGCATCCGCTGCTTCAACCGCAGCTACATCGGCAAAGCCCGCCGCATTAAATGCAGCATCCGTAGGGGCAAATACTGTAAACGTTCCATCACCACTCAGTAGCTCTACTAAATCTCCATCAGTATCATCAGCATTTTGTAGTGCTGCTAGTAATAGGGTAAACTCGGCAGGATCAGCGCCAGCAGAAGCTACTACGACCTCGGCAATAGAATTCATGGGCGGCACTAGCACTCCATTAATTGCATGTACTACTCCGTTGCCTTCTTCCAGATTAGGAACAACTACCTGAGCATTGCCATTGATAAAGATTCCATCTTCGCCATTGTTGCTAATGTAAATTTCTGGGCTAATGCCATCACCGTCAACATCAAACGTAGCTACTGATGATGAGCCAGCAGCAATAGCTGATGAAGGCACTGTACTACTCAATACGTGATACAGTAAAATATCAGCCAACATATCGGAAGCTAAAAGCTCATTAGCATCCGCGAAAGCACTAGCATCAATGTAGGCAGTAAATGCGTCGTTCGTAGGGGCAAATACCGTTAAAGTAGCATCAGCGTTGGTAAGCGCACCAGCGAGTTCAGCGGTTTCAACGGCAGTTACTAGCGTAGTAAACCTTCCCTCTCCATCAAAAATAGCTGGTTCTAACACTGTGCCCAGGCTATTCAAAATAAATGCAGGAACTAGTACGGCATCAATTACATGAACTACTCCATTACTAGCCGAAATATCTGCTAATCCATCCACTACATTGACACTACCATTAAGCACTGTGCCATCAACGCTAATGCTGCTTCCTTCTAATGTTGCTTCTGAGTCAGTAAGCTCGGCAGCGGTTTTAGGGCTTCCTAAGATGTGGTACTGTAGTACTCTTTCTAATACATAATCCGGCACATCGTCTAAGCTTGCGAAAGTATTTCCGGTAGCATCAGTAAGCGTAGTAAGCAAGGCTGCGAAAGCATCGTTGGTAGGAGCAAATACGGTCAGCATAGCGGTTTCATCGCCAGCAGCATCTAGTAAGCTAGGAACTCGCCCCAAAGCATCTACTAACAAACTTAAAGATTCATTTCCAGCAGCAATTTCGGCAATCGTTTGCGCCGCAGGCTCAATGACGAATCCTTCAGGAACGAGTACCTGATCTATCGCGTGGATTACTCCGTTGGTTGCTTCTATATCAGCTACGGCTACGTTGGCATCATTCACCGTTACGGAACCTCCGGCAACCCCGATGGTTAGGCTACTACCACTTAATAGCGTAGGTACCGTTTGTCCGTCTGACAAGTCAGTAGAAAGTGTCTTGCCACTAGCCACGTGGTACTGTAAAATCTGAATAAGTGACTCTTGACTAATATCTTCTAGCGCATCAATACCATCGGCACCAGCCAATAGTGCTTCAAAGGCAGCATCAGTAGGAGCAAAAACAGTGAATGGGCCGGCTCCCGATAAGTCATCATCTAGCTCGGCGGCAACCACTGCTTCCACTAGTATATCAAAGCGGTCGTCTCCTTGAGCAATCTCTACAATGTTCTGGGTAGGTTCCGGATCGGGCATGTCGCCACCGTTGTCATCATCGTCACAACTGGCTAAAAATAGTAGACTTAAACTGAGGGCTCCGGTCAGGCGAAGCAGGCGATAAAAATTGATAGTTGGCATTTTCATTGTCAAAAAAGATTTTATGTAATTTGATTTTCAAACGTATTTCCCCAACTCGTCTGAGAGGCTAATAGCTTAGTCAAAAGTACCGTATTGCCATTTAAATGGAGTGAACTGTTTAATTAATGGAGTGAACTGTCGTTAGTCGAGTTGGTCAAGAGGTTTTTAGAAAACCAGCCATTTGAAGGTCATTTTACGTGGCAACTATTTCTTGAGAAAAATAGCGTTCCAAAAGTTGATCTCTTCTTCAGATAAACCATACATAATCACAAGGAAATATACTCTTCCGTCGTTACCTTTGAAAAGGTAGAATGTATATGAAACACTTGGTCGTTTTAGGTGCGGGACGCTCCACCACCGCCCTTATTCAGTATGTGTGTGAGCAGCGCCAACAATACGATTGGAAGGTGACCGTAGCCGATGCGTCGGCACAAACCATAGCTACTCTTCAGCAGCAATATCCTACGGTGGAGGTGCAACAGCTTGATGTGCTCAATAAAGAAGCCCGAAATAATATTATTGAGCAGGCAGATTTAGTTATATCAATGTTACCAGCGCGGTTTCACATTCATGTAGTGCATTCCTGCTTGGCATTACAAAAAAATCTGATTACCGCTTCCTACGTCAGCGATGACGTGAAGGAGCTACGAGCTGATATTGAAGAGAAAGGCTTATTGTTTTTATATGAGTGTGGTCTTGACCCAGGCTTGGATCATATGTCGGCCATGAAGATTATTGATGGCATAAAAGCTCAGGGTGGCACCGTGACTTCCTTCCAATCTTCCTGCGGGGGACTGATGGCTCCGGGTTCAGATGATAACCCCTGGCGATACAAATTTACCTGGAATCCCCGGAACGTCGTACTCGCGGGTAAGTTTGGTACGGCTCAGTATCTTTACAAAGGCCGCTACAAAAATATCCCGCATCATCACGTTTTCAAGAGACTCACCGCAGTAGAAGTACCCGGTTACGGACGCTTTGAGTCTTACCCCAATCGCGACTCACTCAAGTATCGCGAACTGTACGGAATTTACGAAGCCGAAACTATTTTACGCGGCACCTTGCGCCGCCCTGGTTTTTGCGCAGCCTGGAATGCTTTTGTTCAGCTAGGGCTAACCGATGATAGTTACGAAGTACGGAATCTGGAAAATATGACTTACGCCGATTTTGTGCGGGCTTATTTGCCGTACAGTGAAGACAGCCTAGTGACTAATTTTAGTCGCTATATCGGAACGGACGTTACCTCAGAACTGATGGATCGGATTACCTGGCTTGGCTTGCTCGATGAAAAACCCATTGGCATGACTAAGGCATCGCCAGCTGATGTATTGCAAAAGTTACTAGAAACAAAGTGGCAAACCCTGTCGCAGGATGAAGATATGATTGTGATGCAGCACCTGGTCGGGCATCAGCTAAATGGGGAAGACCATCTTACCACTTCATCGCTGGCGGTAACCGGGCAGTTGAACCACCTTTCGGGAATGGCAAAAACCGTAGGGTACCCACTAGGAATTGCCACAAAGCTTATTCTAACTAATCAGATTTCACTGACGGGGCTGGCTATTCCGGTACATCAGGAAATTTACCAACCCATTTTAAAAGAGTTGGAAACACTAGGAATCAGTTTTGTAGAAACGACCCGCTCGCTACATCCAATTTTACAAGATTGAATAAACAAAAAAGAATCAGACCCTGAGACTCATCCGGGGCGAGGCGAACACAAATTAACAAACTATGACCATTACAACATTACCCGACTTGCTGGATAAAATGTGGAGTGATTATACCGCAATGAATCCGCAAGCTTTGAAGATTTACAACTCATTTCTGGAAAGAGGAGATCAGGTACAAAACGATCACATCGCCTTCCGCACCTTTAATCATCCGAAGGTAACGATCGATGTGTTGGCAAGACCCTTTTTGGAAAGCGGTTACGAATACCGTCAGGGTTATCACTTTACCGCTAAGAAGCTCTACGCTAAACATTACGAGCACCCTAATACTCAAATGCCCAGAATCTTCATTAGCGAACTGAAGTTGGAAGAATTTGACGATGATTTACAAAACACCATAAACCAGTTAGTTGACCAAGTGCCCGACTACGCCACCCAGCAATTTGACTTTTGCTCCAACGGTCGCCCCTGGGAGGTAAGTTACGAAACCTACGAACAGCTTCGCGAAAAGAGTGAGTACGCTGCCTGGATGGCGGCTCACGGTTATCGACCCAACCATTTTACGGTATTTGTCAACGCTCTTTCTAGCTTCAGCGATATTCGGGAAGTGAATGAGTTTATTAAACAGAACGGCTTTAAGATGAACGACAGTGGCGGTGAAGTGAAAGGTTCCAAGGATGTGTATCTAGAGCAATCCTCTACACTGGCTGATACGGTAGAGGTAGACTTTAGTGACGGAACTCAATCGGTACCAGCTTGTTACTACGAATTTGCCCAACGTTACCCCCAACCTAATGGAGAATTGTACCAGGGATTCGTCGCAAACTCAGCCGATAAAATTTTTGAGAGCACGAACAAAAGTCAATAAAGTTTCCATTTTATTAAAAATTTTGTAATTTGAACACGATCATTCTATTCCTTTTTGTGGTTTAACTTACAATATCAAAAAAGCCCGGTTCTATCGGGCTTTTTTGTTTTATGGTTATATCTAATCTTTATTTTCTACATTTCTTCGATTTTATCATTAGTCATGGTTTTCTCATAAAAATATTATTTGTAGAAAGCACGACGTTATTAGTGCGTTGACCGGAAAATTCAGCGGGCGTGCGTGGGGTTTTGCGGAGAAACCTTGAATTTTTCCCGGCGGGGATCTACCATGGATGTAGCACTTGACTTTTTTTGCCGCCGCGCCTACTGTGTGGCGCGGTTCGTTTTTGTGGCAAGTCGGCCCGATCGGGACGGGGTCTCCCAGACAAAAATGAATAAGCAAAAGTATCTATTTTTACCATTGCGCGTTTTTATAAAAAAGTCCTGAATAACGGAATAAATCAATAATTCTTAATATCTTAACCAGACAACCTGACTTTAAGTAACCATGACTAAACACGACTCTTCTCGCCGTTCTTTTTTGTCTTCCATCAGTATGCTCGCCGCCGGTTCTATGATCACGGCTCCGGCGGCTGGTTTTGGATTAAAAGATGAAAAGCTCAAAGTAGTTTTAGTGGGCACTGGTGTTCGCGGCACTTCTTTTTGGGGCAAGCGATTGGTAGAGCAGTATCCCGATATTCTGGAGTTTGTTGGCCTGAGTGATATCAATCCAGGGCGTTTAGCGTATGCTAAAAAATATATGGGTGTTAGCTGTCCTACTTTTACTAACTTTGAGGAGATGGTCACCCAGACCAAACCTGATTTGGTAATCGTTACTACTAAGGATTCTACGCACCACGAGTTTATCATTAAGGGTCTACAAATGGGCTGCGATGTACTTACTGAAAAGCCTCTCACCACTGATGAGCGAAAGTGCCAGGCTATTCTGGATGCTGAGCGAAGCTCCAGTAAAAACCTGATCGTAGGCTTTAACTACCGATGGAGCCCCTATGCTACCAAAATTAAAGAGTTGCTCATGGAAGGAGCTATCGGGAAGATTACTTCGGTAGACTTTAACTGGTACTTAAATACCTATCACGGTGCTTCTTACTTCCGGCGTTGGCACGGATTGCGACAAGCAGGCGGAACGCTTTGGGTACACAAATCTACCCATCACTTCGATCTGCTGAACTGGTGGCTCGACTCTGACCCTTCCGAAGTTTTTGCCTACGGAGCTTTAGAACACTACGGAATAAATGGCCCGTTCCGAGGTGATAACTGCCGCTCCTGCGAGCATAAAAGTAACTGTAAATTCCACTGGGATATCACGAAAAGTGAGCGGGATATGGATTTATATGTGAAGAACGAGGAGTACGATGGCTACATTCGCGATAACTGCCTGTTCCGCGAGGATATTAATATCTACGATAAAATGTCAGCTCAGATCAAATACGCTAACGACGTGGTGGTGAACTATTCGCTCACTACCTATTCTCCTTACGAAGGCTGGCGGATTGCCTTTAACGGTATGGATGGCCGCATTGAAGCCTGGTTGGATATTCCGTACTTCAAAAGTGAAAATATGAGTCAATCTGAATTACACGCGGCAGAGATGAGCCAAAGTGGCGAAGATGAAGCTCAGTCAGAACCGCTGATTGTCCATAAAAACTGGAATAATTTTGAGACAGTAAATGTTCCGGTAGAGCGAGGCGGCCACGGAGGCGGTGATAAGCGTTTGCACGACAAAATCTTTAAAAGCCCCGAAGAAAAAGATCCTTACGACCGGGCGGCGGGAGTACGCGACGGAGCGATGTCTATTCTCATTGGGGTAGCTGCCCGCAACAGCATTGAGTCCGGAGAACCTATCCGAATTGGAGCGCTAACCGATCTTCAGCCGCGGGCTAAGCGAATCTAAACTTTATTTTTTATAAGATTGAGTAGTTTGTAACTGTGAAGTGAGCGTTTGTTGCTTAGCCAAGCCTATTGATTTTGGAAAAGACATATTGTCTACTCATCTAAAAAATCTAGCGGGCTCGGTACTTTCATTAAGTTACGGGTAGTTACGTGGGTATAGATCATGGTGGTGCGGATAGAACTATGACCGAGTAATTGCTGAATAACCCGCACATCAGTACCTGCCTCCAATAGATGGGTAGCGTAAGCGTGGCGGAGGCTATGTAGGGTGACTTTTTTACCGATATTTGCTTTTTGGCAAGCACCCGTAAAGACCTTTCGTAAGCTCTGAGGTGAGTAGGTGGCGGACTTTTGCCCGTTGAACAAATACTCTTTCGGGCGATATTTTTGATAATAAATTCGTAAAATGTCCCGTAATTTCTCGGATAGGGGTAACAAGCGATCTTTGTTTCCTTTGGTCCCTTTCAAATGCACTATTTGGCGTTTGCTATCGATATCGGCAATTTTGAGCCGGATCAGTTCTCCACTTCGTAGACCTAGGGCATAAATTAGGGTGAGCATGGTACGATGCTTCAGGTTTTGGCTAGCCGAAAGGATGGCTTGCACCTCACTCAAACTTAAAATTTCAGGCAGGGGCTGAGGTTTGCGGGTAGGATACACCGGGCTAAAATCAATAACACGCCGATGAACCTCTTTTAAGTATAGCGCAATAGCGCTAATCAACTGCTTATGTGACGAATAGGTGTACCGCCTGGCCTCCACAATACGAAGTATGTGGCTAAGTAGTGCTGAGGTCTTGAGCTCCTGAATGGGCGTATTACCTATGAAGGTCTGAAAGACAGTAAGCAGCCCCACGTAGGTCTTGATCGTGGTAGGGCTATAGCGTTTTATAGCGAGCAGCCGTTGGAAAGAAGTAAAGGTTTGCATAACTAACACATAATGAGTTACACAAAATTGCTCAAAAAGGTGTGGTTATACTGTAAGCTTCCCCAAAAATAGGAACGATTAAAACTGGAAAACAAATCGTTTAT
>CAKZYA010000035.1 GCA_937883755.1 uncultured Flammeovirgaceae bacterium | reverse complement strand
AAGTGGCAGTACGCATTTTTTCTATATCTAACTCTTAAAAGTTTAAATCACTTCTCTTTAATATTTTTTCCAATTTGGATAAGCGAATTATTCCTTGATAAAAAAGATCTTATTACTTCTGGTTTGAACAATAACAGTTCGGTTTCACACAAAGCCTGGTAATAATGTAAAGATTTACCATTTTTTGTCCTCAAGGTAGAAATACTCATAAATTCACCTTTCTGAAAAAATGCAATGCTCTTATCGTTACCATCATCATCAATCATGTAGGCTCTCATAACCCCTTTCTCAATGAAAACCTCATCTTTAAAAAGAATATTCTGTTGAGCTAAAAGTTCTTCTTTTCTGATATGTGTTAGTCTGCCTGTATTCTTAATAAGCTCCCATTCTTCTAACAGTATTGTATTTTCAGCATTTATATACTTCTCGAATATCCTCATGCGTAATCTTTTCTCTTTATCAGCTTTTGTAATTGGTAATATCGGCTTGAATATATCACTCTTTGTTGAACGTTCTGATATTTTTCAATTCGTACTACGCTCAACAACTGTAGAAACATACTAGTGCTTAGTCAAGATAAAGAATTAGAGTAGATGGACTTGAGTTTACAGCGAGCATCATCAATTTTAAGTTACCAATCCACGCCTCGCTGGGTTTGGTTCACATCCTGTGCCCACGCTTTGATTTGTTCTTGCAGCACAGCTATATCGGCGATGAGCTAGACATTGGCGGGTCACGGCACTAAGTTCGTTTTCAGCTACGTTTAGCCACGAGTCGTGTTTAGGGGCATAGCAAAACTCTATACGTTTGACCAACCGCCAAACCATTTCCGGATCAAATACTTCATAGAACGCTCCTTTGGTATAGGTGTTCAGGTTGTCGCGAATCAGTGTGATTTTCTCAGCCTTAGCATATCATCCTTCCAATAGCGCGGCTACTTCTTCTGCCCAATCAGCTTTTTTACACTCAGGGCGGGCGGTAGCCTGTCGCCAACCGGATAAGGTTTCGGTGAACATGAAGATACTCGCCGTACTAGCCTGTTCGTACTTATAATCCACACGTTGAGGATGTTTTTGACTGGCTACTAAGGATGTTCGGGTTTCCCTGATTAACTGTACGGGTGGCTCATCCATGGCAATGACCGGATAGCGGCATCATAGGAACGCTGATAAACATCCAGCATTTCTTCCATACAAGCTACAAATTCAGCGTCTGCTCGGGGTGGAATTACCCAATAAGTAATCTTACGCTTGGTCATCCCATACCGTTTTTTTGAGTGTCTGACGCACTGTCTCATGACTGATGGTTTCTGCTATCTCTAGCTCAACGAGTTTACGAGCTAACAAACGTAGGATCCAGTGACCATATCCAGTTGGCGGACTACCTAAACGCATAGCAATCACTTTGGCTTCCTGTTCACCATCCAGCAGTTTATCTATCGGTGGATGGACTCGCTTTTGGCCATTGAGTGCAGTCGTAAAGCCCTGCTCTACAAATCGGCGTCGTAGGTTCTCTACCGTTTTGATAAAGCATAGCAACTCAAAGTTACTGCTAAGGATGTGCTTTGATCAAAATATTAGACAGGTTCATATCCCCAACCCCAATTCTTACCTTTAACAAGGTACTAGACTTAACTTTAGTGGGAGTTATTGAATTGTAAAAGCTGGCTTTAGCTTCTATTTCACGATTAATAAACGCAGTTTGTATTTGCAATCTGTTCGATCATATTTTTAAAACCGCAGGCTACTGTAGATACTGATTGTTTATGCCTGGCAGCTCATATCCTTCTTAAAAAGTGAATTGCAACGTTGATGCTACTTGCAAAATATTCTCTGGCTCTCCTAACTGCTCAATAAAGTTTCCCGTCATGACTTGGATATGACCACTTAGAGTATGTGCTATATCATTTGCTACCAGCTTTTTTATCAGTTTAGTAAGACATTATTTTTCTATCGACGATTCTAGGATGTTCCTTGGGCATTGTCTTTTAATTGTATTAATGCTAGCGGATGCCGAATTAGGGTTTATTTATTTGCTGCAACCCTTTTTCTCTTCATTCTTTTTGCTGTTGAATGCTTTCATCCTCTAAGCCAAAACAAAGAGTTGCTTTTTTTAAGCCAAAAACTCTACCTTCTCGAGCTTCATAGTTAGCAAATAGGGCACCATTTTTCCTAAATGCCTGCTGAAGACCTTCCTCTTTTCCCATATTCAAATTTAATTTCTTAAATAACTCTCCAGTTGGATACCACTTTTTTTGTTCTCCATGGAGCTTACCAGAAACATATTTGAGATGAGATAATAAAATATGTGATGAATCAGACGACCAGGCTTTCTTATTCCTGTTTAGTTTTCCATTATGATAGTTTACGACACGTTTATAATGTCCATCGGAATACCAATAAATGGCTCGATTTTGCTTTCTACCTTTTAAGATCCCAAACTTCTCCTTTAGTGTATTGTCCGGGTAGAAACTAACAGTATAGCCAGAGTATAATTGGTCGTTTAAAGTCCAGAGCGACCTTTTTGTATCATAATATAGCTTAGATTTATCAACAGTAGTATCTGGTATAGCTAAGAGTATATCAGCTGAATTTGTTGGAGATGAGATTATGGACGTTCTCTTTTCAGCACAGCTGATGAGGCATACTCCAAGTATCAATACTATCAAGAAATATTGATTCATTTTGCCAGTTTTTAAGAATCAGAAATCATCTATAATTTTCAATTATGAACAATTTCAGTAAGTCTAAAAATGTATTATTCAATTACATAATGCTATTGGGAGTGCCTTGTAGATCACCGCCAAAAAGGACGATTAAATCTCCTAAATAGTATTCATTAATGATGTGATAATGGTAAATTTTTTCTCCATTACTGTGTTGTGTCTCTCCATAATGTCCTCCTGATTCATCTAAATCTGTAGGATAGGAGCCATCCATCTCTCTTCTTCCGTATAATAAAAAGCCATCCGCCATAATCCCCACCAATTTTTCATCATCATGAGAAAGCATTGTATTTTCGGGTACATCTGAAGACTCTACATGGTAGTGATAGCCTGAAGGACCATTGTGAGCTCCCGCATAATCAAATGTTTCAGCAATTTGTTCTTCTAACGGTCTATTTGGGCCTTCGGTATCATTGAAAATAGGGACACCCGTTACAGAAATGCCAATGGGACCTAAGCCTGTAGCTGTGCTCGAAGAGGCTAATGCTGGCGCAGCAGGAACAGTAACTGTAAAACTACGATCGCCACCAATACGCCCAGGTGTCTGTCGAGTAGCAATAATTGGCTCTACATATAGGGGATTCGTCTCTTCCCAGTAGGGAGAAGTGTGGTTAGGCAAACCATTTGATTCAATGGTAATTTCATCGCCATCAAATGAAATGGTTACTGCATCAGGATTAAACTCATCAAATGCAGATACTGGTGTCACAACTCCAGTTGAGGTGTCTCCGCTATCTATGTTTTCATCATCCTCGGCACAAGATGGAAGCAGAATAGTTGTTACTATTAGGGCAATGATTAAAAATTTTGAGTGTTTCATTGTTAGAAGATTACGTTTTAAGATAGTATTCATTCAGTTAGACATCTCCTCTTTCAAAATCCTTCGCTCAAAATTTATTTTTTAAAATATTGATAGTAGGTGCTACTTTTCCGCCGCTTCTTCCAGATTCCAATTTTTTGTCTACCTAGCAGAAAACTAAGATGTAGGATAAAAATACCCTACTCGACGATTCATTTCTCTTCCTTTGCTCATTGCGGGTAATCATCCCGGGGAGAACCGCACAATACATTATGATATAGAAGACGCTTAGATTATCTTGTTAAGCAGCTAGCCCGATCGGTTATCTAAGTTGACTGAAGATAGTAAAAACTAAAATCTGTCTACCCTAGTCCTGATTTTCATACTTTATGGTCTAGATTGCTATCTTTTATATTTCTAGTTCTGTGGACTTTACTGACTAATACCTGTAGTAAGTTTCTAACAATACTCGAACTATATACATCGGCGTAACGATTAAATTCGTCGGTTATTTGTTTAATGATAATGATGACTTCTTCTAACTCGGTAGAGGGTAAGTCTGTCGTCTGCTGAAACAATAATTCATTAAATACTTCTTTGATTTTTTTGGCACTGGTATGCTCCATAAAGCTAAGCACGAACTCTTCGGTAAATAAGAGGACATGTCCTGTGGCAGAACTGGGGTGAAAGCTGTGAATTTGATCTTTTCTTATCGTTAGTATCGTACCTGCGTGATAAGCATGTTCTTTAAAATCGATAGTATGCTTTCCGTTTCCACTGGTTATTAGAATCAGTAAGTAAAAGCTAATTTGATGAGGGTTGAGCTGATTGTGGTCTAAATCTTTACGGTGGAGAATATTCTCGAGGGGTAAGATTTCAAACTCTACCCCTGGATGCCTAGAACGATCAAATTTGACTAAATGAATTTTCTCGTACATGCCATTTGCCCTTGAGTTTATTTGATGAAAAATAATGGAACTGAAGATCTTAACTTTTTAGTTGGTCTTACTCTAAAACCTTTTCTGAGTATCTTAGACATTCTTTTCCCGCCATTTTGTGTTCTACCGGTGACAAGGGCTATTTCATCTTTTAGAGGCTTCATGCCTTATTATTTATCCCTTTTAGCTACGTAGAATCCGTAGCTAAAATATTCTTTAAACTTTCTGTATAATTCAATCTCCGCCTTGTATACTTTTACAACTTCTCTAGCCGATTCAGAATATTTATGACGTTGGAGAAAAGAAGAAAAGCGCTTCTCTATGGGTTTATAATAGTTGGTAATCCAACTATCTTCTTGTAAACAAAAGTATCCCCGAAGTGCGTATCCGTTATCTTCTAATATTTTTATGTTATCAGAAGCAGTATTTATCTCCGGACATTCTGTTTTCCAATAATCTTCAATTTCTTGGGGTCGAGTATTGGTTATCCACGTTATCTCACTTACACATAGGTATCCGTCTGGCTTTAAGTATTCTCTCCATTTTTTGATACCTGCTTCAAAACCGATATTGTATATCGCGCCTTCTGACCAAATGATATCAAAGGATCCCTCTTGGAAGGGAAGACAGTCCATGGACTCTTTAAGTGTTTGTATTTTATCCTCAATCTTAAATAGCTTTGATTTTTCATTTAATTCTTCTAAAAAATCAGAAGCTAAATCAACGGCTGTGATGTGTCCATCAATGTTCTGGGCAAGGGTAATGGTTTGACCACCAGAACCACAGCCAATATCCGCAAGCTTTAAATCTTTCTTTTTTGATATACTTGTCAACTCCAGAGCTTTGATAGTCTCTTCTGAACTACCCGGTCCCTGTCTTTCAGAGTTTCTATGAAGGTCAATTTCTAAGGTTAATGCTGACATCTTTTTCTGGTCGTATACGGCGGTCTCGTATAAGCGCAGTGGCGGATTTTATACAACTGCTTTTCGGTTGAAAAGATACTTTAATTAAACGAAAAATAGTTCAGATTAGCACCCAAACCGCTAATGCTTATACACCGTGTTGTGTGCCGTTTTTTATTCATTTTGAAATTCTTCTCGTACTTTTTTCGGCAGTCCTGCAACTACCAAATAGTATGAATCCTTAATCCATTTTTCTATTTGTCCGTTTGTAATTTTTCCGTTGGTCAAAATACTGTTCCAATGCTTTTTGTTCATATAGTAGGCTGGTATTACTTCTTCGTATTTTTCTCGAAGCAAAAGAGTCTCTTCAGGGTCACACTTTACATTGATTAGTTCAAAAGTATCAATGTTGGTCGAACTGAACATTTTGCCTTTAACCGAAAACACCAATGTTGTCTTGTCGAAAGGCGTTTTTTCCTCTGCTCCTTTTATGGAAAGACAATAACTGCGATAGGTTTCAATATCCATAATCAGTCGTTCTTTTCGGCAAATCCGAGAATGTAGCCGTTATTGTCGGTAATGTAAAATTCCCTCATTCCGTACCAAGCGGTTTTCAGTTCGGTCGGATTTAAGCCGTTACTCTTAATTTGTCCGTAAAAATCTTCGATTCCGTCAATTTCCATATAGAACGAAACGCTTGCTCCCAGCGAGATGTCTTTTGCAAGACTTACGTCTTCTTTGAAACTGTCGGTTCGCTGAAACATCATTTCTACTTTGTCCTTGCCTACTAATGCGTAAACATATTCTTTTCCGTCTGCCAATGTCTGTTCAATTCCGTCTTGGGTTTCGGGAACTGCCATTGTAAGGGAAAAGCCTAAAAAATTTTGATAAAACGCTACGGTTTCTCGAATGTTCTTTACCTCGAAGTTCGGTGTTAATTTGTTTGCTTTCATTTTCCTTGAATTTATGTTGAAAGCGTAAATTTAGGCCTCTCGAAGTGTGGATAATTGTAAAAATCGGTCGTTTTTGTTTTGGAACAAATCTTTTGGTGTGACACCTGTGTATCGCTTAATTTCTTTGATAAAATGGGCTTGGTCGTAGTATTCTCGTTCGGGAAATAATTGTCCTTTCGCTATTTGGGAAAATGAGGAATTGCATTTTATGATATTGCAGAATGTTTTAAGCGAAAAACCGAAACGACTGTTGAAATATCTGTTGATTTGCCGATTGCTCCAAAAAATTTTATTTGATAGTTCTTGGACTGAAATCTCACCTTTTCGCTCATAAAGAATCTTGAAAAGCTCAAATTTTCTACTGTCAATTTCTTTTAGGTTTTTGAGTCCATATTGTAACCTTTCGGAAAGCGAATCAGTGAATTTTCTGAAATCGTTAAAGTCGAAGTATTCACAGCCTAAAAAAGTCATTGGCAAGTCCGCTTTTTTGTTTTTAAGTTCTTTGATTGACTGTTTGAAAATATACTCGGCGGAAATCAGTTTGAAGCGAACGCCTATCAATCGGGTGTTTTTTGGTATGGAAATTTGGATTTGCTTTGTCCAAACACCTGTCAGCGATACTTTGGTAAGTTGTCCGCTTTTGATTTCAAAAATCAGGTCGAAAAACCCATCTGGAAGTATTTCGTGGTTGTGTAAGCTTCCCTTAGTTAGGAACATTAGTAATTAGAGATTTCCAGTTGTAGTT